>NZ_PVEP01000004.1:0-2500 GCF_002973535.1 Albidovulum denitrificans
TTTCCTCCTCGAACCGGGCCTCAGAAGTTTTTTCCGAGCATCTCTTTCAGTGTCGCCACATCCATCATCTGCTCGGCCAACATCTTCTTGAGCTTCGTGTTCTCGGCTTCGAGCGCCTTCAGCCGCTTCGCATCGGCGACCTCCATGCCGCCATACTTGCGCCGCCAGTTGTAGAAAGTCGCGTCGCTGATCCCGTGCTTGCGGCACAGATCCGGCGCGCTCATGCCCGCCTGATGCTCCTTCAGAATACCAATGATCTGCGCTTCGCTGAACCGTGATCTCTTCATCGTCTGTCTCCTCAGTTGGAGAACAGGCTAACCTCAAATCGAGGACTTTTCAGGGGAGCAGGTCACCGTCAGACGACATTCATCGCTCGGCTACCAAAGCCCCATCGCCTTCGAGAGAAAGGCCCGTGAAGTGAGCTAAACGCTCTCCACAAAAGCCGGGCAAGTCCATGCAGGACGCGCACGGCAATTCGGGCTGCGCACTTGGACAGGCTCTTTGCGCGGCAGTCCAAATCATCGTCGGGTGACGGACCACTGTTGTCAGGCAATCGGCGCTTCTTGATGTAGCTGCAGTGCAAAGCGATCCTCGTGCTTTCGCCCGCTTTGCTCAAAACGGCCACAAAGCTTTGGTTCTGATCCAAATGCAGTGCAAAGTGCGTGCTTGGTGATAAACGCAAAAAGCCCTAACCGATTGCGGCTAGGGCAATTTAGTTGGTTGCGGGGGCAGGATTTGAACCTGCGACCTTCAGGTTATGAGCCTGACGAGCTACCGGGCTGCTCCACCCCGCGCCAATTCTGGCCCGCGACAAATCGAATTGTATGGGGCCGCATCGTCGAGAGATACATTTTCGTGTTTCTTACTAGGTTTGGCGGCGACCTACTCTCCCACGTCTTAGGACGCAGTACCATTGGCGCGACGGCACTTAACGGCCGAGTTCGGGATGGGATCGGGTGTTTTGCTCGTGCTATGACCACCAAACCGAGAAAGAAACACGAAACAATCAAACGTCCAAGCGCTTTGTCCAGGGAAGTCTGACTTCTGCTGGATCAAATCAAGCCTATCGAGCAATTAGTACCGGTCAACTGAACGCCTCACAGCGCTTACATCTCCGGCCTATCGACGTGGTGGTCTTCCACGGCTCTCAAGGGATACCTTGTTTTGAGGGGGGCTTCCCGCTTAGATGCCTTCAGCGGTTATCCTGTCCGTTCATAGCTACCCAGCACTGCCGTTGGCACGACAACTGGTCCACCAGTGGAACGTTCACCCCGGTCCTCTCGTACTAGGGGCAACTCCTCTCAAGTATCCTACACCCACGGCAGATAGGGACCGAACTGTCTCACGACGTTCTAAACCCAGCTCACGTACCTCTTTAAATGGCGAACAGCCATACCCTTGGGACCTGCTCCAGCCCCAGGATGAGATGAGCCGACATCGAGGTGCCAAACGATGCCGTCGATATGGACTCTTGGGCATCATCAGCCTGTTATCCCCAGCGTACCTTTTATCCGTTGAGCGATGGCCCTCCCACTTGGGACCACCGGATCACTATGGCCGTCTTTCGACTCTGCTCGACTTGTCAGTCTCGCAGTCAGGCTGGCTTCTGCCATTGCACTCAACGAGCGATTTCCGACCGCTCTGAGCCAACCTTCGCGCGCCTCCGTTACTCTTTGGGAGGCGACCGCCCCAGTCAAACTACCCACCACGCAGGGTCCCGGACCCGGATAACGGGCCGCGGTTAGACATCAAGAGTGCGAAGGGTGGTATCTCAAGGGAGGCTCCACGGAAACTGGCGTTCCCGCTTCAAAGCCTACCACCTATCCTGCACATCACAATCCTGATGCCAGTGCGAAGCTATAGTAAAGGTGCATGGGGTCTTTCCGTCTAACCGCGGGAAGTGTGCATCTTGACACACAGTTCAATTTCGCTGAGTCCACGTTTGAGACAGCGGGGAGATCGTTACGCCATTCGTGCAGGTCGGAACTTACCCGACAAGGAATTTCGCTACCTTAGGACCGTTATAGTTACGGCCGCCGTTTACTGGGGCTTCAATTCGGAGCTTGCACCCCTCCTTTTAACCTTCCAGCACCGGGCAGGCGTCAGACTGTATACGTCGCCTTACGGCTTCGCACAGCCCTGTGTTTTAAGTAAACAGTCGCCACCCCCTGGTTTGTGCCCCCGGGCTCTAGTTGCCTAGAACCCGGGCTCCCTTCTCGCGAACTTACGGGAGCATTTTGCCGAGTTCCTTAAACGTGGTTCTCTCAAGCGCCTTGGTATTCTCTACCAGTCCACCTGTGTCGGTTTAGGGTACGATCTAATGGAGGGCTATTTCCAGGAACCTGTTGGCTGCCCACCCAATCCGATAAGGGTGAACAACGGCTCAGATCCGTCACATCCTCCTGGCCCAGGAATATTAACCTGGTTCCCATCGACTACGCCTTTCGGCCTCGCCTTAGGGGTCGGCTTACCCTGCTCAGATTAGCTTTAAGCAGGAACC
>NZ_PVEP01000004.1:7500-307226 GCF_002973535.1 Albidovulum denitrificans
GCGACCTCCTCATAGCCGTTGAACTTCAGTGTATCCTGACGGCCGCCGAACAGCCCCGCGCCGACGCGCCGTTCGGTCGCCTGGCTCCAGCGCGGGTGGTCTACCTCGGGGTTCACGTTGGCGTAGAACCCGTATTCCTCGGGCTGAAGCGCGTTCCAGGTGGTTTCGGGCTGCCTGTCGGTCAGGCTGATGCGCACGATCGACTTGATTGACTTGAAGCCGTATTTCCACGGCACGACCAGCCGGATCGGCGCGCCGTTCTGGTTCGGTATCTCCTCACCATAAAGCCCGGTGGCAAGGATCGTCAGCGGATGGCGCGCCTCATCCAGACGCAGCCCCTCACGATAGGGCCAGTCGAGCGCGCTGGTCTTCTGGGCGCGCATCTCCGACGGGCGGAGGAGCGTTTCGAAGGCCACATACTTCGCCTTCGACTGCACCCCCACCCGGTCCAGCAGACCCGAGAGCGGAAAGCCGATCCACGGCACGATCATCGCCCAGGCCTCGACACAGCGGAAACGGTAGATGCGTTCCTCAAGCGACACGCCCTTGAGAATGTCGTCCAGCCCGTACTCCCCCGGCCGGTCGACCAGCCCGTCGATCTTGATGCTCCATGGGTCCGTGGTCAGCGCACCGGCATATTTCGCCGGGTCGCCCTTGCCAAAGCCGAACTCGTAGAAATTGTTGTAGCTGGTGATGTCTTCCAGATTGGTCGGCGCATCGGGGGTGGAGTAGTCCGATCTGGAATAGGCCAGCTTCGCCATCGCTGGCCCGGCTAGGGCAAGCCCCGCTGCCCCGGCGATCAGCGCGCGGCGGTTCATGAAGACATGCTTCGGTGTGACATCGGACCACTTCAGGTCCGGGCGATGGCCTCTCATGCGCAGGCTCCCCTTGTTTCATCGCCAAGGGTACACGGGCCGCCCCCGCAGGGCGAATAAAGTCCTCTCACATCCGTGATGGGGATTTGTAACGAAGCGAAACATCGTCACTGGCGCCCGCGATACGAAAAGGCCATGCCCCACAGGGGACATGGCCATTTTCGCGATCACATTTCCGTATCAGTGTAACGCTGCGCCCTCGGGCCGCGGCCGGTTGGAGGACACGACCTGCCCCCCGACCAGAAGCCCGTCGGCCCCGGCGGTGACGGTGATTTCCTCGCCGTCGCGGACATCGCCCGCCAGGATCATCTCGGCCAGCGGGTCCTGAAGGTCGCGCTGGATGACGCGCTTCAGAGGCCGCGCGCCATAGACCGGATCGTAGCCCGCGTCGCCCAGCCACTTCTTCGCATCCTCGTCCAGCGTCAGCGTGATCTTGCGCTGCGCCAGCCGCCTGGTCAGGTTGCGCAGCTGGATCTCCACGATGCCGGTCATGTCCTCGCGGCTCAGCCGGTGGAAGATGATCATGTCGTCGAGACGGTTCAGGAACTCCGGCCGGAAATGCGCCCGGACGGCATCCATCACGTCGCGCCGCGCCTGCGCGCTGTCCGCGCCTTCGGGCAACTGGCTTAGCGCCTGCGACCCGAGGTTGGAGGTCAGCACGATCAGCGTCTGCTTGAAGTCCACGACATGGCCCTGACCGTCGGTCAGACGCCCGTCGTCAAGAACCTGCAACAGCACGTTGAAGACATCGGGGTGCGCCTTTTCCACCTCATCGAACAGGACGACCTGATAGGGCCGCCGCCGAACGGCTTCGGTCAGAACGCCGCCTTCGTCATAGCCGACATAGCCCGGAGGGGCGCCGATCAGGCGGGCGACCGAATGCTTCTCCATGAATTCCGACATGTCGATGCGGACCATCGCATGTTCGTCGTCGAAGAGGTATTCGGCGAGCGCCTTTGTCAGCTCGGTCTTGCCGACGCCGGTCGGCCCAAGGAAGAGGAACGACCCCAGAGGCCGGTTCTCATCCTGCAAGCCTGCCCGCGCCCGACGCACGGCGCGCGACACCGCCGCGACGGCCTGCGTCTGGCCGACGACCCTGCGCCCAAGCTCCTCTTCCATCTTCAGAAGCTTCTCGCGCTCCCCCTCCAGCATCTTGGAGGTCGGGATGCCGGTCCAGCGTTCGACCACTTCTGCGATCTGCTCGGGCCGCACGGCCTCTTCCACCATCGGGCCTTCGTCCTCGGCATCCGACGCGGCAAGCTGCTTTTCAAGCTGCGGGATCACGCCGTAGGACAGTTCCCCGGCCTTGGCCAGATCGCCGTTCCGCTTGGCATGCTCCAGCTCGATCTTGGCCTGGTCAAGCCGTTCCTTCATCTCGCGCGACGACTCCAGCCGGTCGCGTTCCGCCTGCCACTTGGCCGTCATCTCGGCCGAGCGTTCGGAAAGGCCGGAAAGCTCCTTCTCAAGGGTCTCAAGCCGGTCCTTCGACGCCGCATCGTCTTCCTTCTTCAGCGCCTCGGCCTCGATCTGCTTTTGCAGGATCTCGCGATCCAGCGCATCCAGTTCCTCGGGCTTTGAATCCACCTCCATCCGCAAGCGGCTGGCGGCTTCATCGACAAGGTCGATGGCCTTGTCGGGCAGGAAGCGGTCGGTGATGTAGCGGTTCGACAGCGTCGCCGCCGCCACCAGGGCGGAGTCAGAGATCTTGACGCCGTGGTGAAGCTCATACTTCTCCTTGATGCCGCGAAGGATGGAAATCGTGTCCTCCACCGTCGGCTCATCGACCATCACCGGCTGAAACCGGCGGGCCAATGCTGCGTCCTTCTCAACATATTTGCGGTATTCATCCAGCGTCGTCGCGCCCACGCAGTGCAATTCGCCCCGCGCCAAAGCCGGTTTGATAAGGTTCGCGGCATCCATGGCGCCGTCGGATTTCCCGGCGCCGACCAGCGTGTGCATCTCGTCGATGAACAGGATGATTTCGCCCGCGGCGGCCTCGACCTCTTTCAGAACGGATTTCAGCCGCTCCTCGAACTCACCACGATACTTCGCGCCGGCGATGAGTGCGCCCATGTCCAGCGCCATGAGCTTCTTGTTGCGCAGGGATTCCGGCACATCGCCGTTGACGATGCGCAGGGCAAGGCCCTCGGCGATCGCGGTCTTCCCGACGCCGGGATCACCGATCAGGACCGGGTTGTTCTTCGTGCGCCGCGACAAGACCTGCATGGTGCGCCGGATCTCATCATCGCGCCCGATGATCGGGTCGATCTTGCCTTCCTCGGCCGCCTCGGTCAGGTCGCGCGCATATTTCTTGAGCGCGTCATAGCCTTCCTCGGCCGAGGCCGAATCCGCCGTCCGGCCCTTGCGCAGATCGTTGATCGCGGTATTCAGGTTCTGCGCCGTGACGGCACCGGCCGACAGCGCATCCTTGGCCTTGGTGTTCACCATGGCCAGCGCCATCAGAACGCGCTCCACCGGCACGAAACTGTCGCCCGCCTTCTTGGCGATCTTCTCCGCCTCGTCCAGCACGCGGACAAGAGAGGTATCGACATAGACCTGCCCGTCGCCGCCCGACACTTTCGGCATCCTGGCGATCATCTGATCGACCGCTTCCTGCACGCGCTTCGGCTCACCGCCCGCGCGGGTGATGAGGTTGGCCGACAGGCCCTGATCGTCATCCATAAGGGCCTTCAGAAGATGTTCGGGAACAACCCGTTGATGTTCCTCGCGCATCGCGATGGTCTGAGCGGCCTGAAGGAACCCGCGCGACCGTTCCGTGAACTTTTCCATGTTCATCGGTCATTCTCCTTTGCTAGCCCCCGGCGTCCGGTCGCCCACATTTGCGGCACGACACATCCCGGGTCTTGCATCTGAATTGGCGACGGGGGGCGCTCTTTTCAAGGCGGGGGACAGCGGGAATTCACGGCAACGAAATGGAAACCGGAATCAGGCCTAATGACGCTTAACCTTAACGGAGGAGCGTCGATGACACGTCTTGCCAACCATCTCCTGACCTCGACCGGGCGCTATCTCGGGATCGTCCCGGCCCATCCGCGCCAGATGGCGCATCTTGCGCAGGACGGGCTTTTGCCGCGCAATGATGCCATGCCCTCGGCGTTTCGCAGAAAGCCGGTCTGAAAAGGCGCGCCCAAAGGTATACAGCCGGGCGGGATGCCCGGCTGTAACCGTCGCGCCCATACGGTTCCGTGGTGGTGGCGATGTGCGGGCGCGACTGGGGGCTGCCGCCCCGTCGGCTGGCCGACCTATTGGGCCGGTGCCGCATCGGTCGGCGGCATGGCCCCGTCCGTTGCCGGGTCCGCCGCGATCGGGGCAGAGGTTTCGGGCATCGCTGCGGGGGCTTCGGCCGGGGCGGTTGCCGCAGGGCGCATCTGGTCCCCGGTCCCGGCGGTATCCCCGCCCGAGCCGAACCAGAGAAGCGCACCGATGATGACGATCAGCGCCGCCACAGCGATCAGGATCTTGCCGCCGCGCGGCGCACCGCTCCGGTCGTCCATGGGAAGACGGTCGTCATAGGTGGGACGGCCCGTCATGTGATGTTCATTCTGCATCCTGGCCTCCTGTTTCCTTACGCTGTCAGTCTGCCAGCGCAGGAGGCGAATCCCTAACCAATTATAAAACAACCTCTTTTTGGGCCGCGGATGGCCGATTTGCACCGTTCTCCCCGGCGGATCGCCGCCCCGTCGCCGGACCGGCGGGAACCTGCGCGGTGGGCGTGCCGTACCCTGCACCCGATCCGCCGATCCTACCCCTCTGCCACATCCGGCCTTGCACCGCCCGGCGACTCAGGCCCGACACGCTTGACAGCGGCCCCCGCAACCCGCACACCCGCCGCAGTCCAGAAGGAGGTGGCCCCGTGACCGTCCTGTCCCAGACCCGCGCCGACGACCGGCTGATCGTCGCCCTCGATGTTCCCAATGCGCTTGACGGGCTGGATCTTGCCCGGCGACTTGGCGATGCGGTCAGCTTCTACAAGATCGGTCTTGGCATGCTGACCGGCGGCGGTCTCGCGCTGGCCAATGAGCTGAAGCAGGATCACGGCAAGCGCATCTTCCTCGACATGAAGTTCTTTGACATCGGCGCGACGGTAGAGGCGGCGGTCAGGGGTATCGCGCAGTTCGACCTCGATTTCCTGACCGTTCACGGCGACCCGAACGTGGTTCGCGCCGCCAAGGACGGAGCCTCGGGCAAGGACCTGAAGATCCTTGCCGTCACCGTCCTGACCTCGCTGGAACGCGCCGATCTTGACGCCGCGCTGATCCGGCCGGGCGACGTGCGGGACATCGTCGTAGAACGCGCCGGGCGCGCCTTTGCCGCCGGGGCCGATGGCGTGATCTGTTCCCCGCGCGAGGCGGCGCTGGTCCGCGCCCTGCCCGAGGCGGCAGGTAGGCTGATCGTGACGCCGGGTGTGAGGCCCGCCGGGGCGGCACTTGGCGACCAGAAACGCGTCGCGACCCCGGCGCAGGCCATCGCCGACGGGGCCGATCACATCGTCGTCGGCCGCCCGGTCTGGGCCGCGCCCGACCCGGTCAGCGCCGCGCGGGCGATTATCGAGGAGCTTTCCTGATCCGGTCAGGCCCGGCCAGGGGTCAGGTCATCCGGCATCGACGCTGGCACCGGCGGGGCTTGTCTCCGCGCCGCGCTGTTCCGGCATCACGGGGCGATCGACCAGCCAAAGGACCAGCGTCCCCAGCGCCACGAACAGCGCAAAGCGGGTCAGGAACCCGCCTCCGGTCTTCTTCCCCGCACGCCCGCCAGACATCCGCCTGCCGCCACGTCCCGGATTGAAGCCGCCCTTCTTTCGCGCTGCCATCTGCCGCTCCTTGTCGGACTCTCTGTTCCGAGAATGGCGAAGATACCCGCGACAGGCGAGTCCAATTTCCCGTCATCGGCCTCCTCTTGCCGACGCGATCACGCAAAGGTTGCGGAAAATCGCTGCCCGGCCGGGGCCGGTTCAGTTGTCGTTGATGTCGCGGTCCCAGATCTTGACCTGCCCGTGCCGCACCCCGACCAGCGACCGCAGCGCCAGCCAGGCGATCAGTGAGGACACCCCGAAGACCAGCAGCAGCACCGCCAGCGACCCGCCCAGAACGCCAAGCCACAAAAGCGCGCCGGTGATCCCGGCACCGATGGCAAAGCCTAGCAAGATGAAGCCGGGGATCAGCACCTCAAGGATGGCAAGCACCGCGCCCGCCACCATCCAGACCCACCATTCCTGCCAAAGCGCCATCATGCCCGTCCTTTCAGCATCTTGAACGCATCGCCAAAGGCCTCAAGCGCGTTGGCCGGCACGATGACCGTCTGCTTGCCGGTCCCCTGCCCCACGGCGGTCAGCGCCTCAACCTGCTTCAGGGCGACCTGATATTGCGCCGCCTCGATTCCGTTTTCCTTGATCGCCTTGGCCACGACTTCGGTCGCAAAGGCTTCGGCCTCGGCCGAGATGCGGCGCGCCTTGGCCTGCTGTTCGGCGGCATAAAGCTCCGCATCGGCGGCAAGCTCCACCGCGCGCTTCTTGCCCTCCGCCTCGGTCACCTGCGCACGGCGCGCCCGTTCGGCGTTCAGCTGTTGCAGCATCGCCGCCCGCGTCGCCTCATCAAGGTTGACGTCAAGGATTTCGGCCCGCGTCACCTCGATCCCCCAGTCGTCGACCATCGCGGCCACCTGCTCGCGCACCCGGTCGATCAGCTGGGCGCGGTTCGACTGCACCTGATCAAGCTCCATCTTGCCGATCTCCGACCGGACGATCCCGGCGACCGTGGTGGCGATGGCGCCGTCCACGTCACGGATGCGGTAGACGGTCTTTTCCGGCTCGATAATGCGGTAAAAGACACTGGTTTCGACCTTCACCAGCACGTTGTCAGCCGTGATCGCGTCCTGAAGCGCGTTCGGCAACTGCCGTTCGAGGATTGAGATCTTGTGTGCGACCTTGTCCAGGAACGGCACGATGAAGTTGATCCCCGGCCCCAGCACGGCGCGCAGCCGCCCGAAGCGTTCGACGACGTGCTTTTCCGACTGCGGCACGATCCTGACGCCCAGGAAGATGCAGATGATGACAAAGACAGCCAGCGCGAGGATAACCCCGTTGCCGCCGATGAATGCGCCCAAGGCCTGCCCGAAATCCATGACTGTCTCCTCAAATTCGCCCCGGCCGGACTATGCCCGCATGTGCGGGGGGAGGAAAGCCCCATGGTCCGCATGGCGGTCCCGCATCCGGTTGCGATAGACGCCGGATGCCGCTCTAATCCCATGGCAAAGGACTCAGCGGCGGGGAAGTGATGAGCGACAATCCCTATGACGTGCTTGGCGTCGCAAAGGATGCCAGCGCGGATGAGATCAAGAAGGCCTATCGCAAGATCGCCAAGGACAGCCATCCCGACCTGCATCCCGGCGATGCGGCGGCCGAGGCGCGGTTCAAGGCGGCGGCGGCGGCCTTCGATCTGCTGAAGGACCCGGAGAAACGGGCGCGCTTCGACCGGGGGGAGATCGACGCAAGCGGGCAGGAACGGCCGCAGCAACGCAGCTATTACCGCGATTTCGCCGAGGAGCCGGGCAATCCCTACCGTCAGGGGCCGCGCTATGAAGGCTATGGGGATGAGGCCGACATCTTCGCCGAATTCCTGCGCCGCCAGAACCGGCAGCGTGGCGACGGCTTTGCCGGGCGGGACGTCAAGGCGCGGGGGGCGGATGCGCATTACGCGCTCGACGTACCGTTCATCGAGGCCGCGACCGGCGGGTCGATGCGCATCACCCTGCCCGATGGCGGCGATCTTGAGGTGAAGATCCCAAGGGGCATCGCGGACGGCCAGACCCTGCGCCTGCGGGGCAAGGGCGGGCCAGGCTATGGCGGCGGCTCCGCCGGGGACGCCTATGTGACGCTGTCGATCCGCCCGCATCCGGTGTTTTCGCGCGACGGCGACGACATCGTGATGACCCTGCCCATCACGATTGACGAGGCCATTCTGGGCGCCAAGGTCGAGGCGCCGACCATCGACGGGCCGGTCAAGGTGACGGTCCCGAAGGGCGCCAGCACCGGCCAGGTGTTGCGGCTGCGCGGCCGGGGGATCGCGGCCAAGGGCCGCACGGCGGGCGATCAGCGGATCGAGCTAAGGATCGTGATGCCGAAGGCGGTGGACGACGACCTTGCCCGCTTCATGGAGGAGTGGCGCAAGACCCATGGCTACGATCCGCGCAAGGGGGTGACGGCATGACCGACCAACCTGTTTTCCTGAGCGAAGAGGAAACGCTGGCCGCCGTGACGCGGCTGGATCACGCGCTTCTGGCGCGGTTCGTGCGGGCCGAGGTCATCCGCCCCGCAGATACTGGCGGCCGCGTCGTCTACCGGCAGGTGGACATCGCGCGGATCGAGCTGCTTTGCGATCTTTGCGACGATTTCGACATGAATGACGATGCGCTGGGGATCGTCATGGGCCTTGTCGATCAGCTTCACGGCACACGCGGCGATCTTCGCGCGCTGATGCGGGCGCTGGCGGCAGAGGAGGAGGACGTGCGCAGCCGGATCATGGGGCGGCTTGACCGTTAGCCCATAGCAAAGCCCGTTTCGCGCGCCCGTTGACTGCGGTAATCTCTGCCCATGCCTGCGCTCTGCCGCGATTGCCTGACGACCTTTCAGACCGGCCCCCGCTGCCCGGCCTGCCGGTCCCCGCGCATCGTGGCGCATCCCGAGCTTTTGACGCTCTCCATTGCGCATATGGATTGCGACGCCTTCTATGCCAGCGTCGAAAAGCGCGACAACCCGGAGCTGCGCGGCGTTCCGGTGATCGTCGGCGGGGCTAAGCGGGGTGTCGTTTCCACCTGCTGCTATCTTGCGCGGATCAAGGGCGTGCGTTCGGCGATGCCTATGTTTCAGGCGCTGCGCCTTTGCCCCGAGGCGGTCGTCATCAAGCCGCGCGGCAGTCACTATGCCGCCGTCTCGCGCCAGATCCGGGCGCTGATGGACGCGATGACGCCGGTGGTTGAGCCGCTGTCGCTTGATGAGGCGTTTCTGGACCTGACGGGGACCGAGCGGCTGCACAAGGCGCCGCCCGCCGTCCTTCTCGCCCGGCTTCTGAAACGGATGGAGGAGGAACTTGGGCTGACCGGATCGGTCGGGCTGTCGCATAACAAGTTCCTTGCCAAGATCGCCTCGGACCTCGACAAGCCGCGCGGCTTTTCGGTCATCGGGCGGGCCGATACGGCGGCGTTTCTGAAGGGCAAGCCGGTCCGCATGATCTGGGGCGTCGGGGCGGCCAGTCAGGCGCAGCTGGACGCCGCCGGTATCCGTACCTTCGACGACCTCGCCCGCTGGGACCGCAAGGACCTGATCCAGCGTTTCGGGCAGATCGGCGACCGTCTCTGGCACCTTGCGCGGGGCGAGGATTTCCGGCGCGTGACCCCGAATGAGCCGATGAAGTCGATCTCGGCCGAGACGACCTTTGACGACGATATAGCCGACCGCGACCTTCTGGACGGCCATGTCTGGCGGCTGTCGGAAAAGGTGACCGACCGCGCCAAGGCCAAGGGTCTTGCCGGGCGGACCGTCACGCTGAAGCTGAAGCGCGCCGATTTCACCACGATCACCCGCCGCCACACGCTGCGCGAGCCGACGCAGATGGCGGACCGGCTGTACCGCGAGGCGGCCGATCTGCTCGCCCATGTCGGCGGGCGCGATGCCTATCGGTTGATCGGGGTCGGCCTGTCGGACATCGTGGCCGCCAGCGCCGCCGACCTGACGCCCGATCTTCTTGACCCCGACGCGAAACGCCGGGCGGGGGCGGAACGTGCGGCGGATGCGATCCGGGCGCGGTTCGGGGCCGATGCGATCGTGAAGGGCCGGGCGCTGCGCTGAGTATGCGCTGACTATTCGGCGGCGGACAGCATCTCGGCCGGGCGGCCAATCTCGATCACCTCGGCGACGATCCCGGCCAGAAGCTTCTTGAAGCCCTTGTAATTGCCGTTCGGGCGGATCTCACGCTCATTCATGTAAAGCGCGCGGTCGATCTCGATCTGGATGACATGGGTGCCACCGGCGGGGCGGCCGTATTGCTGGGCGATATAGGCGCCCGCGAAGGGCGCGTTGCGCAGCGTGCGAAGGCCCGCCGCCTCGAACGCGGCCTCAACCCGGTCGACGACCTGGCTTGAGGCGGCAGCGCCGAAACGGTCGCCAAGGATGATCTCCGGCCGCCGCGCCCCGGCGGCAGCGATGGAATCGACCGCCTCATGCGGCATCGAATGCATATCAAGCAGGATCGCCTCGCCAAACGCGGTGCGGCTTTTCGCGATCAGCCCCTTGAGGCAATCGTGATAGGGCGTCCAGCAATCGTCGATCCGCCCCATCACCTCGTCCGGGCTGAGCTTGCCGCGATAGATCGCCTTGCCGCCCGCGACGACACGCGGAATGACGCCAAGGCCCGAGGACACGCGCGGATTGTAGCCCGCGGGCCGAAGCCCCTCGATCACCGCGGGGTCAAGCTCATCCGGGCCGCGGTTCAGGTCGACATAGGCGCGCGGGCAGCGCGCGGCCAGAAGGGGCGCGCCCAGCGACGGCGCGCAATCCAGCAGGTCGTCGATGAAGGCATCTTCGGACGACCGGATCGTGCGCTCGTCCAGAACGCTTTTGCGGACGAAGCCCGACGGGTAATCGCGGCCGCTATGCGGGGACGAAAAGATGACACTTGTCAGATGCCGGTCCGGCAAGGTCAGGTCGTAAGGCAACGGCGCCATGAAATCGTCCTCCAATCCGCGAACTATAAGGGGAAATAGACCGAAGTCGAAACCCCTTGAAAGCGGATGCGACTCCTTTTATAGACCGCGGGACCGACGCGGAGCCTGCCGCGTTCCAATCCCTTGGAACCGGCGGAATCGTTGACGGAACGGGCGGTTAGCTCAGCGGTAGAGCACTACGTTGACATCGTAGTGGCCACTGGTTCGATCCCAGTACCGCCCACCACCCGCCCCCGATTCGGGGGCGATTTTGTTTCAATGGCGCACGCGCGCCGCGAATAGGAGAAGACCTATGAAGGTCAGGAACTCGCTCCGCTCGCTGAAGTTGCGTCACCGCGACTGTCAGGTCGTGCGCCGCAAGGGCCGCGTCTATGTGATCAACAAGACGCAGCGCCGCTTCAAGGCCCGTCAGGGCTGATCCAGGCGGACAGATTATGCGAAAGGCCGCCGGCACCCCCGGCGGCCTTCGTCTTTTCGGGCTGTCCCCCGGCAGCCGTTCAGAGCGAATCCACCAGAAGCCGCGCCACCGTCTGCTGGCTGAGATAGCCGGTGACCGGAAGCCCGCGCGCCTGCTGGTAACGCCGGATCGCGCGCCGCGTTTCCTTGTCGAAAGTGCCGTCGATCCGGCCGGGCTTGAGGTTCAGCGCCGCCAGCCGCTGTTCGATCATCCGCCGCAGCCCGTCATTCAGGCCCAGCGCATCCTCACCCGCCTTTGCAGCCCGGTCGGCGTCTGACGCGCCCATGTCGTCAAGGATCTGTTTGGCGTCCTCCACAAAGGCGCCGTTCGGATAGGCGGCCAGATACTCGCGAAACCCGGCGGCCGTGTTCAGCTTCAGCGCCTGATCCCAGGCGGCGCGGTCGGCGGCGGCGGCCTCTTGCTTGCGCTGTTCGTCGAAAACGGCCAGCCGTTCCTGCGCCAGTTCGGCGAAAAGCCCGTCAGGATAGCGCTTGATATAGGCGCGCAGCCCCGCCTCGTCGCCCGCCTTGCCGGTCTGTTCCCAGTAAAGCCGGTCCTCCCGTTCCAGCTGCGCCTGCCTTTTGGCGGCCTCGATCTCAAGCTCGGCGGCGCGCTTTTCGGCCTGCGCCGCAAGGACCGCGATCTGTTCGGCGGTGACAAAGCCCGTCGCCTCATAGCGGTTGCGCTGCTGCCAGGTCACGATCGCCGCGCGCGAGCCGCGCCCGAACAGACCGTCGATCCCGCGCGGGTCGATGTCGAGGATCGACAGATCGCGCTGGATCTGCCGCCGCTGGTCGCGGGTCAGGCGCAGCGCGTCTTCCGCCGCCTTCGCCTGTGCCGCCGGGTCGTTCTTCAGCGCGATCGCCCTTCGCGCGGCATCGGTGAAAAGCCCCTGCGGGTAGCGCCGCAGATAGGATTCGTAGCCCTGCACCGTGTCGATGGCCTGCGTCGTCGCCCAAAGGTCACGCTCCACCTGATCGGATTGCCCCGCCGCTGGCTCCGCCGGGGCGGCGTCGGGAACGGGAATGAACGGTGCCGCATTGCCGAGAAAGCCCGTCACAGTCAGATCGCCCGCGCGGGCGGCAAGTTGGGCCGGGGTCTGGCCCGGCCGGGTCAGGATGTCGGCGGCGAAGGCGGCAATATCCGCCGCGTCGCCCGAAATGACCGTCACGCCCTGCGGCACCTCAAGCGATCCGATGCCCGCGATCAACCCGCGCCCCAGCGTCATGCGATGGCCTTCCGTCCCCAGCAGCACCATCGCCGCGCCGGGACGTTCGGCGGCAAGTTCCAGCACGGTGCCAAGCGACAGGCCCGCCATGTCCGCCTCGGTCAGGCCGGGGGCCTTCGCCTCGGTCCCCAGGAACCATGTCCTCGTTCCGTGATGGGCGAAGTTGCCGGACAGCAGGATCACGCTGCGCCCGGCCTGGCCCGTATCGCCGTAATGGTCACTGAGAAGGTCGCGCAGCGCGGCGGTGGGCAGGTCCGCGCCCTTGCGCAGGGTGAACCCCGCCGCCTCAAGCGCGTCGGCGGCATCCAGCGCATCTTCGGCGCCGGATATATCGGGCGCCGCCCGGTAATTCTCATTGCCAATCACAAGGGCCGCGTCCTGCGCGGCCAGCGGTGTTGCCGCGATCAGCGCGGTGACAAATACGGATCTCCGAAGCATCAAACCCTCCCTCACTGGCCTGTCCGGTCAGACTAGCCATAAAGGGGAACGTTATCCTATCACGAAGGTTCCCGAACCCGCGGCGGGGGTCAGTCGTAGACGCGCTGATCCTCGATCACCTTGCCGTCGTTCGGCAGCGATCCCCTTGGGACGATCTGGACCTTTCCGCGCAGCTTCAGAACGTCCAGCACCGACTTTTCATAGGGCGCCGCGTCGCCGGATTCCGTCTCGATCATCACCGTCATCGCGTCCATCTCGCCGTCACGGGTGGCGACGACGCGGGCGCGGGCGACCTCGGCATGGCGCGCGACAAGGTCGGCGACCTGTTCGGGGCGCACGAACATGCCCTTGATCTTCGTTGTCTGGTCGGCGCGGCCCATCCAGCCCTTGATACGCAGGTTGGTCCGGCCGCACGGGCTTTGCCCTGCCATCACCGCCGAAAGATCCCCCGTTGCGAAGCGGATCAGCGGATAGTCGGGGTTGAGCGTGGTCACCACGACCTCTCCCACCTCACCCTCCGGGACCGGATCGCCGGTGCCGGGGCGGACGATTTCGACGATCACGCCTTCATCGACGATCATCCCCTCCATGGCGGGGGATTCGTAGGCGATGTTGCCCAGATCGGCGGTCGCGTAGCATTGCAGGCAAGAGATACCGCGATCGGCGTATTCATTGCGCAAGCTCGGGAACAGCGCGCCGCCCCCGACCGCCGCCCTGGCGATCTTCAACGTCACGCCCATCTCCGCCGCGCGGTCAAGGATCACCTTCAGGTAGTCCGGCGTTCCGGCATAGGCGGTGGTCCCGACATCGGCCGCCGCGCGCACCTGCAGGTCGGTCTGGCCGGTCCCGGCAGGCAGCACCGCCGCCCCCACGGCCCGCGCGCCGTTCTCGAACATCATGCCCGCAGGCGTCAGGTGATAGCCAAAGCAGTTGTGGACGATGTCGCCCTTGCCGATGCCCCCGGCATGCAGGAACCGCCCCATCCGCCACCAATCCTCGCTGACACCGCCGGGTTCGTAGATCGGGCCCGGCGACTGGAAGACATGGGCGAGGTTCGACACCGGCAACCCGCCGAAGGGCGGGTTCTGCTTTTGCCGCGCGGACAGGTCCGCCTTGCGCAGCACCGGCAGAAGGGCAAGGTCCGACAGCGCCTTGGCCGGCGCAAGGCCGTTGCGCCGCAGTTGCAGGTTCAGCGAGGCAAGCTGATCGGCGGCGCGCTGATCGGCGGAACGGGTTTCAAGGTCGTCGAAATGGCTCACCTTCATATCCTTCATCACGCCAGCCACCGCTTGCGGCGGCGATAGCTGCGCACATCGCGGAAGGACTTGCGCCCCTCATCCGACATGCCAAGGTAGAATTCCTTCACATCCGGGTTTTCCCGCAGGTCCTTGGCCGGGCCGTCCATCACCACGCGCCCCGATTCCAGGATGTAGCCGTAATGGGCATAGCGCAGCGCCACGTTGGTGTTCTGTTCGGCCAGAAGGAAGGTCACGCCTTCCTTCTCGTTCACGGCCTTCACGATCTCGAAGATCTGTTCGACCAGTTGCGGGGCAAGACCCATCGAGGGTTCGTCCAGCAGGATCGTCTCGGGCTTCGACATCAGCGCGCGACCGATGGCGACCATCTGCTGCTCACCGCCCGAGGTATAGCCCGCCTGACTGCGGCGGCGTTCCTTCAGGCGGGGAAAATAAGTGTAGACCATGTCGAGATCGGCGGCGATGGCGCCGGTATCGGTGCGGGTATAGGCGCCGGTCAGAAGGTTTTCCTCCACCGTCAGGTGTTCGAAGCAATGCCGCCCCTCCATCACCTGAATGACACCCAGCTTGACCAGCGCGGCGGGGTCAAGGTCCTGCACGCGCTCGCCGCGATAGAGGATCGAACCCTTGGTGACCTCACCGCGTTCGGAATGGAGAAGGTTGGAAATCGCCTTCAGCGTCGTGGTCTTGCCCGCGCCGTTGCCGCCCAGAAGTGCTGTGATCCCGCCTTTCGGCACCGCCAAGCTCACCCCTTTCAGGACGAGGATGACGTGATTGTAGATCACCTCGATGTTGTTGACCTCAAGAAGGGTCTCGGTCTTGCCGGCATCGAGCATGGGCGTCGCCCTTTCCTTCGGTTTCCAGTGCCGCCCCGGACCTGATCCGGGGCCTTGTCGCGGGGGCGGCCCGAAGGCCGCGCCCCCTGTCAGGGATCCCGGATCGGGGTCCGGGATGACCCGCGCAAGCGGATCAGTTGCAGCGTTCTGCGATGTTGTTCTCGGCCGCGAAGGCGGCGGAGTCTTCCATCACCAGCGGGACCAGAACCTCGTCATCCGGCGCGATGAAATCGGTGATGAGGTTCCATTTCTTCGTCGAGGCGTCCCATTGCTGGATCATCGCCATGCCGGGGCCGCCGTGATCCTCGCAGGAGGCCGCGAAAGCCTGGCCGAAGTTCGGCAGGCCAAGCTCCACCATCCGCTCCTGCGTGATCTCCAGCGCCTCGAACCCGTCGCGCAGTTCCGAAGGCGTGATCGCGGCATGACCGGCCAGGTCCTGCGCCTTGCGGATCGCTTCGGAAATGACCAGCGCGGCATACATGCCCCGCGAATACAGCACCGAGCCGATCTGATCGCCCGCGCCGCTCGCCTTGCCCGCGTCGTAGACATACTGCTTCAGCTCGTCATAGACCGGATAGTCCATGCCGGTGCCGTGCATCGCCAGCGACTTGTAGCCGTTCGCGCCGTCGCCTGCGGGCAGCACGTCATTTTCCGAGCCCGACCACCAGACGCCGATGAAGTGATCCATCGGGAAGCGGATGTTCGCGGCCTCCTGGATCGCCACGGCGTTCATCACGCCCCAGCCCCAGAACAGGACATAGTCCGGCTTGTCGCGGCGGATCTGGAGCCACTGGCTTTTCTGTTCCTGGCCGGGCGAATCGACGGGGATCTCGGTCAGTTCAAAGCCGTGCTTCTTGGACAGTTCCTGAAGCGTGCGGATCGGCTCCTTCCCGTAGGCGGAGTTGTGGTAGAGCAGCGCGACCTTCTTGCCGTTCAGGTCGCCGCCATTCTCGTCCAGCAGGTACTTGATCGCCACGCTGGCGCCGTCCCAGTAGTTCGCCGGGTAGTTGAAGACGTTGCCGAACACCTTGCCGTTCGCGGCCGAGGTGCGGCCATAGCCCGGCGTGTAAAGCGGGATGCCGTCCGCGGTCACTTTCGGGATCAGCTGATAGGTGATGCCGGTGGACAGCGGGTTGTAGACCAGCGCGCCTTCGCCCTTGGTCGCCTCATAGCATTCGACGCCCTTTTCGGTGTTATAGGCGGTCTCGCATTCCGGGGTCGCGACCTTTTCGCCGCCGATGCCGCCGTCGCGTTCGTTCAGCAGCGTGAAGTAGTCGTTGAACCCGTCGGCATAGGGGATGCCGCCGGCCGCGAAGGGGCCGGTCCGGTAGCTCAGGTTCGGCACCACAAGATCGGCCATCGCCGGGCCTGCGGTCGCCAGCGCAAGGGCGATGGCTGTCAGGGTCTTCTTCATAAGGGTCTCCTCCCTAGGTCGTTTTGGTTACGCCGGCCTTTCCCGCCGGTCTTCTGGTGTGTCGGCCCCCCTAGTGCGGGAAGGGCCAAAGTCTCAGTTTCTCTTTCGCCAGCCGCCAAAGCTGCGCCATGCCGTGCGGTTCCGCGATCAGGAAGACCACGATCAGCGCGCCGACAATCATCAGTTCCACATGCGCGGCAAGGTCGGTCGCCCAGCCAAGCTGGCCGACAAGCACGTTCTTCAGAAGGACCGGCAAAAGGACAAGGAACGCCGCCCCCGCGAAGCTGCCGAAGATCGACCCAAGTCCGCCGATGATGATCATGAAGAGGATCAGGAACGACTTCTGGATGCCGAACGCCTCGCCCACCTCGACCGCGCCGAGATAGACGGAGAAGAAAAGCGCCCCGGCGACGCCGACAAAGAAGGACGACACGGCAAAGGCCGACAGTTTCGTGGTCAGCGGGTTCACCCCGATGATCTCGGCCGCGATATCCATGTCGCGGATCGCCATCCATTTGCGCCCCACCGTGCCGCGCGTCAGGTTCCGCGCCAGCCAGGCCAGCACGAACAAGATCGCAAGGCAGAAGAGGTATTTCGCCGAAGCCGTGGCAGACGCCCCGGTGACCGCGACCCCAAGGACCGAGCGTTCCGGCGCCGAGATCTGGCCAGAGGCGGAGTAGTTGTAGAACCACGGCACCTTGTTGAAGAGCCAGACAAGGAAGAACTGCGCCGCCAGCGTTGCCACGGCAAGGTAGAAACCCTTGATGCGCAAGCTTGGCAGGCCGAAAAGGACGCCGACCCCCGCCGTGATGCCCCCCGCCAGAAGGACGTGGATCAGGATCGACACATCCGGGAAGGCCGTCATCAGCTTGTAGCAGGCATAGGCCCCCACCGCCATGAAGCCCCCGGTCCCCAGCGAGACCTGCCCGCAATAGCCAGTCAGGATGTTCAGCCCGATTGCCGCGATGGCGTAGATCAGGAATGGCACGAAGACCGCATTGGCCCAATAGTCGTTGATGAAGAACGGCACCACCGCGACGGCCAAGATGACGACGGCATAATAGCGCCAGCGATCGAACCTGATCGGGAAGGTCTGGCTGTCCTCGACATAGGACGTCTTGAAGTCACCTGCCTCGCGGTAGAACACGTCTCAGACCTCCTGCTTGCCGTGATGCCGGGGGCGCTGCCCCCGGACCCCCGGAGTATTTTGACAACGAAGAATACCGGGAGTCATGCTTTACTCTCCTGCGCCCGGTGATGCTCACGCGCGACCTGGTTGGGGCGCCTGGCATAGCCCGTCGCCTCGGAATGGCGCACCAGCCAGAACCAGGCGGCAAGGCCCAGCGCGCCGCCGAGCGCCGCAAGGACGAGCGCCGTGGTCATATGGCCCTCGGTATTGGCCGTCAGCGCCAGGTAGCCAAAGGCCCAGAAGCCGGCCCAGGCGATGACGTTCAGAATTGCGATCAGTTTCGGCATGGTCATACCCTTTCGATGATCTTTTCACCGAAGAGACCTTGCGGCCGGAACACGAGGAAAACCAGAGCCAGCACATAGGCGAACCAGTTTTCGGTCGCCCCGCCGATCATCGGACCGATCCAGAACTCGAAAAGCTTCTCCCCCATGCCGATAATAAGCCCGCCGACGATGGCGCCGGGGATGGAGGTGAAGCCGCCCAGCATCAGGACCGGCAGCGCCTTCAGCGCGATCAGGCTGAGCGAGAACTGGACGCCCGATTTCGACCCCCACATGATCCCGGCAACCAGCGCGACGATACCGGCGATGGACCAGACCAGCACCCAGATGAAGCGCAGCGAGATGCCGACCGACAGCGCCGCCTGATGGTCATCCGCCACGGCGCGCAGCGCGCGGCCGTATTTCGTGTATTGCGAGAACAGCGTCAGCGAGATCACCAGAACGGCGGCCACGACGGTGGCGACAATGTCGAGGTTGTCGATGAAAAAGCCGTAGCCGAAGGCGTTATAGGTCAGCGTGTCGATGGTTTCGTTGATCCCCTGCGGCAGGCCGATATCCAGCTTCTTGATGTCGGCGCCCCACATCAGGTCGCCCAGCCCTTCAAGGAAATAGGCCATCCCGATGGTCGCCATGAAAAGGATGATCGGCGCCTGGTTGACAAGGTGCTGAAGCACCAGCTTTTCGATCACCACGGCCAGAAGGACCATGACCCCGGCGGCCAGCGCGATGGCCACGACCGCGGGCAGGGTCCAGCCGAAGCTGTGCAGGTCGGTCCCGAAGACCGCGTTGATGAGATGGGCGAACGGCACCTGCCCGTCCTGAAGCCCGACCAGCGTCAGCGCGGCGAACAGCGCCAGCACGCCCTGCGCATAGTTGAAGATGCCCGACGCCTTGAAGATCAGGACGAAGCCCAGCGCGACAAGCGCATACATCACCCCCGCCATGAGGCCGTTCAGCCCCGCCTCCATCGCATAGAGAAGCTGGTCAGGCATGGCTCGCCTCCGTTCCTGCCGGGCGGCGCGTGTCCCTACGCGCGTAGCTACAAAAGAAATACGCAAACCCGACGTGTTGCCTACGGATGCAGTCAGTCATGCGAGACCCCCAGATAGGCGTCGATGACATCCTGATTGTTGCGCACCTCATCGGGGGTGCCGTCGCCGATTTTCTTGCCGTAATCCATCACGACGACCCGGTCGGACAGGTCCATGACCACGCCCATGTCATGTTCGATCAGCGCGATGGTGGTACCGAATTCATCGTTCACGTCGAGGATGAAGCGGGACATGTCCTCTTTCTCCTCGACGTTCATGCCCGCCATGGGTTCGTCAAGCAGCAGAAGCTTCGGCTCCGCCGCCAGCGCACGGGCCAGTTCGACGCGCTTCTTCAGGCCATAGGGCAGCCGGCCGACGGGCGTTTTGCGGATGTTCTGAATTTCAAGGAAGTCGATGATTTTCTCGACTTTTTCGCGGTTCTCCGTCTCTTCCCGCTGCGCCCCGCCCCACCAGATCGCCTGGCCCAGCAGGCCCGATTTCATCATCGTGAGACGGCCGGTCATGATGTTGTCCAGCACGCTCATCCCGTCGAAAAGGGCGATGTTCTGGAAGGTCCGCGCGATGCCCAGACGGGCGACCTGATAGGGTTTCATCGGTCCGCGCTTGTAGCCCTTGAACCAGACCTCGCCTTCCTGCGGCACGTAAAAGCCCGAGATGACGTTGAGCATGGAGGACTTGCCCGCCCCGTTCGGCCCAATGATCGCCCGTATCTCACCATCACGGATGTCGAAGGAGATATTGGTGATCGCATTGACGCCGCCGAAGCGCAGCGTGATGTTCTTCATCTCCATCAGCACGCCGCCAATCCTGCGGCCGTCGGGGGTGGTGTAACCTTCTGGATTCGCTACGTTCATTCCGCCGCCATCCTCTGTTCTGGCGCCACCACGGCGGCATCCCGGATCTCAAGCGTGGCCTTGATCTTGCCCTTGCGGCCATCCTCGTAGGTAACCTCGGTCTCGGTATAGATCTCGTCCTTGCCAACGTAGAGCGCGTCTATCAGGTCGGCGAATTTCTCGGCGATGATGTTGCGGCGGACCTTGCGGGTGCGGGTCAGTTCGCCGTCGTCGGCGTCCAGTTCCTTGTGCAGGATCAGGAAGCGGTGGATCTGGCAACCCGACAGCATCGGGTCGGCGGCGACCGAACGGTTCACCTCTTCCACATGGCTCTGGATCATCTCGTAGACCTTCGGATGACCGGCAAGTTCCTGATAGGAGGCATAGGCGATGTTGTTGCGTTCGGCCCAGTTGCCGACGGCGGTCAGGTCGATGTTGATAAAGGCGGTACACATGCTGCGGTCAGCGCCGAAAACCACCGCTTCGAGGATGTTGGGGAAGAATTTCAGCTTGTTTTCAACGTATTTGGGCGCAAAGAGCGACCCGTCCGCCATCTTGCCCACATCCTTGGCGCGGTCGATGATGCGCAGATGCCCGGTGCCTTCCTCGAAGAAACCGGCATCCCCCGTGGCCACCCAGCCCTCGGCATCCTTGGTCGAGGCGGTCGACTCGGCGTTCTTGTAGTATTCCACGAAGGTGCCGGGGGAGCGGTAGAAGACCTCGCCGCTTTCGGCGATCTTCACCTCCACGCCGGGCGAGGGAACGCCGACCGTGTCCGACCGTACCTCACCATCGGGCTGCTGGGTGATGAAGACCGAGGCCTCCGTCTGACCGTAAAGCTGCTTCAGGTTGATGCCGAGCGAGCGGTAGAAATCGAAGATCTCCGGCCCGATCGCCTCACCCGCCGTATAGCCGACGCGGATGCGCGAATAGCCCAGCGTGTTCTTCAGCGGCCCGTAGACAAGGACATTGCCCAGCCAGTAGCGCAGGCGGTCCATCCCCGACACCGGCTTGCCGTCAAGGATCGCCGGGCCGACCTTGCGGGCAAGGGCCATGTAGCGGTCGAACATGCGCTTCTTGATGCGTCCGGCGTCCTCCATGCGGATCATGACGTTGGTCAGCTGGCCTTCGAAGACGCGCGGCGGGGCGAAGAAATAGCTTGGCCCGATCTCGCGCAGGTCGGTCATCATGGTCGCGGCATTCTCGGGGCAATTGACGGTAAAGCCGGTCCAGAAGGCCTGCCCGACCGAAAAGATGAAATCCCCGACCCAGGCCATCGGCAGATAGGCGAGGATGTCGTCATTGTGGTTCAGCCGGTCGAACTCCGCCGAATTCTTCGAGGTTTCGATGATGTTGCGGTTCGACAGGACCACGCCCTTCGGCTTGCCCGTCGTGCCAGAGGTGTAGAGCATGACGCAGGTATGGTCATAGGTCAGCTCGGCCGTGCGGCGGTTCAGCTCTTCCTCGAAGCGGTGATGCCCGGCAAGCCCCTCGGCCGAGATGTCGGCCAGCGCGTTCATGGCGGAATGGTCGTATTTGCGCATCCCGCGCTTGTCGAGATAGGCAATGTGGTGGATGCCGGGCAGGCGGTCCTGCACCTCAAGCACCTTGTCGACCTGCTCCTGATCGCCGCAAACCACGAAGCGCGCGCCGCAATGGTCGAGGACATAGGCCATCTCTTCCGCCACCGCGTCCTGATAGAGCGGCACCGGCACCGCGCCGCACATTTCGGCGGCGACCATGGACCAGTAAAGCGCGGGGCGGTTGCGACCGATGATGGCGACATGGTCGCCCCTCTCGATCCCAAGCGACATGAAGCCCAGCGCGATGGCGCGCACCTCGGCGGCCGTCTCGGCCCAGGTCCAGCTTTGCCAGATGCCGAATTCCTTCTCCCGATAGGCGGGATAGCCGCCCCAGCGCGCCGCGTTGCGCGCCAGAAGCGCCGGAATCGACTGCGGATGGTCCGTCGTCGCGTTCTCTGACACCAATATCCTCCCCGCGCCGTCGTTGCGGCGTACACCTTGGGCCGGGTCCTCCACCGCCCCTTCGGCTGGCCCTGATTTGCGCGGCCAACCTTTGCCTGACTTTTTCGTAATCCTTACGAATTGTAACAGGGGGATTTTTGCGTGTCGCGGGGTCGGTCAGGTATTTGCGCCACCCGCAAGCAAAGCGGTTACGTCGGTGGCCGTTCCCCTTGCCCGGAAACAAGGCGCGGTCCGCGCCGCCGGGCATCGCCCGACCGCCCCACCGGGCGGGCGATATTGCACCGTCCCGACCCGAAAGCCGTTGGATGTGGGCCTCACCATAAAGCGCCGCCAAGCAGCCCGCCCTACGCCCACCCGCGGTCGGGCGATGCCCGGCCTTTCAAACGTCCATTACGTCCGCAAGGCTGTCATCGGCGCGCAGCCATTGGCGCATCGCCAACGAAAAGAGGCGCCGCCCGATGGCAGCGCCCCTTGTCTTCTTGATGATCGCCGGTCAGGCGGCCAGATCGAAACGGTCGGCGTTCATCACCTTGGTCCAGGCGGCGACGAAGTCCTGCACGAACTTGGCGGCGTTGTCGTCCTGGGCATAGACCTCGGCCAGCGCGCGCAAGACCGAGTTGGAGCCAAGCACAAGGTCCATCCGCGTCGCGGTCCATTTCACGGCCCCGCTCTTGCGGTCGCGGATTTCGTAAAGACCGCCCGCGACCGGGTTCCAGCTGTTCGCCATATCGGTCAGGTTGACGAAGAAATCGGTCGTCAGCTGGCCTTCGCGGTCGGTGAAGACGCCGTGCTTCGTGCCGCCGTAATTGGTCCCCATGGCGCGCATCCCGCCCAGCAGGACCACCATTTCCGGCGCGGTCAGGCCCATCAGCTGGGTGCGGTCCAGCATCAGTTCCTCGGGGCTGACGACATAGTCCTTCTTCTGCCAGTTGCGGTAGCCATCGGCCAGCGGTTCCAGCACCTCGAAGGATTCGGCGTCGGTCATCGCGTCGGTCGCGTCGCCCCGGCCCGGCGCGAAGGGAACCGTGACGGCGTGTCCCGCGGCCTTGGCGGCCTGCTCCACACCGACATTGCCCGCCAGAACGATCACATCGGCGATGGAGGCACCGGCCGCTTTCGCGATCGGTTCAAGCACCGACAGCACCTTTGCAAGGCGGGCGGGTTCGTTGCCTTCCCAGTCCTTCTGCGGCGCAAGACGGATACGCGCGCCGTTGGCGCCGCCCCGCATGTCCGATCCGCGATAGGTCCGCGCACTGTCCCAGGCGGTTGAGACCATATCGGCAATCGACAGGCCCGAGGCGGCGATCTTCGCCTTGACGGCGTTGACGTCGTAGCCGGTCGAACCGGCTGGGACCGGGTCCTGCCAGATCAGGTCTTCGGCCGGAACCTCCGGCCCGATGTAGCGCGTCTTCGGCCCCATGTCGCGGTGGGTCAGCTTGAACCAGGCGCGTGCGAAGGTGTCCTTGAAATATTCCGGGTCGGCCATGAACTTTTCGCAGATCGCCCGGTAGATCGGGTCGACCTTCATCGCCATGTCGGCGTCGGTCATCATCGGCATCCGGCGTTTCGTCGGGTCCGAGGCATCGACCGGCATGTCCTCTTCCCTGATGTTCACCGGCTCCCACTGGTTCGCACCGGCGGGGGATTTCTTCAGCTCCCATTCATGGCCAAAGAGCATCTCGAAGAAGCCCATGTCGAAGACCGTCGGATGGGTCGTCCAGGCCCCTTCAAGACCCGAGGTGACCGCCTTGGCCGCCTTGCCGCCCATCTTCGGGTTGTCCCAGCCAAGGCCCTGCATTTCGGGACCGGCGCCCTCGGGCTCGGCACCAAGAAGCGCCGCATCGCCGTTGCCGTGGGTCTTGCCGACGGTGTGGCCGCCCGCGGTCAGCGCGGCGGTTTCCTCATCGTCCATGGCCATCCGTTTGAACGTCTCGCGCACCTGCGCGGCGGTCTTCATCGGATCGGGCTGGCCGTTGACGCCTTCGGGGTTCACATAGATCAGGCCCATCTGGACGGCGGCCAGCGGGTTTTCCATCGTGTCGGGCTTTGCCACATCGCCATAGCGGGTGTCGGAGGGGGCAAGCCATTCCTTCTCGGCACCCCAGTAGATGTCGATTTCCGGTTCCCAGATGTCGGGACGGCCAAAGCCGAAGCCGAACATCTTCAGACCCATCGATTCATAGGCGACGTTGCCCGCCAGAATGATGAGGTCAGCCCAGGAAAGCTTGTTGCCGTATTTCTTCTTGATCGGCCAGAGCAGGCGGCGGGCCTTGTCGAGGCTGGCGTTGTCCGGCCAGGAGTTCAGGGGCGCGAAACGCTGGTTGCCGGTGCCGCCGCCGCCACGCCCGTCGGCCAGACGGTAGGTCCCCGCCGCGTGCCAGGCCATGCGAACGAAGAGACCGCCGTAATGGCCGTAATCCGCGGGCCACCAGTCCTGGCTGTCGGTCATCAGCGCGGTCAGGTCCTTTTTCAGCGCGGCGTAGTCAAGTTTCTTGACCTCTTCGCGGTAGTCGAAGTCCTTGCCCATCGGGTTGGACTTGGCGCCATGCTGATGCAGGATTTCGAGGTTCAGCGCATTCGGCCACCAGGCCATGACCGAGCTTCCCGTCGATGTCATGCCGCCATGCATGACCGGGCATTTCCCGCCGGTATCGTTTCCGTCCATCTTATCCTCCATCTGACGATTGGTCGTTCCTATCTGGTGACGATCGGACGGGGATACGACCCGTACCCCTGCGACCGACTGTCTCGTCCCTGTTCTAGCAGATGCGGACGATTAGATTAATTTGAAAAGCCTGATTGTTACGATAAGAAGTGATTATGGCAAACATGACCCTGAAACAGCTCCGCTATGTCGAGGCGATCGCCCGCCAGGGGCATTTCGGCCGGGCGGCGGATGTCTGCGCCGTAACGCAACCGGCCCTGTCCATGCAGGTGAAGGAGCTTGAGGAATCGCTTGGCACGCCGCTTTTCGAACGCGGGCCGCGCAAGGTGCGGCTGACCGGGTTCGGGGAGATCTTCGTCGAACGCGCGCGCGAGATCCTGCGCGCGGTGGATGAGCTTGAGGATCTGGCCCGCGCCTCGCACGGGCAGCTTGCCGGGCGGATGCGAATCGGCGTGATCCCGACCGTCGCGCCCTATCTTCTGCCCGCGCTGATCGGTCGGCTGGCCGAGGTCTTCCCCGATCTCGACCTGCAACTTCGGGAAACGACGACCGCGAAGCTGTTGCAGGAGCTGCGCGAAGGGACGCTCGACACCGCCATCGTCGCGCTGCCCGTCTCCGAACCCTCGATGCTGGAACTGCCGCTGTTTTCCGAGGAATTCGTGCTGGTCCGGCCCGAGGCGGATGCGGGCAAGCCGGTTCCGAACCGCGACAGGTTGCGGGAGATGAAGCTGCTGCTTCTGGAAGAGGGGCATTGCTTCCGCGATCAGGCGCTGTCGTTCTGCGAGATGGGCGCCAGCCGCCCGCGCGAATTGCTTGACGGCAGTTCGCTGGCGACGCTGGTGCAGATGGTCGGGGCCGGAATCGGCGTGACGCTGATCCCCGACATGGCGGTGCCGGTCGAAACCCGCGCCGCCGCGGTGTCCGTGTCGCGGTTCGACGGGCAGAAACCGTCACGCACCATTGGCATGATCTGGCGCAAGACCAGCCCGCTGAAGCCGCAGCTGATGCAGATCGCCGATGCCGTGCGCCGATGTGGCGGGGCAAAGCGGCAGGTTGTTGCATAAGGCCGCCGTGACGGCGCAGGATGCGGGCCGAACCCGCCCGCAATCGAAGGTGAGAGGCCGGTGGAGGCACGAAACACCAACCGCGAAGACCCGCGCCCGCGCCTGACACAGGCGGCGCTGAACCTGATCCAGCAGGCGCTGTCGATCTTTGACGGCGACCTCAGGCTGGCCGTCTGCAACCGCAAGTACCGCCAGATGTTCGACCTGCCCGAGGAGCTGACCCGCCCCGGCGCGACCTTTGAGGACACGATCCGCTATCTGGTCCTGCGCGGCGAATATGGCGAGGTGTCGGATACCGAAGAAGCGGTCCGCGTCCGCGTCGAACAGGCCCGCACGTTTCAGCCGCATTACATGGAGCGGACGCGCCCGAACGGGCGCACGATCTCGGTCGAAGGGTCGCCCTTGCCGCAGAATGGCTGGGTGACGGTCTATACCGACATCACCGACATCAAGCGGCAGGAGGCGCTGCTGCGCGCCCGCTCGGCCGAGCTTTCCGATCAGGTTCTGGCCCATGCCGAACGGCTGGCCGCCGCGAACCGCGAACTTGCCGCCGCCAACACCGCGCTGGAAGAGGCCAAGCGCGAGCTGACCGAGATGGAGGCGCGCACCCGCCTGGTGACCGAGATGATGCCCGCCCATATCGCCCATGTCGGGCTTGACCTGCGCTACACCTTCTCCAACCGCCGCTTGTCGGCGGTGATGCCCGGCAGCCTGTCGGACATCGTCGGGCGGCATGTGGAAGAGGCGCTGGGCGCACGCGATTTCGAACGTATCCTGCCCGGCCTGTCACGCGCCGCCGCGGGGGAGGCGAATGTCTTCGAGATCACCCATGACATTTCCGGCCGCCGCATCCGCATCGCACTGACCCCCGATCGCGAGGGGGCAGAGGAGGTGCGGGGCATCTACATCCTGTCCACCGACGTGACAGAAGAGGCGCAGGCGCGCGCCGCGCTGGGCCAGACGGCAAAGCGGGAGCTTGCGGCGCAGTTGACCTCCGGTCTGGCGCATGACTTCGCCAATCTGCTGACAATCATCATGGGCCTTCAGGGCCGGATCGAGCGGATGGAGGGCATGCCGCCCGCCGGCGCCGACCTTGCCCGCGCGACCCTTGCCGCCGCGCGCCGGGGCGGGACGCTTCTAGACCGGATCGCCACCATCTCCGGCCCGCGCGAGATGCGGCCGGTGCCGACCGACCTGACCGTGCTGCTTGAGGAATTGCGGCTGATGGCGGTGCCGTCGCTGCCCGAGGGCGTCGGTCTGGACATCATCGCAAGCGGCGTCCGGGGGGAGGTTCTGGTCGATGCGGGGGCGGTGCAGGATTCGCTTCTGAACCTTGTCCTGAACGCCCGTGACGCGCTGGGCGCGGGCGGCGGGCGCATCGTCATCACCGCGCGGCCGGTGCAGGAAACCTGGCTTGAGATCAGCGTTGCCGACAATGGCCCCGGCTTTACCGACGAGGCGTTGAAACGCGGCCTCGATCCGTTTTTCACCACCAAGGGCGGCGAGGGGTCGGGACTTGGCCTGTCGATGATCTATGACCACATCAAGCTGGCGGGCGGGACGGTAAAGCTTGCCAATCGCCCCGAGGGCGGCGCGCGGGTGACGCTGCGCCTGCCGCTGCGACGCGCGCCCGCGCACCGGGACGAACCCCGCCTTGTCCTTCTGGTCGAGGACCGGCATGAGATCCGCACCGATGTGCGGGAAATGCTGCGCGCGCTGGGCCATAACGTCATCGAGACCGGCAGCGCGGATGAGGCGCTGGACCTTGCCGCGCTTCAGGGCATCGACATCGTGCTCAGCGACATCGGCCTGCCCGGCCCCATCTCCGGGGTGGACCTTGCCGGTGCGCTGGCCCAAAAGGGGATCACGGCAGAGATCCGCCTGATGACGTCACGTCCGCCGGGCGATCCGGTCCGGGCAGGGGCGGGAACGGTGCCGATCCTGACGAAACCCTTCACCGCCGCCGAACTCGCGGCCTTTCTGAACGAACCCGCGACCCGATGACGAATACCCCCGACGCACGGCCGCATGTCGCGATCCTGGACGATGAGCCAGAGGTGCGCCGGATGCTGTCCGACACGCTGGAAGAGGCGGGGTTCCGCACCTCCTCCTACGCGCGCGCGACCGAATTCGAAGCGGCGCTGAAACGCACCGCGCCCGAGGTTTGTCTGGTCGATCTGGGTCTGCCCGACCGCGACGGGCTGGCGCTGGTCCATCGTCTTGCGCTGGAAAGCGGGGCGGCGATCATCATCATCTCGGGCCGGGCGCAGGTGCAGGACCGGGTGACGGGGCTGGAACTTGGCGCGGACGATTACATCATCAAGCCCTTCGACCCGGCCGAGGTCGTCGCCCGCATCCGCGCGCGGCTACGCAAGGGGCGCGCGGAAAGCGACCGGCAGGCGGCGACGGCCACATTCGCGGGCTGGACCGCCCATTTCGACCGCTACCTTCTGATCGGCGAGACGGGGGAAGAGGTCCCCTTCAGCCATGCCGAGGGTGAAGTGCTGCGGCTTTTCCTGGAAAGCCCGAAGCGCCTGATCTCGCGCGCGCAGATGCAGGAGATGCTGGGCGGGGCCGCCGGGGAAAGCTTTGACCGGGCGATGGATGTGCGCATCTCGCGGCTCAGGACGAAACTGGGCGAGGATCCGAAGAACCCTCGCCTCATCAAGACGATCTATGGGGCAGGCTACATCTTCCTCGGCGACGTGCGGTGGAGGTGAGATGACCGAGGTGATCCTGATCCGGCACGGGCAGGCCAATTCCGGCGCCCGCAGTGAAGCGGACTATGACCGCCTCTCGCCCCTTGGGGTGCAGCAGGCCGCATGGCTGGCCGATCACCTGAGGGAAACGGGAGAGGTTCACCGCGTCGTCTCAGGCACGCTTCAGCGGCAGGTCGATACGGCGAAGGCCATCGCCACGGTCGGGGCGCTGGATCATGCGCTGGACCCGCGCCTGAACGAGATCGACTATTTCACCCTGGCCGAGACGTTGAAGCGGTCGCGCGGGGTGCCTTTTCCGACCACGCCCGAGGAATTCGCGGCCCATGTCCCGCAGGTTCTGGACATCTGGCGCAGCGGCGTGGCGGACCCCGATCACGAAAGCTATGACGCCTTCCGCGCCCGTGTGCTGGCGGTGCTGCAAGAGGCGGCGGAAGGCGGGCCGGGGGCGGCGCTTGTCACCTCAACCGGGGTCATTGCCATGCTGATCGCCGTCGCGCTGGGTCTGGCCTCGGACGCCAAGGCGCAGCTGTTCCTGCGGATCAGGAACACGTCGGTCCATCGGTTCGAATTTCTCGGCGACAGCGTCTTTCTGACGCAGTTCGGCGCCACACCGCATCTGGACAGGGCCGACAGGCACACATCGCGGACCTATTTCTGACGTCGTTCTTGCGCGGTTAACCAGTCAGCCGCAATCTGCGTCGAGTTTATCGGGGGAGTCTTTCCATGCGCATTCACTGGTGCGGTACCGGCCTGTCCTCTCGCCCCGGCCTCCGGCGGCTGATCGGGGACGGCCATCCCGTGACCGTCTGGAACCTGCCGGTGGAGCAGGCGCGCGAGGCCGTCGGCGACATGACCGACGACATTCGCGCCATGACGCCGGGGGAGATCGAGAAAGAGATGAAGCGCGGCGACATCGTCGTGTCGATGTTGCCGGTGGCGATGCATGCGGACCTTGCGCGCCACTGTGTCGCGCAGGGGGTGCATTTCGTATCCTCCAGCTATGCCTCGTCCGAGTTGCGCGCGCTGGACGAACCGGCGCGGCGGGCGGGCGTTTCGGTCCTCTGCGAGGTCGGTCTGGACCCCGGCATAGACCATCTTCTGGCCCATGACCTCGTCTCCGCCTATCGCGCCAGCCCCGCCTATAACGTGGAGAATGTGCTGTCGTTTCAGTCCTATTGCGGCGGGCTGCCCGCGCAGCCGAATGCCTTTCGCTACAAGTTCTCATGGTCGCCGCTGGGGGTTTTGCGGGCGCTCTTGCTGCCCGCGCGGTCGATCCGCGATTTCACCGAATTGCGCGTCGCCCATCCCTGGGACGCGGTCACGACCTATGCGGCCCCCCTGCGCCAGCCCGAGACGTTCGAGGTGTATCCAAACCGCGATTCCGTTCCCTATCTGGCGGAATATCACTTCGATCCGCTCTGGCGCGTGAAGGAGTTCACCCGCGGGACGCTGCGCCTGAACGGCTGGGCCGAGGCGTGGCAGCCGGTGTTCGACCGTATCGCCGCCAGGCCCGATGACGATGCGCTTCGCGCACTGTCGGACGCGCTTCTGGAAAAATACCCCGTGGCCGCGGAAGAGACGGATCGCGTCGTCCTTTGCGTCTCGCTCAAGGCGGAACGGGCCGGGGTTCCGGTCTGGCACCGGGTCTGGGCGCTGGATGCCGAGGGCGACGTGCGCGGGTCGGCCATGGCGCGGCTGGTCTCCGGCACCGTCGCGCTGGGGGTGGAGGCATTGATCGCGCGGGAGGTCGCGGTGGGCGTTCATGGCGCGCCGCACGATCCGCGCACCGTGGCGCACTGGATCGAGGCGATCCGCCCGCTGGCGCAATACATGCGACGGATTGACATGGTCTGACCGGGCCAGAAAGCGCTGGACCGCGCGGCTTCCGCTCCGCCATAAGGCGGCGAACCCGCAGCTTTGGATGCCCCGAAGATGAACCTTTCCGCCCTGCGCGCCAAATTGCGCGACGTTGTCCGCAAGATGTCCGTGGGCGGGGATAGCGGGCATGATCTGGCCCATGCCGACCGGGTCTGGACCCATGCCCGCACGATTGCCCATGGCGAGGGGGTGGAGGTGACGCCGGTCCTGCTCTGCGCGGCCTATCTGCATGACCTTGTCTCTGTGCCGAAGAACCATCCCAAGCGCAGCCGCGCCGCGATGATGTCGGCCTCGGCCGCCGGGCCGGTGATGCAGGCGCTGGGCCTTTCGCCGAAAGAGATCGCCCGCGCGCGCCACGCGATCGAGGCGCATTCCTACAGCGGCGGCACCCCGCCCGCATCGACCGAGGCGAAGATCCTGCGCGATGCCGACCGGCTTGAGGCGCTGGGCGCGATTGGCGTCGCGCGGTGCTTTGCCGTTTCGGGCGCGTTGGACCGGCCGCTCTTCCACCCCGACGACCCCTTCGCGCGCGACCGGGCGCCGGACGACCAGAGCTATGCGCTTGATCATTTCGCGGTGAAGCTTCTCAAGCTGCCAGAGACGTTCCTGACCCCCACGGGCCGCAAGCTGGCCGAGGACCGGGCCGAGAAGATGCGGCGATACCTTGTCGATCTTGCGGGTGAGCTTGGCTCCCCTCCCCCCGACTGGTGAAGGTCAGGCGGGCCTGGGCGCCTCAACCGGCGGGGCGCTCTGCTTCGAGAGTTGCACCGCAAGGATGCCCGCCGCCACGACGACCACGCCGATCAGGTCGCTGACCCCCAGATGTTCGGGTAAAAGCGCGGTGGCCACCAGCACCCCGAAGAACGGGTTGAGAAAGTGGTAGGTCGCGGCGCGCACCGCACCGATGCGCGCGACAAGCTGGAACCAGACCCAGGTTGCCAGAAGACCGGGGACCAGCGTCGTGTAAAGGAACGCCATCACCAGACGCGGCGTGACGTTGACGGGTTGCCCGCGTTCGAAGATCAGCGCGGCGACGGCCAGCATGGCGGCGCCCACGAACATTTGCAGCCCGACGATCATCAGGACATTCCCGCCCGAGGACGCGCCGCGCACCGTCAGCGTCGCGACGGCCAGCGCCAGCGCGCCCATGACGCAGAAGATCACGCCCTCGACACTCGCCCCGCCGGAAAAGCGCCCGCCCATGATGATGCCGACGCCGATCATCCCGGCAACCAGCCCCGCCACGCCAAGGGGGCGTATCCTCTGGCCAAGGAACAGCCAGCCCAGCAGCGCCACCAGAAGCGGCATCGTCGAGGCGATGATGGCGGCCAGCGACGCCTCAACCCACTGCATCGCGACGAAGTTCAGGCCAAGATAAAGCGCGTTCTGGCACAGCCCGAAGATCAGGACCGAACGCCACTGCGCCCGGCTCAGATGCCAGCTTTGGCCGATCGCGCGGGCGATGGCGACACCGATCAGGCCGGAGACGAGGAACCGCGCCGCCAGCGACATCAGGGGTGGCGCGTCGGCCACGATCATCCGGGCCGAGGTGAAGGCCGAGGACCACATGAAGGCAAAGGCCAGGCCCATGAAGACGGCGCGAAAATCCAACTTACCGCCCCCCTGGGCCTGCCCTTGTCCGATCAGATGTTCCTGACGGCGCCCTTTGCGGCGCTGGTCGTCAGCGCGGCATAGGCCCGCAACGCGGCCGAAACCTTGCGTTTGCGCGGTGCGTCGGGCTGCCAGCCCTTCGCCTCGCGGGCCTTGCGGCGTTCGGCCAGCACGGCGTCATCGACGGCAAGGTTGATGGAGCGGTTCGGGATGTCGATCTCGATCAGGTCGCCCTGTTCGACAAGGCCGATGGTCCCGCCCTCGGCCGCCTCGGGCGAGACATGGCCGATGGACAGGCCCGAGGAACCGCCGGAGAATCGCCCGTCGGTCACCAGCGCGCAGGCTTTGCCAAGGCCCTTCGACTTCAGGTAGGAGGTCGGGTAGAGCATTTCCTGCATCCCCGGCCCGCCGCGCGGCCCCTCATAGCGGATCAGCACGACCTCACCCGCCTTGACCTTGCCGTTCAGGATGCCCAGCACGGCGTCGTCCTGGCTTTCAAACAGATGCGCGGGGCCAGAGAATTTCAGGATCGATTCATCGACACCCGCCGTCTTCACGATGCAGCCATCCTCGGCCAGGTTGCCATACAGCACCGCAAGCCCGCCATCCTTTGAGAAGGCATGTTCAGAGGCACGGATCACACCGGCTTTCCGGTCGCGGTCCAGTTCCTTGTAGCGGTTCTTCGTGGAAAACGCCTGCGTCGTCCTGACGCCACCCGGCGCCGCGCGGTAGAATTCGTCCACCGCCGCGTCATTCGCCGTCACCACGTCCCATTTCTGGATCGCCTCGCCCATCGTGTCGGAATGGACGGTGCGCGCATCGGTGTGCAGCAGCCCGGCGCGGCCCATCTCGCCCAGAATGCCCATGATGCCACCGGCGCGGTGAACGTCCTCCATGTGGACGTCCTGCTTGGCCGGCGCGACCTTGCAGAGAACCGGCACCTTGCGGCTGAGCCGGTCGATGTCCTTCATCGTGAAATCGACGCCGCCCTCATGCGCGATGGCCAGCAGGTGCAGCACCGTGTTGGTGGACCCACCCATGGCGATGTCGAGGCTCATCGCGTTCTCGAACGCCTCGAACGTGGCGATGTCGCGGGGCAGAAGGCCCTTGTCGTCAAGCTCGTAATGCCGCCGCGTGATTTCCACGATCTTGCGGCCCGCTTCCAGGAAAAGCTCCTTGCGGTCGGCATGGGTGGCCAGCATCGACCCGTTGCCCGGCAGCGCGAGGCCCAGCGCCTCGGCCAGGCAGTTCATCGAATTCGCGGTGAACATGCCCGAACAGGACCCGCAGGTCGGGCAGGCGGCCTGCTCGATCGCCAACACCTGTTCGTCGGTATAGCTGTCATCGGCGGCCACGATCATCGCGTCGATCAGGTCGAGGTCGTGGTCGATGACGTCCTTGCTGATCTTCCCGGCCTCCATCGGCCCGCCAGAGACGAAGATCACCGGAATGTTCAGCCGCATCGCCGCCATCAGCATACCGGGCGTGATCTTGTCGCAGTTGGAGATGCAGATCATCGCGTCAGCGCAATGGGCGTTGACCATGTATTCGACGCTGTCGGCGATCACCTCACGCGAGGGCAGCGAATAGAGCATCCCGTCATGGCCCATCGCGATCCCGTCATCGACGGCGATGGTGTTGAATTCCTTCGCGACACCGCCCGCCGCCTCGACCTCGCGCGCGACCATCTGGCCCAGGTCTTTAAGGTGGACGTGGCCCGGTACGAACTGGGTAAAGCTGTTGACGATCGCGATGATCGGCTTGTTCCAGTCATTGTCCGTCATCCCGGTGGCGCGCCATAGGCCGCGCGCACCGGCCATGTTGCGTCCGTGCGTCGTGGTGCGTGAGCGATAAGCAGGCATTGCGAGTCCTCCTGATGCGGCGGCGACCCTAACGGAGCTTTCCGGCAGCGGCCATAGGGAAGATGCCCCGATTGCGCAGATCAGCGGCATCGAAAATGAAAAGGCCGCCCGAAGGCGGCCCTTTGAAACGCTGCGGCCGGGTTCAGCCGTTCACGCTGTCCTTCAGCGCCTTGACGATGGAAACCTTCACGACCTTGTCGGCCGGCTTGGTCATCGTTTCGCCCGTGGCGGGGTTGCGAACCTGGCGTTCCGGGCGGGCGCGGCACTGAACCTTGCCGATGCCGGGAATGGTCACGGCGCCGCCAGCGGCGACTTCGCGGGTCACAACAGAAGCAATCGCATCGAGCGCGGACGAAGCGGTTTTCTTGTCGGCGCCCATTTCCTCGGCCAGGGCCGCGACGAGCTGGGTCTTGGTCATCGGTTTGGACATGTCTGTCTCCTCACTTTACCCCGATCCTTGTGGGGTCATTCGCACCTTTTGGCGTCATATTGTGTTGCTACACAACCTTTTGGGTCACATGGCAAGCAGTTTTGGCCATTTTCGGCTTTTTTTTGCTGTTTTGCCGGGAATCAGAGGAACGCCGTCTCTTCGAAACTGCGCAGCTTGCGGCTGTGGATGCGTTCCAGCGGCATTTCCCGGATCAGTTCCATCGCCCTGACACCGATCAGAAGATGCCGTGAGACCTGGGTCTTGTAGAAATCCGTGGCCATGCCCGGCAGCTTCAATTCGCCATGCAGCGGCTTGTCGGAAACGCACAGAAGCGTACCGTAGGGGACCCGGAACCGAAAGCCGTTCGCGGCGATGGTGGCGCTTTCCATGTCCAGCGCGATGGCGCGGCTTTGACTGAGCCTTTGTACCGGGCCGGTCTGGTCGCGCAGTTCCCAGTTGCGGTTGTCCACGGTCGCCACGGTGCCGGTCCGCATGATCCGCTTCAGGTCATAGCCTTCCAGCCGGGTGATCTCCGCCACCGCTTCCTGAAGGGCGATCTGCACCTCGGCCAGCGCCGGGATCGGGACCCAGACCGGCAGATCGTCGTCCAGCACCTTGTCCTCGCGCAGATAGGCATGGGCGAGGACGAAATCGCCAAGCCGCTGGCTGTTGCGCAGCCCGGCGCAGTGGCCGACCATCAGCCAGGCATGGGGCCTGAGGACAGCGATATGGTCGGTCGCCGTCTTCGCGTTCGACGGGCCGACGCCGATATTCACAAGGGTGATGCCCTGCCCGTCGGCGCGTTTGAGGTGATAGGTCGGCATCTGCGGCAGGCGCGGAAGCTGGCCAAGATCCCCGTCCGGCGTGGTGATCTTTGCGTTGCCGGGACCGATAAAGGCGGTATAGCCCGCGCCGGGATCGCCCAGCGCCTTGCGGGCGAAGGCCTCGAACTCATCAACATAGAACTGGTAGTTGGTGAAAAGGACGTGGTTCTGGAAATGCACCGGGTCGGTCGCGGTGTAATGGGCCAGCCGCGCCAGCGAATAATCCACCCGCTGCGCGGTGAAGGGCGCAAGGTGGCCCGAGCCGTCGGGCATCGGCCGGGCGGTGCCATTGACGATATCGTCATTCGTCGTCGACAGGTCCGGCACGTCGAAATAGTCGCGCAGCGGAAAGTCCAGAACGCCGTCCTGCGGCACCGCGAGGCTGGTTGCCGCCGCCACCGCGAAATGGACCGGGATCGGCGTCGTGCTTGGCCCGACGATCACCGGCACACCATGGTTGCGGATCAGAAGGTCAAGCTGCTGGATCAGGTATTGCCGGAACAGGTCGGGCCGCGTGATCGTCGCGGCATAGGTGCCGGGGACCGCGACATGCCCGAAGCTGAGACGGCTGTCGGCGGTGGCGTGCGAGGTCATGGTCAGCCGCACCTCGGGGTAGAAGGCGCGATAGCGCGTCGCGGGCCGTTCGCCCCCGATGGTGCGGGCGAAATTCTCCACCAGGTATTCGGTGGCCAGGGTGTAAAGCTCTTCAAGGCGCTGGACGGCGGCCTTCGCATCGAGAAAGCCCTCGACAGGCGGGGTCTCCGGCGTTTCGACGGGAAGCTGTTCGGGTTCGGTCATTCATCGCTCCACGCGCAGGGTCCGGCTATGCGGAAAGGGGCGCCGTTCGATGCGGCGGTCCCGGTGTTTTCATCTTGATCGGAAATTGTGTCAGTCATGCGGAAAAGTGTCAGAACACCTTCGTTCCCGCAAGTCCTGCCGTCACCCCGTCAAACCCAGCGCGGCAAACCCGCGTGCCGACAGCTTTCGGTGCAGCGCCTCGGCCTCGGCGGCGAGGCTTGCGTCATGCGGCCCGGCGGGCTTTGAGGTGATCGGGCGCAACTCCGCCGCCGCGGCCGGGGTCACGCCGATGCGTTCGGCCACCGCATGCCAGACGGCCGGATCGGCGCTCAGCGCCTCATACGGCACGAAAAGGACGTTCTCCGCACCCGCCTCGGCCGTATCGAGCGCGCGGTAGGCCGCAAGCCAGACCGTCAGCCAGTAGTCCAGCGTCATCGGATCGCCCGCGGGCCTGCCCTCGAACAGGAAGGGCCGGTGGGTCGCGCCGAATTCATGGTGGCCCAGCCAGGTCATGTAGTCCTGGGTGAAGGCGTCGGCTTCAAGGAACCGCTTGTGCTGCGCCAGCAGGCTTTCGGCATGGTCCAGCGGACGACGGAGGGGAACAAGGAACACGGCGCCCGGCATCGCCTTGGCAAGGGCTGGCAGACGCAGGATGTTGTTGTTGTTCTTCGACACATAGCGCCCCGCCCCGGTCCGCCGCATCACCAGCCGCATCAGATCGCGGTAACCGTCGATCTTGTCCTCTTCGGGCGCATAGGGGCTTAGCCCGTCCGCGGCGATATAGGACCCGCCGTCGAAGACGCGCCAGTAGACCTCATCCAGTGCCTCGGGGCTTTGGGTATCGACCTCGATCCCGTCGCCATGGGCGCGCTCGGCCCGGACGCCCGGCTTTTGCCCCTTGCGACTGATCCGCGCCCAGAGGTTCGGCGCCAGCACAAAGGGCATGTCGGCATAGGTGAGCGAGCCGAAGGCCCCGGTGCGATGGATTTCCCGCATCAGGATCGTCGTTCCGGCGCGGGCAAGGCCAGTGACGAAGACATGGCGCCCGCCATCCTCGGGCGACGATTTCAGGAAGCGCGCCCGCTCGATATCATGCAGCATCTCGGCCAGCGGGCCAAGGGCGAGGCGGTGCAGGAAGCGGTCGGTCGCGGAATAGTCGGATGAGGTCGTGGCCGCGCCGCCGCCGACCTTGCTCCGCACCACGATATAGCCGATCGAGACGACGCAAAGGACAAGGATCACCAGCGGCCGCATCAGCGCCTCCGCCCAGGCGGACAGGCCGCCGGGATAGATCAGGCCCAGAAGCGCGACCGGCAGAAGCGCGAGGCAGAGCATCAGGAAGAAGAGAACCGACCCCTTGCCGATCACAAGGCTGTAGCGCGGCAGCACCCGTTCCTTCCAGTGATCGGAAATGCGCTTGCTGGTCAGGACCGCACCGGATTTCTTCGCGGTCGCGCTGACCTTCTGGATGGTGGACAGCAGCGGCAGGCGCAGGAACGCCTCGCTGGCGAGAACGCCGGCGATCAGGACATAAAGCCAGAGGAGCATGTTACTTTGCGGTCTTGTCGCTGCCGGAGGCGCGGGTGTTCTTGGCCTTGCCGCCTTTGAGCATCCGTTTGATCGGGTAGTAGATCACCGCGACAATGGCGAGGAGGATGGACCCGATGACACCCAGAACGGCCGCAATGGCCCCGGCGCCGACACCGGGGCCGATATAGGCCGAGGCGGTGGCAGGATGAAGAAGGGCGATCAATGTCAAAGCAAAAAGGGGTGCGGCTGTGCGTTTCATGAATGTCTTATCTCCGTCAAGATAGTGTCCTGGCCGCATGACGACCGCTTCGAACAGCGACACAATGCCAGAATTCACACTGTTCGGCCAACACAATGCCGCGCGCAAGATGCCTGATTGGCCCGGTTCACGCTTCGAAGGCCCGCAATATCAGCGTTCTGGCAGCAGATTGTAGAAAAACCGGCGACGCAGCGCGATCAGGCCGGGTTCCCCTGCCCAAGCCCGACCACCGTCCCCCCAGCCGATTCTGCGTCGCCGCGGTCATGGGTGACCAGCAACGCCGGGATATCCCGTGCGCGGATATGGTCGAAGGTAAAGCGCCGGATTTCGGTCCGCAGATCATCGTCGAGCTTCGAAAAGGGTTCGTCCAGAAGCAGGGCCGCAGGTTCCGACAGCAGCGTCCGCATCAGCGCGGCGCGTGCCTTCTGCCCGCCCGACAGGGTCGCGGGGTCGCGATCACCCAGCCCGGCAAGCCCGGCCTTTTCCAGCGCCGCCGCGACCGCCGCGCGCCGGGCCGTCCGCCCGCGCAGGTATTGCGGCAGGCCGAAGGCGAGGTTGTCGGCGACGGACAGGTGCGGGAACAACAGCGCATCCTGAAAGATCAGGCCGATATGGCGATCCTCGGGCCGCAGGCGGCAGATGTCCTTGCCGTTCAGCCAGACCTCCCCCGCCAGCGCGAAGTCCGGCGCCAGATGGCCGCCGATGGCGTCGAGAAGCGTGGATTTGCCGATCCCGGACGGCCCCATGACGGTGGCGATCGTCCCCGGCGCCACATGCAGCGTCAGAGGGTCGAAAAGCGCCGCGCCGCCGCGATGGCGGATCGAAAGCCGGGTGATGTCGAGGGCCATGTCACTGCGCTCCGCTCAGGTCGCGTCGATTGCGGTAAAGCAGCGCCGGGACCAGGAAGGCAAGGGTGTAGCAGGCGAAGGGCAGCACCGCCTGAAGCGTCGCATAGGCCCCCGTCACCCGCCGGTCGGACCCGGAGGAAAGTGTCACCGCCTCGGTCGTCAGGGTCGGGACGCGGCCTGCGCCCAGGAACAGCGTCGGCAGATACTGGGCCACCGAAACGGCGACACCGACCGCCGCCGCCGTAAGGAGGGGTTGCAAAAGGACCGGCAGCTTCACCGCGAAAAGCCTGCGCCACGGCCCCGCGCCCAGCGCCTCGGCCGCGCGGATCAGGCGCGGGTCAAGCGCCCGCCAGGGGTCGGACAGCGCGATCATCACATAGGGAAAGACGAACAGGCCCTGCGCCCAGATCACCGCCGCCAGCCCGGTCATGGCGCCGGTGGACAGGAAGACGACATGCAAGCCGTAAAGGAACCCGATCTGCGGCACCAGAAGCGGCAGATAGATCAGCCCTTCGGCCCAGCCCGCCCGGCCAAGGCCCGCGCGGTCCTCGCCCTCAAGCCAGGCGACCGCCAGCGTCAGCGACAGCGCCGTCGCCACCAGCGCGATCAAAAGCGTGTTGGCCAGCGCCCGGCCAAGGCCCGACCCCGGCGCAAACCAGGCCCGCAGCGACCAGCTTTCGGGCCAAAGCGCCGGAAAGGGCCAGCGCCAGGCAAAGGACCAGAGGACAAGCGACACCATCGCCGCCGCGCCTGCCATCAGCAGAAGCATGGCGGTGCCGGTCAGAAGGCCCAGCACCGGCCCCGCCCCATGACCCCGCCCCCCGCGCCTGAGCCATGACAGCGCAAGACGTGCCACGACCCTTTCGCCCAGCCATAGGGCTGCGATGGCGGCGATCACGACGGCGCCTTGAAGGATCGCCCCGGCCGAAGCGGGCAGGAACATCGCGGGATCGGGATCGCCGTACCAGCGCGCGACCGCAACGGCGAGCGTGGGCGGGTTCGACGGGCCAAGGATGATCGCCATGTCCACGGTCGACAGCCCGTAGGCCAGCACGACATAGACCGGCAGCCGGATCAGCGGCCAGACAAGCGGCAGCACGATCTTGATCCAGGCCATGCCCGGCGCATAGCCAAGCGCGGCCCCCACGGCGCGCAGCCGCCGCGCATCGACCTGGCTTAGCGCCGACAACGTCACCAGAAGGAGAAACGGCATCTCCTTCACCACAAGCCCGAGGATCAGTATCAGCCCATGGGGATCGTTCACCGTGACCAAATCCGGCGGCCGCGCCCAGCCGAGGGGCAACGCAAGCGCCCGCGCGATCCATCCCGACGGGGCGAGAAGAAACGCGAATCCAATGGCCATCGCCGCATGGGGTGCGGCAAGGTAGGGCGCCAGCAGCCGCGCGCCGCGCCGCGCCGGGATGCGGCCCTGAACCGTGGCGGCAACGGCAATCGCAAGGATCAGCGCGATCAGGGTTGAGCCGAGGCCGGTTACCACGCTCAACCGCAGGCTTGTCCAGAAGCCGGGCAGCTCGAAGAGCATCCGCCATGGCCCGACCGACAGCCGGTCATGGCCCAGCGCCGGAAAAAGCCCGAAGGCCGCCTTCAGGGTCTGGCCCAGCCCGGCAACGATGGGCAGGACCATCCCCCCGGCCACGGCCAGAAGAACGGTGGCCCTGAGCCCCCGCCCCTGCCGTCTTATTTCGTATAGCGGCGCGCCCATTCGTCCGTCAGTCGGGTCATCCAGCTTGCATGCGGCTCAAGCAGCGTCGGGCCAAGATCGTCCAGCACCGGCAGCGCGGGGGCCGTCGGCAGGGCGGCGAAGGCGGCCGCGGCATCGCCGTCAAGCTTCGCCGGATCGAGGACGGAGAAAGACCCAAGCACCTCGATATTCTGCATATGCGACTGCGTCGCGGGATCGAGAAGGAAGTTCGCCACCACCATCGCGCCCTCCTTATGGGCGGCGTTCACCGGGATGGCGACAAAGCTGACATTGCCGATGGTGCCGCCCTCTGGCACGAAAACACGGGCGGTCTCGGGCAGAAGGCCTTCGGCGATGGCGGCGGCGGTCGAGGCCGGGTCGAAGGACATGGAGATATCGACCTCTCCGTCATTCAGAAGTTGCTGCTGGACGGACTGGTTATCGGGGAACGTCGCGCCGCCATGCCAAAGGTTGGGGCGCAGCGCGTCGTACCAGTCCCACAGGGGCGCGGTCTGGGTGGCGAAGGCGGCGTCGGTCACCGCGTCCTGAAGTGCGGCGGGGTCCGGCGCAAGCTCGATCAGGGCCTGTTTCAGGAAGGTCGCGCCCATGAAGTTGGACGGGTCCGGGTGGGTCATCCGCCCCGGATGCGAGGCGGCCCAACCGGCAAAGCCAAGCATGTCGCGCGGCGGTTCCGTCACCCGGGCGCTGTCATAGACAAAGACGAACTTCGCCAGCCGCCACGGGCTTTCCATGCCCTCCACCGGGACGGTGAAATCGACCGCTGCGGGGGCGTCGGGGGAAAGATCGACGAAGCGGGCGTTCGGCAGATCGGCCACGAACGGCCCGGTGAGCAGTCCCTGTTCCTTCATCGCCAGGAAATTCGGCCCGTTGATCCAGATCAGGTCGACCGAACCGTCGGTGTCGTTACCGGCCGCCTTTTCCGCGATGACGCGGGTAACCGCCTCGGCGGTATCGGTCAGCTTCACCTGTTCGACGTTCACACCGTAAAGCCGCCCGGTCTCTTCCCCGACCCAGGCGATGAAGGCATTCGTCCGCTCATCCCCGCCCCAGGCGTTCCAGTAGACGGTCTGCCCGCGCGCGGCATCAAGCGTCGCCTGCCAGTCGGCCAGCGCGGGCGACGCCGCACCAAGGGTTGCGGCAAGGATGAGGGGGAATTTCATATGGTTGGCTCCGGTCAGGGTCGGTTCTTGTCGGGGTTCGTTGCGGCAGGGGTGGAAGAGAAGGCGCTCCACCCCTGATACCACCGGCTGAGCGTGGTCAAGGCGCAGGCGGCGGCGAAGAGATAGGCCAGCACTGGGAAAGCGCCGGGCCAGAGGCACATCGCGACGAAAAGCGCGATGGTCTCGGCGCCTTCCGTCAGGCCGCCGATATAGTGGATACCCTTGGTGGCAAAGCCCTTTGCCGGGGTCGCGCCCCGCCCCGCGACGGCGGCATAGGCGAGGAAAGACGATCCGGTCCCGACGAAGGCCGCGATCAGGACGGCGGCGGGCAGGGCGTTGCGGGCGGGATCGGCCAGCGCAAAGCCAAGCGGGAAGAGCGCGTAGAAGACAAAATCCAGCGCGATATCGAGAAAGGCCCCGCGATCCGTCGGCCCCGTGACCCGCGCCACCGCGCCGTCAAGGCCATCGGCAATGCGGTTCGCCAGAAGCAGGGTCAGCGCGGCGCCGTATTGGCCCAAGGCCAGCATCGGCACGGCCAGCGCGCCCAACGCGAAACCCGTCAGCGTGATCGTCGTCGCAGAGATGCCCCGGCGGGACAGGATCGCGGCGGGATAGCCAAGGATTCGGCTCTGCACCGGCTGAATCAGCGCGTCGATCATCCGCGTCTCCAGTCGTGGAACCGTTCGACGATCCGCAGAAGGCGCGGGTTCACATGCGCCCGGCGCCATTCCCCTGCGGCGAATTTGTTCGCCTCGGCCAGCGTCGGATAGATGTGGATCGTGCCAAGGATCTTGTTCATCCCCAGCCGGTGTTTCATCGCCAGAACGAACTCGGCGATCAGGTCGGCTGCATGGGTTCCGACAATCGTCACACCAAGGATTCGGTCCCTGCCCGGCTCCGTCAGGACCTTGACGAAACCGCGATCCGTCCCGTCGGCAATCGCGCGGTCTAGATCGTCGATACCATAGGTCGTCACCTCATGCGCGATGCCCTGTTCCTCTGCCTCGGTCACTGACAGGCCCACGCGGGCGACCTCGGGGTCGGTGAAGGTGGCCCAGGGGATCACCCTGTAATCCGCACTGAACCGTTTCAGATCGCCGAAAAGCGCGTTGACGGTGGCGAACCAGGCCTGATGGGCGGCGGTATGGGTGAACTGATAGGGTCCGGCGACATCCCCGGCGGCGAGGATGTTGGGGAACAGGGTTTCGAGATATTCATTCGTCTCGATCACGCGGCCGGTCGGGATGCCAAGCACCTCAAGCCCATAGCCCGACAGCCGGGGCGCGCGGCCGACGGCGACGATGATCTCATCGAAACCGATGCGGCGGCGGCCATCGGCGGTTTCGACCTCGATCCACTTTTCGCCATTCGTCAGGCCGCAGGCAACGGCGCGATGGCCGGTCAGCACGGTGACCCCGTCCGCCTCAAGCGCGGCCTGGGTCAGGGCGGAAACCTCCGGGTCCTCACGCCCCATGATGCGGGGGGCCATCTCGATCTGCGTCACCTGCGAGCCGAGCCGCTGAAACGCCTGCGACAATTCGGTCCCGATCGGCCCGCCGCCAAGGATGACCAGCCGACCGGGGGCATCCTTGCGCCCGCGCAACTTGTCCCAAAGCGTGTCGGAGGTGAGGAAGCCAACCTCCGCCAACCCCGGAATCTCAGGCACGAAGGGTGCGGCGCCGGTCGCCAGAACGATGGCGCGGGTGGTCAGGCGGCGGGTTTCGCCGCCCTCAACCGCGATCTCGACGGTCCAGGGGTCGATCAGCCTCGCATAGCCCTTGATGACCTCGACGCCAAGGCCCGTGTAGCGCGCGACGCTGTCATGCGGTTCGATCCGCGCGATGACGTCGTGAACACGCTCCATCACCGCGGCGAAATCCACCTGAGGCGCGGTGGCGCGCAGGCCGTACCGGCCCGCCCCGCGTATCGCCTGGGCCGCCTTGGCGCTGGCAATCAGGGCCTTGGACGGGACGCAGCCATAGTTCAGGCAGTCGCCCCCCATCTGCCCCGCCTCGATGATCGTGACCTTCGCCTTCGTCGCAGCGGCGATATAGGCGGAGACGAGCCCCGCCGACCCCGCCCCGATCACGATCAGGTTCCGGTCGAAGGAGCGCGGCCTTTTTCGGCCGGAATAGACCCTTTTTCTGGCGAAAACCCGAAGCGCATGGCGCGCAACCCAGGGGAAGATGCCCAGCAGCGCGAAGGACAGGAGCAGGGGCAGCGACAGCAGGTCCCCGGCGCTGCGAATGGCACCAAGCTGCGTCCCTGCATTCACATAGACCGCCGTCCCGGCCAGCATTCCGATCTGGCTGACGATATAGAAGGTGACCGCGCGGATCGGCGTCAGCCCCATCAGCAGGTTGACCGCAAAGAACGGCACGATCGGGATCAGCCGCAGGGTAAAAAGATAGAACGGCCCGTCCCTCCCCATCCCCGCGTCCATGGCTTTCAGCCGCGCCCCCAGCTTCGCGCGAACCCAGTCGCGCAGAAGATAACGCGCCGCCAGAAAGGCCAGGGTCGCCCCGATGGTCGAGGCGAAGGAAACAAGGATCAGCCCGCCCCAAAACCCGAACAGCGCCCCGGCCGCCAGTGTCATCCAGACCGCAAGCGGCAGCGACAGCGCCGCGACGGCGACATAGCCCAGGAAGAACAGCGCGGCGAAAACCAAGGGCGCGCCGTCCCGCCATGCCTTTGCGGAGGCGACAAACCCTGCCAGGTTGTCGCTATTCACACGCCCGCCAACCGCAACCCACAGCAGGACCACGGCGACCACAAGCACGAGGGCGATCACGAGTTTTCGCAAGACGGTCCTTCCCGGGCCAGCGCATCATTCCTACAGCGCCGGTCACTATAGGGGCGCAGGCCGGTTGTGGCCGATTGCGACAGCGATGTCACAGGATTGTCAGGCAGGGTGAGGTGGGGAAAGAAGTGGTGCCGGTGAAGGGCATTGAACTCCAATATCATGCGTTCTCAGCCGGACTTATGGCGGCTGGTGTACCTAATGATTTCAGGCGCTAAGCCCTCCCATCCCCTTTCATTCGGTCTCACCCCATACTACAATTAGGGGTGGATTGAGAGGGGGATAGATGCCCACGCTTCACAAGCTGACCGCGAAGAAAGTCGAAAAGGCCGATCCGGGCAAGTATTCGGACGGTGGCGGTCTTTGGCTTTTCAAGCGGCCTGACGGCGGGGCGCAATGGGTTTTGCGAGTCACCGTCCACGGTCGGCGGCGGGAAATGGGCCTTGGCAACCTGACCGAGGTCAGCCTGCGGGAAGCGCGCGACGCAGCCGATAAATGGCGGGCGGTCGTGCGTGATGGCAAAGACCCGATCAAGGAACGCGAACGCATCAAGCGCGAAGCCGCCCGCGCAGATAACACCCTCAAGGCCGTGGCCGAGGAAGCGTTCGAAGCACGGAAGGCCGAATTGAAGGGCGACGGAAAAGCCGGTCGCTGGTTCTCGCCGCTGGAGATCCATGTGCTGCCGAAGATTGGCAAGGTTCCGGTCGAAGAGATCGACCAACGCGACATAAAGGACGCCCTCGCCCCGATCTGGCACACGAAGGCCGACACCGCCCGGAAGGCGATGAACCGCCTGAGCATCGTTATGCGTCACGCCGCCGCGATGGGGCTGGACGTAGACGTGCAAGCCACGGAGAAGGCCAAGGCGTTGCTCGGCAAATCCCGGCACGAGGCGCAGAATATCCCTGCCCTGCCGTGGCAGGAGGTGCCGAATTTCTACAAAAGCCTGAGCGACGGGACCGTGACCCACCTCGCCTTGCGCTTGCTGATCCTGACGGCGGCGCGGTCCCTGCCGGTGCGGTTCTGCCGGTTGGACGAGATCGACGGGAATGTGTGGACCATCCCCGCCAAGAACATGAAGGGGCGCAAGGGCCAGGTGGAAGATTTCCGTGTGCCGCTCTCAGAGGAGGCGTTGGCGGTGATCGAGCAAGCCAAGCCCCTCGCCCGCGATGGCTACCTTTTCCCCAGCGTTCGCAGGGGCGTCATTTCCGACGCGACCATGAGCCGTTTGATGGAGCGCCGCCCGATGGATGCGCGCCCGCATGGTTTCCGGTCGAGTTTCAGGACTTGGTGCGCCGAGGCGACCGATACCCCGGAGCAGATCGCCGAAATCACCTTGGCGCATGTCGCCGGTTCGAAGGTCGAGCGAGCTTATCGGCGGACGGATTACCTAGAACAGCGGCGCGTTCTCATGGAGCGCTGGGCGGGGTTCGTGAAGGGCGGCACGGGCGAGGTTTTGCAGATGGTGCGGGCATGACCGAAGATATCTTTCCTGAAAGCGACGACGATGGATGCGAGCCGTTTCGAAGTATCGCGGCACATGTACATTGCAGCGAAGATGATGTATTTGCAGCTTTCGCGGGCCTTCCTGTCCCGGAATGGATCACGCCTACTCACCTTCAATCGGTTCGCGCCGCGACTCAGAGGTGGAATGAGGCCGCTCGGCACGCCAGAAATCTACAACACACTCTAATGCGGCTGACTGACCACGAAAGAGTGCAGTTGCGGGTAGCTGGCGCGGTCACCGTAGAGCAAATCGCGCATCTACAATCGGTACTAGATGGAGATGCCAAGAACTTAAACGAATGGCTGACCAGCCAACCTCGGGCGGGTCGCGAGAATATAGCTGCGGCTGCCGTCGCCGAGGGCATCCGCCGACTATTCCGACGCCGCAGAAAGAGAATCACCTTCGGACAACATCCCGAAGGAGGCCCCTCAACCGAGTTCGGCAGAGCTGTGGAGTTTTCAATTGGAGCCTTTGGAGTACTTGCAGATTGGCGTCGCCCGGCGCAAAAAGCCAAAGAAAAACAAGATGATATACAAGGTCGGCTGATGAGTATTCACATGGCCGCTATCAATCGAACAAAGGGCTAATGCCAATTCAACTTTCAGTTTTTTTGCTTCGGCATTTAGACTGATAGGGGCTGAACTGACCACACTTGCCGCATCCGAAACCGATTGGGATGCGACAATGACCCAAGAACTGCTTTCCGACCGTGACGCTTCGGCCCTTATGGGCTGCGGACGCTCGACGCTTTGGCGCTGGGCATCCGAGGGCGTCATTCCGAAACCCCTCAAAATCGGCGGGACATCGCGCTGGAAGCGCGCCGACATCGAAGCCGTCATCGCCAAGGCCGAAGCCGCCCGCGAGGCCGCATAAGAAACCCCCGCCGGATGGACCGGACGGGGGAAATTTCTTACGGCGACACCGAAGGAATACCGCATCCGGCCCCGGCATTCAATGCTGAAAGGCTAGAGCATGAAGAACCAGCACGACAAATGGGGCAAGGCACAGTACGCCGTCACCGCCCCGGACGGCACCGGAACCATCATCATCGTGAACGGTCGCGAACGTTGGGCATTGGAATGCCTCATCGAGGCCGGTGTTGACGGATGCACCCCGATCAAGAACCCTGCACCCCGTTGGAGCCACTATGTCTGGCTGCTTCGCGGCGATGGTGTCGAGATCGAGACCATCCATGAACCGCATGACGGGCCGTTCCCCGGCACTCATGCCCGGTACGTTCTCAGAAGCAAGGTCGATCCTGTCCAAGCCATTGGGGAGGCCGCCTGATGCAGATCGCGACCATCCCGAAAAACGCCCGCGAAGAAATCCGCGTCGAAGTCCAGGACTTCAAAGGCCATCGGCTGCTGAACATCCGGGTCTGGTACGATGACGGCACGGGCGAGTACCGCCCCGGCAAGCAGGGCCTCGCCCTCCGTCTGGACCGGCTTTCCGACCTGTGCGGCGCACTTGAAAAGGCGGCGGAACTGGAGGGCGCGGCATGAGGCACCTCCGCATCATCCACCTTCGACGCCTTGGCTACGCGCTGGCTCAGGCCGAAATCCTCGAACCGTTCATCTTCGGGGAGGGCTGCGAATGACAGCCCTTCTCGATCATCGCGAGACGGCTGACGGCTACCACGGCGAGATATTTCGCCGTGGTGGTTTCCGCGTCATCGTCTGCAAGGACGGCATTCAATGGATCTTGCAGCGCCGCAAGTCTGACGCTGGGAAGCGGGCTGGGGCGCGCTGGATTGCCCTGGGGTACTTCCTGACCCGCGACGGGCTGGCACGCCTCTGGCACCGCAAAACGGGCGCGTCTGCACCGGAGATCGACGCTCTGCCCGACCGGATCACGCGGGGGGCAGGCAGATGAGCGGCAGAACCTTTGCGCAGATCAACTGCGGCCTCCTGAAATCGCAGAAGATGCGGTCACTCGGACATGCCGAGAAATGGGCATACATCTGCGCCCACCTGACGCCCTTCGCGAGCTTCTCGGGCGTATTCAGGTATCCCACCGTCATGTGGGCGCATGATGCCTGCCTGAGTGTGGAAGAATTCGAAGCCGCGCGCGCCCGGTTGGCCAAGGTCGGGCTGATCGAATTCGATGACGCCGAGGAACTGGTTCGGATCGTCGGCTTCCATCGGCAAAGACCGCCGGAAAATGCCTCGCGGTGCATTTCACTGATCTGCGATTTCGATGCGGCGATGGTCGATGCGGATGGCGATAGGGGAATGGTTCTCCGCTGCGTCGCCGAGTTTGTTGTGGCAGCGCTACAGCGGGCGCAGGGCTGGAAGCCGGATAGCCCCGAGCGCGCGAAACTTCGTGAAGCGGTCGGGCCGTTCCTGAAATCCACCTTTCAGGACGCGGGCGATAGCTTTCTCGATGCCCTGGCCGACGAACTGACCGGCATCAGCAAGGCCGTTCGGGCCGAATTGGTCGCCCTGTTGCCCGTTCTCGCCACCCACCGTGGGGACACCGTGTCAGCACCGTCTGGCGACCGTGTGGCCACACGAGACGTAGACGAGACGAGACTTAGAGAAGACTTAGACGAAGACGAAAACGAAGAAGAATACGAGACGGCGCGATTTCGCGAAGTGCTTCGCGACGATCCGTGGTCGCGGGCTGAGCCGTCGGATTTGCTGAGAAGCAAGGCAAACGGAAATGGAGCGCCAAGCAAGGGGCCGTTGTCTGCGACCCTGAGGTCTCGCATCGCGACCGAGAGCTTGGCGACGCGAGCAAATGGCAAAGGAAACTGAAAATGGCCGACACCACTCTGAACCCCATCACCTCTGAGCAGCGCGCGGCGATTGATCGCGCCCAACGCTCTATCGCGCTAAAGGGAGCGCCAACCCGGCAGCAACACGCGGCCATAGAGCGGGCGCAGCATCGGCTCAACGGCGGCGGGGCCTTCACCTTCGAAGAAGTCATGCAGGCCCTCCGCAATGCGGACGCGGCCGGAAACGTCGAGGACGCCAAGCGCTTGGCGCAGATCGCGCAATCCATGCGGAACAAGGAACAGAACTCCTCCGAGGCTGGCGGGCCTTGGGAGAAATACCAAAGGCCCGAAGCTGGCCCGTGGACGAAGTATCAAACGGCCAATTCCGGCGAGACTTATGGGCCGCCGTTGCCTGAAGCTTCTCCGGGCGTGGCGGGGGGCATGGCCGCAGCGGCATCCGATGGCGCGTTGTTCGGCTTCGGGGATGAATACCTTGCGGGCCTCTCGGCGGTTCTCGGAGTTCAGCCTGACGGAAAGGGCGGCGCGAACTGGTTCGACTATTCGAAGCCCATGGGCGAACGGTACGACACCGCGTTGGATCAAATCCGCATCGAACAGGGCCAGTTTCGCGATGAGCATCCGAAGACGGCGCTTGGCGCGGAAATCGCCGGGTCCATCGCTGTCCCCGGTGGCGCGGGCGCGAAATTCATCAACAAGGGTGCGACCACGGCGGCGCGGCTGGGCCGGGGCATGGTTGCCGGTGGCGCGAGCGGCGCGGCCTACGGGTACGGCGAGGGCGAAGGCTCGGGCGACCGCATGGGCAAAGCAGCGCTGGGCGGTGTCATCGGTGCGGCATCCGGCGGAACTCTGACCCTTCTTGGCCAGGGTTTCCAGCGCGTTGCCGGGATGCTCTCCAAGAAATCTGGCAGCGATGGAGCGAAAGCGACAATCGAAGAACTCGGCGCGAACGCCTCCAAGCTTTACGAAAAGGCCCGCGCGAGCGGAGCCACCATCCCCGAGGGCAGAGTAAAACTTCTGGCCACCGGGCTGGAAAAGAAACTCAGGATCGAGGGTTTCGATGCGCAACTGCACCCACGCGTTGCCGCCGTTATCTCCCGTTTGAAATCGGAGAGCGGCACGAAGTCACTCGCGGAAATGGAAATCCTTCGAAGGGTCGCGAGCAACGCCGCGCAGAGCGCCCAACCTGATGAACGTCGCATCGGCGCAATTGTGATCGACGCCATCGACAAGACCGTTGAGCGGATGGGGAACGGCTCGCGGGAACTGGTCGAGGCCCGGAAAATGTGGTCGCAGATGCGGCGCCTCGAAGTGATCGAGAACGCCATCGAAAAAGCATCCTTGCAGGACGACTTCGTCGCTGGCCTGCGGACGCAGTTCAAGGCTCTTGTTCGCAACCCAAAGGCTCTGAGAGGGTTCAGTGATGCCGAAAAGGCGGCGATCCGCCGCGTGGCCGTTGGGTCGGCTACCGAAAAGGGTCTGCGCGCCCTAGGGAAGCTGCTTTCGCCGCGAAGTGCGTCGGGCTGGGCGCTGACTGGTGGTGCTGCTTATAGCGGTGCCGGGCTTGGCGCGGCGGCAATCCCGCTCGCGGGGACTGCGCTTAAATCGGTCACTGACTCCGCGACCAAGCATGCGGTGGATGTGGCGCGCGCGACCGTCTCGGGAACGCCGATGGTGCCGATGGCGAAAAATGCATTGGCGGGGCTGGTGCCTGCGACCAATGTGTTGGCCCTAAACCCCTTCAATCAGCGATGACGGGTGACGACATCAGAACTGCCCGGATTGGCCGAGGCTGGAGTCAACGCGAACTTGCGCGTCGCTCCAGCCTGACCCACCGCGCGGTTCAATATTGGGAGGCGCGAAGTCAGCTAGACCCAGCGGCTTTCGCCGTCCTGAAGATTGCGCAAGCCTTCAAGTGGCGAATTTTCCGAACCCGAAAATCGGGCGCGCGTCATGGGGTGTTAGATTTGCGCGAAGATTTTTCGGATGTCTGCTCGCGCGGCAATCAAGGTGAACGGAGGAGCAAATTCACCTGCACCACCAAGACGCGGCCCTTGCGCATCAACATGTCCAATCCCCCATGCGGAGCAAAAACCAGAGCGGGAACACCATGTCGCGCTCAGTCTGAACCTGGTCGAAGCCGGTGTAGGCTTCATGGTGGAAAGAGTACTGGCCCAAAGACCGAGGCAGGCCGCGTCCGGATCGCTTCCGCCCAGCGCCGAAGATGGGCCAGGAAACTCGGGGTCTTGGAGGGCTGATGAGGGAATCGCAACCCTAAGATTGCCCCAAGGCCGGACTTCGGCATTGCAACGAATGCAACCTGTTTCTACTGGGGAATAAAGGCCTCGGCCCATCACATGAGCAAGCCAGTACGCGCGCGCCTGCGCGTATCTCCGCAATGCAAGGGCCGCCAGCCACCTGACTGCCGTCAAATTGACCAGAACCCTTGGTCGTGGTGTATGCCGTGGCACTCGCTTTGCGGAGAGATACGCGCGCACGTGCGCGTGATGGGACCGCCAAAACCGCTATTGCCCGGTAGAAAGCGGCGCTCACCGCCTCAGTTTCACGCCGTCCTGCTTGGCCTTATCAATCAGCCGCCTTAGCCGCTCTGTGTGAAGCTTCGAAAGCAGAACGGAAAAGCCTAGCGCGACGGCCATGGTGATAAGCTGAACATTGGCGGGAATCTCAGATCCCTTCAAAAGCCAGATGACGAACAGTCCGCCAAATATGGCCGCTGCTGTGGATGCGCGCTGTCGTTCGAGGGCTTTGATTTGCTGGTTGTAACCCATCGGATCGTCATCAAAATCCAAGTCAGGCATCCCTCTACTCCCTTATTGCAACCCCGCGTCCAGCCGCTACCTCGCCGGTCTCTAGAAACTGAATGCCGTGCGCTTCAAGTGCCTTCCTTATCCTTACCACGGTTTCCTCAGATACCAGACCAGTATGATCCGGCTTTCCCTCGATCCGCCGTAGCGTGATCAAAGGGATTCCAGCGTCCTCGCATAGCTCTGCCTGCGTCATTCCCAGCAAATCGCGCGCCGCCTTGATCTGCGACTTCATGAGCAATCCCCACAGATAACTTTTTCTCACTGATACACTTGTTATCAGTCAAGTCTAGTGATATATAGTTATCAGTAAGGGAGACATCGCAATGACCTACGACCGCAAAAGCATCATGACGGAAGCCTGGACCGCCACCCGCGACCTGATGGTCCGGCTGAACTACGCGCCCCGCCAGCTTCGTGACGTGTTCCGGTCGTGCCTGTGCAACGCATGGATCAAAGCGAAGCGCACCGCCGCGATGATGGCTCGTTCGGTCGATAGTCTTCGCTCCGAAATCGAAGACCTGGAAAACCGCGATTACCTTGGCCACGAGGGCTTGTCCCGCATGTCCGAACTCCGCATCGCCATCCGCGATGCCGAGGCCCGCGCGGCGGCTCGGGAACAGGACGTCAAGCGCACCCTCATCGCCTCTGCGGCGGGCCGGTTCTGCACCGTCACCTTCACGAAGGCCGATGGCAGCGAGCGCGTGATGCGGGTCCAGCCCGCCACCCTGAAATTCCATGTGAAGGGCGAAGCCGCTTCCGAGGCTGCCCGCAAGGCCGTTGCTACCCGCGCCGAGCGCCATCCGCATCTGATGCCGGTCTGGGATGCCGAGAAGCAGGCCCCCCGCTCGATCAACCTCGCCACCGTCAGCCGCATCGCGGTGAACGGCACCACCCACCAGTTCCACGCCTGAACGGCAGATCACGGGAGACGAAGATGCAAACCAACGAACTCGCCAGCGCCGCCGGTAATGGCACCCTGCCGCCGAAGGCATGGAACGAACTCCACGACTATCTGACGCTCGCCCTCGACGCGCTGGGCGACCGGCCCGAGTACTTCGACAGGGCGTTCCTCACCAATTGCGTGATTCACCAGCGGCTCGCGCTCCAGATCACCCATCGCGCCATCCAAGGCGGCGAGCAGTCTTTGGCCACCGAAACGCAGGCCCGTTTCGCGGATGCTCTGTCGCGGCTCGACGGGGAGGAACTTCTGATCATCCACGAAGCGCTGCGGATGGAGCGTCAGGGCGAAATCACTTTCGACAAGGCCTTGGAGCGCATCAAGGCGGGCATCGCTGAACACAGAGCCATGGAGGGCAAAGCATGACCAACAGAACCCTTTCCGCCTGCCAGACTGACGCGGTGACGCTGGCAGCGCTGATCGAGGGCATCGACCTGATGGGCAACGAGGGCGCGGCCTTCGATAACGCCCGCATCGCAGCGACCACCGTCGCCCTTCGGATGGCAAGTCAACTGGCCGCCGATCTGGACAAGATCGACACCGCGACGCGGAGGGCAGGCCAATGACCGCACACGACAATCCCATGGAAATGGTCCGCGCGGTGCTGAAAGGCGGCGCGAGGAAGGATCCGGGCGTCATCTTCGAGAACGGCACCAACGCCTCCGACCTCTGGAGCAAAGCCGCCCACCTCTCCAATCTGGCCAAGGTCGGCATGATGGCGGCGGATTCCACTGTCGCCGTCAGGGACCCGATGAATGCGCTGGAATCGCTGTTTGTTGTGATGTGGGACATCGCCGACGAACTGGCCGAGCGCATCGGCACCGTCGAGGCGCTTGCCGAAAAGAACTCGGGCGAAACAAAGGGGCCGGAGGAGGTGAGTTAGCGCGCCCCTTGTCGGGGAGGTCCAGCTTTCAGGGCCTCCCCTCAACGATTGTCAGCACCCATGAATTTTCCCTATTCCATCAACCGGCATTGGTCGGATCGCTTCATTCCCGAAATCTGCCGGATCGTCGGCGCGCACCTGCTTGAAGTCGCGCCCGAACCGCTGGACTTTCACCACGCCACCGACCTGATGTCCTTCCTTGGCCGCGACCTGCGCATTGCCGCCCGCGTCCGCCGCCATGGCTATGCGGGCCGCTATCCTTACGACTTCACCATCCGCTCACGGGTCGGCTCGGGCGCGACAACCGAGTTGGCGAAGATAGTCAACGGAGAGGGCGATTGGCTGTTCTACGGCCACGCCAACGCCGCTGAGACGGGGTTTGACCTGTGGTGGCTGATCGACCTGCGCGCCTTCCGCGCTGGGCTGATCCGGCAGGCCGCAAACGGCTGGCCGATCCGTTCCGGCGACAAGGCCAACCCGGACGGCACATGGTTCAAGTGGTTCGACATTCGGTCTTTTCCGAGCGAGCCGCCATTGATCGTCGCTGCCTCGGCCACAATTCAACGGCTATCGCGATAGTTGTGCTTTCTGGCTTTAATCCTCCTTCCAGCCGGTCCAAACTCGCCGGGTCGGCCTTCGTGGTGGAAGGTCGTATTTCAGAAGGGGAAGACTATGCGTAAAGCCATTTTGATTTTGCCTTTTGTTCTGAGCATGGCGGCTGCACCCGCTTTTGCCGGGGGTGAACTTTCGATCCATCGAGGCGATACGGTCAGCCATAGCGGCGGTTGCCGGAAGGACTCGCCGCAGGGCAAATGCTGCCATGCTGGCTCCAAGCCGTACCACTGCCACTAGGGCAGTCGGGAATGTTCGGTTTGAAAGCCTGGGCGGTCGTGCTTTGTGTCGCGACTGCCCTCACCGTGCCGCCCAGCGCTGGGCAGGCCAAAACCATCACCGGCACTGCCTCTGTGATCGACGGCGACACCATCGACATTCACGGCATCCGCATCAGGCTTCACGCAATCGACGCCATCGAAAGCCGCCAGCGGTGCTTTCTGCCGAGCGGCAAGGCGTGGAATTGCGGGCGCGATGCCGCCTTTGCACTGGCCAACAAAATCGGGCGCGCGCCGGTTTCCTGCTCTGTGCGCGACGTGGATCGCTACGGACGTCTGGTCGCCGTCTGTCGGAAGGATGGAGAGGATCTGAACGCCTGGCTGGTGGCGAGCGGCTGGGCAGTTGCCTATCGCCGCTATGGGCGTGACTACATTCGGCAGGAGAACGCAGCACGGAAGTCCCAGCGCGGCATCTGGGCGAGCGAGTTCATGATGCCTTGGGACTGGCGGCGGCGGTAGGCGGGACGGTTCGATGTACAATCCCCAACCGAGATAGAAACTGTCTCTTGTTTTCATGTGCTTACTCTCTGAAATGCGCAATGCCTGAGTCAATTTAACGGAAGCATTTCCTTTCGCTTGCTCCGTTCACGTCCAGCGAGTAGCCCTTGGAGATGGCTCAGCAAATGATTGTGCGCGGGCCTAACTGTGTATTGAGAGAAGGGAAGCCCATGAAGAACGGAATGACGGCGATAGTGCTGTCCGCCACTGTCGCACTTTCTGCGTGCGCAGAGAAAAGCAGCAATATCTCGGCTGCCTACGTTTCGCCGATGATGTATCAGAACCTTTCTTGCCGTCAGATTTCCGAGGAGGCAAACCGGGTTTCGTCGCGTGCTTCGCAAGTGATGGGCGCCCAGGACAAGAAGGCGAGCAATGATGCGACTGCAACTGCCGTTGGGATGGTGCTTTTCTGGCCCGCATTGTTCTTCATCAAGGGAGATTCCGAGACAAGCGCTGAAGTTTCTCGCCTCAAAGGAGAAATGGAGGCCCTTGAACAAGCGAGCATCCGCAAGAACTGCGGCATAGTGTTCAAGAAGGCTCCTCCGAAAGAGGAACCCAAGAAGAAAAAAGAAGTCGAGCGCAAGAACTTCAACAATCCGTAATCCCAGGAACGGACAGTCGGCACTTGGGTGGTGCGCGTCCGCGCGCACCACGACCGATGCTCTTTGATGATGCTTCAAGCGGGGCAAATGTTCCGCTAATGTTCTCATCCATGAGTCGCCGCAGTACCCCTCAACAGAAGACCGACCGCGCCGCGTTCCCGGTGCAGGTTCATGTCCTGGTCCCCGAGACGGGGTTTGGGCCGGTCCTCGACCGGGTCTATGCTTGGCTGGAAACCCATATCGGCCGGAGCGAGTACGCCCATGTCCCCAGCAGCAATTCGCTTGGCGACACCGTCGCCTTCCTTTTCCGCTGCACAGAAAGCGCCAATGCGTTCGCCGCCGCCCATCCCGAACTGGTTTTGGCTGACGGGACGATGAGCCTGACCTACAGTTCCCCGTATATCCCCTTCGGTCGCAGGGAGCTTGATCCGGTGTGCAATCTCTACAACCAGACAACGGCGCAGGAGGCCATGCGCCGCCTGTTTGATCCCCTCCCGGTGATCGACAAGACCGGCAACCTCCAGCCGCAGGCGCAGATATACCCCGACTACCTGGCGCCGGTGGTGCGGGAAGGATCTGAGGGGCGCGAGCTGGTCATGGCTCGATGGGGTCTGCCCACCCCGCCGCAATATCTGGCCGGAAAGAAGACTGACCGAGGCGTGACGAATGTGCGCAACGCCAAGTCACCGCACTGGCGGCGCTGGCTCGGGCCAGAGCATCGCTGCCTTGTGCCGTTCGATGCCTTCGCCGAACCGAAGCAGGGCGGCGGCAACGCATGGTTCAAGTTGACTGATGTCCGCCCCGCATTCTTCGCGGGCCTCTACGTCCCCGGCTGGACCTCGGTTCGGAAGGTGAAGGATGGTGAGACCACAGACGACCTCTACGGCTTCCTGACGACCGAGCCAAACGCCGTGGTTGCCCCGATACACCCCAAGGCGATGCCCGTCATTCTGATCGAGCGAGACGAGTGGGAGACGTGGCTGGCCGCGCCGTGGGACGAGGCGAAGTTGCTGCAACGGTCGCTCGCTGACGCGAGCCTCACTGTCCAGCCGAGAGGTTGACCATGTCCCTGTCGTCGTCACTTGTGCATTCGCATCTTGGTAAAGTCAAAACGTAAGACTGCGCCGCCCGGTAAAAGATCCGTCCGCATCCGTCGAGCCGGTGGAAAGTAGGGATGATTCGCCGTGGCGCCGTAGCTGTACACGTCGGTAGGACCTAAGGGGTTGTTCTTGAATCACATTATACCGTTGAATCGAATAGGTTTTTCTGATTCACTTCCGACACGTTTGCAACAGCCAGATATTCTCTTGGTTCTAGGGGTGAAATGCAAAAGGAAGTTGATTTCGAAGTGCCGCCAATCGTTGAGGTTGTCGCCGGAGTCACCTTTCGTCGGCTTTCTGGCTTCGAGATTCCGCACTTCGGCCGATTCTGGGAAATGCTTCCCTCCGATTTCTCACGCACTCAGACCGCCACGCCAAACCTTAGGCCGGATGAATCGTATGGCCCGCTGGATATGCCGGTTCGGTGCTGGTTTCTTTCAGAGGACAATCGAAGGTTAGTTCAACTCCAACGAGACTCATTTTTCTTCAATTGGAGGCGAGTTGAGGGAGACGATGCGGGCGACTACCCAGAGTATCATACCATTTATCCCGAGTTCGTGCGCCACCTCGGATCACTGCACGACTTTGTCAAACGCGAGAATATTGGCGGTGTTGAGCCAATCGGTTGTGAACTTACGTATGTAAACCTGATTTCGGTCGAACTCCTAAATGGACACTTCGGCAGCGCAACAGACGTCATGATTGACCATCGCCGGGTGGGTGGAAAAAGGTTCCTGCCGGAACCATCTGAGTTCAATTGGGTATCTATCTACCCCCTCCCTGGCACTGCGGGACAACTAACCGTCCGCGCAGCATCCGCAGTAAGGACAACTGGTGCGAACGAGAAGCTCATCAGGCTTGAGCTGTCAGCACAGGGCCAACCTGCAAGCAATGACCAGAAAGGCTTAGATGCTTGGTTTGACCTTGCGCACTACCATATAGTTAAAGGCTTCGCAGATATGACCGACTTAGACTTTCAGTCGTCCGTTTGGAGGAGAAGGTAATGGATGGCGCCGCGCTTTTGACAGATCGAGAGGTTCGGTCCTTTGACGGTGGGAAGAGCCGCGACTCTACTTGGACCATCTTTGCTGATCAGACCCTAGCGTTCATAGGTTCTCAGAGACGGTCCGCCGAAGGCCCAATTGCGGTCAGTCTAGCGGCGAACAATCCAGTTCGCTCGAATTTGCGTAGCGATGTGGACCGCAGGGCGCGGGTTTTGGAACTGCTTGACTCCGGGAAATTTGAAGAAGCCGGAATAGAAGCACTCAACCTACGAGACGCGTCTCGGATCGCGGCTGCTCGGTTCATGGAGCGTTTGCCTAGTTCGGTACGTGCGCCCAAACTCACAATTGATGGAGAAGGCGACATTGTCCTTGCTTGGGACTCGCCCCGTAAAGTTTTTGTTACGGTTGAAGGCCAGGTCCTGCATGCAATATTAGACCCCGGGACGCCGGACTCCATGCATATAGACAGCCTCAATTTCGCGGACGGAGATATTCCCGGTGAGGTTCTTAAGATACTTCCCAAGGGCTGAGCGGGCCACCATTGGCTTCTTCCGGATTTGGGGAAAGACGCTGCTCCGGCTAAAAGGCCGTCTGTCGATAGATAACGACGCCAAGTTTTCGCGGCACGTCTACTCGCCCTTCATGGGAGTTTCAGCATTAGACGCGGACATCCGATGGGAGAACCTTTTCGCATTCCCCTCCGGGAACGATCAGATGGAATCTCTCGTTTGGCGGCGTTTTGCGCCAGATAGTGGGTGCGTCGATAGTCTTGGTTTGGCATTCGAGGTTGAGGGAAAGAAAAAATACTCGGGGTTCAGGTCTGCGAAGGCCAGCCAAATTCTGTCCTATCGGAACCTTCACGGGCATGGCGCAAGATTCATCCATGCGCCTGAGGAAGGTATTCAGCACGCACATATCACCTACTTTAAGAACCCTGATCGGGTCCTAACCAAGAACGATCGGCTCGAAATTCGAGAGAAGTTGAAGGATATATTCGGGGAAGTCACGGAGTACCCGCCAGATCTGGCGAAGGTGGACAAAAAGGTGGACTGAAAAATCAAAAAGCCGCCTAACCCGTTGAGGTTACGCGGCTTTTCTGCTGGTTGTGGTGCCGGTGAAGGGACTCGAACCCCCGACCCCATCATTACGAATGACGTGCTCTACCAGCTGAGCTACACCGGCCAACTTCTTCCGGCCGGGAACCCGGCCTGCCGCCCTTGGGAACAGCCGGAAAACCGTTCCGGCCCGCACCCATCGACGCGACGCCGCGCTGATAGCATCATCGTTCGGGGCTGTGTAGTCCTAATTTTGCGCCGCGCGGCCGGTCTCTTCGCTGACGATCACGCTTTCGTCGAGGGCGCTATCGGGATCTTCGTCGGGGTCGGCGGCCTCCACCTCCGGCTCGTCCGGGCTTCCGACGATAAGGGGGAGCATTTCGGCGCTGTGCGGCAGGCTGACCGGGGCGTCGGTCGCCTCGCGCCAGCTGAGCGTGTCGAAGCCGTGGCAGCTGTCGCAGGTGGGCGCCCATTCACCCTGCACATGCTGGCAATTGTCGCAGATCCATTGCGGCCCCCGGCTGGCGGTCAGGGCGCGGGTCAGCCAGCCGCGCACGATCGCCTCATCCTCCCCCTCGCCACGCGCGATGGCGGCCATGAGGGTGAGGCTCCGCGCGGTGGGGTGGGTTTCGGGCAGGTTGCCAAGCGCGCGGCGGGCGGCGGGGAAATCCTCGGCAGCGATGTTCAGTTCGGCCGACAGAAGGCGGGTTTCCTCGGCCTCCGGGTGCAATTTCAGGATCGGCGCGAAACGCTTCTGCCGCTCGGCCGGGGTCTCATTCGGCTCGATCGCTGCGAAGGCAGCGGCGAGATCGGGATGGGGCTGCGTGCCCCAGGCCTTTTTCAGAACCCGGGCGGCATAGGCGGGCTTGCCCATGTCGACATAGCTTTGGGCGGCCAGGACCGCCGCGGGGATCAGGTCGGGAGACTGCCGGTTGGCGGCGATTGCGGCCTCGCGCGCCTCGATGGTCGCGTCTTCGGCGATGATGCCCTTGGCCTCTTGAAGCGCCAGCACGGCGTCGCGGCGACGATAGACATCGCGCGGCAACAGACCCTGTTTCGCCTTCGCGCCCAGCACCTCGCGCGCGCCCTTCCAGTCGCCGTGATCGGCCTGAAGCTTTAGCAGCGTGTCCTGAATCTCGGCATTGCGCGGCTTGATGGCATAGGCCTTTTCGGCCAGCTTCATGGCGGTTGCGGTGTCGCCCTCGCTCAGCTTCTGTTTCATCAGCCCGCGCACGCCGACAAAGCGGGTGCGGTCATCGCTCAGAAGGCGCTTGTAGACCTCGGTCGCGCGCTTCGTGTCGCCGCCAAGTTCGGCGGCCTGCGCGGTCAGCAGGTTGGTCAGCTCCGGCTTTTGCAGATAGCGCTCGGCCTTGGCGGCCTGCGACATCGCCGCGCGCGCCTCACCCGAGGCCAGCGCGACCATGCCATCGGCCAGCGCCTGATAGCCCTTCCGTTCGCGGTTGCGGTCGAAATAGCGGCTGATCGCGGTTTCATCGCCGTTGATGAAGCGGATCGTCGCGATGATCAGGCCAAGGATCTTGAGCGCGAGCCACAGAAGCAGAAGCGCGATCGCGGCGCCGATGACCATCTGCACCGGGCCGAAAGAAAATTCCATATTCGCCAGCGTGATCCTGACGCCCGAGCCGGTATCGGCAAGGTACCCCGCCCCGAGGGCCAGAAGTGCGACAATCGAGATGAAGATCGCTATCTTGATGAATGACCAAACCATAGCACCCTCACTTCGCCTGCTGTTCCAGCGCATTCGCAGCATCGACCGCAGCCAGACGCCGTTCCGCATTCGCCACCCATTCGGCCATCACGGCCTGCCCCGCCTCTGGCAGGGCTTTCAATTCGTCCAGCGTCGCGGACAGATCGCCCGTGCGCAGCGCCGCCTCGGCGCGCGACAGGACCGCGTCGGGGTCGTCGCCCGCCCGTGGGGTCAGCGACCGCGCGCCGCTTTGGCTTTGGAAGAAGGCCTTGACCCGGCCCCATGTGTCGGTGCCGGCGGTTTCCTTGACCGAAAGGGCAAGCGCCTCACGCGCGGCGGGGGGGAAACTGTCGCGCAGCGCCGTCAGCGTCGGAACGCCCTGCGCCTGATCGGTGAGCGCGGCGGGAACCTCGACGCCGGCCGCCTTGAGGTCGGTGACAGCGCCGCCGAACGCGGCGCCGCTGTCCAGCGCGGCCCTGATGCGGGCGAGGTTGCCGGTCAGCGCGGCGGCGCGGCTTGCGGCATCGGCCTCGGCGCGCATCTGCTGGGCGTTGGCCTCAACCGCCGCGATCTTCTTCGCGGCGTCCTCGGCGGCCGACGCGATGTCGGCCTTCGCCGCATCGGCGGCCTGCACCTGCGCCGCCATCTCGGCGCGGAACCCGTCGAGTTCCTGTTTGACCGCGTCGAGCGCCGCCGAGGCGTTCGGATCGGCGGTCACCGGGCGCACCTCAAGCGTCTTGATCCGTGATTCGAGCGTGGCGAGGCGGTCGGTCAGCGCCGCGCCGGACTGGTCCAGTGCGTCCAGCTTGCCTGAAAGGTCGTCGATCCGCTGGGTCAGCTCCGCCGGGACCGCCGGTTCGGCCGGGGTGGACTGGATCTGCGCCAGCGTGGATTCAAGCGTTTGCAGCTTTGCGCCCTGGCTTTGCACCTCACCGGCCAGCGCGGGGTCTTGCGGCGCGGGGATCAGCGAAGGCAGGTAGTTCGGGATGACATAGGCCGCGGCCCCGAACCCGATGCCGCCCGCAACGAGACCGCCAAGCAGCAGGGGGACGAACCCGCCCTTGCGTTCGACCCGCACGGTTTCGGTTTGCGTTACCGGTGGGGGCGGCAGGACGGGGTCCGGCTCGCTTTCCGGTGCAGGTTCCGCATCAGGCTCGGCAAGCTCCACCTCGGACGGGCTCGGTTCGTCGGGGGTGTCGGGTTCCGCTTCACCCGCGGGCTCAGGCTCCGGCGTTTCGGCGGCGGCCTGCGCCACCTCTTCGGTCACTTCCGGCTCAGGGGATTCCGATTTACTTGAACCAGATTTACGCGAACGTGCCACGGATCTCTCCCACTTCCCGGCCCTTTCACGGGGCCATCCAATCATCAGCCGCCGGATCAGTCTAAACGCGCAGGTTCACGGCCTCAACCCGACTCGCATCTTGTGGCTAGGTTGGCGAGAGCGCCGATCATCCCGGCGGCATCGGGGGTTTCGGCCAACGCGACCTGCCGCGCGTCAAGCCCGTCGGCCTCCTGCGCGACCTGTGCGCTGATCGCGGCAACGCAAAGGGGGGCGCGATGACCAAGGAAGGCCGCGCGGGCAAGCCGGGCGGATCGGGCGGAAAAAAGCGGCAGCATCACCGGGTCCGCCCCCGCCATCAGATCGCGGGCCTCAACCGTCGGTGGGTGGGCGATCTGGGCATAGACCACTTCCGAAACCGTCTCTATTCCAGCCAAATTCAGCAGTTTTGCTACATCGACGGCCTGATCCTGCGCGCGGGGGCAGAAGACGGTGCTGGCGGGCCGATGGGCAAGAATCGCGGCGACAAGCTCCTCCGCCGTTCCGCCGCCGCGCTTCGTGGAAAACCCCGCCGCGCGCGCCGCCTCTTCGGTGCGCGGGCCGACGCACCAAGCCAGGGCGCGTCGGTCGGTCCCAAGGCGCGCCACCGCCCTGACGGCGGTTTCGGAGGTGAAGACCAAAGTGTCGCAGTCCGGCACCGGCACGGTGAGGAAGCGTGTTTCCATCAGCGGGCTGACCACAACACGCCAACCGCCGCCCAGCGCGCCTTCGACCGCGGCCGCGAACCGGCGCGAAGCGTCCTCGGGCCGGGTCAGAAGCAGGGTGCGCGGTGCCTTGGCCATCCGGCCTCCGGGATTGTATGACGGCTCTGCCGGTGTTACCTGCCGCAACACCGCGACGCAACAATCGGACCGCGTGGGGAACATGACCATCGTCCTCGGCCTTGAGAGCAGCTGCGACGATACGGCAGCGGCCATCGTCCGTCTTGGGGACGGCGGGGCAGAGATCCTGTCGTCGGTCGTCTACGGGCAGACCGCGCTTCATGCCGATTTCGGCGGTGTCGTTCCCGAGATTGCGGCGCGCGCCCATGCCGAGAAGATCGACCTGTGTGTCGAAGAGGCGCTGACAAAGGCCGGGCTTGGCCTTGGCGCGATGGATGCCATCGCCGTGACCTCTGGCCCCGGCCTGATCGGCGGTGTCCTGTCCGGGGTGATGTGCGCCAAGGGGCTGGGCGCCGGGGCAGGGCTGCCGGTGATCGGGGTCAACCACCTTGCCGGTCATGCCCTGACGCCGCGCCTGACGGATGGGTTGCGCTTTCCCTACCTGATGCTCCTCGTCTCCGGCGGGCATTGCCAGTTCCTGATCGTCGAGGGGCCGGATCGGTTCCGGCGCCTTGGCGGCACCATCGACGATGCGCCGGGGGAAGCGTTCGACAAGACGGCAAAGCTGCTTGGCCTGCCGCAGCCCGGCGGACCGGCGGTTGAGGGTGAGGCGCGGCTGGGCGATCCGGCGCGGTTTGCCTTTCCCCGTCCGCTTCTGGACCGGGAAGGGTGTGACATGTCCTTTTCCGGGCTGAAGACGGCGCTGCTGCGCGCGCGCGATGCTGTTGTGGCGGAAAAGGGCGGGTTGACCGTGCAGGACCGGCGCGATCTTTGCGCCGGGTTTCAGGCGGCGGTGGCCGATGTGCTGACGGAGAAATCCCGCCGCGCGCTGGCCCGGTATCGCGGCGCCGGGGCGGAGGAACCCGCCTTTGCGGTCGCCGGAGGTGTCGCCGCCAACACGGCGCTTCGGGCACGGCTTGAGGGGCTTTGCGCGGATACCGGGATACGGTTCGTCGCGCCACCGCTGGCGCTTTGCACCGACAATGCCGCGATGATCGCCTGGGCCGGGATCGAGAAGCTTCGGGCCGGCGCGGTCGACCCCGCCGACCTTGTGGCGCGACCGCGCTGGCCGCTGGACCGGGCGCAACCGGCCTTGCTCGGGTCCGGCAAGAAGGGGGCGAAGGCATGAGGATCGGGATCATCGGCGCGGGCGCCTTCGGGACGGCCCTTGGCGTTGCGCTGGCTTCGGGCGGGCGCGCGGTCACGCTTTGGGCGCGCGATGCCGTTCAGGCAGGGGTGATGCGGGAAACGCGGCGGAATGAACGCTATCTGCCGGGGATTGTGCTGCCCGAAAACGTCTCTGTTACCGCCGAAAAGGGCGATCTGGGCGCGTCGGATACGATCCTGCTGGCCACCCCGATGCAACGGCTTTCGCAGGTGATCGGCGATTGGCACGGGCTGCTGGACGGGCGTGTTCTTGTCGGCTGTGCCAAGGGGATCGACCTTTCCACCGGGCTGGGCGCCGTCGGGATCATCCGGCGCGGTTGCCCGAACGCCACCCCTGCCCTTCTGACGGGACCAAGCTTTGCCGCCGACATCGCGCGCGGCCTGCCGACGGCTTTGACCCTTGCCGTCGCCGACAGCGGGAAGGGTGAGGCGCTTCAATCCCTGCTCTCAACCCCTGCGCTGCGGCTTTATCTGACCGACGACATCGCCGGGGCCGAGCTTGGCGGGGCGCTGAAGAACGTCATCGCCATCGCGGCGGGCGCGGTGATCGGTGCCGGGCTTGGCGACAGCGCCCGGTCCGCCCTTGTGACGCGCGGCTTTGCCGAGATGCAGCGCCTTGCCGCCGCCCGTGGCGCGCGCCCCGAAACGCTGGTGGGGCTGTCCGGTCTTGGCGACCTGATCCTGACCTGCACCTCGGACCAGTCGCGCAATTACCGTTTTGGCCTGTCCCTTGGCCGCAAGGAAAGCTTCGATCCCTCCGTCACCGTCGAGGGTGCCGCGACGGCCCGCGCCGCAGTTGACCTTGCCGCCCGCCATGGCGTCGAGATGCCGGTCACGAGCGTCGTCGCCGACCTTGTCGCCGGACGGAAAAGCGTGGCCGAGGCCATGGACACCCTGTTGAACCGCCCCCTGAGGAGAGAGATCTGATGCTTTACGCCGTCATCTGCCGCGACAAGCCCGGCCACCTTCCTGTGCGTCAGGCCACGCGCGCCGACCATCTGGCCTATATCGAGGCGACCGGGATCGTCTGCATGGCCGGGCCATTCCTTCAGGACGGCGCGATGTGCGGGTCGCTGGTGATTGTCGAGGCCGACGATCTTGCGGCGGCGCAGGCCTGGGCCGAGGGCGACCCCTACAAGGCGGCCGGGCTCTTCGAATCGACCGAGGTCATCGAATGGAAGAAGGTGATCGGCTGATGCGCTACTGGCTTTTCAAATCCGAACCCGATGTCTGGGGCTGGGACGCGCAGGTCGCCAAGGGTGCGGCGGGCGAGGAATGGAACGGTGTGCGCAACTATCAGGCCCGCAACAACATGCGCGCGATGGAACTGGGCGATCGCGGGTTTTTCTACCACTCCAACCAGGGGCGGGAAATCGTGGGCATCGTCGAGGTTTGCAAGCTTGCCCATCCCGACAGCACGACCGACGATCCGCGCTGGGAATGCGTGGACATCAAGGCGGTCAGGCCGATGGGGCGGGCGGTGACGCTGGATGAGGCGAAGGCAGACCCACGGCTCGCCGATATGGTGCTGGTCAACAACAGCCGTTTGTCGGTGCAGCCGGTGACCGAGGACGAGTGGCGCGTGATCTGTGAGCTGGGCGGCGTTGAGCCCTGACTTGCCACCGGGCAATCGCGTCACGGCTGAACGAGAAAAGGGCCCCGGCCATCGACCGGGACCCTTCGCCACCCCAGGTGCACCCCTGCACCACGCGTGAAATCGAAGTGGTCACGGCCATCCTGGCCAGACATTGGGACCATAGCCCCTCACCGTCAGCCGGGCAAGAAATCTAAGCCTAAAACTCTGTTCAAAATGGAATTGTGCGCCGTGGCGCCGGGTCATTTCCGTCCGCCCCGAAGGACGGACGGAAATCGTGGGCCGTCACTTATAGACGGCTTCCTTGCCGAAATGCTTGACGAGCATGTAGTAGACGACGGCGCGGTACTTGTTCCGCTCCGACCGGCCATAGGTTTCGATCACGGCATTGATCGCATCCATCAGCTGCGGCCCGTCGGCAAGGCCGAGCTTCTTCATCAGGAAGTTCGCCTTGACGGTTTCAAGCTCGGACGCCTGGCCCGCCGCCACCGTCGCGGCGTCGGCGTCATAGATCGACGGCCCGCAGCCGATCGTCACCTTCGTGAGAAGGTCCATATCCGGCGTCATCTTGCATTTGTTCTTGAGATCGTCGGCGTATTTGGCGATCAGCTCGTCTCTTTTTCCCATGACCAGTCTCCAGTCTTTCTTTGCGTGACAGTCAGGCACGTTTCCTCGTACGCGCCGCGCGGAGGTTACGGGCAACCTCAGCGCCCGGCAAAGGAAAAGCGCAATGTCCTGCGGTTGTCAGGGGGAAAAATGGCCGCATTGGCCCAGATCGTGGAGTTTCGGGGTGTCGGCGGCAGGTTTCCGCCGCCGACACCCGCAACCTGTCAGTAGCGGTAGTGGTCCGACTTGAACGGGCCTTCGACCGCGACGCCGATATAATCGGCCTGATCCTTGCGAAGCTCGGTCAGTTTCACGCCGATCTTCTTCAGGTGCAGGCGCGCGACCTTTTCGTCGAGGTGCTTGGGCAGGATATAGACGCCCGGCTTGTACTCCGCCGACTTGGTCCAAAGCTCGATCTGCGCCAGAACCTGGTTGGTGAAGGAGGCCGACATCACGAAGGACGGATGCCCGGTGGCATTGCCAAGGTTCAGCAGGCGGCCTTCGGACAGAAGGATGATCCGCGCGCCCGATGGCATCTCGATCATGTCCACCTGGTCCTTGATGTTGGTCCATTTGTGGTTCTTCAGCGCGGCGACCTGAATTTCGTTGTCGAAGTGGCCGATATTGCCGACGATGGCCATGTCCTTCATCGCGCGCATATGCTCGATACGGATCACGTCCTTGTTGCCGGTGGTGGTGATGAAGATGTCGGCGTCATCCACGACGTCTTCCAGCACGACAACCTCAAACCCGTCCATCGCCGCCTGAAGCGCGCAGATCGGATCGACCTCGGTCACCTTCACGCGGGCGCCGGCGCCACGGAGCGACGCAGCAGACCCTTTGCCGACATCGCCATAGCCGCAGACCACGGCGACCTTGCCGGCCATCATCACGTCGGTGGCGCGGCGGATGCCATCGACAAGGCTTTCCTTGCAGCCATACTTGTTGTCGAATTTCGACTTGGTGACAGAGTCGTTCACGTTGATCGCCGGGAAGGGCAGCAGGCCCTTCTTGTGCAGGTCATAAAGGCGGTGAACGCCGGTGGTGGTTTCCTCGGAGACGCCCTTGATCGCCTCGCGCTGTTTGGTGAACCAGCCGGGGGTTTCCTTCAGACGCTTCTTGATCTGGTTGAACAGGCACACTTCCTCTTCCGAGGTCGGCGTCTCGATCAGGCCCGTTTCACCGGCCTCGACCCGCGCACCCATCAGGATGTAAAGCGTCGCGTCCCCGCCATCGTCGAGGATCATGTTGCAGGTGCCTTCCGGGAACTGGAAGATCTTGTCGGTATAGGCCCAGTAATCCTCAAGCGTTTCGCCCTTGATGGCGAAGACCGGGACACCGCTTTGCGCAATGGCGGCGGCGGCGTGGTCCTGGGTGGAGAAGATGTTGCACGAGGCCCAGCGCACATCCGCGCCCAGCGCGGTGAGCGTTTCGATCAGGACCGCGGTCTGGATCGTCATGTGCAGGGACCCGGCGATCCGCGCGCCCTTCAGCGGCTGTTTGGTGCCATACTCCTCGCGCAGCGCCATCAGGCCCGGCATCTCCGTCTCGGCAATATCAAGCTCTTTGCGGCCGAACCCGGCCAGTCCGATGTCCCGGACGATATAATCTTTCGGCATCCGCCGTACTCCTCAATGTCTGTCTTTGGCGGTCCAATTACCACTCCGGGCGGCAGGCGGCAATCAAGCAGCGCGCGAAGAGGTTTCCGGGCGAACCTTTCCCCGCAGCGCGATCTGGATTGTCGGCGTGGCGGCGTCCAATAGCCGGTTCAGGAGGCGGCCCGCGAACAGCGACACGAAGGGCATGGTCAGATAGAAGATCAGGTAGCTTGGCCGCATCTCATTTCCGACGAGGCGCAGCCAGATCACCCAAAGCACACCGATCAGCGGCACATGCAGCAGATAGGCCAGAAAGGTTGCCCGGCCGATCCGGGGGGCGGTGCTGTGCGGCAACAGCCAGAGGACGGCAGAGATCAGCGACAGCGTCAGAAGGCAAATCCCCAGCCGCCGCAGCAGAAGGGGGACCTGAAACATGGTCAGCCATCCATCCGGCAGATCGGCCAGACCCCATCCGGCAAGGATGAAAAGATAGCCGAAGGCCAGACCGATTGAGGGCCGGGACAGCGTGGCGAGAGAGATGCCGAGCCGTGCAAGGCACCCCCCAAGGATCACGAATTGCAGGATGCCATCGCGGAAGATCAGCGGTTGCAGATGATCGCCAAAACCGCCCAGAAGAAGCGCCACGGCGACCATGACATGCGGGGCGCGGTCGATCAGAGGCAACAGAATCCGCAGGATCAGGGTCGAAACGAAAAGATCCCGCAGGAAGAAAAGCGATACATTCGCAGTCGGCCCCGTCAGCCCGGCCCAGGCGTTGATGGCGTCCATCAGCGAGGTATCGGTGCGACGAAAGACCGAGGCGGGCGTACCCGTGGCCCCTTCCTTCGCGGCGGCAAGGACAAGGTAGATCGCGCTCCAGACCAGGGCCGGGATAATGATGCTTTCGAACCGCCGCCAGGCGACCTTCGGCACCGTCAGCCCCCGCGCGCGCTGCCAGAAGAGATAACCGCTGATGAAGCTGAGAAGGGAGACGCTGATCCGGCCCAGCGTATCGCCCAGAAGCAGCCCGACCAGCGCATAATCGCCGCCATTGACGATGCTCGGCCGCGACAGGCCGGGGCTGACATGGACCCACATCATCGCGACGATGCAGAAAACCCGCAGCAATTCGATCTGTCGGCTGTCCTGCGGCGTCATCGGCGGGCGAATATCCCGATAGTCATTCGGTGCGGTTCGCACTATAGCATTTCGGGTTTGCGCTGAATCAGAATTCGAACTTGTTTCGTTCGGATTCTGATACGTGCTCTCTCAACGAGAACCCGAAACGCACTTTCACGCGGTTCGAAGGAAAAGGACAGCGCCGAGGCGAGGGGTCGGGGCGCAATCGGGAGGTGGCGACGATGAAAACTCCGCGCGCCTGGCAACGGATGCTTTCGGGACGGCGGCTTGACCTGCTTGACCCGACGCCCGTGGATATCGAGATCGAGGACATCGCCCACGGGTTGTCCTTCGTCGCGCGCTGGAACGGGCAGACGATGGGGGACTGGCCCTATTCGGTCGCGGAACACTCGCTCTTGGTCGAACAGTTGTTCGAACGGGCCAATCCGGGGATTTCTGCGCGCTGGAAGCTGGCCGCGCTTTTGCATGACGCGCCGGAATATGTCATCGGCGATATGATCAGCCCGGTGAAGGCGGCAATCGGGCCGGGCTACGGGGCGCTGGACGACCGGCTGACAGCAGCGGTTCACCTGCGCTTTGGCCTGCCCGCGACCCTGCCGGTCGCGATCAAGAAAGAGATCAAGAAGGCCGACAAGGTTTCCGCCTGGCTTGAGGCGGTTCACATCGCCGGGTTCACCCGCGCCGAGGCGGACAAGTATTTCGGCCGACCCGAGGCCACCGCCGGTTTGGCGCGTGACCTGACCATCCGGTTGCGTCCCCCGAAAGAGGTGCGTGCCGATTTTGTCGCCCGGCACGCAGCCCTGTTGTCCGAGATCGCCACGGGCTAAAGCCGCAGCCCGGCAAGGTTCAGCCAGCTTTTTCTCTGGCGCCGGTCGGCGCAGGGGTCCGGGCGGTCCGACGTCGGCGGGCGGTCATCCCGGCGAAAGGTGGCGATGCGGTAGACATCTGCGAGTATCAGTAACATTTCTTCTCTCCATGACAGATCATGGTTTGAAGTATTGCCCATTGATGCGAAGATCCGTGAGTCAACTGATCTTCCGATATGTAAGCTGAATTATCATATGAACGGCCCCGACTGGATCACCCTGCCCTCGCTTTCCGGCTTGCGCGCGTTTGAGGCGGCAGCACGGCTTGGCGGGTTCAGCGCGGCGGGACGGGCGCTGAATGTGACCCATGCCGCCATCGCCCAGCAGGTCCGCGCGCTGGAGCGTGAGCTGGGCGAGGCGCTGATCTATCGCGACGGCCGCGCGCTGAGCCTGACGGAGAAGGGCCGGGCGCTGTCGGCCGAGCTGACAAACGGCTTCATGGCCATCCAGGCGGCGGTAGAGATCACCCGCGCCCGCGCCGACCGCCCCGTCGCGATCAGCCTGTCGCCCAGCTTTGCCGCCAACTGGCTGATGCCGCGTCTTGCCCGGTTCTCACGCATTCACCCCGAGATTCAGGTGACGCTTAGCCCCGATCACCGCCTTGCCGACCTTGCCCGCGAGGGGTTCGATTTCGCCATACGTTTCGGACGCGGCAAATGGCCGGGGGTCGAGGCCGAGTTCCTGACCACCGCGCGCTATGTGATCGTCGCGACGCCGGACCTGATGGCGGGGCGCGCGGTGCTTGACCGGGACGAGGTGGCGAAGATGCCGGTGATCCTGGAACAGGACTGGCCCGAACACCGGCACTGGCTGTCCTCGCAGCTTGGGCTGGACCTTGGCACGCTGGCGATCCGGGAATTCGCGACCGAGGAACTGGCCCTTGGCGCGGCGCGGCAGGGGCTTGGCCTGCATGTCATCAGCCGGGCGCTGGTCGAAGAGGACGTGCAGCAGGGCCGCCTTCAGATCGCCTTTGAGGGCAATGACGAAGGCCCGGCCTATTATATCGTGACGCCGCCGGGCGTTATCAGGCACCCGGCGCGTCAGTTCTTGAAATGGCTCAAGACCTCGGTCTAGATCGCCAGGTCTTCGAGTTTCTTGCCGGATTTCAGAGCCGCCTCAACCCAACGCGGACGACGGCCACGGCCGCTCCAGGTTTCGGATTTATTGGCCGGGTTGGCGTATTTCGCCTTGGCAGGGGCGCGCTTGCGCGAGGGTTTGGCGCCCACGATCTCTTCAAGGGAAAACCCGAGGTCGCGTGCCTTGTCTTCAAGTTCCTTCCGCGCCTCGCGTTTGCGGCGTTCTTCGAAATCCGCGATGTGACGGGTCACCTGACCCTGAAGCGCTTTCAGCTCTTTCAGGGACATCTTTTCCAGATCAATCGGCATAGTCTCTCCTGCTCAAAATCCCACGCAAGAGCGAGATAAAGGAATTACCGCGATCCTTTCAAGCTGTGCTTTTGGATAATTGGCCGCAATAGGCTATTTCGGGCTTCTTTTCGCAAGAATTCGCTGAAGCGTCCGCCGGTGCATATTTAAACGGCGGGCGGTTTCGGAAATATTGCGGTCGCAAAGTTCGTAAACCCGCTGGATATGTTCCCAACGCACACGGTCAGCCGACATGGGGTTTTCCGGCGGCGCGGGGTGGGATTCGCCCTCGGCCAGAAGCGCATTGGCGATGTCGTTGGCGTCGGCAGGCTTGGAGAGATAATCGACGGCGCCGATCTTGACCGCGGCCACTGCGGTGGCAATGGCGCCATATCCGGTCAGGATAACGACGCGGCAATCCGGCCGGTGTTCGCGCAGGGTTTCCACGACGTCGAGGCCGTTTCCATCGCCCAGCCGCAGGTCGACGACCGCATAGGCCGGCGGGCGGGTAGAGGCGGCGATTTTCCCCGCCTCAACGCTTTCGGCGGTTTCCGGGGTGAACCCACGCTTTTCCATCGCGCGGGCAAGGCGCGTTACGAAAGGCACGTCATCATCGACCAGAAGCAAGCTGGGATCAGGCCCGAGATCGGGTTTCAGTTCGTCGGGCATGGATGTCCTCGCGTTCTTTTTCGCCGACTTTAGGCGCAGCGCCCGGCGCGGTCAATTTGACTTGGCGTCAGCCTCAAGAAAGCAGGCGATGCTGGCGGCCATCGCCTCGGGGTCCATTTCGCGGTCGTAGAATTCCACGAAGCCTTCATTCGGCAGCATCAGATAGGTCTGCGTCATGTGATCCACGATGTAATAGGGATCAGAGGTATCGTCGGGGACGCGGAAATAGGTCTTGTATTCCTTCGCGACGGCGGCGATTTCCTCGGCCGATCCGGTCAGGCCCAGCATCCGGGGATGGATGTAATCTGTCCATTCCTTCAAAACCTCGGGTTTATCGCGACCGGGATCGACGGAAATGAAAACCGGCTGAAGCATATAGCCCATTTCTTCAAGCGCGTCGGTCGCCTCGGCATTGCGCGCGGTATCGGCCGGGCAAATGTCGGGGCAGAAAGTATAGCCGAAATAAACGATGCTCGGCTGGTTCAGCACGTCCTTGTCCGTCACGCGCTTTCCATTCTCATCGGTCAGCGTGAAAGGCCCGCCGATGGTCCCCGGCCCCCCGGCCACGGTCGAGGCGCGGCAAGCGGCGAATTTGTCCGACCCCTGCCGCTTTGAGACGGCATAAATGGAGACGAGCGCGACCGCAGTCACGGCGACGGCCGCAATGGCAATGCTGCGTGTCGATACATTCATGGTCATTCCCCCGTTTGTCTGGCCGCATTGATCGCGCATCGGGGCCAGACTATCAATTGCCCCACCACCAGATGTGACAATATGAACAAACATGATTGATGTCTTCTCCCCGACGGGAAACACCGCCCGCACCCTGGATCAGACGCTGGGCGGGCCAAGCGACTGGGTCCGGCTACGGACGCTGATCCTCTTGCGATGGATGGCGATTGTCGGGCAATCGGCCGCGATTCTGGTAGCCTGGCGCTATTACCAGATCGAATTTCACCTGCTGATGACCTTTGGCGTGGTGGCGGCGGCGATTGCCTTCAACGTCGCGTCGATCCTGTTCTACCCGCAGAACACGCGGCTGACCGAACGCGGCGCGCTGATCGCGCTTCTTTTCGATACGCTTCAGCTTTCGCTGCTGTTGTTCCTCACCGGCGGGCTGAACAACCCTTTCGCTCTGCTGATCCTTGCGCCTGCGACGATTGCCGCGACGGCGCTTCAGACGCGCGCGACGGCCTTCATCGCGGTGGTGACCATCGCGCTGGTGACGGTGGTGGCCCTTTTCCACCTGCCGCTGCACGTTCAGGGCGGGGCGGCGATCGAGGTGCCGTGGCTTTTCAGCTTCGGCTTCTGGCTGGCCATCGTCACCGGCGTCGCCTTCCTTGGCGTCTATGCCCGCCGCGTCGCCTCGGAAATGCAGTCGATGAGCCGGGCGCTTCTGGCCACGCAGATGGCGCTGGCGCGGGAACAGAAGCTGACCGATCTGGGCGGCGTCGTGGCCGCCGCCGCGCATGAGCTTGGCACACCGCTCGCAACGATCAAGCTGGTGAGTACCGAGATGATCGCCGATCTCGACAGCCAGCCAGACCTGCGCGCGGATGCCGAGCTTGTCCGCGAGCAGGCGGATCGGTGCCGGGACATCCTGCGGTCCATGGGGCGGGCCGGAAAGGACGATCTTCTGATGCGCAGCGCGCCGCTTTCGGCCGTGATGCGCGAGGCGGCGGACCCCCATTCCGGGCGTGGAAAGACACTGGTTTTCCATCCCGATGAGCCTGACCCCGAGCTACGCCGCCAGCCGACCATCCTGCGCAGGCCCGAGGTGATCCACGGGCTGCGGAACCTTGTCCAGAATGCCGTCGATTTCGCCGAAAGCCGGGTGTGGATTGACCTGTCATGGACCGGGGATCGCATCACGATCCGCATCACCGATGACGGGCCGGGCTATCCGCCCCATGTGCTGCCCCGGATCGGCGACCCCTTCGTCCGGCACCGGCGCGAAAGCGAGGGGGCAGATCGCAGGCCCGGCTATGACGGCATGGGCCTTGGCCTTTTCATCGCCAAGACGTTGTTGGAGCGGACCGGCGCGCGGCTGGTCTTTTCCAACGGCACCGACCCGTTCCTGACCGATGAGGAAAAGCCCCAGCGCTCCGGCGCGGTGGTAGAGGTCACCTGGCCGCGCGCGATGATCGAGGCGGGGGATACCCTTATGCAGGGGGAGAACAGCCCCTTCGGTCCGTGACGACCTCGGCAAGCCGATTAACCGCTCCTTAACCCTTTTTCGAAAAACTTAACGCCGGGGGCAGACGGTTAAATTGGGAAGACCGATCTATTATGCTCTCGTCCTTCGTTCTCGCGGCGACAATCTTCTTTTCCTCTCTCGCCGCCGCCTCAATCGCGCTTTTCATCCTGCCGCGCCTGACCGGCACGGCGCGACGCCAGCCCGCCCTGTTGCCAGAGGGGGATGGCTACCTTGAACAGGCGGTCTTTCTGTTCGAAGGCAAAGAGCTTGTCGATGCCACCCGACCCGCGCGCGCCCTTCTGTCCAGCCTTGTCGGTGAACGGTCCGATTGGGGCCGGTTGACCGACTATCTCTCGCGCTCCATCGACGGGCTGCCCAATCTTCTTGCCCATCCGCAGGACGGGGGAGAGGTCGAGCTGGCCGGGGACATGGACAGCGCCCTTTCGGTCAAGGCCGAATGGTTCGGCGGCCTGACCCGGCTGACCGTCAATGACACCACCCATCCCGGCATCGGCGTCCTTGTAGAGGGTATCTGCCTGCGCGCGCAGGAGCAGGAGCTGACGGAACTGCGCGAATGCCTGTCGCAGGCGCCGATGCTGATCTGGCGCACCGACGACAAGGGGACGATCGTCTGGGCCAACACCGCCTATCTCGACAAGCTGATGGAGCGGGACGGGTTGACCGAGGACGATCTGACCTGGCCCATCCCGGCGCTTTTCGTCCATCACGCCCCGCATACCGATGTGTCGCGCCGAATCTCCATCGGCCGCACCGATCATATGGAAGAGGCCTGGTACGACTGTCACAGCTATGCCTCGGGCGAAGGTACGCTTTATTACGCGATCCCCGCCGACAGCGCCGTCCGGGCCGAACGCTCGCAGCGCGAATTCGTCCAGACGCTGACCAAGACCTTTGCCCATGTCCCCATCGGGCTGGCCATCTTTGACCGCAGCCGGCGGCTTCAGCTGTTCAACCCCGCGCTTCTGGACCTGACGGGGCTTGAGTTCGACTTCCTGTCGGCCCGACCCGGCCTTCCCACCTTCCTCGACCACCTGCGCGAGGCGCGCATCATCCCCGAACCAAAGGATTACAGCCTCTGGCGTCAGCAGATGGCAGAGCTTGAGCGCGCCGCCTCCTCCGGTCAGTTCGAGGAGACGTGGATTCTTCCCACCGGCCGGACCTACCGGGTGACGGGCCATCCCCATGCCGACGGATCGCTGGCCTTTCTTTTCGAGGATATCAGCACCGAAATCGAGATGACGCAGAACTTCCGGTCAGAGCTTCAGCTGAGCCAGACGGTGATCGACACGCTGGATGAGGCGATCGCGGTCTTTTCGGCAGCGGGCGACATGATCATGTCGAACGCGGCCTATGCGGCGCTGTGGAAGGTCGACCCGGCCGCCACGCTCGGCTCCATCCGTATCCTCGACGCGGTGCGCCACTGGCAGACGATGACCCTGCCCAACCCCGCCTGGGGCGACATCCGCGATTTCGTCGGCGCCTTCGATGAGCGCGCGGACTGGTATGCCGACGCGGTCCTGCGCGACGGGCGCAGGGTCGATTGCCGCGTGATCCCGCTGCAAGGCGGTGCGACGCTGGTCGGATTTTCCACGCCCCCGGCCCTGCCGCCGGAAACGGATCGTATACAGGATAAGGTGACCCGCCCGGTGACGGAGACGATCTGAGGCATAATGCGCCTTGCGACGGCCCGCCCTGGCGGTAAGAGTCGTCGCATGACGCGCGCAGAGACCCCGATCCTTGAGACGACCTTCGTCCTTCCCTCGCCCATGGCGACGGACACGCTGGCCGAACGCATCGCTGAGGTGCTTGAGCCGGGCGATACCATCCTGATCGACGGGCCGATCGGGGCCGGGAAATCCCATTTCTGCCGCGCGGCAATCCGCCATCTGCTTGACCGGGACGGGCGGCAGGAAAACATCCCCTCCCCCACCTTCACGCTGGTCCAGACCTATGAAACCGGCGCGGGCGAGGTCTGGCACAGCGATCTTTACCGGCTGACCGATGTGTCGCAGGTGCTGGAACTGGGGCTGGAGGAGGCGTTCAGCAGCGCCATCGTCCTTGTCGAATGGCCCGACCGGCTGGGTGCCCTTGCCCCGCGCGACGCGCTGCGGATCTCGCTGACCCCGACAGAAGAGGCCGAGGCGCGGCGCGTGACGCTTTCGGCCAGCGGGGCGCGGTGGCGAAAGCTGGCGGGCATCCTAAAGGGTCTGGCGACGGAGCCGCACCTTGACTGACGCCGCGCAGGTCACGGATTTCCTCGCCCGCGCCGGGTGGGCGGACGCGTGCCGGGATGAGGTCGCGGGCGATGCCTCGGCCCGGCGTTTCGCGCGGCTGGCCCGGCCGGACGGAGCCACGGCGATCCTGATGGACGCGGGCGATGACGCGCCCGGCAGCAGCGCCCGCTTCGCCCGCCTGTCGCGGTGGATCAACGACCGTGGCTTTTCCGCCCCCGCCGTGTTGGCAAAGGACATCGACGCCGAACTGCTGCTGGTGGAGGATTTCGGCGATGGTCTTTTCGCCCGCCTGCTGGAACAGGACCCGGCGCGGGAAGGGGCGCTTTACACCGCCGCCGTCGAATTTCTGGCCGAGTTTCAGCGCGCGCCCGTCCCCACCGGCCTGACACCGCTCGACGGCCCGGCACTGGCGGGGTTGACCGCGCTTCTGACGGACACCTACCTGCCTGCCTTCGATGCGCCCTTCACCGACGCCGCCCGCGCCATCCCCGGTCAGGTGGCGGCGCTTTATGACCAACTCGCCGGGGCGGACCCCCTGACGATCAGCCTGCGCGATTTCCATGCCGAGAATGTTTTCTGGCTGCCCGACCGACAGGGATCGGCGCGGCTGGGCCTGATCGACTTTCAGGACGCCGTCGCCGCCCACCCGGTCTATGACCTCGTCTCTCTCCTGCAAGACGCGCGGCGCGATCTGGCACCGGGGACTGAGGCCGCCTGTCTGGAGCTGTTTGCCAGGCTCACCGGGCAGGAGATCGACCGTTTGCGCCCGATCTATGCGCTGATCGGGGCGCAGCGGGCCTTGCGCATCCTTGCCGTCTTTGCCCGGCTGATCGTCGCGGGGGGCAAGCCGCGCTATGCGGCCTTCATCCCGCGTGTCTGGGGGCATCTTCAGGCCAATCTGGACCACCCCGCCCTTGCCCCCCTTGCCGCGGCCATCCGCGCGTCGGTTCCCGCACCGACGCCCGACAGGATCGAAAGGATGGTCACATGCCGGACGCGCTGATGCTGTTTGCCGCCGGGCTTGGCACACGGATGGCCCCGCTGACCGACACGCTGCCCAAACCGCTGATCCGCGTCGGCGGGCGACCCCTGATCGACCACGCGCTGTCCGAGGCGGATGGCGCCGGGATCACACAGGTCGTCGTCAACCTTCATTACAAGCCCGAGCTGATCCGCGACTACCTCAGGATGCGGCGAAATATCCGCTTTTCCCGCGAAACAGAGACGCTTCTGGAGACTGGCGGCGGTCTGAAGGCCGCGCTTTCGTTGCTGGGGGCGGGGCCGGTCTTCACGATGAACACCGATGCCGTCTGGTTCGGACGGAACCCGCTTGAGGAGCTTCGGGCGGCCTGGCTCCCCGACCGGATGGAGGCGCTACTGGCCCTTGTCCACCGCGACGACGCGACCGGCTATCGCGGCGACGGGGATTTTGACCTGACGCGGGACGGCCGCCTGATCCGGGGTGGGCCTTACGTCTATACCGGCGCGCAGATCATCGCGACCGGGCGTGTGGCGGCGGTTCGCGATGACGTCTTTTCCCTCAACCCGGTCTGGGACGCGATGGCACAGGACGGCAAGCTCTTCGGGACCGTCCATGACGGCGGATTTTGTGACGTCGGGCGCCCGGATGCCATTGCGCTGGCCGAGGCGCAGATGGCACTGAGGGGTCATGTTTAAGCCAAGCGACCGCCCCCGCATCTTCGCGCTGCCGCCCGGCGCGGAATTTCCGCGCGAGGTGGTGCGCGGGCTGACCGGCCGACTGGCGGACGCGCCGCCCGAGGCGATGGCCCGCGTCACGCTTTACCTCAACACCGGGCGGATGCTGCGCGCCGTGCGGGCGGCGTTCGCGGACCGGAAGGCACATTTCCTGCCGCGCCTTCGCCTTGTCTCGGACCTCGCGCTTGACCCGGTGCCGGGGCTGCCCCTGCCCGAGGCGCCACTTTCGCGCCGGTTCGCGTTGATGCAGCTGGTCGGCGCCAAGCTTAAATCCGAGGGGGAGACCGGGTCGGGCGTGCGCGCCTTCGACCTTGCCGACAGCCTCGCCCGCCTGCTGGAAGAGATGCAGGGCGAAGGCGCTTTGCCCGAGGCCTTCAACGACCCCGATCTTGCCGCCGACCACGCCCGGCACTGGGAACGCAGCCTCGCCTTCCTCAGGATCGTCACCGCTTATCTGTCCGATGAGGACCACCCCGACGCCGAAGGCCGGCGCAGGCGGGTGGTGGCCTGGCTGGCGGAACGCTGGCGGTCCGATCCGCCGCCGGGGCCGGTTCTGGTGGCCGGATCGACCGGTTCGCGCGGGACGACGCTTGCCTTCATGCAGGCCGTGGCAAGGCTGCCCCAAGGGGCGGTGATCCTGCCGGGCTTTGACTTCGATCTGCCCGAAAATGGCTGGAAAAGTCTCGATTCCGGCACCTTCCCGACCGAGGACCATCCGCAGTATCGCTACCGGGCCTTGCTGCGGTCGCTCGACCTTGCGCCACGCGACGTGGCGCCGTGGCAGGCAGAGACCGCGCCCGACCCGGCGCGCAACCGCGTCGTTTCCCTTGCCCTGCGCCCTGCCCCGGTGACCGACCGCTGGCTGGCGGAAGGGCCGCAGCTTGGCGACCTGACCGCGGCGATGACAGGCGCCAGCGTGCTTCATGCGCAGGACGCACGAGAGGAGGCGGTCGCCATCGCGCTGATCCTGCGCGAGGCGGTCGAACATGGGCGACGCGCGCAGCTGATCTCCCCCGACCGGGTGCTGACCCGGCGTGTCACCGCCGCGCTGGACCGCTGGGGGCTGATCCCGGATGACAGCGCCGGGCGGCCGCTGATCCAGTCCGCCGCGGGCCGCTTTTTGCGGCAGACGGCTGCGCTGGCCGTGCGACGGGCCGAGCCGCAGGACGTGCTGGCGGTTCTGAAGCATCCGCTGACAGCGACGGGGGGGGCGGATCGCGGCCGGCATCTTCTGTTCACCCGCGATCTTGAGCTTCGGATGCGGGGCAAGGGGCTGTTGCTGGACGATCCGGCGGCGGTTCGGAGCTGGGCGGAGCGTTTCGAGGATCCGCATCGGGTGGAGTGGATCGACTGGCTGCTGCCCCTGATTGCGCCGGAAAAGCCCGCCGGTGAGCAGCCGCTGGGCGACTGGATCGCCCGGCATCTCGCCTTGGCCGAGGCCATCTCTGCTGGCCCGTGGGGGCGCGCCGGGGAGAGCGAGTTGTGGCGCGAAGAGGCGGGGGAGACCGCGCGTCGGCGCATGGATACGCTTGCCGCCAGCGCAGGTGAGGCGCCGGATATGGGCGGGTTTGACTATCTTGGCCTGCTCGATTCCAGTCTCTCGGACGGCACGATCCGGCAAAGCGACGCCGCCCACCCCCTGATCGCCATCCGCGGCACGCTTGAGGCGCGCGTTCTTGGCGCCGATCTTGTCGTCCTTGCGGGGTTGAACGAAGGCATCTGGCCCGCCGCGCCGGAACCGGACCCGTGGCTGTCACGGCAGATGCGGCATCGCCTTGGCCTTTTGTCGCCGGAACGCCAGATCGGTCTTTCGGCCCATGACTTCCAGCAGGCCGCCGGTGCGGCGCAGGTCGTGTTCAGCCGCGCGCTCAGGGACGATGAAAGCGAAACGGTGCCATCGCGTTGGCTGTCGCGGCTGTCGAGCCTGATGAAGGGCTTGCCGGACCAGTCCGGGCCGACAGCATGGGACGGGATGGTGGCGCGGGGGGCCGAATGGCTTGCACGCGCCCGTTTGGCGGAGGCGCCGGAGGCCGCGCACCGGATGCCCCCCGCCCGTCGCCCCGCCCCACGCCCGCCGGTTGAAAGCCGCCCGAAAGAACTGCCCGTCACCGACATCACGACGCTGATCCGCGATCCCTATGCGATCTATGCCAAGCGCATCCTGCGGCTTCGCCCGCTGGAGCCGATCGCACAACGGCCGGACGGGCGGTTGCGGGGGATCGTCCTGCACAGGATCATGGAGCGATTCATCAAGGAGCGGTCCGGTCCCGAGGAGATCGGCGCAGCGCTTGGGCGGCTGCGCGGCATCGCCCGGTCGGTGATCGACGCACAGGTGCCGTGGCCGGGCGCACGGATACTGTATCTGGCGAAACTTGACCGGATCGCGGGCGGGTTCCTTGCGGATGAGGCCGCCCGCGCCGCCGCCGGGCGTGCGCTTGTGATCGAGGATCGGGGCGAAATTGGCCTGGACAGGGTCGATTTCAAGCTCACCGCCCGGCCGGACCGGATTGATCTGCTGACCGACGGCCGGGTGCATATCTACGATTACAAAAGCGGCCAGGTCCCCAGCGTCAAGCAACAGGAACATTTCGACAAACAGTTGCGGCTTGAGGCCGCGATGGCGGAGCGCGGGGCCTTCGCGGCACTTGACTGCGTCGATGTTGCCGGGGCGACGCATATCGCGCTTGGCTCCGGCGCGGGGGAGCACTCGGCCCGGCTGACGCCAGAGATCATCGACGCCAGCTGGGACGGGCTGCTGCGTCTGATCGCAACCTATATGCGGCGCGAGACCGGCTATACGGCGCGGCGCGCGGTTTTCGAGGCGCGGATTGCAGGGGACTACGACCACCTCGCCCGCGCCGGGGAGTGGGAGATGAGCGATCCGTCCGCGCCGGAGGATGTCGGATGACGAAAGACCTTGCCAGCCTGCGTCAGATCGAGGCGGCAGACCCCGCCGGGTCGGTCTGGCTGTCGGCCAATGCCGGGTCGGGCAAGACGCGGGTGTTGATCGACCGGGTTGCGCGGCTGCTTCTGGGCGGGACGGAACCGCAACGCATCCTGTGCCTGACCTATACCAAGGCCGCCGCGACGGAGATGCAGAACCGGCTTTTCGCCCGGCTGGGCGGCTGGACCATGCTGCCCGACGCGCCGCTGCGGGAAGAACTGGGCAAGCTTGGCATCGAAGGGGCGATGACCGAGGCGATGTTGCGTCAGGCCCGGCGTCTTTTCGCCAAGGCCATCGACACGCCCGGCGGGCTGAAGATCCAGACGATCCATTCCTTCTGCGCCGGGCTTCTGCGGCGCTTTCCAATCGAGGCGCGGATTTCGCCGAACTTCACGGAACTGGACGACCGTTCGGCGCGGATGCTGCGGGAAGAGATCATTGACCAGATCGCCTCTGGCCCGGATGCCAGGGTTCTGGATGCCGTGGCGGGGCTTGTGTCCGGCATGGAGTTTGGGCCGCTGGCGGCTGAAATCGGCCGGAATAGTGACGCTTTTTCCCGCCCCGTTGACCTTGACGCCTGCCTCAATCTTTTTGGCCTGCCGCCCGGCTTTGATGAGGGCGCACTGCTGTCCGAGGTGTTTCTTGGGGGGGAGGACGCGCTTTTCGCGGCGATGATCCCGCTTTTGCGGGGCGGCGGCACGAAGGATCAGGAGCTTGCGGACTGTCTTGACCAGGTGCGCGGTCAGCCACGGGGCCTTGCGTCCCTTGTGGCACTGGAAGGCAAGTTGCTTTTCGGCAAAGGCGCGAAGGCCGGGCCGTTCACTGCCAAGATCGACAATATCCCGAACAAGCCGATGAGAACGGGGCCTTGCGCGCCCCATATGCCCGCTTTCGAAGCGCTGATGCTACGGGTAGAGGCCGCGCGCCCGCGACGTATCGCGCTTGCCGCCGCCCGTCGCAGCGCTGCGTTGCATGCCTTTGCCGGGGTCTTCCTGCCGCTTTATGAGGCGCACAAGGCGGCGCGCGGCTGGCTCGATTTCGACGATCTGATCCGGCGAAGCGCGGAACTGCTCTCTGACCGGGATGTCGCCGCCTGGGTGCTTTACCGGCTGGATGGCGGCATCGACCACATCCTTGTCGATGAGGCGCAGGACACCAGCCCGGCGCAATGGCAGGTGATCGAAAGCCTTGCAGAGGAATTCACCGCCGGTCTTGGCGTGCGCGAGGTCGAACGGACGATCTTCGTCGTCGGCGACAGGAAGCAGTCCATCTATTCCTTCCAGGGCGCCGATCTTGACGTCGTCGATGACATGCGGCGGCAATTCGCGGAACGGTTCCGGGCCGCGAACCTGTCGTTTCAGCCGCTTGAACTGGAACATTCCTTCCGCTCGGCCGATGCGATCCTGCGGGTGGTCGATCTGACCTTTGACGAAAGGGTTCAGCGGGGCGTCGGCGGGGCGATGCGCCATGTTGCCTATCACGGGCAGATGGCCGGGCGGGTCGACCTTTGGCCGCTGGTGCCGAAGACGGTGGCGCCCGAGGCCGAGGACTGGACCGATCCGAAGGACCTGCTGAGCGAGGACCACCACATCGTCCTTCTGGCGCGCCGGATCGCGGGCGAGATTCGGCGGATGATCGACGCAGGGACGGTGATCGAGACGAAGGACGGGCCGCGCCCGGTGCATGAGGGTGACTTCCTCATCCTCGTGCAGCGGCGCTCGGAGATGTTCCACCAGATCATCCGCGCCTGCAAGGATGCGCGGCTTGAGATTGCGGGCGCCGACCGGCTGAAGCTTGGCGCAGAGCTTGCGGTGCGCGACCTGACCGCGCTTCTGGGTTTCCTTGCGCTGCCCGAGGACGATCTGTCGCTGGCCGCCGTCCTACGCTCACCCCTTTTCGGGTTGAGCGAGGGGGAGCTTTACGCCCTTGCCCAGCCGCGCGAGCGGGGGGAGTTCCTGTGGAACGCCCTGACCCGGCAGGCCGAAACCTTTCCCGGTCCCGTTGCGCTTCTGAAGGACCTGCGCGACCGGGCGGATTTCCTGCGGCCCTATGAGCTGATCGAACGGATGTTGACGCGGCATCAGGGGCGCAAGAGGTTCATCGGCCGTCTGGGGCCGGAGGCCGAGGACGGAATCGACGTGTTCCTGGCGCAGGCGCTGGCCTATGAACGCGCGAATATCCCCAGCCTGACCGGGTTTTTGGCCTGGTTAGACACGGATGATGTCGATGTGAAGCGGCGCCCCGATTCCGCCCGGCACGCGATCCGGGTGATGACGGTCCATGGTGCGAAGGGGCTTGAGGCGCCGATCGTCATCCTGCCCGACACCGCCGAGCGGCGCGATGAGATCCGGGCAGAGGTGCTGATCCGCGACGGGGCGGCGGTCTGGAAAACCGGGGCCGACGAAAGCCCGGCGCAGATGACCGCGCTTTACGATGAGGTGAAGCGGCGCCAGCGGGAAGAACGGATGCGGCTTCTCTACGTCGCGATGACGCGGGCGGAGCGCTGGCTGATCGTCTGCGGCGCGGGGGAGCCGTCTTCGGATGGCGAAAGCTGGTACGACCTCGTGCGCGACGGGCTGGAAAAGGCCGGGGCAGGGGATGTCAGCCCGCCTGCGTTCGATGGCGCGCCGGTGCAGCGCCATGAAAGCGGCATCTGGCCCGCGGCGGCGGCGGCCGACCCGGTGGCGGAGGGGGTCGCGCCCGCCGCCTTGCCCGATTGGGTCCGCGCGCGGCCCGCGACGCATCCCGCGCCCGAAAAGCCGCTGTCCCCCTCCCAGCTCGGCGGCGCCAAGGCCATCGGGGGGGAGGAGGGCGACGATCCCGACCGCGCCATGCTGCGCGGGACGGTGTTGCACAGGCTTCTTGAGGTGCTGCCCGGCTGGCCCGAGGCGGATGCGGGCGAACTGCTGGCCGCGATCCGGCGCGAAAGCGAGGAGAGGGCAGCGGTCACGGTGGGCGAGGAGGAATACGGCGATCTTCTTGCCTCTGCCCGCGCGATTCTGGCGGGGCCGGGACTGACCGCGCCTGATGGCGAGGCGCTCCTGGAGGTGGAGGTCAGCGGCGCGCTGCCGGAGCTTGGCGGGCGCATGGTTCACGGCAGCATCGACCGGCTGATCGTGGAAGATGCCCGCATCCTCGCCATCGACTACAAGTCGAACGCGACGGTCCCGGAACGGCCAGAACAGGTGCCAGAGGGGATATTGCGGCAGATGGGCGCCTATGCGGCCCTTCTGGCGCAGATCTACCCCGACCGCCGGATCGAAACCGCGATCCTCTGGACGGCCACCGGCACGCTGATGGCGCTTCCGCCCGATATGGTGCGGGCGGCCCTTGCCGCAACCCCTATCCCTTGACGTTCCGGGGCCGCGCTCCTACGTTTCGCTCAACCCTTTCCTATGGAGATGTCCCATGTCCACCGTCGCCGTCACCGACGCCAATTTCGATGCCGAAGTCCGCAACTCTGAAATCCCCGTCGTGGTCGATTTCTGGGCCGAATGGTGCGGCCCCTGCAAGCAGATCGGCCCCGCGCTGGAAGAGCTTTCGTCCGAGCTTGCCGGCAAGGTGAAGATCGCCAAGGTCAATGTGGACGAAAACCCCGATCTTCCGGCGCAGTTCGGCGTGCGCGGCATTCCGGCGCTGTTCATGTTCAAGGACGGCCAGGTCGTTTCGAACAAGGTCGGCGCCGCGCCCAAGGCCGCACTTCAGAACTGGATCGAATCGTCGATCTGACCGGCCGCACGCCGGGGAACAGGGGGCGCCTTCGGGCGCCCTTTTTCTTGCAAGGTTGCGGGCGCCGGGAAGCGCCGCCATATAGAACCGGAGAAAACGGAGGCAGGATATGGCGGACGATACGTTCCCCGGCTGGCATGGCACCACGATCATCGGCGTGCGACGCGGCGGTGAGGTCGTGGTCGCGGGCGACGGGCAGGTCAGCCTTGGGCAGACCGTCATCAAGGGAACCGCGCGCAAGGTGCGCCGCATCAGTCCGGGCGGGCGCGACGTCGTCGTCGGCTTTGCCGGATCGACCGCCGATGCCTTCACCCTGCTGGAACGGCTTGAGAAAAAGCTTGAGGCCGCACCGGGGCAGCTTGTGCGCGCCTGTGTCGAGCTTGCGAAGGACTGGCGCACCGACAAGTATCTGCAAAAGCTTGAGGCGATGCTGATCGTCACCGACGGCACCACGCTTCTGGTCGTGACCGGCGCGGGCGACGTGCTTGAGCCGGAGCATGACGTGGCCGCCATCGGCTCGGGCGGGAACTTTGCCCTGTCGGCGGCGCGCGGGTTGATGGAAACGGACCTGTCGGCCGAGGACATCGCGCGCAAGGCGATGGCGATTGCCGCCGATATCTGCGTCTACACCAATGGCAACCTGACGGTGGAAACCATCAAGGCCTGACAGGCCCGGCCCGCCTTTTACGGAGACCACATGACCAACCTCACCCCCCGCGAGATCGTATCGGAGCTTGACCGCTTCATCATCGGGCAGTCGGACGCCAAGCGCGCGGTCGCCGTCGCGCTGCGCAACCGCTGGCGGCGCAAGCAGCTTGCCGACGATATCCGCGATGAGGTCTATCCGAAGAACATCCTGATGATCGGCCCGACCGGCGTCGGCAAGACGGAGATTTCGCGGCGTCTGGCCAAGCTGGCCCGCGCGCCCTTCATCAAGGTGGAGGCGACGAAATTCACCGAGGTCGGCTATGTCGGCCGCGATGTCGAACAGATCGTCCGCGACCTGGCCGACGCGGCCATCGTCGAAACCCGCGAAAGGATGCGCGAGGAGGTGAAGGCCCGCGCCCACACGGCGGCTGAAGAGCGTGTGATCGAGGCCTTAGCAGGCACCGACGCGCGTGAAGCCACGCGCGAGATGTTCCGCAAGCGTCTGAAATCGGGGGAGCTTGACGACCATGTTGTCGAGCTGGAAATCGCCGATGCCCCGCCGCAGATGCCGATGATGGAGCTTCCGGGCCAGCAGGGCATGGGGATGATGAATCTCGGCGATCTGTTCGGCAAGGCCTTTGGCGGGCGGCGGGTGCGCAAGAAGATGACCGTCGCCGACAGCTATGAGGTGCTGATCCAGGAAGAGGCCGACAAGCTTCTGGACGACGAAACGGTGAAGCAGGCCGCACTTGAGGCGGTGCAGGAAAACGGCATCGTCTTCATCGACGAGATCGACAAGGTCTGCGCCCGCGCCGAAACGCGCGGCGCCGATGTCAGCCGCGAAGGGGTGCAGCGCGATCTGCTGCCGCTGATCGAAGGCACGACGGTCAGCACCAAATACGGGCCGGTCAAGACCGACCATATCCTCTTCATCGCGTCGGGCGCCTTCCACATCGCCAAGCCCTCGGACCTCTTGCCCGAATTGCAGGGCCGTCTGCCGATCCGGGTGGAGCTGCGCGCGCTGACGGAAGAGGATTTCGTCCGCATCCTGACCGAAACCGACAATGCGTTGACGCTGCAATATACCGCCCTGATGGGGACGGAGGAGGTGACCGTCAGCTTCGAAAAGGACGGCATCGCCGCGCTGGCCCGGATCGCCGCCGAGGTGAACCGGAGCGTGGAGAATATCGGCGCGCGGCGGCTTTATACCGTGATGGAACGGGTGTTCGAGGATCTGTCCTTCACCGCGCCCGACCGGGGCGGCGAAACCGTCACCGTCGATGCCGCCTTCGTGGACAAGCATCTTGGCAATCTGTCAGCTTCGGCGGATCTGAGCCGCTATATCCTCTGACGGGACTGACCGGGCGGGGGGGCGTTTGACCAAAGCGTTTCGGGTTTGCGTAAAGAAAGTAAGTATCAGAATTCGAACGAAATAAGTTCAAATTCTGATTCAGTGCAAACCCGAAATGCTATACTCTCGCCGCAGGGAACGAACGGGGGATGTCGGGCGGCAATGGCGCGTTATCTGGTGTTGGTCTTCGTGATCTTCGGCCTGACCGCCTGCGCGCCGCGCGGGCGGATGGTCGTCGATCCCTCGGCGGCCCGGGTCGGCACCGTGGAACGTCTCTATATCGGCACAACGCGCAGTCCTGATCCCGAAACCGGCGATCCGTTCGGCAGCGGGCGAAGCGGTGTCACCCGCTACCTTCAGCTTGACGTTTCGGTCCCGCCAGAACGTAAACCGGGTCAGATCACCTGGCCGTCAAAGCGGGGGCCGGCGCAGCCCGCGACCGACTTCCTCGCCACGGGTGAAACCCTCTATGCGGCGCCCGCCGACTTCCGCGCCGCGCTGCGCCGCGACCTGCCGCCGCAGCGCGAGGCCATCGTCTTCGTTCACGGGTTCAACAACAACTTCCCCGAAGGGGCCTACCGGCTGGCGCAGATCGGTCATGACCTCGATATCAAGGCGGCGCTGGTGCATTATTCGTGGCCCTCGCGCGCCCATCCGCTTGGCTATGCCTATGACCGGGACAGCGCGCTGTTCGCCCGCGACGGGCTTGAGGATCTGTTGCATCAGGTGGAAGCGGCGGGCGCGCGGCGGATCACCGTCGTGGCGCATTCGATGGGCGCCGCGCTGACCATGGAAACGCTGCGACAGATCGCGATTGCCCGCGACACGGGGCTGAAATCGAAGATCGCCGGGGTGGTTCTGGTGTCCCCCGACGTCGATATCGACGTCTTTCGCGCGCAGGCGGACCGGATCGGACGGCTGCCTGAGCCGTTCGTGATCTTCACCTCCAAGCGCGACCGGGCGCTTCAGCTTGCCGCGCGGCTGTCGGGGCAGAAGGAGCGGCTGGGCAATATCAAGGACATTGGCGTGCTGTCCGACCTGAAGGTGACCTTCCTCGACACCACGGCATTTTCCACCGGCGCGGGGCATTTCAACCTGGGTGATTCGCCGTCCCTGATCTCCATCCTCGGGCGGTTGCCCGACATCGACCGCGCCTTTGCGGGCGATCCGACCGGGCGGACCGGCTTTTTGCCCGGCGCGATCCTGACCGTGCGCAGCGCGACGGAGATCGTGCTGTCCCCGGTCACGGCGCTGGCCGGTGGGACGAATTAGGGTCTATTTCGGCCGCCGAAGGTAGACGTAATAGGCGCCCATGCCACCGTGTTTCGCATGTGCCGTGGCGATTTGCTGAACGATGCCGGACAGCGGCGCGCTGTGAAGCCAGTGCGGCACCTGATGGCGAAGCGCGCCAAGCCGCTGCGGGATCGGCCCGTGATCTTCCGACCGCTTGCCCTTGCCGGTGATGACAAGGATCAACCGGCAGCCCGCGTTCTGCGCCCTGAGGACAAAGCCGATCAGGGCGGGATGCGCCTCGGCCAGGGTCATGCCGTGCAGGTCGATGCGCGCCTCGGGCCGGGTCTTGCCACGGACCATCTGGCGATAGACGCCGTGGTCCATCCGCAGGGGATGCACGGCGACGGTCTGGTCTATGGCGGGTTGAAGCGAGACCTTCGTTGCGCCCCGTCCCTTCGGGCGGGCGGGGGTAACGAAGGCAGCGAAAAGGTCGCCTTCGGCGCGCTGCGGTGGTGACACGGGTCCGGGCTTCGGGACATCCGCCTTCGCGACCGGGCGGCGGTGCAGCGGGGTGGCGGTTGCGGTGACGCGCCGCCACAGCTCCTCCTCATCCGCGCTGATACCCTTGCGCTTGCGGCTCATCCTGCGGCCCTTGGGTACAGGACGTGGATGGTTCCTTGCGCGTTCAGGCCCGAGGCCATCCGCCCCGCCGCCGCGCCAGAGCCGCAGAACAGGTCGATCCTTCCCGGCCCCTTGATTGCGCTGCCGGTATCCTGCGCGATGAAAAGTGCCTGTTGAGCGCCGCATTCGACCCAGACCGGCGTTCCCGGCGCGATGTGATCGGGGTCGGCGGCCAAGCTGCGAAGCGGGGTCAACGGAACGCCGGAGGCGCCGATGGGACCGAGGGTTTCGGGCAGGTCGAGTGGGCGGAAGAAGACGAAGGAGGGGTTGGTCGCCAGAAGGTCGGCGACCCGGTTCGGGTGGGCGGCGCACCAGTCGCGGATCGCGTCGGCCGACATGGCGTTCTGATCGACCTCACCGCGCCGGATCAACTCTTGCCCGATGGACCGATAGGGGTGGCCGTTCTTGCCCGCATAGCCAAACCGCAGCACCGTTCCGTTCTCCACCCGAACCCGGACGGAACCCTGAACCTGCGCCAGAAAGCCCTCGATCGCGCTGTCGAGCCAGACGAGTTCACGGCCCGCCAACAGATCCCCTTCTGCGATCTCCGCCCGGCTGAACCAGGGGCGGTCCGGCGGCAGATCGGGGGGCAGGGCATATAGCGGGTGGCGGAAGCGGGCGTCGGGGGTCAGGCTGCCCGAAAGCTCGGGCTCATAATAGCCCGTGCAATGGCAGGGGCGGGGTTCGGCTTCGAATGCCGTCTCGAAGAACCGCCTTGCATCGGGGACCGACGCGGTGTCGGGCGCGGTCAGATGCCAGACGGCATAGGCGGCGGCATGATCCTCTGCCGCCCATCCGGGGATCCCGGCGGGGCTTTTCGCCCGGCCCGGCACGCCCTCACTCGCCCGTCGCGACAAGCTGCCAGTTCGGGTCGTTCGCACCCATGTCGCGGGCGAAAGTCCAGACGTCACGCTGGCGGCGAAGCTCGGTCTTGCTGCCCTCGACCACATTCCCCTCGGCGTCGCGGGTGACAGAGGTCAGCTCGCTCGCGAAGCGGATGGTGATCTCACCCTCACGGGTGGTGCGGTCGAATTCGGCCTCTTGCAGGGTCAGTTCGCGGATGCCGCCGAACTCGGATTCCACGGTCAGGCCGCGCGCCTTGCGGGCCGCGACCACTTCGGAGAAGGCATCAAAGACGTCTTCGGCAAGGAAGGGCTTCACCTCTTCCAGGTCGCCACGTTCGAACGCCATCAGGATCATCTCATACGCGCCGCGCGCGCCGCGCAGGAATTCGGACACCGAGAACGACGGCTCCGCCTGTTTCATCGCCGCCAGCGCATTGGCCGAGGGGGAACCTTCGGGGACATGATCGCTGATGTCGCGGTCGGGGCCGCCGTCGATCACCTCGAACTTGCCACGGCGGGCGTCGGGCTGCGGCGCCTGGACCCGCTCCTGCGGCTTTTCAAACCCGTCGCGCGTGCCAAGGACGCTTCTCAGCTTCAGGATCAGAAAAATGGCGATCCCTGCGAGGACGAGAATCTGGATCAGCGAATTGGACATGTGCGGGCCTTCGTGGAAGACGGTGACCCGTCTCGGGTTGGCAATGGTCGTACTGCCCACTTATGTAGGGGAGAGGCCAGATCAAGTCCACCTTGGGCCGGAAAGGAATGCCATGTGGCTGCTTCTTGCGTTCATCGCGATCCCGCTGATCGAGATTGCGCTTTTCATTCAGGTCGGCGGGTTCATCGGCCTTTGGCCGACGCTGGCCATCGTTCTGCTTACCGCCGTGGTGGGAAGCTGGCTTGTCCGCATGCAGGGGGCGGCCGCCATGGCGAACCTGCGCGGCTCGATGCGCGAATTGCGCGATCCGACGGAGCCTATCGCCCATGGCGCGATGATCCTCTTGGCGGGCGCGCTGCTGATCACGCCGGGGTTTTTCACCGATACGATGGGGATGCTGCTGCTTGTCCCCGCCGTCCGCGCCGCCGTCCTGCGCTACCTGTCGCGCCGGGTGACGGTCGAGCGGTTCGAATTCGGCACACCGCCCCCGCGCCGCGATCCGCACCGCCCCGATGTCATCGACGGCGACTATGTCGAACTTGACGAACCGCCCCGGCCGCCGCGCGACGGGCCGTCCGGGTGGACTCGGCATTGAGCGCTGCGGGGCAAGCTGCTACACCGCGCCTCGAATAACGTATTCTGGAGAGTGACCGAGATGGCGGAGAACACCAACGGCAATGGCGCGCCCGAGGCGCAGCAAGTCAAGATGCAGGTTCTGGGGCAGTATGTTCGCGACCTGTCGTTCGAAAACGTCGTGGCGCAGAAGGGCCTGACGAATGCCGAGGTGCAGCCCGACATTCAGGTTCAGGTCAGCCTTGACGCCCGCAAGCGCAACGTCGAGCATCAGTATGAGGTCATCAGCAAGTTCAAGGTGACCTCGAAGAACAAGGCCGACAGCGCGCCCCTGTTCCTGCTTGAGCTGGAATACGGCGGCATCTTCCATGTGGAGGGCGTGCCGGAAGAGCAGCTTCACCCCTTCCTGCTGATCGAATGCCCGCGCATGGTGTTTCCCTTCGTGCGCCGCATCATTTCGGACGTGACGCGCGACGGGGGCTTCCCGCCGCTGAATATCGACACGATCGACTTCATGGCGCTTTACCGTCAGGAACTCGCCCGCCGCTCGGCCGAGCAGCAGCAGACCCCGCAACAGGTCTCGTGAGCGACACGGCGCTGATTCCCGCCTGGGTCGGGGGGCAGCTTCTGCCCTTCGACAAGATCGCCGTGCATCGTGAAGGGATCCGCCATCAGGCGGTGTCAGTCTTCCTGATGCGCGGGGATGCGATCCTTTTGCAGCGTCGCGCGCTGGGAAAGTACCACACGCCCGGCCTTTGGGCGAATACCTGCTGCACCCATCCGCATTGGGGCGAAAGCCCTGCCGCCTGCGCCGAACGGCGGCTGCGGGAAGAGCTTGGGATAACCGGCGTCGCGCCCCGGTTTGCCGGGCAGGTCGAATACCGCGCCGATGTGGGCGGCGGCATGACCGAGCATGAGGTGGTCGACATCTTCGTGGCCGAGGCGCCGGCCGATATAGCGGTCGCGCCGAACCCGGATGAGGTGATGGCGGTCGACTGGATCAGCCTTCCCGCACTGATGGCCGATATTACCGCCGATCCGGGCCGGTTTACCCCTTGGCTGCGGATCTATCTGCGCGACCATCGGGACATGCTGTTCGGCGCGCGCGGCGTCAGTTGATTTCAACTTCTTCCAGCAGAACCGCCCAGGCGGCGCCGTGCATGTCGCGGTCGCGGCCTGTTCCCTGAACCTGCGGCCGGGGGAGGGAGAACTTCACCACGCAAAGGTCCGCGATGTCGAAGCGCTTCAGCGTTTCGGCGGGAACCCGGAACAGGGCGGCGACGCGGTCGGTCGAAAGCCCTTCGGAAACACGGTCAAAAGCGGCCCTATCCCCGCAGAAAATGTCGATCGTCAGCCAGAAGGGACCGGCGTTTTTCGACCGGATCTTGGTGGCGATCTGACCAAGCTCAGCCATGGCCGACCTCATCGACGACAAGGCGGAAGGGCGCCATGGGATCTTCGGTCGCAAGGGTGTGGTGCAGGCAGAATTCGTAAAGCGCGCCGCGTGACGTTTCGGCCGGGGAGAAGGGGAAAGCGAAGGTCGGCATCGGTTCGTCTTCGGTCAGGGCGTGGTGCAGCAGGTAGGGGTTGAGGATTTTCGCGATCTCCACCGCCTGCTTTTCCTCGGGCGCGGTCACGATGGTCAGGACGCCGATTTCATTCGGAACGGCGGTTCCGGTTTCCAGCGGCCCCAGCGTGGCATCCTGCCCGACCAGCCGCATCTCGATCTCGAAATCCGCCTCGGGCAGGCCCATGCGAGTGGCGACCTTTTCGCGCGCACGCCCGATGATGTCATCGCACCAGACGCGGGCATTGGCGACATAACGGCGGTCGCGCAAGAGCGTCAGGCTGATCGCCTGATAGCCCGCCACCCGCGCGCCTTCGAGTTTCACCGAATAGGGTCCCTTGACCCATTCCGACCCCTCGACCCGGACGGCGCGATCGCTGATCGCGGTATAACGGCTGGCGCGCACGTCCAGATGGCCGCCAGGTTCGTGCAGGATATAGGGGTCGGAGTTCTCATAAAGCATATGGGCCGACACCGTATAGGGCGTGGCGCGGGCAGAGGGCGCCAGCGGCTCCATCGTGAAGCCGGTGTCGTCGAAGTCGATCCGTATCGTGCCGGTCGCCGGATTGGTGGTGGCGAGCGCGCCGCATTCACCAATCTTGGCGCCGTGCCAGGCGGCCCCGGCATGGCAGCCGCGCATCAACGGAAGGGCGGCGATGATCGCGGTATCGGTCGTGCGCCCGGCGATCACGATGTCTGCCCCGGTTGCCAGCGCGGCGGCGATCTGTTCGGCCCCGGCGAGCGCGACGATATGGGTACAGGCGCGGATCGTCCCTTCATCCACCTCCGGCGCACCGGGCAGGGCGGTGATGCGCCCATCCGCCAGCGCGCGGGCCATTTCGTCGTGTTTCTGGCCGGAATAGAGCCTTGCGACGCGGATCTCCTGCCCCAGTTCGGCGGCCAGTTCGAGGGTAATCTCGAACAGCCAGTCCACGGTTTCGTCCGCCCCGCAGGTGCCGGCGGTCCCGATCACCAGCGGCACGCCCGCCCTGGCCCGCGCCAGCATCAGGTCGCGCCATTCCTCCCGCGTGGAGGCGCGGGAATATTTGGAAACGGCCCGGCCCAGATAGGCCGGACCGCTGTCTGTCGAACCGCCATCGACGGCGATGATGTCGGGATTTTCCGCCACGCCGCGGGCCAAGGCCGCCCGGTCATAGCCAAGACCAAGCGCCCCGGTCGGCACCAGAACCCGCACCTTCGGCATCAGTCGACCGTCCCGTCCGCCGACTCCGGCAGGGGCGGGCGCTTCAACCGGCCGCGCAGGAAGAGCGGCGCGATGAAGCCAAGGATCGCCGCGACCCAGAGGATGATGGAGATCGGCGAGGCGAAGAGATAGGTCCAGTCGCCATCCGACAGCACCATCGCCTTGCGCAGAGAGTTTTCCATGTGGTTGCCCAGAAGGATGCCAAGGATCACCGGCACCAGCGGTATTTCAAGCTTGCGCAGGATATAGCCGCCGATCCCGAAGGCCACCATCATCAACAGGTCGAAATAGCTGCCCGACAGCGAATAGACCCCGACGAAGGAAATCAGCGTGACCCCCGGCAGCAACACCCAGGGCGGCACCGCGAGGATGTAGACGAAGATCCGCACCATCGGCACGTTCATCACCAAAAGCACAAGGTTGGCGATGAAGAGCGTGGCGATCAGGCCCCAGACGACATCCGGCCGGTCCTGAAACAGAAGCGGGCCGGGGGTGATGTTCAGCGTCATCAGCAGCGCCAGAAGAACCGCCGTGGTGCCGGAACCCGGCACACCCAGCGTCAGCATCGGCACCAGCGCGCCACCGGCGGCGGCGTTGTTGCCCGCCTCGGGCGCGGCGACGCCCTTGGGGTTGCCGGTGCCGAAGGTGTCGCCGTCACGGGCGATGGATTTCTCCGCCATGTAGGACATGAATGAGCCGAGCGAGGCCCCGGCGCCGGGCAACACGCCCGCGACAAAGCCGATGACCGAGGCGCGCAGCATGGTCCAGCCGGATTTCACGATGTCGCGGACCGGGATCGTCACCTTGCCCAGCTTGACGCCGACGGCGGAATCCTTGCCGTGGCTTTCGATGAAGAAAAAGACCTCGGCCAGCGCGAAAAGGCCGACGATGGCGACAAGGAAGTTGATCCCGTCGTTCAGGTGCAGGTTGCCGAACGTATAGCGCAGCGTCGTGCCGTTGTTCGGGTCGATGCCGATGACCGCGACGCCAAGGCCGATCAGTGCGGCGACGGCGGATTTGGCCTGGTTCTTGCCGGCCAGCCCGCCCAGCGTGCAGAAGGCCAGGAGGTAAAGCGCGAAATACTCAGCCGGGCCAAAGAGATAGGCGATCCGCGCCAGAAGCGGCGCCATCAGCGCAAGGCCGATGGTGGCAAGGAAGGACCCGACAAAGGACGCGACGCCCGACAGCACCAGTGCATCGCCCGCGCGGCCGCTTTTGGCCATCGGGTAACCATCAAGCGTCGTCATCACCGCCGGTTCGTCACCGGGAATGTTGAGCAGGATGGAGGAAATCCGCCCCCCATACATCGCGCCGTAATAGACCGAGGTCAGCAGTGCCAGCGCCTGCGTCGCGTCAAGGCCGATGGAAAAGGCCAGCGGGATCAGGATCGCGACGCCATTCGCCGGGCCAAGGCCGGGCAGGGCGCCGATGATCGTGCCGAGGAAGCAGCCGACGACCGCAAGGAAAAGCGTGAACGGCGTGACGGCGACGGAAAAGCCGAGCGCCAGATTGGCGAAAGTGTCCATGTCGGTCTCCGGGTCAGAAGGGCCAGCGCCACGGAACGAGGCCGAGACCCAGCGCATACTTGAAGATCAGGTAGAGACCGGCCGACAGGCCGATACCCGCGACCGTGGCGCGCAGCGCGTCGGGACGGATCAGGAAGGCGATGACGCCCGCGGTGATCGCCGTCGGCAAGAGAAACCCCAAGGGTTTCAGCATATAGGCATAGGCCACCATCACCACGACGGCGGCGGCAATGCGGCCAAGCGCGGCGGCACCCGGCCATTCCGGCTCGGCATCCGGCCGGGCCAGCATGGAGAGGCCGCATATGATCATCAACCCGGCAATGGTCATCGGAAAGACCTTCGGTCCCACGGGGCCGCTCGCGAAGAACGGCTCCTGGAACCCAGTGGCGCCGACGATCATCGCCAGCGCCACCAGGATGATGACCAGACCAAAGATCCGGTCGGACCGTGTCACTGGATGACCCCGATTTCCTTGGACATCTCGGTCGTGTCTGCGATCACACCGTCGATCCAGGTCTGGAAGTCGGCGCCAACCTTGGTGAAGGGGGCAAGGCCGTTATCGGCCATGATCTGCTTCCATTCGGCGCTGTCGGCAACCGCCTGAAGCTTTTCCGCCCAGGCGTTGAACTGGTCGTCGCTGATGCCCTTCGGGACGTAGAGGCCGCGCCAGTTGACCGCGACGACGTCATAGCCCTGTTCCTTGGCGGTCGGGATGTCGTCGAAGCCCGGAACCCGCTCGTCCGTCAGAACCGCAAGGATGCGGATGTCGCCCGACTTCAGGAAGCCGATCGTCTCGGACATGTCGCCGGTCATGGCCTGCGTGTGGCCGCCGATGGTCTGGGTGATGGCGTCCGCACCACCGTCGACGGCGATGTATTTCACCTTGCGGATGTCGGTGAACCCGCCGGCTTGCAGAACCTGAAGCGGCTTCATGTGGTCAAACCCGCCCGCGGCCGAACCGCCCGCGAAGGCGACAGAGCCGGGATCGGCCTTGATCGCCTCGACCAGGTCTTTCAGCGTCTGGAAGGGGCTGTCCTTTGCCACGACGATAACGCCGGGATCGGCACCGATGGCGCCGACAAAGCGGACCTGATCGGCGGTCATGCCCGCAAAGGCGTTCTGCGCAAGCCGGGTCGTCGTCGCGGATGAGGCGGCGACGATCAGGTCGGGGTCGTCGTTCCGCTCGGTCACGACGTAGTTATAGGCGACGCCGCCACCGGCACCGGCCATGTTCGTGACCTGAACCGGCTGATCGACCTGCTTGAGGTCGTAAAGCAGCTTGCCGATCTGACGGCAGGTGAAGTCCCAGCCACCACCCGGATTGGCGGGCGCGATGCACTCTGTCGCCCAGACGGAACCGGTCGCCATAAGGCCGATCACGGCGCTGGTGCCCAGCGCCTTGAAGAGTTTGAACGTCATGAAGTCCTCCCAGACTTTAGTTGCGCGCACGACCCATACCGAGTCCCTGACTCAGCCGTCCGCTTGCAGTCCGAATGATTCGCTGTGAAACCTGACATGAACCTGTCACGTTTCTTCGGACCCTGTCAGCATGCGGTTTCTGCTTGTCGAGGACAACAAGGATCTTGCCCAGTCGGTCGGCGACCGGCTGCGGCTGGACGGTCATGCGGTGGACTGGGCCGAGACGCTGGGCGATGCGTCCGACTGTCTTGGCGCGGCGTCCTATGATTTGATTTTGCTGGACATTTCCCTGCCCGACGGCGACGGGCGGCGATTTCTTGGCGATCAGCGCCGGATCGGGCGGGACACGCCGGTGATCGTCATGACCGCGCGGTCCGAGGTGTCCGACCGGGTCAGCGTTCTTGACCTTGGGGCCGACGATTATGTCACCAAGCCCTTCGACTTTGCCGAGCTTGAGGCACGCTGTCGCGCGGTTCTGCGGCGCAAGGGGGTGGCGTTGCAGACCGTCCAGCACTTCGCCGGGATGACCTTCAACCCCCTGACCGCCACCCTGACCGTGGACGGCCAGATGCGGGAATTGCGCAATCGCGAACTGCGGCTGCTTGAGATTCTGATGGCCGCGCCCGAGCGGATCTTTTCCAAGGGCCAGATCTGCGACCGGCTGTTTTCCTATGCCGAAAGCGTCTCTGACAATGCGATCGAGGTCTATGTCGGGCGGCTGCGCAAGAAGATGGAAGGCTCCGGCGCGCGGATCGAGACGGTGCGCGGCGTCGGCTACCGGCTGACGACGGAATGAAGCGGACGGCCGTCTCCCTCCAGCTTCGGCTGGTCTTTCAGCTTCTCGCCATCGCGGCGCTTCTGGCGGTCGTCCTTTACCTGACGGTGCGAACCGTCGCCGATCAGGCCGCCGAGGCGACGCAGGACGGCGTCCTTGGGGCCGCGACGCTGGCCATTTCCGAACGGCTTCAGGGCGGGGATGACGGGGTCAGCGTCGATCTGCCGTATGAGGCGTTTTCGATCCTCGGGTCGATCAGCGCCGACCGGGTGTTCTACCGGATCGACGCCGGGGCGGCGACCTTGACCGGCTATGACGACCTGCCCTTGCCCGAGGTGGCCGACATTGCGTTGCGGCCGGTCTTTTACACCCGCGACTATCGCGGGGCAGAGGTGCGGATCGCCGCCGTATCCCGCACCGTTCTGGTGGCGCGCAGGCCGGTCGCGGTGACGGTCCTTGTCGCGCAGACCCGGCAGGGGAAAGAGGCGATCGCCCAGGGCGTCGCCCAGCGCGCGGCGGCACTTGGCCTTGGCTTCTTCGCGCTGGCCGCCCTTCTGTCGCTTCTGGCCGCGAAAAGCTCGCTGCGCCCGATCAACCGGCTGGCCGAGGCGGTGGAACGGCGCGGGCCGCAAGACTTGCGCTTTGTCGATCACCCGACGCCGGTGGAGCTGCGGCCGCTCATTTCCGCGCTGAACGGATTCATTGCCCGGCTTCGCGCCGGGCTGTCGCGCACCGAAACCTTCATCGCCGAGGCCGCGCATCACATCCGAACGCCCCTGGCCGTGGTCCGCGCGCGGGCAGAGATCGCGATGCGCCAAAGCCCCTCGGAAGAGGCGCGGGAGGAGATCCGCGCCCTGATCCGCGCGGTGGAGGAAAGCAGCCGCACCGCCGGGCAGCTCTTGGCCCATGCGACGGTCGTCAACCGTTCCGACCAGCTGATCGAAGAGCCGGTCGATCTGACGCGGCTGATGCGGGACCTTGTCGCGACCTTCCAGCCAACGGCAGAGCTTCGCGACATTGCCCTTCGCCTCGACCTGCCGGAAGGGGAGGTCACGGTGCGCGGCGACCGGCCCCTGCTTGAGGCCGCGCTGCGTAACCTTCTTGACAACGCGGTCAAATATTCGCCGGAAGAGACACTGATCGAGTTCCAACTGACCTGCGCCGACGGTCATGCCGAGGTCATCGTCGCGGATCGCGGGCGGGGCCTTTCCGGGCAGGGGCAGGCACAGCTGGCCAAGCGCTTCGTGCGCGGAACAAATGCAGGCGATGTCATCGGGTCGGGTCTTGGCCTGACCATCGTGGATGAGGTCGCCACGGCCCATGGCGGTACGTTCACCCTTGCGGATCGAGAAGGAGGCGGCACATGCGCGCGGCTTTCCCTGCCCCTGTCCTGACGCTTGCCGTCATGGCGCTGTTCCTGTGGTGCGCGGCGGCCGCCGCCTTCGAGGTGGAGGAGGAGCGGTTGTTCCCCGCACCGGACGGCGGCGGGCGCGAGGTTTCGATCCTTTCGACCACCGATACCTCTGTTCTTGGCCCGGTGGTCGAGGCCTATCAGCGCCGCCATCCCGGCATTGCCGTCCGCTACACCGTTGCCTCAAGCCAGGAGGTCTTTGCCGCCATCGCGGATGAGGGGCGATCCTTCGACCTGGTGATCTCATCGGCGATGGATTTGCAGATGAAGCTGGCCAATGACGGGCTTGCGCGCGCCCATCGGTCGGCCCGGACCGATGCCGTACCGCCCTGGGCGCGGTGGCAGGACAACCTTTATGCCTTCGCGCAGGAAAACGTCGTCCTGCTGATTTCGCGCAAGGCGCTGGGTCCGCTGCCTCTGCCGCAGACGCGGCGCGACCTGATTGAGCTTTTGCGCGAGAATACGGCGCTTTTCCGTGGCCGGGTCGGCACCTATGACCCGGCGCTATCCGGGGCGGGCTATCTGTTTGCCACGCAGGACAGCCGCCAGTCGGACAGCTTCTGGCGCCTGGCCGAGGTCATGGGCAGCCTTGCGCCCCGCTTCTATACCGCGACGAATGAAATGATCGACGACATCAAGACAGGCAAGCTCGTCCTCGCCTACAATATCCTTGGCAGCTATGCCGGGCCGCGCCTTGCGGGTGATCCCGACGTCGCGATTGTCGAGCTGCAGGACTACACGCTGACGCTTCTGCGCACCGCGATTATTCCGGCCACGTCCAAAGCGCCCGATCTGGGGGGAGAGTTCCTCGATTTCCTCCTTGGTCCCGAGGGCAAGGCCGCGATCCGGGATGAGGCGGGGTTGCCGCTGATCGACGCTGCGGCACTTGCGGCGCACCCCTATTTGCGGCCGATGCGGCTTGATCCCGGCCTTCTGGTCTTCCTCGACCGGCTGAAGCGGCGCGACTTTCTGGATGAATGGAATTCCGCACTGATGCGCAACTGAATCACATTCTCGCAAGTTGACCCCCTGGGAGGGCGGAAGCTGCATGGAGACTCTGGAATTCCGTCCGGTTTCTTGCGAGGACTAGAGCTGTGGGTAATTCGGTTTCCGGGGGTTCGCATGCGTCATCCGTTTAAAGGCGTCGTCACGCTGACGCTTTGCGGCGCGTTGATGCTGCCGATGGCGCCGGTCCCCGCCCGCGCGCTTGACGCGATGAGCTTCGCGACACCCGGCGCGGGCGACGATTTGCGGACGACGCTTGTGAATGCCTCGCTCCTGATCGGGGCGCAGAATGACAAGCAGGTCGATCCGCAAAACCTTTTCGCCTCGGCGCGGGCGGATTACGCCAAGCTTCTGGGCGCGCTTTATTCCGAGGGCTATTATTCCGGCACCATCAGCATCCTGATCGACGGGCGCGAGGCTGCAACCATCGCGCCCTTGGACGCCCCGAACCGGATTTCGAAGATCGAGGTCATCGTCAAACCCGGCCCGCGCTTCACGTTCTCCGCCGCGCGGATGAAGCCCTATGCGCGCGGAACCAAGCTACCGCCGGATTACCGCGACACGCTGACGGCGAAATCGACGGCCATCGTCGACGCCGCGCAGGCCGGTGTCGATGGCTGGCGCAATATCGGCCACGCCAAGGCCAATGTCGCGGGGCAGTCCGTCGTCGCCGATCACAACACCCATACGGTCAGTTCGGAAATCCTCTTGGCGCCGGGGCCGGAGCTGACCTTCGGGCGGCTTTCCGTCACCGGGTATGAGAGGATGCGGATCGAACGCATCCGCAAGATCGCCGGTTTCCCGGAAGGGGAGGTCTATAGCCCCGCCAAGCTTGAAACCGTGGGCAAGCGTCTGCGGCGCACCGGCGTTTTCAGCTCCGTCGCGATCACCGAGGCCGAGGCGATCGGCCCCGGCAACACGCTGGACGTCGATCTGGTCCTGACGGAAGAAAAGCTGCGCCGCTATGGCTTCGGGGCGGAGGTATCGGGTTCCGAAGGGCTGAACCTTTCCGGCTTCTGGCTGCACCGCAACCTTCTGGGCGGGGGTGAGCGGCTGAAATTCGATGCCGCGGTCAACCGGATCGGCGGCAAGGACAGCGAGATGGGCTATGACGTCGGGGTCAGGATCGACCGCCCGGCAACCCCGGTGACCGACGCCACCGCCTTTGTCGAGGCGCGGGTGCAGCGGCTGGATGTCGGCGACTGGACCGTCGACAAGCGCGAAGTGTCCTTTGGCCTGACGCGGGTGCTGAGCGATACGCTGACCGGGCAGGCGGCGCTGACCTATTCGGATTCCACCGCGACGGATGCGATCGGAAGCCTGCATTACAAGGCGCTGTCGCTACCCGTGGACCTGACCTGGGACCGCCGGAACAATCCGGTCAACGCCACCAAGGGGTTTTACCTGAACGCCGAGGTCATGCCCTTCCTTGGCTTCGGGCGAACGGATTCCGGTGCGCGCCTGATGACGGATGCGCGCTACTATCACTCCTTCGGCGGCGGGAAGCGGTTCACGCTGGCCGCACGGGTTCAGGTCGGGACCGTGACCGGATCGGGCCTGTTGCAGACGCCGCCGGATTACCTCTTCCTGTCGGGGGGCGGCGGCACCGTGCGGGGCCAGCCCTACCAGTCGCTGAACATCACCTCGCCGCGTCCGGGTGGCGGGACCATCGACACCGGGGGGGCGAGCTTTGCCGGTTTCTCTGGCGAGTTCCGCGCCAAGGTGACGGAAAAGATCGGCGCCGTCGCCTTTTATGATGTGGGTTACATCACCTCATCCGATTTCTTCGGCGGCACGACGCAATCGCACGCGGGCGCGGGTCTTGGCCTGCGCTACGATACAGGCTTCGGGCCGATCCGGCTTGACCTGGGGACGCCGGTTTCTGGGTCCACCGGCGACGGGCTTCAGGTCTATATCGGTATCGGGCAGGCCTTCTGATGCGGCGGTTCCTTCTGACATGCGCGCTTTGCCTTTTCCCGGTCGTCGCCCCGGCGCAGGAAGACAGCGCCACCGCCCGCGACCGCAGTTTCCTGACCGGCCTGATCGAGGATAACCTGTCCGGTGCCGGGCGGTCCGTGCGGCTGGACGGTTTCGCCGGGGCGCTGTCGTCACGCGCGACCTTCGATCAGCTGACCATCGCCGACAAGGACGGCGTCTGGATCACCATCCGCGATGGCGCGATTTCGTGGAACCGCTCCGCCCTTCTTTCCGGCCGGATCGAGATTGATGAGATGTCGGCGGCCGAGATCGACCTGCCGCGTCGGCCGCTGGCGGAAGATACCCCCTCGCAGGCGACGGGTTTCTCACTTCCCGACCTGCCGGTCGCGGTCAATATCGGCAAGCTGGCGGTCGACAAGGTCGTTCTGGGTGAACCGATCATGGGCGTGGCCACCGAGGTTCGCCTTCAAGGCCAGATGCAGCTTTCGGGGGGCGAAGGTTCCACCGATATTTCCGTGGCGCGGATCGACGGCAAGCAGGGGACCCTGTCGCTCAAAGGGTCCTATTCCAACGCGACGCGGGACGCGACGCTTGACCTTCTGGCAAAGGAAGGCGCGGACGGGATCGCGGTGCAGCTTCTGAACATTCCGGGGCGCCCCTCTGCCGAGGTGGCGATCCACGGCAGCGGCGTGATCGACAAGTTCCGCACCGAGATTTCGATCCGTACCGATGGCCAGCAGCGCGTCGCGGGGTTCGTGCAGCTTGGCACGAAGCCCGATCCCTCGGGTGAGGTGGCGCGCACCTTCGTGGCGGATATTTCCGGCGACATCACGCCCCTGTTCATGCCGGAATATCAGGAGTTCTTTGGCAACGACATAAAGCTTCAGGCCGAGGGGCAGCGCCTGCCGTCGGGCCAGACCGATCTGTCGAAGCTGATCCTCGACTCGCGCGGGGTCGATCTGGAGGGAGAGCTGAGCCTGCGCCCTTCGGGCATGCCGTTGCAGGCCTCTTTGACCCTGCGCGCCGGGCTTGAGGACGGATCGGACGTGCTCTTGCCGGTGCCGGGGGAAAAGACGCTGGTCCGCTCTGCCGACCTGAAGCTGCGCTATGACGGGCGGGTCGATAATGGCTGGACGCTGGACGGGACGATGGTGGGGCTGAAGCGGCCCTCGATGTCGATGGACCGGCTGACGCTGGCCGGATCGGGCCGGATCAATGCCGGTGCGGGCGATGCAGGGTCCACCATCGGCGGCACGTTGCGCTTTGCCGCGGCGGGGCTGGATCAGGCGGACCTTGCCCTTCAACAGGCGGTCGGCCCGCGGGTCAGCGGGCGCACGATCTTTAGCTGGCAATCGGGCGGCAAGCTGCGGCTTCCGGTTCTGATGGTCGCCGGCGACGGGTATGAGGCCGGGGGCCGTCTGGATGTGGACGGGCTGGAGAGCGGGGTGGAACTGACGGCCGACCTGACGGCGCGCGTTCAGGACCTGTCGCGGCTTTCCGGCCTTGCCGGTCGCCCGGTCGGCGGCGCGGGCGAAGTCAAGGTCGATGGCAGCTACGCCGTTCTTTCGGGCGTCGCCGATGCAAGGATCGAGGTTGCCGGGCAGGACCTGGCGGTTTCGGTGCCAGAGGTCGATAACCTTCTGCGGGGCGCGTCGCACCTGACCGCCTCGATCCGCCGGGACGAGAACGGCATCACCATCCGGTCGGCCGACCTGAGCGCCAGCACGCTTGCGGCCAGCGCCGCAGGCACGCTGTCGGCGGCGGCGAGCGATCTGGCGGCGACGCTGGATTTCAGCGATCTGTCGGCGATGGGCGGGCGCTACAAGGGGGCGATGTCGGCCAAGGCGACGATGACAGGCCCGGCCGCGGCGCGGGCGATCACGCTGACGGCGACGGGCGACGGGCTTGGCGTCGGGCAAAGCTACGTCGACCGCCTGATCCGGGGCCGTTCGGACCTGAGCGTCGCGATCGTGCAGACGCCGAAGATGATCCAGCTTGCCCGCCTGGACCTTAAGAACGGTGAGGTTACCCTGAACGCGACCGGCAAACCGGCTGGCGACGGGCAAAGCATCGCCCTGTCTTCGCGCCTGCGCGACCTTGCGCTGCTGGTCCCCGGTTTTCCGGGGCCGGTGACGATCGACGGCACGGTCGATCAGGGGGCGGATGGCTACCGGCTGGATATCCGCGCCTCTGGCCCCGGCAATACCGACGCCACCGTCACCGGCACGGCGGCCGCCGATTTCTCGGACACCGATCTTGCCATCAAGGGCGCGGCGGAATCGGCGATCATCAACCCCTTCATCGCGCCCCGGAACATCGAAGGGCCGGTGCGCTTCGATCTGCGCATGAACGGGGCGCCCGGTCTTTCTGCCCTGTCCGGCCAGGTCGCGCTTGAAAACGGGCGGGTGGTGGCGCCGAACTTCAACGTCCAGCTTTCCGGCGTAGCAGTATCGGCCGCTCTGAACGGGCAGACCGCCACGCTGACCGGCAGCGCCGCCGTCAATGGCGGGGGGGAGATCCGCGTTTCTGGTCCTGTCGGCCTTCAGCCGCCGTTCAACGGCGACCTTTCCATCGGTCTGAACGCCGTCCACCTACGCGATGCGGAGCTTTACGACACCGATGTCAGCGGCACCCTGCGGATCAACGGCCCGCTGACCGGGGGGGCGACCATTTCTGGCGGGCTGACGCTTGGCACGACGGAATTGCGCATCCCCTCGACCGGGTTCGGCGATGCCGCACTTCTGGAAAGCGTCAAGCATGTCGGCGAACCGACGGCGGTGCAGACCACGCGGCAGCGCGCCGGGCTGATCCAGAGCGGCGGGGCCGAAAAGGCGCCGGTGCGGCCCTTCGGGCTGGATGTCACAATCTCTGCCCCGGCGCGTATCTTCGTGCGCGGGCGCGGCCTTGATGCAGAGCTTGGCGGCGCGCTCGCCGTGGGCGGGACGACGACCAACGTGGTGCCGACCGGGCAGTTCAACCTGATCCGCGGCCGCCTCGACATGCTGGGAAAGCGGTTCACCATCGACGAGGGGTTGATTCAGCTTCAGGGCGCGCTGACCCCCTATATCCGGTTCAGCGCAACGACGCAGAGCGAGGGGATTCAGGCCACGATCCTGATCGACGGCGACGCCACCGCGCCTGACATCAGCTTCCTGTCGTCGCCCGAACTGCCGCAGGAAGAGGTGATTTCACGCCTCCTGTTCTCAAAAAGCCTTAGCAACCTGTCGGCCTTCCAGGCGGCGCAACTGGCCTCGGCCGTGGCGACCTTGGCCGGGAAAGGGGGCGAAGGGATCGTCTCGAAACTGCGGCAGTCCTTCGGGCTGGACGATCTTGATCTTGCCTCGGACGAGGCGGGCAACACCTCTGTCCGTGTCGGCAAGTATATCTCTGAAAAGGTCTATACCAATGTTGAGGTCGGATCGGACGGCAAGACGGAGCTGAGCATCAATCTTGACGTGCGGCCCGGCCTGACGGTCCGGGGAACGGCGGCCAGCGACAATTCGAGCGGCGTCGGGATTTACTTCGAAAAGGACTACTGAGGCGATCTTTGCCGCACGATCTCGGCGTTCAGGATGGCGCCGAGAAGGACGATGTAGCCTGAGATGTAGAACCACATCAAAAGCGCGATCACCGCGCCGATGGAACCATAGATCCGGTTATAATTGCCGAAATTGGCCAGGTAGACCGAAAAGGCGATCGAGGCCGCGGCCCAGAGCCCGGCGGCCAGAAACGACCCCGGCGTGAACCAGGGGAGCCGCGCGCTTTGGGCGTTCGGACCCCAGCGGTACATCATGCCGAGGAAAATCAGCAGGACGAAGATCAGCACCGCCCAGGGCAGGACGCGCAGGATCAGCACCTCTCCGATGCCGATGGGGAAGAAGCCAAGCACCACCGGCACGATCACGACCGTCGCCAGCGCAAGGATCGCCAGCCCGAGGATCGCGAAGGTCAGAAGGACCGAACCGGCAAGCTTTCTGAACGCGCTGCGCGATCTGTAGCCGCTGATCGCGTCGAGGGCAGAGATCAGCGCGGCAACGCCGTTATGGACCGAATAGAAGGCAACCCCGAGAGAGATCGCCGTCGCCCAGCCCAGCGTGCCGGGTTTGGCCGACAGAAGCGCGGTCAATTGCGTCTGAAGCACATCGAAGGCGGCGCTGGGCATGACGTCGCGAATTTCGGACAGGTAGGACTGGATGACCGCCGGGTCGGCAAAGATGCTCCAGATCGCGATGGTCGCGGCCATGCCGGGAAAGACGGCGAACATGCCGTAGAAGGCGACACCGGCCGCGATCACACCGACATGCCGGTCGCCGATGGCGTTCCAGACCCCGACAAAAAGCCGCCATGCCTTGATGAGGTATCCGGCATAGGGGACGGCTTTGGGCGGGCTGTCGGGTTTCGATTCCATCACGGGGCGTGGTCTCCCTCTCCTTCGGGCGATAGTCGGGGCGGGCGGGCGCGGGCGCAAGGGGATTGCGCAGTGGCGCTTTGCCACTTTCGGGGGAAAACCCATTAGGCGGCGACGCGGTTCCGGGAAACGGTCCGGTTCCCTCGATTCGGGCGCTTTTGCCGGAGATGTGGCGCCTGTGGGATGACTCCGCCCGGTTTTGCGCAAAATCGCGCCGGTCATCGCCGCCAATGGGCGTCTGTTCGCGCAAAGGTAGAACAATTCACTATTTTGGATCGGATTAGTCTTAACTATGCCTTAATTTCACAACCTATAGGTTATCGCCGGATCGGGGGATCCGGTGTTGAAGTGGCTGCTTGGTGCGAGGACAGAATGACCGCCCCTATTTTTGAGTTCTCCGTAGATCGGGTGATCGTGCAGGCCCCCGCCGGGATCTACCGAAGCTGGGGCAAGCGGGCGTTCGACATTGCCGTGCTGCTTTTTGCCGCCCCCGTCATCCTTCCCGCGCTTCTTGTCGTGATCGGCGCCGCCTGGATCGCGGGCGGGCGGCCGCTATACGCGCAGGAACGTATCGGGATGAACGGCCGGGTCTTTCGCTGCTGGAAGGTGCGCACCATGGTGCGCGACGCCGATGCCGTGCTGCAAAAGATGATCGCCGAGGACCCGGCGATCGCCGCCGAATGGGCGGTGAACCAGAAACTGTCCCGCGATCCGCGCATCACGCTGATCGGCGGTATCCTTCGCAAGACCAGCCTTGATGAGCTGCCGCAAGTCTGGAACGTGGTGCGCGGCGACATGAGCCTTGTCGGCCCGCGCCCCTTCACGCCCGACCAGCAGGATCTTTACCCGCGCGACGCGCTGGGGCGGATACCCTATCTGTCGCTTCGCCCCGGTATCACCGGCCTGTGGCAGGTCAGCCGCCGCAATGCCGGGTCCTTTGCCGAAAGGGCGCATTACGACGGTATCTATGCCGCCTCGATCGGGTTTCTGAACGACATCCGGCTCATCACGCGCACCTTTGGCGTGGTCCTGCGCGCAACCGGAAAGTAAGGCGCGCCTATAGCATTTCGGGTTTACACTGAATCAGAATTTGAACTTATTTCGTTCGAATTCTGATACTTGCTTTCTCAACGAAAACCCGAAACGCTTTACCCGAACCGCTTCCAGATCGCGGCATCGCCCAGACCGGCGATCAGGGCCTGATGCGCCTCGGCTTCCTCCGGCGTCAGACGGGGGGGAAGCGGGGTGGGCCGGGGCTTTGGCCGCCAGACCTCGGTCGTGACGGTTCCCACGGTTTCGGTGGTCACGGAAAGCGCGAAGTCGGGTTGACGGCCGCCGATCAGCTCAAGATAGACCTCTGCCAGCAACTCGCTGTCCAGAAGCGCGCCGTGCTTTTCGCGGGCGGAGTTGTCGATGCCGAACCGGCGGCAAAGCGCGTCGAGCGAGGCGGGGGAGCCGGGGAATTTCCGCCGCGCCATCGCGACGGTATCAAGCGCGCGGTCCATCGGCATGACGGGATGACCGGCCCAGCCAAGCTCGGCATTCAGGAACTTCATGTCGAATGAGGCATTATGGATGACGAGCGTGGAATCGGAGCCGACAAACTCTACAAAAGCCGCCGCGATTTGCGCGAACTTGGGCTGATCGCGCAGGAAATCGTCGCCAAGGCCGTGAACGTCGAACGCCTCTTTCGGCATCGCGCGTTCAGGGTTGATATACTGGTGATAGGTCCGCCCGGTCGGGACGTGGTTCAAAAGCTCGATGGCGCCGATCTCGACGATCCTGTGGCCTTCGCTTGGCTCAAAGCCCGTGGTTTCGGTATCCAGAACGATTTCACGCATCGCGGTTCTCGATCTCCTTCAACACGCGGTCGACGGCGGCGCGGGCATCGTCAAGGGTCAGCGTCTCGACGATATAATCCGCCCGCTTCCGTTTTTCCGCATCGGGCATCTGGCGGTCAAGGATGGTCTGGAAATGCGCCTCGGTCATGCCGGGGCGGGCGAGGACGCGCGCTTTTTGTACCTCGGCGGGGGCGGAGACGACGACGGTGGCATCGACGGTGGTATCCGCGCCGGTTTCGAACAGCAGGGGAATGTCGAGCAGGACCACGCGCACGCCATCCCGCGCGGCGCGATTGAGGAACTCGGCGCGGTCGGCGGCGACGAGGGGGTGAATGGTGCTTTCCAGACGGCCGAGCGCCCCGTCTTCGGCAGCGATCCAGCGTTTCAGCCGCGCGCGGTCCACGGCGCCATCGACGACCGCGTCAGGGCAAAGCCGTGCAATCGGGCCGACCGCCGCGCCGCCTTTGGCGTAAAGACGGTGAACCGCCGCATCCGCGTCCCAGACCGGAACGCCCCGATCCGCGAACATGCTGGCGGTCGTGGATTTCCCCATGCCGATGGAGCCGGTCAGGCCAATCCGAAACGGCCGCGTCATTCCGCAAGGATCGCGGCGCGGGTGGCCTCATTCACCTCGGGCCGGATGCCGAACCAGCGTTCGAAGGCCGGGGCCGCCTGATGCAGAAGCATGCCCAGCCCGTCGACCGTCACGCAGCCGATGGCGGCAGCCTCTTCCAGGAACTTGGTCCGCAGCGGCGCATAGACGAGGTCATTCACCACGGCCTTGGGCGACAGGGCGTCAAGCGGGATGCGGAATTCAGGCTTGCCCTCCATCCCGAGAGAGGTGGTGTTGACGACGGTCACCGCGTCTTCAAGCATGTTGCCCGCCTGCACCCAATCGCTGACCACGACCTTCGCGCCAAACTCGGCGCGCAGCGCCTCGGCCCGGGCGCGGGTGCGGTTGACCAGCCGGATCTCCGGTGCGCCGATTTCGATCAGCGAGGCAAGGACGGCGCGCGCCGCACCACCGGCGCCGATGACCGCGGCGGGACCGGAGGCCGGATCCCAGCCGGGCGCGTTCTGGCGCAGGTTGGCGACAAAGCCGTAGCCGTCGGTATTGTCGGCATGCAGCCTGCCGTCCTTGCGGAAGATCAGCGTATTTGCCGCCCCGATCAGCGCCGCGCGGTCGGTCACCACATCGGCCAGCGCAAGCACCTTTTCCTTATGCGGAATGGTGACGTTGCAGCCGACAAACCCGGCCTTGGGCAGGGCTGCGATGACCTCTTTCAGGTCGGCCTGGGCGACATCCATCGGGATGTAATGGCCCTTGATGCCATGGGTCTTCAGCCAGTGCTGATGCAGTCTGGGCGATTTCGAATGCGCCACGGGGGAACCGATGACGCCGGCGAGGGGGATACGGGGATGGTCACTCATGCCGCGATGTCGCCCCGAATGCCGAGCCAGGTCAAGAGTTCGATCAAGGGCAGACCGAGGATGGTGAAGTAATCGCCCTCAATGCGCGAAAAAAGGCGCACGCCTTCGGCTTCGAGCATATAGGCGCCGACGCTGTTGCCGACCTCGGGCCAGTTTCGGGTAAGGTAGGCGTCAAGGTAGTCCTCGCTGAAATCCCGCATCGTGAGGCGCGCGGTGCCGACATGGCGCCAGAGGGGACGGCCGTTTTCGCAAACGACGGCGGCGGAGAGGAGACGATGGGTCTTGCCGCGCAGATCCATGAGTTGCTGGCGCGCGGCGGCAGGGCTTTCGGGCTTTGTCAGGACGGCGCCGTCGAGGTCCAGCACCTGGTCGCAGCCGATCACCAGCGCGCCGGGGTGTTTGTCAGAGACCTTGGCCGCCTTGAATTCAGCCAGGGCATCCGCGATGTCGCGCGGACCGGCATCCTCGGCCTGAAGGGAGGCGCGGATCGCGTCTTCATCGACGCGGGGGCGGGCGATGTCGAAACGCAACCCGGCATTGCGGAGCAAGGTGGCCCGGATTTCGGAGCCGGAGGCGAGGAAGAGGGGCTTTGGGTCGGTCATGTGGGTCAAGCTGTGGACAAGCGGGCCGGAGGGTCGTGGGTGAACGGGGGTGAAAAGAACGGCTGCCTTCGGGGTGGGGAAAGGTAGGCCGGTTGTCAATCACTTCGCGGCGATGATCCCCATGTGGATGGCGGTGAAAGGGGGATGTGGATGAACGGGTTTTCCACGGATCGGCGGTACGGACGGATCGTTATAGGTGAGCGTATCCATTCTTAACCTACTGATTTAAAATGCTTTAATATGATGCTAGATCGACCCACAGGCCCCGACGGATTTATCCACAAGGTTCTCCGCCTGTGTGAAACCTGGACCGAACCCGGACAATCCACGCTGTCCACAGGGCCATAAGCATCATCATCCCTTTTCTTTTCTTTAACTATTATTTTAGGAAGGCCGGGCCGGAAGCCGGAGGGACTTGTCATGATCACGGATTTCCTTGCCAGCGCCTATCCGGTGACGAAGGCGCTGCATATCATTTCGATCGTGAGCTGGATGGCCGGTGTGATCTGCCTGCCGTTCCTGTTCGCGGTTCACGCCGATGGGGCGGAGGCGGGAAGCGACGCCGACAAGACCTTTCAGAAGATGGAATGGTGGCTGCTTCGCGGGATCATGAATCCGGGGATGAGTGCGGCCTGGGTCCTTGGCCTTGCGCTGGTCTTCACGCCGGGGATCGTGTCCTGGTCGATGCTCTGGCCCTGGACGAAGGCGGCGGGTGTGCTGGCGGTGACCTGGCTGCACCATTGGCTTGGATACCGGCGGAAGGATTTCGTGAGAGGGACGAACAAGGTCAGCGCCGCGCGGTACCGGGTTGTCGGGACTGTGCCGTTGGTGTTCCTGGTGTTGATCGTCTTCTCCGTGGTGCTGAAATTCTGATCAGATTGACTCCGGGGGTTTGTCGGGTGTAGAGAGGCCCCGCCTTCCGTTCGGAAGTGAATTCTCCCTTGATCCCGATAGTGCGCGCGCCCCGCGCCGTTTGCCGAAAGGCGTCCCCATGACGACAGAACGTTTGAACCTTGCCGATCTTAAGGCGAAAAGCCCGGCCGATCTTCTGGCCATGGCCGAAGAGCTTGAGATTGAGAATGCCTCGACCATGCGCAAGGGGGAGATGATGTTCTCCATCCTGCGCGAATATGCCGATGAGGGCTATGAGGTCGGCGGCGACGGCGTTCTAGAGGTGCTTCAGGACGGGTTCGGATTCCTGCGCTCGCCCGAGGCGAACTATCTGCCCGGCCCCGATGACATCTATGTCAGCCCGGATATGCTGCGGCAGTATTCGATGCGCACCGGTGACACGATCGAGGGCGTGATCCGCGCGCCGGGCGAGAATGAGCGGTATTTTGCGCTGACCAAGGTTACGTCGATCAATTTCGGCGACCCGGACAAGGCGCGGCACAAGGTGGCATTCGACAACCTCACCCCGCTTTACCCGGATGAGCGGTTGAAGATGGAGATCGAGGACCCGACGATCAGGGACCGCTCCGCCCGGATCATCGACCTGGTGGCGCCGATCGGCAAGGGCCAGCGGTCGCTGATCGTGGCACCGCCGCGCACGGGTAAGACGGTTCTGCTCCAAAACATCGCCCATTCGATCGAGAAGAACCACCCGGAGTGCTATCTGATCGTCCTTCTGATCGACGAACGGCCGGAAGAGGTGACGGACATGCAGCGGTCGGTGAAGGGGGAGGTGATATCCTCGACCTTCGACGAACCGGCGACGCGGCACGTTGCGGTCTCAGAGATGGTGATCGAGAAGGCGAAGCGGCTTGTGGAGCATAAGCGCGACGTCGTGATCCTGCTCGATTCGATCACCCGTCTGGGGCGCGCGTTCAACACGGTTGTGCCGTCCTCGGGCAAGGTGCTGACGGGCGGTGTCGATGCCAATGCGCTGCAACGGCCGAAGCGGTTCTTTGGCGCTGCGCGGAACATCGAAGAAGGCGGGTCGCTGACCATCATCGCCACGGCGCTGATCGACACCGGCAGCCGGATGGATGAGGTCATCTTTGAAGAGTTCAAGGGGACCGGTAACTCCGAGATCGTGCTGGACCGGAAGGTCGCCGACAAGCGCGTCTTCCCGGCGATGGACATCCTGAAATCCGGCACGCGGAAAGAGGATCTGCTGGTCGACAAGAACGACCTTCAGAAGACCTATGTCCTGCGCCGCATCCTGAACCCGATGGGTACGACGGATGCGATCGAATTCCTGATCTCGAAGCTGAAGCAGACAAAGTCGAACGCGGAGTTTTTCGACTCCATGAACGCCTGACTTGTTGTTTTAAAACAATAGGTTAACGGAATGGATACGGTCTATGCTCTGGCCTCTGCCCGAGGTCGCGCCGGTGTGGCTGTGATCCGGGTATCGGGGCCGATGGCCTTTGACGCGGTGCGCAAGCTGGCGGGTCGTGTGCCACCCTTGCGCCAGGCTGTTGTGATGGCGCTGCATGACGGGGACGGCGGGCTTCTCGACAGCGCGCTGGTTCTGGCATTTGGTGCGGGGGCGAGCTTTACCGGTGAGCCGACGGTGGAGTTTCAGCTGCATGGCGCGGTCACGACCGTGGATGCGGTGCTGCGGGAGCTTTCCGGGTTTGACGGGTTTCGCGCGGCCGAGCCGGGGGAGTTCACGCGCCGCGCGCTTGCCAATGGACGGATGGATCTGGCGCAGGTCGAGGGGCTGGCGGATCTGCTGGAGTCCGAGACCGAAGCGCAGCGGAAGCAGGCATTGCGCGTGCTGTCCGGCGCCATCGGGGCGCGAAGCGCGGGGTGGCGGCGGGACCTGATCCGGGCGGCTGCGCTTTTGTCCGCGACGATTGATTTCGCGGATGAGGATGTGCCGGTAGACGTCACGCCCGAGGTCATCGCGCTGGTGTCCGGCGTATTGGCGGAGCTGGAGCGGGAGATTGCCGGTTTCGGGGCGGCGGAGCGCATTCGGGAGGGGTTTGAGGTCGCGATTATTGGCGCGCCGAATGCGGGGAAATCGACGCTTCTGAACGCGCTCGCCGGGCGGGAGGCGGCGATCACGTCGGACCATGCCGGGACGACGCGGGACGTGATCGAGGTGCGGATGGATATCGGTGGGCTGGCCGTGACGCTGCTGGATACCGCCGGCCTGCGGGAGACGGTGGAGCCGGTGGAGCGGATCGGGATCGACCGGGCGGTGGCGCGTGCCGAGGCGGCGGACCTGCGGTTGTTTCTGCGGAGCGGGGCGGAGGCCTTGCCGGTTGCCGCACGGGCAGGGGATATTGAGGCGATTGGCAAGGCGGATCTTGTCGATGCGCGGGATTGCGGCGCGCTTTATATCTCTGGCGTGACCGGGGAGGGGCTTGGCGAACTGGTGTCGCGGATTGGCCAGGCCCTTGGTGGCCGCGTTGCCGGGGCCGGGATCATGGTGCGGGAGCGGCACCGGGTTGCGATCTTGCGCGCGGCGGAGGCATTGCGGCGCGCCTTGGAGGACGTCGCGCGCGGGGCGGATCGGGTGGAGATTGCGGCGGATGAGCTGCGGTCGGCTGTCCAGGCGCTCGATTCTCTGATAGGGCGTGTCGATGTCGAGGACTTGCTGGACGAAATCTTCGCCAGCTTCTGCATTGGGAAGTAGGGGTGTTTCACGTGAAACATTACGACGTCATCGTGGTGGGCGGCGGGCATGCCGGAACCGAGGCCGCGCATGCCGCGGCCCGGATGGGGGTGCGGACCGCGCTTGTGACGTTGACGCGCGCCGGGATTGGCACGATGTCGTGCAACCCGGCCATCGGGGGGCTTGGCAAGGGCCATCTGGTGCGGGAAATCGACGCGCTGGACGGCGTCATGGGTCGGGTCGCGGACCGCGCGGGAATTCAGTTCCGCTTGCTGAATCGTCGCAAAGGACCTGCGGTTCAGGGGCCTAGGGCGCAATCCGACCGGCGCATTTACCGCGAAACCATGTTGGCGGAGACAGAGGCGCGACCCGGACTGGATGTGATTGAGGGCGAGGTCGTCGATCTGATCGTGACCGCGAATCGGATCGGCGGTGTCGTTCTTGAGGGCGGGGTGGAAATCACCGGCGGTGCCGTCATCCTGACCTCCGGTACGTTCCTGCGCGGCATCATCCATATCGGGGATGAGCGTCGGCCGGGGGGTCGTATGGGTGACCGCCCGTCCATTCGTCTGGCTGAGCGGCTGGATAGTTTTGGCCTGCCCCTTGGCCGCCTGAAAACCGGAACGCCGCCGCGACTGGACGGGCGGACGATCAACTGGAATGTGTTGGGTGCGCAGCCGGGCGATGATGAGCCGGTGCTGTTCTCCTTTCTCCACCACAAGCCCTTCGTGCGCCAGGTTTCTTGCGGGATTACGCATACGAACGCACGGACGCATGACATCATCCGCGCCAATCTTGATCGTTCCGCGATGTATGGCGGCCATATCGAAGGGGTTGGTCCGCGCTATTGCCCGTCCATCGAAGACAAGGTTGTGCGATTCGCGGAGAAGGACTCCCACCAGATATTCCTTGAGCCCGAAGGGCTTGATGATCCGACGGTTTATCCGAACGGCATTTCCAGTTCGCTGCCCGTGGACGTGCAGGAGGCCTATGTTCATTCGATCGAAGGTCTGGAATCGGTGAGGATCATCCAGCCCGCCTATGCGATCGAATACGACTATGTCGATCCCCGCGCCCTGACACGGACCCTGCGGCTGCGGGATTTCGAGGGGCTGTACCTCGCTGGCCAAATCAACGGGACCACGGGGTATGAGGAGGCGGCGGCGCAAGGGCTTGTGGCTGGGCTGAATGCGGCCCGAGATGTGGTGGGCGGCGAGCCGGTTCTCTTCAGCCGCTCCGATAGCTATATTGGCGTGATGATCGATGATTTGGTGACGCGGGGCGTGGCGGAACCGTACCGGATGTTCACCTCTCGCGCGGAATTCCGGCTGTCCCTTCGCGCGGACAACGCCGACCAGCGGTTGACACCTCTTGGGCTTGGGGTTGGCTGCGTCGGCGAGCAGCGGCGTGAGGCGTTCGGCCGGAAGATGGAGGCGCTGGAGGCGGCGCGGGCGCGGCTCGAATCTCAGACCTATTCTCCGAATCAGGCCGCGGCTGTTGGTATTCGTGTCGGTCAGGATGGGCAGCGACGCAGCGCCTTCGCGCTCTTGGCGTTCCCGGACGTAGCGTTCGACGACCTGCTTCGGCTTGATCCCTCGCTCACCGACCTTGATCCCGAGACCCGCGAACAAATCTCACGCGACGCGATGTACGCGACCTATATCGACCGTCAGGCGACCGAGGTCGAGGCGCTCCGTCGCGACGAAGCGCATGAAATTCCACCGGATTTCGACTATCGCATGCTCAGCGGCCTTTCTTTCGAACTGACGGCCAAGCTTGAACGCGCGCGCCCGGCGACGCTGGCGCAGGCCGGGCGGATCGACGGCATGACCCCGGCGGCAATGACGCTGATCCTCGCGGCGATCCGGCGAAAGCAAAAGGCGCGGGTGTCGGGATGACCGGGGGCGGGGCGTTGTTGCCGGACCTCGATGTTTCACGTGAAACATGGGGTCGGCTGGAGCTTTACGATTCGATGCTGCGAAAGTGGAATCCGGCCATCAATCTCGTCTCCCGCACGACGCTGGACGATATCTGGGCGCGCCACTTCCTTGATTCGGCACAACTATTTATGCTCGCGCCGAACGCGGCCCGGCTTTGGGCCGATCTCGGCGCGGGCGGCGGTTTTCCCGGCCTCGTGATCGCTATCCTCGCGCAGGAGCTTCGCCCGGGTCTCTCCGTCACGCTCGTCGAAAGCGACCAGCGCAAATGCACCTTCCTGCGAGAGGTCGCGCGCCAAACAGGGACCCCGGTAACCGTCCTGACCCAACGCGCCGAGGATCTTCCGCCCCTTCATGCCGATATCGTTTCGGCCCGCGCGCTCGCCCCGCTTCGCGATCTCCTGCACCTCGCAGAGCGTCACCTGACCCCCGCCGGCACCGCGCTTTTCCTCAAAGGCGCAAACCACGACGCCGAACTCTCCGACGCCCTTGAAACCTTCCGCTTTACGTTTCAGAAGAGGGCGAGCCAGACCGATCCCCAGGCGGTCATTCTTTCTATCGGAGATCTCGCGCGTGAATGACCTGAGCCGTCCCGCCGGTCCACGGATCGTTGCCATCGCCAACCAGAAGGGCGGTGTCGGCAAGACGACCACGGCCATCAACCTCGCGGCGTCGCTGGCCGAACAGGGGCAGAAGGTCCTGCTTGTCGATCTCGACCCGCAAGGCAACGCCTCGACCGGCCTCGGGGTGGAGCCGTCAGAGCGTGAAAAGACGACCTATGACCTTCTGATCGAAGATGCCCCGATCTCTGACGTCGTGCGGAAAACAACGACCGAAGGCGTCTGGATCTGTCCCGCGACGACCGACCTGTCTTCCGCCGACATCGCGCTTTTTTCCAATGAAAAGAGAAGCTTCCTTCTGCACGACGCGCTGCGGCAGCAGGACATCGACAGCTATGGCTTCGATTATGTCCTGATCGACTGCCCGCCCTCGCTCAGCCTGCTGACCGTCAACGCGATGGTCGCCGCCGATTCGGTCCTCGTGCCGCTTCAGGCAGAGTTCTACGCGCTCGAAGGCCTGTCGCAGCTGATGCTGACGATTCGCGACGTGCGGCAGGCGGCGAACAAGGATCTGCGGATCGAGGGTGTCGTGCTGACCATGTACGACACCCGCAACAACCTGTCGCAGCAGGTGGAGGATGACGCCCGCGACAATCTCGGGGATCTCGTCTTCCGCACCCGCATTCCGCGCAATGTCCGGCTAAGCGAGGCGCCGTCTTTCTCGGTGCCGGTTCTCGCCTATGATACGCTGTCGCGGGGCAGCGCGGCCTACCGCGCGCTGGCGCAGGAATTGCTGCAACGGCATGAAAAACTGAAAGCATAAGGGGGGCAGGGCATGTCGGACAAACGGATGGAGCGGCGCGGTCTGGGGCGGGGCCTTTCTGCACTGATGGCGGATGTGGCGCAGCCCGCGACCGAAACGCCCGACGCGCCCCGGCGCCCTGACATGCGCGTCCCGATCGAACGGGTTGAACCGAATCCCAACCAGCCGCGCCGCGATTTCGCCGAGGATGCGCTGGCCGAGCTTGCCGATTCGATCCGCGAGAAGGGCATCATCCAGCCCCTGATTGTTCGTAATAACCCAAGAAAATCAGATAGTTATGAGATTGTCGCGGGTGAACGACGCTGGCGTGCCGCGCAGATGGCCCAGCTGCATGAAGTGCCGGTTCTTATCCGTGAGTTCGACGATACCGAGGTCCTCGAAATCGCGATCATCGAGAATATCCAGCGTGCCGACCTGAACCCGGTCGAAGAGGCGATGGGCTACCGTCAGCTTATGGACCGTTTCGGCCACACGCAGGAAAAACTGGCCGCGGCGCTGTCGAAAAGCCGCAGCTACATCGCCAACCTTCTCCGGCTTCTCTCTCTGCCCGCCGATGTCCAGACCTGGCTGCGCGAAGGCAAGCTGACCGCCGGTCATGCCCGCGCGTTGATCACCTCCGACGATCCGACGGCCCTGGCCCGCCATGTGATCGCGCGCGGTCTGTCGGTGCGCGAGACGGAGCAGCTGGCGCGCAAGGACAAGGGTGCCACGCGCGACGCCGCGCCGCGTCGGCGGTCGGAAAAGGACGCCGACACGCGCGTTCTGGAACAGGACCTGTCCGCCAATCTCGGCATGGCGGTGGTGATCGACCATCAGGGCCACGATGGCGGTCGGCTGACGATTTCCTACAAGACGCTCGAACAGTTGGATGAGCTCTGTCAGCTTCTGGCGGGCGGGCGTTAAGCGTCCGGCCGCGACCAGATGAAAACCGCGACGCCCAGCAGGCAGGCCGCCTGAACCGTCAGGACAAGCGGGCCGAATCCGAACAGGATCGCCAGAAGGAAGCTGCCGATGAGTGAGGCGGACGCAACCCATTTCGCCCGTCTGCTGATCGCGCCACGCTCATTCCAGTTTACGATCTGCGGCCCGAAGATCCGGTGCGACAAAAGCCAGCCGTGCAACCGTTCCGAGGTGTTGGCGAAGCAAAGTGCCGCCAGCAGCACGAAAGGCACCGTCGGCAGAAGCGGCAGGAAAAGCCCGATGGCCCCGAGCGCGAGGGAAATCAGGCCGATCGCTATCAGGACGCCCCGGATCACGCGACAATCTCCCGCAGGATCGCGTTCAGGACGATCCGCCCGCTGGCGGTGGCGGCGATCCTGTCGCGGCTGCGGCCCAGCAGACCCATATCCTCAAGCCGCCTGATGGCTTCCATGTCCAGCGGCTTGCCCGCCAGCGCCTCATAACGCCGCAAATCCGCCCCCTCACGCAGCCGCATCGCCATGAGGATATATTCCGTCGCGCAATCCTCACCCGAAAGGGCCGTGCGGGGAAGCTCCCCATTCCCGCGTTTTTGCACGGAATCGAGCCACATTTGCGGGCTGCGCGGCGCTTCCGTCGCAAAGCGCTGCCCGGCCAGCGTCAGGCGGCCATGGGCGCCGGGGCCGATGCCGATGTAGTCTCCATAGCGCCAGTAAATCACGTTGTGACGGCTTTCCGCGCCGTCGCGCGCGTGGTTCGATACCTCGTAGGCGGGCATCCCGGCGGTATCCAGAACCTCTTGCGTCAGCTCGTACATATCGGCGGCGATGTCATCCTCTGGCAGGCCCTTCAGCCCGCCCGCGGCGTGGCGGGCGCCAAAGGCGGTGCCGTCCTCGATCGTCAATTGGTAAAGCGACAGGTGATCGACCGCCATCGCGGCGGCTTCGGCCAGTTCGCGCCGCCAATCGTCAAGCGCCTGATGCTGGCGCGCATAGATCAGGTCGAAACTCACGCGCCCAAAACAGTCCCGCGCGATGTCGAAGGCCCGCCGCGCTTCGGCCACGCTGTGCAACCGGCCAAGACGGCGCAGATCTTCATCGTTCAGCGCCTGGATACCCATGGAGATCCGGTTGACCCCGGCGGCGGAATATCCACGAAAGCGCCCGGAATCGACACTGTTCGGGTTCGCCTCAAGCGTCACCTCAAGGTCATTCGCCCGCGGCCAGAGACGCCGCACCTCATCCAGGATCGCCGCGACCAGATCGGGCTGCATCAGCGAAGGCGTGCCGCCGCCGAAAAACACCGAGGATAGCACCCGCCCCCCGGTTTCCACCGCCGACCGGCGGAGTTCGGAAAGATAGGCGTCGCGCCACGCGGCCTGATCGACCGAGGCCACGACATGGCTGTTGAAATCGCAATAGGGGCATTTGGAGGCGCAGAAGGGCCAGTGCAGGTAAAGACCGAAACCGCCCTGCTGCCAGTCGTCCATGATGCTCAGCCCTTGAAGGCCGTCACTTCGACCTCAACCTTCATCTCAGGCCGGATCAGCCCGGCGATGACCATGGTTGCCGCTGGCCGCACCTCACCCAGCGCGTCGCCCAGCACCGGAACCAGCGCCTCGACCAGCGCGGCGTCGGTCACGGTGTATTGCACCCGGACGATGTCGGCCATCGTGAACCCGGCTTCCTCCAGCACCCGCCCGATGGTCGCAAAGCAGTTCCGGGCCTGATCCGCGATGTCCCCCGGCATCTCCATCGTGGCGTAGTCATAGCCGGTCACGCCGGAGACAAAGCACCAGCCGCCCTTCACCACCGCACGGCTGTAGCCCATGGTCTTTTCGAAAGGCGACCCGGTCGAGATTCGCTTCATGCGCCGCTTCCTTCAAAACAGGCCACCAGCTTGCGGAACGCATCGGCCCGGTGGCTGATCCGGTTCTTTTCGTCGGTATCCATCTCGGCGAAGGTGATGTCATAGCCGTCGGGCTGGAACATCGGGTCATAGCCATGCCCCTGGCGCCCGCGCATCGGCCAGACGACCTGCCCTTCGACCTTGCCCTCGAACACCTCGTCATGCCCGTCGGGCCAGGCCAGTACCATCGTGGCGCGGAAGCGGGCGGTGCGGGGGTAGGGCGCGTTCGCGGCCTCAAGTTCATCCCACGTCCGGGTCATGGCCTGCACGAAATCACGGCCCGTGGGCGTAAAGGCCCAGTCGGCGGTGTAAACGCCGGGCGCGCCGCCCAGGCCATCGACCTCGATCCCACTGTCATCGGCCAGCGCCGGAAGGCCCGTGGCCTTGACCGCCGCGTGGGCCTTGATCCGGGCATTGCCGATGAAGGTCGTCTCGGTCTCTTCGGGTTCATCCAGCCCCATTTCGGCGGCGCCGACACAGTCGATGCCGTAGGGTTGCAACAGCGAGGCGATCTCTTCCAGCTTCCCGGCATTATGGGTCGCCACCAGAAGCCGCTTGTCTGCAAAGACCCTCATGCAACCGCCGCCTTTTGCGCCTCGACCAGGTCCGCCACGCCCGCTTCGGCAAGGTCGAGCAGTTTTGTCATCTCCTCGCGTGAAAATGTCGCGCCCTCGGCCGACATCTGCACCTCGATCAGCCGCTTGCGGCCGGTGAGGATGAAATTGCCGTCGGTACCCGCCTCGCTGTCCTCGGCATAGTCGAGGTCCAGCACCGGCTGCCCGGCATAGATGCCGCAGGAAACGGCGGCGACATGGTCGACGATCGGGTCAGAGGTCACCGCGCCCGCCTTCAGAAGCTTGTTCACCGCCAGCCGCAGCGCGACCCAGCCCCCGGTTATCGAGGCGCAGCGGGTGCCGCCGTCGGCCTGGATCACGTCGCAATCGACGACGATCTGGCGTTCGCCCAACGCCACCCGGTCCACGCCCGCGCGCAGGGCGCGACCGATAAGGCGTTGAATTTCCTGCGTTCTGCCGGATTGCTTGCCTGCCGCGGCCTCGCGCCGGTTGCGGGTGTTGGTGGCGCGCGGCAGCATCCCGTATTCCGCCGTCACCCAGCCAAGGCCAGAGCCCTTGAGGAAGGACGGTGCCTTGTCCTCGATCGTCGCGGTGCAAAGCACATGCGTGTCGCCGCAGCGGATCAGGCACGAGCCCTCGGCATGTTTGGTCACGCCGGTTTCAATGAAGATCGGGCGCATCTGTTCCAGGGTCCGGCCGGAGGGTCGCATGTCAGGTCCTTTCGGTTGTTCCGGCGCCAATTACAGGCCCGCCCGCAGCAGGCGCAACCCCGATTGACCTTCGGCGGGCTGGCTCTTTAACTGGGCGGACCCCATATTTCGAAGGCGATGACCGAAGACAGATCGAAAATCCTGAACGAAATGAACGCGCGGTCGCGCGAGGTGTTTCGTCGCGTCGTGGAAAGCTACCTCGATACGGGGGAGCCGGTAGGCTCGCGCACCCTGACCCGGACGCTAAGCGAAAGCGTGTCCGCCGCGACGGTGCGCAACGTGATGCAGGATCTCGAATACCTCGGCCTGCTTGACAGTCCGCACACCTCGGCGGGGCGGGTGCCGACGCAGCTTGGCCTCAGGATGTTCGTCGACGGGCTGATGGAGGTCAGCTCCGTCTCGCTTCAGGACCGCGAGGCGATCGAGGCGACGACGGGGAACAGCGAATCCGGTGTCGCGGGGCTTCTCGACCGGGTCGGGCTGGCGCTGTCGGGGATCACCCATGGGGCGAGCCTTGTTCTGACGCCCAAGCATGAGGCGCCGATTCGCCATATCGAATTCGTCAGCCTTGGGACCGACCGGGCGCTTGTGGTGCTGGTCTTCGCCGACGGTCATGTGGAAAACCGCGTCTTCGTGCCGCCGCTGGGCCATACGCCCTCGGCCATGCGCGAGGCGGGGAACTTCCTCAACGCCCTGGCCGAAGGGCGCACGATTTCGGAACTTCACGCCCATATCTCGCGCGAGATTACCCGCCGTCGGCAGGAGTTGGACACCGCCGCGCGGGACCTTGTCGAACGCGGGCTGGCGGTCTGGAGCGGCGGCGGCGAACAGACGGAACGATTGATCGTCCGCGGCCGGGCGAACCTTCTCGACCAGACGGATGAGGCCGATCTGGACCGGATTCGCGTCCTCTTCGACGACCTCGAGCGCAAGCGCGACATCGCCGAATTCCTCGAACTGGCGGAGTCGGGCGAAGGGGTGCGCATTTTCATTGGGTCAGAGAACAAACTTTTCTCACTTTCGGGTTCCTCTCTGGTGGTCTCTCCCTATATGAACGCTGACCGTAAGATCATCGGCGCCGTGGGCGTCATCGGTCCGACGCGTCTGAATTACGGGCGTATCGTGCCGATCGTCGATTACACCGCGCAGCTTGTCGGGCGGCTACTGTCCGGGGAGCGTAAGGGATAGACCATGAGTGAGATGAAGAAAGATGAGATTGCCGAAGATCAGGCCATGATCGGGGATGAGGATCTGGCGCTGGACGATGGCCTGGCCGAGATCGAAGCGCTGCGCGCCGAGCGTGACGATATGCGCGACCGTTTCATGCGCGCCCTGGCGGACGCGGAAAACATCCGCAAGCGGGGCGAACGTGACCGGCGCGAGGCGGAACAATATGGCGGATCGAAACTCGCCCGCGACCTGCTGCCGGTCTACGACAACCTCAAGCGCGCGCTCGATCATGTGACGGAAGGTCAGCATGAGGCGTCAAAGGGCCTGATCGAGGGGGTCGAGCTGACGATGAAGGAACTGATCTCCGTCCTTGGCAAGCACGGCGTTCAGCCGGTCGCGCCCGCGGTGGGCGACGCTTTCGATCCGCAGATGCATCAGGCGATGTTCGAGGCGCCGGTGCCTGGCACCAAGGCGGGCGACATCATTCAGGTGATGACCGAAGGTTTCATGTTGCACGACCGCCTTTTGCGCCCGGCGCAGGTTGGGGTCAGCTCGACGCCGAAGTCCTGATCTTCGGGGCGGAAGCGGGGGGTTTCACACCCCCCGCGCCCCCCGTGGAGTATTTTCACAACGAAGAAGTCAGGTGCCGAGCCTGGTCTTGAGGTCGTAGAGCGCGTTCAGGGCCTCGATCGGGGTCATTTCGTCCGGGTGGATCGCGTTCAGCGCCTCTTCGAGGTCTGATTGCCGAGATGCGGCCTTTGGCGCCGCAACGGGGGCGGCGTTGAACAGGGGCAGGTCGTCGATCAGCGTGTGTTTGCGCGTGCCGCCCTCCCGTTCGCCCTTTTCCAGCGCTTCCAGCACGACCTTCGCACGTTCGACGACCGCCGGGGGCAGGCCTGCAAGGCGGGCGACCTGCACGCCATAGCTGCGGTCGGCGGCGCCCTTCCTGACCTCATGCAGGAAGATGACCTCCCCTTCCCATTCCTTGACGGTGACGGTCGCGTTCTCGACGCCCGGCAGCTTGGCCGACAACGCGGTCATTTCGTGGTAATGGGTGGCGAACAGTGCGCGGCAGCGGTTGACGTCGTGCAGGTGTTCCAGCGTCGCCCAGGCGATCGAGAGGCCGTCATAGGTCGCCGTGCCGCGCCCGATTTCGTCCAGGATCACCAGGGCGCGGTCGTCGGCCTGATTGAGGATGGCGGCGGTTTCGACCATCTCGACCATGAAGGTGGATCGCCCGCGCGCCAGATCGTCGGCGGCGCCGACGCGGCTGAAAAGCTGGCCGACAATGCCGATATGGGCGGCGCGGGCGGGGACGAAGCTTCCGGCCTGGGCAAGCAGCGCGATCAGCGCGTTCTGGCGCAGGAAGGTGGACTTGCCGGCCATGTTCGGCCCGGTCAGCAGCCAGATCGCGGGGGTGTCGCCGTCGGTCAGTGCGCAATCGTTTTCGACAAAGCTTTCGCCGCTGCGTTTCAGGGCGCGTTCGACGACCGGGTGGCGGCCGCCTTCGATCATGAAGGCGCGGCTGTCGTCGACTTTCGGTTCAACCCAGTCATCGGTGCGGGCGAGGTCGGCGAAAGCGGCGAACAGGTCGATCTCCGCCAGTGCGCGGGCGGCGTCGGAGATCAGGGCGGCGGCGTCGAGGATGGTGGCTTTCAGGCCGTCATAGAGCCGCTTTTCAATCTCAAGCGCGCGGTTCCCGGCGTTGAGGATCCTTGTCTCCATCTCGGACAGGTCCACCGTGGTGAAGCGGACCTGATTGGCGGTGGTCTGGCGGTGGATGAAGGCTTCGCTCAGCGGGGCGGAGAGCATCTTTTCCGCGTGGGTCGCGGTGGTTTCGATGAAATAGCCCAGCACGTTATTGTGCTTGATCTTCAGGCTCTGGATGCCGGTGCGCTCGATATAGTCGGCCTGCATCCGGGCGATGACGCCGCGCCCTTCGTCGCGAAGCTGGCGCGCCTCATCCAGGTCGGCGTCATGGCCGGGGGCGATGAAGCCGCCGTCGCGGATCAGAAGCGGCGGTTCGGCGACCAGCGCACGGGTGAGAAGCCCGACCAGATCGTCAAAGCCGGTCATGGCGCGGGCGGCACGGGTGGTCTTTTCGGGCTGGCCGGAGGAGAGGCGGGCGGCGAGCGTGCCGGCCTGTTCAAGCCCCGCGCGGATCGCGACAAGGTCGCGTGGCCCGCCGCGGTCCAGCGACAGGCGCGACAGGGCGCGGTCGATGTCGGGGACCTTGCGCAGATCGGCGCGCAGCGTTTCGGTCAGCGCGGTATCCCCGGCGAAGGCGCGGACCGCCGCAAGCCGGGCGCGGATCTCGGCCAGGTCGCGGGAGGGGGCGGACAGGCGGCGGTCGAGAAGCCGGGCGCCGCCAGCCGTCACCGTCCGGTCTACCGCCGCGATCAGCGATCCCTCACGCCCGCCGGAGAGCGCGCGGGTAATTTCAAGGTTGCGCCGGGTCGCGGCGTCCATGGTCAGCGCGCCGCCCGCCACCTCTTTCGCGGGCGGACGGAGGAGAGGCAGACGCCCGCGCTGCGTCAGGTCGAGGTAATCGAGGATCGCGCCAACGGCGGAGACATCGGCACGGTCGAAGGCGCCGAAGGCCTCGACCGTCGCCACGCCGAACTGCGCCAGCAACCGCTTTTCCGCGCCGGTGCTGTCAAAGCTTGACCGGGCCAGCGGCGTCAGGGCGACGCGCTGGTCGTCGGCGACGGGCTCAACCTCGGAAAACCGTGTCTCTGCCACCAGAATCTCGCTCGGCGCCAGCCGTGCAAGTTCCGGTCCCAGCCGCGCCAGCGGGCAGGTCATCACCCGCAATTCGCCGGTGGAAATATCGGCCCAGGCCAGCGACGCCTCATCCCGCACCTCGGCCCAGGCAGCGAGGAAATTGTGCCGCCGCGCCTCAAGCAGGGTGTCCTCGGTCAGCGTGCCGGGCGTGACCAGCCGCACCACGTCGCGCGCGACGACGGATTTCGACCCGCGCTTCTTCGCTTCGGCCGGGTCCTCCATCTGCTCGGCGATGGCGACGCGAAAGCCCTTGCGGATCAGGGTCAGCAGATAGCCCTCGGCGGCATGGACCGGGACGCCGCACATGGCGATATCTTCGCCCAGATGCTTGCCGCGTTTGGTCAGCGCGATGTCGAGCGCCGCCGCCGCCGCCTCGGCATCGTCAAAGAACATCTCATAGAAATCGCCCATCCGGTAGAAGAGGAGCGCGTCGGAATAGCGCCCCTTGATCTCCAGATATTGCGCCATCATCGGCGTCACATTGCCGTCACTTGTGTCCACGCTGTCCCCCGGTTTCCGGCGGAGCCTACAGAAGCGGGCAGGGGCGGAAAAGCCGAAATGATGTTGGCGTTAACGACCCATTGCGGCGTTGTGACGCGCCGCGCCGGGCGCTATGACTGCGGGACTCAGGAGGAAAATCGGCCCATGGCAACCAAGAACCGCGTCACGCCGGAAGAGGCGCTGGCCTATCACCTCAACCCCACGCCGGGGAAATATGAGGTTGTCGCCTCAAAACCCATGGCGACGCAGCGCGACCTGAGCCTGGCCTATTCGCCGGGTGTCGCCGTGCCGGTGCAGGCCATCGCGGACGCGCCGGAAACGGCCTACGACTACACGACCAAGGGCAACATGGTGGCCGTCGTGTCGAACGGGACCGCGATCCTGGGCATGGGGAACCTTGGTGCGCTGGCCTCAAAGCCGGTGATGGAGGGCAAGGCGGTTCTTTTCAAGCGCTTCGCCGACGTCAACGCCATCGACATCGAGCTGGATACCGAGGACCCGGAGGAAATCATCCAGGCGGTCAAGCTCATGGGGCCAAGCTTTGGTGGCGTGAACCTTGAGGATATCAAGGCGCCAGAATGCTTCATCATCGAGCAGCGGCTGAAGGAGCTTATGGACATTCCGGTGTTCCATGACGATCAGCATGGTACGGCGGTGATCTGCGCGGCGGGGCTTTTGAACGCGCTTGAGATCTCGGGCAAGAAGATCGAGGACTGCCGCATCGTCCTGAACGGCGCCGGGGCGGCCGGGATCGCCTGTCTGGAACTTCTGAAGGCGATGGGCGCGAAGCATGACAACTGCATCATGTGCGACACCAAGGGTGTGATCTGGCAGGGCCGGACCGAGGGCATGAACCAGTGGAAATCGGCCCATGCCGCGCGGACCGAGGCGCGCACGCTGGATGACGCGATGAAGGGCGCCGACGTGTTCCTGGGTGTGTCGGCCAAGGGCGCGGTGACGGCCGATATGGTGGCCTCCATGGCGCCGAACCCGGTGATTTTCGCCATGGCCAACCCGGACCCGGAAATCACGCCGGAAGAGGCGCATGCCGTGCGCGAGGATGCGATCGTCGCCACCGGCCGGTCGGACTATCCCAATCAGGTCAACAACGTCCTTGGGTTCCCTTACCTTTTCCGCGGCGCGCTCGACATCCACGCCCGCGCGATCAATGACGAGATGAAGATCGCCTGTGCCGAGGCGCTGGCAAAGCTCGCGCGGGAGGATGTGCCGGATGAGGTCGCGATGGCCTATGGCCGCAAGCTGACCTTCGGGCGCGATTACATCATCCCGACACCCTTCGACCCGCGTCTGATCCACGTCATCCCGCCCGCCGTCGCCAAGGCCGGGATGAAGACCGGGGTCGCGCGACGGCCGATCATCGACATGGAGGCCTATGAGCTTCACCTGAAGTCGCGGATGGACCCGACCGCCTCGATCCTGCAAGGCATCCATGCCCGCGCCCGTGCCGCACAGGCGCGGATGATCTTTGCCGAAGGGGACGATGCCCGCGTGTTGCGCGCCGCCGTTGCCTATCAGCGCGCCGGTCTTGGCAAGGCGCTGGTCGTCGGGCGCGAGGCCGATGTGGCCGAAAAGCTGACGGCCGAAGGGCTGGCCGACGCGGTGAAGGAGCTTGAGATCATCAACGCCGCCAACACGGTCCACCTTCAGGAGTACAAGGATTTTCTTTACGCGCGCCTGCAACGGAAGGGGTTCGACCGTTACGATATTCACCGCCTTGCCGCGCGGGACCGGCATGTCTTTTCCGCGCTGATGCTGGCGCATGGGCATGGCGACGGCCTTGTCACCGGCGCGACGCGGAAATCGGCGCATGTGCTGGGCCTTATCAACCACGTCTTCGACGCGCGGGCCGAGGATGGGGCGGTCGGCATCACCGCTGTCCTGCATCGCGGCCGGATTGTTTTCATCGGCGATACGCTGGTTCACGAATGGCCGGATGAGGAAGACCTCGCCGACATCGCCGAACGCGGTGCGGCGGTTGCGCGCGGCATGGGGATTGAGCCGCGCGCGGCATTCCTGTCGTTTTCGACCTTCGGTTACCCGGTCTCGGAGCGCGCGACGAAGATGCATGTCGCGGCGAATGTCCTCGACAAGCGCGGCGTCGATTTCGAGTATGAGGGCGAAATGACCGTCGATGTCGCGCTGAACATGGAGCAGATGGCGGCCTATCCGTTCTGCCGCCTGACCGGCCCGGCGAATGTGCTGGTGGTCCCGGCGCGGCATTCGGCCTCGATCTCGGTCAAGCTGATGCAGGAAATGGCGGGTGCGACGGTGATCGGCCCGATCCTGACCGGTGTCGACAAGCCGATCCAGATCTGCTCGACCGGGTCGACGGTGAACGATATCGTCAACATGGCGGTGATTGCCGCCTGTCGTCTGGGGCAGGATCGCCCCTGAGGGAGGGCGCGGCATGACGATCTTCAACCTTGGTTCGATCAATATCGACCACTTCTATCGCCTGCCGCACCTGCCCCTGCCGGGGGAGACGCTGGCGGCCACCGATTACAGCACCGGGCTGGGCGGCAAGGGCGCGAACCAGTCTGCCGCCGCCGCGAAGGCAGGGGTGCGGGTGGTTCATATCGGCGCGATCGGGGCCGACGGCGGCTGGACGATCGGGCGGTTGAAGGGCTGGGGCGTCGATACCTCGGCCATCGCGACCATCGACACGCCGACCGGCCATGCGATCATCAATGTCGATGCCGGGGGCGAGAATTCCATCGTGATCTTTCCCGGCGCCAACCGGGCCATGCCGTTCGACATCGTCGAACGCGCGCTGGCCGGGGCGCGGCCGGGCGATACGCTTCTGATCCAGAATGAAACCGCGCATCAGGCGCAAGCCGCCGATCTGGCCCGCGCGAAGGGTCTGCATGTCATGTATTCCGCCGCGCCTTTCGATGTGGACGCGGTGCGCGCGGTGCTGAAAAACGTCTCTATCCTTGCCCTGAACGCGGTCGAGGCGCAGCAATTGACCGCCGCGATGGGCGTCACGCTTGACGATCTCGACGTGCCTGAGCTTTTGGTGACGCGCGGTGCCGACGGGGCCGAATGGCGCGGCGACGGCAAGGTCTTTACCGCCGCGTTGCACAAGGTGACGGCGGTCGATACCACCGGTGCAGGCGATACCTTCGCGGGCTATTTCGCCGCCGGGCGCGACGCCGGGATGACCCCGGCCGAGGCGCTTGACCTTGCCGCTGCCGCCGCCAGCCTCAAGGTCACGCGGGCGGGTACGGCCGATGCGATTCCGACGCGGGATGAGGTGGCGGCCTTTCGCGTTAATGGATGAACGGGGCCGCGCTGCCCCAAAGCTGTTTCACCCGCTGATCCCGGCCGCAGGCCTTGCGGTAGAAGGCATAGGCACCCGCCTGCGTCTTCAGCCCCCGACGGGTCAGGACGATGTGCTTTCCACGATAGTAGTTCTGGTGTTCCTCACCGGCCTTATAGAAGGGTCCGGCGGGCAGGATCATGGTCGCCACCTTTCGGCCAAGGGCTGCTTGTGCCTTGGCTTTCGCGGCCTCGGCGGCGGCCTTTTCCGCGGCCGTCTTCACGAAGATCGCGGTCCGGTAGCTGGACCCGCGATCGCAGAACTGCCCGCCCGCGTCGGTTGGATCGACGGAGCGGAAGAAAAGCTCAAGGATCTGCTCATAGCTGATGCGGGCGGGGTCGTAGAAGATTTGCGCGGCCTCGTAATGCCCTGTCTTTCCGCCTTTCACCTCCTTGTAGGTCGGGTTTCTGGTCTTTCCGCCGGTAAAGCCGGAAATGACGCCTTTGACCCCCGGCACGCTTTCGAAATCCGCCTCGACACACCAGAAACACCCCCCGGCGACCGTGGCGATGCTGGTCTTCGCAACGGCGGGCGAGGCCATCAGCAAAGCCAGGCTCAGGATCATACGCAGCATGGGACACCTCCTGTTCGCGGCCAAACCCTCACCCGGTTTGCAGGTTTCAAACAACTCATCTTCGCGTGAGATCATCTTGCCGTGATCGCCCCCCTTGGCCTTCGCGGCGCCGCGCATTAGCGTCACGGCGAACGGAGGGCGCCCATGACCGAACATGTCACCACCCATCAGGCCGAAGAGGATGCGCGCAATGACGCGATCCTGATCTACGTCAACGGCCGCATCGTCCCGAAGGCCGAGGCGACGGTCAGCGTCTATGATTCCGGCTTCATGCTGGGCGATGGCGTGTGGGAGGGGCTCAGGCTTTACGACGGGCGCTGGTCCTTCATCGACGAACATATGGACCGGCTGTTCGAGGCGGCGAAGGCCATCGACCTTGACATCGGCATGATGCGGGATCAGGTGATTTCCGCCATAACAGAGACGCAAAAGGCCAATGGCATGGTGACCGACGCCCATGCCCGGCTGATGGTGACGCGCGGGGTCAAGACGCGGCCGTTCCAGCATCCGTCGCTGTCGCGGCAGGGGCCGAGCGTGGTCATCATCATGGAACATTCGCGGCCAAAGATCCCGCGGCCGATCCGCCTTGCCACCGTGCCGCATATCCGTGGCCTGCCGATGACGCAGGACCCGAAGTTGAATTCGCATTCGAAGCTGAACTGCATCCTTGCCTGCATCGCCGCCGAAAAGGCCGGTGCGGATGAGGGGCTGATGCTGGACGTCCATGGTTTTGTGAACACCACCAACGCCTGCAACTTCTTCATCGTGCGCAAGGGGGAGGTTTGGACCTCGACCGGCGATTACTGCATGAACGGGATCACGCGGCAGAAGGTGATCGACCTGTGCCGCGCGAACGGTATCCCGGTGTATGAGCGGAACTTTTCCCTCGTCGATACCTATGGCGCGGATGAGGCGTTCCTGACCGGCACCTTCGGCGCCCAGACCCCGGTGGGGGAGATCGACGGAAGGGTGATCGGAACCGGGCGGATGGGGCCGATGACGGAACGGCTGCGCGGGCTTTACAAGGCGCTTGTCACATCCTGAACGGCGCGCGCGCCCTGTAGCTACGAAAACCCTACGCCAAACCGACGCAAACCTGACGGAGAACCGACGTGAAAATCGCGATGTGGAGCGGGCCGCGGAACCTTTCGACCGCGCTGATGTACAGCTTCGCCGCGCGCGGCGATTGCGCCGTCTGGGATGAGCCGTTCTATGCCGCCTACCTGAAGGCGACGGGTATCGACCATCCCATGGGTAAGGCGATCATCGCCGGAAACGAAAGCGACGCGACCAGGGTCGCCGCCGCCTGTTCGGGCGGAATTCCGCAAGGAAAGAGCCTGTTTTACCAGAAACACATGACCGTCCACATGATCCCGGAATTCCCCCGTGGCTTCATGCGGTCGTGTAAGAATGTGTTCCTGATCCGCCACCCCGCCCGCGTCGTGGCCTCTTACGCCAAAAAGCGCGAGGGGCCGACCCTGGCGGATATCGGCTTTGTCCAGCAGGCGGAATTGTTCGATCAGGTCGCGGATTGGAAGGGGCAGGCCCCGGTTGTGATCGACAGCCACGACATCAGGGATAACCCGACGAAAATGCTGGAGAAACTTTGCGTTGCGCTGGGCATTCCGTTCACCGAACGCATGCTTTCCTGGCCGGCCGGTCCGAAGGAGTATGACGGTGTTTGGGCGCCGCACTGGTACGGCGCGGTTCATCGGTCGACGGGGTTCGACGGTGCCGAGGGGCCGCTGCCGGAGCTGCCCGCCGGTTATCAGGCGCTCGTCGATCAGGCTTTGCCCTATTACGAACGCCTCAAGGCCTTTGCGATCAGTGCGTGAAGTGCCGCGCCGTTAACGGACCCGTAAGGCAGCCTGCCATCATCCGTCCCGTTTCGCGTTCTCTTCGTCCATCAGCGCCCGCAGGCCGGTGCGATAGTCGGGATAGCGCAGGGTCACGCCCAGATCGCGCTTGATCCTGTCATTCCGCACCCGCTTTGACTCGGCGTAAAAGCTGCGGGCCATTGGCGTCATCTCGGCCTCTTCGAACCGCACCTCGGGCGGTTCCGGCAGGCCCAGCAGGCGGGCGGCTTCGGACAGCACATCCTCGGGCGGCGAGGGGTCGTCATCGGCGACGTTATAGATCGCGCCGGGATCGGGGCGCGCGACCGAAGCGGCGAGGACAGAGGCGATGTCATCGACGTGGATGCGGCTGAAGTATTGGTTTTCCTTGATGATTCTTCGCGCGGTGCCGTTCCTGACTTTCTCGAACGGGCCGCGCCCCGGCCCGTAGATACCGGCAAGCCGGAAGATATGAAGCGGCAGCCCGCTGGCCCCGGCAATCGCCTGCCATTGCCGTTCCGCCATCAGCCGGACCTTGCCGCGGCGGGTCGTCGGTTCAAGCGGCGTCATCTCGTCAATCCAGCCGCCGTCATGGTCGCCATAGACGCCGGTGGTGGAAAGGTACCCCACCCAGCGCAGATGCGGCGCGGCCTTGGCGACAGTATCGCCATAGGCCGCGACGACAGGGTCGCCGTCCGTGTCGGGCGCGATGGACAGCAAGAGATGGGTGGCGTCGTCCAGCGCAGGCCGCAAATCCCCGCCCGGCCAAAGCTGTGCGTCTATGCCTTGGTCCTTCAGGCGGACGATCTTGTCGGGATCGCGGGTCGTGCCGGTCACCTGCCAGCCCCGCCCAAGCCGTCGCACGAAGGCCTGGGCGCTGTAGCCGCAACCGAATATCAAGAGCTTGCCGGTCATGGGCCGACTATCCGGCTTCACCCTCGCGAGAGCAAGCCCCGGCCATGGTTGGCGCGGCGGTCCGATGGTGGCAGGTTGGCGGCATGATTCCACATTGGCGATGAACGGGAGGGTGCGGAGTGACCCAGGCGCAGATCGGGCTTGTCGGGTTGGGGACGATGGGGGCGGCCCTAGCGCTCAACATCGCCGAAAAGGGCTTTCCCATCGCGGTCTGGAACCGCACCGGATCGGTCACCGAAAGCGTTCATTCCGGGGCGGGGGCGCTTTCCCCGCGCATCGTTCCGACGCAGACCCTGGCCGACCTGGTTGCCGCCATCGCCCGGCCCCGCGCCATCATCCTGATGGTTCCCGCCGGGCAGCCGGTGGACGATCAGATCGCCGCGCTGACCCCGTTGATGGAGGAAGGCGACCTTATCATCGACGCCGGGAACGCCAATTTCCACGACACGAACCGTCGCACCGCCGACGCCGGGCCGGTCCATTTCCTTGGCATGGGCGTGTCGGGTGGCGAGGATGGCGCGCGTCACGGGCCGTCGATCATGGGTGGCGGGGACCGGGCCGACTGGGACCGTGTCGCGCCGATCCTGACCGCGATCGCCGCGAAGGCAGAGGACGGGACGCCTTGCGCGAAATGGATGGGTGAGGCGGGCGCCGGGCATTTCGTCAAGACCGTCCACAACGGCATCGAATATGCCGATATGCAAATGATCGCAGAGGTTTACGGGATCATGCGCGACGGGCTTGGGCTGTCGGCAGGCGAGGTGTCCGGGGTTTTCGCGGGCTGGAACACGGGGGTTCTGCACTCTTATCTGGTGGAGATCACCGCGACGGTTGCGGCGGCGACGGACCCCGCGACGGGTGCGCCGATGCCGGATGTCATCCTTGACGCGGCGGGGCAGAAGGGAACCGGGCGCTGGACCGCGATCGAGGCGCAGCATCTGGCCGCGCCGGTCCCGGTGATCGAGGCGGCGGTGATGGCGCGCAACGTCTCTGCCCGCGTGGCGGAGCGGGCGGCGGGGCAGGCCCGGTTCGGGGCAGCGCCCGGTCCGGTGACGATCACCGTCGACGCGCTGGAACAGGCGATGATCGCGGGCAAGATCCTGTGTTACGCGCAGGGTTTTGGCATGATCGAGGCGGCGGGGCGGGAGTTCGGCTGGACGCTCGACCTGCCCGAAATCGCGCGCGTCTGGCGGGCGGGCTGCATCATCCGGTCTTCGATGCTGAACGACATGGCCGCGGCGCTGGCCGAGGATGCGGGCCGGAACCTGATGCTCGCCCCGACATTTGCGCGGCTGCTTGAGGGGAACGGTCCCGCGCTGCGCGAGGTTGTGGGGCAGGGCGCGCTGGGCGGTCACGCGGTTCCGGCGCTGGCCGCCGGTCTTTTCTGGTTCGACATGATGCGGACGGGGCGTGGGACGGCCAACATGATCCAGGCGCAGCGCGATTATTTCGGCGCCCACGGGTTCGACCGGCTGGATGGGCGCGACAGCCATCATGGACCATGGTGGCCGCAGGGCTGATCGTCGCTTGCGACGATCCGTCACATGACAGGTGGCGCGGCGGCCTTTGTCAAATTGGCATCCGGTCGAGGGCTGTTTGGCCGGGATTTCAGAGGCTGCGCTTTATGAACCCTGCAAAATTGTCATGGCCTTGCGGCGCGCGCCACTCCTAACACCCTGTATCAAAAAGAAAATCGGTGTCGCGCCCCAAGTCGCTTTAGTAAAAGCGGCGCCGGGTCGGCACGAGGGCTGCCGATCCGCCAAGTCACGCCCGGCCGCGTCGCGGGCAATCAAGAGAGAGCAGAGTCATGTCTTCCCGTAGTTCGCTTGTTATCGGAGCTGTCGCCGTGCTGATTGCGGGGGCGGTCGGCTACTATGTCCTTAAGGGCAGCGATACCGCGACCGCTCCGGTGGCAGATCAAAGCCAGACAACGGCGCCGGCCCAATCAACCGCCGCGAAACCGGCGGCGACGGAACCGGCCGCATCGGCCAGCTCGGGTGCCGCGCCGGTCGAGAGCGCACCGACCGAGGCCGCGCCCTGCACGCAATATACCTGGAACGGCGAAGGCTGGGCCTGCACCGGTGCAGCCGCAGTGAGCGGCGCCAACTGATCCCACCCCCCCCCCAAAGCGGTGGTACCGGAAGGCCCTGGGCATGCGAATGCCCGGGGCCTTCTTCTTTCGCGGCGGCGGTGGCGGGCGATTCGCGGGTTCGGGTGCTTTCGCGGCTCCCGTTTACCGGGAATCCGCGGGCCGGGCCGCCGTTTCAGGACCGGCGGCAATTTCGCGTCGTTATGACGCATGACAATGTGTCAGCGCCAAAATGACAGCATGTCCGGGGCCGGTCGGGTTTTTCCTTTACCTTTTCGCAACCCTGTCCCCTGCGTGACGAAATGGCAGGGATCAGGTTGGGTGACAGATTTCTAACCCACTCAAAACAAACAAAAAATGTTTGATTGGCCGCAACAAGCGCCCATAGGTTCCCCATCACCGCACAGACCCCCGAGCCACGTTGGAAGGGGCGTCTGGCAGCGGTATTGCCAAAAGGGGAGCTCAGGATGCGTGCTGTTTCCAAGAAACTTACGATTGCGGTCCTGGTCCTGCTTCCCACGGTGCTTCAGGCGCAGGAGCTTTTCATCGCGGGCGTGCATCCCGGCGAAAGACCGGCGAATGCGCCTGTTGTCACCGACTATCCCAAGGATGCCGCCTGGTTTGAACGGGCGCTGCACGGCATCACTGAGCCGCACCCCGACAGTCTTCGTTTCCTCGAATCCCAGGGGGCGTGGTTCACGCCGTTCGACCGGCCCGGAATGACGGGTCCCTACGACATCCGCGATTGGCATTGAGCAAACTGCCCCGGCCGCCCTTCGTGGCCGGGGTGGGAGTGTGCGGTCAGCGCGCAATTTCTGCGAGCGGCCGGAACAACAGTTGGAGAAAGCCAGATGAAAATGAAATCTCACACGCTCGCAGCGGTTCTGTGCTCCGCAGCCCTGTTCGCCGCGCCGACCGTCGCAAGCGCTGACAGCATGTCGGGCATGGATGGCATGTCCGGTATGGGCGGTATGTCGGGTATGTCCGGCATGGGTGGCATGTCCGGTATGGGCGGCATGTCGGGTATGTCCGGCATGGGTGGCATGTCCGGTATGAGCGGCATGTCCGGCAATGGCGGCATGAGCTGGGTCTGCACCCAGTGGACCAGCACGGGTATGGGCGGCATGTCGGGTATGTCCGGTATGGGTGGCATGTCCGGTATGGGCGGTATGTCCGGCATGGGCGGCATGTCCGGCATGGGCGGCATGTCCGGCATGGGCGGCATGTCCGGCATGGGCGGTATGGCTGGCATGGACGGCATGTCGGGCATGGGTGGCATGTCCGGTATGGGCGGCATGTCGGGCATGGGCGGCATGGCTGGCATGGACGGCATGTCGGGCATGGGCGGTATGGCTGGCATGGACGGCATGTCGGGCATGGGCGGTATGGCTGGCATGGACGGCATGTCGGGCATGGGTGGCATGGCTGGCATGGACGGCATGTCCGGTATGGGTGGCATGTCGGGCATGGGTGGCATGTCCGGTATGGGCGGCATGTCCGGTATGGGCGGCATGTCCGGTATGGGTGGCATGTCCGGTATGGGCGGCATGTCCGGTATGGGTGGCATGTCCGGTATGGCCGGCAATGCTTCCGGCTGGGTCTGCACCCAGTGGACCGTCTCCGGTCCGGCGATGTCGGGCATGAGCGGCATGTCCGGTATGGGCGGCATGTCCGGTATGGGCGGCATGTCGGGCATGGGTGGCATGTCCGGTATGGGCGGCATGTCCGGCATGGGCGGCATGTCGGGCATGGGTGGCATGTCCGGTATGGACGGCATGTCGGGCATGGACGGTATGTCCGGCAACTAACTCAAGGCCGTGACAATCTGCAGGGCGGGCTCTCCGCCCTGCAGGCACATGAAATACCGCTCGGGTTGGAACCATGAAAAAGCTTGAAGGCCTGCTGGGCATCGTGGCGGGCATATTCTTTTCGCTCACCGCTCTCATTGCCCTGATGGTGATCGCAACACTGATCTACAAAGGGCCTGCGCGCCACGCTACGGCGGTGGCCCAATCGGCCGCACCGGCGGATGCCGCACCCGCTACCCAACCCGAAACCGCTGCCGCGCCCGCGCCGACCGCCGAGGTCAAGACCGCCGGGGTGAGTGTCGCGGCGGGCGAAAAGGTTTTCAAGAAATGCAAGGCTTGCCACACGGTCGATGAGGGCGGCAAGAACACCACCGGACCCAACCTCTGGGATATCCTCGACCGCGGCATCGCCGCGCATGAGGGGTTCGCCTATTCCGACGGGATGTCGGCGAAGGCCGGGGACAGCTGGGACGTGGCGCTTCTCGACCAGTATCTGACCAAGCCGAAAGATGTGGTTCCGGGGACCAAGATGGCCTTCGCGGGCCTGCCCAAGGAAGAGGACCGGCAGAACGTCATCGTCTATCTCGCCAGCCTGTCTGCCAACCCGAAAAGCGCCGAGGCGCTTGGCTTTGCAGCCGCGAGCGGAACCGAGGTCGCCGCCGCTGAAAGCCCGGCCGCCGACGGCCCGGTTGAGATTGAGCCTGTCCCCTACCCGGACGGCGTGACCTATACCAACCCGCCCGCGCCGACGGATGCCGAAATCGCGGCCTCGGCCGCGGCGGTGGAGGAGATCCAGAAGGAACTCGCCACGATGGATTACGAGCGTGCGCAGTATGATCCGATCCATTTCGCACCCGCGATCAACACTGCCACGAACGAGGAATGCCTGACCTGCCACCAGGAGATCATGGACCACAAGCCGCGCGAGACGTCGCAGGCGGGGGTTGCCGCCACGGACACGATCGCGTGGTACCAGACGCTGGATACCTACACCCAGGATCAGGCGAGCTTTCACTGGCGGCATATGGAAAGCGATTTCGCCAAGGAGGTGATGAACCTTCAGTGCGTCTTCTGCCACAAGGGCAACGACCCGCGTGAGGAAAGCCCCGACATGCTGCCGACCCGCGCCGCGTTCAGCGCCCCCGCGCAGCCGGAGTTCACCTTGCGCAAGATGGTCAACCCCTCGACCACCTGCCTGCTCTGCCATGGCGCGATGCCCGACCCCGAGAACATCATGGGTCTTGCGGGCGACTGGCCCGAGGCGCGCGTCGATCTTGAGACACCTGAGGCCCCGAATGGCTGCCTGAGCTGCCACGCGGAGTTGTTCCGTACCGAGCGTCACAACGTGTCCTACCTGAAGGCCGCGAATATCGAGGAGCTGGCCCGCGCCGGGTCGTCGGACAGCTGCTACGGCTGTCATGGCGGGCGGCAGTGGTACCGCATCTCCTACCCCTATCCGCGCCATGCCTGGCCCGGAATGGATGACAGCGAGGTCCCGGACTGGGCGGTCAACCGCCCGACGGAATCGGACCCTGAATACGCCCTGCCCGCCGCCGCGCAATAGGAGAGAGATCATGGACGGAAGCATCACCAACGGGTCCCCGCAAAGCACGTCCCGCCGCGCGTTCCTGAAGGCATCGGCGGCGACGGCGGCGACCGGGCTTGTCCTCGGCGCCGGGGCGAAAGAGGCCAAGGCCTTTGCCTATGAGCCCTATCCCCGCGACGACGATCTTGAGACGGTCGTGACAAGCTGCGCCCACAACTGCGGGTCGCGTCACATGCTGGTCGCGCACAAGAAGGGCGACGTCATCGTCCGCCTGTCGACCGACAACGGCACCTATCAGGGCGACGCCTACGGCACCGATACCGAGGAAAAGCCGCAGCTGCGTGCCTGTCTGCGCGGCCGGTCCTACCGCTCGCGGCTCTATTCGCCTGAGCGGCTGCTGTACCCGATGAAGCGCGTCGGTGCGCGCGGCGAGGGCAAGTTCAAGCGCGTAACCTGGGACGAGGCGCTGTCCGACATCGCCCAGCGGATGGTCTATCTGCGCGACACCTACGGGCCGACGGCGCTTCTCGACCAATCTTATGCCGGGGCGTCCTATGGCGTCCTGCATAAGTCCGACCAGATCGAGGGCCTTCTTGGGCGCTTCATGGGTATGTTCGGGTGTCGTACCTCGAGCTGGTCGGTGCCGTCCTATCAGGGGACCACATTCTCAAGCCGGACGACCTTCGGTACGATCCAGGACGGGAATGAGGATGACGCCTTCGCGCATTCGAAGCTGATCATCATGTGGGGCTGGAACCCGGCCTATACGTTCCACGGCGGCAACACGTTCTATTACATGCGGATGGCCAAGCAGCGCGGCTGCAAGTTCGTCCTTGTCGATCCGCAATATACCGACTCCGCCTCGGCCTATGACGCGTGGTGGATTCCGATCCGGCCCAATACCGATGCCGCGATGATGGCCGGGATGGCCTATCACATCTGGGACAACGACTGGCACGATCAGGCGTTCATCGACCGCTTTGTCCAGGGCATGGACAAGGGGACGATGCCCGGCTGGGCGCAGGGCCAGGAAAGCTTCAAGGACTATATCTTTGGTGAGCGTGACGGGGTCGCGAAGACGCCGGAATGGGCGGCCGAGATTTGTGGCGTCAAGGCCGAGGACATCAAGAAACTGGCCGAGATGTATGCCACGACCAAGCCCGCGGCGCTGAAGGCGAGCTGGTCTCCGGGGCGGAACGCCTATGGCGAGCAGTATAACCGCATGGCCGCCGCGCTTCAGTCGATGACGGGCAATATCGGTATCCTTGGCGGTTGTGCCGAGGGTGTTGGCAAGGCCTGGCACGCCGAGGCGGTGGCCTATCCCTATGACCAGTTCGCGAATGTCTGGTACGCCTCGATCAAGTCCGACCGCTGGGCGCATTGCGTCCTGAACTACCCCAACCTCAAGCGCGAGGAAATCGGGCTTTGGCCGCGGATGGACCAGCTTGACGGGGTGGCGCCGAATATCCGCGGGATCTTCTGGCAGGGGTCGGACTGGCTGAACCAGTTGACCAACATCAACAAGGAAATCGCCGCGATCCGCAAGCTGGACAGCTATGGCGAGGGCGAGAGCCTTCTGGTCTGCATGGACAGCACGATCACCCCGACGGGGATCTGGGCCGACTATCTTCTGCCCATCGCCACCCATTTCGAACGGCATGATGTGGCGCTGCCCTGGTACAAGGGGCATTACTACATCCACCGTCCGGTGGTCATTCAGCCGCTGGGCGAATCCAAGACCGACTTCCAGGTCTTTACCGAGCTTGCCTATCGCCTTGGTTTCGGTCCCGGCTATAACCCCCGCGCGACGCGCGACTACTTCAACGACCCGACCCAGGTCGATGAGGCCTATCTGGTCGCCTGGTGGGACAATGTGCGCCATCATCAGGGGGTCGAGTGGGACTGGGAGACGTTCAAGAAGCGCGGAGTCTACAAATTCGTCCTGCCCGAGCCGCATGTCGCCTTCCGGCCGCAGATCGAGCAGGGGATGCCGTTCGAGACGCCGTCGGGCAAGATCGAGATCTTCTCCACCACGCTTGCGCAGACGCCGGACTGGACCCGGACGCAATATGGCTACGAAATCCCGGCGATCCCGAAATGGATCGAGCCGTGGGAAAGCCTGAACCACCCCAAGGCCAAGGAATTCCCCTTCCACATGATCAGCCCGCATCCGCGTTGGCGGACGCACTCGATCTTCAACAACATCCCGTGGCTGCGTGAGACCTTCGCGCAGGAAACGATGATGAACGCCTCGGATGCCGAGAAGATGGGTATCCGCACCGGCGACACGATCGAATGTTGGAACGAACGCGGGCGGGTCATCACGCCGGTCTATGTCAGCGAACGCTGCATGCCGGGGGTGGTGGTCCTGCACGAAGGTGCCTGGATGGACCTTGATGAGGATGGCGTCGACCGGTCCGGCAACCCGGACTTCCTGACCCTCGACAACCCATCTCCTGCGGGGGCCTTCGCCTATAACACGGTGCTTTGCAACGTGAAGAAAAGCGATCTTAACCACCGGCCCGGCTGGGACAAGCTGTCGACCGCGCGGAGCCATGTGTTCCGTCGCGACCTTTGATCCGAGCGAGGAGAGAGAAGATGGCAAACCAAGTCGACAAGGCCCGGATCAAGGAAAACGTCGCGCGCATGAAGCGCGAGACCTACACCCCGGTGGTGCCGGACATGCAGATGGGGTTCGTCCACAACAACGTGGACTGCATCGGCTGCCGCGCCTGCGAAATCGCCTGCAAGGACAAGAACGGGCTGGCGGCCGGCCCGCGCTTTCGCCGGGTGCAATATATTGAGGGCGGGACCTATCCCGAGGTCTTCGCCTTCAAGATCAACATGTCCTGCAACCATTGCGCCGAACCGGCCTGCCTTCCGGCCTGCCCGACCGGCGCGATCTTCAAGCGCAAGGATAACGGGGTCGTCGATATCGATTCGACCCTCTGCATCGGGTGCCGCAAGTGCGAGGCGGCCTGCCCCTTTGGCGCGCCGCAGTTCAACGTGGAACTGAACATCGTCCAGAAGTGCAACATGTGCGTGGATGAGCTTGAGGTTGGCCGTGATCCCTATTGCGTCGCGGCCTGCATGATGCGGGTTCTCGATGTCGGGCCGATCGACCAGATCGCCGATGGCAGCTATGACACCAAGGCTGTCGGCCCGAATGAGACGGTGGTCCGGCAGGTCCGTTCGATGGCGGACCCTGAGCTGACCAACCCGTCGATCCGCTTCGTGCCGCATTCGAAGGGGATTGTTCAAGATGGCCAGTGACGCCCGCACCCTTGGCTCTGATGCGGCGTCACGGCTGGCGGACCTGGCCGATGTCGTCTCGGTCCTGGCGCGATTTCACGACCGTGAGGTCGATGCCAGGACGATCGACTGGCTCAGGCAGTTCGACGTCGCCGGTTTCTTCGCCGAGGTTCTGACCTCGGCGCCGGGACGGGCGGCGGCGAAGGCGTTCACGGCAGCGGTGGTGGCGCTGCCGGAACGTCCCTCCGCCGAGGTGATTGACGACCTCGCCGCGGAATACGCCTCGATCTATCTTAACCATGCCTATCGCGCCTCGCCCAGCGGATCGGTCTGGCTGACCGAGGACCGGCTGGAACGGCAGATGCCGATGTTCGACGTGCGCGAGTGGTATGATCATTACGACATCTCCGTCCCCGACTGGCGCCGCCGGGCGGACGACCATATCGTGCCAGAGCTTGAATTCGTGGCCCATCTCTGCCGTTTCGGCGCGATGAGCGGGGCCGAGGATGCGGCGGGGTTCCTTGACGGGCATGTCCTGAACTGGATGCCCGAGTTTCTGGAAAAGGCCGCGCGTCCGGCGCAATGTGCGCTTTACCGCGCGATCCTGCAAATGACCGACGCGGTTCTGGACGAGTTGAGGGATGAGCTTGAGGCGATCACCGGGCGCGCGCGGCAGGTGGCTTTCCCGACCTCGGACGACGCGCAGCAGGCCGAGACGGCGGCGCCCTACTTTCCCGGCGTCGCGGAAAGCTGGTAGGGCGCATGGCGGGGGCGTTGTCCTGGGCGTCGATCCGCCAGGGTACGGCTTACCTGCGGTGCCGACAGGGGCCACGCGCCTTCTGTGTCGGCCAGATTGACCTTGAAAGGCTGGCGCAGATCTATCTGGCGGGCGTTCTGCACGTCATTACCGCGCCCTGCAACTGCGGCAATCACGCCGAGGGCGCGGATCGGGTCATCGGGCAGTTCAACGACCTGATCCGGGTCCGCGGCCTGCCCGAAATCAACCATCGTGAGGTCGCGGTGGAGATCGTCCGCAACGGCGCGGGCGAAAGCATCGATGGCGCCCGTCGCGGGTTCCTGCGTCGGGTCAGCGATGTGGTGGTCGAGGATGAAGAGGCCGCAGAAGACCCGCCCGCCCTTGCCGCGATCCTTGCTTTCGGGGCCGAGGATCCGAACGTCCCTTACCCCTGGGTGCCGGTCTTCGACGCCGATCTTTGTACCGGATGCAATGGATGCATCAACGTCTGCCCGGAAGACAGTTTGATCTTGATCACGGCAGAGGATGGCACGGTGTGCTATGGGGCGCGTCCTGAAACGTGCAACGGGTGCGAACTTTGTATGTCGGTTTGCGAGTATGGGGCGATTGAGCTGCGTGGGATGACCGCGCGCAGCCCCGATATTCCGCTTGTTTCCGGTGTCTGCCGGGCCTGCGGTGTCGACTATCACGAACCTGCCGGACGCGAGTCCGCAAGCGGGTTCTGTCCGGTCTGTCGCAGGACCGGGCATCATCGCAAGCTTTTCCAGGTCATTCAGTGATCCGGCTGTCCCGGAGCGCCACCGCGCGTTTCGGCGCGCTGTCGCTTCAGCGCAAGTTCGCGCTGGTGGCGGGGGCGCTGATGTTTGCCACCTCGCTCTGCTTCCTGATCCTTGTCCTTGGGCTGCACCTGAACAGCGTTTCGGCATCGAACGAACGGGCGGTGCGTTCGGTCAACCGGCTTTTGCAGGCAGCGTTGGAAAACGCGATGCTGAAGCGCGATATTCCGGGGCTGCGAGAGATCATCACCGATCTTGGCGCGCAGGACGGTATTCGCGGGGTGATGATCGTCAACCCCGAGGGAGAGGTGCGCTTTTCCTCATATGAACAGGACCTCTACAGCACCTTCGACGACCCGGCGCTGACCGAGGCGCTGGCAAGTCAGAGCCAGCAGACGGAGTTCCGTGCGGTCGGGGGGGTCGATGTCCTTCGAAGCATCAACCCGGTCCTGAACAAGCAGCAGTGCAACGTCTGCCATGGCCTGTCCGCCGATCATCCGGTGAACGGCCTTCTGGTGATCGACTACGAAACCGCCGGGACGCGGCGTTATGCCCTGATCGGGGCCGCGCTCCTGATGGCGCTTGGCCTTGTCGTCGTGCTGGCGGTTGAGGGTGGGCTCTGGGTCGCGCTGCGGAAGATCGTCCTGGACCGGGTCGCGCGGCTTGACAGTGCCTTCGCGCAGGTGGGCGCGGGCAATCTTGACGCGCGGACCGATGTCGTCGGCGGGGATGAGATCGGGCGGCTGGCGGGGAACTTCAACCTGATGTCGGACCGGCTGGCGATGTCGGTCGATAGGCTGCGGGCCTCGGAGGCGTTCTTGCAGGACCTGATCGACGCGGTTCCCGACGGCATTCGCGTCATCGGCCCCGATTTCCGCATCATCGTGGCCAACGCCGCCTATCTGCGCCAGGTCGGCGCCGATCGCGCTTCGGTCGTGGGGCAGCCCTGCCATCTGTCCAGCCATGGACGCGACGCGCCCTGCATCCCGACGATGCGGACCTGTCCGGTGGCCGCGCTTCTCCATGACCGCACGGAAAGCTTCTGCAAGTTCAACGACCGCCATCTGCGCGACGGCGCTGGCCTGTCGGTCGAGGTTTCGGCAGTGACGGCGAATATGGTGATCGACGGGCAGAGCGTGCCCTGCGTGATCGAATCCATCCGCGATCTTGAGGCGGAGGTGCAAATCTCCCATTCCGAGCGTCTGTCTGAGATCGGCCTTCTGGCCGCCGGGATCGCGCATGAGGTCTATAATCCCCTGTCGTCGATCCGCCTTGCGCTGCGCGCGGTGGCCAACCAGCCGAACCTGACCGAGGCGACGCGCAATTACCTGTCCATCGCGGATACGGAGATTTCGAGCTGCCAGGGCTTCACCGACGGCTTGCTCAGGCTTGCTTCGCGCCCGTCGCCGCATCTGGAACTGGTGGCGCTTCGGGCCGCGATCGTCGAGACGGCAGCGCTTCTGAACTATCAGGCGGAACAATCCGACGCGAAGATCGACATCGACATCGAGGGGGAGCCGCGCGTTCTGGCCCATGACAGCGAGATCAGGATGCTGGTCTTCAACCTGGTCCTGAACGCGGTTCACGCCATGCCCGATGGCGGCCCCGTCCGCGTGTCCTGCCGCGCCGACGGGGCGGGACGCATCCGGCTTCAGGTGGCCGATACCGGCGTCGGCATCCCCGAGGATCTGCGCGACAAGGTGATGCTGCCTTTCTGGACGCGCCGCGCGGATGGCAGCCGGGGGCGGGGCCTTGGCCTGACGATCTGCAACGCCATCGTCGGGGCGCTGGGCGGACAGATCGGGTTCGAAAGCGAGGTTGGGCGCGGTACGGTCTTTACCGTCGATCTCGCCGATGCCGACAAGAAGGAGGAGTGACGCATGGCCGAGCCGAACATCATCGTGATCGAGGACGACCGCAACCTGAACGCGCTTCTAAGCGGTCAGCTTGCCGAAGAGGGGTTCCGCGTCACCTCGGCCCATAGTTGCCGGGAGGGGCGGGCGCTTCTGGAAGGGTCAGAGCCGAACCTGATGATCATCGACATTCGTCTGCCCGACGGCGACGGGTTCGAGTTCATTCGGCAATATGGCGAGATCTTCCCGATCATCGTCCTGACCGCCTATGGCACCGTCGATCAGGCGGTTGAGGCGGTTCAGGCGGGGGCGAGCGACTATCTGCTCAAGCCGATTTCCTTCGACGCGCTCAAGGTCGCCATCGGCCGCGCGCTGGCGACGGTCGAGCTGAAGCGTGACGTGCAGTACTGGCAGAAGCGGGCGCAGAAGGACCTGAACGTCACCATCGTCGGCAACAGCCCGAAGGTGGCGCATATGCGCCATCTGATCGAGCTTTATGCCGTCACCGATTCCAGCCTTCTGATCGTTGGCGAAAGCGGCGTCGGGAAAGAGCTTGTGGCCCATGCGATCCATAAGAAAAGCGACCGCAAGAACGGCCGGTTCGTCGCGGTGGATTGCGATCCGGCTCAGGAAAGCAATGTCGCGCAAGAGCTTTTCGGCGAGGAACAGACCATGCGCGGCGGCGCCCGGCGCGAGGGGATGCTGGCCATCGCGCAGAACGGGACGATCTATGTCAACAACGTTGCCGAGATGTCGTTGGCGCTGCAAAGCAAGCTTTTGCGGGTGATGGAGACGGGGACGTTCCGGCGTGTGGGCGGGACGCAGGACCTTGTCACCAATGTCCGCATCCTTGCCGCGACCAGCAGCAACCTTCAGGCCCGGATTGCCGATGATCGTTTCCGCAGCGAGTTGTTCTATCGCCTGAACGCTTTCTGCATCGAGGTGCCGCCGCTGCGCGACCGGTTGACGGATGTCCCGCTGCTGGCAGAGCATTTCCTGAAATACCGCAACTTCCAGCGCGGGATAGACAAGCGTCTGGCGGCCGACACCATCGCCGCGCTGACCGATTACGCCTGGCCCGGCAACGTGCGTGAGCTGCGCAACGCCATCGAACGCGGTGTCATCATGTCGGGGCAGGAGGAAGAGATCACCGCCGCCCATGTCGGCATCAGCGCGACGCGAAGCGCGGCCGGGGATCATGGCGGCGTGGTTCTGGGCTTTGACTATGAACCGACGATGGAGGAGGTGCGGGACCACTACATCCGCATGTTGTTGCGCCGCTATGACGGCAATCGCCGGAAGGTGGCCGGAATCCTCGGTATCAGCGAACGCAACACCTATCGTCTTGTCGGCAAGCTTGAGGTGGATGGCGAAACGGGCGGCTTGGGTGGCGCGGCGGAATAGGGTAGGCCGGGGGCGGGTGCCTTTGCCGCCCCTCTGACCCACCGCGCAGGAGTGCCGCCCATGGCTGCCATTGTCTTCGATCTTGACGGAACGCTGATCGACAGCGCGCCCGATATTCACCGTTCCCTTTCGGTCGCGCTTGAGGCGGAGGGGCGGCCTGTCCTGACGCTTGACGTGGTGCGCTCCTTCATCGGCAACGGGGTCGCGGTGTTGGTGCGGCGCGCGATGGGGGTCAGCGATCTGGCGGGGGATGAGGTTCACGCGCGGATGCTGGCGCGGTTCATGGCCGCCTATGATGCCGCGCCCGCCGATCTGACGCGGCCCTATCCGGGCGTGGCAGAGGCGCTGGCGGGGTTGAAGGCGGCGGGGCATAAGCTGGCCGTCTGCACCAACAAGCCCGAGGCGATCAGCCGGGCGATCCTCGCCTCGCTGAATCTGGCGCCGTTCTTCGACGACATCGTCGGGGGCGACCGGTTGCCTGAGCGCAAACCCGATCCGCGGCCGCTTCACACCGCCTTCGCGGCGCTGGGCGCGCCCACCGGGCTTTATGTCGGTGACAGTGAGGTCGATGCCGAAACCGCCAGGGCGGCCGGGGCGCCGTTTATCCTCTTCACCCGTGGCTATCGCTCCAAAAGCGTTGCGGAGCTTGCCCCCGTCGCCAGCTTTGATGATTTTGCCGGGCTTGCCACCATCGTGGCCGCCCGGACATGAAAAATCGCCGGGGCATGACCCCGGCGATGTCTGTCTTTCAACGCGAGTGGGTCAGCCCAGAACTGTCTTCACCGCCCGCGCGGTCGCGGCGACCACGGTATCCGCTTCGGCCTTCGTCAGGCAGAAGGGCGGGGCAAAGCCAAGGATGTCGCCCTGCGGCATGGCCCGTGCGATGACCTTGTCCTGCGCCAGAAGCGTGGCCGAAATCTGCGGGCCGACCTTGCGGGCGGGGTCGAAGAAGGTGCGGCCCGCCTTGTTGTCCACGAATTCCACCGCGCAGAGCATCCCCTCGCCGCGGATGTCGCCGACATGGGGGTGGTCGCCCAGCGCCTCGGTCATGGTTTTCTTCAGATAGGCCCCGACCTCACCCGCGTTCTGCACCAGGTTCAGGTCGTCGATAAGCTTCAGGTTCGCGACCCCCGCCGCCGCGCCGATCGGGTGGGCGGAATAGGTCCAGCCGTGGCCGATCGGGCCGTTTTCATCGGTCCCCTGCTCCAGCACCTTCCAGACCTTGTCCGAGACGATGGAGCCGGAAAGCGGCGCATAGGCCGAGGTCAGGCCCTTGGCGATGGTGATGATGTCGGCCTCGATCCCGAAGTGATCGGAGCCGAACATGGTGCCGAGGCGACCAAAGCCGGTGACGACCTCATCCGCGATGAGAAGGATGTCATGCTTCTTCAGCACCGCCTGAATGGCCTTCCAGTACCCGGCGGGCGGCGGGACGATGCCGCCGGTGCCAAGGACCGGCTCACCGATGAAGGCGGCGATGGTGTCGGCGCCCTCGCGCTCGATCAGCGCCTCAAGCTCGGCGACGCAATGCGCGACGAACTCGGCCTCCGACTGCGCCAGATCGGTGCGGCGGTAGTAATAGGGCGCCTCGGTATGGACCACCTGCGCCAGCGGCAGGTCGAATTTCTTGTGGAACAGCTCAAGCCCCGTCAGCGAGCCGGTCATCAGGCCCGAGCCGTGATAACCGCGCCAGCGCGAGATGATTTTCTTCTTCTCGGGGCGGCCAAGGATGTTGTTGTAATACCAGACCAGCTTGACGTTGGTTTCGTTCGCATCCGACCCGCCAAGGCCGAAATAGACCTTCGACATGTTCGAAGGCGCCCGGTCGAGGATCATCTTGGCCAGCGTGATGGAGGCTTCCGTCCCATGCCCGACATAGGCGTGGTAATAGGCCAGTTCCTTCGCCTGGGCCGCGATGGCCTCGGCGATCTCCTGCCGCCCGTAGCCGACGTTCACGCAGTAAAGCCCGGCGAAGGCGTCGAGAAGCTTGTTGCCGTCGCGGTCCTCGATATGGACGCCCGAGGCAGTCTTGATCACCCGGTTCGGGCTTTCACCGCGCGCATGCTGGGCAAGATGCGTCGAGGGGTGGAAAAAGTTCTCACGGTCCCAGGTGTCGAGTTGATCGTTCTTCAGCATGTCTTCTTCCTTCTTCTCATGCCCAGTCGCGGCAGACGTACTTGATTTCGGTGAATTCCTCCATGCCCAGCCGTGATCCTTCGCGGCCAAGGCCGGACTGTTTCATGCCGCCGAAGGGGATCGGCGCGCCGGTGACTTTGGTGCGGTTGACCGCGACCATGCCGAATTGCAGCGCGCGGGACAGGCGGTAGATGCGGCGCGGGTCCTGGGTGTGGATATAGGCGACAAGGCCGTATTCGGTGGCGTTGGCCTTTGCGATGACCTCTTCTTCGGCATCGAAGGGCAGGATCGCGGCGACGGGACCGAAAGTCTCTTCGCGCAGGATCTTCGCGTCGTCCGGCACGTCGGTCAGAACCGTCGCCTCATAGAAGAGCGGGCCAAGAGCGTGGCGCTTGCCGCCGCAGGCGAGCTTCGCGCCCTTGGCCAGCGCGTCGGCCACATGCTCCTCCTGCTTGGCGACGGCCTTTTCGTTCATCAGGGGGCCAAGGTCGCGGTCCTCCATCCCCGGCCCGATGGTGAGGGCCTTTGTCGCCTCGGTGAAGCGCGCGCAAAAGTCGGCATAGATCGGGCGTTCGACATAGATCCGGTTGGCGCCAAGGCAGTCCTGGCCAGAGGTCGCCCATTTCGCCTTCATCGTCTCGGCCACGGCATTGTCCATGTCGGCGCCCTTGAAGACGATCACCGGGGCGTGGCCGCCAAGCTCCATCACCAGCCGTTTCATCGTGTCGGCGGACTGACGATACAGCAGCTTTCCGATCCCGGTCGATCCGGTGAAGGAGAGCGCCCGCACCCGCGTGTCCCTTGTCCATGGCTCGACGATCACCGGCGCCTCGCCCGTGACGACGTTGAAGACACCCGCCGGAACGCCCGCGCGTTCGGCCAGTTCTGCCAGCGCAAGCGCCGAGAACGGGGTTTCGGCCGAGGGGTGGCAGAGGACGGTGCAACCGGCGGCGAGCGCGGCGGCCGCCTTGCGCGTCAGCATCGCCGAAGGGAAGTTCCACGGCGTGATAAGCGCTGCAACGCCGACGGGTTCGCGCCAAAGCTCCACCTCCGCGTCCGGCAGGTGGCTGGTGACGCCTTCGATATTCGGGCGCTTGGCCTCTTCGGCGTAGAATTCGACAAAGGCCGCGCCATAGTCGATCTCACCGCGCGCTTCCGAGAGCGGCTTGCCCTGTTCAAGGACCATGATCCGGGCGAGGTCTTCCTTATGCGCCAGCATCAGGTCGAACCAGCGGCGCAGGATCGCGGATCGCGCCTGCGGCAGCATCGCAGACCAACCGGCGAAGGCGGCCTGCGCGACATCGACGGCAGCGGCGGAGTCTTCGGCCGAGAGGCTCGCCACCTCACCCAGAAGCTCTCCGGTGGCGGGATCGGTCACGCCGATCGTCGCGCCTGAGGTGGCCGACTGCCACTTGCCGCCGATATAGGAAAAGCTGCGGACAAGGGTCTTGTCGGTGATCTCGCTGCGCGCGGAAATCGCTGTGTCGAGCATGGCGTCCTCATCGGGAATAGGCCCGCAGGATCGCCTTTGACCGGCAGAGGGTGAGACCGAAGTTCGGGTTCTTGCCAGATGAATCCTCTGCCATCCGCTCCGAAGGCAGCCGAAGGCTCTATTCCGGGATGACCAGAAGGTCGCGGGCCGACAGGCTTAGCTCCACCTCGGTTCCGGGGGTCGGGGGCGGGACACCTGGGGCGTTGAACGTGTCGAAGTCGATCACCTGCCCGCCGACATCCGCGCGCAGCCGGATGACGGAGCCGAGGAAGTTCACGCCGGTGATCTTGCCGGCCAGCACAGTGTCCTTGCCCGGCGCGCGGCCAAGACGGATGGTTTCGGGCCGTGCCGCCAGCGTGGCCTTCCCCTTCGGCAGCGGCCGCCCCAGGATGACCGGCGCGCCGCCGATGGTGGTCACGCCCTTTTCGGCGTCGATCACCTTTGCCTCCATCAGGTTCAGCGTGCCGACGAACCCGGCGACGAAGCGGGTGGCGGGGTTGTTGTAGATTTCGAAAGGCGTGCCGACCTGATCGGCGATGCCCTGATGCATCACGACGATCCGGTCAGAGATCGACAGCGCCTCTTCCTGATCATGGGTCACAAAGATGGTTGTGATGCCAAGCTTTTGCTGGATGGCGCGGATCTCTTCCCGCAGGCTGACGCGAATCTTGGCGTCAAGTGCGGACAGCGGTTCGTCCAGCAACAGGACCTGCGGGCGCGGGGCCAGCGCACGGGCCAGCGCCACGCGCTGCTGCTGCCCGCCCGAAAGCTGGAAGGGATAGCGCGCGCCCAGATCGGGCAGGCCGATCAGCGACAGCATCTCTTCCACACGGGACTGGATTTCCTGTCTGGCGGTGCCGTTCACCTTCAGGCCGAAGCCCACGTTCTGCGCCACCGTCAGGTTGGGAAAAAGTGCGTAGGCCTGAAACACCATGCCAATGCTGCGCTGGTTGGGGCGCAGCCGCACCACGTCCTTGCCGTCAATATGGATCGCGCCCGAGGTGGGCGTTTCGAACCCGGCGACCATGCGCAGGACCGTGGTCTTGCCACAGCCCGACGGGCCGAGAAGCGAGATGAATTCCCCCTTCTCGATGGTGAGGTTGAAGTCCTTCACCACGCGGTTCGGGCCGAAGCTCTTTTCCAGATGCTCGATAGTCAGAAAGCTCATCCTTGGGCGGCCTTGGTATGTTTCGAAAAGCGGGTGACGAGTTGGATCAGGCCCATGCAGGCCCATGTGATCGCGAAGGCGATGGTCGAGAGCGCAAAGGGTTCATACGCCTTGTTGGCGCCCATCAGTTGCAGATAGGGGCCGAAGGCGGGGCGGTTGAGAAGGGCGGCCATGGTGAATTCGCCCATGACGATGGCAAAGGTCACGAAGGCGCCCGACAGGACCGCGACAAGGACGTTGGGCAGGATGATGCGGGCCAGGATCGTGGTCCAGCCCGCGCCAAGGGATTGCGCGGCCTCGGTCAGCGTCGCCACGTCAATGGTCCTGAGGCCGGTATCGACGGCGCGGTACATATAGGGCAGCGAGAGCATCGCGTAGCCCATCAGCAGAAGGAAGTTCGACCCCATCAGCGTGCCGGTCAGGGGCAGCCAGCTTGAGGTGTTATAGAGCCTGATATAGCCGAAAACGGTCACGATGGCCGGAATGACCAGCGGCATCAGCGTCAGGAATTCCACATAGGGCCGCGCCCAGGGCATCTTGAGCCGGACCCAGAAGGCGGTCGGCACCACCAGGAGGACGCCGAACAGGATCGTCAGCAGCGACATCACCACCGAATAGGTGAAGGTCTGGCGGAACTGCGGGTCGGCCAGCACGACGCGGTAGGCCTCAAGGCTGTAGACGCCGCGTTTCATCGAGAGGGAAAATTCGACCATCCCGGCCAGCGGCAGGATGAAATAGATCCCCCCGAGAAGCAGGATCGACCAGGCGGCGGCGCGCTTCATTTCAGCCACCTCTCGGCGCGGATGCGCAGCCAGATATAAAGGACGTTGGCCACGGCGGTGACAAGGATCATGCCGAAGGCCATGGCATAGCCCAGATGCGGGTCGCCCAGCACGTCACCGCGGATTTGCGCGAACAGCATGATCGGCACGATGTTCAGCGATGACCCGGTCAGCGCGATGGCGGTGGCGACGGCGCCGAAGGCATTGGCGAAGAGAAGCGCGAAGGTCCCGAGGATCGAGGGGAAGAGGATGGGCAGCGCCACCATGCGCCAATATTGCGGCCCGGTGGCGCCAAGGACCGATGCCGCCTCGCGCCATTCGCGTTTCAATCCGTCGATGGCGGGCGTGATGATGAGGATCATCAGCGGGATCTGGAAGAAGAGATAGGTGATCGTCAGGCCCCAGAAGGACAGGATGTTGAAGCCCATCGCCCGCAGGTTGATGCCGAAATGGGTCTTGAGGATCAGCGTCACAAGGCCAAGCGGCCCCAGTGTGGCGAGAAAGGCGAAGGCCAGCGGTACGCCCGCAAAGTTCGATGCGACACCGGAAAAGGTCATCAGCGGCGACCGGACGCCCTTTGGCACGCCGCCGAGGATCATCGCCGCCGCCATCAGAAAGCCCACAAGGCAGCCGAGCGCCGATGAGGCGACGGAAATCTTGATGGAAATCCAGTAGCTTGACAGGATCGAGTCGGTGAAAAGACCGCGCAGGTTGTTCAGCGTGAAGTCGCCTTGCGGGGTCTGGAATGCGCCGACGACGATCTTCATCGTGGGGGCGATCAGGAACAGCACGATGAATGCGGCAAAGGGCAGAAGCCCGATCCATGTCATCGGCAGCCGCCTGCGCGGCGCTTGGGGTGGTGTCTGGTCGGTCACGCGCGTTCCGCTTGTCGGGAAGGTGCCGCCCCGGCCGGAACCGGGGCGACGTGACGGGGCCGCAAGGCCCCGGTCGATTTACTGCACGTTGGCGCCGACGACGGCATCCCAGCCGCTGACGACCGCTTCCTTGTTGCCCGCCTGTTCGTCAAGCGTCGGGAAGTAGGCCTTGGCATAGCCTTCCGCCGGGGGCAGCGCGTCAAGCAGGTCCTGCGGGATCTTGCCCGCCGCCGACATCGCGTTGAAGCGGGCGGGGTGGCAATAGCCCTTGAGCCAGAGGGTCTGCCCCTCATCCGAATACAGGTATTCCATCCACAGCTTCGCGGCGTTCGGATGCGGCGCATGGGCCGAGATCGCCTGAACGTAAACCCCGGCCAGCACGCCGGAGGCCGGGACGACCACCTCGACCGGCGGGTTGCCGTTCAGCGAATCGCGCCAGGACAGGGCGTTGTAGTCCCAGGCGATGACGACCGGCGTCGCGCCCTGCGCGAGCGTACCCGCCTTGCCGATGACCGGGACGAAGTTGCCCGCCTCGTTCATCTGCTTGAAGTAGTCGAGACCCTTTTCGCCCGCTTCCTTGCCAGCGGCACCGCCCGCGGCCAGACCTGCGGCCAGAACGCCGAGGATCGCCTGGTTGGAGGCGCGCGGATCGCCCGCCAGTGCCACCTGCTGCGCGTATTCGGGCTTCAGCAGGTCCGGCCAGTCCATCGGCGTGTTCTCGACGAGGTCCTTGTTCACCATGAAGGACATCACGCCGTAATAGTCGCCGTACCAGTAGCCGTCGGCGTCCTTGATCGAGTCCGGGATCTCGTCCCAGGTGGCGACCTTGTAGGGCTGGATCAGCCCTTCTTCCTTGGCTTGCGGGCCGAAGGACAGGCCGACGTCAAGCACGTCGGGTGCCTGCGGGCCGGTATTGCCGATATTGGCGCGGATCGCCTCAAGCTCATCGGCCGAACCCGCGTCGGGGTTCAGTTCGTTCACGGTGATGTCGGGGTACTTCGCCTTGAAACCGGCGATCACGTCGCCATAGCCGCACCAGCTATGCGGCAGCGCGATGGTGGTCAGCATGCCTTCGGCCTTGGCCGCGGCTTCCAGATCGGCCATCGCATCGGCGCGCACGATCGAGGTAGAGGCCAGCAGGGCGGTCATCGACACCGCCAAAGTCAACTTGTTCTTGTACATCTGATTGTCACTCCCCTTGAAGTGGTCACATCCGTTTTGGATACCGGACCGCTTTACGCTGGTCGCATGACAGATTTGCGACGCGCAAACTGATGCCAGCTAAGCCCGGAAATCGCGGGCTGGCAACTCTCTTGTTACAAAAGCGTTACATTACCTAAGGGCGGCTTTACCCAATCGCCCGCAAAGGTGACGCGGTCACAACCACAGAATGTCGCGACCCTGTCCAGCTCTGCCAGAAGCCGTGCTTCGCGCGTCTTTGACAGGGCGACGCCGACCTCGGGCCAGAGGGCGGTGACGTGCAGCGCGCCCTCGGCGCGGCGGGCGCGCATGTCGATGCGGCCGATCAGGCGGTCGCCTTCGAGGATCGGGAAGACATAATAGCCATAGACCCGTTTCGGTTCCGGCACGAAGACCTCGATCCGGTAGTGGAAGCCGAACAGGCGTTCGGCCCGGTTACGGTCGCGCAGCGCCGGGTCGAAGGGCGACAGGATACGGCAGCGGGAGGAGGGGGCGGGAAGTGCCGCGGCTTCTTCGGGCAGCCCCGGAAAGGCGAAGGCGCGGCGGGGGCGGCCATCGGCGGAGGTGACCTCGATCTCCTCGATCCGGCCGTCCGCCAGCGCGCGGGCGCACCAGTCGCGCGCCTCATCGGGGCGGATCAAGGCCCAGAAGGCGGCGAGTTCGCCGGAGGTTGCAAAGCCCAGCCGGGTCAGGGCGGCGGTGCAGGCCCAGTCGATCACCGCGTCTTCGTCCGGGACCGGGCAATCGTGCAGGGCGGGCAGGACACGTTCGGTCAGGTCATAGACCTTGGCGAAGTTGCGCCGGTGGCAGACGCAAAGCTGCCCGGTCCGCCAGAGGTATTCCAGCGCGGTCTTGGACGGGTGCCATTCCCACCAGCCGCCCTTGCCGCGTACCTCATCCGTGCCGACCTCCCCCGACCCGACGGGGCCGTCGCGGCGGATATGGGCCAGCACGTCCTCCACCTTGCCGTGAAACGCGGTCCCTTGCCAGTCCGACCAGCGCTGGCGCAGCCGCGCCTGATCGCGGGCGAAACGGTGCTTCCAGTAGGGGAAGAACGCGGTCGGGATGACCGAGGCGTCATGGGTCCAGTGTTCGAACAGCGCCCGGTCGCGTTCCAGAAGCGGGGTGAGGTTGCGGGGCCGGTAGCTTTGCCGCCGCGACCAGAGGATCATGTGATGGGCGCGTTCGACCGTGTTGATGCTGTCGACCTGCACGAAGCCAAGGCGCCGGATAAGGGCCAGCAGATCCTCGCCCCGCGCCGGGCCGGTCGGCGGCTCCAGCAGGGCGTGCCGGTCCAGGAACAGCCGCCGCGCCGCGCGGTTCGAAAGGACGGGCCGCGTCATGCGCCCCAGGTCCGCTCCAGCAGGGCGAACCAGTTTTCATGCCCGAGCTTGCGAAGCAGATCGTCGGTGTAGCCATGGCCGCGCAGCGCCGCGATCAGGTTCGGCAGACCTGCGGCATCGCCGATCCCCGCGGGGACCGAGGTTCCGTCGAAATCCGAACCGAAGCCAACGCGATCTTCGCCCAGACGACCTATCAGGTAGTCAAGATGGCGCAGGAGCGGATCCCAGTCTGTGATCGTCTCCTGCCGCCCGTCGGGGCGCAGGAAGATATTACCGAAGTTCAGCCCCACCATGCCGTCGCTGTCACGGATCATGTCCAGTTGCCGGTCGGTCAGGTTGCGCGACAGGGGTGTCACGGCATGGGCGTTGGAATGGGTGGCGACCAGCGGCGCGTCAGAGATCGCCGCGACATCGTCAAAGCCTTTGCCATTCAGGTGGCTGAGGTCGACCATGATCTTCAGCCTGTTGCATTCGCGGATCAGCCGTTTGCCCGCCTCGGTCAGCCCCGGCCCGGTATCGGGGTCGGAGGGGTAGCGGAACGGGACGCCATGGCCGAAAAGCGTGGGCCGCGACCAAACCGGGCCAAGTGATCGCAGCCCTGCCGCGTGCCAAAGATGCAGCGCGTCCAGATCGTCCCCGATCGGTTCGGCGCCTTCGAAATGCAGGATGGCGGCGATGCGGCCCGCGGCAACGGTGGCGCGCAGCTCCGCCGCGCTGCGGCAGATGGTCAGGGTGCCGGTACGCTCCATCCACATCAGATGCCCGATCATCGCGGCGGCGACGGGCTGGGCGGCGGAAAGCGGCACCGGCGAGGGCAGCGGCAGGTCGTAGGGCGGGTTTTCCATCGCCCGGTCCATGTCGATCATCGCCGGTTCGGGGGGTGAGGGGATGTAGACCGCAAAGAAGCCGCCGATCATGCCGCCCGCCTTCATGCGCGGCAGGTCCAGGTGGCCCTTGCCCTCGCCCGTCAGCCAGATCTTGTCACGCAGGCCAGGCGCGCGCAGCAGGCGCAGAAGGAAATCGTTATGGCCGTCGAAAATGCCGATCTGATCCGTCATGCCGGTCGCTCCCTTCCCCCGCGTCGGGGCAGAGTTGCGCGATCGCGGGGGGAGGGCAAGGCCCTTGCGGGGCATCGCGCGAAAAGGTGGATCAGGCCGGAGTGCGGTCGATCTCTGCCATCTCAAGCGGGCCGGGGAAGTGGCAGGCGGTGGCGTGGTCGCCGCCCGCCAGCCCCGGCACCTCCTCGCCGCAACGTGCCTGCGCGCGCGGGCAGCGGGTGCGGAAGACGCAACCCGAAGGCGGGTTCATCGGTGACGGCAGGTCGCCACCGAGCGGGATCACGACCTTTTCGCGTTCCGCCGCCGGGTCCGGGATCGGCACGGCGGACAACAGGGCCTGCGTGTAGGGATGCTGTGGGGCGCCGTAAAGATCGGGGCTTGCCGCGACCTCCATCGTGCGGCCGAGGTAAAGCACCATCACCCGGTCCGAGATATGTTTCACCACGCTGAGGTCATGGGCGATGAAGATCATCGCAAGGTCCAGATCGCGCTGAAGGTCGGTCAGAAGATTGATGACCTGGGCCTGAATAGACACATCGAGCGCGGAAACAGGCTCATCGCAGATCAAGAGCCTTGGTTCCACGATCAGCGCGCGGGCGATGCCGATCCGCTGGCACTGACCGCCGGAAAATTCGTGCGGATAGCGGTTGATCTGGTTCGGCAGCAGGCCGACGCGATCCATCATCGCTTTGACCTTGGTCTTCACCTCGGCTGACCCAAGGCCACGGTGATGGGTCCTGAGCGGTTCGGCGATGATCTGGCCCACGGTCATGCGGGGGTTGAGGCTGGCCAGCGGGTCCTGAAACACCATCTGGATATCGGCGCGGTATTTCAGCATCTCGCGTGGGGAAAGCGACAGAAGGTCCGTCTCCCCCCGCCAGATGGCCTTGCCGGTCGCCGGAACCATCTGGATCAGCGCGCGGGCCAGCGTGGACTTGCCGCAACCGGATTCGCCGACGATGCCCAGCGTTTCGCCCGCAGCAAGGGTGAAATCCACGCCGCTGACGGCATGAAGCAGGCGCGGCGGCGTCCAGGGCAGGTCGCCCGCGCGGCGCAGTTCGAAACTGACGCGCAGGTCGCGGACGTCGAGGAGGGGCGCGGTCATGCCAGATCCTCCACGCTGCGGTTGCAGGCACGCCAGCGGCCGGGCGCGAATTCGCTCAGCGGGTGCAGGTGGTCCAGGCAATCCTCACCCGCATGGCCGCAGCGCGGGGCGAAGGGGCAACCCTTCGGTGCGGCGGTCATGTTGGGCGGCGAACCGGGGATGGAATGCAGCGCCTCCTCCTCCTGATCGACGCGGGGGATCGCGGCGAGAAGACCGCGGGTGTAGGGGTGCGAAGGCGTCGCGAAAAGCGGATCAGTCGGGCCTTTCTCCATCACCGTGCCGCCGTAAAGGACCAGCACCTCCTTGCAGAAGCCCGCGACGACGCCAAGGTCATGGGTGATGAGGATCGTCGCCATGCCGAAATCGTGCTGCAACTCGGCCAGAAGGTTCATGATCTGCGCCTGAACCGTCACGTCGAGTGCGGTGGTGGGTTCATCCGCGATCAGAAGTTCGGGGCGGCAAAGAAGCGACATCGCGATCATCACCCGCTGCCGCATCCCGCCGGAAAACTCATGCGGATAAAGCCGCGCGCGACCCTTGGCGTCGGGGATCTTCACCGCGTCCAGCATGCGGATGGACTCTGCCACCGCCTCGGCCTTGGACATGCCCTTGTGCAGCGTCAGCACCTCCGCCATCTGGTCGGATACCCGCATGTAGGGGTTCAGCGATGTCATCGGGTCCTGAAACACCATGGCGATCTTGTTGGCGCGGATCGGGTTGATTGTCTTGCGCGGGGCGTTCAGAATCTCTTGCCCGTCGAAGCGGACAGATCCGGTGGCGGTGCCGTTCTTCGCCAGAAGCCCCATGATCGCGAAGGCAAGTTGCGACTTGCCCGATCCGCTTTCGCCGACGATGCCCAGCGTTTCGCCCTTGTCGAGGGTCAGGCTGACGCCGTTGACCGCGCTGACGGTGCCGTCGGTGGTCGCGAAGCGGACGGCGAGGTCGGTGATTTCCAGCATCGCCATGTCAGCGGTCCTTCGGATCGAAGGCATCGCGCAGTCCGTCGCCGACGAAGAAGAAGGCGAAAAGCGTGACGACGAAGAAGAGAAGCGGGAAGCCAAGCTGCCAGATCGTGCCGTAATAGATTGTCTTTGCCCCTTCGGAGATCAGCGCGCCAAGCGAGGTCAGCGGCTCCTGCACGCCGAGGCCGAGGAAGGAGATGAAGCTTTCGATCAGGATCATTTCCGGCACGAGAAGCGTGGCATAAACCGCGACGATGCCCAGAAGGTTCGGCACGATATGGCGCAGGATGATGGTGAAGGGCGCGACGCCGGTCGCGCGGGCGGCCTCGACAAACTCCTTGTGCTTCAGGCTGAGGGTCTGGCCCCGCACGATCCGCGCCATGTTGAGCCATGAGATCAGGCCGATCCCGAGGAAGAGCATGACGAGCGATCGCCCGAACATGACCAGAAGCAGGATCACGACGAACATGAACGGCACCGACAGAAGAATATCGACCAGCCGCATCATCGCCTGATCGGTCCGCCCGCCGACATAGCCGGAAGTGGCGCCGTAAAGCGTGCCGACGACGACCGCGATGAAGGAGCCGACAATGCCGACCATCAGCGAAATTCGCGTGCCTTGCAGCGTGCGGGAATACAGGTCGCGGCCCAGATCGTCGGTGCCGAAGTAATGGCCGTTTTCGATGGAGGGGCCGCCAAGCTCATAGGCCTGTCCCATGACGTTGAAGTCGATCTCCTCATTCGACCAGACCGCGATGCTGTCGCCGAACAGGGCAATGATCGCGATCAGGATCAGCGCGACCAGCCCGCCGAGCGAGGCCTTGTTGCGCACGAACCGCCGCCGCGCATCGACCCAGGGGGACCGGCCCTTGACCTCTCGCATGGTCATGTCGTCGGTCATGGTTGCAACTTTCGTCGGGCTTGCCATCGCTCAGTACCGGATCTTGGGGTCGATCCAGGCGTAAAGGATATCGACCACGAGGTTGAAGAAGATCGTCAGCGCCCCGACGAGGATGGTGATGCCCAGCATCACGGCGTAGTCCCGGTTCAGCGCGCTGTCGACAAAGCTTTTGCCGATGCCGCCGGTCGAGAAATAGAAATCCACCACGACCGAGCCGGTGATCATCAGAACGAAGGTCGGCCCCAGATAGGACAGCACCGGCAGCAGCGCCGGTTTCAGCGCGTGTTTCAGGATCACCTGCGATTCCGGCAGGCCCTTGGCGCGGGCGGTGCGGATGTGGTTCGAGGTCAGCACCTCAAGCATCGAAGCGCGGGTGAGGCGCGCGATGGAGGCCATGAACGACGTCGACAGCGCGATCACCGGCATCACCATATAGCGCCAGTCGCCCCCTTCCCATCCGCCGCCGGGCAGCCAGCCCAGCCACCAGGTGAAGGTCAGCAGCAATAGCGGCGCCATGACGAAGTTCGGCAGCACTTGCGCCCCGATGGAGATCCCGACGGCGAGGTAATCGAGCCAGGAGTTGTGCCAGATTGCCGCCGACACGCCCAGCGCGACGCCAAGGACCACCGCGACGACGAAGGAGACGGTGCCGTAGGTCAGCGTCACGGGGAAGCCCTGGGCGATGATCTCGTTCACGGTGCGGTCCTTGTAGATGAAGGACGGGCCGAAATCGAAATGCGCCACGATGCCCCAGACATAGGAGACAAGCTGACGCCAGAGCGGTTCGTCTAGGCCGTATTTTGCATTGAGATTGGCCAGCACCGCTGGCGGAAGCTGACGTTCCTGCGTGAAGGGGCCGCCGGGCGCGGCGTGCATCAGGAGGAACGAGATGATGACAAGCAGCAAAAGCGTCGGCACCGCGATGGCCAGCCGCTTGAGGATATAGGTGATCATGCGCAGACCCCGGAAGGAAGGGGGAAGGGCGCGCCGCGATCCGGCAGCGCGCCCGGATCATGCCGCCCTAGTTGGCGACGCGGTACATGTCCTTGATGTACCAGTTCTGCATCAGGTTGTTCAGGCTCATGCCGCGCATGTCCGGCTTGATCATCTCAACCTTGGTGTACTGGTAAATCGGCGCCATCGGCATCTGATCGGCGAGGATCTGTTCGGCCGCCGTGTACATCGGGTTCGGGTCCTCGGCGGTCTTCGAGTCCTTCATCAGCTTGTCGTAGTCCGGGCTGAAGAACTTGCCGTTATTGTGGCCCGAATAGCTGGTGAAGAGGTCGAGATAGGTCGAGGCTTCGTTATAGTCGCCGCACCAGGCATAGCGGGCGATGTCGAAGTCCTGGTTCTGCATCTTGTCGGTGTGAACCTTCCACTCCATGTTGTTGAGCGTGAGGTTGACGCCGATCTTCTTCCAGAACTGCTGCACGGCGATGGCGATTTTCTTGTGCGATTCCGAGGTGTTGTAATTCAGCGTCAGGTCCAGCGGCTTGTCGGGGCCATAGCCCGCCTCTTTCATGAGCTCCAGCGCCTTGGCGTCCCGCTCCGCCTGGGTCCAGTGCGAATAGTCGATGTCGGGCAGCTGGAAGCCTTCGGTCGAATGGTGGGTCCAGTTGTAGGACGGCCACTGACCGCCTTGCAGGATCTTGTCGACGATGATGTCGCGGTCGATGGCGTAGGACAGCGCCTTGCGAACGCGCACGTCCTTCAGCGCCTCCGGCCCCTTCGCCTCATCCAGGTTGAACATGTAGATGTAGGAACAGGACTGCGGGACCGAGACGGCCTGATCGGGGTATTCCGCCTTCAGGCGCGGATACTGGCCGGCGGGGATTTCCACGCGGTCCAGCTCGCCCGCCAGATAGCGGGTCAGCGCGGCGTTCTGATCGTTGATGGTCAGCGCGGTGACGGTCTGGATGATGGTGTGTTCGTTGTCCCAGTAGTTCGGGTTCGGCTCCATCACCACCTTTTCGCCCAGCACATGTTCCTTGAGGATATAGGCGCCGTTGCCGACCAGCGTCCCGGCCTCCGTCCATTTGTCGCCATTCGCCTCGATCACCTTCTGGTTGACCGGGAAGGTGGAGGCATGGGTCAGCATTTTCGGGAAGTAGGGCAGGGGCGCGTCGATCGTCACCTCGAACGTGTGATCATCGACGGCCTTCACGCCCAGATCGTCGACCGGCACTTCGCCCGCGATGACGGCGGCGGCGTTCTTGACCTGCATCAGCTCGATATACCAGGCGTATTCCGAGGCGGTTGCGGGATCGGCGAGGCGCTTCCAGGCATAGACGAAGTCCTGCGCCGTGACCGGGTCGCCGTTCGACCATTTCGCATTGTCGCGCAGGTGGAAGGTATAGACGGTCTTGTCATCGGACAGATCATGGTTCAGCGCGACGCCGGGGACGAGGGCGCCTTCCTGATCCTCATCGTAAAGCCCCTCGAAGAGAGAGCGCAGCACGCCGGAGCCTTCGACATCGGTGTTGATCTGCGGGTCCATCGACTTGATCGCGTCAAGCAGCCAGTAGGTGTAATCCTGATTGTCGGCCAGCGTGTCGCCGGGTGCGACGTTGGCGGCAAGCGTCGGAAGCGCAAGGCCAAGGCTGAGGGCGGTGGTCAGAAGAAGCTTGTTGATCGGCATATGCATACCCCTGTCAAAAAGGTTGGTCATGTTCAGTTGTCCGCCTTCGCGCGGGCGGAGCCTGCAAGGAGCCTAGCCGCATCAGGGCCGCTGGCAAGGCAAATGCGTCAGGCTGTGGCGGGTACTTTGCGTCAACCTGACGGTGAAACCGGGCATTCTGACGGTTGGGGGCCGGGGTGCGGCATTTCCGCCGGGTCCGGCCGCGTCAATTTCGTTGACCGATGTCCGGTCTCTGCTACGCTTCGTCGGGCTGAAGTCGGCAGGCAGTCAGCATAATCGGTGTGTGCCATATCGGTCTCTGCAACGGAGGAAGGTATGGAGCAGACCAGGACACGATCGCCCCGGCGCAGCCGCGGCGCAACGCAACGCGAAACCCTCACCGCCAGCGCATTCCGGCAAGAGGCCGCGGCTCGCCCGCGCGCGGGGTTCGGATTTCTCGATCCCGGCGATCTCGACAACCTCAAGGCGCGCGTGTTCGAGATATTGGCGGATTATGGCGTCGTGGTGCTGCACCCCGCCGCCCGCCGCGCCTTCCTGAAGGCGGGCGCGCAAGAGGGGCGGGATGCCGACCGGCTGCGCCTGCCGCGCGAGATGATCGCCGAGGCGCTGGCGGCGACGCCGAAAAGGGTGCGTCTTGCGGGCAAGCGGCGCGATCTGGATCTTGACCTGCCGCGCACGGATGGCGGGTTCATCATGCGGACCGGGACGGGGGCGCATGGCTATGTGAACCCGCGCGATGCCAGCTATCGCAACATGGACCTTGCCGCCGTGACCGAGATCGCGGCGGTGGCCAATAGGCTGGATCAGGTCGGGTTCATCGCCCACCCCTTCGTGCATGGCGTGCCGGAAAAGACCGCCGACATCCATAGCTTCGGCCGCCTGATCACGCGGACTGACAAGCATATCTGGATGCAGCCCTATCAGCATGAGAATGTCGATTATCTGATGAAGATCGCCGCCATCGCGGCGGGCGGTGAGGCGGAGCTGCGCGCCAATCCGATCACCAGCGCCATCACCTGCTCCTTCACCCCGCTTGAGTTCAAGTACATGGACACGCAGGTGATCATCGCGGCCGGGCAGTATGGTGTGCCGCTTCATGCCTGCTCGCTGCCCTCATCGGGGGGAACCGCGCCCCTGTCGGTGCCGTCGATGGCGATCATGGCGGCGGCAGAGATCGTGGGCATGACGGTGATGGCGCATGTGCTGTCGCCCGGCATTCCGGTGATCGCGACACCGCTGATGTTCACGCTCGACATGCGGACCGGATCGGCGTTGCAAAGCTGCGTCGAAAGCCTTCAGGCGGCCAATATGGCGGTGCAGGTGATGAAGCAGGGCTTCGGGATGCTGACGCACACCTATGGGTCGGGGTCGGACACGCCGGATGCGGATCATCAGTCGATGGCCGAACGCGCCTTCCTGACCCAGACGGTCGCGCTGGCCGGGGCCGACATTCTGGGCGGGGTCGGGCAGTTGGAATGCGCGACGGTGTTCAGCCCGGTTCAGGCGGTTCTGGACAATGAGATGGGGGCGATGATGCGCCGCTTCATCCGCAAGCCCGCGCTGGAGGCCGGGGACCTGAACTGGGAGGAGATGATGCGCATCCGCACCGGCGGGCATTTCCTGGACAGCGCGCATACGATCCGCACCTGCCGCGATCAGCTGTCGCCGGGCGTGTTCCTGCGGCAGGGGCGCGACGATTATGAGAAATCGGGCCGCCGCACCGCCTTTGACGCGGCGCGGGAGGCAGCCTTGTCCGCGATTGCCACGGCGCCCGAAGATGGTGTCCTTTCGCCCGAGCAGGAAAGGGAGATCGCCGCCCTTGCCGCCCATGCGGATGAACATATCGTGGCGGCCTATGCGGGTGCGGTCGAGGTGATCTGACCGCGCCCGCGCCGGGATCAGTGTACCATCAGGACCGGCAGGTCGGTGCCTTCAAGCATGTTGCGCGTGGTGCCGCCCAGGATCGCCTCGCGGAAGCGGGAATGGCCGTAGGCGCCCATGACGATCAGGTCGGCGTTGATGTCATGCGCGTGACGCGACAGGACCTCCGACGCCTTGGGCAGGGTCTTGGCCAGGACGGACACCTCTGCCTGAACCCCGTGGCGGGCCAGAAGCTGCGACAGCATCCCGCCGGGGTCGGAGCGTTCCGGGCCATGCGCGGGCGGGTCGATGATCGTGATGTTGACCGAGGTCGCCGCCTTCAGGATCGGCAGCGCGGCGCGCGCGGCGCGCAGGGATTCGTTGCTCTGGTTCCAGGCCAGCACGACGCGCTTGCCAAAGGCCGCGTCCTTGGCCGCGCTGGGCAGGACCAGCACCGGCGCGCCGCCTTCGAACAGCGCCGCCTCAAGGATCGCCTCATCGGCATAGCCGCGCCCGTCGCCATAGGGCTTGCGCAGAAGCACGAGATCGGAGAACCGCGCCAGCATCGCGACGGGTCCCGAAAGCGCGCCGACCTGGGCGATGGCGGTATCGACGGACCAGCGGATGTCCTCGGCGTTCAGACGTTCCCGCACGGCGGCTTCGGCGCGCGTGACATCTTCCTTGGCCTGATTATACGCCTCCTGCGTCAGGACCGCGGTGGCGCCGGCATAGTAGTACCCGGTCTGGGTCTGATCGACGCCGATGCACAGCACGTCGAGATGGGCGTCCTCACGGCGGGCCAGATCGACCGCCAGGTCGAGTTGATGCGCGGTCTGTTCGGGATTCGTCGTGATCGTCAGAATCGACTTGAAAGCCATGGCATAACTCCTTTTCCGCCGAAGCCAAGGTTCAGTGTCGCCGGGCGTGGACGGGACCGCCTTGATACGGATCAACCACCCTGACAGTATCATTTGACGCAGATCAAGGCACCCTTTTGCACCCACGTCCACAAGCGGGTACGTCGGGGAAGGCTCGGGGTGTTGGATTCGAGCCTCCAGGAAAGACAAGGGACGCAGAAAAATGTGGGACTACATAAAACTGGCGGTTCTTGGCGCCATCGCGGTTCTTGCCGCGATCGGGGCCAATTACGCGCATGACATCGCCTATATGGTGAACGCGATGACGGTGATGATCGCCGCGGCGATCACGTTCATCGTGGTTTTGCGGGGGACGGGCAACGCCCAGCCCGCGCTCGATCCGCACCCGGAAACCGAATATAACGACTCGGTGGTTCGGGCCGGGGTTATCGCAACCGCGCTCTGGGGCGTGGTCGGTTTCCTTGTCGGTGTCACGATCGCCTTCCAGCTTGCGTATCCCGCGCTGAACCTTTCGGAACTGACGCATGGCTACCTGAACTTCGGCAAGCTCAGACCGCTGCACACCTCGGCGGTGATCTTCGCCTTCGGGGGCAACGCGCTTATCATGTCGTCCTTCTACGTCGTCCAGCGCACCTCGGCGGCGCGTCTCTGGGGCGGCAACCTCGCCTGGTTCGTGTTCTGGGGCTATCAGCTGGTGATCGTCCTCGCGGCGACCGGCTATATCCTCGGCGCCACCCAGTCGAAGGAATATGCAGAGCCGGAATGGTATGTCGACTGGTGGCTGACCATCGTCTGGGTCGCCTATCTGGCCGTCTTCCTCGGCACGATCCTGAAGCGCAAGGAACCCCACATCTATGTGGCCAACTGGTTCTACCTCAGCTTCATCGTGACCATCGCGATGCTGCATGTCGTCAACAACCTCGCCATTCCGGTGTCCTTCTTCGGGTCGAAGTCGGTGCAGGTCTTCTCGGGCGTGCAGGATGCGATGACGCAGTGGTGGTACGGCCACAACGCGGTGGGCTTCTTCCTGACCGCGGGCTTCCTCGGCATGATGTACTACTTCGTGCCGAAACAGGCCGAACGTCCGGTCTATTCCTACAAGCTGTCGATCATTCACTTCTGGGCGCTGATCTTCCTCTACATCTGGGCCGGTCCGCACCACCTGCACTACACCGCGCTGCCCGACTGGGCCTCGACGCTGGGGATGGTGTTCTCGATCATGCTCTGGATGCCGTCCTGGGGCGGCATGATCAACGGCCTGATGACGCTGTCGGGCGCCTGGGACAAGCTGCGCACCGACCCGATCATCCGCATGATGGTCGTCTCGGTCGGCTTCTACGGCATGTCGACCTTCGAAGGCCCGATGATGTCGATCAAGGCGGTGAACTCGCTGTCGCACTACACCGACTGGACCATCGGTCACGTCCACTCCGGCGCGCTTGGCTGGAACGGCATGATCACCTTCGGCGCGCTCTACTTCCTGGTACCGCGCCTGTGGAAGCGTGAGCGTCTTTACAGCCTGACGCTGGTCAGCTGGCACTTCTGGCTCGCCACCATCGGGATCGTGCTTTACGCCGCCTCGATGTGGGTCGCCGGGATCATGCAGGGCCTGATGTGGCGCGAGGTCGATGCGCAGGGCTTCCTGGTGAACGCCTTCGCCGACACCGTCATCGCGATGCATCCGATGTTCGTCGTGCGGGCGCTGGGCGGTGTGCTTTACCTCCTGGGCGGTGTCATCATGGTCTACAACCTGTGGGCAACCGTGGCCAAGCAACCGGCCGTGGCCTCTACCAACAACGCCGTTCCGGCCGAATAAGGAGCTTGGATCATGGGTATTCTTGATAAACACAAGTTCCTTGAGACCAACGCGACCGCGCTTCTCATCGGGGCCTTCGCGGTGGTGACCATCGGCGGCATCGTCGAGATCGCACCCCTCTTCTACCTTGAGAACACGATCGAGGATGTCGAGGGGATGCGGCCCTACACGCCGCTGGAGCTGACCGGGCGGGACGTCTACATCCGCGAGGGTTGCTATCTCTGCCACTCGCAGATGATCCGGCCGATGCGGGACGAGGTGGAGCGTTATGGCCACTACAGCCTCGCGGCGGAGTCGCAGTATGACCACCCGTTCCAGTGGGGTTCCAAGCGGACGGGGCCTGACCTCGCCCGCGTCGGCGGCCGCTATTCGGACGAATGGCATGTCGATCACCTGACCGACCCGCAATCGGTGGTGCCGGAATCGGTGATGCCGAAATACGGCTTCCTCGCCAACCGGCTGATCGAGCCGACCTATATCGAGGATCGTCTGAAGACCGACGCGCTGGTGGGTGTTCCCTACACCTCGGAGATGATCGAACAGGCCAAGGCCGACTTCGCCGCGCAGGCGGACCCGGATGCGGATGTCGATGGTCTTCAGGAACGCTATCCGAACGCCAAGGTCGCCAATTTCGACGGTCAGGCGGGCGTTTCGGAAATGGACGCGCTGGTCGCCTATCTTCAGGTCCTCGGCACGATGGTCGATTTCTCGACCTTCCAGCCCGTGGCAAGCCGATAGGAGCGTGAGGGATGGATCTTTACTCTCTCATGCGGGAATTCGCGGACAGCTGGGCGCTTCTGGCGCTGGTGCTGCTCTTCTGCGGCATCGTGTTCTGGGCCTTCCGGCCCGGTTCGCGGCCGCTGCATGACGACGCGGCGAATGTCCCCTTTCGGAACGATAGCAGACCAGCCCGGCAAGACATGACCGACGTCCGGGCGCAGGAGGCGCTGAAATGAGCAAGAAACCTGTCACAAGAAAAGTGGACCCGGATACGACCGGCCATAGCTGGGACGGCATCGAGGAGTTCAACAACCCGCTTCCGCGCTGGTGGCTCTGGACCTTCTATGTGACGATCGTGTGGGCCATCGGCTATATGATCGCCTATCCGGCCTGGCCGCTGATCAGCGGTGCAACGCCCGGTATGCTGGGCGCCAGCACCCGCGCCGACGTCGCCGCCGAGATCACGCGCTACGAAGAGGCGAACGCCCCGATCGAAGCCAAGCTGGTCGCGACCGACCTCAACGCCATCGCTTCGGACCCGGAACTGGTGAACTACACCATGAACGCGGGCGGCGCGGTGTTCCGTACCTGGTGCGCGCAGTGCCACGGTTCGGGTGCGGCGGGGAACGTGGGCTATCCCAACCTGCTCGACAACGACTGGCTCTGGGGCGGTACGATCGACGACATCCACACCACGATCAGCCACGGTATCCGCAACACGACCGACGCGGACGCGCGGTATTCGGAAATGCCGAAATTCGGTGCGGATGAACTGCTTGAACCGGCGCAGATCGACCAGGTGGTGCAATATGTGCTGCAAATCTCCGGTCAGGACCATGATGCAGCGCTGGCGACCGAAGGGGCGACCGTCTTCGCCGACAACTGCGCATCCTGCCACGCCGAGGATGGCACGGGCGACCGCATGCAGGGCGCGCCGAACCTGACCGACGCGATCTGGCTCTATGGCGGCAATCAGGCCGCACTTACGGAAACCGTCACCAATGCCCGCTTCGGTGTCATGCCATCCTGGCAGGACCGGTTGAGCGAGGCCGACATCCGCGCCGTGGCCGCCTGGGTCCACAGCCGCGGTGGCGGCGAGTGATTTGAAGAATTCGGAGGGGCCTCGGCCCCTCCGGGTAGTGGCATCGGCACCCCGTCCTGTTCGCGCGTTTCCTGGGGGAGCCGATGCCATTTTTATGTCAGGACCGCGCGATTGTCAGCCCATTGCGGCACGCCCGCCCCTTTCGCGTATCCGACGTTCGTCCGCCCGCCTGATCCAGACCGCCAGCGCGACCCAGGACAGGATGTAGAGAAAGCCGATCGTCAGCACCGCCTCACCCGGCATCAGGGGGCCGATATCGGCGCGCCGGATGAAGGTCTCCAGATCGGGAACCGGCGTCGGATGCACGGTCAGCTTGCCGACATAGGCGACTGTCTGGATCAGCAGGATCCACAGATAGTTGTTGCGCACCCGCCGCGCGACCGCCGCGAGGTATCCGACATGGTAGGACGGCCGGTCATAATCGGCGGCCAGCGCCTTTTGCCAGTTTTCCTCGGTGTGAAGATCGCCGCCATCCTTCAGCATCGGCACGAAGAAATGCCGTTCCATCCAGCGCGATCGCGCCCGCCAGACGCTGAAATAGCGATAGCGCCGCGCCTCAAGCGCGAGGAACAGCAGGATGAGAATCCCGACGAGGAGCAGCGGCAGGGGCGACGCCTCGGGCGAGGAATAGGTGATCGACAACGCCACCCCCAGTGTCACCACCGCCCAGTTGGTCGTGGTGTCGAGACGGGTCCGCCAGATGGTCGAACGATAGACCTCGCCCCGGTACAGATGCGCGAGCGCGCCGATCTCGGCGGCCGAGAATTCACTCGGGTCCTCGGCAATGCGTTTTTCCGGCATGGTTCCTCCCCCGGCGGAGCTGGCCCGCCTTCTTCCTGATGCGAACCCCCATGAGGCGCGCGTGGTCAGCATGGGGCAAGGGGATTCTGCCAAAATGGCGTGATTCCCCCTGACAGGCATGCGACAATGGGTTGCAGCGGGGGGGACGGTTTTGCTGTTTCCACTGCCGCCGGACCGGCGTAACGAAAACTTGACTTCACGAATCCGGTTTTTGCGGATCGGGACGATCCAGCCCGGATTTGGTTGATCTGCGTCAAGGCCCCGGCGTGGCGGTAAGCACATAAGTGGGCCGCAACAGGACGAATGGAGAATACCCGGTGGACGCTTCCGGCAACCCGGCGCCAAATCTTTACGCGGCGCGTGAACCCGTCTTTCCCCGCCGTGTCAAAGGCGCATTCCGCAACCTGAAATGGTTCCTGATGGCGGTGACGCTGGGGATCTATTACATCACGCCGTGGCTGCGCTGGGACCGTGGGCCGGGGATGCCCGATCAGGCGGTTCTGGTCGATCTTGCCAACCGGCGCTTCTTCTTCTTCATGATCGAGATCTGGCCGCACGAATTCTACTTCGTCGCGGGCCTGCTTATCATGGCGGGGCTTGGGCTGTTCCTTTTCACTTCGGCGCTGGGCCGGGTGTGGTGCGGCTATGCCTGCCCGCAGACGGTCTGGACCGACCTTTATATTCTCGTGGAGCGTTGGGTCGAAGGCGACCGCAATGCCCGTGTCCGCCTCTGGAACGCCAAATGGGACCTGCGCAAGGCGCGGCTTCGGCTTACCAAATGGGTACTTTGGCTTCTGATCGCGCTGGCGACCGGGGGGGCCTGGGTGTTCTATTTCACCGATGCACCGGCGTTGCTGAACAATCTCATCCACGGCACCGCCCATCCCATCGCCTATATGACCATCGGCGTGCTGACCGCGACCACCTTCTTCTTCGGTGGTTTCGCGCGTGAACAGATCTGCATCTATGCCTGCCCCTGGCCGCGGATTCAGGCCGCGATGATGGATGAGGATACGCTGGTCGTCGCCTATCGCGAATGGCGCGGTGAGCCGCGCGGAAAGCTGAAGAAGGGCGCGCACGACCCCGATCATGGCGATTGCATCGACTGCATGGCCTGCGTGAACGTCTGCCCGATGGGGATCGACATCCGCGAGGGGCAGCAGCTTGAATGCATCACCTGCGCGCTGTGCATCGATGCCTGCAACGAGATGATGGACAAGATCGGCAAGCCGCGCGGCCTGATCGACTATATGGCGCTGAAGGACGAATCGGCGGAACGCGCGGGGGCCAAACCGAAATCCGTCATCAAGCACGTCCTGCGGCCCCGGACGCTTCTTTATTTCACGCTCTGGTCCGGGATCGGTGTGGGCCTGATCGTGGCGCTGTTCCTGCGCTCGCCCATCGACCTGAACGTGACGCCTGTCCGCAACCCGGTCTATGTGCTTCTGGCCGACGGCTCGATCCGCAACACCTATGAGCTGCGGATTCGCAACAAGCAGGCCGAAGTGCGCGATTTCGCGATCACCGCGACGCTGCCGGGGCCGGACGGGGCGCCGGTCGAGCTTCCGCTGACGCTGGAAGGGGTTGAGGGCAACGTGGCCCGTGTCGCGGCGGACGAAACGCTGACGCAGCGGGTCTATGTCACCGCCCCCCCGGGCAACGACATGGCGAACGCGGGGCTGACCGACATCACGATCTGGCTTCAGGATCAGGGTGGCTCGGATCGTGCAAGCGCCGGGACCGTGTTTACCGGGAAGGATGGCTGAGATGACGAAACCGCTGTCCGGCCGCAAGGTTCTGGCGATCACCGTTTCGGCCTTCGCCATCATCATCGGGGTGAACGTGCTGATGGCCTACAAGGCCGTCAGCACCTTCCCCGGCCTTGAGGTGCCGAATTCCTACGTCGCGTCGCAGACCTTCGACGCGGAGCGGAAGGCGCAGCAGGCGCTGGGCTGGACGTTGACCGAAAGCCATGCCGACGGGCAGTTGCGCCTTGCCTTCCGCGACCGTGACGGGCTGCCGGTTCGGGTCAAGGACCTGTCGGCGCTTGTCGGGCGCACGACCGAGGCGGCGCAGGACATCCACCCGGATTTCAGCTATGTGAACGGTGACTATGTCGCCGACGCGCCCCTGGCGCCGGGCAAGTGGATGATCCTGCTTGAGGCGTTTTCGGATGACGGCACAAGGTTCCACCAGAGGCTCGATCTTTTCGTGAAAGGCTGATGTCTACTTCGGCGACAAATATCTCTGCCTGCCCGGCCTGCGTTGCGGCCCCTTCGGCGGAATCCATCGCGGCGAAACGGGCGGAGCGGGACGCGGGCATCATCCTGTCGCTGCCGACCGCGCATTGCGCCGTGTGCATTTCGGACGTGGAGCGCACGCTGAACGCCATGCCCGGCGTGAAATCGGCGCGGGTCAACCTGACGCAAAAGCGGGTCTCGGTCGCCGCCGCGCCCTCGGTCACGGCAGATACGTTGATCGAGGCGCTGAAGGGGGCCGGCTTCCCGGCGCATGAGCTTGACCCCGGCCTTCTGTCGACCACCGCCACCGACCGCGCCGGGCGCGAGTTGCTGATGCGGCTGGGCGTTGCCGCCTTCGCGATGATGAACGTCATGATCCTGTCCTTCGCCGTCTGGTCGGGGGCCGAGGATGCGACGCGCGATCTGTTCCACTGGATTTCCGCCGCGATTACGCTGCCGACGCTGGTCTTTGCCGGGCAGCCCTTTTTCCGCTCCGCCTGGGCCTCGCTGAAAGCGCGGCGGCTGGGCATGGATGTGCCGATCTCGCTGGCGCTGATCCTGGCCGCCTCCATCTCTCTATACGAGACGATGATGGGCGGGGAGCATGCCTATTTCGATGCCGCCGTGTCGCTGTGTTTCTTCCTGCTGGCGGGGCGCTATCTCGACTATCGCAGCCGCGCCGCCGCGCGTTCGGCGGCCGAGGAGCTGGCCGCGCTTGAAGTTCCCCGCGCGACGCGGATCGGGGAAAACGGGGAAGAGATCGTCCCCGTCGCCGATCTGGCGGCCGGGGAACTGGTTCTGGTCCGCCCCGGCGCGCGGATGCCGGTCGATGGCGTGGTGACGGACGGCACGTCCGAGATAGACCGTTCCCTTTTGACCGGCGAAACGGTGCCGCTTTACGCAGGCGCCGGGACCGTCGTCAGCGCGGGGGAGGTCAACCTGACCGGCCCGCTGACGCTGCGGGTCACGGCGGCCGGGCGGGACAGTTCACTGCATCGGATGGCCGATCTGGTCGCCGTCGCGGAAAGCGCCAAGACCCGCTACACCTCGCTTGCCGACCGGATGGCGCGGCTTTATTCGCCGTCGGTCCATATCCTTGCGCTGGGCGCGTTCCTGTCCTGGCTTTTGCTGACGCATGACCTCAGGCTTGCCATCAACATCGCGGCGGCGGTCCTCATCATCACCTGCCCCTGCGCGCTGGCGCTGGCGGTTCCGGCGGTGGTGACCTCGGCCTCCGGGCGGCTGTTCCGCAAGGGGCTGCTGATCAAGGACGGCACCGCGCTGGAACGTCTGGCCGAGGTCGATACCGTCGTGTTCGACAAGACCGGGACACTGACTCTTGGCGCGCCGACGCCGCTGGCGCTGGATAGGCAGGACCCGCGCGACCTGTCGCTTGTCGCGGCGCTTGCGGGCGTTTCGGGCCATCCGTTGTCGCGCGCGCTGGATGCCGCGTTGTCGGGGATGGCGGTCGCGCCCGCGACGGTCACGGAGGCGCACGAGGTTCCGGGCTACGGGGTCGAGGCGCGCTGGCAGGGTCAGGCGGTCCGGCTTGGCCGCGCCGAATGGGTCGGCGGCGGCGAAAGCGAGGAAACCGCGACATGGCTTCGCATCGGCGATGCGGCGCCGGTGGCGTTCCGCTTTACCGACAGCGCCCGTCCCGGCGCGGAAGAGGCGATCGCTGCGCTCAAAGCCGCGGGCAAGCGGCTGATCCTGTTGTCGGGCGACAGCGAGGCGCCGGTGGCGCGGCTGGCCGCGACCCTTGGGCTGAACGAATGGCAGTCCCACGCGCTGCCCGAGGACAAGGCGGCGCTGATCGGGGCGCTTCAGGGTGAGGGTCACAAGGTGCTGATGGTCGGCGACGGTCTGAACGACACCGCCGCCCTTGCCTCGGCCCATGTCTCCATCTCGCCCGCCTCGGCGCTGGACGCGGCGCGGGTGGCCTCGGACATCGTGCTTCTGGGGCAGGACATGTCGCCGCTGCCCGACGCGCTCAGCGTGGCGGTCAAGGCCCGCCGCCGGATCAAGCAGAACTTCGCGCTGTCGCTGGCCTATAACATGATCGCGGTGCCGGTCGCGCTTCTGGGCTTCGCGACGCCGCTGATCGCGGCCTTGGCGATGTCGTCTTCCTCGATTACCGTCTCGCTCAACGCGCTTCGTCTGCGTTAAGGGCCGGTGCCATGGAAACGCTCGTCTATCTGATCCCGATTTCGTTGTTTCTGGGGGGCGTCGGCCTTGTCGCCTTCATCTGGGCGCTTCGAAGCAACCAGTTCGACGATCCCGACGGCGACGGTCACCGCGTGCTGCGCGATGACTGGGACGATCATCCGAAACCGTAAAGCGCCGGCCCTTCAGGGACCGACGACGCTGCATTCGGTCTGCCGCGCGGTCAGGCGGCGGCAGGCGAGGCTGGCCATCTCTTCGGTCATGCCGACGAAGTTGGCGTCATAACCGCCCTTGCGCGGGGTGACCTTGCGCAGCGCCTCATCCAGGGTGTTCATCTCGATCAGCGCGGTCTGAAGAAGAACCCGTTCGGCGGCATAGCGCGACGGGTAATTGCCGACATTGATCGCCCATTCGCGACCGCCGGAGGTGGAAACGCGGGTGACGACCTCAAGCGGTTCCTCGGCGACAGGGGCGGCCGGGGCCGAGGCAAGGATGATCTCTTCCGGGCGCGCTTTCGGCGCGACGATGGTCATGGTTTCGGCGGTCATGGTTTCGGCAGGCGCGACGGCGGCCAGCGCGACGGCGTCCTGCCTCACGGGCTCTTCCAGCGTCTCAACGGCTTCGGCGACGGTGGCCGGTTCGGCGACGGCCGGATTGGCCGGGGGTGGCGTCAGGGCAGCCTCGGCCAGTGCGGCGACGTCTTCGGCGGGTGCTTCGACCACGGCTTCGGCGACATCGACCGCTTCCGGCGCGGCCTCTGCCGGTCGCGGCGCGGCCTGCGGTACGGGGGAGGAGGCGAGCGCCAGCGCGGTGTCGCTTTCGGCCTGAAGCCCAAGCGTTTCGGGCTGCGGGGTGGTGGTCTGGGCGAAGGCCGGGCCTTCGGCGGCTTTTTCCTCGGCCTCGGCGGTGACCGCCGCGACCTTTTCGGCCGTTTCCTCACCCGCGAGCGTGGTCTGCGCCTCGGCCAGGGCTGCGGCGATGTCGTCCTGCATCGACGACAGCAGCATTTCGTCCAGCGCCTGTTCCGGCACGGCTGCCGGGGCGGGGGCGTTCGGGTCGGGCCGCGATTTCGGCCGCAGGCTTTTCGCGACCGCGACCTGAAGCCGGATCGTCTTGCCCGCCGCGACGCCAGAGCCGCTGTCGATGTCGCTGTCAGGCGTCAGATTCTCGGGCGCGGAGGCGACATAGGTCGGCCGCCCCGGCTTTTGCACCAGCGCGCGGTTCGGCGACTTGCGGAAGCCGAGGTCAAGCAGTTCGGCCATCCGCGCGTTGCGCATCGCGGTCGAGGTGCCGCCGAAGATGACGCCGATCACCCGCTTGTTGCCACGCTGGGCGGAGGCGACGAGGTTGAAACCCGCCGCCGAGGTATAGCCGGTCTTGATCCCGTCGGCGCCCTCATAGGCGTCAAGGAAACGGCGGTTGGTCGATCGCACCGTCGCGATCCCCGCATCGGCGGAGCGGCGGGAGAAGAGGTTGTAATATTGCGGATAGTCGAAGAAGAGATGCCGCCCCAGCGTCACCATGTCACCGGCGGTCGACAGGTGCCCGGATGCCGTCAGGCCGTTGGCATTGACGAAATTCGTCCGGGTCATGCCCAGCGATTTGGCGGTGCGGTTCATGCGTCGGGCAAAAGCCGCCTCAGACCCCTCGATCGCCTCGCCGATGGCCGTGGCCGCATCGTTGGCCGATTTGATCGCGGCGGCGCGGATCAGGTAGCGCAGGGCGATGGTCTGGCCGGGCCGCAGGCCAAGCTTCGACGGCGGTTCAGCGGCCGCGTTCTTCGTGATCGTCACCCGGCTGTCGAGCGAAATCTCGCCATGTTCGATCGCCTCGAACGCGATGTAGAGCGTCATCATCTTGGTCAGAGAGGCGGGGTTGAGACGGGTATCGGCGTTCTTCGACCGCAGCACCTCGCCGGTGCGCATGTCCATGACCAGTTCCGCATAGGGAACCGCGCCGGAAATTACCGGGTTGAGAAGCAGCATCACAAGGATCGCTGCAAACACGCCAATGCGACGGACGCACTGCCCCGGACAAGCAAACACCTGTCTCACTGTTCCTGCCTCGTTACCCCGATCTTTTGCCGGGATTTGGTGATTTGCGGAAACGATAGCACAGAGGCGTCAGGACGAAAACAGCTTGTTTTGAAAACAGTTGCGGCGTGTTTCTGCCGCAAGATCGGGGGCGGGTGAGCCTAAATCTCGCCCATGCCCCCGGCCGGACCACAACACTGGCCTTAGCCCGCCGCCTCGATCCGGTCGAGAAGCGCGGGAAGCTGGCCGAGATCGTCAATCAGACGGAAACGCGGGGCATGTTCGGGGGCGGTGTCATGTTCAAGCGCCCAGGTCAGGTCATGGGGGACATGAACGCCCCAGCCGCCCAGTGCCAGAACCGGCAGCACGTCGGATTTCAACGAATTGCCGACCATCATCGCGGCGTCGGCCCGGATCGCGCGGCGGCGGAAGATCTCGGCATAGACCTCGGGCGTCTTGGTGGAGACGATTTCGACCCCGTCGAAGACCTCGCCCAGCCCGGACTGCGCGATCTTGCGTTCCTGGTCGATCAGGTCGCCCTTGGTGATGACGAGCAGCGGGTAGCGGCCCTTCAGTTGCGCCAGCGCCGCCTCGGCATGGGGCAAAAGCTCGATCGGGTGGCCCAGCATCTCGCGCCCCGCCGCGACAATCTCGCCGATGACGGCGCCGGGGACGCGATTGCCGGTCACCTCAAGCGCGGTTTCGATCATCGAGAGGACAAAGCCCTTGATGCCGAACCCGTAGCGCCCGACGTTGCGCCGTTCGGCCGCCAACAGGCGCTCCTCCAGATGGTCGCGCCCGGCATAGTCGGACAAGAGGTCGGAGAAGTGATCATGCGTCAGGCGAAAAAAGCGTTCGTGGTGCCAGAGCGTATCGTCGGCGTCGAAGCAAACTGCGTGAAGCATCAATCGAATCGCCCATTCATGTCACACCTTGGCTTTTTGAAACCAATATAGTGCTCTGCAGCCCCAGAAATGAACTTCAAGTCAGAGAAGCCAGCGGCGAGCGCAAGAGACGATATCCCGGATATGAGATCGAGAACATACATTGGGTCTGGTTCAGAATAGCCCTCGTTCCTAGCTGCGTAGTTCGGGTTGTAGTTGGTTCGAGACAGGCCGCGAGTAATCGTTTCATCTTTTGACAAATAAAGATGTGACACTGATACAATTGCGGTGCCGTTTGGCTTTAGTACTCGCCAAGCTTCGGATAGCGCCCGCTCTATACCGAAGTAAGATGACTGGTATGTTTTTAGACAGTAGTAAACATCGAATGTAAGCGTTGTTGGCAAATCCTCAGCTTCACCGACATTGACATTTCGAAAATGTTTCGTTGCGATTTCCACGGCGCCTGCAGCTATGTCAAAAGCAAAGAACTCTTTAAATTTATCGTAAAAACCAACGCCCTCGGGTTTTGAGCCTATTCCAACGCAGATACAGCTCAATTGGCCAATTTCAGGGACTCCCATGAACTGAGAGACAAATGTAATCTCTTTAAGCCAGTCATTCCCATCGACTTCCCTCTCGTCTGGAGAGTCAATCTTCTTCCCGTACTTGGTGTTAAAGAGTTTGGATCGAGCGTCGGAAGCGATTGATTTCGCCGTCTCATATGGCATATTTGCAATACTGGAGATGTGATGAGCCGCCCCCTCGATCGAGCGAGAATATATTTGCCTATCTTCTCCAAAGCTGTAATTTATCTCAGTGAGAATATGGTTCCAGAATAGTTGCGCTGACTTGAGTTCATGAAAAACTGATAGTTTAGCAACGCTATGCTTTCTAATTTCTTTGTCTAAAGCAGTCCTTAATATATTATAATCCTGATTGCCAGCTTCATCGTGCTTGAAGAAGCATCTGATCAGCCGATTGGCGATTTCTTCATTCAGGCCTTTGCCTTTTTTGTAATTTATAATTGTATTAACGCTTTTTCTAAGCATTATTGCAATAGCGGCGTTTGTTAGCGGCTCGGATGCCCCTACAGAGTATCCGGCGCGCTTCCCCTCTTTCATTAGCTTATTTATAATAGATTGAAGGGTATAACTATTATTCAATATGCCCTCCTCAGTTGTGATGTCGTTGTGATCAGCCGTTGTGATGTTGTGAGCCGAACATCTTTACGATTGTGAAGAAAATCTGATCCGATGCACGAGTCAAGAGGAGGGCGCAATGAGTTCGGATCTCGTCGAAATCCTGGTGTATGTCGAACTGTCATTCGTGCATGCGTCGATGTGCTCGAGAAATCAGCGGTACCTAATCGCTGCTATCTGCTACCTTCTCCTGTCCTATGCAAAGCTCCAAGGCATGCCTTGACAAGGTGACGCGGCAGAAAACCGCGATCAATGCAGGGGCCGCCGACGTTTCCGCGGTTCGTCGCGAGAGCCAAATGGCCCCGGCACTGTCGCGCGGGCTGGCGCCGGGATCAATCCCCGGACAAACCAACCCTTTTCTCGCCGGGCACAGGCCCTATATTGTGGCCTCGACCCGAACCCCGCGAATCCCGGCCCCGGTGATGGAGTTTTTCGACTTGCCCTTGCACCCGCTGCATATGTCGGACCGCAAAGACGGCAATGATCAGGATGCCTCGGTCATTACCAAGACGCGCGCCAAGACGCAGCGGCCGCCGCTTTACAAGGTGCTTCTGCTGAACGACGACTACACGCCGATGGAATTCGTCGTGCATATCCTTGAACGGTTCTTCGGCATGACCCATGCCCAGGCGTTCGAGATCATGCTGACGGTCCACAAGAAGGGCGTGGCGGTCGTGGGCGTCTTTTCCTTCGAGGTGGCCGAGACGAAGGTCGCGCAGGTGATGGATTTCGCGCGGCGGCATCAGCACCCGCTTCAATGCACCATGGAAAAGGAATAGGGGCTTCGGCCCGTTCCCGAGATGCTTTCCCAACGCCTTCCCCTGGCCCTTGCCGATGCGGGGCCGCTGCCTGCCACAGGGGCCGTTCTGGTCCATGGCGCGCGGGCGGATGGTGGGCTGTCGGCGCTGCCGCGTGACCGGGTGGTGGTGGTGCAGGGCTTTCGTCCCGACCATGACGCGCTGGCGGGGCAGGGCTTTACCGTGGTGCCGCAGGCGTCGGATGTGACCGATCCCGCTGCGGCGGCCATCGTCAGCCTGCCGCGCGCCAGGGCGGCGGCGCGGGATGCGGTCGCCTCGGTCTTGCGCGGGCTGCGGCCCGGCGCGCCGGTCTGGATCGACGGGCAAAAGACCGATGGCGTCGATTCCATGCTGAAGGAGTTGCGCGCCCGCGTTGCCGTCTCGCAGCCCATCGCCAAGGCGCATGGCAAGATCTTCCGCTTCGACCGCCCCGCCGATGACAGCTTTTCCGACTGGCTGGCCGGTGACATCACGCCCGCGTCGGGCTTTGTCACCCGGCCCGGCGTGTTTTCCGCCGATGCCGTCGATCGCGGTTCGGCGCTGCTGGCCTCGGCCTTGCCTGAAAGGCTGGGCGCGCGGGTGGCGGATTTCGGCGCCGGCTGGGGCTGGCTTTCGGCGCAGATCCTTGCGCGTGACGGCGTCGCGGCGCTGGATCTGGTCGAGGCGGATCACCTCGCCCTTGCCTGCGCGCGGCGCAACGTGACCGATCCGCGCGCCGCCTTTCACTGGGCCGATGCGACACGATTCCGGCCCGAACGGCGTTATGATGCGGTTGTCACCAATCCGCCCTTCCATACCGGCCGCGCCGCCGAGCCGGGTCTGGGCGTTGCTTTCATCACCGCCGCCGCCGCGTCGCTTGCCCCGCAGGGGGCGCTCTGGCTTGTCGCCAATCGCCAGTTGCCCTACGAAGCGGCGCTGACCCGCCTGTTCCGCGACGTGCGCGAGGTCGGCGGTGACAAGGGGTTCAAGGTTCTGAGTGCTTCGGGTGTTGTCAACGCGCCTCGTTCCGGGGCGTGAAATCCACTACTCTGCCGCCAGGCAGAATCGCTGACGGATCTCATATGTCTCTTTCTCTTGCCGGCAAGACGGCCATCGTGACGGGCGCGGCCAAGGGCATCGGCCTTGCCATCGCGCGTCATTTCGTCGATCGCGGCGCCCGCGTCATGTTCGCCGATTGCGACGAAACCGCCCTTGCCGAAGCGGTCGACGGCCAGACGGGCGAGGACAGCCCGATCCGCGGCTATGGTGGCGATCTGAGCCAGAAGCTTGCCATGGCGAACTTGCTTTCGGCCACCGTCGATGCGTTCGACCGGATCGACATCCTGGTCAATGCCAGCCGCAATTGCCTTCTGAGCGATCCGTTGAACCCCGAGGATCAGAGCCTTGAGGCGATGCTGAAGCAGAACCTGATGACCTCGCTCAGGCTGTCGCAGATGACCGCGAAGCGGATGATCGCGCAGGCGGAGAAGGACGGGAATGAAGACGGGCCGGTGGGCGCGATCGTCAATATCTCCTCGCTGGCCGCGCAGCGCACCCAGCCGGAGCTTCTGGCCTATTCCATCGCCGGGGCGGCGCTCGATCAGGCGACGCGCTCGCTGGCGCTGGCGCTGGCGCCGCAGCGTATCCGCGTGAACGGCATCGCCATCGCCAGCGTGATGACGGCAAGCCTTCAGGCCGCGCTGCGCGACAACCCCGACTGGCGCGGTGAGATCGAGGAGAAAACCCCCCTTGGCCGTATCGCCGCCCCGTCCGAGCTTGTGGATGCGGTGCAGTTCCTGTCGGCCGACGGGGCCGGGTTCGTCACCGGGCAGATCCTGACCATCGACGGTGGTCGTGGTCTTCTGGATGTGGTGGCGGCGCCGGGCTATTAAAGCGTTTCGGGTTTGCGTTGAGAAAGTAACTATCAGAATTCGAACGAAATAAGTTCAAATTCTGATTCAGCGCAAACCCGAAATGCTATAGGCCCAGCGCTATTCGGGATATTGCGCCTTGCAGGCGGCGATTGCGGGGGCGGCCTGACTGGCCAGCACCTTGCGCCGCGCTGTCAGCGCCGCCAGCTTGCGGTTTTCGGCTGCCGGGTCGATGGCGACGGGCTTGCGCACCGTCCGCTCATAGGGTTCCCAGCACATGTCGCGGCCGGTACCCGCCACGTTCGGGCGGCTGGGGAAGCAGGGCTCCCAGTCCCAGTCGGTGACGGTCTGTTCGTCATAGCCATAGCCGCGTGACAGGTTGGCGCGGGTTTCGGCGATCAGCGCATCGACCTGGCGCAGTTCCTTGGTATTGGCGCGGATGCACTGTTCCTGCGGTGTGCCGCAGGCGGTCAGCGTCAGGACAAGGGCCAGCCCGGTGGCCGTGGCCAGTTTCATCGTCATGTCAGGCCCCTCCGGCCGTGCATTGCGCCGTCCTGGCGTTGATCGTGGAGCGCAGGGCCATGCGCCTCGCCTCAAGCGCCTTCAGCTTGCGTTCCTCGGCGGTAAGGTCGATGGCGACGGGCCGGGTCCTGGTCGAGGGATCGGTGCAAAGCGCCGCCCCGACATGGGACCCGCCGCCGCCAAGGCAGAAGTTGAAGCTGCCCCCGGTCTGGTCGCGTTCAGTCCGGTACCCGCGTGCGATGGCGGCCTGCGTATCCTCGATCAGCTTGTCGACGGTGCGCAGCTCGCGCATCTCCTCGCGCGCGCAACTGGCGCCGCTGTCGACGCAGGCGGGCAGGGCGGCGAGAAGGATCAGGGCGGGGAGGTGGCGAAAGGGGACCATGGCGGGCGACTCATCACTGGTGTGCGGGGTGGGGCCAGCTTACAGCCTGTTGCCCACGGGGCCAAATCAAGTTGCGGGCTGCCGATATGGCGGGTGCCGCGCAAAGCTGATAGGCCCAAGGGGAACGCCCTGACGGAGGCCCCCTTGTCCGACCCATTCGACACCCGCAAGGACCGTGCCGCGCGCTGGTTCCGCAGCCTGCGCGACGACATTACCGCCGCCTTCGAGGCGCTGGAGGACAGCCAGTCCACCGGCCCCTTCGCCGACCGTCCCGCCGGACGGTTCGAGATGGCCGAAACCCGCCGGCAGTCCGAAGATGGCAGCGACGCGGGTGGCGGGCTGATGAGCGTGATGCGCGGCGGACGGGTGTTCGAGAAGGTCGGCGTCAACGTCTCGACCGTCCATGGCCGCCTTGGCCCCCGCGCGCAGGCGGCGATGGCCGCGCGCGGCGTGCCGGGGATGGCAGAGGACCCGCGCTTCTGGGCGTCCGGCATCAGCCTTGTCGCCCATATGCAGAACCCGCATACGCCCGCCGTCCACATGAACACGCGGATGTTCTGGACCCCCCATGCCTGGTGGTTCGGCGGCGGGGCCGACCTGAACCCCTGCATCGACTATGCCGAGGACACGGCGCATTTCCATTCGGTGCTGGCGGCGGCCTGCGATGCCCATGATCCGGGCTATTACACCCGTTTCAAAAGCTGGGCCGACGAATATTTCTTTGTCCCGCACCGGGGCCGGGCGCGCGGTGTCGGCGGCATCTTCTACGACGATCTGAACACCGGCGACTGGGAGGCGGATTTTGCCTTCACCCAATCCGTCGGCCGCGCCTTCCTGCCCGCTTTCGTGCCGGTGACAGAGCGTCGCCGCGACACGGTTTGGGATGACGGCGACAAGGACCGCCAGCTTGTCCATCGCGGGCTTTATGCGGAATACAACCTTGTCTACGACCGCGGGACCAAGTTCGGGCTTGAGACGGGCCATGACGCCAATGCCGTGTTGATGAGCCTTCCGCCAATGGCCAAGTGGGTCTGACGGCGATGATCCCCACCGGCCTGCCGGCCTTCGTCCTCGCCTCCACGCTGATCGAGCTGACGCCGGGGCCGAACATGGCCTGGCTCGCCATGGTCGCGGCGACCGAGGGGCGGCGGCCGGGCTTGGCCGCCGTCGGGGGCGTGGCGCTGGGCCTTGGCGTGATCGGCGTCGCCGCCGCCTTTGGGCTGGCCGCGATCATCGCCGCCACGCCCGCGCTTTACCAGGCGTTGCGCTGGGCGGGGGTGCTGTATCTGCTCTGGCTCGCCTGGGACGGCTGGCGCGATGGCGGGGCAGAGGACGGGAACACCCATGCGGGCATCACCCTGCGCCGTGCGTTCCGGCGCGGGCTTGTCACCAACCTTCTGAACCCGAAGGCCGCGCTTTTCTACATCGCGGTTCTGCCGGGCTTCACCGATCCCGGCGCCTCTGTGCTGGTGGAGACACTGATCCTGACCGCTGCCTATGTCGCCGTGGCAACCGCGATCCATGCCGGGATCGTGGCGCTGGCGGGGTCCGCCCATGCGCTGCTCGACGATCCGGTGAAAAGCCGTATCGTGCGGCGGGTCCTGTCCGCCGCGCTTGCCCTTGTCGCGCTCTGGTTCGCCTGGTCCAGCCGTACCGGCGGCGCCTGACGCCTATAGCATTTCGGGTTTGCGCTGAATCAGAGTTTGACCCTATTTCGTTCTAATTCTGTTACTTACGTTCTCAACGCAAACCCGAAGCGCTTTAACTCCCGCGATAGGTCGAATAGCCGAAAGGCGACAGCAGCAGCGGTACATGGTAATGCGCGCTGTCGTCCGAAATGCCGAAGCGGATCGGGATCTGGTCAAGGAAGCGCGGGCTTTCCGGCGCCGCGCCGGTGCTGTCCAGATAATCGCCCGCGTGAAAGATCAGCTCATACCGTCCCGCCACGAAATCGCCCTTGGGCAGGATCGGGCCGTCGGTGCGGCCATCGGCATTCGTCACCATCCGCGCCAGCGCCACGCGCCCCTCTGCCGTCAGCCGGAAAAGCTCCACCACCATGCCCGCCGCCGGGCAGCCCCGCGCGGTGTCCAGAACATGCGTCGTCAGATAGCCCTCGACCATTCCCTACCTCTCCGCTGCATCCGGGCCAGCTTAGCGGACCGCCCGCGAAAGGCGAGCGTCGGAATTCCCGTCAAGTACTTCTGGAATTTCTTGATAATATCGCATCCAATCCGGGGCTAGGGTGCAGGCAGATCTGGAAGGGGCCGCGAATGAACCGCTATCCGCGCAACATGATCGGCTATGGTGCCAATCCGCCCGATGCCGCCTGGCCCGGCGGGGCGAAGATCGCCGTCAGCCTCGTGTTGAACTACGAGGAAGGCGGCGAGAATTGCGTCCTGCACGGCGATGCCGCGTCCGAGGCGTTCCTGTCCGACATTGCCGGGGCCGCGATGTGGCCGGGGCAGCGCCACTGGAACATGGAATCGATCTACGAATACGGCGCGCGGGCCGGGTTCTGGCGGCTCCACCGCCTGTTCACTGGCATGGACATCCCGGTGACGATCTACGGTGTGGCCACCGCGCTTGCCCGGTCCCCCGAACAGGTCGCCGCGATGAAGGAAGCGGGGTGGGAGATTGCGTCCCACGGCCTGAAATGGGTCGAACACAAGGACATGCCGGAAGAGGAAGAGAGGCGCCAGATCGCCGAGGCCATCCGCCTGCATACGGAGGTGACCGGCAGCCGCCCGACCGGATGGTATACCGGGCGCTGTTCGCTCAACACCGTGCGCCTGACGGCCGAGGCCGGGTTCGACTGGATTTCCGACACCTATGACGACGATCTGCCTTATTGGATCGAGGCGGGAGGGCGCGACCAGCTGGTGATCCCCTACACGCTTGAAGCCAACGACATGCGCTTTGCCACCGCGCCGGGCTATATCACGGGGGAGCAGTTCTTTCAGTATCTGAAAGACGCTTTCGACGTGCTTTATGCCGAAGGGCAGGCGGGCGCGGCGAAGATGATGTCGGTCGGCCTTCACTGCCGCCTGATCGGCCGGCCGGGCAAGATGGCGGGGCTGAAGCGGTTCCTCGACTACGCGCAGGCGCATGAGGGCGTGTGGTTCCCGCGCCGTATCGACATCGCGCGCCACTGGGCCGCGACCCATCCGCCGCGTCGCTTCGACCGGCCAAGCCGGATGGACAGGGCGACGTTCACCGCCCGCTTCGGCGGCATCTTCGAACATTCCCCCTGGATCGCCGACCGCGCCTGGGCGCTTGAGCTTGGTCCGGCGCATGACACCGCCGCCGGGCTCCACAACGCGCTCGCCCGTGCCTTCCGCTCGGCCAGCCGGGCCGAACGCCTTGGCGTCCTGACCGCGCATCCCGACCTTGCGGGCAAGCTTGCCGCCGCCAGGCGCCTTACCGCCGAAAGCACCGCCGAACAGGCCTCTGCCGGGCTGGATGCCCTGACCGATGCCGAACGGATCGAGTTCACCGAGCTGAACAACGCCTATACCGCGCGCCACGGCTTTCCCTTCATCATCGCCGTGCGCGACCACACCAAGGCGACGATCCTCGACGCCTTCCGCCGCCGTCTGGAACAGGACAATGAGGTGGAATTCGATGAGGCCTGCCGTCAGGTGGAACGGATCGCCGAACTGCGCCTCAAGGACATGCTGATATGACCGGCTATTACACCCCGCCCGGCGGCCTGCCGCCCCAGACCGCCCTGATGACCGGCCGCGCGGTCTTTACCGATGCCTATTGCGTCATCCCCAAGGGCTGCTTTTCCGACATCGTGACCAGCAACCTGCCGGGCTGGAAGAACACCCGCCTCTGGCTTATCGCGCGGCCCATGTCGGGCTTTTCCGAAACCTTCAGCCAATATGTGATGGAGGTCGGCCCCGGCGGCGGCGCAGACCTGCCCGAGCCTGACCCGGTCGCCGAAGGCGTGATTTTCGTGACCGGGGGGGAAATCTGGCTTTCCCTCGACGGCAAGGAACATGAACTCGGCGCGGGCGGCTATGCCTATATCCCGCCCGGCTGCGACTGGCGGCTGCATAACGGCAGCGATCATCCCGCCCGCTTCCACTGGATCCGCAAGCTTTACGAATACGCGCCGGGTCTGACTGCGCCCGCCGCCTTCGTCACCTCGGACCAGGAGGTGAAACCCATCGCCATGCCTGACACCGAAGGCCGCTGGGCGACGACCCGTTTCGCCGACCCCGACGATTTGCGCCACGACATGCATGTCAACATCGTCACCTTCCAGCCCGGCGGCGTGATCCCGTTCGAGGAAACCCATGTGATGGAACACGGGCTTTACGTCCTTGAGGGCAAGGCGGTCTACAAGCTCAACCAGGACTGGGTGGAGGTGGAGGCAGGCGATTTCATGTGGCTGCGCGCCTATTGCCCACAGGCTTGCTACGCCGCCGGTCCCGGCCCCTTCCGCTATCTGCTTTACAAGGACGTGAACCGCCACGCCAAACTGCGCGGCCCCGGCGCCTTCGGCCGCTAGGGCTTCTTCGTTGCGCAAAATACTCCACGGGGGGTTGCCATTCTTGCGCCATTGGTTCGAGCAACAATGGCGACGGGTGTGAAACCCCAGGCCCGGGCCAGAGGAAAGCGATGACTCGAACAATCGAAGCCGAACCCATCATCGCACACACCTTCGCCGCCTTCGGCGATGTCCTCGACGCGACGGGCGACTTCCGGCTTATCAATGACGGTCTTTGCCACCGTCACCACGACCGCGCGCGGCTCGATTTCGGTTCGGGCCGGGCCGGGATTTCCATCTTCGACGCGGTTCCGCGCGCCTTGCCTTACGACTTCGATCTTGTCGAACGCCACCCCGAGGGGTCGCAGGCCTTCCTGCCGATGACCGAACACCCGTTCCTTGTCATCGTCGCCCCGGATGCGGGCGGTCGCCCCGGCAGCCCGCGCGCCTTCCTGACCGCGCCGGGGCAGGGGATCAACCTTCTGCGCGGGACCTGGCATGGCGTGCTGACCCCGCTCGCCGCGCCCGGCCGCTTTGCCGTTGTGGATCGCATCGGCGACGGCCCGAACCTTGAGGAGTTCCGCTATCCCGCCCCTTGGCAGGTCATCGGTCCCGCCTGATCGCCCTAAAGGCTACCCATCCGCGCCGCCACGTCCAGCATCCGGTTGGCAAAACCCCATTCGTTGTCATACCAGCCGAAAAGCCGCAGCAGGCCGCCACTGGTGACGCGGGTCTCCGGCAGGGCCATGACGATACTTTCGGGTCGCGCGCGCAGGTCCGACGACACCAGCGGCCGGTCGGTCCGGCCGATCACGCCCCCCGCCGCCGCCAGTGCCGCGTTGACCGTCGCCACGTCCGGCCGCGCCCGTGTCATCACCGTCAGGTCCACGGCCGAGACGGAGGCGACCGGCACCCGGACCGCTGCGCCCTCGATCCGCCCGGCGATGCCCGGCAGCACCACGTCCAGCAGGCGCTGGGCCGAGGTCGTCGTCGGCACCATCGACAGCGCCGCCGCGCGGCTTCGGGCATATTCCGCCCCCGGCGCGTCGATCGTCGGCTGGCTGCCGGTGTAGCAGTGGATCGTGGTCATCCATCCCGTCTCCACGCCCCATTCTGCCTCGACCAGCCGCACCAGCGGCGCCAGCGCGTTGGTCGTGCAGGAGGCGTTTGAGACGATCCGATGCTCCGGCCCCAGCTTTTCATCATTCGCGCCCAGCACGACGGTGAAATCGGCGGTATCCGAGGGGCCTGAAACCAGCACCCGCTTCGCCCCGGCGCGCAGACCGGCCTCGGCAAAGGAGCGTTCCCCACCCAGCCCGGTGCATTCCATCACGATGTCGATGTCCGACAGGTCGAGCGATGCCAGATCGCGCGCCCCGGTCAGACGAATGCGCACCCCGTCGATGACCAGCGCGCCGTTCTCCAGCGCGACTGACCCCTTCCAGGGGCCAAAGGTCGAATCGTATTCGAAAAGATAGGCCGCCATCTCAGGCTTCGCGATGTCATTGACCGCGACGATCTCCACATCGCCCGCGCCGTCCGACAGCGCCGCGCGCAGCACCGACCGGCCGATGCGGCCAAACCCGTTGATCGCGACTCTCACCGCCATGGCGTTCCTTCCCGGATGGCTTTCACGCCAAGAAGCACGGGACGGCGCCCCGCCGCAACCACGCGATTGTGACCGTCACATCGGCTCAAGCCTGCATTTCATTGTGGTTAAAGTACTCCGGGGTCCGGGGCGGAGCCCCGGCGCTTTCCACCGGTGCGGGCGACATTGGCCTCAGCGCACCCGTTCCATCAGCGCATCCTTCATCCGGCAGTCCCGCGCGGCATCGTCGCCGCAGGGGCGGGGGGTCAGGTCGCGGGTCAGGCAAATGCGCACCTCGTCGATCCGGCCCGCCTCGCATGTGACGGTGATCATCGACCGTTCAAGGCCCGGATTGGCTTCAACGAACGCGTCCTCCACCACCTGCGCGGGCAGCTTCACGTCGCGGTCCAGATGGGCCAATACAGGCGGTATAGAGACGTTTTCATAGGCTTTCCGCGACAGCGCGAAGTAGTCATCCGCGCTTAGCCCCGAACAGCGGCCGTGCTTTTTCCATTCATGCCAGGCCAGCCCGCCGGACCCCATGATGTCGGCCATCGCGGCCGTTTCGCGCCGCGACGGATCGCGCGCGCCGGTGCGGCAGTCGCTTGGCCAGCCATAGTCGTTCTGCGGCCAAAGCCCGTGCAGGGTGAAACCGAAGTCGTGGCGCGTGTCGCACTGGTCGTCGCGGCGCGCATCGCCGGTCAGCGCGCACCAGGTCGGCGACCAGCCCAGCGACAGGATGTAATAGTCGAAATCCCCGGCCCGCTCGCCCCCGGCATGGGCGGGCAGGGCCAGGCAGATCAGGGCGGCCAGAACACGCATTTACTCTTCCCTCCAACGCGGCTTGGGACTATATAGCCCCACAACTTCCCCGAAATCGAGGAGTGGCGGTCCAAGGACCGCAGCCGATTTCCCGGCGCGGGAGAGATTTGTAAAGGAGAGATCCAGATGTCGAAACCGCTTATGGCCAAGGCCACGGCCGTCTGGCTCGTGGATAACACGACGCTCAGCTTCAAGCAGATCGCCGATTTCACCGGCATGCACGAACTTGAGATTCAGGGCATCGCGGATGGTGACGTCGCGACGGGCGTCAAGGGGTTCGATCCGATCGCCAACAACCAGCTTGACGCGGTGGAGATCGAGAAGGGCCAGAAGGACCCGCTTTACAAGCTGAAGCTGAAATTCAACCCTGCCTCGGTGGGCGAGGAAAAGCGCCGCGGCCCGCGCTACACGCCGCTGTCCAAGCGTCAGGACCGCCCGGCGGCGATTCTCTGGCTGGTGAAGTTCCACCCGGAGCTGGCGGATGCGCAAATCTCGAAACTTGTCGGCACGACGAAGCCCACGATTGCCGCGATCCGCGACCGGACCCACTGGAACATCAACAACATCACGCCGATCGACCCGGTCGCGCTGGGCCTGTGCCGCCAGACGGAGCTTGACGCCGCCGTGCAGAAGGCCGCCAAGAAGAAGGCCGCCGAGGGTGTGATGAGCGATGATGAGCGGCGCAGGCTCGTCTCGACCGAACAGTCGCTTGGCATGTCGACCGAACCGAAGATTCCGACCGCCATTGCGGGGCTTGAGAACTTCACCCTCTCCGGCACCTCCGATGAGGAAGAGAAGAACCCGGCGGATTATTCCAATGCCGACAGCTTCTTCAACCTGCCGGACAATGACGACGACGAAGACGAAGACGACGACAACTGATCCCGAAACCCCGGCCCCCCGCGCCGGGGTTTTCGTTTCTGCCGCGTCAGACCGATTTTCGCGCCCGAAGCGCCGCCTGGATCGTGCCGTCGTCAAGGTAGTCCAACTCCCCCCCGACCGGCACGCCCTGGGCCAGAGAGGTGACGCGCGCGCCCGCCCCTTCCAGCGCGTCGGCGATGTAATGGGCGGTCGTCTGGCCATCGACGGTTGCGTTCAGCGCCAGGATCACCTCGGCGATCCCCTCATCCCGCACCCGCGACAGCAGTTTCGGGATGCGCAGATCCTCCGGTCCCACGGCATCCAGCGCCGACAGCGTGCCGCCAAGGACGTGATAGCGGCCCTTGAAGCTTTGCCCGCGCTCCATCGCCCACAGGTCGGCCACATCCTCGACCACGCAGATCTCCCCCGTCGCGCGGCGATCGTCGCGGCAGATGTCGCAGATGTCGGCGGTGCCGATATTGCCGCAACTGACGCATTCGCGCGCCGTTGCCGCCACCTCGGCCATCGCCTGTGCAAGCGGCGCCATCACCTGCCCGCGCTTCTTCAGAAGATGCAGCACCGCGCGGCGCGCCGAGCGTGGCCCCAGCCCCGGCAGGCGGGACATGAGGGCGATCAACGCCTCGATGTCGCGGGTGGCGTCGGACAAGGCCGCCTCAGATCGGCAGCTTCATGTCGGCCGGCAGGCCGAGGCTTTCGTAAAGCCGCTTCATCTCATCCTGCTTGCGGTCGGCGGCCTTTTTCTGCGCGTCCTTGATCGCGGCAAGGATCAGGTCCTCGACCACTTCCTTCTGGCTGGGGTCAAAGATCGAGGGGTCGATCTCAAGCGCCTTCAGGTCGCCCTCCAGCGTGCAGGTCGCGGTGACAAGGCCCGCTCCAGCCTCGCCCACAGCGTTCATGGTCTTGAAGCTTTCCTGAAGCTCCGCCACCTTGCCCTGCATCTCCTGCGCGGCCTTCATCATCTTGGCCATGTCGCCGAGGCCTCCGAGGCCCCCAAGTCCCTTGATCATTTCCTACTCCTCAATTTTCCTCAAACGGGTCCCATTCATCCTCGACCTCGGGCAGGGCATCTGCCGTCGCCTCGGCCTTGGCCTCTTCGGGGGTCCTTATGGCGGTGATCTTCGCCTCTGGAAAGGCCGCGAAGACGGCCTGGACCAGCGGATTGTCGCGCGCCTTCTCCCGCGCCGCGATGTCCTTCGCGTCACGCTCCTCGGCGATGGTGGCGGCGCCGCCACCGGCCACGACCGACACGCCCCAGCGGGTGCCGGTCCAGCCCTGAAGCTTCTGGCCAAGTGTCTGCGCAAGGTCGGCGGGCGCATCCACCGTCGGTTCGAACTCGATCCGGCCGGGGGCGTAGCGGACAAGGCGCAGGTGGTTTTCCACCTCAAGCAGCAGCTTCACGTCGCGGTTGGCGCGGATCAGCTCCACCACCGCCGGAAAGCTCGCATAGCGGGCCAGCGCGGTTTCCGGCGCGCGGGCAAGGGCGGTTGCGGTGCCGTTTCCGGTCGGGGCCGATGTCACCTGTGCGCGGGGGGCTGCATGGGTGACGGCGCCGCCGGGGGCAGGGCCACGGCCCGCCGGGGCAGAGGGGCCGGGGCCTTCGGCCAGGCGGCGCATCAACTGTTCCGGGTCGGGCAGGTCGGCGACATGGGTCATGCGGATGACGGCCATTTCGGCGGCCATCATCGCGTTCGGCGCCGCGGCGACCTCTTCCAGCGCTTTCAGCAGCATCTGCCACATCCGCGTCAGCACCCGCATCGGCAGCGCCCCGGCCATGGCGATGCCGCGCGCGCGTTCCTCGGGCGGCACGGTCGGGTCGTCGGCCGCATCCGGCGTGATCTTGATGACGCTGACCCAATGGGTGATCTCGGCCAGATCGCGCAGCACCGCCATCGGGTCTGCGCCGTCGGCATATTGTGCCGAAAGCTCATTCAGCGCGCCTGCCGCGTCGCCTTTCAGGATCATGTCGAACAGGTCCAGCACGCGGCCCCGGTCGGCCAGGCCCAGCATGGCGCGGACCTGATCGGCGGTGGTTTCCCCCGCCCCGTGGCTGATCGCCTGGTCAAGAAGCGATGTCGCATCGCGCGCCGACCCTTCGGCGGCCCGCGTGATAAGGGCCAGCGCGTCGTCGGTAATCTCTGCCTTCTCCGCGCCGGCGATCTTTTGCAGCAGCGCGATCATCACCTCAGGCTCGATCCGGCGCAGGTCGAAGCGCTGGCAGCGCGACAGGACCGTGACCGGCACCTTGCGGATCTCGGTCGTGGCGAAGATGAATTTCACATGCGCGGGCGGTTCCTCAAGCGTCTTCAGGAGCGCGTTGAAGGCGTTCGTCGACAGCATGTGAACTTCGTCGATGATGTAGATCTTGTAGCGCGCGCTGGCGGCCCGGTAGTGGACGGAATCGATGATCTCGCGAATGTCGCCCACGCCGGTACGGCTGGCGGCGTCCATCTCCATCACGTCGACATGGCGGCCTTCCATGATCGCCACGCAATGTTCGCATTGGCCGCAAGGCTCTGTCGTCGGCCCGCCGGTGCCGTCCGGCCCGACGCAGTTCATGCCCTTGGCGATGATCCGGGCCGTGGTCGTTTTCCCGGTGCCGCGGATGCCGGTCATGATGAAGGCCTGCGCGATCCGGTCGGCGGCAAAGGCGTTCTTCAGCGTGCGCACCATCGCGTCCTGCCCGACGAGGTCGGCGAAGGTCTCGGGTCGGTACTTGCGGGCGAGGACCTGATACTTGGTCCCTTGGGTCTCGGTCATTTGGCTTCCCGGATTCGGATTGGCGGTCAGGTTAGGGCCGCGCGGGGGCGGCGTCCACCCGGCGGGTCGTATGTGAGTTGCCGCTACAGGAAAACTACGCGGAAACGACGGAAACGCGACAGGTATCCTACGGAGATTTTTCTGCAAATTCAGCGTCTTGCCCGGCAGGCGCCGTTTCAGGCAGAAACCCCATTAACCTTCCCGCAACCCTGACCTATCCTTTGCCCGACCCGGACCACCGAAAAGAGAGGCCCCATGTCCATCCATATCGGCGCAAAGCCCGGCGAGATTGCCGAAACCGTCCTGATGCCCGGCGATCCCTACCGCGCCAAATGGGCGGCGGAGACCTTTCTGAAAGACGTCGTCTGCATCAACCAGGTGCGCGGGATGCTGGGTTTTACCGGGACGTGGAATGGCCAGCGCGTGACGATCCAGGGGTCGGGCATGGGGATGCCATCGCTGTCGATCTACGCCAATGAGCTGATCCGCGATTATGGGGCCAAGTCCTTGATCCGCATAGGGTCTGCGGGCGCGATGCAGCATCACGTCAAGGTCCGCGACATCGTCATCGCGATGACCGCCTCGACGATTTCGACACCGTCGCGGGGGTTTTTCAAGGAGCTGAGCTTTGCCCCCTGCGCCGATTTCGGCCTGCTGGAAAAGGCCGTCGCCGCCGCCCGCGCCAAGGGGACGCCGACCCATGTCGGCGGCATCTATTCGGCGGATGTCTTCTATGACGAACGCCCCGACCTGAATGAGATGATGACCCGCCACGGCGTTCTGGCGGTGGAAATGGAAGCGGCAGAGCTTTACACCGTCGCCGCCCGCCACGGCATCCGCGCGCTGGCCGTGCTGACCGTGTCAGACCACCTTTTGACGCATGAGGCGCTGCCATCCGAGGATCGTGAACGGTCCTTTGGCGACATGGTCGAAGTTGCGCTAACCGCCGCGTTTTCCTAGGTTTTTCTAGCGCTAAACCGCCCCGTGGCTGCGGTTATAGACGTTCCTCTCCGGCGGCTCCCGCCCTGTCAGGGCCGCCGGATCGGGGGCGAGGATTTCCACCTTCAGCGGATAGCAGGCGGCGGTGTCCGAGGAATGCTCTGCCGAACAATCGCCCCCCGGACAGGCCGACAGCGCGCCCAGCAGGTCGATCTCGGCGAAGAACTCAAGGTAGTCGCCGGGGCGCACCGGGCTGGCCTTCATGAAGTACTGCCCGGTATCGCGGGTAAAGCCGGTACACATGAAAACGTTAAGAACATCATGAACATAGCCCTCGGCCTCAGGCAGCGGCAGGCCGGTTTCCGTAGCCAGCGCGCGGGTCAGGTTGGAATGGCAGCAGTGGTGATACTGGCCGCCATGGCTGAGCAAGGCGTGGGTATAGGGGTCGCAGCGGGTGCCGATGACGTCATGCACGGACCCGCCAAAGGCGTCGATCCCGTACCAGTCCAGCGTGTCATGGGTGATCGTCGCCATTGGCCGCAGATGCGGGAAGGCGGACCAGAGCCGTTCGCCCGTGGTCACATGGGTGCCATGCAGGGCGCGGGTCTTGCCGGAATAGAACTTCTCGGAAAGATCGTTTGCGTTCCAGAGGTTAAGGTCCCCGACCTGTGGCCCGTCAACCGAATGGATGCGAAAGAAATGCCCGGCGGGAACGCGGAAACAGCAGGCGTCGCGGGGCGGGGCGATGACTTCGTCCACCGGGCGCAGCGTGGCGCGGGCGGCGCTGTAGATCGCCATCGGGGCGGGGGGCAACGTATCGTTCGGATAGCAGATGACCGGGCGGATGGCGCGGCGGGCGTCGGCGTCGTCGGGGGCGGGCATCGTGATCTCCTCCGCTATGGGCGGTGTGACTTTGCCCGATGTGGTCCGGCTTTCAAGCCCCTCCGTCGCGTTCCAGCACCTCCACCGACAGGATCGTCGGCAGGTGGCGGGCGATCTCTGTCCAGGTTTCGCCCTCATCGTCGCTGGCGAAGACGGAACCGGAATTTGTGCCGAAATAGACACCTGCGGGGGTTCTTCTGTCCCCTGCCATGGCCTGACGCAGAACGGTGAAATAGCACCCCCTTTGCGGCAGCCCTTCGCGCATCGCCTGCCAGCTTCGGCCGCCGTCGCGCGACCGCCAGACGGCCGCTTTCGCGTCGGGCGGAAAGCGCCCGGCCATGTCGCCGTTCAGCGGCAGCACCCAAAGCGTGTCGGGGTCGCGCGGGTGAACGCGGATCGGGAAGCCGAAGGTGGAGGGCAGGCCCGCGGTGATGTCGTCCCAGCTTCGCCCGCCATCGCCCGAGCGCCAGACACCGTGGTGGTTCTGCTGGTAAAGCACCTCTCCCCCGCCCGGCGCTCGCATCATGTTGTGAACGCAATGGCCGATCTCGCCGTCCCTTGGTGCGGCGGGATGATCGTGACCGGAACAATTTCCGGCGTTGGAGAGACGATTCCGGCGTTCCCACGTCTTGCCGCCATCCCCGCTTGCAAAGACTCCGGCGGCAGAGATTCCGACCCAGAGTTTCGCAGGGTCCGCCGGATCGCCGACAATCGTGTGCAGGACCAGCCCTGCCGCGCCGGGGTTCCAATCGTCATGCGAGGGGTGGTTGGTCAGCCCTTCGACCACCGCCCATGTCGTGCCGCGATCGTCGCTGGCCAGAAGCGTCGCAGGCTTGGTCCCGGCGTGAAGCGTGCCGTGGTTCAGGCCCAGCGACCAGACCTGCTGAAAGTCGCTGCCAAAGGGCAGCGGACCGTCGGTCCAGCCGATCATTGCAGCGAAATCAGGGTCTTTTTCGGCCCAATCGTCCATTGTGCCGCGCGTCAGCCGGGTCACGGTCCAGCTTTGCCCGCCATCGTCGCTTTGCCAGATCCCGGCGCCGTGCCAGTCGCCACCGCCGCCTGCCCAGATGGTGCCAGTGTCCGGGTCGCCGATGACGTGGTTGATCGGCCAGCCGCCGCAATGCGGGCCGTTGACCTGCCAGTCCCCCGGACCGTGCAGCAGAAAGGCCCCCTTCGTCGTTCCGATGAGGAGTGTCAGTTCACCCGGCATGTGCGCGCCCTCCCTTGCGGGTCCGGGATCAGGATAGCACGGGCGGGGGGGGCCTCACAGCCGCTCGCGCGGCCTCAGGCAGTCTTTCGGCGGTCCTTCGCAGACCGCGCCACAGGCGGCACAGCGGTAATGGTCGGGACCGGCGGCGCGATCCAGACGCCAGCGGCAGTCCCGCGTCAGGGTCTTTCCGCGTCGGGACCACCAAGCATAGGCAAAGACGCCGATGGCCAGAAGGATCAGGAGAAGCGGCATCGCGCGGGCCGGGTCAGCCCGGCATCCCGCCGTCCGCGTCGTCGGCCGCCTCTTCGATAAGCCGGTCGATGTCGGGAACGTGGACGGTGCGCTTGCCCGCCAGCTCGATGATCCCTTCCCGCTTCAGGGCAGAGATCTGGCGGCTGACGGTTTCCAGCGTGAGGCCGAGGTAATCCGCCATCGCCTCGCGCGTCAGCGGCAGGTCGAAGGTCACCTGGCGCTGGCGGACCTGCCCCTGAAGGCCGGCGTCGCGGCGGGCGACGATGGCCAGAAGGCTGGCGATCTTTTCGCGCGCGGTCTTGCGGCCGAGAAGCAGCATCCATTCCCGCGCGGCGTCAAGCTCATCCAGCGTCATTTCCAGAAGCCGCTGGCCGATATGGGGTGTGCGCGCCATCAATTCTTCGAACGGTTTCTTGCGGAAACAGCACATCATCACGTCGGTCGTGGCGATCACATTATAGGGAGCGGTATCGCGCCCCGGACGTCCGACGAAGTCTGACGGGAAGAGGAGCCCGACCGTCTGGGTGCGCCCGTCCTCCATCACCTGGGTCAGCGTGGCGACGCCGGTGACGACCGAGGCGACAAAGTCCATCCGGTCGCCGGACCAGATAAGTGTCTGACCGGCCTGAAAACTCCGGTAGAACTTGATGTCTTCCAGCGCGGCGAGTTCGGTGGATTCACAGCGCGCGCAGACCGCGCGATGGCGGATCGGGCAACTGCCGCAATTCGGGGCGATGTGTAAGTCTTCGTCGAGGAGCATGGGACTCTTTGATCTGCGTCAAAGCAGGTGCGATTTCCTACCAATAACCCTAGTCCCATGGACACGAAATCGCAACTCGCTCAGCTGGGGTTATTCGAGGCGCGCGTACCGCGTTACACGAGTTATCCGACGGCCCCGCACTTCAACACCGCCGTCGGCCCGGACGAGTCGCGGTCGTGGCTGTCCCATATTCCGCAGGGCGGCGAGATTTCCCTTTATATTCATGTGCCTTTCTGTCGCAGGCTGTGCTGGTTCTGCGCCTGCCGGACACAGGGAACGACGTCGGATGACCCGGTCGTGGCCTATGTCGATACGCTGCTGGCAGAGCTGGAACTGCTGCGCGCCAGCCTGCCGGGGGGCGTCACCTTGTCGCGGCTGCACTGGGGCGGGGGAACGCCGACATTGCTGCCTCCGGCCTCGATCCGGCGCCTTTCCGCTGCAATTTTCGACGTTGTGCCGATGGCGGAGAACGGCGAATTCTCGGTCGAGATCGACCCGAACGAGATCGACGAATCGCGTCTGGCGGCGCTGGCCGAGGCGGGAATGAACCGCGCTTCGATCGGGGTCCAGGACTTCGATCCGCTGATCCAGAAGACCATCGGCCGCGATCAGAGTTTCGAGATCACGCAAGCGGCGGCCGATGCGTTGCGCGCGCATGGCATCCGGTCGCTGAACGCCGACATCCTTTACGGCCTGCCGCACCAGACGCCGGAGCGTATCGCGGTTTCGATCCAGAAGCTTCTGTCGCTGAACCCCGACCGGATCGCGCTTTACGGCTATGCGCATGTGCCGTGGATGGCGCGGCGTCAGGTGATGATCCCGTCCGACGCCCTGCCGCGCCCGGAAGAGCGGCTGAACCTGTTCGAGACGGCCCGCGACCTTCTGGTCTGGGACGGGTATGACGAGATCGGGATCGACCATTTCGCCCGCCCCGATGACGGGCTGGCCGTCGCGCTGAAGGCCGGGCGGCTGCGGCGGAATTTTCAGGGCTATACTGATGATCTTGCAACCGCTCTGGTCGGGCTTGGCGCCTCGGCCATCTCCCGTTTTCCAGAGGGTTATGCACAAAACGCCTCTGGCACCTCGGCCTATGTGAAGGCGGTGCGCGAGGGTCGTTTCGCTACTTCTCGCGGCCATGTCTTCGCGGGTGAGGATCTGGCCCGCGCCCGCATGATCGAGGCGCTGATGTGCGATTTCCGCATCGACGCGGATGAGATCGTGCGCGATTACGGCCTGCCCCGCGCCAAGCTGGACGAATATTTTTCTAGCGTTTCCAAAGAGTTCGGGAAGATGGTCAGGGTGGACGCCGATGGGCTGTCGATCCCGGTCGAAGCGCGCCCGCTGACCCGGATGATCGCGCGCTGTTTCGACAGCTACGAACTGGCCAAGGCCGGGCATAGCCACGCCGTCTGACGGGGGCGTCAGTCGATTCGCTTGCCCCTGCGTCATGCGGGTGCGTCGGGTTATCCACAGGCGCTTTGAGGGCTGTCCGGCGGGCCGGGGCAGTCAGGCGCCTTGCCCGCTTTCGACGAAATCCACCAGCCGGGGAAGGCAGTTCGACCGCAGGTCATAGCGCGTGACGACCGTTTCGCGCGCCGCCTTGCGCAGGGGGGCGGCAGCCTCGGGATCGCAGAGCGCATCGGTCAGCGCCGTGGACCAGCCCGCGACGTCGAAGAAATCCACCAGTCGGCCGTTTTCGCCGTCGCGGATCACTTCTTCGACCGGCGGGGTGCGGGAACCGATGACCATCGCCCCCATGCTCATCGCTTCCAAGAGCGACCAGGACAGGACGAAGGGATAGGTCAGGTAGGCGTGGACCCGGCTGATCTGCATCAGCGCGATGAATTGCGGGTAGGGGACTTGGCCGGTGAAATGCACCCGCGACAGGTCCAGCCCGTCCGCCACCTCATCCAGGAAGGTCTGCTTCCAGCTTTTGTCGCCCTTGGGGCGCGCGCCGTAGCTTTGCCCGTCGCCGCCGATGATCACGACATGGGCCTTGGGGCGGGCGCGGAGGACGGCGGGAAGCGCGCGCATGAAGATGTGGAACCCGCGATAGGGTTCAAGGTTGCGGCTGACATAGGTCAGCACCTCATCGCCATGGGACAGCCGCGTTCCATCGGCAAGCTGCACCTTCGCTCCGGGGTTGGGGATCAGCCGTAACGTGTCTATTCCGTCATGAATCACGCTGATTTTCGGCCGCCATTCCGCCGGGAAGGTAGAGGCCTGCCATTCGGTCGGCGACAGCGCCGCGTCGGCATCGGCGATCGCTTGGAGCACATGCGCCTTGCGGGCGGTGACGGCGATCTTCGGCATCAGGCCCGGCTGGGTGAATTCGGGGTCGAACCCGGTGTCGCGGCCGGTCGCGGCATAGAAGAACTCGGCATAGGTCAGGTGGCGGGCGTTCGGCCAGACATCGCGCAGGAACAGCGTCTCGCCCCAGCCGCCATGGCCGAAGACCACGTCAGGGACAAAACCCGTTTTGGCCGTGATCTGGTCCGCCGCCCGCGCCGCGATCAGGCCGCGGCCCGACATTTCGGCATAGACGCGGCCCGCGCCTTCGACGGTGGTTTCGGGCGGGTTGCGGTAGCGAAAGACGGGGACCGGGGACTTGCGGGCGTTGCGTTCGGCGGTCAGGGCGCGCACCTCATGCCCGCGCGCGGCCAGCGCCGGGGCGAGGTGCGGGAACTGGCCGGGAAAGTTCTGGTGGACGAAAAGGATCTTCATTCCGCCGCCAGTTCGTCAAGGAAGGCGGCCGCCATCAGTTCGCGCGTGTAATCGGTTTGCGGCGTGGCGAAGACATCGTGGGCGGAACCGGATTCGACCACATCGCCGCGCCGCATCACGATCAGCTTGTGCGACATGGCGCGGACGACGCGCAGGTCGTGGCTGATGAACAGGTAGGCAAGGCCGTAGCGGTCCTGCAAGCGGCGCAGCAGGTCGACGATCTGCACCTGCACCGTCATGTCCAGTGCCGAGGTCGGTTCGTCCAGCACGACAAGCTTTGGGCGCAGGATCATGGCGCGGGCGATGGCGATCCGCTGACGCTGTCCGCCAGAGAACTCATGCGGGTAGCGTTCCATCATCGCGGGGTCGAGGCCGACCTCGGTCATGATCTCGGCCACCAGCGTGCGTTCGTCGCGTCCGTCTTCGGTGCCGTGGACCCACAGCCCTTCGGCGATGATCTGTGCGGCGGTCATGCGCGGGCTGAGGCTTCCGTAGGGGTCCTGGAACACGATCTGCATGTCGCGGCGCAGGCCGCGCAATTGCCGGGTGGACCAGCCGGAGATGTCATCGCCCTGAAAGACGATCCGCCCTTCGGACGCGATCAGCCGCATGATCGCCAGCGCCAGCGTGGTCTTGCCCGACCCGCTTTCGCCGACGATCCCCAGCGTCTCCCCCGCCCTGACCGACAGGGTCGCGTCGTTGACGGCGTGGATATGGCCCACGGTCTTGCGCAGCAGCCCACGCTGGATCGGGAACCAGACGCGCAGCGCCTCGGTCCGCACCATCTCGGCGGCGGCTTCGGGGACCGGGTCGGGGCGGCCCGTCGGTTCGGCGGCGAGGAGTTTTTGGGTATAGGGGTGCTGCGGATCGGCGAAGATCGTCTCTACCGGCCCCTGTTCGACGATCTCGCCGCCCTGCATCACGCAGACCCGATCCGCGATCCGCCGCACGATGTTGAGGTCGTGGGAGATGAACAGAAGGCTTAGCCCCTCACGCGCCTTCAGCTCGGCCAGCAGGGCAAGGATCTGGGCCTGAATGGTGACGTCAAGCGCGGTGGTCGGCTCGTCGGCGATCAGAAGCTCTGGCCCGTTGGCAAGGGCCATGGCGATCATCACGCGCTGGCGCTGGCCGCCGGACAGCTGGTGGGGGTAGGATGGCAGCCGCTCCTCGGGCCGGTCGATGCCGACCTTGTCCAGAAGCTCCACCACCTTTGCCCGCGCGTCCGTGCCGCACAGGCCCTGATGCAGCTCGATACTTTCCGTCAGCTGCTTTTCGATCGTGTGGAGCGGGTTCAGCGATGTCATCGGCTCCTGAAAGATGAAGCTGATGTCATTGCCGCGCACCTCGCGCAGCACCTTCTCGGTGGCGCCGATCATTTCCTGTCCGTCATAGCGGATCGACCCGGTCAGTTCCGCATTGTCGCCCAGAAGGCCGACGGTAGAGAGCGCGGTTACCGACTTCCCCGACCCGCTTTCGCCGACCAGGGCCACGGTTTCGCCCTTCTCAACGTCAAAGCTGACGCCGCGCACGGCGTGGATCAGCTTGCCGTCCTGGCGGAAGTCGACCGACAGATCGCGAACCTCAAGCACCGCCGTCATTTGAAGGTCTTTCTGGGGTCGAAGGCATCGCGGACGCCTTCGAAGATGAAGACCAGAAGCGACAGCATGATGGCGTAGGTGAAGAAGGCGGAAAGACCCAGCCAGGGCGCCTGAAGGTTGTTCTTGCCCTGCAACGCCAGTTCCCCCAGCGAGGGTAGCGAGGAGGGCAGGCCAAAGCCGAGGTAGTCGAGACCCGCAAGGCTGCTGATCGCGCCGGTGACGATGAAGGGCAGGAAGGTCAGCGTCGCCACCATGGCGTTCGGCAGGACGTGGCGGACGATGATGGTGCGGTCACGCACGCCCAGCGCGCGGGCGGCGCGGACATATTCGAAGTTCCGCGCGCGCAGGAATTCGGCCCGCACCACGCCGACCAGCGCGGGCCAGCTGAAAAGGATCATCACGAAGACCAGAAGCCAGAAGCTTCGCCCGAGGATCGCGAAGAGGATGATGATGACATAAAGCTCGGGCGTCGATCCCCAGATCTCAAGGATACGCTGGAAGATCAGGTCGGTGCGGCCGCCGAAATAGCCCTGCACGGCGCCCGCCGCGATACCGATCACGCTGGCGACGGAAGAGACGAGCAGCGCGAAAAGGACGGAAAGGCGAAAGCCGTAGATGACCCGCGCCAGCACGTCGCGGGACGTGTCGTCGGTGCCAAGCCAGTGCTTTCCGTCCGGCGCCGAGGGGGCGATGCCGACATTGTTGATGGTGGTGTAGCTGTAGGGAATGGGTGGCCAGACGATCCAGCCCTTTTCAGCCGTCTCACCGTCCACCGCCCCGGTGGTCGCGGCTTGCGCGGCGACGCCTTCGGGATCGTCCCAGCAGGCTTCCATCCCGCCGGTCTTGATCAGGCACTGGATCGCGGGGTCGGAATAGACCGCCTCGGTCTGGAAATCGCCGCCGAATGCGGTCTCGGGGTAGAATTTCAGGACCGGGACGTAAAGATCGCCGCGATAGCTGACGAGGATCGGTTTGTCATTGGCCACGAACTCCGCAAAGAGCGAGATCACGAAGAGGATGCCGAAGATCCACAGCGACCAGAAGGCGCGGCCATTGGCGCGGAAGTTGCGCCAGCGGCGCCGGTTAAGGGGGGAAAGCGCCATCAGCCGCCCCGGCTTTCGAAGTCGATCCGCGGATCGACCAGCACATAGGTCAGGTCGGACAGGAGCCGGATCACAAGGCCGAGAAGGCCGAAGACGTAGAGCGTGCCGAAGACGATGGGATAATCCCGCGCCACCGCCGCCTCATACCCCAGCCGCCCAAGGCCATCGAGCGAGAAGATGGTCTCGATCAGCACGTTTCCGGTGAACAGGACCGACAGGAACAGCCCCGGAAAGCCCGCGATCACGATCAGCATCGCGTTGCGGAAGACGTGCCCGTAAAGCACCCTGCGCTCGGTCAGGCCCTTGGCCTTGGCGGTCAGGACATATTGCTTGCCGATCTCGTCCAGAAAGCTGTTCTTGGTCAGCAGCGTCAGCGTGGCGAAGCTTGAGATCGTCATCGCCACCACGGGCAGGGTGATATGCCAGAAATAATCCGCGATCTTGCCGATCAGGGACAGGCTGTCCCAATTATCGGATGTCAGGCCGCGCAGCGGAAATATGCGCCAGTAGCTGCCACCTGCGAAGAGCACGATCAGAAGGACGGCGAAGAGAAAGCCGGGGATGGCATAGCCGACGATGATCGTGCCGCTGGTCCAGGTGTCGAAGCGCGATCCATTCCGTACCGCCTTGCGGATGCCAAGGGGGATGGAGATCAGGTAGGCCAGAAGCGTCGACCAGAGACCGAGAGAGATGGAGACTGGCAGCTTGTCGATGATCAGGCTGACGACTGAGGTTGAGCGGAAATAGCTGTCCCCGAAATCGAAGCGCAGATAGTCGCCGATCATCTTGGCGAAGCGTTCCGCCGGCGGCTTGTCAAAGCCGAACTGCTTTTCCAGATCGGCGATGAATTCGGGCGGCAATCCGCGCGCGCCCATGTACTTTTCGCCTGCGCCACTACCCACCTGCATGTCCGAAGGGCTGCTGTCGCCGCTGCTGCCCGAGATACCCTTGAACACATCGCCCTGGCCTTCCATCCGGGCGATGATCTGTTCGATCGGCCCGCCGGGGACGAATTGCGTCAGCGAGAAGTTGATAAGCATGATGCCGAACAGGGTCGGAATCATCAAAAGCAGCCGTCTCAGGATATAGGCGCCCATGGGCCGTCCGCTCTTTCCCCTTGCCGCGCGGGCCTAGTTATAGGCGCCCGCAGCCTTCAGTTCGGCAGCCTTATCGGCGTCGTACCACCAGAAATCAAGCTGGCCGACCTGCAAGGGCGGCAGCGTGTCCGGGTGGCGGTAGAAATCGTAATAGGCGACCCAGTTGTCCGGGTTGTACCACAGCGGAATATCGAACGCCTTGGCCCGCAGCGCGCGGTCGAGCGCGTGGACCGAGGTCGTCAGATCCTGAACCGTCTTGGCGGCGATCACATCGCCGATCAGCGCATCCACCGCCGGGTCACGCAGCCGCATCAGGTTGCGGGAGCTGTCATCGGCGGTTTTGGAGCCGAACCACTGCTCCAGCCCGATGGAGGGTTCGAAATTCATGTCGAAGGCCTGATTGGCCAGGTCGAAGTCGCCCTTGCGGCGGCGTTCGACATATTGCGCGGTATCGACCCGTTCCAGTTTCGCCTGCACCCCGATCAGTTTCAGGTTCTCGATGAACGGATTGACGACCTTGTCGTAGAAAGGGTTGTACTGGATGATCGTCAGGCTCAGCACCTCGCCCTTGTCGTTGCGGCGGATGCCGTCGGACCCGGTCTTCCACCCGGCCTCTTCCAGAAGGGCCGCCGCGGCGCGGGCGTTTTTCCGTTCGGGGCGGTTGGTGGCGGCGGCGTTTTCGGGCGGGGCGGCCGCGTCGTCGGTCAGGATCGCGGCGTCGAGAAGGCCCTTGTCCACCAGCGGTTTCAGTAGGGCCACCTCACCCTCGGTCGGGGTGCCGGTCGCGGCAAGGTCGGTGTTCGGCCAGAACGACACGGGGCGGCTGTAAAGCCCGTGGAACAGGGTCTGGTTGCTCCAGGGGAAGTTGAACGCCATCCCGATGGCCTGACGTACCCGCGCGTCCTGCCAATGCGGCCGGTCGAGGTTGAAGACCCAGGACAGGTGGGTGCCGACATTACCGTCGGGAATCGTCTCTATCCTGGCCCAACCCTTCCTGATCGCGTCGAAATTGTAGCCGGTAGACCAGTTCTCCGGGTCGGTTTCGGTGCGGAAGGTATAGTCGCCCGCCTTGAACCCCTCAAACGCGGCGTCGCTGTCGCCGTAATACTCCACCCGGATACGGTCAAAGTTGTTGCGGCCCCTGTTCAGCGGAATGTCATTGCCCCAGTAGTCAGGGTTGCGCTTGTAGACCACGCGGCGGTTGTAGTCGAAGCTGTCCAGCACATAGGCGCCGGTGGACAGGAACGGCTCTTTCGTCGACTTGTCGAGCCGCGCGCCGGTCTTTTCGAACCAGGCTTTTGAGAAGACGGGGGTACCGCCCGCGACGCCGACCCGGTCGCGGAGCGAGGCTTCGGGCTTGAAGTAGAAGGTGATGCGGTGCGGGGTTTCGACCTCGACCCTGTCGATGAAGCCTTCGACGATGCGGCGGTATTCGCTGATGCCCTGCGTCTGGAACAGGTTGAAGCTGAAGGCAACATCCTCGGCCGTCATCGGCGTGCCGTCGGAAAAGGTCACGTCGTCGCGCAGGTTGAAGGTCACGAAGGACAGGTCGGCGGGATATTCCAGCGTGGTGCAAAGCAGGCAATAGGCGCCATAGGGGTCGTCGTAGGTGTTGGTCAACATGCTTTCGCTGCCGATGGTGTTCAGCGCGGCAGCGACGCCGTCGCGGGCATATTGGTTGAAGCTGTCAAAGCTGCCCTGCGACCAGAGAGAGATCTCGCCCCCTTTCGGCGCGTCGGGATTGACGTAGTCGAGATTGTCGAAATCGGCGGGGTATTTCAGCGCGCCAAAGTTGGAAAAGCCGTAAGAGACGGTCACATCCCCGGCCGCCTTCGCCCCCGGCAGCGTCGCGACGGTCAGCGCGACGATGGCGGCTGCGGCGAAAAACACCTGCCGCGACGGTCCCCTTTGCCCCATCGGGCGGCGGCAATCCTGCACCTGCATAGATACTCCCTTCGCGGGTCCGACCCTGGCCCGCACTGCTTTGCCGAAGCTAGAACGGCAGGCGCGCCGGATTCAAGTTGCGAATGCGTGAGGGGGGCGTCATGCAAAGGGCCGCCCCGCAGGACGGCCCCCTAATCCTGCGATGGCAGGTCGGCTTAACCGCCCAGCGTCGCCAGATAGGCGATGATATTTGCGCGATCCTCGACCTTGGGGAGGCCCGCGAAGGACATCTTGGTCCCCGGCACGACGCCCTTGGGGTTGGCGAGGAAGGCTTCCAGCACTTCCGGCGTCCAGTCGCCGCCATGGGCCACCATCGGGTCCGAATAGCCAAATCCGGCGACCGAGGCGACCGCGCGGTCGACGACGCCGTCAAGATGCGGGCCGGTGGCGTTGGTGCCGTCGATCTTGTGGCAGGCCTTGCACTTCGAAAAGACCTTTTCGCCCTTCGCCGCGTCGGCCGAGGCGTAGAGAGTGGCGAAGTCCGGCCCGGTATCGGCCTCGGCGGTGTCGCCGCTGTCGCCCGCGTCGCCGGTGTCGATCGTATAGGCCTGCGCGACCTCATCGCCGTGGCTGACGGTGCCGGTGTGGTAAAGGCCTTCCGCCGCCCACTTCCCCAGCAGGAAGATGAGGAAAGCCCCGCACAGCGCGCCGCCGGCCTTGGTTATCGTCATCGTGTCGAACATGTCGCGCCTCGTCCCTGACAATTTGGCTTGCGGCGTATCTATCCGCTTCCCCCGCCGGGTTTCAAGGTATAGTTAGCGCGGCGGATTGCCCAATATCGGGCCTGTCGCCAAGGAGCCACCCCCCATGACCGGCCGTATCGCCTTTCAGGGAGAGCCGGGTGCCTATTCGCACCAGGCTTGCATCGACGCCCGCCCGGACCTTGAACCCCTGCCCTGCCGCACGTTCGAGGACGTGATCGAGGCGACCCGTTCGGGCGCGGCAGAGCTTGCCATGCTACCGGTCGAGAACTCCACCTACGGCCGGGTTGCCGACATTCACCGGCTGCTTCCCGAAAGCGGGCTGCATATCGTGGATGAGGCCTTCGTGCGCGTCCATATCAGCCTGATGGCCAATCGCGGCGTGTCGATCGACCAGATCAAGACGGTGCGCGCGCATCTCGTCCTGTTGCCGCAATGCGCCGATTTCCTGCGCAAGCATGGCATCCGGGGCCTTGCCGCCGCCGACAGCGCCGGGGCCGCCGCCGATCTTGCGGCCTCGGGCGGGCGGGACGAGGGGGCGCTGGCCTCAGACCTCGCGGCCGAGATCCACGGCCTCGACATCCTCGCCCGGCATATCGAGGATCACGCCCATAACACCACCCGCTTCCTTGTGATGGCGCGGCAGCCGGACCTTGCCCGGCGCGGGACGTCGGGCATGATGACCACCTTCGTCTTCGAGGTGCGCAACATCCCCGCCGCGCTTTACAAGGCGATGGGCGGGTTCGCGACCAATGGCGTCAACATGACCAAGCTGGAAAGCTATATGGTCGACGGGTCCTTCACCGCGACGCAGTTTTACGCGGATATCGAAGGCCATCCCGACGATCAGAACGTCCGCCTGGCGCTTGAGGAACTGGCGTATTTCACCTCCTCGCTGACGATCCTTGGCGTCTATCCGGCCGATCCCAGCCGTCACTGATGCGGCTCAGCCCGCGGGGCGAAAGCGGTTGCGCTCGATCTTTTTCGCAAAGTTCTGCACGCCCGCCTCGAACTTGCGGGAATATCCGCCCTTCGACAGGCGCAGCGATTGCAGAAGAAGCCGCCCCGACATGGTGCGCGGGCGGATGTCCAGTTCCACCCCCATGCGGGTGCGGGCCTTTGACAGCGCGATCAGGGTCAGCGTCGCCTCGATCTGAAAACTCCGGCTTTCACCCGCGAAGCCCAGATGCTCCGGCCGTTCGAGCCGGACAAGGGAGACGATGACGCTGCGCATCTTGCCCCGAAGCCGGAATTGCAGGTCCCAGGCGCCCTCGCCCTCTGTCGTCGCGCGCCGGGTCACGCCAAGGCCGCGTTTCAGCGCCGCGCGTTCATAGGCATCGAAATTCGACAGGTTGTCGAAGACGGCCTCGATCGGGGATTCGATGTCCTGTCTGGTCGAAAACTTCATGCACTCATTCCTTTGCCATCAGGCTTGCCCTTAATCGAGCCTGTCGGCAACCCAGTTGGTCAGCAGGAACCCGGCGATGGCCCCGGCGCGGGGTTTGCGGATCTTGGGGTGTTCGCCCGCCAGAACCTGCGCCATCTCCTCGCGGCTGATCCACAGCGCTTCCTCAAGTTCTGCCGGGTCGAGGGTGATGTCGGTGCTGATCGCCTCGCCCACGCAGCCAAGCATGATGGAGCTGGGATAGGGCCAGGGCTGGCTGGCGAGGTAGTTCACGCGGCCGACGCGGATGCCGGTTTCCTCGGCCACCTCGCGCCGCACGGCGGCCTCCATCGTCTCCCCCGGCTCCATGAAGCCTGCAAGGCAGGAATACATCCCCTCGGGCCAGCCGGGCGACCGGCCGAGAAGCGTGCGGTTGCCGTGCTGGATCAGCATGATGACGACCGGGTCGGTGCGCGGGAAATGCTGGGCTCCGCAGGCGGGGCAGGACCGTTGCCACCCGGCCTGGACCACCGCGCTTTCCTTGCCGCAGGCGGAACAGAAGCGGTGGCTGCGATGCCAGCCAAGGATCGCCTTCGCGGTCGCCACCCAGTCGGCATCGGCGCGCGGCAGCATCGCCATGACGCCGCGCAACTCGGTCAGGCGCCAGTCATCGGGCAGGCCGGGAATGCGTTGTTCGGTCTGATCAAGGAAGCCGGGCTGCGGCAGGTCGGTCCCTTCCGGCGGCTGCCAGGAGGAGATGTCGCGGGCGAACAGCGCGCCGGCCTCGTCAAGGCCGAGAAAGACGGTTTCACCCCCGGTGGCGGTCAGGAACGGGTGGGTCGCGGGCAGGAACCCGGCGCCGGCGTCGCAGATCAGCGGCTTGCCGCGCCAGATCGGCAGGACGCGGGTGGCAGGGTCCGCAAGGTGCCGCGCGATCGCCCCGGCATCGCCGCGCAGCCAGGCGGCACGGTCGTTCGACGCGCCCGCAAAGGTCACCGATTCCGCGATCCGCATGGCATCCCCCCGGTTTTCGGGCGATGTTCCACGCGGCTGTTGGAATGTAAACCGGCCGCAATCCTTCCCCTACGTCACCATTATCAACCCGGGGCTGTAAAATGAAAAATCTTGGCATCCGCCGGTGGTGATTTCCACCGTCACGAGATAGATTCGTTCCATGACTAGAATAGATTAGGATGATCCCCGACAGATGATGGGAGCCTTGCCATGGCACAGCCTGAAATCAGCCGCCGAACCTTCCTTACCACGACCGGAGTCGGGGCAACCGTGATCGCGCTCCATCCCTTTTCGGCCCGCGCCGCCGCCAATCAGGCGCATCTGAGGATCATGGAAACGACGGACATCCACGTCCATGTCTTTCCCTACGACTATTACTCTGACAAGCCGGTCGATACGGTCGGTCTGGCCCGCACCGCCGCCCATGTGAAGGCGATCCGGGCCGAGGCTGCGAATTCTCTTCTGCTCGACAATGGCGATTTCCTGCAAGGCAACCCGATGGGCGATTACATCGCCTATGAACGGGGCATGAAAGAGGGCGACATGCACCCCGTCATCGCCGCGCTGAACGCCGTGGGGATCGAGGCATCGACCCTTGGCAACCATGAATTCAACTATGGTCTCGACTTCCTGATGAAGTCGCTGGCGGGGGCGGCGTTTCCCGTCGTTTCGGCCAATGTGGTGACGGAACTGGGGGGCGATCCGACGAAGGATACCGGCCTTTTCAAGCCTTACGTCATCCTCGACCGGATGCTGAAGGACGGCGACGGGGCGGAACATGCGATCCGCATCGGGCTGATCGGTTTCGTGCCGCCGCAGATCCTGCAATGGGATCGCGGGCATCTGGAGGGCAAGGTGCAGACCCGCGATATCGTTCAGGCGGCGCGGGCCTGGGTCCCGGTGATGCGGGAGGAGGGGGCAGACATCATCATCGCGCTCTCGCATTCCGGCATCGGATCGGCCCGGCATACGGAAGGGATGGAAAACGCCTCGGTCCCCTTGGCGGAGGTCGATGGCATCGACGCGCTGCTGACCGGGCATTCGCACCTTGTCTACCCCTCGCCCACCTTCGAAGGCTTCGACATGGTCGATGCCAAAACCGGGCTGATCCATGGCAAGCCCGCCGTCATGGCCGGGTTCTGGGGTGACAATCTTGGCGTGATCGACCTCCTGCTGGAGCGTGACGGCGGGGAATGGCGTGTCCTCTCCTCCGCCGTCGAGACGCGGCCGATCTACAAGCGGAATGAGGATCGCTCCGTCACGGCGCTGGTGGAGTCCGTGGCCGAGGTCGAAGCTGCCGTCGCGCCGGAACATCAGGAAACGCTGGCCTATGTCCGCCGCGCCGTGGGCAAGACCTCCGCCCCGCTTTACAGCTATTTCGCGCTGGTGGCCGATGATCCCTCGGTCCAGATCGTCAGCCAGGCGCAGGTCTGGTATATCGCCCAGATGCTGAAGGGGACGGAGTATGAAGCGCTGCCGCTTCTCTCTGCCGCCGCACCCTTCAAGGCCGGGGGGCGTGGCGGGCCGGAGTATTACACCGACGTGCCTGCGGGCGATGTGGCGATCAAGAACGTGGCCGACCTTTACCTTTACCCGAACACGATCCGCGCGGTGAAGGTGACGGGGGCGCAGTTGAAGGACTGGCTGGAACGCTCGGCCGGGATGTTCAACCAGGTCACGCCGGGCGGGCAGGATCAGCTTCTCCTCAACCCCGATTTCCCCAGCTACAATTTCGACGTCATCGACGGCGTGACCTATGGCATCGACCTGTCGCAGCCGTCGAAATACGACGCCAAGGGCGGCGATCTGAACCCCGATGCCAGCCGGATCGTGGATCTGGCCCATAACGGCAGGCCGGTGGACCCGGCGGATGAATTCGTGATCGCGACCAACAATTACCGCGCCAGCGGCGGCGGCGATTTTCCCGGCGCGAAGGGGGACACGATCATCTTCGAAGGCCCGGATACGAATCGCGACATCATCGTCCGCTTTATCGTCGAACAGGGGACGATCAACCCGACCGCCGATGCCAACTGGCATTTCAGGGCGCTGCCGGGGACCAGCGTCCTGTTCGATACCGGGCCGAAGGCGGTGGCCTATCTGGACGCGGTGAAGGGTCTTGCGATCGAAGCGGCGGGTGACGGGCCGGACGGCTTCGCGCGGTTCCGTATCCGGCTTTGATCCGGCCCTTGTCGCGCGCCGCCCCGGCGGGGCATAAGGGCGTGCAGGCCGGACAAGGGGGGCAAGATGCGGTTGTTTATGGGGTTTCTCGTGGTACTGGTGATCGTCGCCGGGGTGGCCATGCTGACAAGGCCGGGTGAGGCGGCGTTCGACGCGATGCTGAAAGAGGCGGTGCAGCAGAAGATCGCCACGACCGACATCGACAGTCAGGGCGACGATGTGATCGGCACCGTCGCGCTGATCGGGTGCAAGCTGCAACCGACCGATTGCGTCGCCATCCTTCGCGACATGCTGGACGTGACGGTCAAGGATCACACGCTTTACACCAGCTACGCGGTGAAGGGCCTGAAGCGCGAAACGACCTGCACCGGCGCCTTCACGAAGATCTGGTGCCAGCGCCCGGTGATGGGGGACTAGCGGCCCAGTCGTATTGCGCGTCGGTTTCCACTGCGCAGGGCCGGGCGGCGCGCAGGCGGGGCAGGGCGGCCTCTGGCGCCTCGCCCAGTTCGACTATCAGCCGCAGGACCGCCATCCCCGACCGGCCGCAGCCGCTCCGGCAATGGGCCAGAACCCGGCCGCCTTGCGCAAGGATCGCGCGCGCCTGGGTTGAGGTCGCCGCCCATCCTGCGGCCAGCGCCGGGCTGTCGGCCTGATAATCCTCAACCGGCAGATGGCGCCAGCCGATGCCCCTTTCGCGCAGGTCCGCGCCGATCCCGGCGGCGCCGAAGCGCGCCAGTTCCGCCGCCGTCGCCATCGTCAGGACCAGCGCCGGACCCCAGCCGGTCACGCGGGCCAGATCGCCCGCGTAGTCCCCGCCCGCGCCCGGCATCGGGCAAAGCGCCAGCCAGCCGCCCCCTGCCTCGACCGCCGCGATTTCGAACTTCGTCATCGAACCCTCCGTTATTGCCTTCCATCCTGCCCTGCCCTATATCGGAAGGCGAGAGGTTGGCGCGGGCGAGCGCCTCGCCAACCCGGTCAGGTCCGGAAGGAAGCAGCCGTAACGAGCCCCGCTTGGGTCGTTGTCCAGCCTCTCACCCTCTCAACCCCGCGAAGGAGTCGAACATGGCAGATCTTGTTTCCCTCCGGGCCGGGGCTGTCTGAGACCGGACCTGTCCCGCCCGTCCCGACACCATCCGCCCGCAGCCGAAGCTGCCGGGCGTTCGTATCGGTTTGACCAAAGGACAGATCCTTGACCCCGCATCCCACCCTTGCCAGCCTTGGCTGGACCCCTGAGTTTCAGCGCCAGATCGACCCTTCTGAGCTTGAAACCCTCACCCCCGCCCGCGTCACCGGCGTTCACCGCGCGCGACTGTCGGTCCTGACAGAGGATGGCGCGGCAGAACTGACCCTGCCGCCCGACCTGCCCGCAGGCGATGTCGCGGTCGGCGACTGGGTGCTGGCCGATCCCGCCACGGGCCGCGCCGCGCGCCTTCTGGACCGGCATTCGCGGATCTTCCGCCGCGCCGCGGGCGATGCGTCGCGCGAACAGCTTATCGTGGCGAATGTCGATGCCGTCTTCATCACCACCTCCTGTTCCGAGGAATTCAACGAGGCGCGGCTGGAACGCTACCTTGCGCTTTGCCATGCCGGGGGCGTTCCGCCGGTCTTCGTCCTGACCAAGATCGACCGATGCGAGGACCCCGACGCCTATATGGACCGCCTGCGCGCCATCGGGCCAAAGGTGCCTGCTGTCGCGGTGAACGCCAAGTCGGCCGACGCGGTGGGGGCGCTCGGCCCGTGGTGCGGGCCCGGGCAGACGGTCGCCTTCCTTGGCATGTCGGGGGTGGGCAAATCGACGCTCGCCTCGGCGCTGACGGGCCTCGCGCTTGAGACGGGTGAGGTGCGCGAAGACGACATGAAGGGCCACCATACCACCACCGCGCGCGAGATGCTCGCCATTCCCGGTGGCGGCTGGCTGATCGACACGCCGGGGATGCGGGAACTGCGGCTGACCGACATGGCCGAGGGGATTGATGAGGCGTTTGCCGAGATCGCAGGCCTTGCGGCGGACTGCCGTTTCCGCGACTGCACCCACGGACCAGAGCCGGGCTGTGCCGTGCAGGCGGCGGTCAAGGCGGGGCAGATCGACGCGGGAAGGGTCGAACGCTGGAAGAAGCTGCGGAGCGAGGATGCCGAACACACCGCCTCGGCCCTCGATCGCAAGCGCAAGGGCAAGTCGCTGTCGAAGCTGGTGAAGCAGGCAAAGCGGATCAAGCGCGGCGGGTGAAGGGGGCGGCGCGGGGGGAGACCCCGGCGCCGCCGATGATCGGGGCGCCGGGGCCGGGGTTGGTGGCCTCAGCCGACGGTCGCGCCGTCCTGACGCCAGACCGCGATCACCGAGGAGCGCGGCTTGCCCGCGCCATCGGGCCAGGACCCGCCCGGATGCTGGATCCCGACAAAGGCGGTCTTGCGGTCGGGCGACCAGGTGAGGCCGGTCACCTCGGCACCGTTCGGCGCGGTCAGGAAGCGGGCGATCTCGCCGGTTTCGGGGTTGCCGACAAGCATCTGGTTGTTGCCCATGCCCGCGAAGTCGCCCTCATTGCTGTCCTCGCCGTCGGTCTGGATCCAGAGCATGCCCTGCGTGTCAAAGGCCATCCCGTCGGGAGAGTTGAACATATTCCCCGGCGTGACGTTGGCCGACCCGCCATAGGCGTTGTCATAGACCTCGGGGTTGCCGGCCATGACATAGAGGTCCCAGGTGAACGTCGCCGCGCCGTGATCCTCGCCCTCGGGGCGCCAGCGGACGATCTGACCGTATTCGTTGGTCTCTCGCGGGTTGGCCGCGTTCACCGCCATGCCCTCGCCGCCGCGCTTTGAGTTGTTGGTCAACGCGCAATAGGCCTCGGCCTTCATCGGATGGGCGGCGATCCATTCCGGGCGGTCCATCGTGGTGGCCCCGACCCTGGTCCCCGCCATGCGGGCGTGGACGAGGATTTCCGCCATCCCCATCCCGGTGGTCTCGGGCGTCAGCGCCAGCCATTCGCCGGTCATGTCGTCGTTGAATTTCGCGACATAAAGTGTGCCGTCCGACAAAAGGCCATCGGTCGGCTGACCCTCGGCCCAGGTGCCGTTGGAGACATAGCGGTACATGAACTCGCCCCGCTCATCGTCGCCCATGTAGACGACGACGCGCCCGTCTTTCGCCTGCACCATCTCGGCATTCTCATGCTTGAAACGGCCCAGCGCGGTATGCTTGACCGGCGTGCTGTCCGGGTTGGCGGGGTCGATCTCGGTCACCCAGCCGTGGCGATGCGGCTCATTCGGCTCTTTCGAGATGTCGAAGCGCGGGTCGAACTTCTCATAGGCATAGCGGCTTTCGCCGCCGATGCCGTAGCGGTCGAAGCCCTCGGTCACCTGTTCCTGCGCCGGATCGGTGGTGCCGAAATAGGTGTTGAAGTTCTCTTCGCAGGTCAGATAGCTGCCCCACAGCGTCTTGCCCGACCCGCAATTGTTCAGCGTGCCCTTCGGCGACATCCCCTTTGGGTCCGCGCCGGTTTTCAGCAGATCCGACCCGGCGGCGGGGCCGTCCATGGTCATCTGCGTCTCATGCGTGATGCGACGGTTGTAGGGGCTGTCCAGCACGACCTGCCAGCCGTTTTCGCGCTCTGCGATCTCCATCACGGTCACGCCCTGCATGTTTTTCAGCAGCATCACCTCATCGGCGTTTTGCGGGACGCCTTCGGAGGCGGCGGGCAGGTTGACCTTGGTGTTCACATATTCGGAGTTGATCGCCAGAAGGACGTGGCCCTCATGTTCGAAGGTCTCCATTCCGTCGGTGTTTTCACCAAAGACCCGGTCCGACTGGCCGACGGCGACGCCGGTTTCGGGCGAATAGGCCCCCTCGGCGTCCGAGAACAGCGGCTGGCCCCATTTGACCAGCGGTTGCCAGTCATAGCCCGCAGGCACATGGATGTCGAAGTCAGTGGCGATGCCGACCGGCTTGAACGCGAAGGCAGGGGTCTGGGCGGGGGCCGGGGTGGAGGTGCCGAACAGGCCCGCGCCGAAGGCCATCGCGCCCGACCCGAAGGTCAGCGCGCCACCCAGAAACCCACGTCTGGAGATGGCCCGTTCGACAACGCGGTCAAAGTCGTTCCCGGCGGGGCGCGGGTCCCGCAATTCGTCGAACTCGTCAAAGGAAAGGTGAACGGTGGACTTGGTATCCATGATGGTGCCCCTGGCTGGAAAATCTGGCATGGCCCCGACACGCGCCGGGAACCGGGCCGGACCCTAAGGCCGGGGGGTGACAGCCGTGTGACACCGGCCGGGTCGGCTTTCCGGCGGCCATTGTAGCTACGGAAAACCTACGGGAAACCTATGAAAAGACCACGGGGTTCCTGCCCTGTTTTTTCAATGTTTTCAGTGTTGTGTTCGCAAACCACGTCTGCGTGCATGGGTCGCGTTAACCTTCTCTCAACCTCCCTCGTGCCGTCAGATCAGCCGGTGCGGCACGACGACCTTGTGGCCGCTGCGCGAGGTCAGGAACTCTGGCGCGACGCGATAGCTGGCCCGGATCGCGGGTTCGGAGAGGACCGCCCCCGCCATTCCCGCCGCGCGCAACCTGCCGTCCGACAAGAGGATCAGCGACCGGCAGAACCGCGCCGCCAGCGTCAGGTCATGCAGCGCCAGCAGGATCGACGTGCCGGTCGCGGTGGCATGCTGGGCAAGCAGGGTCAACACCTCGATCTGATGGCCGACATCCAGCGCGCTCGTTGGTTCATCAAGGATCAGAAGACGCGGCGCGCGGTACAGGCGCTGGGCGATCAGCGCCAGTTGTTGCTGGCCGCCCGACAACCGGTCCATCCGTTCGCCCGCCAGATGCGCGATGCCGCAGCGGGCCAGGACATCGCCCGCCGCGTGCCGCGCGCCGGGCGGGACGCGCCAGCCAAGCACCTCTCGCCGCCCCAGAAGAACGCATTCCTCCACCGTCAGAGAGGCTTTCACGGCATAGGCCTGCGGCAGAAAGCCGATCTCTTCCCGCGCCGGGGTACGGTCGCCAAGCTGCCAGTGTCCCGTATGCGGCAAAAGACCCGAAATCGCCTGTAAAAGGGTCGATTTCCCGGCGCCGTTCGGGCCGATGACGCCGATCATCCCGGCGGTGGTCAGCACCGTGTCCACCGGCGCCAGAACCTGCCGCCGCCCGCGCTGGACGGCGAGGTTGCGAAGGGTCAGAACCGTCATGCGCGCCTCCCTTGTCCAAGGATCACCGCCATCAGCATCGGGATGCCCGCGATGGCGGTGATGATGCCCACCGGGATCACCGCACCGGGGGAGATGAGCTTGCCGATGACCGAGGCGGCGACAAGGATGATCGCCCCGAAAAGCCCGGCGATGGGCAGGGCAAAGCGGTGATCCTCCCCTACCAGCGCACGGCCGACATGGGGCGCGATCAGGCCGACGAACCCGATGGTGCCGGTGAAGCTGACGGCAGCGGCGGTCAGCAGTGCGACAAGGACAAAGCCCCGCCGCCTGAGCGCCTCGATGTCGAGACCAAGGCTTGCGGCATTCGCATCGCCAAGGCGAAGGGAGGTCAGGTTCCAGGCATCGCGCAGGATCAGCGGCAGCGACAGAAGCAGGATCGCGGCGATGACCTGAACGCTGGTCCAGCTTGCCTTCAGAAGGCTGCCGAACAGCCAGAAGACGATCTGTTGCAGCACCTCCGGCGCGGCCATGAACTGAAGCAGGGACTGAAGCGATTGAAAGAAGAACAGGACCGCGATACCGGCCAGAACCAGTGTCTCGGGCGCCGCGCCGCGGAACCGGGCAATGGCATAGACCATGGCGCAGGCCGTGAGGGTCGAGAGGAACGCCGCAAGCGGGATCTGCACCCAGATCGCGATCGGCAGCGCCGCGCCGAAAAGGATCGCCAGCGCCGCCCCGAACCCGGCGGCGGCCGAAAAGCCCAGCGTGTAAGAGCTTGCCAGCGGGTTGGCGAGGATCGTCTGCATCATCAGCCCGCCCAGCCCAAGGCACCCCCCGACCAGCGCCCCGGTCAGGGTCTGTGGCATACGGATCGACCAGAGGATCGTGGCGACGGTCCGGTCGGCGCCGCCCGGCCCGGCGGCAAGGCCCCCGACCACCTTGGCCAGCGGCATGCCCGAGGGGCCGGTGACCAGATCGCACACCATCAGAAACACAAGGAGGGCGGCGGCGCAAAGCACCGCCGCCGCCCGCCCGATCCGCGGCATGTGGGACCGCGCCGGGGACCGGGACACCAGCATCACTCGTACTTCACAACAAAGATGCCCGCCGCGTCGATCGGCAGCCAGTCATGGTAGTGGTCGGCAATCTCGGCCGCAGGGTCCACGTCGGCGAAGGCATCCGGGTGCAGGGCCTTGGCGATATAGCGCACATAGACATAGTCGGAGAGCGCGCGCGTCCCGCCATGGTAGATGCCGTAAACCTCCCCGGCCTTGACCGCCGGAAGCTCTGACCAGCCGGGCCGCCCCAGATAGGCCGCCATCCGGTCCTGCGCCAGCGCGGGATCGGCGCCGAAGCCCAGCAGCACGGCGGCGGGCTTGTTCAGCCATTCCGACCCGGCCAGCAGGATGATGTCGGGCTGTTCGGCCAGGACATATTCGGGCGAGAGCGGCCCCCAGTTCTCGATCTGGCCCTTGGCGATGTTCTGGCCGCCGACCATCTCGATCACCCCGGCCCACATGCCCTTGCCATAGCTATTGCCGACCTCATCCGGTCCCTTCTGCGCCAGTTCGACATAGACCTTCTTGGCAGAGGGGCCCGCCTTGGCGACGCGGTCCAGTGTGTCCTGCATCCGCGACTGGTAAAGCGATGCCAGCTTCTCCGCCCGCTCGGGCTGGCCCATCACGGCGCCGAGAACGCGGGTGGACAGCACATGCTTTTCCACCGTCTGCGCGTTGTAGTCGAGCGTCACGACAGGGATGCCCGCCGCCTCGAACTGCGCGACATTTTCGCCCAGCGCGTCATATTGCCAGCCGGCCAGCAAGACCAGATCGGGCCGCGCCGCGATGGCCGCCTCGACCGAGAAGGTGGCGCTTTCGGTATCGCCGACATCGGGCAGGTCGTTCAGTTGCGGGAAGGCGGCGGTATAGGCGGCCCATTGTCCGGGGCGCCAGTCGGCCCAGGGGGATTTCGACAGGGCGACGATCCTGTCGACCGCGCCGGGGCCGGTCACGGCCAGGAAATCCTCATAGTAAAAGCCAAGCAGAACGCGCTCGGCGGGTTTTTCGAGCGTGACGGTGCGGTCGCGCAGATCGGTCACGGTGATCTCGGCTGTGGCCGGAAGGGTCAGGCCGAGGAAGAGGGCAGCGCTGGCAAGGCCGCGGGTGAACAGGGTCATGATATGTCTTTCCGTTCGGGCGCACTGGCCCGGATTATGAGGCCCCTTGGGGCGGTTCAGATCAGGGAAAGACGGGCTGGCGGCGCCCGGTTCGGGGGCCAGAGCGTGTGGGTCGCCGAAGGTGGGGCGATTGCCCCCGATGGCGGCAGAAGGACAGCGCGGGGCGCGGGCAGGGCGCGCGGGGTGACGATGCGGGCGGGCAGGATCGCGGTGGCGACGATGGTGCAAAGCGGGCAATGCGCCGGGGTGGCGTCCTCCGGCCCCGGCGGGTCGCCGCAGAAACCGTCGAGGAAGGCGATGTCATAGCCATCCGCCGCGGGGCGCGCGACCTCCGCCGAGCCCGCCAGCGCCAGCGCGACGAAGAGGACGGCAAGGAAGAGGCGCCTGAGGATCACCGCGCTGTCCCCTCCGGCGGGATATCGACACCCGGCAGCCAGGGCTTGATGTCGAGGATTGGCGTGCCGTCGAAGGCGTCGATCGCGTCAAGCGTCAACACCCCGGCGCTGGCGTCGATGGCAACGATCCGCGTCACGGCCAGCGCAATCGGATTTGGCCGCGCGGGGGAGCGAAGGGCAAAGGTCCCGGCGGGATCAGGCCGGTGCGCGGGCGCCTGCACCAGAAGGTCGCGCCGCGCACCGTCCATCCAGTAAAGGACGATCACCGCGTCGCCTTCGGCCAGACCGGCCAGCGCAGGTCGCCATTCAGGGTCTATTTGGGCCGAAAACGCCCCGCCACGGTCCCGCGCCTGACGCAGGTTCCTGGGGCAGTCGCCCTTGCGCCAGGGGCTGCGCAGCCGCCCGATAAAGGTCAGCGTGGCATCGGCCCGGTCCGCAGGGGTCCAGGGGCGGGCAACCTCGCCGGGGCGGGGGGTGTCGGGTGGCATGGGTGTTTCTCCTTTCGGGCGCAGGGCCGTTTGGGAAGTGTGGAGAAGGGTGCGCGAAATGCCTTTGCCGGGGCAGGCCGCTGACGTTGCGGGGCCAGTGCCGGTCAGGGAAGGCTGGGGCCGCCCGCAAAGGGCGCCCGGCCATCAGGCGAGCGGTGGCGCGCGCAAGCCCCGCGCGGGGTCGCGGCGGAACGTTATGGCAGCGGGGTCTTCCTCCGCCGCAACCTCCGCCAGCAGACGCAGTTCCGCCGGGCGGACGGGGCCGGCGTTTTCCGGCAGCGCGATTGCCGAGACGATCTGGCAGGCCGGGCAGGGGCGATGGGTGACCGATCCGTCGCCGATATCGCCGCAGATGTCCGAAAGATCGCCCCCGGCCAGCACGAAAGCCTCGACCCGCGCATCCTCCGCCGACGGCATACGATGCCCGAACCCCACCGCGATCAACGCGAGGGCAAGGATCGTCGTCACGACGAAACCCAGCGAGCGGAGGCCATTGGTCTGCATCATCGCCACGATTCATGCCGCAAGCGAGAGGGCAGTTCAATAGGATGGGATGTCGCGCATATCGTCGTTGACAGGGGCGCCTCTCAGATTTTATGAAAATGACGTCAGTTTTATTTATGGAAGGAAAGATGACTCCCGCCCCCGCCCCCGCCCTGCCTGACCGTCCGGTCCGGTCCTTTCCGCAGTTCCTTGCTACCCAAAGCGAGGGCCGCCCAAAGGGCGAACGCACGCGCGCGCAGTTGCAGATTGCCGCCTGCGCCATCCTGCGCGACAGCGGGCCAGAGGGGCTGACCATCGCGGGCATCTGCGAGGGGGCGGGCGTTTCGAACGGGACGTTCTACATCTACTTCCCCGATCGCCATGTCCTGCTTGACACGCTGCTGACCGCGTTCGTTTCCTTCCTCCAACTGTCGATGCGGGGGGCGAGCGGGCGCGGGCTTCGCGATGCGCCCCGTGCGGCGACGCGCGCCTATCTTGACCTGTTCGCGCAGAACAGCGGCTTGATGCGCTGCCTCGTCCAGCCGCTTGACGGTTTCCCCGAGGCGCAGGCGGCGTTTCAGCGCCTGAACCGGGAATGGATCGACACCGTCGTCGCGTCGGTCGAACGGCGGCAGCGGCAGGAGGGCGGCGCCGACCCGATCCCCCGCGCCGAGCTGTTGCGCCGCGCCTATGCGCTGGGCGGGATGGTCGATCAGTATCTGTCCAACCTTTTGCTGTCGAAAGACCCTAACCTTGCGGAAATTTCGCAAGATCGCGAGGCGGTTCTGGACACGCTGTCATTGATCTGGGAACGAGGAATGTCGCGATGAGGACCGTCACCGGGGCCGAGAAACTTTCCACCGCGGACCTCGCGCCGCATATCGAGGCGGCGTGGCAGGCGCAGCGGGCGCATGTCGCCGCCTCGCCCTTTTACTGCGCGCTTTGGCAGGGGCGTACACCGCCCAAGGACCTGCGCGACCTGCCGGAGCTGCCGCTGTCGGACAAGTCGCAGCTGCGTCAGTCGCAGGCCGATCATCCGCCCTTTGGCGACTACCTTGCCACGCCGCGCGCCATGGCCAACCGCCTGCACCGGACATCCGGCACCACGGGTCAGGCGATGAACCTTGCCCTCTCTGCCCGCGATGCGCTGATCACGCAGGAGGTCGGCGGGCGGTGTCATCGCTCGGCCGGGCTGACGCCCGATCATGCGGTGGTGCATTGCCTGAACTATCAGATGTGGATGGGCGGGCTGACCGATCACATGACGCTTGAGGCGACGGGCGCGCTGGTCGTGCCTTTCGGCGTCGGGTCGACCGATCTTCTGATCCACACGATCCGCGAGGTGGGGATCACGGCGATCTCTTGCACGCCATCCTATCCGGCGGTGCTTGAGCGTGTGATCGCCCAGCATTTCCCCGGCCTGAAGCCGCGCGACCTTGGGCTGAAGCTTGGCCTTTTCGGGGGGGAGCCGGGGCTGGACGATCCGGCCTTCCGCGCAAGGTTGCGTGACACTTGGGGGATGGAGCCGCGCAACGCGAATTACGGTGTCTCGGACGTGTTTTCGAACTTCGGCGCCGAATGCCCACATGACACGCGGCTGCATTTCATGGCCGCCGACGTGCTGCACCCCGAACTGATCGACCCCGACAGCGGCGCGCCCATCGCGCTTGAGGCCGGGGCGAGCGGGGAGCTGGTGCTGACCCATCTGGTGCGCGATTGCCAGCCGTTGGTGCGATTCCGCACCGGCGATATCATCACGATTGGTGAGACCGCCCCCTGCGCCTGCGGCTGCACCGGATTTCGCTTTTCGGTCGTCGGGCGGTCGGACGATATGGTGGTTGTGCGCGGGCTGAACATGTTCCCGTCGATGGTCGCCGCGGTGCTGAACGAGATCCCCGAACTGTCGGGCGATTACCGCATCACGCTCGACACGCCGCCGCCTTACGACACGCTGCCGGTCCAGGCGGAACTGGCCGAGGGTGTCGCCGCGACGCCCGACCTGGTCCACAAGGTCGAGCGGGCGATCAAGGTCAAGCTGGGCGCCAGTGCGACCGTAAGCCTTTGTCCTGCCCATACTTTCCCGAGGACCGAGGGCAAGACGAAGCGCGTCATCCGGGGGCATCAATGACCGATTTTCGCTATGAAACCGTGCTGAGTACGCTTGGCGACAAAGGTGTGCACACCATCGCGCTCAACCGGCCCGAGAGCCTGAACGCCATGAACCGGCAGTTGATCGACGACGTCGCGCGGGCCTTTGACGATGCCAATGCGGACCCCGAAACGCGGGCCATTATCTTCACCGGAACCGGCAAGGCCTTTTGCGCCGGGGATGACCGCAAGGCCCATGTTCATCCTGCAAATGAAGACGAAGCGCGGGGTCTGGTGTTGGCGATTCAGCGGGCGACGGATGCCATCGTGATGGGGACCAAGCCGGTGGTTGGTGCCGTCAACGGCTGGGCCGTGGGCGGGGGGTTTGAGTGGGCGATCAACTGCGACTTTCCGATCTGGGCGGAAAGCGCGAAGGGGTTCTTCCCCGAGGTGTCGCTGAACCTGTTCGTGACCGGCGCCGTGACCTCGCTTCTGCCCGCGCTGGTCGGGCTGAACAAGGCGCGGGAGATGCTGATCTTCGGTGACCGCTACTCCGCGCGGGAGTTGGGGGAGATCGGGCTGGCCTGGAAAGTCGTTTCCGATGAAGCGCTTATGGCCGAGGCGACCGCGGTGGCGGAGCGGCTGGCGGCGCTGCCCACGCTGTCGCTTCGGGCGATGAAACGGGTGCTGAATCAGGCCGCCCTGCCCGACCTTCACCGCGCGCTTCAGCTTGAGACGGACGCCACGGTCGCGGGCTTTCTCGACCCTGAAACGACCCGGCGGCTGAAGGCGTTCTGAGGTTGCGGAAGGGTTAACGGACGCTATGCGTTCGTGCGCGGGATTAGTTTAGGATGCTGAAATCGTTGAGGAAAGTGCGTAGGGAGGGTGTGGGTTTTCCGTAGGGTTGCTGTAGGGTTTTTGTAGCTACGGGTGTGGGGGCGAATGTTCGTAGGGAAACCTTCCCGGTCACTTCCCCCGCCCGGAACCAAGACGCGTCCCGCGCCGCCGGGCATCGCCCGACCGCCCCGCCGGGCGGGCGATTCTCCACCGCCTCAACGCGAACAGCCGTTGGAGGTGGGCCTCACCATAAAGCGCTGCCAAATAACCCTTAGAACGCCCGCCCGCGGTCGGGCGATGCCCGGCTTCCGCCCCTACTCCGCCGCCTCCGCCTTGGGCTCGGCCAGGGCCACGATGTCGAACATGATCCGGTTCAGCTCGAAATCCTTCGGCGTATAGACGCGGGCGACGCCCATGCTGGCCAGCCGAGCCGCGTCCTCGTCGGGGATGATGCCGCCGACGACGACGGGGATGTGGGAAAGGCCGGCGCTGCGCATCCTCTCCATCAGCTCCTCGATCAGCGGCAGGTGGCTGCCCGACAGGATCGAAAGGCCGACGACATGGGCGTTCTGGTCCAGTGCCGCATCGACGATCTGTTCCGGCGTCAGGCGGATGCCCTCATAGGTGATGTCCATGCCGCAGTCGCGGGCGCGGGCGGCGATCTGTTCGGCGCCGTTGGAATGGCCGTCGAGGCCGGGCTTGCCGACAAGGAACTTGAGGCGGCGGCCGAGGCGGGTTGAGACGGCATCGACGGCGGCGCGAATCTCGTCCAGCCCCTCGGTCCGGTTCGACGGGCTTTTCGATACGCCCGTCGGGCCGCGGTATTCGCCGTGGACCTGGCGCATGACGCCCGCCCATTCGCCGGTGGTCACGCCGGCCTTGGCGCAAGCGATGGATGCGGGCATGACGTTGCGGCCCGCCCTGGCATCGGTGCGGAGCGTCGTCAGGGCGGCCTGAGCGGCGCCCTCATCCCGGCCCGCGCGCCAGTCGGTCAGGCGGGCGATCTGGTCCTGTTCGACCGCCGGGTCGACGGTCAGGATGGCGCCATCGCCCGAGGTGAGGGGCGAAGGTTCGGCCTCGGTCCAGCGGTTGACGCCGACGACGACGGTTTCGTTGGTCTCGATCCGGTTGAGGCGTTCGGAGTTGCTCTCCACCAGCCGGGCCTTCATGTAGTCGATGGCGGCAATGGCGCCGCCCATGCTGTCGAGCGTGGCAAGCTCGTCCCGCGCGCCGTCCTTCAGCGCCTCGACCTTGGCGGTAATGGCGGGGTTGCCGTCGAAGAGGTCGCCGTATTCCAGCAGGTCGGTCTCATAGGCCAGAATCTGCTGCATCCTCAGCGACCATTGCTGATCCCAGGGGCGGGGCAGGCCAAGCGCCTCGTTCCACGCGGGCAGTTGCACGGCGCGGGCGCGGGCGTTTTTCGACAGCGTGACGGCGAGCATTTCCAGAAGGATGCGGTAGACGTTGTTTTCCGGCTGCTGTTCGGTGAGGCCGAGGGAGTTGACCTGCACGCCGTAGCGGAAGCGGCGGAATTTCTCGTCCTCGATGCCGTAGCGGTCGCGGCAGATTTCGTCCCACAGCTCGGTGAAGGCGCGCATCTTGCACATCTCGGTGACAAAACGGATGCCCGCGTTGACGAAAAAGGAGATGCGGCCGACCATCTCGGGGAAGGCCTCGGTGGGTACCTTGGTCTTGAGGTCGTCCAACACCGCGATGCCGGTGGCGAGCGCGAAGGCAAGCTCCTGCTCCGGCGTCGCGCCTGCCTCTTGCAGGTGGTAGGAACAGACGTTCATCGGGTTCCATTTCGGCAGATGTTCCCGCGTGTAGGCGGCGACATCCGTGATCATGGCGAGGCTGGGCTTCGGCGGGCAGATATAGGTCCCGCGCGACAGGTATTCCTTCACCAGATCGTTCTGCACCGTGCCTTGCAGCTTCGAGATATCCGCGCCCTGCTCCTCGGCCACGGCGATGTAAAGCGACAGGAGCCAGGGGGCCGTCGCGTTGATCGTCATAGAGGTGTTCATCTGTTCCAGCGGGATCTGGTCGAAAAGCGCGCGCATGTCGCCCAGATGGCAGACGGGCACACCGACCTTGCCGACCTCTCCCTTGGCGCGGGGATCATCGCTGTCATAGCCGGTCTGGGTCGGCAGGTCGAAGGCGACGGAAAGGCCGGTCTGCCCCTTGGCGAGGTTGCCGCGATACAGGGCGTTCGACTTTTCGGCGGTGGAATGGCCCGCATAGGTGCGGAACAGCCAGGGCCTGTCTTTCTGCGCCGTGGACATGGGGCCTCCTTGAATCAAGCTTGAAACTTTATTTCGCAATCGCAGAGATAAGGGACATTTCCTGACCTTGTCAATTCGCTGCGTCGCGGCATCACGGGATTTACCGCCGGGCGGGAAACTGTCAACGTCGCGTCGATGTTTCAGCCGGTGACGATCCCGCTTTGGCTTTTCGTGCTGATCCTGCTTTTCGCCGGGATCGCCTTTCTGTCGCATTTCCTGTTCCCCTCGGTCCGGTGGTTCTTTCGCAGGCGGATGGAACGGGTGGTGGCGCGGCTGAACGCGCGGCTTGAGCGGCCGATCCAGCCCTTCAAGCTGATGCGGCGGCCCGACATGATCGTGCGGCTGGTTCATGACCCGGAGGTCGCGAAGGTCATCGCCGATGAGGCGGCGGCGAGCGGGGAGCCGGAGAGCGTGCTTCAGGAACGCGCGCGGCGTTATGCGCGCGAGATCGTGCCGGCCTTTTCCGCTACGGTCTATTTCGGCATCGCGGTGCGGGCGGCGAAGTGGTTGTCGCGGCTGATCTACGACGTTCGGATCGACCGGCCGGGGGCGGCTGTCGAAGCCGGGATCGACAAGGGCGCGACGGTGGTCTTCGTGATGAACCATCGGTCGAACATGGATTATGTGCTGGTCACGCATCTGGTCTCGACCCGCTCGGCGCTATCCTATGCGGTCGGCGAATGGGCGCGGGTCTGGCCGCTTTCGTGGCTGATCCGGGCGTCGGGGGCCTATTTCATCCATCGCAGACGAAGCAATCCGCTCTACCGCCGCATCCTGTCGCGTTATGTTCAGATGGCGACGGAAGAGGGCGTGACGCAGGCGATCTTTCCCGAAGGCGGGCTGAGCCTGACGGGGGAGGTGGGCGCGGCGCGGCTGGGTATCCTGTCCTATCTGGTGGGCGCCTGGCACCCCGGCGGGCGCGACGTGGTCTTCGTGCCGGTGGCGCTGGGCTATGACCGGGTGCTTGAGGACCGGGTGCTGGTCGCGGCGCATAAGGAAGGGACGCGGCGGTTCCGTGCCTCTCTCTGGTCGATTGCGAAGTTCGTCGGGCGGCAGGTCAAGCGGGCGCTTGGCGGGCGGTTTCACAAGTTCGGTGGTGCCTCGGTCAGTTTCGGTACGCCGGTGTCGCTGGCGGCGTTCATGGAGGCGCCGCATGCCGATCCGGTCGCCGATCTGGGGGCGGCGTTGATGGAGCGTATCCGGCGCAATGTGCCGGTCCTGCCGGTGCCGCTTCTGGCGGCGGCTTTCGAGGGCGAAGGGGCCGTGGCGCGCGCGGAACTGATCCGGCGGGCGGAGGCGTTGGTCGCGCGCCTTGGCGATGTCGGCGCGCGCCCCGACCTTCCGCCGGGCGGTGCGGCGGCGGCGGTCGGGGCCGCGATCCGGCTGCTGGCGCTGCGCAAGGTGGTGTTCGAGGAGGGCGACGAGGTCCGCGTCAACCCGGTGGAGCGTGACCTGATCGGCTTCTACGCTGCCCCGGTCCGGCAGCATCTTGCTGCGGATGCGGCATCAGATCGGGCGGAAATGCCCGGATACATGGCAGATTGACGTCGGGTGAGACATAAAATTACAAAATCATACCGTCAGGATATTGCAATATTGCTTTGCCGATCATATTCCATGCCTTGAGGCCGCGTTGATTCTGCGATGCGGCGAGCGACTTCAGGAGACGCCAGATGGCCTTGGATGTGAAGACCGAGATCGCGCCCTATGACGCGCCGGAAAAGGACCTTTACGAGATCGGTGAAATGCCGCCTCTCGGTTATGTTCCGAAGACCATGTACGCCTGGGCCATCCGCAAGGAGCGTCATGGCGAGCCCGACAGCGCGATGCAGGTCGAGGTCGTGGAAACGCCCGAGATCGACAGCCATGAGGTGCTGGTTCTCGTCATGGCCGCGGGCGTCAACTATAACGGCGTCTGGGCCGCGCTTGGCATTCCGATCAGCCCGTTCGACGGCCACAAGGCGCCCTATCATATCGCCGGTTCCGATGCCTCTGGGATCGTCTGGAAGGTCGGCGACAAGGTGAAGCGCTGGAAGGTGGGCGATGAGGTCGTCATCCACTGCAACCAGGACGACGGCGACGACGAGGAATGCAACGGCGGCGATCCGATGTTTTCCCCCAGCCAGCGGATCTGGGGCTATGAGACGCCGGACGGCTCTTTCGCGCAGTTCACCCGCGTGCAGGCACAGCAGCTCATGCACCGGCCAAAGCACCTGACCTGGGAGGAAAGCGCCTGCTACACGCTGACGCTGGCCACCGCGTATCGGATGCTTTTCGGTCACCGGCCGCATATCCTCAAGCCCGGCGACAACGTGCTGGTCTGGGGGGCGTCGGGCGGTCTGGGGTCCTATGCGATCCAGCTTATCAACGCGGCCGGGGCCAACGCGATTGGCGTGATCTCGGAAGAGGACAAGCGCCAGTTTGTCATGGATCTGGGCGCGAAGGGCGTCATCAACCGCAAGGAGTTCAATTGCTGGGGCCAGATGCCGACGGTCAACACGCCGGAATATGCCGCCTGGTTCAAGGAGGCGCGCAAGTTCGGCGCCGCGATCTGGGAGATCACCGGCAAGGGCAACAACGTCGACATGGTGTTCGAACATCCGGGCGAGGCGACCTTTCCGGTGTCGGTCTTCGTGGTGAAGCGCGGCGGCATGGTGGTGATCTGTGCGGGCACCACGGGCTATAACCTGACCTTCGACGTGCGCTACCTCTGGATGCACCAGAAGCGCGTGCAGGGCAGCCACTTCGCCAACCTGAAACAGGCGGCGGCGGCCAACAAGCTGATGCTTGAACGCAGGCTTGACCCCTGCATGTCCGAGGTCTTTCCCTGGGCCGAAATCCCGGCCGCGCATATGAAGATGCGCCGGAATGAGCATAAGCCGGGCAACATGGCGGTGCTGGTGCAGGCCCCGCGCACGGGCCTGCGCACCTTCGAGGACGCGCTTGAGGGTTGAAAGCCCGGTTGACCTAAGGTCAGATTTTGCGAAAACCCCGCCCGGCGAAGGCCGCGGCGGGGTTTTGTACTTCTTGTCTTTCAAGTAAAATCAATAGGTTGCAACATGACGTTCCCGTCATTTTCGGTGGGTTGCTTTATTGTTCTCCTGCGCAGAGCATTTACAGGCTGGGGTTGAAAGGGCGTGCCACATACCGCTTTGAGAGCGAGCGAAAATGCAATATACTTGGATACTGGATGTGCTGACGGACCTGCGGACCTTTGCGATGGCCAACGGGTTGCCCGCACTGGCCGAGCAGCTGGACGACACATCGCTTGTTGCCGCGACGGAAATAGCGCAGACCATCGCCGAAGCACCGGGAGGGGCGGGGCTTAATGCAAACGAAGCTGCCTGGCTTCATTTCGGAGCTACAGCAGGCGACAACGCTTGAGTCTTTGCAACCCGTTATCGTCGGGTTGCGCAATCTGCTTGATATCGAGCATGTGGTTTACCATTCGGTCAACTCGACCGGGCAGCAATATGCCGTCCTGACCTATTCCTCCGACTGGGTGAACCGCTATCTGACCGAGGATTACGCCCGGATCGACCCCGTGGTTCAGGGCTGCTTTCGCCGCTTTCACCCGGTCAACTGGAAGACGCTCGACTGGTCGGGGCGTTCCACCCGCAATTTCTTTGGCGAGGCGATCGACGCGGGCGTCGGCAACCAGGGCTATTCGGTGCCGATCCGGGGGCCGAACGGGCAATTCGCGCTGTTCACCGTGTCGCACCGTGCCGGTGACGATACATGGGCGCGTTTCACCGCCGAGCGGATGGCGGACCTGATCCTGATCGCGCATTTCATCAACCAGAAGGCGCTTGAGATCGAGGGCGGGCGCGACATCAACGCGATGAAATCGCTCAGCCCGCGTGAGGTCGATGTGCTGACCATGCTGGCGATGGGGCTGAACCGGGCGCAGGCGGCCGACAGCCTTGCCATCTCTGAACATACATTCCGCACCTATGTGGAAAGCGCCCGTTTCAAGCTGGGCGCCAATAACACGACGCAGGCCGTCGCGCGCGCCGTGTCCGAGGGCCTTGTGCTGATCTGAGGCCCGGAAGGAACTGATTAACCAAGCTTCGCTATGCCCGATCCATCATCGATGGAGGGCAGAATGCTTCTATTTCTCAAAGCCGATCAGCTTCGCGACATGCCGAGGCTGTGCGAAAGCATGTATTCCGACCGCGCGCGGCAGTTCCGCGACCGGCTTGGCTGGACGGTGGATGTGGACGGACAGGGCTGGGAGAGGGACGAATATGACGATCTCAACCCCGTCTATGTGATCTGGCAGAAGCCGGACGGATTGCATGGCGGCTCCATGCGGTTTCTGCCGACGATGGGGAGGACGATGGTCAACGAACATTTCTCCGCCCTCAGCGGCGGGCGGCTTTACCACCATCAGAAGCTTTGGGAATGCACGCGCTTTTGCCTTAGCGACGGGGCGGCGCCCAATGTCTCCGCCGCGCTGATGCTGGGGGGCGCGCAGCTTGGTGTCGGGCTGGACCTGGCCCGCGCCGTGGGGGTCTTTGACGCGCGGATGGTGCGCATCTACCGGCTTCTGGGCTGGCAGCCGGTGGTGCTGGGTACGACCGGCGACGGGGCCGAGGCGATCAGCGTCGGGATGTGGGAGTTTTCCGAGGAAATCCGGCAGCGCATGGCGAAGAAGGCAGGCATCGCGCCAGAGATGGCGCAGCACTGGTTCGACGTCGCACGGGACGGGCTGCGGGTGCTGCCGGTCGCGGGGTAATCGCGCTGGCATCTTGCCGGGGGCGCGGATACGGTCGCGCGCATGACCGCAACCTTGCGCTTTTCCGACGATCAGGCCGTCGCCTGGGATCGCATCGCCGAGATTCTCGGCGGTGCGGGGGTCGATCTGTTGAATGCGGAACTGCGCCCCGACGCGCCGGGCGGGCCAAGCGTTCTGGCGGTCGTGGGCAAGGCCGGTTCGGGCAAGACGATGCTGCTGGCGCAGCTGACCAAGGCCCTGGATGAGGCCGGGGTAGAGACGGTTTCGGGCGATTACGAGGGCAAGAAACGCAAGGACCGGCGGACGCTGGCCATTCTTGCGCCAACCAACAAGGCGGCGAGCGTGTTGCGCGGGCGCGGGGTGCCTGCGACGACGATCCACCGCATCCTTTACACGCCGGTCTATGACCCGGAATACGAAAAGATCGCCGAATGGCTGGCCGGCAGCGGCGAGAGGCCGAAGATCGAGGGGCTGACGGACCTTGCGCTGGACCGGGCCAAGGCGTTCTACGATCAGGTCAAATCCATCCCCGGCGCGCTGGCCGCTGCGGGGTTGCGGGGGTCGGATTTCATCCGCGGCTGGAAGCGGCGGGAAGATCCGCTGGATATCGGTTTTGTCGATGAGGCGTCGATGCTGGACGAACGCCAGATGGACGACCTGAAAGAGATCTTTCCGACGCTGATCCTGTTCGGCGATCCGGCGCAGCTGGCGCCTGTGGGGCAGTCGGGGGAGATGGTGTTCGACCGGATGCCCGACAGCCGCAAGGTGGTGCTGCACCGCATTCACCGGCAGGCGGAGGATAACCCGATCCTTGACCTCGCCCATGCGCTGGGCGACCCCGACATCCGCTTCGAGGATTTCGAGAAGCTGGTGGGGGAGGCCGCGCGGCGTGACGACCGCGTCATCTGGGCGGAGCGGGTGGATTCCGACATGATGGCGCGATCCCCGGTGTTGGTCTGGCGCAACCAGACCCGTATCCGCCTGATCCATGCCTTCCGTGCCGCGCACGGGGCGCCCGCGGACAACCTGCTGCCGGGGGAGCCGCTGCTTTGCGACGGGATCGAACTGCCGCTGAAGCACCGCAAGCGGCGGATCGACCTTGAGGCCAAGGGCCTGATCAAGGGGGCGCAGGTCATCTATCTGGGGCCGGGGTCGAAGACCGGCTTTTCGCGCGTCCATATCGTCGGCGCGGAGGAACCGCAGGTGGGCGTCGCCTCGATCATCAAGATCGAGATGCCGGATGAAGAGGAACCCTTTATCCCCTTCGCCGCCCATATGGGGGCCGCGTTCCTGCATGGCGCGGCGGTGACGATCCACAAGGCGCAAGGTTCGCAATGGGAAGACGTGCAGGTCTTCGCGCCCGATCTTTTCGTCGCGGCGCGGACCGGGCGGACCGAGGCCGGAACCCAGCTTTGGAAGCGGCTTGCCTATGTCGCGATCACGCGGGCGCAGAGCCGGTTGCACTGGATCGTGCGCAACCGTCTGGCCCGTCCGCAGGGGCCGCTGACCACCGCCGACCTGCCGGGCGGTCCGGCGCCGCTGGCCTTGCAGGCCGAGGGCGAGGGGTGACATGTTTCGCCTTGGCGGCGGGGGGCGAATGCCGATAGGTTGGGCCGAAACCGCCGGAGAACCCCCATGCGCTGCGTCTTTGTCCAGTTCCGTTGCCACCCCGGCCAGACCTACGGGGTCGCCGATGCGATCTATGACCGCGAGGTCGTGTCAGAGCTTTATTCGACCTCGGGCGAATATGACCTGATGGCCAAGGTCTATGTCCCCGAGGATGCCGATGTCGGCCATTGGCTGAACGAAAAACTCTTCGACATTCCAGGCATCAGCCGGACCCTGACGACGATGACCTTCCGGGCGTTTTAAGCGTTATAGCATTTCGGGTTTACACTGAATCAGAATTCGAACGTATTTCGTTCGAATTCTGATACTTACTTTCTCAACGGAAACCCGAAACGCTTTAGCTGCGGATCAGCCGGAAGACGGCCGAGGCGGCCCAGCCCGCGAAGGAGGCCAGCACCAGCGCCAGGATCGCGTAGATCGTCGCCTGTTCCCGCGCCAGGTCGTAAAGCCAGCGTTCCAGCCCGACCTTGCGCACGTCGATGACCGTTTCGTCGCTGGCGATCACGGACCTGTCCCGCATCAGGAAGATGCGGGTGCGGTAGGCGCCCTCGATCAGGTTCGCGGGCAGGTCGATCTGGGTACTGAAGAGCGTTTCGGCCTTTAGCGTGACCGCGCCTTCATGGATGGCGTAAAGCCCGTCCTTCTCGCGCAGGCGGATCAGGGCGTCGGTGAAGGCGGCGGAATCCGAGATATAGTTTGGCGCGCCGACAGAGCGGATCATCTGCCGGGGGGAGATGCTGTGGCGCAGATCCTCGGTCTGGTAGAGGATCTTGTCGAGCGGGCCGGTCGTCTCGACGGCGTAGAAGCTGGGCGCGCGGTCGATTTCCACGCTGGCGGTGTTGACCCAGATCCCGGCCTCACGCGACTTGCGGCGGACGGTCACGGGTTCGGACGGGCCTTCGACGGTGATGATAACGTCAAGCCCCGTCGCCGGGATCGGCTGTTCCCGTTTCACCGCGCCGTAGATCAGGATGTCGGACCCGTCGAAATTCGCGGTGATCGAGACGCTGTCATTGCTGAGGCCTGACACGACCTCTTCCTGCGCGGTGGCGGGCGGGGCGAGGAGAAGGGCGGCAAGAAGGGCGAGGCGGCGCATCAGAACCTCCCCACCGGGCTGAGGGAGTAAAGCTCCGCCGGTTGGAGGAGGAGGTCGAGCGCGAGTTTGCCGCAGACGATCAGCACCATCAGCGCCAGCAGGATACGCATCTGTTCGGCCTTGAGCCGTGTGCCAAGCCGGGCGCCGATCTGCGCGCCAAGCACACCGCCGACGATCAAGAGAAGCGCCAGCATCAGGTCGACAGACTTGTTCGTCACCGCATGCATGTAGGTGGTGAAGCCGCTGACGAAGATGATCTGAAACAGCGATGTCCCGATCACCACCTTGGTCGGCATCCCCAGCAGATAGATCATCACCGGGATCATGATAAAGCCGCCGCCGACGCCGGTGATGGCGGCGAGAACGCCGACGAACATGCCCGAGACAAGCGGCGGGATGACGCTGATGTAAAGGCCCGAGGTGCGGAACTTCATCTTGAAGGGCAGCTTGTGGATCCAGTTGTGCTGGTGGCGCTTGATATGGGCGACCGGCCCCTTCTTGCGCGCCCTGTTCACGGCGCGGATGCCTTCCTGAAGCATCAGAAGGCCGATGAAGCCCAAGAGAACGACATAGGTCAGCTGCACGATCAGGTCGATCTGGCCAAGGCGGGAGAGAAGGTTGAAGACCCAGATCCCGAGGGCGGATCCGATCAGACCACCACCCAGCAGCACGGTCCCCATGCGCAGATCGACCGTCTTGCGTTTGAGATGCGTCAGAACGCCCGAGATGGAAGAGGCGACGACCTGGTTCGCGCCGGTCGCGACGGCGACGCTGGGCGGGATGCCGATGAAGAAGAGAAGCGGGGTGATGAGGAAACCGCCGCCGACGCCAAAGAGGCCGGACAACACGCCAACGATCCCGCCGATCCCGAAAAGAAGGTAGGCATTGACCGATACTTCGGCGATGGGCAGGTAGATCTGCATCGGGTAGGCGCAATCCGCAGAAGATACTGCTGGTGCATACCACTCATGCACCGCCGGAAACGTCAAGTCAAACGGGCTTGTGTCGCGTTCTTAGGCCAGATTGTGTGGCTGTATAGGTCCAGACGGTGCGGGTGCAGCATCGGCGGGCGGCTTCCTGCGTCAGCGTTCCTTCACATAAGGCTCGCCCCCGGCGCGCGGCGGGATGGCGCGGCCGACGAACCCGGCAAGGACGACCACGGTCAGGATATAGGGCATCGCGTCCAGCGCCGGGACCGGGATCGAGAAGTGGAAGAGGCGCGTGATGACGTCGGGGCGCAGTGCGAGGGCCTGGAAAAAGCCGAAGAGCAGCGTCGCCATCAGCGCGTACCACGGCCGCCATTTCGCGAAGATCAGCGCGGCCAGCGCGATATAGCCGCGCCCCGCCGTCATTTCCTTGCCAAAGCCCGCCTGAAGACCGGCGGCCATATAGGCGCCCGCAAGGCCGCAGAGGATGCCGGTGATGGCGACGGCGGCAAAGCGCAGGCGGATGACCGAAACGCCCGCGGTATCGACCGAGGCCGGGTTTTCCCCCACCGCGCGCAGCCTGAGGCCAAAGCGGGTGCGGAAAAGCGCCCACCATGTCAGCGGTACGCAGAGCAGGCCGATATAGACAAGGATCGTGTGGCCCGACAGGACCTCGGCATAGAAGGGGCCGATGATCGGGATCGCATGGGCGCTTTCGGCGAAGGGCAGCTCGATCGGGTTGAAGCGGGCATCGCCGCTAAGGGGCGGGGTGCGGCCACCCTGACGGAACAGGGATTGCGCGGCCAGAACCGTGATGCCCGAGGCGATGAAGTTCAGCGCGACGCCGGAGATGAGCTGGTTGCCCCGGAAGGTGATCGAGGCAAGCCCGTGGATCGCGGCCAGCACCATCGACCCGGCGATCCCCGCCAGAACGCCAACCCAAACCGAGCCGGAGAGATAGGCCGCCGCGCCGGTACACATCGCGGCCATCAGCATCTTGCCTTCCAGCCCGATGTCGAAAATGCCGGAGCGTTCGGAGAACAGCCCGGCAAGGCAGGCCAGCAGCAGGGGCGTTGCCAGCCGCAGGGTGGAATCGAGGATCTGGAGAAGCGTCGCGTAATCCATCACGCCACCCCCAGCGGACGCGGCCGGAAGAACTGGCCGAGGAACATGCGCACCATGTGATCGAGCGCGCCGGTGAAAAGGATCACAAGGCCCTGAACAACCGTCCGAAGCTCGATCGGGATCGAGGTCCAGAGGCCAAGCTCGGCCCCGCCCTGATAGAGAAAGCCGAAAAGGATCGCGGCGAGGAAGACGCCGATGGGGTGGTTCCGGCCCATCAGCGCGACGGCGATACCGATGAAACCCGCCCCTTCGGCGGAGTTCTGCACCAGACGCCCGCTTTCGCCCATGACGTTGTTGATCGACATCAGCCCGGCCAGCGCGCCGGAGATCAGCATCGCGTACATCGTGACCCGGAAGGGTGAGATCCCGGCATATTTCGCCGCAGGCTCCGACCGGCCGAAGGCGCGGATTTCGTAGCCTAGCCGGGTGCGCCAGAGCAGGATCCAGATCAGCCAGCAGGCGAAGAGCGCGACGAACAGGCTCACATTCGCGGGAACCTGCTTGGTGAAGATCAGGTTGAAGCCGGGGATTTCGTGCAGCGTCGGCAGATGGGTACCTGCGGGGAAGCGGGCGGTGGCCGGGTCCATCTGGCCCACGGGCTTCAGCACGCTGACCAGCATGTAGATGATAAGGGCGGCGGCGATGTAGTTGAACATGATCGTCGTGATGACGATATGGCTGCCGCGCCGGGCCTGAAGATAGGCGGGGATCGCCGCCCAGGCCGCGCCGAAGAGCGCCCCGCCGATCATCGCGGCAGGCAGCGCCAGCGTCCAGTGCGGCCAGGGCAGGGCAAGGCAGACCAGCGCCACGCCCAGCCCGCCAAGCTGCGCCTGCCCCTCGCCGCCGATGTTGAAAAGGCTCGCATGGAAGGCCACCGTGACGGCAAGCCCGGTGAAGATGAAGCTGGTTGCGTAATAAAGCGTATAGCCCCAGCCATAGGCCGACCCGACCGCGCCATCGACCATGGTCTTCAGCGCCTGCCACGGGCTTTCGCCGATGGCCCAGATGACGATGGCGGAAATCGCACCCGCCAGCAGAAGGCTGATCAGCGGAACGAGAACGACATCGGCCCAGCGTGGCAGTTGGGTCATGCAGTGCCTCCACCCTTCATCAAAAGCGACCGAATCTCTTTTGTCCGTCGCTCAGCCACCGCCGCCAACAAATCCGTAAGTTCTTTGATGCTTAGCTCAAGTGTTCCTTCGTAGTTACCCAAACCGTTGTCGTTTCTTACATTCTTCACTGAGATAGTGATCGTTGATAATTCAGTCTGAATACTGACTGTATCTAGTGGCTCATCCCAGAGTTCAAATTCTGCGGTGTTCTTTGCATTTCTGATTTTGGCATAGCGGGTAAACTTCATCACGCGCCCTCCCCGCCGACGCCTGCCATCAGAAGGCCTAGCGCGCGTTCGTCTGTGTCCTCGGGCATGCGTTCGCCCATGATGCGGCCGTCGAACATGACCGCGATACGGTCCGACAGGCTCATGATCTCGGCCAGTTCGACGCTGACCAGAAGCACGGCCTTGCCCGCGTCGCGCAGTTCCACGATCCGCTTGTGAATGAACTCGATCGCGCCGATATCCACGCCCCGCGTCGGCTGGCCGACAAGGAGAAGGTCGGGATTGCGCTCGATTTCCCGCGCGAGGATGATCTTTTGCTGGTTGCCGCCAGAGAAGTTCTTGGCCGCCAGCGTCGGGATCGGGGGGCGGACGTCGAAACGTTCCATCTTGCCCTGGCTGTCTTCAAGGATCGCGGCGTTGTTCATCAGAAGGGCGTTCTTCTGATAGGCCGGGTCGTTGTGATAGCCGAAGGCCATGTTCTCCCACGCGGTGAAGTCCATGATCATGCCAAGGTGCTGGCGATCCTCCGGCACATGGGCGATGCCTCTGGCGCGGCGCGATTGCCCGTCGGAATGGCGGCCGGTGAGGTCAAGGTCCTTGCCGTTCAGCCGGATCGACCCGGTCGCGGGCATGATGCCGCCAAGGACGGCGAGAAGCTCGGACTGACCGTTCCCGGCGACACCGGCGATGCCGAAGATCTCCCCCTCGCGGATGGTGAAGGAGATGCCCTTGACCCGCTCCACCTTGTCCTCGTCCACGACGCGGAGGTTTTCGACCTCAAGGATGACGCGGCCGGGATTGGCGGGGCCTTTGGGGACGTTCAGCAGGACCTTGCGCCCGACCATCAGTTCGGCCAGCTGCTCCGGGTCGGTTTCGGCGGTTTTGACGGTTGCCGTCATCTCGCCGCGCCGCATGACAGAGACCGTATCGGTGATCTCCATGATCTCGCGCAGCTTGTGGGTGATGAGGATGATGGTTTTGCCCTGCTCCTTCAGCCCGCGCAGGATGCGGAAGAGGTGATCGGCCTCATCCGGCGTCAGGACGCCCGTGGGTTCGTCGAGGATCAGGATATCGGCGTGGCGGTATAGCGCCTTGAGGATTTCGACCCGCTGCTGGTGGCCGACGCTGAGTTCCTCGATCACCTCGTCGGGGTCGACGTCAAGGCCGTATTCCTTTGCCAGTTCCTTCAGGACCCGCCGCGCCTTGGCAAGCGAGGGGCGCAGAAGCGCGCCATCCTCGGCGCCGAGGATCACGTTTTCGAGGACGGTGAAATTCTGCACCAGCTTGAAATGCTGGAAGACCATGCCGATCCCGGCGCGGATTGCCGCCTGGCTGTCGGGGATATCGGTCTTTTGTCCGTTGATGAAGATCTCACCCGCATCGGCCTTGTAGAAGCCGTAAAGGATCGACATCAGCGTGGATTTGCCCGCGCCGTTTTCGCCGATGATGCCGTGGATCGTGCCGGGCATGACCCGGATGGAAATGTCCTTGTTGGCCTGAACCGGCCCGAACGCCTTGGAGACCCCCCGCAGTTCGATGGCGGGGGCCTTGCCCTCAGGGGCGGCAGTGTCCTGCCGCCCCGAAGTCGTTCCCGTCGCCGCCATTTAGAAGGTCAGGGCGGGGCAGGTTTCGTCGGACATGTAGTCGTGGACGGTGATCTCACCCGCCTCGATCTTGGCTTTCGCCTCATCGACGGCGGCCTGCATCTCGGGCGTCACGAGGGCCTTGTTGTTGTCGTCAAGCGCGTAGTCCACACCGCCGGCCTTGAGGTCCATGACATTGATGCCGGTGGTCATGTCGGGACCTTCCGAGAATGCCTCATAGACGGAGTTGTCGACGCGTTTGACCATCGAGGTCAGGACCTGACCGGGATGCAGGTAGTTCTGGTTGCTGTCGACGCCGATCGACAGGATGCCTTCGTCGGCGGCGGCCTGAAGCACGCCGATGCCGGTCCCCCCGGCGGCGGCATAGATCACGTCGGCGCCCTGCGATTTCTGCGCCTTGGCCAGTTCCGCGCCCTTGACCGGGTCGTTCCAGGCGGCGGGCGTGGTGCCGGTCATGTTGGCGACAATGGTCGCATCGGGATTGGCGGCCTTCACACCCTCGGCATAGCCGCAGGCGAATTTGCGGATCAGCGGAATGTCCATGCCGCCGATGAAGCCGACGGTGCCGGTTTTCGAGGCCATCGCGGCCATCATGCCGACGAGGTAGGACCCCTGCTCTTCGGTGAAGACCACCGATTTCACGTTCGGCTGATCGACGACCATGTCGATGATCGCGAATTTCGTGTCGGGGAAGTCGGGCGCGACCTTGTTCAGGACGTCACCGAAGGCAAAGCCGGTCATCACGACCGGGTTCGCGCCGGTTTCGGCCAGCCGCCGCAGCGCCTGTTCGCGCTGGGCCTCGGACTGCATCTCAAGCTCCTTGTAGGAGCCGCCGGTCTCGGCCTTCCACTTTTCGGCGCCGTTGAAGGCGGCTTCGTTGAAGGATTTGTCGAACTTGCCGCCGAGGTCGTAGATGATCGCCGGATCGGCAAGCGCCGCGCCGGAGGTAAGCGCCAGCGTCGCGGCCGCGCCGAGGAATGTGTGCATCAGTGTCATGGATCGCTCCCAGTTGTCGTCCGTGGACATCCGCATTCCCGAGTCTCCCGAAGGGGGACTGTCCTGCGCGGATCGTCACAGATTAGGGCCAATGCGCGCTGGCCGGTCAATAGCAATCTGGCTTGACGCAGGGTGTTTCTTGACTGGGTGGTCAGGTTTTTGGCGAATTGGCGGGCAGTGCGCGGCACAGGACCAGTGCATCGACCGGCGCGCCCGGTCCGTCGGTGTAGTAGCGCGGCCTGCGGCCGGTCTCGGCGAAGCCATGGCGGCGGTAAAGCGCCAGCGCGGCGGTGTTGTCTGCGGCGACTTCAAGAAACGCCGTTACGGCGCCCCTCGCCCGCGCTTCGGCCGTGAAGGCGGCGACGAGGCGGGCGCCGATGCCGCCCCGGCGCCGGTCGGGGGCGACGGCGAGGGTCAGCAACTCTGCCTCATCCGCGACGGTGCGGCCGATGAGGAACCCGCCCGGCTCGGTCAGAAGGAAGGCGCCGAGACCGTCGAGAAGGGCGCGCAGTTCCGGGGCGCTCCACGGGCGGGGGTTCATGAAGCTTGCCGCATGGATCGCGGCAAGCGTGGGCAGGTCCGGCGCGCCGGTCACGGCAGGATTGCCGGGGCTGCGTCGCGCATCGGCGCGGCGTCTGCCGGGCGGACGTAAAGCGGCGCGGGCCGGGGGCAGGGCTGCGCCCGCCGGTCAACGGCGATTTCCGCGATGAGAAGGCCGAGGGTGTCGGGCGTCACGGCGCGCTCCAACGCGGGCAGCGCCGATCCCGTCAGGGTGGCGAGGCGGGCCGTGTCATGGCCGATGATCCGGTGGCCCGTGAGGTCGCCAAGTTCCGGGGGCAGCATCCCCCCCATCACCTCGGGCGCGCCTGCTGCCGCGCCCTTTTCATGGCGTTGCAGGTAAAGCTGGTCGCGTGGCGCAGGCAGTGACAGAAGAAGCGGGCCGTCCCCTTGCCCCCGCGCGAGGACGTCAAAGGATGATACTCCGATGGCCGGTACGCCAAGCGACAGGGCCAGCCCCCGCGCGGCGCTGACCGCGATGCGGATGCCGGTGAAGTTGCCCGGCCCGATGCCGACGCCGATGGCGGCAAGATCGCGCCAGCTCAGCCCCTGATCGGCCAGCAATTCCTCAAGCATCGGGAACAGGTGTTCGGCCTGCCCCTTCTGCATCGGTGCCGCCCGTTTCGCGGCGATGCGCCCGGCCAGAAACAGACCGGCCGCGCAATGCGCGGCCGATGTGTCGAAGCCAAGGACCGGCGCGTCAGGCGGCAACGGGGCGCACCTCGGTCACTTCGGGGATGTAGTGCCGCAGCAGGTTTTCGATCCCCATCTTCAGCGTCAGGGTCGAGGACGGGCAGCCCGCGCAGGCGCCCTGCATATGCAGGTAGACGACGCCACGGTCGAAGCCGTGGAAGGTGATGTCGCCGCCGTCCTGCGCCACGGCGGGGCGCACGCGGGTGTCGAGCAGTTCCTTGATCTGGCGGACGATATCCTCATCCGGGCCGTCATGGGCGGCATGGCCCGAGGGCGCCTGTTCGCCTTCGATCACCGGGGCGCCCGACTGGAAATGTTCCATGATCGCGCCGAGAAGGGCGGGCTTGATATGTTCCCACAGTACCGCGTCGGCCTTGGTCACGGTCACGAAATCGGTGCCGAGGAAGACGCCGGTCACGCCGTCCACGCCGAAGATGCGCGTGGCGAGCGGCGATTTGGCGGCCGTTTCCGCCGAGGTGAAGTCCGCCGTTCCGGCGTCCAGCACGGTCTGGCCGGGCAGGAATTTCAGCGTGGCGGGGTTGGGCGTCGATTCGGTCTGGATGAACATCTGAAGTCTCCGACTATTCAGGTCGGATATGCGCCCGGACCCCCCGGAAGTCAAGTTTGGAACGGTTCTAAATCGTCTCTTCCGCCGCCAGTTGCCGCGCCAGCCGCCGGTTCATCAGGGTGACGATCACCCGATGCGCGGGCGCGACGGGGATCATGTAGAGACGGCCAAGCCAGTTGTGGTTGTGGACCGAGGCGGTAATGGTCAGCCGCCGGTTCGCCGTCAGCACCGAGATCAGGACATCGAGGTGGCGATCCCGCACGATCAGGACCATCTCTTCATCGTCGATCCGTTCTATGGTGAAGAAGTCCAGCATGTCGCCGGGTTTCGGCGTCGCGGTCCGCTTTGTCGTCAGACCGCCGATCGGACGAATGCCCGCAAGACCCGCCAGCCGGTCGCGCAGCCGGAAGGCGAGTTTCAGGCCGGGCAGGCCGGTGGCCATCATCCGGTCCCAGATATCCAGCGGCGTGAAGGCGCGCGGCAGGTCCAGCGAGCGCACGTCAAGGTAGTGGACGTCCGACAATGGCCCGATCAGGGTCGCGCCGTCGCGGAGGGGTTCGCTTTTGCAGGACATGGCGTGGTCTCAGGTGATGGCCTCAAGCCGTTCCTTCGACATCTCGCCCGGAACGATGGTGATCGGGATCGGCAGGGTGCCGGAATTGCGGGTCATCTGCGTCACCAGCGGCCCTGGCCCCGACTTGTCGGTCCCGGCGCCAAGGACAAGCACCCCGATCTGCGCATCCTCGCGGATCTGGTCGAGGATCTCGTTCACCGGCTCGCCCTCGCGGATGACGAGTTCGGGTTCGATCCCCTGCCGGTCGCGCATCCATTTGGCGAAAACCTCGAAATGGGCCACGATCCGCTCGCGCGCCTCCTGCCGCATGATGTCGGCGACGCCGATCCAGTGCTGGAACTCCTCCGGCGGGATGACGGAAAGGATCTGGACCCCCGCGCCGGTATGCGCGGCCCTGAGCGCGGCAAAGCGCATCGCGTTCAGGCATTCGCGGCTGTCATCGAGGACGACGAGAAACTTGCGCATCGGGGGCTCCATTATCGCGGCGGCGCGATCATGGCCGCTTGCACCGGATTAGGCAACGGTGCCGCGTGGTCTGCGACGCCGGGGTTCGCGCGCTAGGCGGCGCAGCGTCATGCGCAAAAATCCGGCCAGCATTCCGACAGTCTGGGCAAGGACCAAGGCCACAAGACCGATCGCCGCCGCCGCCAGATCTGATACGCGCAGCAAAAGCCGAAACGCATCCCGGCCAAGGACCTTCATCACCTTCCGAGTATCCTTACCGGCCACGTCCGAAACCCGTGCGATCCTGCCAAGGTCTTCGACCGTGTCCGCATGTTGCATGAGATCCAGCGTCTCACCGACCGAGGTGTTGTCGGCGATACGCCCGACATCCTTTGCGGCGGCCGTCAGGCGCGCCATCCTCACGCCGTCCACGGCGGACTCGAGCGGCGCTTTCCGGCTCAGAACGGCCGGAATACGGTTCCACTGGATCAGCTCGCGTACCATATCCCATAGAGCGTCCACCATTCGCGCGGAAAGGGCGCGCGTCTTGCGTCCGACGCGCAGGAAGGTCGCCCCCGCCTTGGCAACGGCGCTTTCCCCGCCGGTCACGATCACCAGCCCCGACGCGGCGAGGCCGACCAAGGCGAGGCCTGCGTCGAGCGTGTCCACTTCATCGCCGTTCACCGCCGCCACTGCCGCGCGTCCCAGCGCCGTCACGTCTCCGACGGGCGACATCTCAACAGGGATGGCGCAGGCCCCGATCAGCGTCAGACTGCTACATTGCGTGATGTCAAAGGCGCAGATGGCGCAGTCTTTCGCGGTTGCAAGCTTGCCTTCGTGGGCCGCGACGACGTCTTCTGCTTCTGCGATCAGGGCGCCGGGAAGTAAGACGTGATGTTCTTTCGCGAGGTCGAGATAAAGGGTGATGTCGTCCGGCCGATCATTCCGGGTGGCATCTGCCAGGCGGGGTATCAGCCAGTCCGCCGTGACTGTCCGGGTCATTGCCACCTGGAACGCCACGCGCGCCTCCGCGGCGCTGCGTTCGACAAGCGGTTGTGCGAACGGGTGCCGCGCAAGGATATAGCCGGTCAGGGCCCAGCTTCCGAGCATCCAAAGGAGCAAGGTGAACCGTGCGATGCGGCGCAGCGTCATTGCCCCGAATGCGCCCAGTCCATGTAAAGCGACCGGATGCGTCTTGTCACCGGGCCATGGGCATATTTCGTGTCGTCGAAGGCGGTGACGGGGGTCACCTTCGACATGTTGCCGGACAGGAAGACCTCATCCGCGGCGCGGAAATCGTCGAAGGTCAGCACGGTTTCGTGGACCGGAACGCCCTCGGCCCGCAGGTTGGCGATGTGGCGGGCGCGGGTGATGCCGGACAGGAAGGTGCCGTTGGCGATGGGGGTAAAGACCTCTGCGTCGCGGACCATGAAGACGTTGGCGGTGGCCGATTCGGCCACGTTGCCCATGGCATCGGCGACAAGGGCATTGCCAAAGCCCTTGCTGCGCGCCTCGGCCAGCATCCGGGCGTTGTTGGGGTAAAGGCAACCGGCCTTGGCATTGGTGACCGCGCAGTCAAGGACCGGGCGGCGGAAGCGCGTGGTGGTCAGCGTCGTGGTGGCGGTTTCGTCCGCCATCGGGATCTCCTCAAGGCAGAGCGCAAAGCCGGTGGCGCCGGGGCGCGGGACGATGCCGGATATGTCGCCATCCAGCGCCCAGAACATCGGCCGGATATAGACGGCGGCCCCGGCGTTGTAGCGCCGCAGCCCGTCGCGGGCGATGGCGGCGATTTCCTCCCCCGTCAGGGTCGGGTCGATCATCAGCGCCCGCGCCGACCGCACGACGCGCGCGCAATGCGCGTCGAGATCGGGGGTGACGCCGTCGAACTGCCGGGCGCCGTCGAAGACCGTGGTGCCAAGCCAGCTGCCATGATCGGCGGCGCGCATGATCGGCACGTCGCCGTCATGCCAGGTGCCGTCGAAATAGGTGCGAATGTTCTGCCCCGTCGCCATCTGCGATCCTCCCTGCCTGCGCGGCATTAAAGTCCCCGTGGCCGGGAGAGGCAAGGCGGGTGCGGCAATCTATCTGGCCCGGACCGGGGCGGGGTGGTAGGTCAGCGTCATGGGACCAGGGCAACACGATCACATTCCGGGGAAGGCGACGGCAGGCCGCCATCGTCACGGCCCCGGTGCCGCAAAGACGGTCGGGTTCCCGTGACGCCGGGCAAGCGCCTTTTCGATATCGTGCTGGCCCTTCTGGTTCTGCCTGCGGTCGCCCTTGCCATGGTCGTGATCGGCGCGCTGATCCTGATCCTGGACGGCCGCCCGGTCTTCTACGTCTCCGAGCGGATGCGTGACCCGGTGACGCCCTTCCGGTTGTGGAAGTTCCGCACCATGCGGGCCGATCCGGCCGACCATGGCGCCACCGGCGGCCACAAGGCCGACAGGCTGACCCGCTGCGCCCCCTTCCTGCGCAGCACCCACCTGGATGAGCTGCCGCAGCTTTTCAACATCCTGCGCGGCGACATGAGCTTTGTTGGTCCCCGCGCGCCGCTTCGGGTCTATGTTGAGGCCGCGCCGGACCTTTACGCCCGTGTCCTGAAGTCGCGCCCCGGCCTTACCGGGCTTGCCACGCTGGTCTACCGGCATGAGGAGGCGCGGCTTCTGGCCGACAGCCGCACCGCCGAGGAGACCGAGGCGATCTATCGCCGCCGCTGCGTGCCGCGCAAGGCGCGACTCGACCTGATCTATCAGCGCAACAGGTCGATCTGCCTCGATCTCTGGATAATCCTGCGCACCGTCCTTCATCGTTGATTAACCATGAGCGCCCACTGTGCGCAGAAAGCCGCGCGTCCGGGAAAACTTGGGCGGTGCCGCTTGAACAGCGGAATTCGAACGCGCTAAACCCGGACGTGTGACGAGTTCTGTTGTGTGTTGCCTGAGGACGAATGTGCGGAAAGACAAGAGAACGTCGGCTGTCGCTGATCCCGAAAACCGGAGTTGCAGGATGGTCAAGCTTCTACTCGCGCTGACGCCCCCGCAAAAACGCGTCATCTTTCTTCTGACGGACCTGCTGCTGGCGCCCCTGGCGTTCTTTGCCGCATTGGTGGTGCAGCACAACACGCTGCTGCCGCTGGCCGAGATGCGCGCCAGCCTCAACCTGCTGCCCGTCCTTCTGGCGCTGACGCTCGCGCTGGGGCTGGCGCTGTCCATTCCTGACATCCGGCCGAAGGATTTCGACGGCGGCGCGGCGCTGAAGGTCGCCATGTTCGCGGCCCTTCTGGCGGGCGGGACGGGTATCGCCGCCTGGGCGCAGGATGAGGCGCTGGGCGCCGGGTTCTTCGTCATCTTCGCGATGCTTTTCTTCGGGGTCTGCGCGGCGACGCGGATCGCGATCTGTCATGTGCTGATCTGGATCTATGGCCGCAGCCGGGCGATCACGAATGTCCTGATCTACGGTGCCGGGCGGACGGGCATGATGGTTGCGACGGCGCTGCGCAACCGCTCCGATATCGTCGCCGTGGCCTTCGCCGACGATAACCCCGCGCTGGCCGGGATTTCCGTCGCCGGGCTGCCGGTCTATCCGGTGCGCGATCTGCCGACGCTGTTTTCCATGGCGCGGATCGACCGCGTCATCATCGCGATTCCCAGTCTGTCGCTGCACCGCCGCACCCTGATCGCCCAGCGGTTCGAGGAGCGCGGCGCCGATGTCTGGACGCTGCCCGCCTTTTCCGACCTGATGGGCTCTACCGGGCTGCTGGACAAGCTGTCGCCCGCCGCGCCGCGGGTCATGCTGCAACGCGAAGAGGCGTTGAGCGGCGGCACCCATGCCTATGACAGCTATGCCGGTGCCTCGGTCCTGGTCTCGGGCGCGGGCGGCACCATCGGGCAGGAGCTTTGCCGGCAGGTCCTGACCGTCTCCCCCCGGCGGCTGGTGTTGTTCGAACTGAACGAATTCGCGCTTTTCCAGGTGGAGAATGAGCTTTCGGTCCTGGCGGCGGATCGCGGGGTGGAGCTTGTCTCCGTCCTCGGCTCGGTCGCCGATGCGGCGCTTGTCGACCGGGTCCTGCGCGAGAATGAGGTCGACGTGATCCTGCACGCGGCTGCCTACAAGCATGTGCCTTTGGTGCAGAAGAACGCCATTCAGGGCCTCACCAACAATGTGCTGGGGACCGAGACGCTGGCGCAGAAGGCGCGTGAGGTCGGCGTGCCGCGCTTCGTGCTGGTCTCCACCGACAAGGCGGTACGGCCGAAGAACGTCATGGGGGCGTCGAAGCGGCTGGCGGAGATGGTCGTGCAGGATCTTGCCTCGCGCAGCACGAAGACGGTGTTTTCCGCCGTCCGGTTCGGCAATGTGCTTGGCTCCTCCGGCTCTGTCCTGCCGGTCTTTCAGGAACAGATCCTGCGCGGCGGGCCGGTTACGGTGACCGATCCGGCGGCGACGCGGTTCTTCATGACGGTAGAGGAGGCCTCGGCGCTGGTCCTTCTGGCGGGCGCCTTCGCGCAGGGCGGGGAGATCTTCGCGCTCGACATGGGCGACCCGATCGCCATCGGGACACTGGCGCGCCGCATGGTCGAGCTTTCCGGCTTTACCGTCCGCGACGGGGCGCGGCCGGACGGGGATATCGACATCATCGCCACCGGCCTGCGGCCGGGTGAAAAGCAGCATGAGGAATGCATGGTTCTTCAGGGTGCGGTGACGACGGACCACCCGAAGATCGCCCGAATCAGCGACACCGGCCTGTCCGAGATCGAGATGGCGAGCCTTCTGCGCGACCTGCGCGAGGCGGTCGGCCGCGCCGACGACCGGGCGGCGGTCGCGCTTCTGATGCGCTGGCTGCCCGCCTTCGCGGCCCAGAACGGACCCGATGCCGATCAGGACGAGGGGCTGCGGGTCGTTCGAACATGAACGAAATGCCCTGGCCCGCTGTTGCATCGCGGCGCAAGGCCGCCGTCAAAGCCGGTTGAAGAGCGCCGCCGCGTAAAGCGCGGCCGTGCTGGCGCGTGTCTGGCGATAGAGGCGAAGCTTGCGCAGGGCGGTCATGCATCGCAGCCCGCGTGTCCCCGAACGGATCGCGGTGAAGCGTTCGACAAGATCGCGGTTCTCGGCCGTCAGCAGGTCGCTGGCCGAGGTCAGCGCGGCAAGGTTGACGTCGTTCCAGCGGCGATAGACCCCGCTCAGGATCATGCCGATGCGCCGCATCCTTGCGCGGGCGCTGTCATTCGCGCCGAGCTGGTTGGCCGTGTGCTGGCGGTAAAGAAGCGTCGGCGCGTCGTCATGCAGGATCGTGCCGCCTGCGCCGGTCACGATCTGATAGGCCCACCAGTCATGCGAGACGATCTTTGGCCTTCGGCTGGCCGCCTGATGCAGCAGCCGGGCTGCGGCGGGGTTGGCGAGGATGGTGTTCCCGGCGGCGATGTTCTGTGCCAGCGCATTGCGGAAGGAAGGCGCGCGGGGCCGCGGCGGGGACAGGCGCAGGGGGCGCAGGGCCGCGTCGGTGATGATGGTGCGGCTGCAATACAGCGCGGGCGTGTCGGCACCGACCCCGGCAAGCGCGCGCAGCCCGCGTGACAGGCGGTCGGGAAACCAGACGTCGTCGTGGTCGCTGAAGGCGAGGGAAAGCCCCGGTTCCCAGCCATCCCGCACGATCGACAGGAAATTCTCGGCAAACCCCTCCTGCGGTCCCTGACGGACGATCACGCGCCGCGCGCCCGCCTTCTGCGCGAAACGCTGGGCGATCTCGGCGCTGCCGTCCTGCGATCCGTCATCGCTGACGATCAGGGTCCAGTCCCGATGGTCCTGCGCCGCGATGCTGCGAAGCTGCGCATCAAGGTTGGCGGCGGCGTTGTAGACCGTCATCGCGATCAGGACGGGTTGTTCGTTGGCCCCGCTCACGCCCGGCGCCGTTTCGCCTCGATCACCTCCCAGAGCCTGGCGGCGGTGTTGGTGCCGTCGAAACGCTCAAGCTCCTGAATGCCGGTGGGGGAGGTCACGTTGATCTCGGTCAGCCAGGTGCCGATGACGTCGATCCCGACGAAGATCTGCCCCTTCTCGCGCAGCGTGGGGCCGATCTTGGCACAGATTTCAAGGTCGCGGTCGGTCAGGCCGATCTTTTCGGGCCGCCCGCCGACATGCATGTTCGACCGCGTTTCCCCCGCCGCCGGGACGCGGTTGATGGCGCCGACCGGCTCTCCATCCACCAGAATGATGCGCTTGTCGCCTTTCGAGACGTCGGGGACGAATTTCTGCGCGATCAGCGGCTCACGGTTGATGCCCGCGAAAAGCTCATGAAGCGAGGAGAGGTTGCGGTCATTCTGGTCGAGGCGAAAGACACCGGCGCCGCCATTGCCGTAGAGCGGTTTCAGGATGATGTCGCCGTGGCGGTGCTTGAACTCGCGGATGGTCGCCAGATCGCGGGCGATCAGGGTCGGCGGCGTCAGGTCGGGGAAGGCGAGGACCAAGAGTTTCTCGGGGTAGTTCCGCACCCAGAACGGATCGTTCACCACCAGCGTCTTGGGGTGGATCATGTCCAGAAGATGGGTCGTGGTGATATAGCCCATGTCGAAGGGCGGGTCCTGGCGCAGCCAGACCACGTCCCAGTCGGCCAGGTCGACCTCTTCCTCTGCCCCCAGCGTGAAGTGGTTACCCTTCTCGCGACGGACCTCAAGCGGCCAGCCGCGCGCCATCACGCGCCCTTCGCGGTAAAAAAGCCGGTCCGGCGTGTAGTAGAAGAGCGTATGGCCGCGTTCCTGCGCCTCAAGCGCGATGCGGAAGGTGGAATCGGCGTCGATGTTGATCGGCCCGATCGGGTCCATCTGGATCGCTACCTTGAGTGTCATGCCGCCCGCCTTTGCCTTGTCCGTCCGACCCGATAGATGACCGAGGCCCGCGCCGGATGCAATCGCAGATCGGGGGCGCAGACCGGGGGCGCCGATCAGGGGCCAAGCGCGTTGACGATGATCTCGATCCGCCCGATGCCGTCGACAAGGGCGACGTCAAAGCGCATGTCGCTGTCCTGCCCGGCGGGAAGGGTGGCGGCGAATTCCGACGCGGCGGCGCGGATGCGGGCCATTTGCCGGGGGCCGAGACTTTCGGCGGCGCGGGCGAAATCGGGGGCCGATTTCACCTCGACAAAGACCGTCACCGGGCCGTCGGCGCAGATCAGGTCGATCTCACCACCCTTGCCGCGCCAGCGGCGGGCGAGGATGCTGAGGCCCCGGCCCTCAAGGCAGTCCGCGACACGGTCTTCGGCCGCCAGGCCGCCAAGCTGGGCAAGGCGCCCGGTCAGTCTTTTGCGGCGAGTTTCAGGGCCATCTGGTAGACCTCGCGCCGCGGCGCGCCGGTTGCCGCCGCCACTGTCGCCGCTGCGTCCTTGACCGACTGGCATGTCAGCGCCTCCCTTAACGCGGCCTCGATATCGGCGGGCGTGACCACCGTTGCCCCCGGACGGTCGATCAGGACCACGATCTCGCCGCGCGCCTCGCGGTCGGCGAAGGCGGCCGCCAGATCCGCGACCGTGCCGCGCAGCACCTCTTCGAACTTCTTCGTCAGTTCCCGGCAGACAACGGCCCGCCGGCCCCCCCCCATTACCTCCGCCATGTCGGTTAACAGCGCCTTAAGACGCTTGGGCGATTCGTAGAGGATGAGGGTCGCGGGCGTGGCTTTCAGGTCTGCAAGCCAGCGCCGTCGCGGCCCTGAGCCGTTTGGCGCGAAGCCCGCGAAGAGGAACCGGTCCGACGGCAGCCCCGAAACGGTCAGCGCCGCCAGCGCCGCCGATGGCCCCGGTGCCGCCGTCACCGGATGGCCCGCCGCGATCGCCGCCGCGCCCAACTGATAGCCGGGATCGGCGACAAGGGGGGTGCCGGCCTCCGACGCATAGACGACGGATTTCCCGTCCTTCAGCGCATCCAGCAGGCGGGGGCGCATCTGTTCGCCGTTGTGGTCATGGTAGGACAGAAGCGGGCGGCCGCCGAGAGCCACGCCGTGGATGTCCATCAGGTGCCTGAGAGAGCGGGTATCCTCGGCCGCGATCACCTCGGCATCGCGCAGCAGGTCAAGCGCCCTGAGCGTGATGTCGCGCGCCGCGCCGATGGGCGTCGAGATGAAGTAAAGCCCGCCCGGCAGCCGCTGTCCTGATCCGATTTCCGCCATGCGCCCCGCTCTTGCGTTTACTTCGAATGCGTGAGCGCATAGGCTCTTTTCGCGTCAGTGTCCCGCCTCCAGCCCGCCAGAGGATGTCAATATGTTCACCGTTTTCCATCGCCGCCGCAAGTTCATGACCCGGGCTGCGGCCGCCGTGGCCATGCTTGCCCTCGCCGCCTGCGACCCGCTTGCCATGGGCGGCGGGGGACCGTCGATCAACACCAGCGAGCCGGTTCCGGTCGCGCTTCTGGTGCCGTCGGGGTCCGGCTCCACCACCGACGAACACATGGCCAAGTCGCTTGAGAATGCGGCCCGCCTTGCCATGGCGGACCTCAGCGGCGTGACGATCGACCTGCGCGTCTATTCCACCGCCGGGCAGCCCGCGCAGGCGGCCTCGGCGGCGGCGAAGGCCGTGAACGAGGGCGCGAAGATCATCATCGGCCCGCTTTACGCGCAATCGGCCAATGCCGCCGGTGTCGCCGTCGCGTCGAGCGGGGTCAATGTCCTCAGCTTCTCCAACAACCCCGACATCGCGGGCGGCAATGTCTTCATCCTCGGCTCCACCTTCCAGAACACCGCGAACCGGATCGTCGGCTACCTTGCCCGGAGCGGCAAGGGCCGCATCCTGACCGTTTCCGCGCAGACCCCGGCGGGGCAGCAGGCGCAGTCGGCCGTGGCGCGCGCCGCCGCCGGGACGGGGGCGAGCGTGGTTGGCAACGTTTCTTACGCGATGTCGCAGAACGGCGTCGTCAGCGCCGCGCCGCAGATCGTTTCTGCGGCGAAGGCCAATGGCGCCAATGCCGTCATTGTCGATGCGACGACGGACGGCGCCCTGCCGATCCTGACGCAGCTGATCCGCGAGCAGGGGCTGACGCTTGACGTCGTGCAACTGGCCGGGCTGACGCGCTGGGACGTGCCGTCGCAGGCCGCCGCGCTGCCGGGGCTTCAGGGCGGGGTCTTCGCGATGCCCAGCCCCGGCCGGACGCAGCAGTTCGAAAGCCGCTATACCGCGACCTATGGCAGCGCGCCGGTTCCGGCGGCGGTCGTCGGGCTTGCCTATGACGGGATCGCGGCCATCGGCGCGCTGGTCAAGCAGGGCAAATCGAACGCGCTGAGCGGTGCCGCGCTGACGCAAGGCTCTGGCTTTTCGGGTGTCAGCGGCATATTCCGCCTGCGTGGCGACGGGACCAACGAAAGGGGCCTTGCGATTGCAAAGATCCAGAACTCACAGGTGGTTGTGATTGATCCGGCACCGCAAGCCTTCGGCGGCGCAGGCTTCTGATCGCGGCACGGCGGATGCGGCGGCGCCCGAAAGCGGGGCGCTGCCCTTTCCCGCCAGCGATCTGCCCGCGTCTGTCGCGCGCCACCTTCTTTTCGACCGCGAGGGGTTTGCCCGGCACCTGACCGGAACCCTTGAGGGGTGCGACGAACCGCGCGAGCGTCGCGCCGCCATCGTCCGCGCCCTGACCGAGGCGCGAACCGATGTGCTGGCGCTGATCGCCGAGGATTTCGCCACCCATCCCCGCGCCGCGCGCCAGACCGTGCGTGCCTATGCCGCGCTGACCGACGCGATCGTCTGGCAGGCCTTTACCGTTACCACCACGGTTCTGCTGCCCCGCGCGAACCCGACCGAGGGGGAGAGGATCACCGTCCTTGCCGTCGGTGGCTATGGCCGGGCCGAGATGGCGCTTTATTCCGACGTGGACCTTCTGTTCCTGACGCCGTGGAAGATGACCGCCTGGGCGGAAAGCGTCATCGAGACGATGCTTTATATCCTCTGGGACATGCGGTTGAAGGTCGGCCATGCCAGCCGGACGGTGAAGGATTGTGTCCGCCTGGGGCGTGAGGATTACACGATCCGCACCGCGCTTCTGGAGCGGCGCTATATCGCGGGGCATGAACCGCTGGCGCAGGACCTGCGCACCCGGCTGCGCAACGACCTGTTCAAGAACACGGCCGCCGATTTCATCGAGGCGAAGCTGACAGAGCGCTCTGACCGGCACAAGCGCCAGGGCGGCCAGCGCTATGTGCTTGAGCCGAACGTGAAGGAGGGCAAGGGCGGGCTGCGCGATCTGCAAACGCTTTACTGGATCGGGAAATACCTGCACGGCGTGCGGCGTGCGGCGGAACTGGTGGGTATCGGGCTTTTCCGGCAGGAGGAGTATGAGACCTTCGCCGCGGCCGAGGATTTCCTTTGGGCGGTGCGTTGCCACCTGCACATGATCGCGCGGCGGGCGCAGGATCAGCTGACCTTCGACCTTCAGGTCGAGGTCGCGAGCCGCATGGACTATCGCGACACCGGCGGGCGGCGGGCGGTCGAGCATTTCATGCAGGACTATTTCCGCCACGCCACCCGCGTGGGTGAGTTGACGCGCGTCTTCCTGACCGCGCTGGAAGCGTCCCATGTCAAGCGCGAGGCGCGGCTTGCGGGCCTTTTGCGCCGCCGCAAGAAGCTGCGCGCGGGCTATGTGATCCAGAACGGAAGGATCACCATCGCCGATGAAAAGGCGTTCCTGGCAGACAAGCTGAACCTGCTTCGGATCTTCGAAGAGGCGCTGAGGACCGGCTACCTGATCCACCCCGATGCGATGCGCGCGGTCGCGGCCAATCTGGACCTGATCGACGACGAGATGCGCGAGGATCGCGAGGCGACGCGCATCTTCCTTGACCTGATGCTGAAGCACGGCAACCCGGAACGCGCGCTTCGGCGGATGAATGAGCTTGGCGTGCTGTCGGCCTTCATCCCGGAGTTCGAGCCGATCGTGGCGATGATGCAGTTCAACTACTATCATCACTATACGGTCGACGAACACACGATCCAGGTGATCTCCACCCTTGCGCAGATCGAGCGGCATGAGCTGATCGAGGAATTGCCGCTGTCGTCGAAGATCCTCGACGAGGGGGTGAACCGGCGGGTGTTGTATGTGGCGCTTCTTCTGCACGACATCGGCAAGGGGCGACCCGAGGATCATTCGATCCTTGGCGCGCAGATCGCGCGGAAGGTTGCCCCGCGCCTTGGCCTGACGGCGGAGGAAAGCGAAACCGTCGAATGGCTGATCCGCTATCACCTGACGATGTCCGACATGGCGCAAAAGCGCGACATTTCGGACCCGCGCACGGTGCGAGATTTCGCCAAGATCGTGAAGACGCGCAAGCGGCTTGACCTGCTGACGGTGCTGACGGTCTGCGACATTCGCGGCGTCGGTCCGAACACCTGGAACAACTGGAAGGCCATGCTTCTGCGCCGCCTTCATGCCGATACCGCGAACGCGCTTGAGGCCGGGTTGGAGACGATCAACTCCAACAAGCGGGAGAATGACGCCAAGCGGGCGCTGCGCGAACGGCTTGAGGGTTGGGACGCCAAGGAATTGCGGCGCGAGACGGCCCGCCATTACGGCCCCTACTGGCAAAGCCTTTCGACCGAGACACACAAGGTCTTTGCGACCCTTCTTCGGGACATCCCGGATGACGAAATCCGCATCGACCTGAAACCCGATCCCGATCACGACGCGACGCGCGCCTGCTTCGCGCTCAGCGATCATCCCGGCATCTTCTCCCGCCTCGCGGGGGCCTTGGCGCTGGTCGGGGCCAATGTCGTCGATGCGCGGACGTATACGTCGAAGGACGGATATGCCACGGCGGTGTTCTGGATTCAGGACAGCGAGGGGCATCCTTATGAGGCCGACCGACTGCCCCGGCTGCGCTCCACCATCCAGAAGACCCTGAAGGGGGAGGTGGTGCCGCGCGAGGCGTTGAAGGACCGCGACAAGCTGAAGAAGCGCGAGCGGGAGTTTCAGTTCCCGACCCATATCACGATCGACAACGAAGGGTCGGAGATTTACACGATCATCGAGGTCGATGCCCGCGACCGGCCGGGCCTTTTGTTCGACCTGACGCGGACGCTGGCGAACAACAATATCTACATCGCCTCGGCCGTGATCGCGACCTATGGCGCGCAGGTCGTCGACAGCTTCTACGTCAAGGACATGTTCGGGCTGAAGCTGCACGCCCGGTCGAAACAGGAAAGCCTTGAGCGCAAGCTGCGCCAGGCCATCGCGGAAGGCGCCGAGCGGGCGAAGGGCTGATGAAACCGATCCGACTGATCCGCGGCTTCCTGACGGTGGGCGCCTGGACGCTGCTTAGCCGCGTGGTGGGCTTTGCCCGCGACGTTCTGATCGCCGCCTATCTTGGCACCGGGCCGATGGCCGAGGCGTTTCTGGTCGCCTTTTCCCTGCCCAACATGTTCCGCCGCTTTTTCGCCGAGGGTGCGTTCAACACCGCCTTCGTGCCGCTTTTTTCGAAGAAGCTTGAGGCGGAGGAGGATGCGCGGGGCTTTGCCGAGGATGCGTTTTCCGGCCTCGCCTTCGTGGTCCTCATCGTGTCGCTTGTCGCGATGGTGGCGATGCCCTGGCTGGTACTGGCGATGGCGGGCGGTTTCGCGGGGGATGAGAGGTTGCCGCTGGCGGTCCTCTATGGCCGGATCTGCTTTCCCTATATCCTCTTCATCTCGCTGACAGCGCTTCTGTCGGGCCTACTGAACGCGGGGGGGCGGTTCGTGGCGGCGGCGGGGGCGCCGGTGCTGCTGAACGTGATCTTCATCGGCGCGATGGTCGCCGCGCGGCATCTGGGCTGGGACATGGGGCTGACGCTGGCCTGGGCGACGCCGGTGACGGGCCTTGCGCAACTGGCGCTGGTCTGGGTCGCGGCGGCGCGGATGGGCTTCCCCTTGCGCCTGCGGCGGCCCCGGATGACGCCCGATCTGAAACGGCTTCTGGTGATCGCCGGGCCTGCGGTCCTTGCCGGTGGGGTGGTGCAGATCAACCTGCTTGTCGGGCGTCAGGTCGGCAGTTTCTTTGACGGCGCGATTGCGTGGCTTTCCTATGCCGACCGGCTTTATCAACTGCCGCTGGGTGTGGTGGGCATTGCCATCGGGATCGTCCTGTTGCCCGACATTTCCCGTCGGTTGAAGGCCGGGGATGTGCCGGGCAGCCGCTATGCCCTGTCCCGCGCGACCGAATTCGCGCTGTTCCTGACCTTGCCCGCCGCCGTGGCGCTGATGGTCATCGCGGTTCCGCTGATCGGGGTCCTTTACGAACGCGGCGCGTTCACCCGCGCGGATACCGTCCCGACGGCGCTGGCGCTGGCGGTCTATGGTGCCGGCCTTCCGGCCTTCGTGCTGCAAAAGGTGCTTCAGCCGCTTTACTTCGCGCGCGAGGATACGCGGACACCGTTCCGTTTTGCCGTCTGGTCGATGTTCGTGAATGCGGGGCTGGCCATCGGGCTGGCGCCTGTCCTGGGTTTTATCGCCGCCGCGCTGGGAACGACGCTGGCGGGCTGGGTGATGACCGTCCAGCTTTGGCGCGGGACGCGCGGCATGGGGGAGGCGGCGCGCGCCGACGACCGGCTGCGCGCGCGCCTGCCGCGCGTGGCGGGGGCAAGCCTGATCCTGGGTCTGTTCCTTTGGGGGGCGGAATGGGGCCTGTCGGACGCGCTGTCGGCCCATGGCCACCGCTATTGGGCGCTGGCGCTTCTGGTGGTCAGCGGGATGGCGGTTTACGGCGCCGCGGCCTATGCGCTGGGCGCCTTCCGGCTGTCGGACTTCCGGTCCGGCCTGTCGCGTCAGCGCTGACGGATCGCGCGCAGAAGATGCGCAGGCCCGCCGGGGCCGACAAGGAACGACAGGCCGAAGCCCGCCGCGAAGCCCACCAGATCGGCGACCCAGTCCGGCGACCCGCCGAAGATGACACCGAAAATCAGCTGAATACCCAGAAGGAAGGCAATCAGAGTGAAAGCCCGCGCCCGGTTCGCGTTCTCGGCCCCGAGCCGTGCCCAGATGATGAAGGTGAAGGCCCCGATCAACCCATAGGCACCGGGATAGGCGCCGAACAGCGCCATCTTCACGCCGGGGATCAGCGAATAGGCGACACCGCCAAGGGCCAGCGGGATAAAAAACACGGCAAGGACCGACCAGGGCGAAAAGATCTCTGCCACGAACTTGCCCATGGCGAGGATGAAGACCGCGGCCAGAAGTGCATGGGTGAAGCTGCCATGGACGAAGCCGTAGCTGATGAAGCGCATCAGGTAGTCCCAGGTCCAGCGCCCGGTGCCGATCATCTGGTCCAGCATCTCTGGTGACAGGGCAAAGCGCTGCAACGCCTCTTGCCGCCAGCCGACGCCGGTCGCGCCACCGGCAATGCCAAGGGTTCCGGCGCTGACGACAAGCTCCATCGCGACGATGGGCAGAAGGATCAGCCAGACCACCCCCGGTATCGGGTTCAGGGGCGGCGCATCATAGCCCTCGCGCATGGGGCCTCCTTGTTGACGGGACCTGCCCCCTGCGATACGCGAGCGGGACGGAAAATTCCAGATGGGTAAGATCATGACCGACGCGCCCAACGCGAAGTTCACCCCGCGCATCTTCTCGGGCATCCAGCCTTCGGGGGGCTTGACGCTTGGCAACTATCTTGGCGCGCTGAAGCGGTTCGTCGAGAAGCAGGATGAGGGGATCGAGACGATCTATTGCCTTGTCGACCTGCACGCGATCACCGTCTGGCAGGACCCCGAGAGGCTGCGCAACCAGACGCGCGAGGCGGCGGCGGGCTTTATCGCGGCGGGGATCGACCCCAAGCGCTCCATCCTCTTCAACCAAAGCCAGGTGCCGGGCCATGCCCAGCTTGCCTGGATCTTCAACTGCGTCGCGCGCATGGGCTGGATGGGCCGCATGACCCAGTGGAAGGACAAGACCGCCGGGAAGGACGCCGAAAAGGCGTCGCTTGGTCTTTTTGCCTATCCGTCGCTGATGGCGGCGGACATCCTGCTTTACCACGCGACGCATGTCCCGGTGGGCGAGGATCAGAAGCAGCATCTTGAGCTGACCCGCGACATCGCGATCAAGTTCAACCATGACTACAAGGTCGATTTCTTCCCGGTGACCGAGCCGGTGATCGAAGGTGCCGCGACCCGCGTCATGAGCTTGCGTGACGGATCGAAGAAGATGTCGAAATCCGACCCCTCGGACGCGAGCCGGATCAACCTGACCGACGATGCCGACACCATCGCGCAGAAGTTCCGCAAGGCGCGCACGGATGCCGAGCCTTTGCCGGAGACCGTCGCCGGGCTGAAGGACCGACCCGAGGCGCGCAACCTTGTGAACATCTACGCGGCCCTCGCCGACACCAGCGCCGAGAAGGTGGTGGCCGACTTCGCAGGTCAGGGTTTTGGCGCCTTCAAGCCCGCGCTGGCCGATCTGGCGGTCGCCAAGCTTGCGCCCATCGCCGACGAGATGAAGCGCCTGATGGCGGACCCGGCAGAGATCGACCGCATCCTTGGCGACGGGGCGGAGCGCGCGAATGCCATCGCCGAGCCGATCCTGAACAGGACCTATGACATCGTCGGCATGATCCGTTCGCGCGGGTGATCGGGTAGGGAACCGCCGCGGCCCGCGGGGCTTTGCATTCCCGCACAGAAGCTCTGCGAGTTCTAAGAATATGCGCAGCCCCGCTTCGGCGATATATCTGTCTCTCCCCTATCGAGAGAGAGACCATGACCTATGTCGCCCCGCCCGCCACCCGGATCGGCCATGTCCACCTCAAGGTGGCCGACCTGGACCGTTCGCTTGCCTTCTATTCCGGCATCCTCGGCTTTGAGATCACGCAGCGCTATGGCAGCGGTGCCGTTTTCCTGTCCGCCGGGGGGTATCATCATCACATCGGCCTCAACACCTGGGACAGCAAGGGCGGCAGGCCGCCCGCGCCGGGGACCACCGGCCTTTATCATACCGCGATCCTTTATCCCGACCGCGCGACGCTTGGCACGGTCCTGAAGCGCATTGTCGATGCCGGCTATCCGCTGGACGGCGCGGCCGATCATGGCGTGAGCGAGGCGCTTTACCTGACCGACCCGGATGGCAACGGGGTGGAGCTTTACCGCGACCGTCAGGAAAGCGAATGGCCGCGTGACGCGGACGGAAACCTTGCGATGGTCAACAGCCCGCTCGACCTGCGCGCGCTGATGGCCGAGGCGGGCTGACCGCTCAATCGTTGATGATGTCGCTGCGGTAGCGCGCCAGAAGCGCCAACCCCGCCGCGAAGCATGTCAGCGCGACCCCGAAGACGAAGAGGGGGGAGACGTAGTCACCCGCATAGGTCGGGTAGATGCCCATCCGCATCTGCCCGACGACATGGACGAGCGGGTTGAACCACAGCACCTCGCGCCAGCCCTCCGGCACCCGGTCATAGACGAAAATCACGCAGGAAATGATGAGAAGCGGGCGGTTCAGGATCGCCCAGACCCTTTCCCAAACCGGGAAGCGTGCGGTCAGAAAGCAGTTCAGCGTCCCGATGCCGATCCCCAGCGCAAGCGCCATCGCCAGCCCCAGGCAGATGGCGGGGATGTTCAGGATCACATCCAGCCCGAAGATCAGGATGATCCCGCTCAGGACCACGGCCAGCACCATGGCCTGCGTGACGGCGCTTAGCAGGGCGCGGGCGGCGATGGCGTCGATGAAGGTGACGCCGGGATAGAACAGTAGCGGCTTGGAAAAGCGCAGCGCGGTGGACACCTTCTGGCTGATGTCGAGATAGGCCATGAAGGGCAAAAGGCCCGAGGCGTAGAACAGCGGAAAGCTGGTCCCGATGGGCGGCGACCGGAAGACAAGCGAGAAGATGACAGACAAGAGCAGAAGCCCCGCGACCGGCTCAGCCACCGCCCAGATGTAGCCGAGGCCGGAGCGCCCGTAGGCCGCCGTCATCTCGCGCAGCAGAAGCGCCGCGATGGCGCGGGCGGTGCGGAAGCTGCGGCGTTGCTGTACAAGCGGAAGATGTTCTGTCATTCACTCGGGCAGGTTATTGGACCAGGAAACGGCCGCTTCATCCGTCAGGGCAGGCGGCGGCATCATAGTCCAAGGAGACGCCATTGAAAGACCAAAGCGCCACCGTCCCACCCACGCAGCGCTACGCGGCCCCGGCCCGCGCCCGTGGCCGCCATCGCGCGATGGTGCTGTTCTTCGCGCTTTGGGTCGTGCTGCCGCTTCTGGCCTCGGCCGCCTATCTTTATGCGATCGCGGCCGATCAATACGCCTCGCGCGTCGGGTTTTCCATCCGCAAGGAAGAGAGCGGGTCGGCGATCGAGCTTCTGGGCGGCATTACCGAGATCAGCGGGTCCTCCTCCTCCGACGCCAACTTCCTGAACAAGTATATCGGCGGGCGGGAGATGATGAAGGTCGTCGATACGACGGTCGGGCTGAAATCCGTCTATGTCCGCCCCGGCGATCCGGTCTTTGGCCTGTCTGCCGATGCCAGCGTCGAGGACATGGAAGCCTATTGGAACCGGATGGTGAAGGTCTTTTACGACACTGCCGACGGGCTGATCGAGGTGCAGGTCAAGGCCTTCGCCCCGGCGGATGCGCAAAGGATCGCGCAGACCATCCTTGATGAAAGCACCCGCGTTGTGAACGGCCTGACCGACGTCGCGCGTGAGGATACGATCCGCTATGCCCGCGATGAGCTTGACCATGCGGTCGAGCGGTTGAAGGTGGCGCGGCAGGCACTTACCGCGTTCCGCAACCGGACCCAGATCGTCGATCCCTCCGCCGACCTTGCCGGACGGATGGGCCTTCTGAATCAGCTTCAGACGGAACTTGCCACGGCACTGATCGACCTTGACCTGCTTCAGGCCAATACCGGCGCGCAGGACCCCCGGATCGTCCAGACGCGCCAGCGCATCGAGGTGATCGAGGAACGGATCAGGTCGGAGCGGGACAAGGTGTCGAACCCCGGAAACGAGGATGGCGTCGCCTATTCCAAGCTGATCGACGAATTCGAATCCCTTCGTGTGGATCTGGAGTTTGCCGAGAAAAGCTATGTCACCAGCCTTGCCGCCTATGACGTGGCCTTGGCGCAGGCGCAGAAGCAGACCCGCTACCTGGCGCCCTATATCGCGCCGACCCTTGCGGAAACGGCCGAATATCCGCAGCGGGCGATGTTGCTGACCCTGATCGGCGGGTTTCTGGTGCTGACATGGGGTATCGGCGTTCTGGTCTTCTATTCGGTCCGCGACCGCCGCTGAGATGATCCGCCTCATCGACCTGACCAAATCGTTCCGGCTGGCGCATGGCGAAAACGTCATTGCCGACCGGATCAACGCGACCTTTCCGACCGGCGCCTCGGTCGGGCTTCTGGGCCGCAACGGTGCGGGCAAGTCGAGCCTTTTGAAGATGATCGCGGGGACCATGCGCCCCGATGCCGGGCAGGTGGTGTCGAGCGGCTCGATCTCATGGCCGGTCGGGTTTGCGGGCAGTTTCCACCGCGACCTGACGGGGCTTCAGAACACCCGTTTCATCGCCCGCGTCTACGGCGTCGATTCCGACGATCTGGGCGCGGTGGTCGAGGAAATTTCCGGCCTCGGCCGGCAGTTTCGCGAACGTGTGGGTACCTATTCTTCGGGCATGCGCGCGCGTCTGGCCTTTGCCGTCTCGATGGGCATCCGTTTCGATACCTATCTGGTGGATGAGATCACATCGGTCGGGGACGCGGCCTTTCGTCAGAAGAGCGAGGTGCTGATGCAGGACCGGCTGGCGAGTTCCGGGGCCATCGTCGTGTCGCATTCGCTGGGGATGATCCAGCGCCTCTGCCAGCATGGGGCGGTGCTGGAAAACGGGCGGCTGACCTTCTACGACAAGGTCGATGACGCCATCGCGCATCATCAAGCGCTGATGAATGCCCCGCGTGGGGCGCCAGACCCCCGTTAATCCTGTCTGAAGGATTGGCCCCCATCATCGTTACCGACATCCGTGCCGGGGAAGGCGCGGTCGGGGGCGCGGCATGGTCTCTCTCTCCTTCGGGGGTACATATCTGGGCGGGGCGCTGACAGGACCCGCCGTAGCGGCCGAGATGATCTTCGTCGGCTCCGGTGCTGCGCGTGAACTGCATCTGGTCGATTTCGCCACCGGCATCACCACCCGCTTTGCCGTCACCGCGGGCGGTATCGGGGCCATGCTGGGGCAGGTCAGCCACACGCTGAACCGCACCAGCCTGATTGCCGGGGATTTCTACGGCAGCGTTCTGACCGGGGTCGTGACCGCCGCGCTTGATCCCGCGACGACGGACGCGCAAAGCGCCTATCTTCACCTGAACGCCGATTACGATGAGCGGGTTGAGCTTCTGGGGGCCAGTGTCGGCGGGCAAAGCTACCTTATCGCCGCTGAAAGCGTAGGCAGCGGCTTTTCGATCTTTTCCGTCGGTGCGGGGGGCGCGCTGACCTTGCAAGGCAGCGTTCAGGATGATGGTGGCAGCTATGCCGCCGGGATCACCGCGCTGGCCCGCGTTACGGTCGGCGGGCACAGCTTCATCCTGACCGGATCGGCCAGCGAAAGCGGCGTCTCCTCCTATGAGGTTCTGGCAGGCGGGCAGATCGCGCATCGCGATTCGATTGGTGTGGGGGAGGTGGTGCCGCTTCAGGCGGTGACCGAGCTGCGCACCGTTTCGACGGCGGGGCAGGACTATGTCCTTGTCGGCTCGGCCACAAATTCGGCCCTGACGGTGCTGCGCGTCGCGGCCGATGGCAGCATGGTGGCCACCGATCACGTTGTAGACGATCTGTTGACCCGGTTTTCCTCGGTCACCGCGCTTGCCACGCTGAGCGTCAATGGCCGCGCCTTCATCGTCGCCGGGGGGCACGATGACGGGCTGTCACTTTTCACGCTGCTGCCCGGCGGCCAGCTTTTGCACCTGCAAACGCTTGCCGACAGCACCGCCACGACGCTTGCGGCGCCTTCGGACATCACCATGACCGTGGTCGGGACAGAGATTCAGATCTTCGTCTCCTCGGGGCTTGAGGCCGGGCTGACGCTTTACCGGATCGACATCGCGGCGCTGGGCCAGACCCTTGCGCAGCCCGGCTCTGTCCTGCCCGGCGGGTCCGGCGACGATCTGCTGGTCCTGACCGGCGGCGACGGCCTGCTGTCGGGTGGCGGCGGGGCCGACATCTTGCGGGACGGCGCGGGCAACGATGCGCTGCGCGGCGGCGCCGGCGCCGACATCTTTGTCCTGACCGAGGATGGTCGCGCCGACACGATCCTGGATTTCGAGCCGGGCAAGGACCGGATCGACCTGACGCTGTTGCCCTTCTTGCGCAACCTTCAGCAATTGCAGTTCACGCCGATCGCGGGCGGGATCGTGATCCAGTACGGGGTAGAGCTTCTGACCGTCCTGACGGCCAGTGGCAATTCGCTGACACAGGCGGATTTCGCGGCAAGCAGTCTATTGTCGCTGACGCGCTTTCCGATCATTCCGGGGGCGACAGGGGTGATGCCCGATTTGCCGGGCCAGACGCCTGCCAGCCCGCTCTTGGTTCAGGGAACCCTGCTGGCCGATACTCTCGCCGGTACCGCAGGCAGCGATTTCTACAACGGGATGGACGGGAACGACACCTTCCTCGCCAGCGCCGGGGCGGATCATTTCGACGGTGGCACCGGGGTGGACCTTGTCAGCTATACGGGGCTGGGGGCGGCGGGCATCTACCTTGACCAGCCCGACCTCAACTGGGGCAGCGCGGCGGGGCATAGCTTTGCATCGGTCGAAAATGTCACCGGCAGCGCCTTTGCCGATGCGCTGACCGGCGATGCGTTCGCCAACCTTCTGACCGGTGGCGACGGGAACGATACGCTGGTCGGTGGGGACGGGGACGATGTGATCCGGGCCGGGCGGGACAATGACGTTGCGAACGGTGGTGCGGACAATGACCGGATCGAGCTTGATACCGGCGACGACACGGCCAGCGGCGCGGCCGGGGATGACACGATCTATGGCGGTCCGGGCAATGACCTTTTGTCGGGAAGCGACGGTGACGATGTGATCTTTGGCGAGGGCGGCGATGACATTATCGCCGGTGGCGCGGGGAACGACATGCTCGATGGCGGCGCGGATAATGACCGAATGCTCGGCGGCGGCGGCGACGACATGATGTTCGGCGGGGCGGGGGATGACAGCCTTCTGGGTCTGGCGGGCGCCGATGCCCTTTCCGGCGGCGACGGCAACGATACCCTGTCGGGCGGCGTCGGGGACGATGCCCTCAATGGCGGGGCGGGGGCAGATGTGTTCCTGTTCGACAGCTTCCGCCCCGGTGAGGTGGACGTGATCGAGGATTTCGAACCCGGCACCGACGTGATCGCGATGCGTCATGTCGCGGCGCCGGGGGACAGCAACGGGTTTGCCGCGCTTGGGATCGCGCCCATTGCAGGGGGATATGAGGTATCCTTTGCCGGGCATGTGATCGAGGTCTTCGGGCCGCTCGACTTCACCCTCTCCCCGACCGATTTCCTGTTTCTTTAGGGGCGTGTGACCTCAGCCCAGAAGAAGGATCTGCACATCGGCGACGTTTGTCCCGGTCGCCCCCGTGACCAGAAGGTCGCCCGCAAGCGACAGCGCGCGGTTGCTGTCGTTTTCGTCCAGAAGCGCCTGCGGGTCGCCGCCCGCCCTGCGGATACGGTCGCAGGTTCCGGCGTCCACAATCCCGCCCGCGGCCTCGGTCGGCCCGTCGCGGCCATCGGTGCCGCCCGACAGGAAGACCCAGTCGCGGTCCAGCGCGGGCATGTCCATCGCCACCCGCAGCGCCAGTTCCTGATTGCGCCCGCCAAGGCCCTTGCCACGCAGCGTCACCGTTGTTTCACCGCCGAAGATCAGGCAGGCGGGACGGTCCTTCGGCGCTTGCCGCGCGGCCGCGATGATCCTTGCGGCGGCCTCTGCGACATCGCCGGTCAGGTTGTCGTCGGCGATGGTGGCGTCCGCTCCGGCGGCGGCGACCATGGCCTCAAGGCTTTTGCGGTTGGAGCCGATCAGGGTGTTTCGCGCGGGGGGCAGCGGCGCCGGTGTGACCTCGTCGTCCAGAATCGCCCGCGCCGGCTGGGGAAGCGCGTCCCAAAGCCCGCGCGCGCGGAGCAATTCGCGGGCCTCCTCGCGCGTCCCGATCGGCGCGACCGTGGGGCCAGAGGCGATGACGCGCAGGTCGTCGCCGATCACGTCCGACAGGATATAGGCCGTGACCGGGGCGGGTGCCGCGACGCGCAGAAGGCCGCCGCCCTTCAGGCGTGAAAGTTGCTGGCGGATCAGGTTGACCTCGGTGATCCCGAAGCCGTTGGCCAGCAGCAGGCGATTGACCTCGGCCTTGTCATCCAGCGTCAGCCCCGCGACCGGCGCGGGCAACAGCGCCGAACCGCCGCCGGAGATCAGGGCGATCACGCGATCCTCGGCCTTGGCGGGCGTCAGCAGCGCCTCGACCGCCCGTGCCGCCCGCGCGCCGTTTTCGTCCGGCACCGGGTGGCCCGAGGCGATGACCGTCGCGCCCGGCAGGTCGCGGGCGTTTTCGTAGTTTGTCACCACGATCATGCTGAAGGCGCGGCCTTTCAGACGTTCGACCAGCAGCGCCGCCATCGGCAGCGCCGCCTTGCCTATCGCGACCACGCGGGTGACACCGCCCCTGTCCGGGACCGGCAGGGGGGTGTCCCTGATCGCGCTCGCCAGCGCCGCGGCCGGGTCGGCGGCAAGGCAGGCGACCGCGAAGAGCTTCCTTGCCTTGTCGCGCAACGGTGTCACCGGATCAGGCCCCCGCGATCTGCCTGGCCTTTTCCACCAGCACCTCGGCCTGGCGGATGGAGGCATAGTCGATCAGGCGGCCATCGAGAGAGACGGCACCCTTGCCCTCGGCCGCGGCCTGTTCCATCGCCTCAAGGATGCGCCTGGCGCGGGTGACTTCGGCCTCGGAGGGGCTCATCACCTCATTGGCCAGCGCGATCTGGCTGGGGTGGATGGCCCATTTGCCCTCGCAGCCCAGAACGGCGGCCCGTTTCGCGGCGGCGCGATAGCCGTCTGGGTCGGAGAAATCGCCAAACGGCCCGTCCACCGGGCGCAACCCGTTGGCGCGCGCTGCGACGACCATGCGGGCCAGCGCATAGTGCCACATGTCACCCCAGTGAACCGCGCGGCTGCCGTCTTCCAGCGTGTCGGTCAGGACGGAATAGTCGGGGTTCACGCCGCCGATGATCGTCGTGCGTGCGCGGGTGGAGGCGGCATAGTCGGCCACGCCGAAATGCAGGCTTTCATTACGCTTCGAGGCGGCGGCGATTTCGGACACGTTCTGCATTCCAAGCGCGGTTTCGATGATGTGTTCGAACCCGATCCGCTTGGTATAGCCCTTGGCGTCCTCGATCTGGGTCACCAGCATATCGACCGCGTAGACATCGGAGGCGGTCCCGACCTTGGGGATCATGATAAGGTCGAGCCGTTCGCCGGCCTGTTCGACCACGTCCACCACGTCGCGATACATGTAATGCGTGTCGAGCCCGTTGATTCGGACCGACATCGTCTTGCGGCCCCAGTCGATCTCGTTCAGGGCCTTGATGATGTTCTTGCGCGCCTGCGCCTTGTCGTCCGGCGCGACCGCGTCCTCAAGATCGAGGAAGATCACATCGACGTCGGACTGTGCCGCTTTTTCAAACATTTGCGGCGCGCTGCCGGGGACGGCCAGTTCGCTGCGGTTGAGGCGGGCCGGGGCCTGCTGGATGACGTGAAAGGACATGTCTGCGCTCCTGTTGGCTTGAGGGGTCCGGGTCGGCCTAGGCATCCATCAAGAAGATGTTTCCAGTCAAGAATAAAGTTTTCACCTGATTATTGGCGGCGAGGCGGCGCCCCCGGCATCTCCTATTGCCCGCCCTTCGCTGCACGATTGGCATAATAGAAGGCGATGGCCTGCGTGCGGTTCTTCACCGACAGTTTTTCGAACAGGTTCGACAAATGGAACTTCACGGTGTTCGCGCTGATCTTGAACTCCTTCGCCAGTTCGCGGTTGGTCATGCCGGTCGACAGCGCCTCCAGCAGCGCGCGTTCACGGCGGGAGAGTTGTTCGATCGGGTCCTGTTGCAGCTTGCGCACATCGAGGAAGGGAAAGACCATCTGCCCCTGGGCGACCGCGAGGCAGGTTTCAAGAAGCGTATCGACCGGCCCGGAGCGGGAGGCGAAACCGGCCGCCCCGGCGCCCATCGCCTTGCGCGGCGTTTCTCCCGCCTCATCGCCATAAACGACGAGGCGGGGCGCATCGGGCTGTTCGCGCAGAACCTCGATCAGCTTGGCGCCGCCAAGCGCGGGCAGGTTCCAGTCGATGATGCCGACCTGCACCGGCATGCGCATGACCGCGCCAAGGAACCCCTCGGCCGTCGCGGAGGTCGCGACGAGAGAGAATCGCGGATCGCGGTCCAGAATGTCGGACATGGCGGTCAGAACCAGCGGATTGCTGTCCGCTAACATCACCGTCACCCGTCTTTCCTGTGGCTTTCCGTTCATCTTTTCCCTCAAAACCTACCCGAATGGGTAGGGGGTTCTTCGGTATACGACGGCATATCAACCATAATGGGTAGGAAATTCCCCGCCAAATTAGATGCCCGAAAGCAGGATATAGGGAGGTTGTGAAGCAAGTCGAGTCGGAATTTCATCAAGGGCAGCAATGATTACCCCCGGTAATTCCCTGGCGCGATCCGGGGCCAGACCGGAGGGGACAGAAAACCGGCAGGGAGGCCGCCCCATGACGAATGTCGCACCATTTCCCCCGCTCGAAATCCCCGAGACGCTTGCCGCCGGTCCCGGACCCGGCAACACCGATGCCCGCGTGCTGGCATCGTTTGCCAATGCCGGTCTGGCCGATCACATGCAGGCCGATGTCCTGCGCGGGATGATCGAGTGCAAGGAGATGCTGCGCGCCGTCTGGGGGACGCAGAACACCTATACCTACGGCGTCGGCGGGACCGGGTTCAGCGGGCTTGATTGCCTCTTCAGCGCGATCCTGCCGGGCGACACGGTCGTCGCCTTTGTCAACGGCACCTTCAGCGGCATCGACGGGCTGACCATCCGCATGAAGGCCGCCAGCCGTGAGGATCTGCGCGCCAACCCGATGGACCCGCGCCCGGCGAATGTTACCATCGTCACCGTGCCGCATGGCCAGTCGGTAAGCGCCGAAGTGATCGACCGCGCGCTGGCCGAGGCGAAGCCGAAATGGGCCTTCATGGCGCATTGGGAAACCGGGTCGGGCCGCATCAACGACCTGCAAGGCTTTTCCGCCGCCTGTGCGCGGCACGGGGTTCTTGGACTGGTCGATGCGGTGTCCTCGCTGGGGATCGAGGACTTTTCGATCGACAACTATCCCGGCGTCGCGGGCTGGGCCTCTTGCCCGCAGAAGGGGGTGTTGTGCCTGCCGCTGACCTATGCGCCGGTCAGCTTCACCGACCGTTACATCGACGAGGTGCGCGCCAATGGCTGCCACACCTATGTGCATCACCCGATCCTTGAGGCGCGGCACTGGGGCATCGTCGATGGTCAGGACGTCGCCGCCGGAAGCTATCACCGCACCCATTCCGGCTATGCCGTCGCGGCCTTCCATGAGGCGCTGCGCATCCTGCTGCAACACGGACGGGCGGAAAAGGCCCGCGACTACGCCCACCACGAACGCGCGCTCCGCGATGCGGTGACGGCGATGGGGTGCGAGGTCACGTCGAACATGACCAGCCTTGTGGTCCTGAACCTGCCGCCCGCGCTGGCCGGGCGCGAGAAAGAGCTGGTGCAGGCCTGCCGCGCCAGGGGCTTTGGCATCTGGCCGACCCTGTCGGAGCCGGTTCAGGTCCGCGTCGGCATCCTGAACCAGCTGTCGCAAGCCGCGATCACCGAGATCGTCACCCGCTTTGCGGCGGCACTGAACGAGATGGGGGCAGGGCTTGACCTTGATGAGGTCACGCAAGGCCTTGAACGCCACTACAGGGAGCCGATGGCCGCCGAGTGAACGGTCGTCAGGGAGGAAAACATGGACATACACGAATATCAGGCCAAGGAGATCCTCGCCAAGTTCGGCGTGACGGTTCCCCAGGGGGGGCTGGCCTACAGCCCCGAACAGGCGGCCTACCGCGCCCGTGAACTGGGCGGGGACCGCTGGATCGTCAAGGCGCAGGTCCACGCAGGCGGACGTGGCAAGGCCGGTGGCGTGAAGCTTTGCAATTCGGAGCATGAGATTCAGGACGCAACGAACGAGATGTTCGGCCAGAAGCTCGTCACCCATCAGACCGGGCCTGAGGGCAAGGGCATCTACCGCGTCTATGTCGAGGCGGCGGTGGAGTTCGACCGCGAGATCTACCTTGGCTTCGTTCTCGACCGTCAGTCGCAGCGGGTGATGATCGTGGCGTCGTCCGAAGGCGGGATGGAGATCGAGGAAATCTCCGCCCAGCGTCCCGACAGCATCGTGCGCTCCACCGTCGAACCGGCGGTCGGCTTGCAGGAGTTTCAGGCGCGGGAGATTTCCTTTGCGCTTGGCATCCCTTCGTCGCTCACGCAGCAGATGGTGCGGACGCTCCAGGGCTGCTACCGCGCCTTCCGCGAGCTTGACGCGACGATGGTTGAGATCAACCCGCTGGTCGTGACGTCGGACAGCCGCATCCTTGCGCTGGACGCGAAGATGGCCTTCGACGGCAACGCGCTGTTCCGCCACCCGCATGTGGCCGAGTTGCGTGACAAAAGCCAGGAAGACCCGCGCGAGGCACGCGCGGCGGATCGTGGGCTGGCCTATATCGGGCTGACCGGGAATATCGGCTGCATCGTCAATGGCGCCGGTCTTGCCATGGCGACGATGGACACGATCAAGCTTGCCGGGGGGGAGCCTGCGAACTTCCTCGACATCGGTGGCGGGGCGACGCCGGAACGGGTGGCGAAAGCCTTCCGTCTGGTGATGTCGGACGAAAACGTGCAGGCCATCCTTGTCAACATCTTCGCCGGTATCAACCGCTGCGACTGGGTGGCCGAGGGCGTCGTGCAGGCGCTGAAGGCGAACCCGGTGGATGTGCCGGTGATCGTCCGGTTGGCCGGGACCAATGTGGAAGAGGGGCAGAAGATCCTCGCCAAATCCGGTCTGCCGATCATCCGCGCCAATTCGCTGATGGAGGCGGCGGAGCGCGCCGTCACCGCATGGCAGAACGACCGCAAGCAAAACACCAAGATGAGGGCCGTCTGATGAGCATTCTTCTCGACAGGGAAAGCCGGGTTATCGTTCAGGGCATCACCGGCCGCATGGCGCAGTTCCACACCAAGGAAATGCTCGACTACGGCACCAATGTCGTCGCGGGCGTGGTGCCGGGCAAGGGCGGCGAAAAGGTCTTTGGCGTGCCGGTCTTCGATACCGTGAAGCAGGCGGTCGAGGCGACCGGCGCGGATGCGAGCCTTGTCTTCGTGCCGCCCCCGTTTGCCGCCGACAGCATCATGGAGGCCGCCGATGGCGGTATCCGTTACTGCGTCTGCATCACCGACGGTATCCCGGCGCAGGACATGATCCGGGTGAAGCGCTACATGATGCGCTATCCGCGCGAACGCCGCATGGTCCTGACCGGGCCGAACTGCGCCGGTACGATCAGCCCCGGCAAGGCGCTTCTGGGTATCATGCCGGGGCATATCTACCTGCCCGGCCATGTGGGCATCGTCGGCCGGTCCGGGACGCTGGGCTATGAGGCGGCGCAGCAGCTCAAGGATCTTGGGATCGGCGTTTCCACCTCGGTCGGGATCGGCGGCGATCCGATCAACGGGTCGTCGTTCCGCGATATCCTTGAGCGGTTCGAACAGGACCCCGACACCCATGTCGTCTGCATGATCGGTGAGATCGGCGGCCCGCAAGAGGCGGAGGCAGCGGCCTTTATCCAGGAGCATATGCAAAAGCCCGTCATCGCCTATATCGCGGGTCTGACCGCGCCGAAGGGGCGCACCATGGGCCATGCCGGTGCGATCATCTCCGCCTTCGGCGAAAGCGCGTCCGAGAAGGTGGAGATCCTGAGCGCGGCGGGCGTCACCGTCGCGGAAAACCCCTCGGTCATCGGGGAAACCGTGGCGCGGGTCCTGACCCGCAAGGCCGCATAGGGGGTGCTGCGATGGCCAGGCCGAAAGTCCTTCTGACCCGCCGCTGGCCCGAAACGGTCGAAGCGCGGATGGCCGAGGTCTTTGACCTCGACCTCAACCGCGCCGACCGGCCGCTGGGCCAGGACGACATCCGCAACGCCATGGGGTCCTATGACGCGATCCTGCCGACGGTAACGGACCGCTTGCCCGCCCCGGTCTTCGAGATGCCGCAGGCGCGGACGAAGATCCTTGCCAACTATGGCGTGGGGTTCGCGCATATCGACACCGATGCCGCGAAAAGCCGTGGCATCACGGTGACGAACACGCCCGACGTGCTGTCGGAATGCACCGCCGATATCGCCATGACCCTCCTGCTGATGGTCGCGCGCCGCGCCACCGAGGGGGAGCGGGAGTTGCGTGAGGGGAAGTGGTCCGGCTGGCGGCCCACCCACCTGATCGGGACCAAGGTCTCGGGCGCGACGCTTGGCATCATCGGCTTTGGCCGCATCGGGCAGGCGATGGCGCAGCGGGCGCATTTCGGTTTCGGGATGAAAATCCTGGTCCAGAACCGTTCCACCGTCGCGCCCGAGGTGCTGGCGCGCTACGGGGCCGAACAGGTGGCTTCCGTCGATGACCTTTTGCCCCGGTGCGATTTCGTCTCGCTCCACTGTCCGGGCGGGGCGGCGAACCGGCATCTGATCAACGCGCGGCGGCTGGACCTGATGCGGAAGGATGCCTTCCTCATCAACACCGCGCGGGGCGAGGTGGTGGACGAACACGCGCTGGCGCAGGCCTTGTGGTTCGGCACGATCGGCGGCGCGGGCCTTGATGTGTTCGAGCGCGAGCCGCATGTGTCCGAGGAGTTGCTGGGGGCCGACAACGCCGTCCTCTTGCCGCATCTGGGCTCTGCCACGCGGGAAACGCGCGAAGCGATGGGGTTCCGGGTGATGGAGAACCTCGTCGATTTCTTCGGCGGCAAGACGCCCCGCGACCGGGTCGCCTAGGCCATGCCACGCGCACCGGGCATCCCGGCGACCGGGACCGCAGAGCCGCCCGACTATGCCGGGCAGTTGCGCCAGGACCTCGGCGCGCTTTGGCGGAACGTCATCGCCCGGCGCGCGCCGCAGGTGGCGGCCTGGATCGGGCGGAACGATACTGGCCTGCCGCCCGAAGGTGAGGCGGGGCCGTTCCTTCAGGCGATCAGCATCTGGTTCCAGCTTAGCCGGATCATTGACGAGAATGCCACCGTGCGCGAACGGCGCCAGTCCGAAGTGCAGGGCGGCGCCGAGGCGATCGAGGGCAGTTTTGCCCAGGCCCTTGCCGCCCTGGACCCCGCCACGACTGCCGAAGCATTCACCGCTATGGCCGGACAGCTTTCGGTCGGGCCGACGCTGACCGCCCATCCGACCGAGGCGAAGCGCGTCACGGTCCTTGAAATTCACCGCCGCATCTACCGCCTACTGGTTTCGCTTGAGACGCAGCGCTGGACCCCGCGGGAGAGGGAGGACCTGCTTCACGACATCGAATCCGAGATTGACCTGCTCTGGATGACCGGCGAATTGCGGCTGGAACGGCCGAGCCTGACCGATGAGATCGAGTGGGGCCTGCAATTCTTCCGTGACAGTATCTATGACGCGGTGCCGCAACTCTTCGACCGTTTCAGCACTGCCACCCGCGCCCGGTTCGGGCGCGAGGTGGAGGTCACGCCCTGCATCCGGTTTCATTCCTGGATCGGCGGGGATCGCGACGGCAACCCCAACGTCACGACCGAGGTCACGCGCGCCGCGTTGGAGCGCGCGCGGGCGGCCATTCTGGACCGCTATGCCGACGGGCTTCGCGCGGCGGCGGCGAAGATCAGTATCACCTCGCGGATCGTGGCGATCCCGCCCGAGGTCGCCGGGGCGGTCCGCGCCATCACCGCGCGGTCCGGCCGGGCCGCATTCTATCAAGGCCGCAATCCGGGGGAGCTGTTCCGTCAGGCGCTGACGGCGATGGCCGAGCGTCTGGCCGCGACGGCGGCGCGCGCGGTGCCGGGCTACGCCACGCCCACCCAGTTCGCGGCCGATCTACGCAGCCTCGACGATGCGCTGACGGGGATCGGCGCCGGGCGCGTGGCCGAACGCTTCCTGCGACCGATCCGTCGGCAGGCGGAGACCTTCGGGTTCCGCACCACGACGCTCGATATCCGGCAGAATTCGACCGTGACCACCGCGTCGCTGACCGAGATCTGGTCGCTGGCTGCGCCCGCCCCCGCCTACGGCACCCGCGCCTGGTCGGACCGGCTGCGGCGGGAGATCGGGTCGCCCGATCTTGGGGATATCGACCGCGAAAGGCTTGGCCCCGACACGCGCGAGGTACTGGACCTTCTGTCGCTGATGCAAAGCGCGCGGCAGTCGGACGATCCCGATGCCATCGGTCCTTTCATCCTGTCGATGACGCGGTCCAGCGACGACATCCTCGGCGTCTACCTTCTGGCGCGCTATGCGGGCTTTGGCGCCGAAACGCTGGACCTGCGCGTCGTGCCGCTGTTCGAGACAATCGAGGATCTGCGCAACGCGCCCGATATCTTCGACGACCTCCTCTCTGTCCCGCTGGCCCATCGCAGCCTGCGGATGCGGGACGGCACCATCGAGGTGATGCTGGGCTATTCCGACAGCAACAAGGATGGCGGTTTCGTCTGTTCGACCTGGGAACTGGACAAGGCGCAGCGGCGGATCACGCAGACGTTGGCGCGGCGCGACCTGAAGCCGGTCTTCTTCCACGGCCGTGGCGGATCGGTCAGCCGGGGCGGCGCGCCTGCCGGGCGGGCCATCGCGGCGCAGCCCTTGGGGACGGTGCATGGCCGCCTCAGGATCACCGAACAGGGTGAGGTGGTTTCGGCCAATTACGCCAATCGCGGGACCGCGCTGAACCACCTTGAACTGCTCGCCTCATCGGTGCTGTCGCACCGGCAGACGCGGGTGCGCGAGGTGGCCGATACCGATCATGTCGATGCGCTTGAGGCGCTGTCGGGCATGTCGCAGACGGCCTATGCCAATCTCCTCCGCCTGCCGGGGTTCATCGACTATTTTCAGCAGGCAAGCCCGGTGGAGGAGCTTGCGATGCTGAAGATCGGATCGCGCCCCGCGCGCCGGTTCGGTGCGCGGAGCCTGTCGGACCTTCGGGCGATCCCCTGGGTCTTTGCCTGGTCGCAGAACCGCCATCTGCTGACCGGCTGGTACGGGTTCGGGACGGCGGTCGCGTCCTTCCGGCAGGTCCGGGGCCGGGAAGGCGACCGGATCCTGACCGACATGTTCGCGCGCCACCGCCTGTTCCGCCTGATGGTGGATGAGGTGGAGAAATCGCTGCTGCTGAGCGATATGCAGATCGCTGCGGGATATGCCGGTCTGGTGACCGAGGCAGAGGTGCGCGATCGGGTGTTCGACCGTGTTCGCAAGGAACACGAAAGGTCCGTCGCCGCCGTGGGCTTCGTCACCGGCGGTTCCGCGATCGGGGCGCGCTTTCCCAACATGCGCGACCGGCTGGAACGGCTTCGGCCCGAGCTTGACCGCATCAACCGCTTGCAGGTCGAACTGCTGCGCGCTTTCCGTTCCGCGCCCTCGGACCGGGCGCCGATACCCTTGATGCAATCCATGAACGCCATCGCCGCCGGTCTGGGCTGGACCGGCTAGAGAAGGAAGACGACATGACCATATTCCGCCGCGACCCCGGTTTTTTCACCGAGGCACTGTCCACCCGCGACCCGGAGCTTTTCGGCGCGATCACCGGCGAACTGACCCGCCAGCGCGATGAGATCGAGCTGATCGCGTCGGAGAACATCGTCAGCCGCGCGGTGATGGAGGCGCAGGGGTCCGTGCTGACGAACAAGTATGCCGAGGGCTACCCCGGCAGGCGCTATTACGGCGGTTGCCAGTTCGTCGATGTGGCGGAGACCCTTGCGATTGAAAGGGCCAGGGCGCTTTTCGGCTGCGACTTTGCCAATGTGCAGCCGAATTCCGGCAGTCAGGCCAATCAGGGTGTGTTCGCGGCGCTGTTGAAGCCCGGCGACACGATCCTTGGCATGAACCTCGCCTCTGGCGGGCATCTGACGCATGGCGCGGCGCCGAACCAGTCAGGTAAGTGGTTCAACGCGATCCAGTACGGGGTGCGTCCGCAGGACAGCCGCATCGACTATGATGAGGTGGCGGCGCTGGCCAAGGAACACCAGCCGAAGCTTATCATCGCGGGCGGGTCGGCGGTGCCGCGCGTCATCGACTTTGCCCGCTTCCGTGAGATCGCGGACAGCGTCGGCGCCTGGCTGATGGTGGATATGGCGCATTTCGCGGGTCTGGTCGCGGGGGGGCAGCATCCCTCGCCCTTCCCACATGCCCATGTCGCGACGACGACGACGCACAAGACCCTGCGCGGGCCGCGCGGCGGGATGATCCTGACCAATGACGAGGAGCTTGCGAAGAAGATCAATGCGGCGATCTTTCCCGGTATCCAGGGTGGCCCGCTGATGCATGTGATCGCCGCGAAGGCCGTGGCCTTTGGCGAGGCGCTGCGGCCTGAGTTCAGGACCTACGCCGCGCAGGTGGTGAAGAACGCGCAGGCGCTGGCGGCGGAGCTGATGAAGGGCGGGCTGGATATCGTCACGGGTGGGACGGACACGCATGTAATGCTGGTCGATCTGCGGCCGAAGGGTGTGAAGGGGAACGCGACCGAAAAGGCGCTGGGCCGCGCGCATATCACCTGCAACAAGAATGGCATTCCGTTTGACCCGGAAAAGCCGACCGTCACCTCCGGCATTCGCCTTGGCACGCCGGCCGGCACCACGCGGGGCTTCACGGAAGCCGAGTTCCGCCAGATCGCGCGGCTGATCATCGAGGTGGTCGACGGGCTGGCCCGGAACGGTGAGGATGGCAATGGCGCGGTCGAGGACGGGGTGAAGGCCGAGGTGGCCAAGCTTTGCGCGCTGTTCCCGTTGTATCCGGGGCTGTAGTTCCGCAGAATTGGCCCGGAGCAAAGGGGCGTCAGCGCCGCCGGGCCAGCGGCCGACCGCCCGCACATGTCCGCACCCTGCGCGGGATCCGAACCTCCAACAAAAAAGCCCCGGCTTGCGCCGGGGCCAGGAAGACCCGGGGATCTGGGTCAGATGTCGAGCGTGTTGTCGTGTTCCCAGCGTGAGAAGTGGGACACGAAGCTGTTCCATTCCTGCTGCTTCAGCTTGAGATAGGCGGTCGAGAATTCCTCGCCCATCATCGCCTTCAGGGTCTTGTCCTTGTCATAGTCGCGCAGCGCGTCGAGAAGGTTCAGCGGCAGCTTCGGCGCGCCCTTCACCTTGTGACCTTCCTGGTACATGTCGATGTCGTAGCGGCGTCCCGGATCGGCCTTGGTGCGGACCCCGTCGATACCGGCGGCAAGGATCACCGCCTGCATCAGGTAGGGGTTCGCGGCGCCGTCGGGCAGGCGCAGCTCGAACCGGCCGGGGCCGGGGACGCGGACCATGTGGGTGCGGTTGTTGCCGGTCCAGGTGACCGTGTTCGGCGCCCAGGTCGCGCCGGAAGAGGTGCGCGGCGCGTTGATCCGCTTGTAGCTGTTGACGGTCGGGTTGGTGATCGCCGCCAGCGCCGAGGCGTGTTTCATGATCCCGCCAAGGAAGTGTCGACCCCTCTCGGACAGGCCCAGTTCCTTGCTGTCATCGGCAAAGACGTTGGTCTTGCCGTCAAGGCTCCAGACCGAGATATGGGCGTGACAGCCCGACCCGGTCAGGCCCTTGAAGGGCTTCGGCATGAAGGTGGCGCGGAAGCCGTGCTTTTCGGCCACCGACTTGACCATGAACTTGAAGAAGCTGTGCTTGTCGGCGGTCTGGAGCACGTCGTCGTATTTCCAGTTCATCTCGAACTGGCCGATCGCATCCTCGTGGTCGTTCTGGTAGGCCTCCCAGCCGAGTTCCAGCATGTAGTCGCAGATTTCAGAGATCACGTCATAGCGGCGCATGATCGCCTGCTGGTCGTAGCAGGGCTTTTCGGCGGTGTCGTAGACGTCCGAACAGGCCGTGCCTTCACCGTTCAGGATGAAGAATTCCGGCTCCACCCCGGTCTTGACGCGCAGCCCTTCCTTGGCGGCCTCGCCCACCAGCTTTTCAAGGACGACACGCGGCGCCTGATCGACGGGCTTGCCTTCCATCGTGGCGCGGGCGGCGACCCAGGCGACGTCCTTCTTCCACGGCAGCTGGATGGCGGAATCGGCGTCCGGCACCGCCATCAGGTCGGGATGGGCCGGGGTCAGGTCAAGCCAGGTGGCGAAACCGGCGAAACCCGCCCCGTCCTCGGCCATGTCGTTGATCGCCTGCGTCGGGACAAGCTTCGCCCGCTGACTTCCGAAGAGGTCGGTGTAGGAGATCATGAAATACTTGACCCCCCTTTCCTTGGCCCATTTGGCAAGGTCTTTGGCCATATGATAACTCCCTGTAACGTATTGTTTTTTGTGGATCAGAAGCCGCCGTTGCGGCCGGGGATCCAGTTGGTTCCGGCGATGGGAACGCCTGCCATCGCCGCTGCCTCGATGGTCAGCGCGCAAAGGTCCTCGGGTTCGAGGTTGTGCAGGTGGTTCTTGCCGCAGGCCCGCGCGATGGTCTGCGCCTCAAGCGTCATCACCTTCAGGTAATTGCGCAGGCGGCGGCCGCCCTTGACCGGGTCGAAGCGGTTGTAAAGCTCCGGGTCCTGGGTGGTGATCCCGGCCGGGTCCTTGCCTTCGTGCCAGTCGTCATAGGCGCCTGCGGTGGTGCCAAGTTTCTGGTATTCCGCTTCAAGCTCGGGATCGTTGTCGCCCAGCGCGATCAGCGCGGCGGTGCCGATCGCCACCGCGTCGGCGCCAAGCGCCATCGCCTTGGCCACGTCAGCGCCCGAGCGGATGCCGCCCGAGACGATCAACTGCACCTTGCGATGCATGCCAAGGTCCTGAAGCGCCTTCACGGCCTGCGGGATACAGGCAAGGATCGGCTGGCCGACATGTTCGATGAACACGTCCTGCGTCGCCGCCGTGCCGCCCTGCATCCCGTCAAGCACGACGACATCGGCCCCGGCCTTCACCGCCAGCGCGGTGTCGTAATAGGGCCGCGCGCCGCCGACCTTGACATAGATCGGCTTTTCCCAGTCGGTGATCTCGCGGATTTCGAGGATCTTGATCTCAAGATCGTCCGGGCCGGTCCAGTCCGGGTGACGGCAGGCCGACCGCTGGTCGATGCCCTTGGGCAGGTTGCGCATCATCGCGACGCGGTCAGAGATTTTCTGACCCAGAAGCATCCCGCCGCCGCCGGGCTTGGCGCCCTGACCGACCACGACCTCGATCGCATCGGCGCGGCGCAGGTCGTCGGGGTTCATGCCATAGCGGGAGGGCAGGTATTGATAGACCAGCGTCTTGGAATGCCCGCGCTCTTCCTCGGTCATGCCGCCGTCTCCGGTGGTGGTTGAGGTGCCGGCCTCGGACGCGCCGCGCCCAAGGGCCTCTTTCGCGGGGCCGGAGAGGGCGCCGAAGGACATCCCCGCGATGGTCACCGGAATATCGAGATGGATCGGCTTTTTCGCGAAACGGGTGCCGAGCCAGACATCGGTCGCGCATTTCTCACGGTAGCCTTCCAGCGGGTAGCGGCTGATCGAGGCGCCGAGGAACAGGAGGTCATCGAAATGCGGCAGGAAGCGTTTCGTGCCGCCGCCACGGATGTCATAGATGCCGGTCGCGGCAGCGCGGCGGATGTCGGCGTTCACCGCGTCGCTGAACGTATAGCTCTTGCGCGGCGGGGTATGGGGAAATTCGCTGGTCATGTCTTTGCCTCAGTAGGCCGACGCATTGTCGATGTTGAAGTTGTAGAGCTTGCGGGCAGAGCCATAGCGGCGGAACTGTTCCGGCTTGGCCTTGGCATCGGCCTCACCGCGCCGCAGCAGGTCTTCGAGCAGTTCAAGATGCTCGGGCCGCATTTCCTTTTCGATGCAGTCGGCGCCCAGCGACTTGACGTTGCCGCGCACGAAAAGCCGCGCTTCGTAAAGGGAATCCCCCAGTGCGTCACCGGCATCGCCCAGAACGACAAGGTTGCCGGATTGCGCCATGAAGGCCGACATATGGCCGATATTGCCGTGGACGACGATGTCGATGCCCTTCATCGAGATGCCGCAGCGGCTTGAGGCGTTGCCCTTGATGACGAGAAGGCCGCCGCGCCCGGTTGCCCCGGCATACTGGCTGGCGTCGCCTTCCACGATGACGGTACCCGACATCATGTTTTCGGCTACGCCCGGCCCGGTGGAGCCCTGAACGCGGATCGTCGCCAGCTTGTTCATCCCGGCGCAGTAATAGCCGGTCGTGCCGCGCACGGTGATGTCCACCTCGGCGTCAAGTCCGACGGCAATCGCATGGCTGCCGCGGGTGTTGATGATTTCCCAGGCGGTCTGGTTGGTGGTTCCGCTCAGGCCATGGAGGGTCTGGTTGAGTTCGCGCAATCCCCGCGCGGCAAGGTCGAATGTCTGCATGTCAGTGATTCCAGAAGTAGACGGTTGCAGGCTCCGGCTCCCAGACGCGGGCGTCCTCGATGCCGGGAAGATTGACGAGCGCACGGTATTCCGAACCGAAGGCGACATATTGGTCGGTTTCGGCCATAACCGCGGGTTTGCAGGCGATGGGGTCGCGGACGACGCCGAAGCCATCCTTGGTGCCGACGACGAAGGTGAAGAACCCGTCAAGGTCGTCGAGCCCGGATTCGAGCGCTTGGCCGAGGTTCTGGCCCTCTTTCAGCTTCTGGCTGACATAGGCTGCCGCGACCTCGGTATCGTTCTGCGTCTCGAACGTGGTGCCGAGACGGATCAGTTCACGCCGGAGACCGTTGTGGTTCGACAGCGAACCGTTGTGGACAAGGCACTGGTCCGGCCCGGTCGAAAACGGGTGCGCGCCCAGCGTCGTGACCGCGGATTCGGTCGCCATGCGGGTATGGCCGATCCCGTGGGAGCCCTTCATCTTGGCCAGGTCAAAGCGTTCGGCCACGTCCTTCGGCAGGCCGACCTCCTTGTAGATCTCAAGCGCGTCACCGACGCTCATGATCTTGAGGTTCGGGCGCAGATGGGCCAGCGCGCTGCGGGCGGCTTCGGTCTGATCGGCCGGAAATTCCAGAACCGCGTGGGTGCTTTTCACCATCATCGCGACCGGCTTGCCGATCGCTTCCTTCAGATCCTTGTCGAGATCGGCGAAATCCTTGCCCGGTTCGGAGGACTGGACGGTGATCTTGGTCAACCCGTCCCCGGCGTCGCCATAGATGGCGATACCGGCGCTGTCGGGGCCGCGATCCGTCATGGTCACGAGCATATCCGCCAGCATGGCGCCCAATTTGGGTTCAAGAGATTTGTCCTTAAGGAACAGTCCGACAATGCCGCACATGATTTGATTCCCTTGCTGCGTTTCCAGCAGGCTAGCAGCAAGGTTTCGCAGCAGCAACTATGAAGAAAAAAATATTCTTGTTAGGGAATCGTGGGCGGCGCTGACCTGAGGTCCCTTAGGCCGGGCGGGTTCGCCGTCTTCGCGTACTTCCGCTTGCACGACGCAGGATCGGCGGCGGGTCGCGGGGCTATACTGTCAGTAATGAAATATTCTTGCGAATGCATTTTTGCCACCCCATAGTCGGGCCATGGGAGTGCTGCCGCTAAATTCTTGGGTCTTGGGCCGCGAAGATTCTTCGCTGCCTCACGGGCATTCCCGAACAGTATGGCAGCAGCGACCGGCCGGGCTTTCCACCTGATGCGACGGCCGGACAAGCAGGAAACGCAAAAACAAGGGAGTGTTCAATGACGGCATCTTGGAGGTTCTCCACACTCGGCGATCGCCATCGCGCGCTGGGGTCTGATCTGGAAGACTGGAGCGGGATGGGGACGGCGTGGTCCTACAGCAAGGGCGATCCTGAGCAGGAATACCTCGCCATCCGCACCAAGGCCGGGCTGATGGATGTGTCTGGCCTCAAGAAGGTTCATATCACCGGACCGGCGGCCAGCCATGTGATCGACCGCGCCACGACCCGCAATGTCGAAAAGATCATGCCGGGCCGGTCGGTCTATGCGACCATGCTGAACGACGCGGGCAAGTTCGTAGATGACTGCGTGATCTATCGCACCGGGCCGAATGCCTGGATGGTCGTCCATGGCTCCGGCGGCGCGCATGAGCAGCTGACGATGGCCGCAACGGGGCGCGATGTCTCGATCCGTTTCGACGACAACCTGCATGACCTGTCGTTGCAGGGGCCGCTGGCTGTCGATTACCTGCAAAAGCATGTCGAAGGCATTCGCAACCTCAACTATTTCAGCCACATGCAGACCTCGCTGTTCGGCAAGCCGGTGATGATCTCGCGCACCGGCTACACGGGTGAGCGCGGGTATGAGATTTTTTGCCGGGGTCAGGACGCGCCCGCGATCTGGGACCGTATCCTTGAGGAAGGCGCCTCGATGGGGATCATTCCCTGCCGGTTCACCACGCTCGACCTGCTCAGGACCGAAAGCTATCTGCTGTTCTTCCCCTACGACAACTCCGAGATGTACCCGTTCGAGAACGAAGGCCCCGGCGATACGCTCTGGGAGCTTGGCCTCGATTTCACCGTCTCGCCGGGCAAGACCGGGTTCCGGGGTGCCGAGGAGCATTACCGCCTGAAGGGCAAGGAGCGGTTCAAGATCTGGGGCCTGAAGCTTGACGGCACCAACGCGCCGGGCAACGGGGCGCCGGTCTTCAAGGGCGACAAGCAGGTTGGTGTGGTGACGCAGGCGATGTATTCGCCCCTGAACAAGCACAACATCGCCATCGCCCGTCTGCCGGTCGATTGTGCCAATGACGGGACCAAGCTGACGGTTCGTTGTGGCACGCATGGCGAGATTGCCGCGACGACGCATTCGATGCCCTTCTACGACGTCGAGAAGAAGCGGCGTACCGTGAAAGGCTGAACCCCGCGGATGGCGGCCCTTTGCGGCCGCCGTCCGTGACCGAAATCGCAAGACAAGGAAGTCACCGGGGCATGTCCAGATTCCAGTTCCCCAAATCCATCCAGAGCCGCCCGGTCTATGGCACATTGTCGGCTCGCACCGGCAAGGCGCATCTGATGGTCGCCGACGCCGAGGGCGCCGAGGCGATCCTTGACCTCGCGGCGGCAGAGCCCGCGCTGATGGCCCGCGTGCATGTGATCTACATTCCGAAGGACACGGGCACGACCTATGTGGAAAGGCTTCGCGCCGCCGCGCCCGCGCAGCTTTACGTCGGCCCAAGCTTTGCTGCGGCACAGCCGCGCCTGCGCAAGGCGCTGGCCGACGCGCATATGGGGTTGCAGATCTACCTTGCGGGAACCGAGGGCCTGATCGGCCTTGCGATGCAGGATGCGATTGCCGCGGGGTTCCCCGACGGCGCGATCCAGACCGAACATCGCGGATCGGTCGCCCGGCGCGTGCAATGCGTGCATTGCAAGGGGATCACCGAGGACGTGTCCCAATCGCCCTTCGTCTGCGCCCATTGCGGGCTTAACCTTTTCGTGCGTGACCACTACTCCCGCCGTCACGCCGCCTTCCAGGGGGTCTGCATTGATGCAGAGGACCCAGGCGAGGTGCCAGCATCGGAGGGTCTTTATCAATGAGCGCCGGAACCCGGAAACTCGACGTGACCGTGACCGAGGTGGTCGAGGTCAACGACCTTGTGAAGCGCTTCCGTTTCGAACGCAGCGATGGCGGCGAGATGCCGACCTTCTCTGGCGGCGCGCATACGGTGGTGGAGATGAAGGATGGCGACATCACCCGTCTGAACCCCTATTCGCTGATGTCCGATCCGCGTGACCGCAAATGCTTCACCATCTCTGTCCGGCGTGACGAAACGGGGCGGGGCGGGTCACTTTTCATGCACCGCAACGTCAAGCCGGGCGATCGCATGACGCTCAGCTTTCCGGTGAACCTGTTTTCGCTGGACCTCAGGGCGAAGAAGCATCTGATGATCGCGGGCGGGATCGGGATCACGCCGTTTCTGGCGCAGATCAGGCAGCTTGACGCGACCAACGGTCATTTCGAGCTGCATTATTCGGTCCGCACCGCCGCACTCGGCTCTTACGCCGAGGAGTTGAAGGCGCAGTACACCGACCGGGTCCACGTCTACCACGACGACCGGAAAGAGGCGATCGACCTTGCCGCGCTTCTCGACGGTCAGCCGCTTGGCACGCATCTTTACGTCTGTGGGCCGAAGGGGATGATCGACTGGGTTTGCCGCACCGCCGAAGCGCATGGCTGGCCGTCCGAGGCCGTGCATTATGAGGAATTCCTGGCCCCGCAATCGGGCAAGCCCTTCACGGTGACGCTGGCCTCTTCCGGTCGGAAGATCGAGGTGGGGGAGCATCAGAGCATGCTTGAGGCGCTTGAAGCGGCCGGGGTGGATGCGCCCTATCTGTGCCGGGGGGGCGCCTGCGGTCAGTGCGAAACCGATGTCGTCAGCCATGACGGGAATTTCGTTCACCGCGACCACTGGCTGACCGACGACCAGAAGGCCTGCGGCAACAAGATCATGCCATGCGTGTCACGTTTTGAGGGGCGGTCCCTCGTCATCGACCGCTAGGAGACGCGAAATGACCATCCAGTTCAACGACGAGACGTTCTACGACGACTATACCTTTCGCAATTCGGAATGGGCGATCCGGCGCTTTCCGTTCCCGTTCCACGAAGACAGCTACATGTATTCGGTCAACCTTGAACCGCACCTGTCGCTGCGCCCCGGTTCGGTCTTCGAAAAGACCTTTGACGTGGACGAACACTATGTCTCGGAAATGCGGGACCGGGCGCGGGTTCTGGCCGAAGATCCGCTCCGGTGTCAGTCGCTTCCGCATATGACGCTGGCGGGCTGGGACCTGCTTGAGCTTATCATGGACGCGAAGGCGCGCGAGTATCCCGACCTGTTCGAGCTTCACCGCGATGGCGACCGCTGGCACTGGATCAACAAGCCCCTGGGGATCGACCAGACCTTCACCTTCCTTGACGAAACCACGCTACCCTGTGGGCCGATGGAATACATCACCCGCCAGGCGCAGGGGGATTTCGCGCTTCTGGACCACCGCGACGACAACCTATGGATGGATGCGGGGATGGTGACGACCCAGGCGGACTGGAGCCTGGATTTCGACATCGGAATGAACTTCTACGAATGGCACGCCCCGGTGCCGAAGGCGCATGAGATGGGGGTGTTCCAGCGGGCGCTGAAATTCCTTCTGAACCTCCAGCAGGGCGCCCCCGTGCGGCGGCTGAACTGGACCATGACGGTCAACCCGCTTCTCGATACCAGCCCCGAGAACTATCACAAATGGGGTGTGCAGAAGACCAGCGTCACCCCGGAAAACGTGGGCAGCAAGTATCACCTGCGGGTAGAGTTGCAGACGCTGTTCCGCCTGCCGCGTTCCAACGCGCTGGCCTTCCCGATCCGCTGCTACCTGATCCGGTTGGAGGATCTGGCGACGGTGCCGAAATGGGGCCGCCGCCTGCACCGCGTGCTGCGCGACCTGCCGGAGGAGCTTGCGACCTACAAGGGCTTCATCCGCAACCGGCCGATGATCGTCGATTATCTGTCGCAATTCGACGACGGGGCCGAAACCTCACCGGGGATCTGGCCGGATTAGGGTCTATTTGCCCTGCACATAGGAAATGATCGACAGGTAGCGGGCCGGGAGTTTGACAAGAACCTCTGGCCCGTGCGGCGCGTCGGCGTCGAAGAACAGCGAATCGCCGGGTTTCAGCGGATAGACGTTGTTGCCGTGGCGGTAATCGACCTCCCCTTCCAGCATGTAGAGCATCTCGATCCCTTCGTGCTGAAAGGTCGGGAAGATGTCGGAGTTGGACGACAGCGTGATGAGATAGGGTTCGACCACGACGCCCGAGGTATTGGCCCCCAGATGGCCGAGAAGGTTGTACTGATGCCCCGCGCGGGTCCCGCGCCGCTCGATCTCAACCCCTTCACCGGCCTTGGTGTGGACGGCGTGGTGGACGTCCTCGAACCGGCGGAAGAAGGAGGTCAGCGGCACGCTCATCGCATGGGCCAGCGTTTGCAGGGTGGAGAGGGAGGGCGAGGTATTGCCGTTCTCGATCTTCGACAGCATCCCGATGGACAGGCCGGTGCGGTGCGACAGGTCGGCGATGGTCATGCCGCTTTGGTGGCGGAAGGCGCGCACCTCGCGCCCGATGGCGACCTCAAGAATGTTTTCGCGTTCTTCCCTGACCTTGTGGGGGTCTTGTGCCAAAAGTGCTGCGCTCATAAAAACCTCATAGAAAGCCCAGGGGAACCGAAGCGGGGTGGGGATGGAACGCCTGCCCGAAACTCGGGGCTCCATGTCGCCGACGCCGCTTCCGTCCGCCCGTGTTTCCTGTAAGTAATATGGATATGCCTCCTGTTCAACGCGCAATCACCATCGGCTTCCTGATCTTCCCGGGCTTCCCGATGTCCTGCCTGACCTCGATGATCGAGCCGTTGCGCGCGGCGAATGAGATTGCGGGCCAGAGGGCGTTCCGCTGGCAGATCCTGTCCGAGGCGGGCGCGCGGGTGGCGTCAAGCGCCGAGGTGGTCTTTGACCCCGACCTTTCCCTCGCCGACGCGCGGGAGATGGAATATCTGTTCCTCCTTAGCAGTCCCTCGGCCAGTTTCACCGACCGGAAAAGCGCCGAGGGGCAGTTGCGTCGCCTCGCCCGGCACGGGACGGCCGTGGGCGGCGTCAGCGGCGGGGTGTTCCCCCTGGCGCGGATGGGGTTGCTCGACGGCCACGCGGTGTCGGTCCATTGGTGTTACGAGGCCGCTTTCGCGCAGGAATTCCCCGGCCTTCAGATGCGCGATGAGGTGATCGTCTTCGACCATCCCCGCTACACCGTCTCGGGCGCGGCGGCGGCCTTTGACCTGATGCTGAACTTCATCGAGGCACGGCTGGGCGCCGATGTCGCGACCGAGGTCGCCTGCTGGTTTCAGCATCCGGTGGTCCGGGGCCGGGGCGTGCGGCAGAAGACGCCCACCTTCCGCCGCGACAGCACCGCCGATCTTCTGCCCTTGCCGGTCGCCAAGGCCGTGGAGATCCTGAACCGCCACGTCTCAGACCCGATCGCGGTGGAGGATCTGGCGGAGAGCGTCGGCGTGTCGCCACGCCAGCTTGAGAGGCAGTTCAAGAAGGCCACCGGGCAAAGCCCGTCGCGCTATTACCGGATGCTGCGGATGAAGGCGGCGCGCCAGCTGGTGCTGTATTCGAAAGAGACGATGCCGCGCATCGCCGCCGCCGTGGGGTATGAGACGGTCGCCCCGCTTTTGCGTCACTACCGCGAGGAATTCGGCCTGAACCCCGCCGAGGACCGGGACAAGATCAACCGCTTTCGGGTCGAGGACAACCGCCCGCTGCCCTCGGCATAAGGGTCAGGCGATACTGCGGGCGGAGGCCATCAGCGCATGGTGCATGGAGCCCGCGAAGGACCGTGGCGCGATCACGCTGAAATGGCGCCCCTCGGCCCGGCAGATCACCAGTGAACCCATGTGTTCGATGATGCTGCGCGAGGCGGCCCCGGTCTTCATCCGCCGCGCTGGTAGCGGGCAGAGCCGTTCCATCATGTCGACCGCCGTCGGCCCTTCGATGTCGAAGCGCACCCAGCCATCGGTCTGCTCGGTCACCGACGCGGTATCGCCAAGCGCGTCCTTCGCAATCGCCGCGATGTCTTCATGCGTTGCGAAGGGTGCTTCGGCGAACCATTGATCGGGGCCGGTCCAGATCAGGGTCCAGACCGGACCGGCGGCGGATTGCCCCGGCGCAGGCAGGTCGATGCCGAAGAGCGCCTTCGCCGCCGTCGCGAAGGGTTTCGCCTTGCCGTTCCGGGTGGAGACAGAGGCGATGGCGCGGTCGGTCACTTCGGTGACCGAAATCGCGCCCACGCGGTCGGTACGCGGCGCGGCGGCGCCAAGCGGGGTCAGGGCAGCAAGGTCATGCACGGAGACGTTCCCCCTCAGGGTCGATGAAATGGGCGCTGACGACTTCGACCAGCGTCTCGGCGTTCTGCACCGGGTTGACGGCGCGCAGCACCTCACCCTTCCGCGCGGCGCCGTTCTTCAGGAAGCCAAGCCCGATGGTGTAGCCAAGGTTCGGCGAGAAGCAGACCGAGGTCATGTAACCCTGATCGTTCTTCGCATTCGCCTCGGCCCCCTTGGCAATGAAATGGCACCCGGCGGCGAAGCTTTCGGACGGATTGACCGGCCGGAAACCGACGAGGGCCAGCGCGTCTTCGCGGTTCATGCCTTCGCGTTCGGATAGGGTGGAGCCGATGGAGTCCTTCTTCTTCGACACCATGCCGCCCATGCCAAGGTTCAGGGCGCTGGTCGTGCCGTTCAGCTCATTCCCCGCCGCGTGGCCCTTTTCGATCCGCATGACGCCAAGCGCCTCGGTTCCGTAGACGATGGCGTCGAATTCCTGCCCCACCTCGACCATGCGGCGCACCAGCGCGTCGCCGTAGCGCGTCGGTACCGCGATCTCATAGGCCAGTTCGCCCGAGAAGGAGATGCGGAAGAGCCGCGCGCGCAACCCGCCGCAAACGGTGATCTCGCCGCAGCCCATATAAGGGAAGGCCTCGTTCGAGATGTCGAAGGCCGGATCGACGATCTTTTGCAGAAGCTTGCGCGCGTTCGGACCGGCGACGGAGTATTGCGCCCAGGCCTCGGTGGTGGAGATGATCTGCACGTCCATGTCAGGCCAAAGGCACTGGCGGCAGAACTCCATGTGGCGATAGACGCCGACAGCGTTGGCCGTGGTCGTGGTCATCACGAAATGATCCTCGGCCAGACGCGCGGTGGTGCCGTCATCCATCGCCATCCCGTCCTCGCGCAGCATCAGGCCATAGCGGACCTTGCCGACGGCAAGCTTGGCGAAGGCGTTGGCGTAGATCTTGTTCAGGAACTCCGCCGCGTCGGTCCCCTGCACGTCGATCTTGCCAAGCGTGGTGACGTCGCAGATGCCGACGGATTTGCGCGTCGCCAGCACCTCGCGGTCGACCGACTGGCGCCAATGCGTCTCGCCCTTCTTCGGGAACCACTGGGCGCGCAGCCACATGCCGACCTCGACAAAGACCGCGCCCTGTTCGGCGGCCCAGCTGTGGCTGGGCGTCTGGCGCACGGGGCGGAAGTCCTTGCCTGCCGACCGCCCGGCAAAGGCGCCGATCGGCACCGGCGTGTAGGGCGGGCGGAAGATCGTGGTGCCGGTTTCGGGAATCGACTTGCCCGTCATCTCGGCCATCACGGCCATGCCGCCGATATTGGCGGTCTTGCCCTGATCGGTCGCCATGCCAAGTGTGGTGTAACGCTTCAGATGCTCGACGGAGCGGTAGCCTTCCTGATGGGCCAGCTTCACGTCCTTCACGGTCACGTCGTTCTGCTGGTCAAGCCAGGCGCGGCCCTTGCCGGGGACGTGGTAAAGCGGCGTGATGCGGATGGGGTCATCCTCGGCCTGTGGCAGGTCGGCGGGTTTGGCCTTGATGCCCAGATCGCCAAGCGCGGCCGCCGCCGCCCCGGCACCGGAGGCAAGCGCGCCAGCGGTGGAGAAGGCGCCGTTCGCCGCGCCCGCCACGGTCATGCCCTGCGGCAGCGAGGCGCCGGGGACAAAGGCGGCGATGTCCTCGTTCCAGACCGGCAGCCCGCGCTGGTGGCAGGTCAGGTGGACATTCGGGTTCCACCCGCCCGAGACGCCGAGCGCATCGCAGGGGATCACCCGCGTGTCGCCACCCGGAAGTTTGACGGTGATGGAATGCACTCCAAGGCGGCCATTGCTGTCGACGACCTGCGCGCCTGCCACAACCTCATACCGGTTGGTGCGGGGGGCTTCGGACAGGCGGCTGTCGATGACGGCCGCGACGCGGACGCCTTTGGACAAGAGGTCCGCCGCCGTCCGATGCCCGTCGTCGTTGTTGGTAAAGATCGCCACGTCCTTGCCCGGAACCGCCGCCCAGCGGTTCGCATAGCTGCGCAGCGCGGAGGCGAGCATGATGCCCGGCCGGTCGTTGTTGCGAAACGCGATGGGGCGTTCGATGGCCCCGGCGGTCAGGATGCTGCGCTTGGTGTAGATGCGCCAAAGCGTCTGGCGCGGCTTGCCCGGCGCGGGTTCGGCGAGGTGATCGGACACCCGTTCCAGCGCGCCGTAGATGCCGTGGTCGAAGGCGCCAAGCACGGTGGTGCGTGGCATCAGGCGGACGTTCGGCAGGCTTGTCAGTTCCGCCACGGCCTGCGCGGCCCAGTCGCCAGGTGCCATGTCTCCGACGGCGAAGGTCTCGGCGTTCAACCGCCCGCCCATGACGAAATCCTCATCGGCAAGGATCACATCGGCCCCCGCCCGTCCCGCCGTCAGCGCGGCAGACAGACCCGCCGGACCCGCGCCGATGACCAGCAGGTCGCAATGCAGGAAGCCTTTGTCATAGCTGTCGGGGTCGGTCTCTTTGGTCAGGCTGCCAAGGCCCGCGGCGCGGCGGATCATCGGCTCATAGAGCTTTTCCCAGAACGCCTTGGGCCACATGAAGGTCTTGTAATAGAAGCCCGCCGCGAAGAACGGCGACAAGAGGTCGTTCACCGCCAGCCAGTCGCGGCTGAGTGAGCCGACATGGTTCTGGCTGCGCGCGTCCAGCCCGTCGAACAGCTCCGCCACCGTGGCGCGGACGTTCGGTTCCTGCCGCGCGCCGGTGCGCAGTTCGACAAGGGCGTTCGGCTCCTCCGACCCCGCTGTCAGCGGGCCGCGCGGGCGGTGATACTTGAACGACCGGCCCATAAGGCGGACGCCATTGGCCAGCAGCGCCGAGGCGAGCGTGTCGCCGGGGTGGCCCTGAAAGGTCTTGCCGTCGAAGCGGAAGTTCAGCGTGCGGGCGCGGTCGATCAGACCGCCGTCGATGCGGTTTGTCTGGCTCATTTGCTGCGCCCCTTCGCCTTGGCCACGTCACGGGCCAGTTCCGCCGAGATGATTTCGTGGGTGACGGTGTCGCGCGTCACGACAAGCCAGCTGCGGTCTCCCTGTTCGTGGAACCACAGCTCCCGGTGCGCGCCCGCGGGGTTATCGCGCAGGTAGAGGTAGTCGTGGAACTGGTCCACGGCGTTGTCGGCCTGCCAGTCGGGGCGTTCGATCAGGCTTGCATCGCCAAGATAGGTGAATTCCTGGCTGTCGCGGGGCCCGAGCAGCGGATGGGGAATGATCATGCGCGCGTCCTCAGTGCAGGTTCGGTTGGGCGCCGACGCCCTTTTCGTCGATCATCAGCCCCTTGCGGAACCGATCGAACCGATAGGCGGTCGCCGTTTCATGCGAAGTTCCGGTGGCCAGAAGATGCGCGAAGGCCCAGCCGCTTGCGGGGGTGGCCTTGAAGCCGCCATAGCACCAGCCGCCGTTGAAATAGAGGCCCTCCACATCGGTCCGGTCGATGATGGGGGAGCCGTCCATCGACATGTCCATGATCCCGCCCCACATGCGCAGAAGCTTCGCGCGGCCGATCATGGGCATCAGGCTCATCCCGCCTTCGCAGACATCCTCCACCACCGGCAGGTTGCCGCGCTGGGCGTAGGAGTTATAGCCGTCGATGTCGCCGCCGAAAACAAGGCCGCCCTTGTCGGACTGGCTGACGTAGAAATGCCCCGCGCCATAGGTGATGACGCCGGGAAGAAGGGGTTTCAGCCCTTCCGACACGAAAGCCTGAAGGACGTGGCTTTCGATCGGCAGCCGCATCCCGGCCTTGGCCATCACGCGGCCGGATGACCCCGCCACCGCCACGCCGACCGTCCCCGCGCCGATGAAGCCGCGCGTCGTCTCCACCCCCTTGCAGACACCGTTCTCGATGCGAAAGCCGGTGACCTCGCAATTCTGGAGGATGTCCACGCCGCGCTCATCGGCGCCGCGCGCATAGCCCCAGGCGACCGCGTCGTGGCGCACCGTGCCGCCGCGCGGTTGCAGAAGGCCGCCCTTGATCGGGAAGCGGGCGCTTTCGAAGTTCAGGAAGGGCGCCATCCTGCGGACGCCTTCGGTATCCAGAAGTTCCGCATCCACGCCGTTCAGCCGCATCGCGTTGCCGCGGCGGCGGAAGGCGTCGCGCTGGGCGTCGGTGTGGCAGAGGTTCAGCACGCCACGCTGGCTGATCATGGCATTGAAGTTGAAATCCTGCTCCAGCCCTTCCCAGAGCTTCATCGAGAATTCGTAGAAGGGTTCGTTCCCGTCGAGCAGGTAGTTCGACCGCACGATCGTCGTGTTTCGCCCGACATTGCCGCCGCCGATCCAGCCCTTCTCCAGCACCGCGACATTCGCCTTGCCGAAGACCTTGGCAAGGTAATAGGCGGTGGCAAGGCCATGCCCACCGCCGCCGATCACCACGATGTCATAGTGCGGCTTTGGCGCGGGGTCGCGCCAGGCGGGCTTCCAGCCCTTATGCCCGGTCAGTGCTTCCTTGAGGACCCTGAATCCCGAATAGCGCATATCAACCTCGGTTCCGTTCGGACCAAGGATGGACCTGCCGCCGGTCCCGGCGATAGCGCCGGTTCGGACATTGTTGGTGCGAGTTCCGACATCGCCGCGTTACTGGTCGCCGTAGCGTACCCTCGCTGCGCTGACCGCCTTGAGCCAGTCCGCGACCTCGGTCCGGCTGGGAAAGGCCGGGTGGTTCTGCGGGGTCAGAAGGTAATAGCCGAATTCCGTCCTGACCTGCGCCGCGCCCAAAGGCCGGACCAGCTTGCCGCTGTTGATCAACTGATCGACCAGATGCCCCCAGCCAAGCGCCACGCCGACACCGTCGACGGCGGCATAGATAGAGAGCGGGTAGGTGTTGAACAGCGCCGGGCGTTCCAGCCTGCGCGCGGGCGCCCCCATCCGCTCCAGCCAGGCCTGCCAGTTCATCCATTCGGTATGGCTGCTTGACACCTCGATCAGGGGCGCGCCGGCGAGGTTGTCGATCTGGGCGACCTCGGGGTTTTGTTGAAGGAAATCGGGGGAGCAGACGGGAAAGATCGTTTCACCGAAAACGAGATGGGAGTCGAAGCCCTTCCAGGTGCCGTCGCCGCGCAGGATGGCAAGATCGACGGTATCTGCCAGGCATTCCTCATCGTTGTCAGAGGCGACCAGCATGATGCTGAGATGCTTGTTCGCCTGCCGGAATTCATGCAGCCGTGGCGTCAGCCAGAGCGAGGCGACAGAGTTGGTGGCGGCCAGCACCACCGGGCGCTTCTTGCTGGTCTTCAGCGCATCGTCGGCCGCATCGCGCAGCATTTCCAGCGCAGGCGCGATGCGCGAGAGGAATTCCCGCCCATGCGGTGTCAGTTCGATGGAGCGGTGGCCGCGGGCGAAGAAGGGCAGGCCGAAATGCTGTTCAAGCAGGCGCACCTTCCGGCTGATCGCGGTTTCGCTGATGTTGATCTGGCGCGCGGCGCTGGCGAAGCTTTCATGTTCGGCGGCGGCCTCGAAGGCCAGAAGGTAGTCGAGCGGCGGCAGCGGCTTGCGGCGTTCGGACGGGCGGCGGGTCTGGCTCATCTCCTGGGGCCTCCGCGGGCGGTCAAGGGAACCGGCGACTGGGCCGGGCAGCGGCGATCCTAGTGATACGTATGGATTTTGCCACCACAAATTAGAGGCAAAGACCGCAATAATTCTCCGCGCGCGGTGGCGCGGCAGTTGGCATGATCCGAAGGACCCGCCCAAATTTTCGGCGGCGCGTTCAGAACCTCAGCACGGGGCCGACATGCAAGCCATTCTGGAAAGACCCTTCGAACGGGCCGGGATCGTGGTTCCCGGACTGCCTGTCCTTCCGCCGGGCGTCGAACGGCATCCGGTGCCGGGGGGCGGCAGCCGCGCCGTGCCGATCTTCAAGGGCGATGAGATCACCATTCAGGACCGCGAGGGCTTGCAGCCGGTGGAACTGGTCTTCTACGCCCATGACGGGCGGTCCGATGCCGCGATGATCGGAGCGAAGGGAGGACGCGACCCAAAGGGGCTGAAAGCCGCGCTTCTGTCCGATCCCTCGGGCCGCAAGGTGGTGCGCGCGCTTGAGAAATCGGGCTTCGACCTCGGCCGCGCCGATGCCGCCATGGTGTTCGAGGGTGGATCGCGTGCCGGGGACATGGCCAGTTTCACCGCCTCGGTCGATGGTCTGCTGATCGTCTGTGCCGCAGGCGGCCCGATGGAACCGGAGGAGCAATGGGCGCCGACCGAGGTCGTGCTTTACGTCCGCCGCGCAGCGCTGCCGAACGGCAAGGACATGCTTGTCGCGCCCGATCCGCTGGCCGACCCCTTGCTGGATGCCAATATCCAGCCCGGCCAGGCGGTCCCCTATGAGGTCAAGGCGGGGCAGTACATCCAGATCCTTGACGTCAAGGGGCGGGAGTGTTCGGATTTTCAGGCCTTCTCTCTCCGTGCGCTGGACCGCGGGCTTGAGCGGGAAATCGACCCGACGACGACGCGCTCGTTGATGGGGTCGCTCTACCCGATGCCGGGGCTGAATGCGAAATACTTCACCGTCGATCACGAACCTCTGGTCGAGATCGTGCAGGATACCGTCGGGCGGCACGACACCTTCGGGCTGGCCTGCACCGCGCGGTATTATGAGGATATGGGCTATCCCGGCCACATCAACTGTTCCGACAATATCAACCGGGAACTCGCCGTCTTTGGCATCCGCCCGCGTGGCGGCTGGCCCGCGATCAACTACTTCTTCAACACGCTTCTGGACGATACCCACGCCATCGGCATGGACGACCCGTGGTCGCGTCCGGGCGATTATGTCCTGCTACGGGCGCTGACCGATCTTGTCTGCGTCTCCACCGCCTGCCCCTGCGACATCGACCCGGCCAATGGCTGGAACCCGACCGATATTCAGGTGCGGCTTTACGACAAGACCGAGGATTTCAAGCGCTCGATTGGCTGGCGCAAAACACCGGGGGCTGACTTGGAAGAGACGAAAAAGACCGGGTTCCACGACTGCTTCGCCCGCCACACGCGGAATTTCGTCGAATATAACGGCTACTGGCTGCCCGATGAGATGACGAACCACGGCGCGACCGCGGAATACTGGGCGGCGCGCGAGAAGGCCGTGATCATGGACCTGTCGCCCCTGCGCAAGTATGAGGTGACGGGGCCGGATGCCGAAGCCCTGATGCAGCTTTGCGTTACGCGCGATATGAAGAAGCTGCCGGTGGGCGGCATCGTCTATACCGCGATGTGCTACGACCATGGCGGGATGATCGACGACGGCACCGTTTTCCGTCTGGGGGAGACCAACTTCCGCTGGATCGGCGGCAATGACCAGTCGGGGCTGTGGCTGCGCAAGCAGGCCGAGGAACGCGGGCTGAACGCCTGGGTTCGCAGTTCGACCGACCATCATTGCAACGTTGCCGTACAGGGGCCGTTGTCGCGTGACATCCTGAAGCAGGTGATCTGGACCCCGCCCGCGCAAGCGACGGTGGAGGAATTGGGCTGGTTCCGCCTGACGATTGGCCGCCTGCACGGGTTCGATGGCCCTTCTGTTGTCGTCAGCCGGACCGGCTATTCCGGTGAGCTGGGCTATGAGGTCTTCTGCCACCCCAAGGATGCCGAGCAGGTCTTCGACGCGATCTGGGCCGTGGGGGCGCCGATGGGGATGATCCCGCTGGGCCTGAAGGCGCTGAATATGCTCAGGATCGAATCCGGCCTGATCTTTGCGGGGTCCGAGTTCGACGACCAGACCGATCCTATGGAGGCGGGTATCGGCTTTGCCGTGCCGCTGAAGTCCAAGACCGACGATTTCATCGGTCGCGCGGCGCTTGAGGCGCGCAAGGCCAACCCGCAGAAAAAGCTTGTCGGGCTGGACCTGCCGGGGGGGATCGTTCCGACGCCGGGCGATTGCGTGCATTTCGGCAAGCCGCAGATCGGCATCGTCACCTCGGCGGTGAAATCCCCGATCCTTGGCAAGGTGATCGCGCTCGCGCGCGTCGATGTCACCCATTCAGCGCCGGGGACGGAGCTGGAGGTCGGGCGGCTGGACGGCGATCAGAAGCGGTTGAAGGCGGTCGTCGTGCCGTTCCCGCATTTCGATCCGACGAAGGAGCGGGTGAAGGGCAACTACTGACCCGCGCCGCCGGTCCGGGCGTGGCGCCAGACCTCTGCCCGGACTCGCGCCTGCTTGTAGGCGTCAAAGATCGCCATGGCATAGACGAAGATGCCGCCGGCCAGCTTGCCGACGATCGACACATCGGCGCCAGCGGTCTTTAGCGTGTAGCCGCCCAGCAGCAGGATGAAGAAGACAAAGACAAGGCCACGGACCGGCTGCCGGTTCAAAACCTGACCGCTGCCGGGAAGTACGATGGCGGCGGCCAGCACAAGATAGGGGTTGGCGGGCGCTCTGGTCGGCATCAGGCGGATCTTCTTTCGGCTTCGGGTTCAAGGGACCGGATGTCCGCGCGCAGCGACAAAAGCGCGTCGAGATGGGGGATCAGCTTGCGGGCAGGCAGGGGCGCCGACCCAAGCTCCGCATCGCGGAAGATCAGGTAGCGGCCCCGGTTCGCCTCTTCCGCCAGAAAGGTGATGCGCAGGCCTTTGGGCGTCAGCACAAGCTCTTTCACGCGCGGGTCGTCGAAGATGGCGGCATGGCGCGAGAGCAGCGCCTGCGGGGGCAGCGATTGCGGATCGTCGGTGCGCAGGCGGCAATCCTCGGGGAAGCCGGGCGGCGGGGCGATCTGATCGGGCAGGGTGTGGTAGTTTGAAAACGGCTCGATCCCCGTCGAACGGACCATGAAATCCAGCGTCGCGCGCAGGGGCAGCGGGACGGGTAGCGTCACCAGCACCCAAAGCGCGGGCAGCTTGCGAAAGGTCAGCGTGTCGGGGACCGCCTGAATATCGAAAAGCGCGCCCTGATAGCGTCCGTTCAGGCGCGGAAAGCCGATGGGGGTCAGCGCGGTGACGGGGGCGTCGAAAAGGGCTTCGCAGTCGGACAGGTAGACCTGCCGCGTGGCCTTCCGCGCCCGGCTGGCGCGCAGCGTCAGGACCGCCAGCGTGACAAGGCCGATGCCGAGGCAGAGTGCCAGAAATCCGATCCCGAGGCGTTCCATGGTCTTCCTTTCGCAAAGACGGCCCGCCGGTCGGGGCGGGCCGTCTTGTTGTGCTTGGGCCTAGTACCCTTGCGGGCGCGGCCAGGGCATCGTGAACTGCGCCGCGCGGCGCACGAAGCGGTAGCGCCAGAAGTGGAACCACAGCGACACGACGATGTAGAAGGCGATCATCGCGACAAGCTGGGTGCCGTAGCCCAGGAACACCGCGAAATAGGCGATGCCGCAGAGGCAAAGCAGCACGAGTGCCGGCAGCGGGTGGAACGGATGTTCATACCCCCGCTTGATCGCGTCCAGCGGCCATTTGCGCCGGAACAGGATCACGTTGATCGGCATGAACGTGTATTCCAGCAGGCCCGAGAGGATCGAGAAGGTGATCACCTGATCCAGCGGCGCGCCAAGCGCGAAGATCAGCGCGATCGGCACCAGGAAGATGATCGAGCGGTAGGGCGTGCGATACTTGGGATGCACGGCGCCGAACCACGACGGCAGGTAGTGGTCGCGGCCCATGGCGAACCAGGCGCGGCTGGCATCGTTGATGCAGCCATTGGCCGAAGCCAGCGTCGCGAACAGCGTCCCGATCCCCAGAAGCACCATCAGCCCGGTCGATCCCGACATGCGCGCCGCATCGAAAAGCGGCACGCCCGACTGGCCGAGATATTCCCACGGCATCAGCCCGACGCAGACATACCAGGTCAGCGTCGCGGCGATCAGCAGCGTCATGATCCCGGCAAGCGTCCCGAAGGGCAGGGCGCGGGCCGGAGACCGGACCTCTTCCGCCGCCTGGGTCGTGCCTTCGATCCCGAGATAGTACCACAGGCCGAAATGCATGGCCGCAAGGATGCCAAGCCAGCCATAGGGCAGGTCGGTCATCAGCGCCCGGTGCTGAAGCACGTCGCCGCCAAAGACGGGCGAGGTAGCCAGGAACAGGATCAGGATGGCGCTGAAGGCGATCGCCGTGATGACGAGGCTGAAGGTCAGCGTTGCCAGAACGCCGCGATAGTTCAGCCAGGCCAGGAACATGATCGCCAGCACGATGAACGGCCGTTGGTCCAGCCCCTCATGCCCCGACATGACCGCCACGGTGTCGATCAGGAAGCCCACGGTGATCGCATTCGCCGCCTCAAGCATCGTGTAGGCGAAGACGAGGTAGAGGCCGACATTGAAGGCCATCAGCGGGCCGACGATATGCTTGGCCTGCGTGTATTGCCCGCCTGCCGCCGCGACGGTTGAGGTGACCTCGCTGTCGATCATGGCGACGCAGGAATAGAGAAGCCCCGCGAACCAGCAGGCGATCAGCGCGGCATAGGCGCCGCCCTTGCCGACGGCAAAGTTCCAGCCCATGTATTCGCCGACCAGAACGATGCCGACGCCAAGCGCCCAGACATGCGCCGGGCCAAGGACGCGGAGCAGGCCGACCTTGGTGCCATGCGGCGCCATGCCGTCCCTCTCCTTGGAGGTAATATCGAAATCCGTCATCTCCGCCCCCTCAGATCTTGTGTTCTTCGGTCATGGCCTCAAGCTCGCCTTCGCGCGAGGACATGAGGACATCTTCCGAATAGGTGCTGTCGGTCCTGAGCCAGTCCGCGACGATGATGAGGCCGAAGGCGGCGGAGGCCGCCCAGGCCACGTATTCCAGGATGTTCCAGATATCCACGGTTTGTCCCCCTTACTCGCCGTTGAACTTTTCGGAGATCACCTCACGGTATTCCTTCTCCGAAAACCTGAGCATGATGGCGTAATAGCCGACGATCACGACGATCATCATCAGCAGGCTGCCGATGGAGAAGGAGTAATCGAAGCGGCTGGTGATCAGCTCTGCCGCCGCGGCCGGATCGGCATAGCCGAGCTGGTTCCACTTCTCGACCATGACCGCATTCTGGCCAAGGCTTTCCCAGGTCGGGTTTTCCGGCACGTTCGAGGTTTGAGCGCTGCCCGCGAGGCCAAGCCAGAGCGGGATGTAAAGCGCGCCGATGGTCAGGACCAGAAGGACGATGACGTCGACGATCTGGCCAAGCTTGCTTTGGGTGGGTGGTTCGTAGCGGGCCATGTCATTTCCCCCTTGCCGCGCGGGCGGCATCGAGGAACTTGATGTCGAGGCCGTACATGAAGTCGCGGTCCTCGCGGTAGTGGCGCAGCATCGCCATGATCGCGGCGGTGTTGAAAACCAGAACCGTGGCGCCGCCGATCAGAAGAAGCGTCCGCGCCGCGCCCGAGGGGGCAAGCGACCAGGTCGCCCAGGCCACGAAGCCGATGCTAAGCCACAGGCCGATAACGAAGGCCCATGCAATCGTAATATCCTTTCGATGCATCTGTTCGATGCGTTTCGTCAGATCTGACACTGTCTCCTCCCACATGTTGCCGGGACGCTCCTCAACGCCCCAAGAATTATCCTACGGTAGAATTTTTTTTACTGAGAAGATAGCAGGGGCCGCTTTGTGTCAAGCGCGACGGCGGAAGGGTGGCGCGTTCCGGGGGCGGATTGGCCTGCATTCGCGGGATGCTCAGCACCACAAAATTATGGTCTTAAAGGGAAATTTATATTCATTTAGTGCAAGTTTTCTTTTTGACCGAAGCGAACCCTGCGGCAGACTGGGGGCGGGGCGATCAGTGACATTCTTGCGTGTTGTTCGCCGCGACCATAAGGGGCGCCGCCACTCGGCAAAGGTGCGTCAGGAACAGGGAAAAAGGAAACCAGCATGCCCAGCGAAACAGACGCTGCAATGTATTCTTCGGCTTCCGGCGATTCGCCGAAGCTGCAACGCGCGCTTGACTGGCGCGGCGCATTTTGGGTGGCGGCCGGGGTGCCGCCGCTTGTGCTGTTCTCGATCGGCGGGATCGCGGGCGTGGCCGGGCAGGCCGCCTTCGTGGTCTGGATCGTGTCGATGATCATGGGCTTTTCGCAGTCCTTCACCTATGCCGAGATTGCGGGGATGTTCGGCAACAAGTCGGGCGGGACATCGGTCTACGGGGCCACCGCCTGGCTGCGTTATTCCAAGATGATCGCGCCCCTGTCGGTCTGGTGCAACTGGTTCGCCTGGTCGCCGGTGCTGTCGCTGGGTTGTGCCATCGCGGCGGGCTATATCCTGAACGCGCTGTTCGCGATCCCGGTCGAAGGCAGCCAGCCGGTGCTTGACTGGATCGCCGCCAACGGCGCCCAGATCACGGCGGAAAGCCAGGCGGTCATCGACTATATGGCCGCGAATGCCGGGGTGTCGGCCGCCGATGCCATCGCCGCTGTCCAGACCTCTTCGGCGATCGAGGCGCTGACCCCGGCGGTGCGCGTCTGGGAGGCGTTCAACGTCACCATTCCGGGTCTTGGCACGCTTCACTTCAACTCCACCTTCGTCATCGGCGCGGTCCTGATGCTGATCATCTTCGCGATTCAGCACCGGGGTATCGCCTCGACCGCGCGGGCGCAGAAGGTGCTGGCGGTGATCGTCCTCGTGCCGCTGTTCCTGGTCGGTATCGTGCCGATCCTGACCGGCTCCATCAACTACATGAACGTGTCCGACATCGTTCCGCCGACGGTTGCCTATGGCGGCGATGCCGGGTCGTGGAATGTCGGCGGATGGACCCTTTTCCTTGGCGCGCTCTACATCGCGGCCTGGTCGACCTACGGCTTCGAGACAGCGGTCTGCTACACGGCCGAGATGAAGGACCCGGCGCGCGATACGTTCAAGGCGATCTTCTTCTCCGGCCTGCTGTGCATGATCTTCTACTTCCTGATCCCGTTCTCCTTCCAGGGCGTCTTTGGCGCCGCGGGGATGCTGGATCCGGGGATCGTGGACGGGACCGGGATCGCCGCCGCGCTCGGCTCCATGGTCAGCACGTCGAACTTCGTCACGCAGATCTTCGTGATCCTGATGATCATGGCGCTGTTCCTGGCGATCATGACGGCGATGGCGGGGTCCTCGCGGACGCTTTACCAAGGGTCCCGCGACGGGTGGCTGCCGAAGTATCTCAGCCATGTGAACGACCACGGCGCGCCCACCAACGCGATGTGGACCGACCTTGGCTTCAACCTCTTCCTGCTGGCGCTGGCCTCGGATGCGGGGGGCTACTTCTACGTTCTGGCCATCTCGAACGTGGGCTACCTGACGTTCAACTTCCTCAACCTCAATGCCGGGTGGATTCACCGGATCGATTCCGGCCATGTGAAGCGGCCGTGGAAGGCGCCGACCTGGCTGATCGGGGTCAACACCCTGCTGGCCTTCGTCAATGCGCTGCTGCTGGGCGCGGGGGCAAAGGTCTGGGGCTATTCCGGCGCGCTTTGGTCCGGGGTCGCCTTCGCGGCGCTGATCCTGCCGGTCTTCTGGTTCCGCCACTACATGCAGGACGGCGGCAAGTTCCCGCCCGAGGCGCTTGAGGATCTGGGCCTGTCGAACGGCGATCTGGGCGAACGCAAGGCGGGCTTCCTGCCCTACCTCGCGCTGATCGTCGGGGCGGCGATTGTCCTTTGGGCGAACTGGTTCTTCGTCCTGCCAGAATGACGGCGGACACATGACCGGGGAAGGGGCGGGCCGGACACGGCCCGCCCTTTTCCATGCCCGGCCCGCGGCGGAGTTGAGCGAACGGAAGATCTCGGGTTATCTGGGGCCAGCACAACCGGGAGAGATCGAGTGAGCAGCCGCCTTGTCCCCTATCCGTCCGCCGAGACGCCCGAGGCCCCCATCGGCGCGACCGTGCAGTCGGTGATCGACACGCTTTTCTCCCGCATTGAGGCGAAAGAGTATGAGGTGGACGAGCGTCTGCCCTCGGAACGCACGCTGGCAGCCGAACTGGGCGTCGCCCGCAATACCGTGCGTGAGGCGTTGGACGTTCTGGAAACCCGGCGCGTGATCCGGCGCCGCGCGGGCAGCGGCAGTTTCGTGACCTGGCAAAGCGAGGTCGGGCGGAATTCCACCCCCTCGACGCTCGCCTCCAACACCAGCCCGCTGCATCACCTTGTCGTGCGCGGTATCCTTGAGCCGGAGATCGTGCGCCTGGCGATCATCAACATGACCCCGCGCCAGATCGAGACGCTGGGGGAGACGTTGTCGCAGATGGAGCAGATCCGCACCGACGCCAACGCCTTTGCGCGGCAGGAGGAAGAGCTTTACCGCCAGATCGCCCATGGCACCGGCAACCCGCTTCTGGCGGCGTGTTATGAGCTGACGATAGACGCCTGCCGACAGAACTTCCGCTCCGCCCTTCTGCGCCGCCACCTGACGCCGAAGCGGATCAGCGATTATCAGCAGCGTTACAACACGCTGTTCAACGCCATCGCGGCGCGCGACATCGAGGCGGCGGTGGAGTTCATCAAGCTGCACCTGATCGAGGAACAGAAACTGCTTTTGCAAGAGGCCTGAGGTTTAGGCGCTTTCCAGCGAGACGCGGTTGCGGTGCGGCCGGACCTGCCGCTGATCCCACATCTGCCCAAGCTCCACCATCTGCGCCTTCAGCAGCGCGCCGTGCCGGTCAAGCCAGTCGGGGATGGAGCCGAAGGCGACGATCCGCGCCTTGCCGTCCCGGATCTGCACCACCGGCCAGTCACCGATCAGCGCATTGTCGATGCCGAAGATTTCCGCCCCCCACCATGTCGCCGGTCCGAAGGCGTGCATGACCGCGCCGGATTGCTTCATCGCGGCCAGAACCGACAGTGACGCGACGCTGCCCGCATGTTCGACCGCCACCCGCCAGATGTCGAGGATCGCGGCATATTCCCAGGACACTGCCGTCCAGCTGCCGGGAAAGCGGCGCTGATACTCCTCATAGAAGTCCTTGGGACGGTTGAAGAAGAACGCCTTTTCGGTCAGCGCGGGGTCGTCGAAATCGGGGAACTGAAAGACGAAGCCTTCCATGAAGGACACGGAGGTCCGGGCGATCAGCCTTGGGTAATCGTCCAGCGTGCAGGACAGAAGCTGACCCTTGAACCCGGCGGCGTGGGCGGCCTCGGTCAGCGCATGGACCATCGGGGTGTGGCTTGTACACCAGCACAGGATATCGGGATTGTCCGCCATCATCGCCCCGACGATGGCGTCGGCATCGCGGCTTTGCGGATCATAGCGGATCTCGCGCACCACCTCGATCCCGGCGGCGGCGCAGGCGGCGCGGTAGGTGGCCAGCGACGGCAGCCCCAGCGCGTCGGTCTGCGCGCAAAGCGCGATCCGTGTCAGATCGGGCCGGGTCCGCGCCAGCCAGTCGATGCCGGTGACGGTGTAGATCGGGTGCGATTCACTTGGCGCGATCAGGTAGGGCGTGTCGGGCGACAGGTCGCTGGGCAGCAGCGTCGCGGTCAGAAGCTTGCGGTCGGTCAGATAGTCGATGACCGGGGGCAGGATATCGCCGCCCAGCGTCAACAGGATCTGCACTTCGCTGTCCTGCACCAGCTTGCGGACGCCTTCGCGCGCAAGCCCCGCGTCATAGCGGCAATCGAACGGCACAAGGCGCAGCGGATGCCGCCGCCCGCCGATCAGAAGGCCCCCGGTACGGTTGATGCTTTCGGTCCATATCTGGCAGCCGTGCAGGCCCGGCAGGCCCCAGGATTGAACCGGACCGCTCAGCGGCGCCAGGAAACCGATTCCAATCGTCTCGGACACCCCCGCCGTCAGGCGCGGCAGGGCGCCGCGAACGGCCATTCTTTGGGCGAAACTTCCGGTACTCATCATGCCAGTCTAGGGGTTTCTCCGCCGATGCCCACTATCCTGCGCAAAAGATCACCTTCAGGCAAATAATTTCATTGACAGGCGGTGAGCCAGTTCGCCAGTCTGGTCCAAACCAAAAATACCAAAGCGACAGAACTGGTCCATACCACAGGAGGAAGAAGTGAAGAAACGCGTGGCCATCATCGGCGCCGGCCCCTCGGGTCTTGCGCAGCTCAGAGCCTTTCAGTCCGCCAAGATGAAGGGGGCCGACATCCCCGACATCGTCTGCTTTGAAAAGCAGTCGAACTGGGGCGGGCTGTGGAACTACACCTGGCGCACGGGCCTTGATGAATACGGTGAGCCGGTCCATTGCTCCATGTACCGCTACCTCTGGTCGAACGGCCCGAAGGAGGGTCTGGAATTCGCCGACTATTCGTTCGAGGAGCATTTCGGCAAGCAGATCGCCAGCTACCCGCCGCGCGCCGTCCTCTTCGACTATATCGAAGGTCGGGTGAAGAAGGCGGGCGTGCGCGACTGGATCCGCTTTTCCACCACGATCCGCATGGTCAAGTACAACGAGGACAAGGGCAATTTCACCGTCACCGCCCATGACCTTGAAAACGACCGGATGTATGAGGAAGAGTTCGACAACGTGATCGTCGCCTCTGGCCACTTCTCGGTTCCGAACGTGCCGGAATACCCCGGCTTCGACAAGTTCAACGGCCGCGTCCTGCATGCGCATGACTTCCGCGACGCGCGGGAATTCGCCGGCAAGGATCTGCTCTTGCTCGGGTCGTCCTATTCGGCCGAGGACATCGGGTCGCAATGCTGGAAATATGGCGCGAAGTCGATCACCGTCGCCTATCGCCACGCGCCGATGGGCTTCGATTGGCCGTCAAACTGGAAGGAAGTGCCAAAGCTTGAGCGGATGGACGAGGATACCGCCTATTTCGCCGATGGTACCTCGAAGAAGGTCGATGCGGTCATCCTCTGCACCGGCTACAAGCACCACTTCCCGTTCCTGCCCGACGATCTGCGGCTGAAGACCGCGAACCGTCTGGCGGCGGCCGATCTCTACAAGGGTGTGGTCTGGGTTCATAATCCCAAGCTCTTCTATGTCGGGATGCAGGACCAGTGGTTCACCTTCAACATGTTCGACGCGCAGGCCTGGTGGGTCCGTGACGCGATCATGGGGCGGATCAGCATTCCGGCCGACAAGTCGGTGCTGCTGAAGGATGTTCAGGATCGCGTGGCGGGCGAGGATGCGGGTGAGGACGCGCATGACGCGATCCACTACCAGGGCGACTATGTGAAGGAGCTGATCGGCGAGACGGACTATCCGTCCTTCGACGTCGACGGCGCCTGCGAGGCTTTCTTTGAGTGGAAGGACCACAAGAAGGAAGACATCATGGCCTTCCGCAACCACCGCTACCGTTCGGTCATCACCGGCACCATGGCGCCGGTCCACCATACGCCGTGGAAGGATGCGCTTGACGATTCGATGGCGTCCTACCTGAAGAATGACGCGGCGGTCGAGCCGGCCGAGTAGACCTTCGGGCGCGTGTGACAGACCGTCCCGGCGGGTGCGCAAGCCCGCCGGGACTGGCCTTTCAGGACAGGGGTCTTCCCGCGACCTGGCCCCGGTTCCCGATGTGTCAGCCTGCAAAATCTTGGGTCTTGCCCGCCGACGGGATGTTTGACCAAAGCGAATAATATTTTATTCTTGGGAATGAGGCCGGCCCCCGACGGGGCAGGACAGTCACCCTGACCCCGGGACGCGCGAGCCCGGCGTCATTTCTGAAGGGAGCGGAGTTATGGGTTTCAAGACGGATATTGAGATAGCGCGTGAGGCTGTGAAGCGCCCGATCCAGGAGATCGGGGACAAGCTTGGGATCCCCTCGGAGCATTTGCTGCCTTACGGTCATGACAAGGCGAAGGTGGGTCAGGCGTTCATCCGGTCGTTGGAGGGTCGTCCGGACGGGAAGCTTGTTCTGGTGACGGCGATCAACCCGACGCCCGCGGGCGAGGGGAAGACGACGACGACGGTGGGTCTTGGCGACGGGCTGAACCGGATCGGCAAGAAGGCGGTGATCTGCATCCGCGAGGCCTCGCTCGGGCCGAACTTCGGGATGAAGGGCGGGGCTGCCGGGGGCGGCTATGCGCAGGTTGTGCCGATGGAGGAGATGAACCTTCACTTCACCGGCGACTTCCACGCGATCACGAGCGCCCACAACCTTCTGTCGGCGATGATCGACAACCATATCTACTGGGGCAATGAGCTGAAGATCGACGAGCGCCGGGTGGTGTGGCGCCGGGTGATGGACATGAA
>NZ_PVEP01000005.1 GCF_002973535.1 Albidovulum denitrificans
CGCTTCGCCATCCGCGAAGGCGGCCGCACCGTCGGCGCGGGCGTCGTGTCGAAAATCATCAAGTGATCGCATGTAGGATGGGCAATATTGCCCATCCTACGGGGCCGCCCTTCGTGGCGGCCCTTTTGCGTTCCCCGCGAGATTGACGATTCGCCGGGTGCGGTCCAAGATCGCCCCTCGCACTGTCATCCGATGGGGAGAGCGGACCATGTGCCAGATCTTTGCCGGGCAGAACCCCGCCCGCTACGCATCCGAAACCCGCCGTCTGCGGCTGAACGGTCAATCGACCTCGATCCGGCTGGAACGCGCCTTCTGGCGCATCCTCGACGACATCGCCGCGAAAGAGGGGCTGTCCACGCCCGCCTTCATCTCCCGGCTGCATTCCGAGGTGCTTGAGCTTCATGGCGAGGCGCCGAACTTCACCTCGCTTCTGCGCTGCGCCTGCACCATCCACCTTGGCGAGTATGAGATGGAAGAGGGTGCGCGGCTTGCGGCCGAATAGCGGGGCGAATATCGCGCTGTAGTATCCCGCTACTACCACGCCGCCGAATTGGTCATCTAACCTTACCAGATCAGACAGATTTGGAGGGCCGATGGCCAAGATGATCCATTCGATGATCCGTGTTCTCGATGAGGCGCGATCGGTCGATTTCTATTCCCGTGCCTTCGGGCTCAATGTCGCCGACAGGCTCGACTTTGACGGCTTCACGCTGATCTATCTGTCGAATGCCGACAGCACGTTCGAGCTTGAGCTGACCGTCAACAAGGGCCGGAGCGAACCCTATGACCTTGGCGATGGCTACGGCCATCTTGCCGTCTCGGTCGCGGATGTGGACACACTCCACGCCCGGCTTGAGGGCGAGGGCCTTGGCCCCCGCAAGCTCGTCGATTTCCGCAATGGCGATACGCTCGTCGCGCGGTTTTTCTTCATCGCCGACCCCGACGGTTACCAGATCGAGGTCATCCAGCGTGGCGGCCGCTTCCTCTGAAGCGCCGCCATCCATCGTTTCAGGGAGGAGAAGATGGAAAGACTGAACAAGACGGGGCTGACCCGGCGCGCGCTTCTGTCGCGCGCGGTGGCGGCCGGCGCGCTGTGCGTCACGGGGGCGGGCTTTATCGCCGCGCCCGATGCCGCCTGGGCGCTTGAGGTGACCACGATCACCGAGCATGAGATGGCGACGCTGGTGCAGATGGCGCGCGACATCTACCCGCATGACCGGCTGGTGGACCAGTATTACGTCACCGCCGTCAAGGGCTATGACGCGGAGGACAAGAAGCAGATGGTGGCCGAAGGCATCGCCGCGCTTGATGCCGCCGCGAAAGAGGCGGGCTTTGCCGATTATGCCTCGGTCGGCTGGGAAGAGGACCGGGTGAAGCTCTTGCAGGCGATGGAGGACACGCCCTTCTTCCAGACGGTGCGGGGCGGTCTTGTGACCGGCCTCTATAACCAGAAGGAGATCTGGCCGCTTTTTGGCTATGAGGGGGAGTCCTTTTCCAAGGGCGGTTACATCGACCGCGGCTTCAATGACATCGACTGGCTGTGAGGGGGGAACGTCATGGCTGAGGCAGCGAAATTCGATCTGAACGACGACTCGGTGGTCGTCATCGTGGGCACCGGCGCCGGTGGCGGGGTGCTGGCCAACGAACTGGCGCAGAAGGGGGTCAAGGTCGTGGCCCTTGAGGCGGGCGGGCGCTATCTGCCCGAGGATTACATCAACGACGAATGGGAAAGCTTCGGGCAGCTTGCCTGGACCGATCCCCGGACGACGTCGGGCGACTGGCGCGTCGCAAAGGACTTTTCCGGCCTTCCGGCCTGGATCGTCAAGGCCGTGGGCGGCACCTCGATCCACTGGGCGGGCGCGTCGCTGCGGTTTCAGGATCATGAGTGGAAGGCGCTGACGAATTATGGCGCGGTCGAGGGGGCGAACCTGCTCGACTGGCCGATCGACGCCGCCGAGATGGCGCCCTGGTACGACAGGGCCGAGGCCAAGCTGGGCGTCGCCGGTGTCGGCGGGCGGCCGCGCCTGCCCGGCAATAACAACTACAAGGTCTTCGAGGCGGGCGCCCATGCGCTTGGTTACAAGGAAGTCCATACCGGCAACATGGCGATCAACAGCGTCGACTATGACGGCCGGATTTCCTGCCAGCAGACCGGCTTTTGCTTCCAGGGTTGCAAATGGGGCGCCAAGTGGTCCTCGGCCTATACCGACATCCCGCGCGGCGAGGCGACCGGCAACCTTGAGGTGCGCGATCACGCCCATGCGGCGCGCATCCTGCATGACGACAGCGGCAAGGTGACGGGGGTCGAATATTTCGACAAGGACGGCAACCTTCAGATGCAGAAGGCGCGCGTGGTCTGCGTCGCGGGCAACTCGTTCGAAAGCCCGCGCCTGCTGCTGAACTCCGCCTCCGCGATGTTCCCTGACGGGCTGGCGAACTCCTCCGGTCAGGTCGGGCGCAACTACATGCGGCATATGACCGGCTCGGTCTATGCGACCTTCGAGAAGCCGGTGAAGATGTGGCGCGGCACCACCATGGCCGGGATCGTCCGGGATGAGGCGCGCCACGACCCCGCGCGTGGCTTCGTCGGCGGGTATGAGCTTGAGACGCTGAGCCTTGGTCTCCCGTTCATGGCGGCCTTCCTCAACCCCGGCGGCTGGGGGCGCAGCTTTACCACCGCGCTTGATGCCTATGAGAACATGGCAGGCATGTGGATCGTGGGTGAGGATATGCCGCAGGAGACGAACCGCGTGACGCTGTCCGAGGTGAAGGACCAGTGGGGCCTGCCAGTGGCGAACGTCAATTTCTCCGACCATGCCAACGACATCGCCATGCGCAGCCATGCCTATGCGCAGGGGGAGGCGATCTACAAGGCCGTGGGGGCAACCCGCGTCTTTCCGACGCCGCCTTACCCCTCGACCCACAACCTCGGCACCAACCGGATGTCCGAACGGCCCGAGGACGGCGTGGTGAACAAGCATGGCCAAAGCCACGACATCGCCAACCTCTTCGTCTCCGACGGCAGTCAGTTCACCACAGGCGCGGCAGAGAACCCGACGCTGACCATCGTGGCGCTGGCGATCCGTCAGGCCGATTACATCGCCGGGCAGATGACCGCGCAGGCGATCTGAGCCTGATATACGCAGCAGGGAAGGGGCGTTCCGGGCGACCGGGGCGCCCTTTTCCGCTGCGCCGCGCTTCCCCATATTAAGCAAACCACATCGGGAGACGACAGATGAAGATCATCCGCAACGGCAGCCGCCCCTCCTCCACGGGACCGGCGGACTGGTTCACCGGCCGCGTCCGCATCGACCCGCTGGCCGAGGCGACAGAGCCCGCCCGCGCCGCCGCGGCGCTGGTGACGTTCGAACCCGGCGCGCGCACCGCCTGGCACACGCACCCGCTTGGCCAGACGCTGATCGTCACCTCCGGCCTTGGCCGCGCACAGCGCGACGGCGGCCCGGTGGAGGAATTGCGGCCCGGCGACGTGGTCTGGTTCGAGCCGGGCGAACGACATTGGCACGGCGCCGGCCCCGCTACGGGGATGAGCCATATCGCCATCCACGAACGGCTGGACGGCAAGACGGTCGACTGGCTCGACCCCGTGGCGGATGCCGATTACCTGGGTTGAGGCGCCGCGCCTTCCCGCCGCAAAGCCCATGGCCGGGGCGGGATGAATTGATCCGCCCTTGCCGCAAAACCCCGCTTGATTTCGCCGTCGCGGCGTCGTAGGTGACAGTCCGGCCTTAGGGGTATAGCTCAGCTGGTAGAGCGACGGTCTCCAAAACCGTAGGTCGCGGGTTCGAACCCTGCTGCCCCTGCCAGGCCACCTTCCACCAGATCGCCAACGACCCGGCCACGCCGACCCCTATTCGGGATCGGTGCGGAAGATCAGCCGTTCGTCGCAGGGCGCCACGCGCAGGATGTTGGTCGATCCGGTGACGTTGAAGGGCACGCCCGCCGTGACGACGATCTGATCCTTATCGGTCGCGAAGCCATAGACCCGCGCTGCCCGTGCCGCGTTGACGACGGCCATCTTGAAGCGGTCGATGATTTCGGTGGTCAGCACGCAATGGACCCCCCAGCTCAGGCAAAGCCGCCGCACCGTCCGTTCCATCGGCGACAGCGCGATGATCGGGACCGAGGGGCGTTCGCGCGCGACAAGGGCCGCGGTGGTGCCGGAATGGGTAAAGCAGCAGATCGCGTGGATGTCGGTCGCCTCGGCGATCTCGCGCGCGGCGGCGACGATGCCGTCGGCCACGCTCCTGCGGTCCACCTTGCGCGAGCTTTCGATGACCTCGCGATAGGTCGGGTCGCTTTCGACCGACTGGGCGACATTGTCCATCGTCTCGACCGCGGCGACCGGGTAATTGCCCGCCGCACTTTCGGCCGACAGCATCACGGCGTCGGCGCCCTCATAGATCGCGGTGGCAACGTCCGAGACCTCGGCCCGCGTCGGCATCGGGCTTTCGATCATGCTTTCCAGCATCTGGGTCGCGACGATCACCGGCTTGGCCTGCGCCCGCGCAGCGCGCACAAGGCGCTTCTGGATCGGCGGCACCGAATGGACCGGCAGTTCCACCCCCAGATCGCCCCGCGCCACCATGATCCCGTCCGAGGCGTCGAGGATCGCGGCAAAGGCCTTCACCGCCGCGGGCTTCTCGATCTTCGACAGGATCGCGGCGCGTCCGCGCGCAAGCCCGCGCGCCTCGATCACGTCCTCGGGGCGCTGCACGAAGGACAGCGCAAGCCAGTCGACGCCCAGTTCGCAGGCGAATTCCAGATCGCTGCGGTCCTTTTCCGACAGTGCGGCCAGCGGCAGCACCACGTCGGGGACGTTCACGCCCTTGCGGTTGGAAATCGTGCCGCCCGTGGTCACGGTACAGTCGGCGAAATCCTCGCCGCAGCGTTCGACGCGCAGGCGGATCTTGCCGTCATTGACCAGAAGCGCGGCACCGGGTTCCAGCGCCGCGAAAATCTCCGGGTGGGGCAGGTTCACGCGATTGCCGTCGCCCTCGGCAGGGTCGAGGTCGAAGCGGAAGGCATCGCCTTCTTCAAGGTCATGGGCGCCCGCCGCGAAGGTCCCGACCCGCAGCTTCGGCCCCTGAAGGTCGGCAAGGATCGCGATCGGGCGGCCGGTATCGGCCTCGATCTTGCGGATGATCGCATGGCGCGCCGCCTGTTCGGCATGGGTGCCATGGCTCATGTTCAGGCGGAAAACATCCGCCCCGGCCTCGAACAGCGCGCGGATGGTTTCATAATCGCTTGAGGCTGGCCCCAGCGTGGCCACGATCTTCACGTTGCGGAGTCGTCTCATCGGATAGTCCTCGGTTCTCGGGCGCAAGTGGTGTTTGCGCTATCGTGGGTCCCGCGCTGTATGCCGCAATCCGGCGCTTACGACAACTGGCGCTTTCCCCGCGGGTCGTCTAATTGTGGATTTCAACGCCCAAGATCACATTAACATGACAGATCAGCCCTTTCACATTCATCATGGCGACCGCGCCTCGCGCTGGCTCGTCACTTGCGATCATGCCACCAACCGGGTGCCGGATTGCGTCGGCGGCGGGTCCCTTGGCATCGCGCCCACCGACATGGGGCGCCACATCGCCTATGACGTCGGCGCCGCCGGGTTGACGCGGCACCTGGCCGACCGTCTGGGCGCGCCCGCGATCCTGACCGATTTCTCGCGCCTCGTGATCGACCCCAACCGGGGCGAAGATGACCCGACACTGGTGATGAAGCTTTATGACGGCACGGTCATTCCCACCAACCGCCACGTCGATGCGGCCGAGGTCGAACGGCGGCTGAACGCCTTCCACCGGCCCTATCACGACGCGCTTGCAGGGCTGGCCGCGCGGCAGGTCGATACGGTGATCTGCGCCATCCACAGCTTTACCCCCCGGCTCGTCGGGCGGGCCGACCGGCCCTGGCATGTCGGCATCCTCTATTCCCATCTCGATACCCGTCTGGCGCTGCCGCTCCTCGACCTCCTGCGCCGCGAAGCCGGTATCGTGGTGGGGGAGAACGAACCCTATGGCGGCCATCTCGAAGGCGATTCCATCGACCGACATGCGCTTCGCCCCGGCCGTCCCAACGTGCTGATCGAGCTGCGCCACGACCTGATCGCGGCCGAGGACGGGCAGATCGCCTGGGCAGATCGTCTGGCGCCGATCCTTGAAGCAGCGCTTGCCGCCGCCAATCTCTGATCCGAAGGAGGACACCCGATGGACGACCAGACAAGGATAGAGCTTGAGGCCGCCGCCTTTCGCGCGCTGCGCCACCACCTGATCGACAAGCGCCCCGACGTGCAGAACATTGACCTGATGAACCTTGGCGGTTTCTGCCGCAACTGCCTGTCGCGCTGGTATCAGGAGGCCGCGAACGACCGCGGGATCGAGATGTCGAAGGAAGCCGCGCGCGAGGTCTTCTATGGCATGCCCTATGACGACTGGAAGGCAGCCCACCAGACCGAGGCGGACGCCGAAAAGCAGGCGGCGTTCAAGGTCGCCTTCCGCGAGAATGTCGGCGGAAAACCGTAAGCGGGCGGCGGCCCCGGCCCGCCCCCGGTTGTCCCGGCGCGGGCCACGGCCTATCCTGTCCGCCTTCCAAAGACGGGGAATGACATGCGCAGCCTTGCCCGCTGTCTCGGCCTGACGGCCCTGACCCTTGCCCTCGCCGGATGCGTGACCGAACCCGGCCCCCTTGCCGGAACCGTCGCCAGGGACGGGCGCAGCGCCGACCGCGCGGTTCCGGTCTCGGGCGTCGATGCGGAATATGCCTGGCTTGCCGCCAACCGCCCCGGCTGGCACCTCGACCGGCAGGACCTTCAGATCGGGCTTTTCGGCCGCCCCTACACGGTTTTCACCATCAGCCGGGGCGCCGAGGTCCAGAAGGTCTATTTCGATATATCGAGCTTTTACGGCAAACCGGCCTGACCCCGGCCCACACGCATTTGTGTCCCCCCGGAAACGCAGTGTTCACGCTCTTTGCTACTGGTCGGGGCCAAAGCGGTGCTACCATTCCCCATCATGCGGCTTCTTGAGACACGCCACAGCTACACCCGCTCCGAACGGCGTTCGGACGCGGTGATCCATGTCTCGGGCCTTGTCCTTGTCCTGATCGCGGTGCCGGTCCTCATTACGCTGGCCGCGTTCCTCAGGGGCGATTTCACCGCGCTCTTCGGCATCTCGGTCTATGGCGCGGCGCTGGCGGCGATGATCCTCTTCTCGGCGCTTTACAACATGATCCTGCATCCGGGCTGGGCCTGGCTTCTGAAACGGCTCGACCATTCCGCGATCTATGTGAAGATCGCCGGTACCTACACGCCCTTCACGCTGCTGAGCGGGCAGGGCGGCTGGCTTCTCGCCGGGATCTGGGGCGCGGCGCTGACCGGGGTGGGGCTGAAGATCCTTTCCCCCGACCGCTTCCGCTGGCTGACGCTTGCGCTTTATCTCGGCATGGGCTGGGCGGGGCTTCTGGCGGGCGGGGCCTTCTTCGCCACGCTCTCGACGCCGGTGATCGTCCTGATCGCCACCGGCGGCGCGCTCTATACGCTGGGCGTCCTCTTCTACCTCTTCGAGCGGCTGCCCTTCCACTACACGATCTGGCACATCCTCGTGCTGACGGCGAGTGTTGTTTTCTACGCTGCCGTGACGCTGCACCTCGTGCAAACCGCCTGATCGCGCCCGGCTTCTTCGTTGTTGAAATACTCTCCGGGGGTCCGGGGGTGGAAAACCCCCGGCGCGCGCCTCAGACGGCGACCTTGCGGCTTTCCTCGATATAGATCTCGCGCAGCCGCGCTGCGATCGGGCCGGGCTTGCCGGAGCCGAGCGTGGCGCCGTCGATCTCCACCACCGGCATCACGAAGGCCGAGGCGGAGGTGACGAAGGCCTCATCCGCGTCCTTCGCCTCCTCGATGGTGAAGGAGCGTTCCTCCACCTCAAGCTGGGCTTCCTTCGCCATGCGCAGCACGGCGGCGCGGGTGATGCCGTGCAGGATGTCATGGCTCAGCGCGCGGGTGATGATCCTGCGGCCCTTGACGATATAGGCATTGTTCGAGGTGCCTTCCGTCACGAACCCGTCCTCGACCAGCCAGGCATCGTCCACGCCCGCCTTCTTGGCCATCATCTTGCCCAGCGAGGGGTAAAGAAGCTGCGTCGTCTTGATGTCGCGCCGCCCCCAGCGCTCATCGGGGATGGAGATGATCTTCCACCCCGCCTTCGCCGCGGGTGCATCCGCCAGGCCGGGCTTGGACTGGGTGAAGAGGAACAGCCCCGGCTTCACGGCCGGGTTCGGAAAGGCAAAGTCGCGGTCGCCGGGATTGCCGCGCGTGACCTGAAGATAGACCAGCCCGTCGGTGATGCCGTTGCGCTTCACCAGTTCGCGGTGGATCTCCAGCAGTTCGTCATCCGTGACCGGCGCGTCCATCTGAAGCTCGGTCAGCGACCGGCCAAGGCGCGCCCGGTGGCCCGCGAAGTCGATCAGCTTGCCGTCCAGCACGCTTGTCACCTCATAGACCGCGTCGGCCATCAGGAAGCCGCGGTCGAAGATCGACACCTTCGCTTCTTCCTCCGGCACATAGTCCCCGTTGACATAGACGATGCGGCTCATGGGCGGTCTCCTGATTGAACGGCCTACTCATCCGCCCTCACCGCCCCAAGGTCAAGGGCGGGATGATCGTCCGGCCGCGCGCCGCCCCTGCCGCCTTACCCCCAAAGCGCTGCCTCAGGCACCCCCATCGTGGACCCCTCGTAGCGGATCGCGGCCGCCCGGTCGCGCGCCAGCAGAAGCGGCCCGTCAAGGTCCACAAAGGCCGCGCCCTGCGCCACCAGCGCCGCCGGCGCCATGGAGAGCGACGAGCCGACCATGCAGCCGACCATCACCCTGAACCCCGCCGTAACCGCCGCCTCGCGCAGCGCCAGCGCCTCGGTCAGCCCGCCAGTCTTGTCGAGCTTGATGTTGACCACGTCGTATTTGCCCCGCAGCGCCGTCAGCGTCGCGCGGTCGTGGCAGCTTTCATCGGCGCAGACCGGCACCGGCCGCGCGATCTCTGCCAGTATCCCGTCCTGACCGGCGGGCAGCGGCTGTTCCACCAGCGCGACGCCAAGGCGGATGAGATGCGGGGCGAGGTCGGCATAGATATCGGCCGTCCAGCCTTCGTTCGCATCGACGATGATCGTCGCCCCCGGTGCGCCCGCCCGCACCGCCTCAAGCCGGGCCATGTCGTCGGCTGTGCCAAGCTTGATCTTCAGGACGGGCCGCGCCGCGTTCCGGGCCGCCGCCGCCCGCATCCGGTCGGGCGTATCCAGCGACAGGGTATAGGCCGTCACCAGAGGCCCCGGCGCGGGCAGCCCGGCCACCTGCCACACCCGCTTGCCCGCTTTCTTGGCCTCCAGGTCCCACAGCGCGCAATCGACGGCGTTGCGCGCCGCGCCGGGGGGCAGCAGGTCTTGCAATGCCGCGCGTGTCACGCTTTCGGGCAGGGTCGCGATCTGGTCCGCCACGCTGTCCATGCTCTCGCCATAGCGGGCATAGGGAACGCATTCGCCGCGCCCCGTTGCGCCGTCGCGCGCCACCGTTACGGTCAGGACCCGCGCCTCGGTCTTCGATCCGCGCGCGATGGTAAAGACCTCGGCCAGCGGAAAGGCGTCATGTGTCAGGGTGAGGGTCATGGGCGGGGTCCTGAGCGGTGTGGCGGTTGGCCCGCGTATCTTTCGCCGCGGGGGGCGAAGGTCAAGCGCCCCGCCCGACGATGTAGCTACAGATGCCCTACGCCGATCCTACGCGGTCCCTACGACTTCCCGACGCGGTTTTTCTGCGCCTGCAAAGCCGTGCTTGCGCGCCGCAGCGCAATATTCTATCTCCGCTGCGATATGTCACGAAACTTCATTGCCGAAGGAAACTGCCGATGAGCTTCCGTCTCCAGCCCGCCGCGCCCGCCCGTCCGAACCGCTGCCAGCTTTTCGGTCCCGGCTCCCGCCCCGCGATCTTCGAGAAGATGGCGGCTTCGGCGGCGGATGTCATCAACCTTGATCTTGAGGATTCCGTGGCCCCCGACGACAAGCCCGAGGCGCGCAAGAACATCATCCAGGCGATCGGTGATGTGGACTGGGGCAACAAGACCTTGTCGGTTCGAATCAACGGTCTAGACACGCCCTACTGGTATCGCGACGTGGTCGATCTTCTGGAACAGGCGGGCGACCGGCTGGACCAGATCATGATCCCGAAAGTGGGCTGCGCGGCGGATGTCTATGCCGTCGATGCGCTGGTGACGGCCGCCGAGGCCGCGAAGGGGCGCAAGAAGCGTATCTCGCTTGAGGTCATCATCGAATCCGCCGCCGGTATCGCCCATGTGGAAGAGATCGCGGCCTCTAGCCCCCGGCTTCAGGCGATGAGCCTGGGTGCCGCCGACTTTGCCGCCTCCATGGGGATGCAGACCACCGGGATCGGCGGGACGCAGGAGAATTATTATATGTTTCATCAGGGGGTTAAGCATTGGTCCGATCCCTGGCACTGGGCGCAGGCGGCGATTGTCGCGGCCTGCCGGACGCATGGGGTTCTGCCCGTTGACGGCCCGTTCGGGGATTTCTCGGATGATGAGGGCTTCCGCGCCCAGGCCCGCCGCTCTGCCACGCTGGGCATGGTCGGAAAATGGGCGATCCACCCCAAGCAGGTGACGCTGGCCAATGAGGTTTTCACCCCGTCGGAAGAGGCCGTCGCAGAGGCGCGCGAAATCCTTGCCGCCATGGAGGCCGCCAAGGCGCGGGGCGAGGGGGCGACGGTCTACAAGGGCCGTCTGGTGGACATCGCCTCGATCAAGCAGGCCGAGGTGATCGTGCGTCAGGCGGAGATGATCGCGAAGGGCTGACTGGGCGCCCGACCACCCCGCGCCAAAATGCCGCGCCGGGTGGGCGGCGCGGTTTGACATGGGTCATGGTCCGAACCTTCCACCGCTGGAAGGTTTCCCGCATCAATCTTTGAAGGAAGGACCCTGACCTTGATGAGAACGCTTCTCATGTCCGCCGCGCTGGTCGCGGCAACCGCCTTGTCCGCCCCGGCGCAAGAGGCGAACGGGCTGTCGAAACCCGTCGTCGCGCTGACCGGCGTGCTGGCCAAGAATGCCGACACGCTGGCCCTGACCGAGGCGCAGCGCGCCGCGCTGAAGGATTGGCTGGCCGTGATGCCCGCGCAGCGCAAGGCGCTGGAGGGTGAAGCCATCGGCCTGCGGGCAGAGCTTCGCGCCGCCATCCTTGGCAATGCGCCGGTCGCGGACCGTCAGGCGCTGGCCGACAGAATCGGCGAAACCGAAGCCGCGCTTGTGATGATGCGGTCGAACTGTACCGACCACTGGCGTTCCGTCCTGACGCCAGAGCAGTTCGCCCAGCTTCTCACGCTTGCCGGGCTTGGTTAGGCCGGTCGTGCCGCCCCATCCCGGCGTTGCAAATCCGGGGTGGGGCGGTCATATAGCCTCTGACATCGCCCGTCGGAGGACCGCATGAATTACCTCGAGTTCGAGAAGCCGCTGGCCGAGATCGAAGGCAAGGCCGAGGAGTTGCGCGCGCTTGCCCGCAAGAGCGAGGGCATGAACGTCGAGAAAGAGGCCGCCGCGCTGGACAAGAAGGCGGCCGACATGCTCAAGGATCTTTACAAGAACCTCGATCCGTGGCGCAAATGCCAGGTCGCGCGCCATCCCGACCGGCCGCATTGCAAGGACTATATCGAGGCGCTGTTTTCCGAATACACGCCGCTTGCCGGGGACCGCAACTTTGCCGAGGATCACGCGATCATGGGCGGGCTGGCGCGGCTGAACGATCAGCCGGTGGTGGTGATCGGGCAGGAGAAGGGGTCCGACACCAAGACCCGGATCGAGCGCAATTTCGGCATGGCGCGGCCCGAAGGCTATCGCAAGGCGATCCGGCTGATGGACCTTGCCAATCGTTTCAAGCTGCCGGTCGTTACTCTGGTCGATACGCCGGGCGCCTATCCGGGCAAGGGCGCGGAGGAGCGCGGGCAGTCCGAGGCGATCGCGCGCTGCACGCAGAAATGCCTTGAGATCGGCGTGCCGCTGATTTCGGTCATCATCGGTGAGGGCGGGTCGGGCGGCGCGGTCGCGCTGGCCACTGCGAACCGGGTCGCGATGCTGGAGCATTCGATCTATTCCGTCATCACGCCCGAGGGCTGCGCCTCGATCCTGTGGAAGGATGCCGAGCGCATGAAAGAGGCCGCGATGGCGCTGCGGCTGACCGCGCAGGACCTGCTGAAGCTGGGCGTGATCGACCGCATCATCACCGAACCGGCGGGCGGGGCGCAGCGCGACAAGGACGCCGCGATCAAGGCGGTCGGCAAGGAGCTTGCCGCGATGTTGAAGGACCTGTCGGGCAGGAAACCAGCGGATCTGGTCAAGGACCGGCGGCAGAAGTTCCTGGCGATGGGCGAGAAGGGGCTGGCGGCCTGAGGCCGGAAGGCGCGGTCGTATTGCCGGGCGGCGGCCGACCGTGGGTGGGCGCCAAGACGGGGTCGTCTGGCACTTTATGGTGCCGTGTCATCCAACTTTAGTGGTCCATGGGGCGGTGCAGAAGCGCCGGCCCGGGGGGCGGTCGGGCGCTGCCCGGCGGCGCGCGTTCCGCGCGCCTTGTTTCCGGGCCTTGGTCTTGAACGGCGATGCGCGGCGGCGCAAGCGCCGCTGTTTCGCGCAAGGTGCTTGGGTCCAGTTTCTCGCCGAACCCCGTGGGCGCCGCTATAGCATTTCGGGTTTACACTGAATCAGAATTTGAACTTATTTTGTTCGAATTCTGATACTTACTTTCTCAACGTAAACCCGAAACGCTCTAAAGCGCGCCCTGCCAGTCGCGCACCGCATCAAGCGGCCAGATCAGCATCAGGACGTTCAGCGCGAGGCCGTCGCGGATCAGCCATGTCGTCAGGATCTCGAAGAACAGGATCAGCGTGACGCTGGCCCAAAGCGGCGCCTTCCGCGCGATCCAGAAGCCGACCATCATGGCGAGGATGTCGGCGACCGAGTTGATGACGCTGTCACCGTAATAGTCGAGCGATATCGTGACCGCGCGGTAACGGTCGATGATGATGGGGGAGTTTTCGAGGATCTCCCACCCCGCTTCGATCAGCGTCGCGATCAAGAGCCGCCAGCCGACCGAAAGCCGCCGCGCCACCAGCCAGAGCGCGCCGTAGAACAGCAGCCCGTGGATGATATGCGACGGCGTGTACCAGTCGCTCAGGTGCTGGGAATTCTCGCTCGACATGGTCTCGCCGTGCCAGAGCTTGACGTAGCCGCAGGCGCAGATTGGAAGGCGCCCCATCGCGTAAAGGATCGTGGCGGCCAGAAGGACAGTCAGGCCCGTCAGCAGCCAGGGCAGTTTACGGTTCTTTACCACAGCGATGCCTTCGCCCGGCCGGGCCAGTCCCGGTCATAGCCCGCGCCGTCGAAGCGGCCCTCGGTCATTTCTTTCAGGATGTCGCCGACGCTCGGCAGACCTTCGGAAGCATCCTCGCCCGACCACATCCCGGCCCGCATCAGGGCGCGGGCGCATTGGGTATAGATCTCGGCAATCTCGATCAGGATCACGGTGCGGGGCAGCTTGTCTCCCTTGGCGAAGGTCTCGCGCAGGGGGGCGTCCGCCGTGACCCTGGCGCGGCCGTTCACGCGGACCACGTTGTTCGATCCGGGGACGAGGAACATCAGGCTGACGCGTGGGTCGCGGACGATGTTGCGCAAGCTGTCGATGCGTTCGTTCCCGCGCCAGTCGGGCAGGGCAAGCGAGCCGGGGTCGATCTCGGCCACCACCGGGCCGTCGTCGCCACGCGGGCTGGCATCGGTCCCTTCCGGCCCGACGGTGGAGAGGATGCAAAAGCGGGCGCGGGCGATCCATGCGCGGTAGGCGGGTGTCATCCGCCGCGCGACCTTGGCCAGCGACGCCTCGCCCGGTGTGCCGTAAAGCGCCTCGAGCGCGGGGAGGGTGGTGATGAACTCCATGGATCAGTCCTTTACCATCAGCCCCGCCTCGGCCATCAGGCGGTTCGAGGCGGTTTCGACGACGGGGGCGATTTCGGCCATAAAGGCCTCGACGCCTTGGCCAGCCGGGATGCGCGGCAGGAATTCCACCACCGCAAGGCCCGGCTTGCGGTAGATGCCGTGGCGCGGCCAGAAGACGCCGACATTGGTCGCGGCAGGTACGCAGTCCTGCCCGAGTTCGTTGTAAAGAACGCCGACGCCGACCTTGTAGGGCTTCTTCGCCCCGGCGGCGACGCGGGTGCCTTGCGGGTAGATGATCAGCTGGCCGGGCTCTGCTGTCCCCGCCTTCACATCGGCCACCATCTTCTTCATCGCCTCGCTGCGCCGCCCGCGGTCGACGGGGACGCAGCCGATCTTGCGGGCGTACCAGCCCAGGATCGGCGCCCAGAGCAGTTCCTTCTTCATGATGAACTTTGGGCGCGGCACGGCCGAGACGATGATGATGATGTCGAAGAAGGACTGATGCTTGGCCGCGATGATGCATTCGTCCTGCGGCACCTCGCCCCTGACCTCGGACTTCAGCCCGATCAGCACGGCGGCCGAGGCGCGGACCCAGTTGCAATAGGCGTGGACCGCATCAAAGGCGGCATCCTTGCGGAAGAGGACGAAGGGCGTCCAGTAAAGCGCGAGGATCGCCATGGCGAGGTACATCTGGACGATGAAGATCAGCGACAGGAGGTATTGCAGCGCGGTTCTCATAGCACGGTCCTCAGCGAACGAAGCGCGGCGGTGCGGGTCGCCACGAAGGCCACGATAGCGGCAAGCGGCGGGATCGTCAGCGGCCAGAGCCATTCGGCACCCTGAAAGGCGATGTCGGTCAGAAACCCGCCCGCATCCCCGGCCGACGGCATCAGCGCGATGGCGGTCATGGCGACCGCGGTTCCGGCCGCCGCCCCGGTCAGGGTGCGGGTGGTGAAGCGGCGCACGAAGGCGCGGGCGACATAACCGTCGCGCGCCCCGATCAGGCGCAGGGTGCGGATCACCTGCCCGTTGGCGGACAGGGCCGCCATCGCCGCCAGCGTCACCATCGCCGCCATGGCCGCGCCGATCAGCGCAAGGGAAATCAGCCCCAGCATCCGCATCCGGTCCGCCGCCGCGACCAGCGGGCGGCGCCAGCGCTGATGATCGTCGAGCGTCGCCCCCGGCACCTCGGCCGACAGGCGCAGCCGCAAGCCTTCGGCATCGAAGCCCTGGGGCGTTTCCTGAATGTCGATCAGTTGCGGGATCGGCAGGCTTGCCACCGGCAGGTCGGGGCCGAACCAGGGCGACAGCAGCGCCTGGGTTTCCGCCGGGTCCAGCGCGCGGGCGGTTTCCACGCCCGGCGTCACGGAAAGGATATCCAGAACGCGCTGGGTCTGCGTGGCCATCTGGTCGGCCGGGGCGGAGATGCGGACGGTGGCGCCATTGGCCAGCGCCTCGGACCAGCGGTCGGCCAGCCGTCCGGTCGCGACCGACAGGGCCAGCGCGAAGACCGCGAGGAAGGCCATCGCGGCGGCGGTCAGAAGCGTCAGCCAGGCGGCCGCGCCCGATGGCGGCACGACGCGGTCGGTGCGGGTATCGCGGCCGAACAGCCGAAACTTGCGGGGCAGGGGCGCTTTCACAGATCGGCCCCCGCGTGCTGGACCGTGCGGTCGCGGATGCGCAGCACCCGTGCCGCGACCTGCGACTTGGCGGTGCGGATCAGGTTCATGTCATGGGTCGCGATCAGGATCGTCTTGCCCATGCGGTTCAGTTCGACCAGCAGGGTCAGAAGGCGCTGCGACATGTCCCAGTCGAGGTTGCCGGTCGGTTCATCGGCCAGAACCATCTCGGGCGCGGTGATGACGGCGCGGGCCAGGGCCGCGCGCTGGCGTTCGCCCCCCGACAGCGACGGCGGGCGCGCCCTGGCATGGCCGGAAAGGCCGACCCAGGCCAGAAGCTCCTTCAACTCCTCCGGGTTCGCCTCGCGCCCCGCGACGGTCAGGGGCAGGGCGACGTTGTCGGCCAGCGGCAGGTGGTCAAGGAACTGGCAGTCCTGATGGACGACGCCGATCTTGCGCCGGGCCATCGCCACCGCGTCGCGCGACATGTGGCTGACATCCTGGCCAAAGATCTCGACCGTGCCGGCGATCGGCATCAGTTCACGGTAACAAAGCTTGAGAAAGGTGGACTTGCCCGCGCCCGACGGGCCGGTCAGGAAATGGAACGATCCGGGCGGAAGCGTCAGCGACACGTCCGACAGAAGCGGGCCGTCGCCATAGCCATGGGTCACGTTTCGGAATGCGATCACTGCCCGTTCTCCGCCCGCCGATGCCAATCTGCCGCGCGTTCCGACGAAATTTCAGCGGTTGCGACAAACACTTGGACGATTGTTTGTTGCTTGCTACAACAGGTTAACAAGAATGGCCAGAAAGGCGTGAGTATGCCTGACGTGAGGCTGAAGGTACGGGTAGAGACGACATGCGCTTGATATGTCCCAGTTGCGGCGCGCAATACGAAGTGGATGAAAGCGTCATCCCGGATGCGGGCCGTGACGTGCAATGCTCCAATTGCGGCAATGCCTGGTTCCAGATGTCGGCGGCCCAGCTGAAGGCCGAAGAGGCCCGCGCGGCGGAAGCCGAAGCGGCGGGCGCCGAGGTCGATGAGACGGAAGACTGGGTCGAGGAGGCACCTGAAGAGGTCGCCGAGGCCGATGAGCCGCCGCTGGAGATTGAGCCTTCGCAAGAGGTTGCGGCCGAGGAGACCGAGGAAGATTGGGGCGCGGCGGAGGACGTGGCCGAGGACACCGCCGATGCGGTGGAGGAACCCGAGGCCGCGCCAGCGCCCGAGGAACCCGCCCCCGCGCCGAAGCGCAAGACGCTCGATGATGCGGTGATGAACGTGCTGCGCGAAGAGGCCGACCGCGAGCGTCGCGCGCGCGAGGCCGAGGGCAGCCTGATCGAGACCCAGCCCGATCTGGGCATTCCCGCCGAAGCCGCCGCCGCGTCGGTCGCCGCCGCCGTTGCGGCCGCGCAAGACGACGATGCGCCGGAGGTCGAGGACGAGGTCTACGACCCCGAGAATGAGGACTCCGTCGTCTCGCGCGCCGCCCGGAAAGAGCTTTTGCCGGATATCGAGGAGATCAACTCCTCCCTCCGCGCGACCTCGGACCGGGGGGGCGAGGCGGCTTCGGTCGATGCGCCCGCGACCTTGCGGCGTCGGCGCAGCGGCTTCCGCATGGGCTTTGTCACCGCCATCGTGATCGCCGTGATCCTGTTGCTGGTCTATGCCTTCGCGCCCGCGATTTCCTCTGCCGTGCCTGCCGCGTCGGGCGCGATGGAGGCCTATGTCGCAGGCGTCGACGGGGCGCGCAGCTGGCTGGATGCCACCTTGCAGGGGCTGACCGCGTCAATGACGGATGGCGAGACCTGACCGCCGCCCTATAGCATTTCGGGTTTGCACTGACTCAGAATTCGAACGTATTTCGTTCGAATTCTGATACTTGCTCTCTCAACGAAAACCCGAAACGCTTTAGCCAGGGTCAGAAGCGTTCGAGCAGCCGCTTGAGGTAGTCGAGTTCGACCGTCGGCCGGGTCTGGTCGGCAGAGCGGCGGCGGATTTCATCCAGAAGATTGCGCGCGCGGCGATAGACATCCTCACCCCCGAGCATCGCCTGGTCGGTGCCGACGCGGCCCGATTGCCCGGTCGAGCGGCCAAGCGGATCGCGGGACGTGTCGCGGCGGGCCTCGCGGGTCGTCTGGCCCTGATCGGATTCCGTGCCTTCGCCGTTCCGGGCCATCGCCTGACCCAGGTTGCGCATCCCTTCACGCAGGTTCTCGATCGCGTCGGCCTGCCGTTCGATGGCGCCCGCCGTGTCGCCGCGCCGCAGCGCCTCTTCGGCGCCGTCCATGGCGCGGCCCGCATCGTTCAGCGCCTGCCGCGCCGCATCGCCTTCGGCCGAAGGGCTGCCGGGCAGGTTGCCCTCTTGCTGGCGCAACATCTCGCGCAGCGCATTCTGGCGGTCCGCAAGGCTGCCGCCGGGGCGCTGCCGGGTGCCGTTCTGGCCCTGATCGCCGCCGCCCTGATCGCCGGACATGCCGCCGTCTCGGCCCGCCTGCCCCTGCTGATCGCCGGGCTGGCCATCCTGCCCGTCGCCGCCGGGCTGCCCCTGTTGGCCCTGACCGCCTTCGGGGTTGCCGAACTGGCGCTGAAGGTCGCGGAAGGTGTCGTCGGACAGGCCCTGCTGGCCGCGCAGCGTGTCGCGCAGGCCGTTCATCGCCTGATCGCCCGGCCCCTGCTGCCCCTGACCGCCCTGACCTTCGGTCACGCGAAGGTTCTGCATCATGCGCGACAGTTGATCGAGCAGTTCCTGCGCCTCGGCCATGCGGCCCTCTTCCATCAGGCGCTGGATTTCGTCCATCATCTGCTGAAGCTGGTCGCCGGTGATCTGCTGGCCGGAATTGTCGGCCTGCTGGTTCGGCTCATCCGCGCCCTTGCGCTCCATGTTCTCGGCCAGTTTGCGGATATAGTCGTCGGTCGCTTGCCGAAGCTCATCCATCAGCTTCTGGATTTCCTCGGGCGAGGCGCCGTTGCGGATCGCCTCGGACAGGCGTTCCTGCGCCTGCTGCATGCGCTCAAGCGCGCTCGACAGACCGCCATCCTCGATCAGAAGCGCGATGTCCCAAAGCGCGTCGGCGGTTTCGTCGCGCAGATCGGCGCTCAGCGGGCCCTGCGCCAGCGCGGCGTCCAGCCGCCGCATGGCGACGCGCAGCATCAGATAGGCGCGTTCGTTGCGCAAAAGCCCTTCGGGCCGGTGGGTCATCGCGTGCAGAAGCTGCGAGGTGCGCGGGCCGTTGTCGCGGGTCCAGAGAAGGTCGCGGCGCAGTTCCACGACGGCGTTCGCCACCGGGTCGAAGAAGCGGCGACCGGGCAGCGCAAGGTCTACCGTATAGCTGGCGCCGGTCTGGTTGCGACCGTCCGTCACCTCAAACGTCATGCGGACGGGAAGGTTCGACCAGGCGTGTTTCGACGCATCCTCGACCAGTGTTTCGGAGAACGCCGCGCGTGAGCCGGTGATGGGAAGCGGCAGGTCATAGGTCAGCGGGTCGCGCGCCTCGGGCGCGGGGGTCAGGCCATAGCGGCGGTCCACCTTGTCCATGTCGAGCGTGATGACCGCCCGCCCGGTGGTGACGGCGTAGTCATCGGCCGCGCTGAAGGGCTGCGACATGGCGCCTTCTGCATCGCGCATGACCGCGCCGTCGATCTTCACGGTGGGCGGGGCGTCGGGCAGGACGGTCAACTGCCAGTCGCGTGGGGTTGGCCCGGTGATGGAAAGGCGGCCCGACCGGATCGCCTCGAACTCGACCGCCTGAAGGGCGGTGTCGGGGTCGGGCGCGGGGGCGGTGTCGGCTGGCAGGTCCGCGATGTCCTGGGTCACCGCGATGTCGCCGGGCTTGCCGTAAAGCCGCAGGATGATGCGGCTGCCTTCGGGCAGGGTGAGGGCATCGCCTTCGACGGCGTTCAGGTAGACGCTGGGCTTGCCGGTATAGGCGGGCGGTTCGGCCCAGCCTTCCCACGAAGGCCCGGCGGCCAGCGCCCCGCCGGTGCCGCCCGTCATCGCGACCCGTGGCGCATCGGCGACGCGCCAGAGCGATCCGAAGCCTATCGCCATCACCAGCGCGGTCAGCGCGGCATAGCGCAGCGCGAAGGGGTCGCGCGTGGCAAGCCGCAGATCGGGCATCTTCGGCCGCGCGGCCCTGGCCCGTTCGGCCATCCGCGCGATATGGGCGCGCCAGACGGCAAGCGAGCCTGCATCGCCCGCGCCAAGCGCCTGCGCATCGGTCAGCGCCGCGATGGGCCGCCCCGGCAGGCTGGCATCCAGCCGTTCCAGCGCCTCGGCCCGCGTCGGCCAGCGGAACTGCCGCACGCCGCGCACCAGCGACCAGACCAGAACCGCCAGAACGGCGAGCGAGCCGATCCACAGCACCTCGACCGGAAGCCAGTCATGCAGGCCGAAGGCAAGGGCGGCGATAACGGCGAAAAGAAGCGTCCAGACCGGCCAGAAGCCCCGCGTGATCCGTTCGGCCAGCATTCCGGCCCGCGTCAGGCGCACGGGCCATGAGAGGCGGCGAAGCGTCTCTTCCGGGCTGGCGTTCGGGTCGGTCATCGGCCTTGGGTATCGCCCCCGCATCAGGCCGCCGCGCGGGATTGCGCGGTCAGAGCCACACGGGGATGTTATCGCGCTTTATCATCTCGTCATAGGTGGGCCGGGCGCGGATGACAGCGAATTGATCCCCCTTGACCAGAACCTCGGGGATCAGCGGCCTTGTGTTGTATTCCGACGCCATGACCGCGCCATAGGCCCCGGCCGATCGGAAGGCGACCAGATCGTCGGCCTGCATCACCGGCAGGTGGCGCTGCTTGGCGAAGGTGTCGCCGGTTTCGCAGACCGGACCCACGACGTCATAGGGATGCGGCAGGTCGCCGGGGGCGGGTTCGTCGACCGGGACGATGTCGTGATGCGCGCCGTACATCGACGGGCGCACAAGATCGTTCATCGCGGCGTCGAGGATCAGGAAATCCCGCTCCTCCCCCGACTTCACATAGATGACGCGTGAGACGAGGAGACCCGCATTGCCCGCGATCAGGCGGCCCGGCTCGATCTCGACCTCGCAGCCCAGATGGCCGAGCGTGTCGCGGATGACGGCGCCGTATTCGATCGGCAAGGGCGGGGCAGAGTTCGAGCGTTCGTAGGGAATGCCCAGGCCCCCGCCAAGGTCGAGACGGCGGATGTCATGGCCATCGGCGCGCAGCTCTGCCGTCAGATCGGCGACCTTGCGATAGGCCTCGGCAAAGGGCGTCAGGTCGGTCAACTGGCTGCCGATATGGACGTCGATGCCGACGACCTCGATCCCCGGCAGGGCGGCGGCTTCGGCATAGACCGCGCGGGCGCGGGTAATGGGGATGCCGAACTTGTTTTCCTTCTTGCCGGTGGCGATCTTCTCATGCGTCTTGGCGTCCACGTCGGGGTTCACGCGGATGGTGACCGGCGCTTTGGTCCCCATGGCGCTGGCGACTTCGGACAGGGCGCGCAGTTCCGGCTCGCTTTCCACGTTGAACTGGCGGATGCCGCCTTCCAGCGCCACGCGCATCTCCTCGCGCGTTTTGCCGACGCCGGAAAAGACGATGCGGTCGCCGGGGACGCCCGCCGCCTTCGCCTTGAGGTATTCGCCGATGGAGACGACGTCGGCCCCCGCACCGAGGAGAGCCAAGGTGCGCATCACGGCGGTGTTCGACGCCGCCTTCATCGCGAAGCAGATCAGGTGGTCCATGCCCTCCAGCGCCTCTTCGAACAGGCGATAATGCCGTTCCAGCGTGGCGGTGGAGTAGACGTAAAAGGGCGTTCCGACCGCTTGCGCGATGTCGGCGATGGCCACGTCCTCGGCAAAAAGCGCGCCGTCACGGTAGAGGAAATGGTCCATTGGCCTGCCGTCCTTCCTGCTCGCGTTCCTTTGCGCGATGTAGCCTATCGGGCCGGACAGGGGAAGCAGGCAAGGGGCCGCTTGATTTCAATCAATCGTTTGATTTACTATAGCACAGGAGAATCGCCCATGACTGAACCGAGCGCACCCCCGAAACCCGAAGGCACCGCTGCCGACCTGATCGCGGCGGGGCTGAAGCTGTTCGGGCAGAAGGGGTTTGCCGCCACTTCGACGCGCGAGATCGCGGCAGAGGCGGGGGCCAACATCGCCTCGATCGCCTATCATTTCGGCAACAAGGACGGGCTGCGCCTGGCCTGCGGGCATGAGGTGCGGCGGCGGATCGGCGGCACGGTCGCGGCGGTGCTTGAGGGGCCGGCCGATGCCCCGCCGCCGTCGCCCGATGAGGCGATGATGCAGATCGAAGCGGCGATCCGCGCGATGACGGCGTTCCTTCTGACCCAGCGCGCGGCAGAGGATGTCGTGCCTTTCATGCTGCGCGAGGTCGCGGAAAACGGCGCCAACCTCGACATGCTCTATGACGGCATGATCGTCCCCGCCCATGGCCGTTTCTGCGCGCTTTGGGCGGCCGCGACCGGCAACGCCCCGGACAGTGAGCGCACCCGGCTGATCGTCTTTTCGGCCATCGGGCAGATCCTTTATTTCCGCATCGGCCGGCCCATCGTCGAACGCAGGCTTGGCTGGACCGAATGGGGGGCGGAGCGGGCGCGCCAGACCGCCGATGTCATCGTGTCGAATGTCCGGGCCATGATCGAAAGGGAAAGACGTCCATGAGCAGTTTCATTTGTGCCGTCCCGGTCATTTCGGCCCTTTTCAACGCCTGCGCGCCGGTCCCGCCCTTCGCCACCGGCTATGTCGAGGGGGAATATGTGCTGGTGGCCCCTGTCGCGGTGGCGCAGATCGCCGCGCTCTCCGTCAAGCGCGGGGATCGGGTCGAGGCGGGGCAGACGCTGGTGGAGATGGAGCGGCGGGATGCCGAGATCGCGCTGAGCCAGGCCGAGGCGGCGCGGGCGCAGGCCGAAAGCCAGCTTGCCAACCTGCTTGAGGGGCGGCGGCCGGAGGAAATCCGGGTGATCGAGGCGACACTGGCATCCGCGCGCGCCCAGCTGGCCGAGGCAGAGCGGACCGAGGCGCGGCTGCAAAGCCTGGCCGACCGCGGATCGGCCACCACCGCGCAGGCCGAGGATGCCGCCACCGCCGCCAGCATCGCCCGCGCCCGCGTGGCCGAGGCGGAGGCGAACCTTGCAGTGGCGAAGCTGCCCGCGCGGCCGCAGGAAATCGCCGCCGCCGAGGCGGCCGTCGCGGGGGCCAAGGCCACCGTGGATCAGGCGGCCTGGAACCTGTCGCAGCGCCGTCTGGCCTCTGCCGCCGACGGGGTGATCTTCGACGTGATCCGCGACGCGGGCGAACTTGCCGGGCCTTCCGCCCCGGTCCTGTCGATGCTTCCCGACGGCGCGGTGAAGCTGCGCCTTTACATCCCCGAACCGGAACTGGCCGATGTGTCGATCGGATCGAAACTGACGGTTCATTGCGACGGTTGCGGGGCGGGGCAGACGGCGCTGGTCACCTATATCTCCGACAGTCCCGAATTCACCCCGCCGGTGATCTATTCGCTTCAGAACCGCCAGACGCTCGTCTACCTGATCGAGGCCCGCCCCGATCCCGGCAGCGCCGCGCTGAAACCGGGCCAGATCGTCGATGTCGACCTGCCGGGCAGCGCGAAATGACCGAGGCTGCGGCCATCGAGGTCCATGACCTCGTCAAGCGCTTCGGCGGCAGGGCGGTTGTCGATCATGTCTCATTGACCGTCGCGACGGGGGAGATTGCGGGCTTTCTCGGCCCGAACGGGTCGGGCAAGACGACGACGATCCGTCTGATGTGCGGCCTCTTGACCCCGGATGAGGGGGCGGGCCGCGTGCTGGGCCATGACATTCGGACCGAGGGGAACGCCATCAAGCGCGAGGTCGGCTATATGACCCAGCGCTTTTCCTTCTATGAGGACCTGACGATCGCGGAAAACCTCGCCTTCGTCGCGGGGCTTTACCGCCTGCCGCAGAGCGCCGTCGCCGATACGCTCGCCGATCTTGGCCTGACCTCGCGCAAGGGGCAGCTTGCTGGGTCGCTGTCGGGCGGCTGGAAGCAGCGGCTGGCGCTGGCGGCCTGCATCATGCACAAGCCCCGGCTTCTGATGCTGGATGAGCCGACCGCCGGGGTCGATCCCAAGGCGCGGCGCGATTTCTGGGACGAGATCCATCTGCGCGCGGCCGAGGGGCTGACCGTCCTTGTTTCCACGCATTACATGGACGAGGCGGAGCGCTGCCACCGGATCAACTACATCTCCTACGGGCGGCTGGTCGCCCAAGGGACGGTGGCCGAGGTCGTCCGCGATGCCGGGCTGACGACGGTGGTGCTTGAGGGCAAGGGGGTCAGCCGGGCGGCGGAGTCGCTGCGCGGCCAGCCGGGGGTGGAACAGATCGCGCCCTTCGGCAACACGCTGCATGTGGTCGGCAAGGACGGCGCCGCGCTGCGCGCCTCGGCCCGCAAGGTGGCCGACGATACCGGCGTTCGGCTTTCCGAGGCCGAGACGAGCCTTGAGGATGTGTTCATCCAGTTGATGGGCGAAGCGAAGGACAACATGGAATGATGGGGCGCTTCTTTTCCCTCGGCCGGCTGCTCGCGCTTCTGAAAAAGGAAGTGATCCAGATGCGGCGCGACCGGATCACCTTCGCGATGATGCTGGGGATACCGCTGATCCAGCTTATGCTCTTCGGCTTTGCCATCAACTCCGACCCCAAGGGCCTGCCCGCCGCGCTGGTCGCCCCGACCGAGGATCGCTTTACCCGCGCCATCGTCTCGGCGCTGGAACTGACGGGGTATTACCGCTTTGACTATCCCCATGCCTCGGCCGCCGAGGCAGAGGCGCTGATCACGCGCGGAGAGGTGTCCTTTGTCGTGACGATCCCGTCGGATTTCGGCCGCCGCGTGATGCGCGGTGACAAGCCCCAGATCCTGATCGAGGCGGATGCCACCGACCCTTCGGTCGCGTCCGGCGCCATATCGACCCTTGGCACCGTCGCGGCCGAGGCATTGTTGCGCGAAACCGGGGCCGAGGCGCAGGCGGTCGAGGCAGCGGCGGCACAGATGCAGGTCGTCGTCCACCGGCGCTATAACCCCGAAGGGATTACGCAATACAACATCGTTCCCGGCCTTCTGGGCGTGATCCTGCAAATGACCATGGTGATGATGACCGCCATGGCGCTGACGCGCGAGGTTGAACGGGGGACGATGGAGAACCTGCTGTCCATGCCCGCGACGCCGGTGGAGATCATGCTGGGCAAGGTGCTGCCCTATCTGGGTGTCGGGGCGGTGCAGGTGGCGGTGGTTCTGACGGCGTCGAAGCTGATCTTCAGCGTGCCGTTCATGGGGGCGATGTGGCTGCTGCTTCTGGGCGTCTTCATCTTCGTCTCGTCGCTGGTGATCCTTGGCTACCTGATCTCCACCGCGTCGCGGACGCAGATGCAGGCGATGCAGTTGACCTTCTTCTTCTTCCTGCCCTCGCTGCTGCTGTCGGGCTTCATGTTCCCCTATCGCGGGATGCCGGGATGGGCGCAGGCGCTGGGCGAGATCTTTCCGCTGACGCATTTCCTGCGCCTGATCCGGGCGGTCATGCTGAAAGGCGCGGATTACGCGGGCGTCGCGCAGCCGATGGCGGCGCTGACGCTGTTCGTCATCCTTTACGCGGTGCTGGCGCTGCTGCGGTTCCGCCGGACGCTGGACTGAACGGGCGGCTCAGAGCTTGCCGGACACGCCGACGGCAACCTCGCCCGAAACGGCGACATTCGGCTTGGCGGGCGGGGCGGTCGGCTCCCCGTCGGCGCCACAGGCGGCGAGAAGGGCGAGAAGGCTGAAAGAGGCAATCAGGCGTGTCATTGGCTTACCGATACTCCGATCCCGGCGATGGTTGTCGACAGCGACGGCGCGACCCTGACGCCATCGGGCGTGACGCGCAAGGCTGCATGGGCGCGCGGCTGCGAACAGGCGGCGAGCATCAGGCAGAAACCCGCCGAAAGGATCACGCGGGCGCGGGTCATCCAAGACGTGCCTTCCAGGCTGCGACCTGTTCGCGCACCCGGTCGGGCGAGGTGCCGCCGAAGCTTTTCCGCGAGGCGACGGAGTTCTGGACGCCAAGGACCGAATAGACGTCTTCAGTGATCGCCGGATGGACGGAGGTCATGTCGGCAATCGACAGGTCCGGTAGGTCGCAGCCCTTCTTTTCGGCCATCGCCACCAAAGCGCCGGTGACATGGTGGGCGTCGCGGAACGGTAGCCCCGCCTCGCGCACCAGCCAGTCGGCAAGATCGGTGGCGGTGGAAAAGCCCGAGGCGGCGGCCTTTTCCAGGTTGGCGCGGTTCGCGGTCATGTCGCTGACCATGCCGGTCATGGCCGCCAGCGCGAGCATCAGCGTATCGGCGGCGTCGAAGACCTGTTCCTTGTCTTCCTGCATGTCCTTGGAATAGGCCAGCGGCAGCCCTTTCATCACGGTGAACAGCGCCACCGCCGCACCAAGGACACGGCCGATCTTGGCGCGGATCAGCTCTGCCGCGTCGGGGTTCTTCTTCTGCGGCATGATCGAGGAGCCGGTGGAGAAGCGGTCCGACAGCGTGACGAACCGGAACTGGGCCGAGGACCAGATCACCAGCTCTTCGGCCAGCCGCGACAGGTGGACGGCGCAGATCGCCGAGGCCGACAGGAATTCCAGCGCAAAGTCGCGGTCGCTGACCGCATCCAGCGAATTGGCCATCGGCCGGTCAAAGCCAAGCGCCTTTGCCGTCATGTCCCGGTTGATGGCAAAGCCGGTCCCGGCCAGCGCCGCCGCACCCAGGGGGCTTTCGTTCATCCGCTTGCGGGCGTCCGAAAACCGCCCGATGTCGCGCGCGGTCATCTCGACATAGGCCAGCATGTGGTGGCCCCAGGTTACCGGCTGCGCGGTCTGAAGGTGGGTGAAGCCGGGCATGACCCAGTCGGCCCCGGCCTCGGCCTGCGCCAGAAGCGCCTGTTGCAGCGCGACAAGCCCGCCGACCGCCGCGTCGCATTGATCGCGCACCCAGAGGCGGAAGTCGGTCGCCACCTGGTCGTTGCGGCTGCGTGCCGTGTGGAGCCGCCCGGCCGGTTCGCCGATGATCTCTTTCAGCCGCGCCTCCACATTCATGTGGATGTCTTCCAGCGCGGTCGAAAAGGCGAAGTTTCCGCCTTCAATCTCTGACAAGACCGTGAGGAGGCCTTCCCGGATCGCCTCGGCATCTTTATCGCTGATGATGCCTGTGGCGGCGAGCATGGCCGCATGGGCGCGGGACCCTGCGATGTCCTGGGCGTAAAGCCGCCTGTCGAAGCCGATCGAGGCGTTGATCGCCTCCATGATCGCGTCCGGCCCGGCGGCGAAACGCCCGCCCCACATTGCGTTCTGGGTCTTGTCGGTCATCTCGTGTCCCCGGAGGCTTTCATGCGCACTTTCCTGTCCGCCGTTCTCTATACGGCCCTTGCCTTCGGTGCAAATACCGCCTTTGGCGCGGACATTGCCGATCTGCGCGACGGCTCGATGATGAAGCTTGCCGTGCATGAGGCGCCGGTTGAGGTGTCGGCCGCGACCTTCACCGACCGGGATGGCGGCGAACATGCGCTGGCCGACTGGAAGGGCAAGATCACGCTGGTGAATTTCTGGGCCGTCTGGTGCGCGCCCTGCCGCAAGGAGCTGCCCGCGCTGGATGCGCTGAACCGCGATCTGGGGGGCGATGCGTTCGAGGTTGTGACCATCGCGGCGGGGCGCAATGCGCTGCCCGGCATCACCCGGCTGTTCGATGAGGTGGGGGTGAAGACGCTGCCGGTCTATCTGGACCCGAAGCTGAAACTCTCGCGCGAGATGGGGGTGATGGGGCTGCCCGTCTCGATCCTTCTGGACCGCGATGGGCGGGAGATTGCGCGCATGTCGGGCGATGCGGAATGGGACAGCGACAGCGCCCGCGCGATCGTGGCCGCGCTGACCGGCGACGCGGGCTGACCCCTTTCCGACGGCTCAGCCCTTCGCCAATGCCGCCACGCGGTCATGGGCCGGGCAGGTGACGATATGGTCGTTGACCATGCCCACGGCCTGCATGAAGGCATAGGTGATTGTCGGGCCGCAGAAACGGAACCCCGCCTTCTTCAGATCCTTCGAGATGCGTTCTGACAGCGGGGTCGAGGCCGGCACCTCGGCCATGCTGGAGAAACGGTTCTGAAGCGGCGCGCCGTCCATATAGCGCCAAAGGAACTGGTCGAACCCCTCGCGCCCTTCGATCGCAAGATAGGCGCGGGCATTGCCGATCGTCGCCTCGATCTTCGACCGGGATCGCACGATGCCGGGATCGTTCAGAAGCCGGGTCACGTCGGCCTCGCCCCAGTTCGCGATCACCTCCGGGCGGAAACCGTCGAAGGCCGCGCGGAAGTTGTCGCGCTTCTTCAGGATGGTGTACCAGCTTAACCCGGCCTGGAACCCGTCGAGGATCAGCTTTTCCCAAAGCGCGCGGCCGTCGCGTTCGGGAACGCCCCATTCATGGTCGTGGTAATCGACATAAAGTTGATCGGTTCCGCACCAGCCACATCTGTCACTCATCCTGCCCTCATCCGTCTTTACCGCTTCTTATCGCTTCCCGTGCAGGCTGCCAGCAGCGGATACGGAGAGCAAGATGGCAGGCGCAGGGATCAGACGAAAACGGATTTTCGAGGCGGACCATGACAGCCCGCTGAATTCTGCGGTGACGCAGCGGGGGCAGAACATCGTCCAGCTTGTCGAGGACGCGGTGCGGCGGGGGAACGTTTTCCTTGCCTTCCAGCCGGTGGTGCAGACCCGGAAAACCGGCACGCCCGCCTTTTACGAAGGGCTGATCCGCGTCACCGATACCAATGGCACCGTCATTCCCGCGCGGGATTTCTTTCCGGCGGTGGAGACGATGGAAATCGGGCGGGAGCTTGACTGCCGCGCGCTGGGAATGGCGCTTGGCGCGCTGTCGCGCGACGCCTCGCTGCGGCTGTCGGTGAACATGTCGGCGCGCTCCATCGGGTATCCGAAGTTCACGCGGGTGCTGACCCACGGGCTGAAATCCTGCGCCACGGCGGGGGAACGGCTGATCCTTGAAATCAGCGAAAGCTCGGCCATGATGATGCCAGAACTGGTGACGACCTTCATGGCGCGGCTGCAACCGGACGGGATCACCTTCGCGCTGGACAATTTCGGCGCCGGGCAGACCTCTTTCCGGCATCTGCGGGATTTCTACTTCGACCTCATCAAGATCGACGGCAGCTTCATTCGCGGTGTCGCGGACAGTACCGACAACCAGATCCTGACACAGGCGCTTCTGGCCGTGGCGCGGCAGTTCGACATGTTCGCGGTCGCCGAATCGGTCGAGACGGCGCGCGACGCGGAATACCTGACCTCCATCGGGATGGACTGCATGCAGGGGTATTATTTCGGCGCGCCGACGGTCACGCCGCCCTGGAAGATGCCCGCGCCGCGCAAGACCGCGTGACCGAGCGGGCGGGGCTGGGCGGCTGTTGGCGGCGATGATGGCGCAACCATAACCCCGCGCGCGGGCGGTTGCACTTGACGCGGGGCCTCCTATCGTCATGCTGCATAGCGGCAAAGGGGCTTGCCGCCCCCTTTCGCCACGCTCATCGCCGCTCGGGAGGATCATCCAGATGACCAATGTCGTAATCGTATCTGCCGGCCGCACGGCCGTGGGAAGTTTCAATGGCTCGTTCGCCAACACGCCCGCCCATGCGCTGGGTGCCGCGGTTCTTGCAGGCGTCGTCGAACGCGCCGGGATCGACAAGGCCGAGGTGAGCGAGACCATCCTGGGTCAGGTCCTGACCGCCGCGCAGGGCCAGAACCCGGCGCGTCAGGCGCATATCAACGCGGGCCTGCCGATGGAAAGCGCCGCCTGGTCGCTGAACCAGGTCTGCGGTTCGGGCCTGCGCGCCGTCGCGCTGGCCGCGCAGCATGTCCAGCTTGGCGATGCCGCCATCGTGCTGGCGGGCGGGCAGGAAAGCATGTCGCTTTCCCCCCATGCCGCGCATCTGCGCGCCGGGCAGAAGATGGGCGACCTGAACTTCATCGACACGATGATCAAGGACGGGCTGTGGGACGCGTTCAACGGCTATCACATGGGGACGACGGCCGAAAACGTCGCGAACCAGTGGCAGATCAGCCGCGAACAGCAGGACGAATTCGCGCTCGCCAGCCAGAACAAGGCCGAGGCGGCGCAGAAGGCCGGCAAGTTCAAGGATGAGATCATTCCCTTCGTGGTCAAGACCCGCAAGGGCGAGACTGTCGTCGATCAGGACGAATACATCCGCCATGGCGCCACGATCGAGGCGATGCAGAAGCTGCGCCCCGCCTTCGCCAAGGACGGCAGCGTGACGGCGGCCAATGCGTCGGGCATCAATGACGGCGCGGCGGCGGTTCTGGTCATGTCGGAAGAAGAGGCGGCCAAGCGCGGGCTGAAGCCCATCGCGCGGATCGCGTCCTACGCGACGGCCGGTCTTGACCCGTCGATCATGGGCGTCGGCCCGATCTATGCCTCGCGCAAGGCGCTTGAGAAGGCAGGCTGGAAGGCGGGCGATCTTGACCTGATCGAGGCGAATGAGGCCTTCGCGGCGCAGGCCTGCGCGGTCAACAAGGACATGGGCTGGGACCCGGCGAAGGTGAACGTGAACGGCGGCGCCATCGCCATCGGCCACCCGATCGGCGCCTCCGGCGCGCGCATCCTCAACACGCTTCTGTTTGAGATGCAGCGCTCGGGCGCGAACAAGGGCCTTGCCACGCTGTGCATCGGCGGTGGCATGGGCGTGGCCATGTGCCTTGAGCGTGCCTGAGCCCGGACGGTAATTTTTCTGCAAATGCAAAAAACAGGGCGCAACAATGTTGCGCCCTGTTGTTCATTTAGGTAACAGGATTTCAGCGGCCATTTCCAAAGAGGAGGAATCATGTCGAGAGTTGCTTTGGTCACCGGAGGCTCGCGCGGGATCGGCGCGGCGATTTCCGTCGCCCTGAAGAACGCGGGCTACACCGTCGCCGCGAACTATGCCGGCAATGACGAGGCCGCCGCCGCCTTCACCAAGGACACCGGCATCCCGACCTATAAGTGGAACGTCGGCGACTACGATGCCTCCAAGGCCGGGATCGCCAAGGTCGAGGCCGATCTGGGGCCGGTCGACATCGTCGTTGCCAATGCCGGGATCACCCGCGACGCGCCGTTCCACAAGATGACGCCGGAACAGTGGCATCAGGTCATCGACACCAACCTGACCGGCGTCTTCAATACCGTCCACCCGGTCTGGCCGGGGATGCGGGAACGCAAGTTCGGCCGCGTCGTGGTGATTTCCTCGATCAACGGGCAGAAGGGCCAGTTCGGTCAGGTCAACTATGCCGCCACGAAGGCCGGTGACCTTGGCATCATCAAGAGCCTGGCGCAGGAAGGCGCGCGGGCCGGGATCACCGCCAATGCGGTCTGCCCCGGCTATATCGCGACCGAGATGGTGATGGCGGTACCGGAAAAGGTGCGCGAGTCGATCATCGCCAATATCCCCGCCGGCCGGTTGGGCGAACCGGAAGAGATTGCCCGCTGCGTGGCCTTCCTCGTCTCCGAAGATGCGGGCTTCGTCAACGGGTCGACGATTTCGGCCAACGGGGCGCAGTTCTTCGTCTGACGGACTTTCCGCGAAATCAAAGGGGGCCGGTCCTGCGGGGTCGGCCCTTTTCTTTCGCCCGCCCGCTGGCTATGCGATGGGCAAGGCAAGCGAGGGGCAGGAATGACACGGGGCAGGGCGACGGCGGTCGGGTTCGTGGCGGTGCTTCTCTGGGCGCTGCTGGCGCTTCTGACCGTGGGATCGGCGCCAGTGCCGCCGCTATTGCTCAACGCCATCACCTTCGCGGTCGGCGGTGCGTTGGGCGTTGTCTGGACGCTGGCCAACGGGACGTGGAGGCAGTTGGCCTCGGTGCCTGTCGGGGTCTATGTCTTTGGCATTGCGGGGCTTTGCGGCTATCACCTTCTGTACTTCTCGGCGTTGCGCCTTGCCCCCCCGGCGGAGGCGAGCCTGATCGCCTATCTCTGGCCACTGTTCATCGTCCTGATGTCCGGCCTTCTGCCGGGGGAGAGGTTGCGCGCGGGCCATGTGATCGGGGCGCTTTTGTCCTTCGCGGGGGCGGCGCTGATCGTGATGCGCTCCGGGTCGGGCTTCGATCCGGCGCATGTGAAGGGGCTAGCGCTGGCCTTCCTCGCCGCGCTGACATGGGCAACCTATTCGGTCGTCTCGCGCCGTTTCGGGGCGGTCCCGACGGCGTCGGTGACGATCTTCTGCCTTGGGACCGCCGTTCTGTCGGCGGCCGCGCATTTGGGGTTCGAGACGACCGCATGGCCCGCCAGCCCGCTGGGCTGGGCGTCATGTATCGCGCTTGGCCTTGGGCCGGTGGGCCTGGCCTTCTATGTCTGGGATATCGGCGTGAAGCAGGGCGACATCCAACTGCTTGGCGTCACGGCCTATGCCGCCCCGCTTTTGTCCACGCTGATCCTGATTGCCGCTGGATTGGCGCCTGCCACGCCGCGCATCGCTGTCGCCGCCCTTCTGATTACGGGCGGCGCGCTGGTCGCTGCACGGGCAGGCGCGTCGAGGGCCGACCTCAGTTCTGGCTGAGGCGCGAGATTTCTTCCTTGATCCGAAGCTTCTGCTTCTTCATTTCAGCGATCGCGAGATCGTCATAGCCGGGATGGCGAAGCGCCTCTTCCACGGCGTCTGACAAATGCTGATGCTTCTTGCGAAGTTCCTGCAGGTGCGAACCAAGCGACATCGGGGTCTCCTCTCCTGTGAACTCTGTCACAATTCCATCACAGAACCCGAGTCGTGTCACGCCTTAGAAGCGCGTCATCCGACCGCAGTGCCGAATGCGCCTGAAAAACGGGCATTCATGGGGGTTTCTTTTATAATACCAATGGCTTGGCGTCGCGCAGGATTGCGCGCGCGGCGGTGCTTTGATCGTCGCCATCGCGCAGGTGGGTGGTGCCGTCATGGATCACCAGCGGCGCCAGAAGGCGAAAGGCGCCGCGACCGCCCTTGCGGGTCTGAAGAATGACCCGCCCGGCGGGCCGTCCGGCACGCGGCGCGATGGGCAGGATCACGGTGCTGCCGGTGCCGGGACCGAGGCCGGAAAGAAGGTCGGGCAGCCGGTCGGCGGACTGGATCACGGTCAGCCAGCCGCCGGGGCGCAGACGTTTCAGCCCGATCCGAAGCCAGTCGGCCAGGGGCAGCGCCTCGCGCTGGGCCATCTCGCGGCCACCGTCGCGGGCGGGTGTGCCGCCGCCTTTGGGGAAATAGGGCGGGTTGGCAAGGACATGGTCGAAGGCGCTGTGGCGCAGCGCGTCGGGCAGGTGTGCAAGGTTGCCGTCGATCACGGTCAGGGGCAGGTCGTTCCGGTCGGCATTGCGGCGGGCGAGGTCGGCATAGGGCGCCTGCACCTCAAGCCCCGTGACATGCAGCCCCGGCACCCGATGCGCCAGGCAGAGGCCGGCCACCCCCGCGCCGCAGCCAAGTTCCAGAGCTGCTTCACCCGCCTTGGCCGGGACGGCGGCGGCGAGCAGCACCGGGTCCATCGCGGCGCGGTAGCCGTCCTTCGGTTGAAGGATGTTCAGCCGCCCGTCAAGAAAGCGGTCGGCGGTCAGCGCGCCTTCGGCAAACATGTCAGTCCCCGGTGGCGATGCCGTTGTCGCGCAGAATCGCGCGGGCGATGAACAGATCCTGATCCCGCACCATGATCCTGCGCGGCAATATGCCTAGGGACCCTTCAAGCACGCTCATGTGGACGTCCATCTGAAAGGCGGCTATACCCTCTCCGTCAAGAAGGGCGGTCGCGAATGCGATTACGGTCGGGTCGTTGGTGCGCAGAAGCTCTTTCATAATCCAAGTCTTAAGGACAGGCCGCCGGGTTTGTCGAGTAAGCACGGGACCACGATGAGCCTGGACGAGACGTCACATAAACCCCACGACCGTCTTGCGGCCTTCCTTGCCGAGGATATGGCCGCGGTCAACACGCTGATCCGGGACCGCATGGCCTCGGAACACGCGCCGCGCATCCCCGAGGTCACGGCCCATCTGGTCGAGGCGGGGGGCAAGCGGCTGCGCCCGATGCTGACGCTGGCGGCGGCACGGCTTTGCGGCTACGCGGGCGCGCATCACGTGCGCCTTGCCGCGACGGTGGAGTTCATCCACACGGCGACGCTGCTGCATGACGATGTGGTCGATGAAAGCCGCCAGCGGCGCGGGCGGCCGACGGCGAACCTGCTGTGGGACAACAAGTCTTCCGTCCTTGTCGGGGACTACCTTTTCGCGCGTTCGTTTCAGTTGATGGTCGAAACCGGATCGCTTCGGGTTCTCGATATCCTCGCCAATGCCTCGGCCACGATTGCCGAGGGCGAGGTGCTGCAACTGACGGCGGCGCAGGACTTGCGCACGGATGAAGGCATCTATCTTCAGGTGGTGCGCGGCAAGACGGCGGCGCTTTTTTCTGCCGCGACCGAGGCGGGTGGCGTGATTGCCGCCGCGCCCGAGGATCAGGTCCGCGCGCTCCATGTCTATGGCGATGCGCTGGGGATCGCCTTCCAGATCGTCGACGACCTGCTGGATTACGGCGGGTCGAGCGCGGTGATCGGCAAGAACACCGGCGACGATTTCCGCGAACGCAAGCTGACGCTGCCGGTCATCAAGGCGGTCGCCGATGCGAGCGAGGCCGAGATGGCGTTCTGGCGGCGTACCATCGAGAAGGGCCATCAGGGTGACGGCGATCTGGCCGAGGCGCTGGCGATCATGGCACGGCACGGCGCGATGGAACGGACGCGGGACGATGCGCTGGCCTGGGCGGACAAGGCGAAGGCTGCGCTGGCCGTTCTGCCGCCGCATGACCTGCGCGACATGCTGTCCGATCTGGCCGATTACGTCGTCAGCCGGGTGAACTGACCCCGGTCAGAGCATTTCGGGTTTTCACTGACTCAGAATTCGAACTTATTTCGTTCGAATTCTGATACTTGCGTTCTCAACGGAAACCCGAAACGCTTTAAAGCTGCGGGAAGCGGTCAAGCGCCTGGCGGAAGATGCCGGGATCGACATTGCCGCCCGAAGCGACGGCGATGACGGCGTCGCCTTCTACCTCATCCTTGTGAAAGAGCGCCGCGGCCAGTGCGACCGCGCCGCCGGGTTCCAGAACGATCCTCAACCGGCTGAACGCGGCGGCGATGGCCGCCAGCGCCTCATCATCGCTGACCGCGATACCGGGGCCGCAGAGGCGGGACATGATCGGGAAGGTCAGGTCGCCCGGTTGCGGCGTGATGATCGCGTCGCAGATCGACCCGTCCATGCGGGGGTTGCGTTCGATCCGTCCGGCGGCGAGCGAACGTTTCGCGTCATCGAACCCCTCGGGCTCTGCCGGTCTTGCGCGCAGGCCGGGGGCGTGCGCCTCAAACGCCAGCGCGATGCCCGACGTCAGGCCGCCCCCGCCGCAGCAGACAAGGACATCGGCGCGATCCACCCCCGCCTCGGCTGCCTGGCGCGCGATTTCAAGCCCGGTGGTGCCTTGACCGGCGATCACCTGCGGTTCGTCGAAGGGCTTGATAAGGGTCAGCCCGCGATCCTCGGCCAGGGCGCCGCCGATGGCGTCGCGGTCGCCGGTGGCGCGGTCGTAAAGCACCACCTCGGCCCCCAGCGCGCGGGTGTTGTCGATCTTAACGCGCGGCGCGTCAGAGGGCATCAGGATCACGCAAGGCGCGCCATGTTCGCGCGCGGCCAGCGCCACGCCCTGCGCGTGGTTGCCCGAGGAAAAGGCGATGACGCCCTGCGCGCGGGTTTCCGGCGGCAGGGCGGAGACCGCCGACCAGCCGCCGCGAAACTTGAAAGATCCGGTCTTTTGCAGGCATTCGGCCTTTACGAAAACCCGCCGCCCGGCCATTTCGTCAAGGAAGGGGGAGGTCAAAAGCGGTGTCAGCGTTGCATGGCCCTTCAGCCGTTCGGCCGCGGCCTCGATCATCCCGATATTCATCGCATCAGCTCCAGCCAGTTGCGGATCGCGGCAAGGCTTTCCGGTTCGTCAAGAAAGGGGACATGGGCGCGGTCGGGGACCTCGGCAAAGACCATGTCGGGCCGCCGCCGCCGCATCTCGGCGGCCGAGGCGGGGGAGAGGAGGTCGGAATTCGCGCCCCGGATGAGGGCCAGCGGCAGGCCCGCGCAGGCATCGAAGAGCGGCCAGAGATCGACCTCTGGCCCCTCGAAGGCGGCGAGGAAGCTGGTGCGAAGCTCAGGGTCATAACGGATCTGAAGACCGTTTTCGGTTTCCGCGTAAAGCCGCTCGGCGAAGGCGCGCCAGCGGCCGTCGGGGACATTCGCAAAGCCCGGCATGGTGCGGGGCATTCGGGCGACAAGGTCGTCCATGGTCTTCGCGGCGGGGTTGCGGCCGACATAGTCGAAGATCTTTTCAAGCCCCGCGCGTTCGATCACCGGGCCGATGTCGTTGAAGCAGATCCCCAAAAGCCGGTCATGCGCGGTCGCGGCCAGCATCATCGCGATCAACCCACCGCGCGAGGTGCCGATGATCGCCGCCTGTTCGATGCCGAGATGGTCAAGGAGGTCCAGCGCATCCTTCGCCTCTTGCGGGACGGTATAGGTCGCGGCGCCGGTCCATTCCGACCCGCCGCGCCCGCGATAATCGGCCCGGATCAGGCGGAGGCCGGGCAGATGGGGGGCGAGAAAGTCGAAATCGGTCCCCGCGCGGGTCAGCCCGGCAAGGCAGAGGACCGGCAGCCCCTCGCCCTCATCCCGGTAGGCAAGGCGGGCGCCGTCCGGGGCGGTGAAATGCTGAAGGTTCATGCAAGAAGCTCCGGTAGCCGGGAAAGGTCGGGCAGGATATGGTGCGGCGCGGCGGGCAGGCGGTCTTGTGGCAGGCCGGCGCGGTTGACCCAGGTGGTGGTGAACCCGAAGGCCGAGGCCCCGGCCGCGTCCCAGCCGTTCGAGGAGATGAACATCACCTGATCGCGCGCACAGCCGAAGCGGTCGGTGACAAGGGCATAGACGCGGGCATCGGGCTTGAAAACTCCCACGCTTTCGACCGACAGAACGTCGTCGAGAAGCCCGCCGATCCCCGCCGACCGTACCGCTCCCTGAAGCATGTCGGGGGAGCCGTTGGAGAGGATCGCGGTGTTGAAACCGCCTTCCTTCAGTGTCGCCAGCATCGCCGGAACCTCGGGGTAGGCCGCAAGTTCCCAGTAAAGTGCGAGAAGGCGTTCGCGAAGGTCGGGGTCGGTCAGCCCCGCCGCCTCCATCGCCCAGTCGAGGCCGTCCTGCGTCACCTGCCAGAAGTCGCAATGCGCGCCCATGACGGCGCGGAGCCAGGAATATTCAAGCTGTTTGCGGCGCCAGTTTTCGGCAAGCGTCGGCCAGATGTCGGCCAGCGCCTCGCGCCCCGGCTCGGCCGCGGCGATGCGCGCGGCTGCGGTGACGTCGAACAGCGTGCCATAGGCGTCGAAGATGCAGGTGGTAACGGTCATGCGGCCCTCCGCCCGCCAGACTGGCGCGGGCCGGGGCGGGGGGCAAGGGTGGAAATGTGCGGGGGACAATGGCCCGAACCGCGCAGGGGCATTTGACACGCGCCCCGCAGATGGCGCTACGATCCCGGCAGAAGCGATAAGGAGCGTAGCATGACCGCCCCGTCCCCCGTCGAACGTCTGAAAGAGGCCCTGCGCGCCCTTGAGGCCGAGATCGACGCCGAGCTTGACCAAAGCCGCGACAGGCTGCGCTACCGGATCGAGCGCGGGCGGATCAGATTTGACCGCGAGGTGCTGGCCCGCCACCGGGCGGCGAAGGTGCGATTGCGCGAATTCCTTGGCGCCGCTCGGCCGATGGTGATCCTGACCGCGCCGGTGATCTATTCGCTGATCCTTCCCTTCGCGCTTCTGGACCTGTTCGTGAGCCTGTATCAGGCGATCTGCTTCCCGGTTTACGGCATCGCCAAGGTGCGCCGCGCCGACCATATCGCCTTCGACCGGCAGCATCTGGCCTATCTGAACGGGCTTCAGAAGCTGAACTGCGTCTATTGCGGCTATTGCAACGGGTTGATTTCCTTCGTCCGCGAGGTGGCGGGGCGGACCGAGCAATACTGGTGTCCGATCAAGCACGCCCGCCGCATGGCCGGGAGGCATGAGCAATACGGCGATTTCGTCGCCTATGGCGATGCCGAGGGGTTCCGCGAGGGGAGCGAGGGGTTGAGGGAGCGGTTGAAGGCGGGGAGGGAGTAGAGGGACACGTCCCGGACTTGATCCGGGACCTCTGGCCCCGGCCGTCGAGGTCCCGGATCAAGTCCGGGACGGGGTAATTGACCGACCTGCCGCCCGCCTACAGGTTCTCTTGCTGCGGCATGCCCAGCACATGATAGCCGCCGTCGACGCGGATGATCTCACCCGTGGTGCAGGCACCGTAGTCGGACAGAAGATAGACCGCCGTCCCGCCGATTGCCTCAAGCGTGGCATTGGCGCGCATCGGGGCGTTGGCCTCGGTATGGCGGAAGGTGGCGCGCGCGCCGCCGATGGCGGCCCCGGCCAGCGTCTTCATCGGGCCGGGAGAGATCGCGTTGACGCGGACCTTCTGCGGGCCGAGGTCATTGGCCAGATAGCGCGTGGTGCTTTCCAGCGCGGCCTTGGCGACGCCCATCACATTGTAATTCGGCGTTACCCGGTTCGACCCGCCATAGGTCAGCGTCACAAGGCTGCCACCCTCGGGCATCAGTTCGGACGCGCGCTTTGCCACGTCGATGAAGGAATAGCAGGAGATGGTCAGCGAATTGGCGAAATTCCCGCGCGTGGTGTTGATGAAGCGGCCGGTCAGCTCGTTCTTGTCGGAATAGGCGATGGCGTGGACAAGGAAATCCATGCGCCCCCAACGGTCCTTCAGCGCGGCAAAGCAGGCATCCATGCTGGCGTCGTCGGTGACGTCCACATCGACGAGGAAATCGGACCCGACGGACGCGGCCAGAGGTTCCACCCGCTTGCCGAAGGCTTCGCCCTGATAGGAAAAGGCCAGTTCCGCGCCCTCGGCGGCCAGTGCCGAGGCGATGCCCCAGGCAATCGAGCGTTCATTCGCGACGCCCATGACAAGGCCGCGCTTGCCCTTCATCAGTTCGGCCATGCCGCGTTACTCCTGAAACTTGCTCATCACGAGCGTCGCGTTGGTGCCGCCGAAGCCGAAGGAGTTGGAAAGCACGCTGTCGAGTTTTACGCCCTCGCGCAGCTCTGTCACGATCTCGGCCGGGTCGAGCGCGGGGTCAAGCTGGGTCACGTTGGCCGAGGCCGCGATGAAATCCTTGTTCAGCATGATGAGGGAATAGATCGCCTCATGCACGCCGGTGGCGCCAAGCGAGTGGCCGGTAAGGGATTTGGTCGAGGCGACGGGCGGGGTGGAGCCCTTGCCGAAGACGCGGCGCACTGCCTCCATCTCGGTCACGTCACCGACCGAGGTCGAGGTGCCGTGGCTGTTGATGTAGTCGATCTTGCGCCCCTCGGGCAGCGTCGCCAGCGCAAGGCGCATCGACCGTTCGCCGCCTTCGCCCGAGGGCGCGACCATGTCGTAGCCGTCCGAGGTCGCGCCATAGCCGGTGACCTCGGCATAGATCTTCGCGCCGCGCGCCCTGGCGTGTTCCAGTTCCTCAAGCACCACGACACCGCCGCCGCCTGCGATGACAAAGCCGTCGCGCGTCGCGTCATAGGGGCGCGAGGCGGTTTCGGGCGTGTCGTTGTACTTGGACGACATCGCGCCCATCGCGTCGAAGAGGCACGAGAGCGTCCAGTCCAGTTCCTCGCCCCCGCCGGCAAAGACGATGTCCTGCTTGCCCATCTGGATCTGTTCGACACCGTTGCCGATGCAATGGGCCGAGGTGGAGCAGGCCGAGGTGATGGAATAGTTCACGCCCTTGATCTTGAACGGCGTGGCCAGGCAGGCAGAGTTCGTGGAAGACATGCAGCGCGTCACCATGAACGGCCCCATCCGCTTCGGCGCGCCCTTTTCGATCACGATTTGATGGGCTTCGAAGAAGTTCGATGTGGACGGCCCGCCCGACCCCATGATGAGGCCGGTACGCGGGTTGGAGACCTCACCCTCCTCAAGCCCGCTGTCGGCGATGGCCTGCTGCATGGCGAGGAAGTTGTAGGCCGCCCCCGGCCCCATGAAGCGGAGGTTCCGCTTGTCGATATGGTCCTCAAGCACGATCTGGGGCTGGCCCTTCACCTGGCTGCGGAACCCGTGTTCGGCGTAATCGGGGGCAAAGACGATGCCGGACTTGCCGGCGCGCAAGGATGCCTCGACCTCGGCGACGGAGTTGCCGATGGGCGAGATGATCCCCATTCCGGTAATGACGACGCGGCGCATGGGCGCTCTCCTTCTCTGCGGGTCAGCTCTCGGAGAGAGCGACCTTCATGTCTTTCACAAGATAAATCGTCTCGCCATCCGCTTCCACCCGGCCATCGGCCACGCCCATGGTCAGGCGGCGGGTCTGGACGGCCTTGGTGAAATCGACGTGATAGGTCAGCATCTTGCGGTCCGGGCGTACCATGCCGGTCAGCTTTACCTCGCCCACGCCAAGCGCATAGCCGCGCCCCAGCCAGCCGCGCCAGCCAAGGTTGAAGCCGGTCAGCTGCCAGAGCCCGTCAAGGCCAAGGCAGCCGGGCATGATCGGGTTGCCGGGGAAGTGGCAGTCAAAGAACCACAGGTCGGGGGTGATGTCGAATTCGGCGGTGACGTGGCCCTTGCCATGTTCGCCGCGATCGTCGGAAATGTCGGTGATCCGGTCCATCATCAGCATCGGCGGAGCGGGCAGTTGGGCATTGCCCGGCCCGAACAACTCGCCGCGCGCGCATTTCAGCAAGTCGTCCTTGTCGAAGCTGCTTGGATATAGACCCATATTCTCCCGCCCCCTGTCTGTGCCTTCAGGCATTGAATCCCTCTACCATCGGCCTCGGTCAGAGGGCAAGCCTACTGCCTTCCGGCCGGGCTGTGCGCTGGCGTTGAAAATTCCCGATCCGGTCTTTTATACTGTGGTGGTGAATGAAAAGGGTCATGGTGTGATGACACGGGCAGCCGAAACGAAGCGGGGCGCGCGCTGGCTTATGCAGGCGGGCCTGAGGCCGACGCGCCAGCGCCTGTGCCTGGCCGAGCTTCTGGTGGGCGACGGGCGTGACCGCCATGTCACCGCCGAAGGGCTTCACGCCGCCGCCGGGGCCTGTGGAGAGCCGGTGTCGCTGGCCACGGTCTACAACACGCTGAAGGCGTTCTGCGACGCCGGGCTTGTCAACGAGATCTCTGTCGATGGCAGCCGCAGCTATTTCGACACGCGGCTGGACGACCACCCGCATTTCTACTGGGAAGACGACGGTTTCCTGACCGACGCGCCCGCCGACCAGCTGAAGATCGCGCAACTGCCGCAACTGCCCGAGGGCGCGGAACTGTCGCGCGTGGATGTGGTGATCCGGTTGAAGCGGCCGGACAACTGACCCGCCACAGGCGCGACGGCGCCTAAAACCACTGCCCCGGCTCCATCAGTCCGAGGTCCATCAACTGCTGCGGCGACCAATCGAACCTGACCGAATGGTGCCAGTGGAAGTTCACGATGTCGAACATGCTGCCCGGATTGGACTTCAGAGCCTTCGCGGTTCGGAACGAGGCGACGGCGGCGGTCAGGTTGTGGTGCCAGGGGCAGGCGTAGGTGTTGTATTCCTCGTCATCGAAGGTGTGGTCGGGGTGCAGGTGAAGCCCCGGCTTGGCGCGAAACAGCGCGATGCGGTCGATGCGGCGGCGTTCCCATGGCACATGCTCCTCATACCGCCAGCGCAACCCGCCGAAGAAATCGAGCTGCCGCTCTTTCGCTTCGCCGGTCACCGCGTCGGTGCGGGCCAGTGCGTAGTACCCGCCCCGGTCCAGATGTGCGCTGTCGCGGTCGACGGCATTCGGGTGGCGGGAGAGGTCGTCGCTGTAGATGTCGACGACATAGGTCAGCATCGCGTCGCGCCGTTCCTCGGTGTGGAAGGCCAGCATCTCGCCAATGGTGCGGTGGTCGCAGAAGGGGAAGAAGAGGTATTCGGCGTTATAGCCGTAATAGAACCATGTGCCGGGGGCGGCGGCGATGACTGCGTTGACGGCGGCGGGCAGGGCGCCGGGGGCGTGGGTGTCGTGGCGCACCCAATGGGCGCGGTCCCTGACCTCATCGGGCGGGGCGACGCCGTCGGGCAGGAACACGATCACCGCGCGAAAGCCCAGATCGGCGTGATGGCGCACGGTCGAGGCGATCTCGGCCATGTCCTCGACAAGGATCAGGGCAACCGGCCCCTTGGCCAAAAGCGCCTTGCCCCTGCCGCACAACTCGTCAAGCGAAGTGAAATCCATACCGTCCGTACCTTCGGTCCCTGCCGCAAAATCCGCCACCCGGCGCGCAAATGCAATCCCGGCGTGGCGTCTGCACGGTTGTCCGGCGGGCGTGACGCAGGTCGGAAACCCGGTTCGGCGCGCCGCATTCCTCTCCTGTAAGTCGGCCCGTCGGGGATAGAGTTCACAGCAAGCGAAACGAGTCATCCAATCAGGGGGCGGGAATGGCTAGCGGTGGTTGTCTTTGCGGTCGGGTTACATATGAGACCGAGGCACCGCTTCGTGACGTGGTCTTTTGCCACTGCGAACAATGCCGCCGACAGACCGGGTTGTACTATGCCGCCACAGCGGCGCCATGGGATAGCCTAAAGATCACCGGACAGGACGACCTGCGCTGGTATGCGGCATCCGGCTTCGCCCACCGCGGGTTTTGTGGCACTTGCGGCTCCGCCCTGTTCTGGAAGCCGAACGACCACCCGCATGTGGCCATCCTTGCCGGGTCTCTGGATGAGACGACGACCCTGAAAGCCTCCTGCCATATCTTCACCGAGCAAAGACCGGGTTATTACGGTATCGAAGACGGTTTGCCGCAGTTCCAGCGCGATCATCCGGGCCTGCCGGTTGACGCGGGCTGAGCGCCGTTGCGCTGAGAGTGCCTAGCCTGTAGAGCAATGCCACCATTTTTCGGGAGCCGGGCGTGGCGGACACGAAGAAGCTTTTCATCAAGACCTATGGCTGTCAGATGAACGTCTATGACAGCGAGCGCATGGCCGAGGCCATGGGCACAGAGGGCTATGTCACGACCGAGGTGATGGAAGAGGCCGACATGGTCCTTCTCAACACCTGCCATATCCGTGAGAAGGCGGCAGAGAAGGTCTATTCCGATCTGGGGCGGCTGAAGCCCCTGAAGGCGGAGAAGCCGAACCTGAAGGTCGGCGTCGCGGGCTGCGTCGCGCAGGCCGAGGGGGAGGAGATCCTGCGGCGGATGCCCCTGGTCGATCTGGTGGTGGGGCCGCAAAGCTACCACCGCCTGCCCGCGATGGCCAAGGCGGCGGAGGCGGGGGAAAAGACGGTCGATACCGATTTCCCCGAAGAGGACAAGTTCGACCACCTGCCCGACCGGCCGAAGGCCACGATCCGGCCCACGGCCTTCCTGACCGTGCAGGAGGGCTGCGACAAGTTCTGCGCCTTCTGTGTGGTCCCCTATACGCGTGGGGCCGAAGTGTCGCGCCCGGCCGAACGGATCATGGCCGAGGCGCGCGGGCTGGTGGAAAAGGGCGTGCGCGAGATCACGCTGCTGGGGCAGAACGTGAATGCCTATCATGGGGCCGGGGCGGAGGGCGACTGGACCCTGGCGCGGCTGGTGCGGGCGCTGGCGAAGATCGACGGGCTGGACCGCATCCGCTACACCACCTCTCACCCCAACGACATGGGCGATGACCTGATCGCCGCGCATGGCGAGGAACCAAAGCTGATGCCCTATCTGCATCTGCCGGTGCAGTCCGGGTCCGACCGCATCCTGAAGGCGATGAACCGCAAGCATAAGGCCGAGGATTACTTGCGCCTGATCGAGCGTATCCGTGCCGCAAGGCCCGACATGATGATGTCGGGCGACTTCATCGTCGGCTTCCCCGGTGAGACGGACGCAGAGTTCGAGGCGACGCTGGACCTGATCCGCGCGGTCAAGTACGGCATGGCCTATTCGTTCAAGTACTCCGCCCGGCCCGGCACGCCCGCCGCCGAAAAAACGCCTGTCGCGGCCGAGGTGGCCGATGTGCGGCTTCAGACCTTGCAGGCGCTCATCACCGAACAGCAGCGCGCGGCACAGGACGCGATGGTGGGGCGCGAGGTTTCGGTCCTGTTTGAAAAGCCGGGGCGGCTGGCCGGTCAGATGGTGGGCAAGTCGGATTATCTTCAGGCGGTTCATGTCGCGGCACCCGACCTGCGGGCGGGCGACCTTGCCCGCGTGCGGATCACCGGCACCGCGCCGAATTCCCTTGCCGGGGTGCTTGTCGGCGGCTGAGGGGCGCGGGATTGTTACAATCTGCGTGCTAAGCCTGCGACATGGGCCGCTTGCTGCACAATTTTTCACTTTCTGGCGTGAACCCGCGCTCGGCGCTTGCGTTGAAAGGGGTGTGGCTGCACCATACCTAGTAGGAACCCTGCTTTGAGGAGACGTTCTTGGGCATCAGCGCCTTGACCCCGCCGCCGCATCCCGAAGACTTGCATGAGACTCTTCTGGAGTTTTCCGACAATCGCCTGCTGATCGACCTCTGCGGTGAGTTTGACCGCAACCTGGCGCAGGTGGAGCATCAGTTGGGGGTTCACATCCTGCGCCGCGGAAATCAGATCGCGGTGGTAGGAAGCGCCGAGGCGCGGGGCCACGCGGCGGCCGTTCTCCAGACGCTTTACGCCAAGCTTGAAGCCGGGCGGCCGATCGACGCCGGGGAAATCGACGCCGTGCTGCGGATGGGCGAGGGCGGCGGGGGCGCGCCCTTCACGCTGGACGAACAGCTTGAGATGTTCGCGGGCGGCAAGTTCGAGCTGCGCACCCGCAAGAAGCAGGTCGAACCGCGCACCGAGGCGCAAAAGGCCTATGTGAAGAACCTGTTCCAGCACGAAATGGCCTTTGGCATCGGTCCGGCAGGCACCGGCAAGACCTATCTGGCGGTGGCTGTGGGCGTGACGATGCTGATCGGCGGCCATGTCGACAAGATCATCCTGTCCCGTCCCGCCGTCGAGGCGGGGGAGCGTCTGGGCTTTCTGCCCGGCGACATGAAGGACAAGGTCGACCCCTACATGCAGCCGCTTTACGACGCGCTGAACGATTTCCTGCCCGCCAAGCAGCTTGCCAAGCTGATGGAGGAAAAGCGGATCGAGATCGCGCCGCTGGCCTTCATGCGCGGGCGGACGCTGTCCAACGCCTTCGTGGTGCTGGATGAGGCGCAGAACGCCACGACGATGCAGATGAAGATGTTCCTGACCCGGCTTGGCGAAGGCAGCCGGATGGTCATCACGGGCGACCGCAGTCAGGTGGACCTGCCAAGGGGGCAAATGTCGGGTCTGTCGGATGCCGAGCGGATTCTTGACGGCGTGAAGGGGATCAGCTTCAACTACTTCACTGCGAAGGATGTCGTTCGCCATCAGCTTGTGGCGCGGATAATCGAGGCCTATGACCGCGACGATGGAGCCGCTGGTTGATACATTGATCGAGGATGCCCGGTGGAATTCCGCCGGTATCGAGGATCTGGCAGAAGCCGCGGCCCGCGCGGTCATGGAGACGCATGGCCTGCCGCCGGAAGGATATGAGATCAGCCTTCTGGCCTGCGACGACCGGCGCATCGCGGCGCTGAACGAGGATTTCCGGGGCAAGCCGGTGCCGACCAACGTCCTGTCCTGGCCATCGGAGGAACGCGGGGCGGAGGCGGACGGCGCCACGCCCCATCCGCCCCGGCGCGGGGTCGGGGGGATGCCGGCAGAGCTTGGCGACATCGCGATTGCCTATGAGACCTGCGCGCGCGAGGCGGAGGAACACGGCAAGGCGATGGCCGATCACGTCACGCATCTTCTGGTCCACGGCATGCTGCATCTGTTGGGATACGATCACATTCGCGACCGTGACGGCGACCTGATGGAGGCCACCGAGGTCAGGATACTTGCGAAGCTGGGTGTGAACGACCCATATGAGTGGACCGGCGCAAGGCGTGCGCCGGATGAACTGGAAAGAGATGATGGGCGATAGCTTGGACGGGTCACCATCGGCGCAGGACGCGTCGGAACCCTCGGACAGTAGCGGGCAACGCGGTTTCTTCGGGCGGATTTTCGACGCCTTCTCGACGGGTGACAGCGATGAGGAGGGCGTGGCGCGGGACGATAACGGCCTCGCGCGGCCTTCGACCCCGCTGCCGGGGATCGGCAACCTTCGCCGGATGCGGGTTGAGGATGTGGCGATCCCGAAGGCGGAAATCGTGGCGGTGCCGGTCAACGCCAGGCTGGAAGACCTTGTTACCGCGTTCCGCGACAGCGGTTTTTCGCGCCTGCCTGTGTTCAAGGGAACGCTCGACGCGCCGCTGGGCCTGATCCACCTGAAGGACCTTGCGCTTCAGCAGGCGTTCACCGACCCCAAGCCACGCTTCAACCTGCGCAAGATGCTGCGGCCGTTGCTGTACGCGCCGCCCTCGATGCCCATCGGCGTCCTGTTGCAGAAGATGCAGTCCGAACGCATCCACATGGCGCTGGTGATCGACGAATATGGCGGCGTCGATGGCCTTGTGACGATCGAGGACCTGATCGAGACCGTGATCGGTGAGATCGAGGACGAACACGATACGTCCGAAGACGGTCTCTGGGTTCTGGAGAAACCGGGGCAGTACCTTGCGCAGGCGCGCGCGCCGCTGGGCGAGTTCGAGGCGGAGATCGGCCTGAAGCTTGCCGATGAGGCCGAGGATGAAGAGGTCGATACGCTGGGCGGGCTTCTTTTCATGTGGCTTGGTCGGGTACCCGCGCGGGGCGAGGTCATTCCCCATGAAAGCGGGGCGGAGTTCGAGGTGGTCGATGCCGACCCGCGCCGGATCAAGCGGCTGAGGGTCCGCTTGCCGCAGGCCGGGGCGTGATCCCTTGGCGTTCGGCCTGCGCGCCGGGCTGAGGCCGCCCGCCCGGCCCCCTCTGTCGATCCTTGGCCTATGCGTGGTGCTGGGCGCGCTGGCTGCGGCGGGGCAGGCGCCGTTGGGCTATTGGCCGGTCACGCTGGCCGCGCTTGCGGTGCTGGCCGAGATCATGGTGCGGCATGCCGGGGCCGGGCAGATGATCTGGACCGGATGGGCCGCCGGGACGGGGTATTTCGCGGCGGCGCTTTTCTGGATCTATGAGCCGTTTCAGGTCGAGGCCGACATCTACGGCTGGATGGCGCCCTTTGCGGTGGTGCTGATGGCGGTGGGCATGGCGCTTTTCTGGGCGCTTGCCGGGGGCATCGCGGCCTTGGGGCGCGGGCGCGTGGGGCGCGCGCTGGGCTTTGCGATCGGCCTGACCGCGACGGACCTGCTGCGCGGCTATATCTTCACCGGCTTCCCCTGGGCCTTGGCGGGGCATGTCTGGATCGACACGCCCGTGGCGCAGATCGCCGCCTTCACCGGGCCGATTGGCCTGTCCGCGCTGACCCTGCTGGCGGCGGTGCTGCCGGTGATGGCGGTTCCGCTCTGGCGGCGTGTCGGGCTGGGCGTCGCGGGCCTTGCCCTGGTCGCGGCCTGCTGGGGTTTCGGCGCCGCGCGGCTGGCAGACCCGATCCCGCCGCGCAGCCCCGAAGTTCACGTCCGCCTCGTCCAGCCGAATGCACGGCAAGAGACGAAGTGGCAGCCCGAGGCGTGGCAGGCCAATCTTGACCGTATGCTGGGTGACAGCGCGCCGGGGCAGGGGACGCGGCCCGATCTGATCGTCTGGCCGGAAACCGCTATTCCCTTCCTGCTGGATCGCGCGGGGCCGCTTCTGGAGGACATGGCGATGGTCTCGGCGGGCGTCCCCATCGCCACCGGCATCCAGCGGCAGGAGGGCGCGCGCTATTACAACAGCCTTGCCGTGATCGGTGCAGGCGGGACGGTGCGGGCGACCTATGACAAATGGCACCTCGTTCCGTTCGGCGAATATGTCCCGCTTGTCGACCGGATCGCGGATCTTGGGATTTCGGCCTTCGCCGCGCAGGTCGGCCTAGGCTATTCCGCCGGGCCGGGCGCGCGGGTGCTTGATCTTGGCGCGGCCGGAAAGGTGCTGCCGCTGATTTGTTATGAGGCGGTCTTTCCCCAGGACCTGAACGCCGCGCCTGAGCGGGCGGACTGGATCTTGCAGATCACCAACGATGCGTGGTTCGGCAATCTCTCAGGCCCCTATCAGCACCTTGCGCAGGCCCGGCTGCGGGCGATCGAGCAGGGTTTGCCGTTGCTGCGGGCCGCGAATACGGGCGTTTCGGCGGTGATCGACGCGCGCGGGCGGGTGCTGCACGCGCTGGCGCTGAACACCGACGGGGTGATCGACGCGGCCGTGCCGGGGGCGCTGCCCCGGACGCTTTATTCCCGCACGGGTGATGTCCCGGCAACAATCCTTGTCCTCGCGGCGGGATTGGCGCTTCTCCTTTCCGGGCGTCGCAAACGCGATTGACCCCGAGGGGGCGACGGGGTAGGCAAAGCGGCACACCTGCCACAACGGCTTCCTGGCGTGGCGGGGCTGACCCCCTAATGGAGCATTTTCATGTCCCGACAAAACTACGTCTTTACCTCGGAAAGCGTTTCCGAAGGGCATCCCGACAAGGTCTGCGACCGGATTTCGGATGCCGTGCTTGATGCGTTCCTTACCGAAGATCCCCATTCCCGTGTCGCCTGCGAAACCTTCGCGACCACCGACCGCGTCGTCATCGGCGGCGAGGTGCGCGGCCCCGGCGCCGTCATCGAGCGGGTGGAGGAGATCGCCCGCGAATGCGTCAAGGACATCGGCTATGAGCAGGATGGCTTTCACTGGGCCAACCTGAAGGTCGACAGCTACCTGCACGCCCAGTCCGCCGACATCGCCCAGGGCGTCGATGCCTCGGGCAACAAGGATGAGGGCGCGGGCGATCAGGGCATCATGTTCGGCTATGCCGTGGATGAGACGCCGGAGCTGATGCCGGCGCCGATCCTTTATGCCCACGCGATGCTGCGCCGCCTGGCCGAGGTGCGCAAGAACGGGACCGAGCCGAAGCTTGGCCCCGATGCCAAGTCGCAGCTTTCGATCCGGTACGAGGGCGGCAAGCCGGTCGGGGTGACCTCGCTGGTGCTGTCGACCCAGCATATCGACCCGGCGCTGAGTTCGGCCGATGTGCGCGCGATCGTCGAGCCGCATATCCGCGACGTGCTGCCCGAGGGCTGGCTGACGGCCGAGACCGAATGGCATGTGAACCCGACCGGCAAGTTCGTGATCGGCGGGCCGGATGGCGATGCGGGCCTGACCGGGCGCAAGATCATCGTGGATACCTATGGCGGCGCCGCGCCGCACGGGGGCGGTGCGTTTTCGGGCAAGGACCCGACCAAGGTGGATCGCTCGGCCGCCTATGCGGCGCGCTATCTGGCGAAGAACGTCGTCGCCGCCGGCCTGGCCACGCGCTGCACGCTGCAACTGTCCTATGCGATCGGCGTGGCGAAACCCTTGTCGATCTACGTCGACACCCATGGCACCGGCATGGTGGACGAGGCCGCGATCGAGCGTGCCGTGGCGCAGGCGATGGACCTGACCCCGCGCGGCATCCGCACCCATCTGGGTCTGAACAAGCCGATCTACCAGCGCACCGCCGCCTATGGCCATTTCGGGCGCGCGCCCGAAGCGGATGGCGGCTTCAGCTGGGAGAAGACCGATCTGGCCGAGGTGCTGAAAAAGTCGGTCTGAGGAATGCGGGACCGGGCCATCGCGGCCCGGTCCTTTTCGTTTCCGTCAGACTTGATTTGATCGTCCTGTCGCTGGTTTCATAAGCGTCGTGCTGTCCCCCCGCCCCTCGGAAAGGCCCGTTCCGCGCACGTCCGGTTGCCCAGGTACACGAAAAACGGGTGTTCGCACTTGATCCGAAAGGCGGTCGCGGCGAAACATGGGGCAGTTCGTGGGATCAAAGGTACAGACGGCCAGGCCGTCTCCGGCGTAGCAATGGGATGTCGGTAACATGTATGGTGGTTATGGCGGGGATGCGGTGCGGGACGGTGTCGGTGTCGGGCATGACGCGGGCCTGAATGCCGCCCGCCGGATTCCGCGCAAGTTGACCATTGTCCTGATCAACGGCCAGAAGCTGCGCCTGTCCTTCGGCGATTTCTGGCAGATCATCACCGACCGCTATTCGCTTATCTACTTTCTGGTCGCGGACGGGTTGGTAGCCTATCTCTACCCGGTGGAAAGACTCATCGGGCTGCCGTGGTGGCATGTCGTGACCGTATTCGTGGTCATGGCTTTCGTGGTTATCGCGGCCCTGACGGGCCTTTTCGCGATCCTGCTGCGCTTTCTGCACCGCTTCGACCGGCTGGTGATCCCCGGCCCGCTCCTGATGTTCTGCGCCGTCGCTGTCATGGAGATGGTCAAGTGGGAATATGTCTATTACGTCTGGGGGCCGCACTGGCCTTATTTCGGCGGGCTTTTCGAAGCTTTTGTGAGCGAATATGTCTATTTCCTGATGCTTGAGGTTCTTTATTCCATCTTTGTGATCCCCCATGCGCGGGCCTATTCCGGTGTCTTGGTCGGCCCGCGCGTTTCGCCGGGCGCCGATGTCGCGGGGCATCGGTCACAGGCGGTCATTCCCTTTCGTCCCCGCCCCCGCGCCGAGGCGCCGCTGCGCCCGGCGCCCCCGCCGGTGGAGGCGCCAAGACCCAGGGCCGCGGCGCCGAAGCCCGCCGCGAACAGGGCCAGCGCGCCGGTCAAGGCAACGCCCCCTTCGACCAGCATCACGCTTGCCGGGGAGAGGATCGACCTGCGCAAGCTTGAAACGATCCGCGCCGAAGAACATTACATCCGCGTCACCACCTCTGAGGGCGAGAGGATGCTGCGCCACCGGATCAAGGACGCGGTTGCCCTGATACCTGACGCCTACGGGCTTCAGGTGCATCGCTCGCTCTGGATCGCTTTCCCGACGGTGGAGCGCTGCGCGCCGTCGCCCGATGGCAAGTTGCTGATCGTCCTGAGGGACGGCAGCGAGATCGGCGTTCCGCGTGCGCGCCGCCGTGCGGTTGAAGCCCGGCTGAAAGAGGGGCGTCGCTTCACGTCCCCGGCGGCGCCGACCTGACTGGCGGGGCTATGACCGGCAGGCTGCCGGGGTCAATTGGCGACAGATAGGCTGACGCCAACGGGCGCGGCCCGTCAGTTCAAGACAATTCCCGACGATTGATGCCCCGATTCTGGCGCGAAGGCGAAATGCGGCCTATCGCGCGGCAACCGTTCGCGAACGGCTGTAACAATCATCGGGAGGACCACATGCTGAAAACCATCTACGCTCCGCTTCTGATTGCAACCCTGGCCGTGTCCGGCTGTGTCGATGAGGGTGGCGGGAACTCCGGCCCGCGTTCCGGCAGCGCCATGCCGGGCGATATGGTGTTGAACGTGACCCACACCGAGGTGATGCCGAACATTCTGGGCGGAAAGGATGTTTTTGGTCGGACCCGCGACACCGGCAAGACGATGGTGATCCTTGACTCGGCCGCGAATGGCAAGGCGGTGTTCCGGCGCCAGGACGTGGCCATCCTCAGTTCCAAGAACACCGGCAATATCTCCCCCACCGTCATCAATACCGGCAAGAAGGCGTCGGATGTGATCGTCCTCCCGTCGATGGCGCCGAAGGACGAGATTGGTCCGATGCGTGAGACCTCGTTCACCCTGACGGCGGCGCCGGGGAACAATGCGATCACGATCGACGGCCATACGCTGACGGTTCTGTCCGTTCAGAATGGCATCATCAACTATAGCGCCAACTGAGGCGCGCCATGTGTGAGGCCTGCAATCCGGCCCGGACACCCCAGCGGTACAGGCACCGCTGGGAGATGCCGATGGTCGTGACGGCCTGGATGATTTCGCTGTTGGCGGTCGGGGTAAGCCTGACCGCCACCGACGATATAGTCGCCAGCGCCAGGGCAAACGACGTCGAGTGGCTGCTGAACCTTGGCTATCTCGTCCTGTTCACGCCGATCATGGCGCTGATTACGCGGTTCTACCGGGCCGCGAAGGAGCGGTCGAACGGGATCAAGGTCGGGCCGCAGCAGTTTTCCCATATCTGGGATATCTATACCGATCTCCTGACGCGGTTCGACCTGCCGACCGCGCCCGCGCTTTATGTCGTCAACGGCAATGGCGCGGTGAACGCCTATGCCATGTCCTGTTCGCTGCGCCGCAAATATGTGGTGCTGAACGCCGAGATCGCCGGTCTTGGGCAGCACGACCCGGAGCTTGTTCGCTTTGTGCTGGCCCATGAGCTTGCGCATCACAAGCTTGGCCATGTCGCTTTGGTGCGCATTTCCATTGCGGCGGTCATGCATGCGCTGTTCCTGCCCGGAAAGGCCATGATCCGCGCGCAGGAATATTCGGCCGACCGGCTGGCCATGGCGGTCTGCCCCGAGGCCGCCGATACGCTGGTCTTCCTGTCGGTCGGGCCATGGATGGCGCAGCAGTTGAATGCCGAGGCTTATGTCGACCAGATGGTCGAGGATAGCCGCGGATTGATGGTGCGCGTCGTGAATATGGCCAGCGATCACGCGGTGATGAGCAAGCGCTACAAGGCGCTGCGCGACATTGCCAAACATGGTTTTGACAAGCATGGCGAGATGTTCTGAGTACGCCCGTGATGGGTTCTGCGACAAGGCGAGTTGATGTGGTTTCAGGTTGATGCCGTTTCGAGTTGATGTGTTTTGAGCTAAAGTGTTTCGGGTTTTCGTTGAGAAAGTAAGTATCAGAATTTGAACGAAATAAGTTCGAATTCTGAGTCAGTGTAAACCCGAAATGCCATAATTCGTTCCGAGTTGATGTCATTCGTCCTGTGGCGGCATCGCCTGTCTTTGCGGCAGGCGATGCTTGACCCACCACCGGGGCGGGCGGTAAAGGCGCCCGACCCTTGGGATGACCGATGACCGACGACACCCCCCCTTCCGCCGAATGGCGCAATTTCTATGGCCGCATCCATGGCAAGACCCTGCGCCCGGCGCAGAAGGTCTATCTGTCCGAGGATCTGGCAAGCCTGCGCCCGGCGGGTGTGACGCGCGAGGACAACCCGGCGCGCGATCCGATCGACCCGGCGGGCATCTTCGGCGATGATCGCCCGATCTGGCTTGAGATCGGGTTCGGCGGCGGCGAACACCTTGTCCACATGGCGGCGCGCTATCCCGAAATCGGGATCGTCGGGTGTGAGCCTTTCGTGAACGGTGTCGCCATGCTTCTGGGCAAGATCCGGCAGGCGGGGGTGACGAACCTTGCCGTCCACCCCGGCGATGCGCGCGACCTGATGGAGGTGTTGCCCGATGCCTCGGTCGCGAAGGCGTTCCTGAACTATCCCGACCCCTGGCCGAAGCGCCGCCACCACCGCCGCCGTTTTGTGACCCAGGATCACCTGCGGTCGCTGGCGCGGGTGATGCAGCCGGGGGCGGAGTTCCGTGTCGCGACCGATATTCCCGATTATGTGCGCCAGACCCTGAAAGAGGTGCCGCAGGCCGGGTTCGACCTTGTCGGCGAGGGGGGCGTGGCCTGGGGTGACTGGCTGTCCACCCGCTATGAGCAGAAGGCGCTGCGCGAGGGGCGGGTGCCGCATTACGTGACCTTCCGCCGCCGGTAAGGGCGGGATGCCTCCGTCGGAGGTATTTCGGGCAAGATGAATGGGCATGGACCCACCGGGGCGCTTGCGCTATCAGCGGAACGGTTTTTCGACGGAGACGCCCATGTCCGGCCACGGCACCCCCATTCCGATGTCAGCGCGCAAATCCGGCCCCCTGAAGGGCCGTGCGGAGGTGCCGGGCGACAAGTCGATCTCCCACCGCTCATTGATCCTTGGCGCGATGGCCGTGGGGGAGACGAAGGTGACCGGGCTTCTGGAAGGGCAGGACGTGTTGGACACCGCCGCCGCGATGCGTGCCTTCGGGGCCGAGGTCACGCGGCATGGGGAGGGGGACTGGTCGGTGCATGGCGTCGGCGTGGGCGGCTTTGCGGAACCCGAGCAGGTGATCGACTGCGGCAATTCCGGGACCGGCGTCCGGCTGATCATGGGGGCGATGGCCACCACGGCGATGAGCGCGACCTTCGCCGGCGATGCCTCGCTTCGCAAGCGGCCGATGGGCCGCGTGACCGATCCGCTGGCGCTTTTCGGGGCGCGGGCCTATGGGCGGCAGGGGGGGCGTTTGCCGATGACCATCGTCGGCGCGGCGGACCCGGTGCCGGTGCGCTATGTCGTCCCCGTACCTTCGGCGCAGGTGAAATCGGCGGTGCTGCTGGCGGGGCTGAACGCGCCGGGGCAGACGGTCGTGATCGAGAGGGAGCCGACGCGCGATCATTCGGAGCGGATGCTCAGGGGTTTTGGCGCCGAGCTGACGGTCGAGGATACGGGTGAGGGCCGCGTCATCACCCTGACCGGCCAGCCGGAGCTGCGCCCGCAGGTGGTGGCGGTGCCGCGCGATCCGTCCTCGGCCGCGTTTCCGGTCTGTGCGGCGCTGATCGTCGAAGGGTCGGACATCCTCGTCCCCGGCGTCAGCCAGAACCCGACGCGGAACGGGCTTTATACCACGCTGGTGGAGATGGGCGCCGACATCGAATTCCAGAACCCGCGCGAAGAGGGGGGGGAACCGGTCGCCGACCTCCGGGTCCGCGCCTCCACCCTGAACGGTATCGAGGTGCCGGAGGAGCGCGCGGCCAGCATGATCGACGAATATCCGATCCTGTCGGTGGTGGCGGCCTTTGCCGAGGGGACGACCGTCATGCGGGGCGTGAAGGAGCTGCGCGTGAAGGAAAGCGACCGGATCGACGCGATGGCGCGCGGGCTTGAGGCCTGTGGCGTGCGGGTCGAGGAGGAAGAGGATGTGCTGATCGTTCACGGCATGGGGCAGGGCGGTGTGCCGGGCGGTGCGACCTGCGCGACCCATATCGACCACCGGATCGCGATGTCCTTCCTTGTGGCCGGGCTTGCGGCGAAGCGGCCGGTCAGCGTCGATGACGGATCGCCCATCGCGACCTCTTTCCCGGCGTTCGAGGGGCTGATGGCGGGGCTGGGCGCGCAGATCCGGCGCGACAATCGCTGATCCCTACTCTGCTGCAATGCGCGGGGCGGTGCGGGCCATCGCCTCTTCCGGCAATTGCTCTGCCCCCCAGTAGTCCGCGACGGTCGGCCCTTTGCGCGCCGGTTTCAGGATCGCGTCCGTGATCTCGCGAAGCCAGACGCGGCGTCCCATCGCGGTGTACCAGCGCTGCGCGTGGCGCATGTCGCGGTCCGGCTGAAGATAGGCACGCCAGAGCGCCCTGGGCCGCAGTTGCAGCGTGGCCTCGATCAGCTTGACCCAGAGGAAGACGCGCCAGGCCGGGACATGGGGCGTTTCGATCACCTGATGCTTGTAATCCCAGAGCCGGAGATCGGTGCGGATCACCCTGCGGTGGGCGGACTGGCCGTGGAAGGGCGTCCAGCGATGGGGCGTGGCGTAGATCGACATGACCTGATCGGGGTCATAGGCCAGAAGCTGCCGGAGCAGGCGCCAGTAATCGCGGTCGGTCTCCTCCTCGAACCCCACGGCGAAGGTGCAAAGGCCGATCATGCCGTTATCGCGCAGGAGGCGGATTGCCTCGCGGTCCTTGGCGCGGGTGCCGCCCTTTTTGACGGTGGCCAGCGTCGCCTCATCCGTTCCCTCGATCCCGAGAAGGAAGCGCAGGCAGCCGGCCTTCTTGTAAAGCGGCAGAAGGTCGGCGTCGCGGACGATGTCATCGGCGCGGGTGGAGCCGACGATGGTCACCTTGACCTCTTCGGCGATCAGCGCCTCAAGAAACGCCTTCCAGGCGCGCCGGGAGGAGGTGGGGTTTTCATCGGCGAGGTTGATGAGTTCAACGCCCTTCTCGCGCACCAGCCAGGCGATTTCGCGCGCCAGCCTGACCGGATCGCGGTGGCGCCAGCGGGTCCAGAAGCCGCGCTGCCCGCAATAGGTGCAAAGATGCGGGCAGCCGCGCGAGAATTGCACGATCACGGCGCGTTTGCCGCCCCAGTAGCTGTGTCTGGTAAAGTCGATCAGCTCCCACCCGATCCGGTGGGCGTCGAGGTCGCGGATCATCGGCGCGGGCGGGGTGGCATGGGGCAGACCGTCCTTGCGGTAGGCGAGGCCGGGGATGGCTGCAAGGTCGATCCCGGCCTCAAGCGCGCCCATCAGCGCGGTCACGGTTTCCTCCCCCTCGCCGCGCAGGATGACGTCGATGTCGGCGGTGCCGGACAGGATTTGGTGCCAGTGATAGGTCGGGTGGACACCGCCATAGACGATGGTCAGGTCCGGGTGCCAGGCTTTCAGCGCGGTGGCGATCTTCAGGACGGTCGGATGGGCGGAGGTCGACCCGGAATGGCCGATCAGGACCGCGTCGGGACGGTGGCTGAGGACCTCTCTCCGGATCGTGCGGAGGGGCATGGGGCCAAGGTCGGCATTGACCAGCCGGACGTCGTGGCCCGCGTCGATCAGCGGGCCGCCGATGCAGAGCAAGCCGAAGGGCGGCAGATTTTCCCTTGGAACGCGGCTGCCGATGGCGGTATGGGGCGGGTGGAGAAGGACGATACGCATGGGCTTCCTCTTTGTCATTTCGCCTTGCGTAGACGTCGCGATGTGCAGGACCCGCGCAGAAGAGGCGCGGCCCGCGTGCAGGAGGACAGGCCAGTGATCTTCACGGTTGCCATCGACGGCCCGGCGGCGGCGGGGAAGGGGACGATTTCCCGCGCCGTGGCGGCGCATTTCGGGTTTGCGCATCTCGACACCGGGCTGCTTTATCGTGCCGTCGGCGCCAAGGGTGGCGATCCGGTCGCGGCGGCGGAAGGCCTGACCGAAGATGACCTGACCCGCGACGATCTGCGTACGCTGGCCGCCGGGCAGGCGGCATCGAAGGTCGCGGTCATCCCCGAGGTGCGCGCCGCGCTGGTCGTGTTTCAGCGCCAGTTCGCCCGGCGTGCGGGCGGCGCGGTGCTGGACGGGCGCGACATCGGCACGGTGATCTGCCCCGAGGCCGAGGTGAAGCTTTACGTCACCGCCAGCGCCGAGGTCCGCGCCCACCGCCGCTGGCTTGAGGTGGGGGGGGATGAGGGGCAGGTGCTGGCCGAGGTGATCGAACGGGACAAGAGGGATGCCGAGCGGGCGACGGCGCCGTTACGGCCGGCGGCGGATGCGCTCTTGCTTGATACATCAGAGATGACCGTCACGGAGGCGGTGGACCGGGCGATAAAGGCGGTACTCGCCGTGCGGGGATGAAGGGTCGGAGGCGGGTAGCTTTCGAATGCGAGGTGCCTGCACGTCCGGCGGGTGGAGAGTTCCGATGGCAAGGGTGAGGCGGAAAGGTCGCGGCATGGGTCAGATCAACAGGGAAACCCTTATTGGAGTCGGCGCGATTGCCGCTTTTCTCTTCGCCTTCGCGCTGGGTGTTGTGGGGTCGATGCTGTCCTTGTTCTATCCGGGATACTTTGCGCAATACCTCTCTCTGCCAGTGGTGCCAACGCTGGTCTTCCTTGTCGTAGTGCACTGGCTGCCTTTGGCGCTGCTTATTACGACGTTTATAAAGGGCGAGCGGTTCCGCGATGGTGGAGTGTGCTTTACGTTCTCGCATCGCTTCCGCCCCTCTATGTCGGTTGGGATGGCCTGGTCGTACGAAGGGATTTCGGTGACACCCTCCTGTGGCTTCCATACCTTTTGACCGGATTGGTTATGGCGATTGTTGGACTGGCGATTGCCTTTGGGCGCTTGGATGGCAATCCGATGTGAGTTGAGATCGCGACGGCAGGTGTCGGCCGGTGATCGGGGCAAGCTTCACGGTGCTGCCTTCGCCCTTGCAATCATGGGCCACAGGGCCTATACGCCACCCCGTCAAACGGGCCGCGAGAGTCCGGGGCATGCGAGGATGCGCAGGGTCGGGGAATACCGGCCCTTTCGTGTTTTCGGACGCCTCGACGCCTCGTGGGCAGACCAAAGACCGGCGGAGCCAACCGCATGGCCAGAAACATCGTGAAAAGGAAACTGAAAACGCATGTGCGCTAAAGCCACGATGGAGGAATTCGAAGCCCTCCTCAAAGAAAGCTTCGAGATCGACACGCCCGAAGAGGGTTCGGTCGTCAAGGGCAAGGTCATCGCCATCGAGGCGGGCCAGGCCATCATCGACGTCGGCTACAAGATGGAAGGCCGCGTCGACCTCAAGGAATTCGCAAGCCCCGGTGAACAGCCCGATCTGAGCATCGGCGACGAGGTCGAGGTCTATCTCGACCGCGTTGAGAACGTCCGGGGTGAGGCCGTCCTGTCGCGCGAGAAAGCGCGCCGGGAAGAGGCCTGGGATCGTCTCGAACAGGCCTATGCCAAGGAAGAGCGCGTCGATGGCGCCATCTTCGGCCGCGTCAAGGGTGGTTTCACCGTGGATCTGGGCGGCGCGGTCGCGTTCCTGCCCGGCAGCCAGGTCGATGTCCGTCCGGTGCGCGATGCCGGCCCGCTGATGGGCATGAAGCAGCCGTTCCAGATCCTCAAGATGGACCGTCGCCGGGGCAACATCGTCGTGTCCCGCCGCGCGATCCTGGAAGAAAGCCGCGCCGAACAGCGCGCCGAGGTCATCAGCAACCTGTCCGAAGGTCAGGTCGTGGATGGCGTGGTCAAGAACATCACCGAATACGGTGCGTTCGTTGACCTTGGCGGTGTCGACGGCCTGCTGCACGTCACCGACATGGCGTGGCGCCGCGTGAACCACCCGAACGAGATCCTGAACATCGGCGAGACCGTGAAGGTCCAGGTGATCAAGATCAACAAGGAAACCCACCGCATCTCGCTTGGCATGAAGCAGCTTCAGTCCGATCCGTGGGATACGGTCGAGGAGAAGTTCCCGCTGGGTTCGGTCCACAAGGGCCGCGTGACCAACATCACCGACTACGGCGCATTCGTCGAGCTGGAAGCCGGTGTCGAGGGTCTGGTCCACGTCTCCGAAATGTCCTGGACCAAGAAGAACGTCCATCCGGGCAAGATCGTCTCCACCTCGCAGGAAGTGGACGTCATGGTGCTTGAGATCGACACCGCGAAGCGTCGCGTGTCGCTTGGCCTCAAGCAGACGATGCGCAACCCGTGGGAAGTCTTCGCGGAAACCCATCCGGTCGGCTCGCAGATCGAGGGCGAGGTCAAGAACATCACCGAATTCGGTCTGTTCGTCGGTCTCGACAACGACATCGACGGGATGGTTCACCTCTCCGACCTCAGCTGGGACCAGCGCGGCGAGGATGCGATCCAGAACTACCGCAAGGGCGACGTGGTTCAGGCCGCCGTCACCGAAGTCGATGTCGAGAAGGAGCGTATCTCCCTTTCGATCAAGGCGCTTGGCGACGATACGTTCTCGGACGCGGTCGATGGCGTGAAGCGCGGTTCGGTCATCACGGTCACCGTCACGGCGATCGAGGATGGCGGGATCGAGGTCGAGTATAACGGCATGAAATCCTTCATCCGTCGTTCGGACCTGTCGCGTGACCGTGCCGACCAGCGCCCCGAGCGCTTCCAGGTCGGTGACCACGTCGACGTGCGCGTGACCAATGTCGACAGCAAGACCCGCCGTCTGGGCCTGTCGATCAAGGCGCGCGAGATCGCCGAAGAGAAGGAAGCCGTGGAACAGTACGGTTCGTCCGACTCCGGCGCCTCGCTTGGCGACATTCTCGGCGCGGCCCTGAAGGGTTCGTCCGACAAGTAATCGGCTTCGTTACCGAAGCAGGAACGGCCCCGCCCGACCGGCGGGGCCGTTTTGCTTTGCGAATCGGGGGGGTAGGTTCGAAGGCCCCCTGTATCGCGCCGCCCCCTATTGCTGCGATGCAGCAGGGGTAATCGGCCCGAAATCGCCCGCCATTTTCTGTGACGCAGCGGGAAAATGCCGTTATTCCAATGGCTTTCCTGTTTCGTGATCGAATGTTTGCGCCTATAGTCCGGTTTGAAGAACAGAAAACGGCCCGGAAAATCGGTCTGCAAGGGGGGTTAGTCCATGATCAGGTCTGAACTGATCCAGAAGATTTCGGAAGAGAATCCGCACCTCTTCCAGCGTGACGTCGAGCGGATCGTGAATACCATCTTCGATGAGATTATCGAGGCCATGGCGCGCGGTGACCGGGTCGAACTGCGCGGCTTTGGCGCCTTCTCGGTGAAAAAGCGCGATGCGCGCACCGGGCGAAACCCGCGCACCGGGGAATCCGTGCCGGTCGAGGAAAAGCATGTTCCTTTCTTCAAGACCGGAAAGCTCTTGCGCGACCGGCTGAACGGGGGCTAATCCTCCTCCATGCTGCGCTTTCTTCGTATCCTGTTCCTTGCCCTTCTTGGTATCGTGCTTCTGGCCGTCGCCTCGGCGAACCTTGCGCCGGTGACGCTTCATGCGCTGCCAAAGGACATGGCCGCCGTTCTGGGCCTCGATTACCAGATCGAGCTGCCGCTGTTCGTCGTGATCTTCGCGGGTATCCTTGCCGGTCTTGGCATCGGGTTCATCTGGGAATGGTTCCGCGAGGCCAAGCATCGCGCGGCGCTTGCCGATCACAAGCGTGAGGCGGGGCAGTTGCGGCGTGAGGTCAGCAAGCTGCGCACCGAAAGCCGCAAGCCGAACGATGAGGTTCTGGCGCTGCTTGAGGGCGACGGCGCCACGCGCTAAACCGGCGCGATGGACGTCCGGGTCAAGATCTGTGGATTGCGCGAGACGGCGCATGTCGCCGCGGCGGTCGAGGCCGGGGCGCGCTATGTCGGCTTTGTGTTCTTCGCGAAATCGCCCCGGAATGTGACGGTCGGGACAGCCGCCCGGCTTGCGGCCACGGTGCCGCCGGGGGTTGCCAAGGTGGCGCTGGTCGTCGATGCCACGGATGCGGAGCTGGACGCCATCGTCGCGGCCGTGCCGCTCGACATGCTTCAGCTTCATGGGAACGAAAGCCCCGACAGGGTGGCGGGGATCCGGGCGCGCTTTGGGCTGCCGGTGATGAAGGCGGTCGGGATTGCCGGGCCTGAGGATGTGGAAAAGATCGCCCTTTACGGCAAGGTCGCCGATCAGATCCTCGTCGATGCCAAGGCGCCGAAGGGCGCGGCTGTTCCCGGTGGCAACGGGCTTGCCTTCGACTGGACGCTGATCGCGCGGAAATACTGGCCCTGCCCCTGGATGCTGGCCGGTGGGCTGACGCCCGACAATGTCGCCGAGGCCATCCGCCTGACCGGCGCGCGGCAGGTGGATGTGTCCTCGGGGGTTGAGCTTGCGCCGGGCGTGAAGGATGCGGGGCTGATCCGCGCCTTCGTCGCGGCGGCGCAGGCGGCCGCATGATCCGCTTTCGCGAGGCAACGCGCGCCGATGTCGCGGCGGTGGTCGCGCTCTTGTCCGATGACGCGCTGGGCGCGCGGCGTGAGGGGACGGAGCTTGACGCCTATCTGGCGGCCTTCGACAGGATGCAGGACGAGGGTGCGAATAGGCTGATCGTGGGCGAGGTCGGCGGGCGGATCGTCGCCACCTATCAACTGACCTTCATCTCCGGCCTGTCATTGCGCGCCAGCCGCCGGGCGCAGGTAGAATCGGTGCGTGTCGCCTCGGACCGGCGCGGGCAGGGGCTTGGCGCCGCGATGTTCGCCGATGCCGAGGCCCGCGCCCGCGCGGCGGGGTGTCGGCTGATGCAGTTGACGATGAACGCGACCCGCACCGATGCGAGGCGGTTTTACGAACGGCTCGGCTTTACCGCGTCGCATATAGGCTTTAAACGCGATCTGTCCTGAGAGGAGGCGATCATGGCCGACGACCTGTTCAACAGCTTCATGAACGGACCCGACGAACGCGGCCGCTTCGGCGATTTCGGCGGGCGCTTCGTGTCGGAAACGCTGATGCCGCTGATCCTCGACCTTGAGGCGGAATATGAGAAGGCCAAGACGGATGACACCTTCTGGGCCGAGATGGACTGGCTCTGGAAGCATTATGTCGGCCGCCCCTCGCCGCTTTACTTCGCGGAACGGCTGACCGATCACCTTGGCGGCGCCAAGATCTACATGAAGCGGGATGAGCTGAACCATACCGGCGCGCACAAGATCAACAACGTGCTGGGCCAGATCATCCTGGCCCGCCGCATGGGCAAGACCCGGATCATCGCCGAAACCGGCGCCGGCCAGCATGGCGTGGCGACGGCGACGGTCTGCGCCAAGTTCGGGTTGAAGTGCATCGTCTACATGGGCGCGCATGATGTGGAACGGCAGGCGCCGAACGTCTTCCGCATGCGCCTTCTGGGGGCCGAGGTGGTGCCGGTGACGTCGGGGCGCGGCACGCTGAAGGACGCGATGAACGACGCGCTGCGCGACTGGGTCACCAATGTGCGTGACACGTTCTATTGCATCGGGACGGTCGCGGGGCCGCATCCCTATCCGGCGATGGTCCGCGATTTCCAGTCGATCATCGGCAAGGAAGTGCGCTGGCAACTGGCCGAGCAGGAGGGCGAGGGCCGCCTGCCGGATACGGTGATTGCCGCGATCGGCGGCGGGTCGAACGCGATGGGGCTGTTCTTCCCGTTCCTTGATGATCCGTCGGTTCGGATCATCGGCGTGGAGGCCGGCGGCAAGGGCGTGGATGAGAAGATGGAGCATTGCGCCTCTCTCACCGGCGGGCGTCCGGGTGTGCTGCATGGCAACCGGACCTATCTCTTGCAGGACGATGACGGGCAGATCCTTGAAGGGTTCTCGATCTCGGCGGGGCTCGACTATCCCGGTATCGGCCCGGAACATGCCTGGCTGCATGAGACGGGGCGTGCTGAGTATGTCGCGATCACAGACAAGGAGGCGCTTGGGGCGTTCCAGCTGTCCTGTGCGCTGGAAGGCATCATCCCGGCGCTGGAGCCGTCCCATGCGCTGGCCCATGTGATGAAGATCGCGCCGGAATTGCCGCGCGACCATATCATCGTGATGAACATGTGCGGCCGGGGCGACAAGGATATCTTCGCCGTCGCCAAGCATCTGGGCTTCGATATTCGCACCTGACCTCCGCGCGCTGGCGGTGACCGGCCCGATTCGGTGTCTGGCACCGAAAGTTGCCTGCGCATGGAAAAATGCGTGCGGCGCGGGTGTTGGTGCGGCCGTGAAGTGCCGATGTGTAAACAATCTTGGCGAAAGGTCGGGCTGACGGCCCCATTGGTGCCGCAGCGTCGCCAGTAAGTTGCCTCATAAACCCCGGTTTATGGCACTGTTCCTTCGGTTTATGGCGCCCGGAAGCGTTTGGATTTCAGCTTGTTAGGCGACGGGGACCACTCCCCCTGTCCAACCGACCGGACACAAGCAACCGAGGACACGACCATGTTCCATACTGCCAAGGCTTTCGAGACGGGCGCCCCCGCCATCACCGTCACCGCGACACCGGAGCGGCTGGGTGCCATCGTGCATGAGCAGATGCAGGCCATTTCGGCCGAAGGGTTCTCTGACTTCGACGTGAGGTGGAACGGCTTCGCCCTGACGATCGAGGCGCGCAACGACGAGAAGATCCTGCGGCGCGATTTCTCTGCCGCCGGGAGCCTGTCGCTTGAGAGGATCACCGAGTCGGGAATCACGGTGGAGCGCTTCTTCGGCGCCGACGGGATTGAGCCTTTGCGCGAAAATATCTTCGCGAATTCCGACGATCGTTGATGCCAAGGCAACCGGCACGGGCGGAATCGCGGATATTCTTGTTCGCCCGTGTGAATGTTGCGAAAGTGCGGATTGGGGGCGTGTGTGTTGAGTAGACATGAACAGACGCGTTTTCATGCTGTCCTCTGCGGGGTTCATCGCCCTCGGTCAGGACGCCACCGCAGCCCCGGCTGAAGAGCAGGTCGCCCGCGCGATCGCCGGTCAGGGTTTCCGCATTACCAGCCGCAAGCGCACCTTCCTTGGCCGGGTGAGGTTCACCGCCGTCCGGGGCAATGTCGAACGTGAGGTTGTCGTCGATCCGTCCTCGGGTGAGGTCCTGCGCGACTATTCCCGCGCCGAGCGTCGCGCCGTCGGCAAGGATACCAGCCGCGGAAGTTCTTCCGGCGGCGGCGAGCCGGGTGGCGAGAGCGGCGGCGAAAGTGGGGGGGAGAGCGGCGGCGAATCCGGTGGTGAACCGGGCGGCGAGAGCGGCGGTGAGCGTGGTGGGGAACCCGGCGGTGGCGAACCGTCCCGGTCGGAACCGCCCAGATGATGCGCGATCTCGTCCTCATCTCGCTCTTGCTGCTGATCCAGCTTGTCTGCGCCTTCTTCTTCGTCGGCCAGACTTTGATGACCTATCTCGACATCCAGCACAGCCCGATCAGTTGGGAACTGCATGAGGTTCTTGAGGTCGGCGCCGCGCTTGGCCTTGTCTTCGGCGCGGTTCTGGGCGGCATCGTGCTGCGCCGGAGCATGCGGCGCCAGAAGCGCGCGGAGGAGCAGCTTCGCCAGGTTTCGGGCGCGTTCATGGAGTTGATGCAGGCGCGGTTCGCGGATTGGGGGCTGACCTCGGCCGAACGGGACGTTGCGCTTTTCGCGATCAAGGGCCTTAGCACGCAAGAGATCGCCAGCTTGCGCGGCACGGCGGGCGGGACGGTGAAGGCGCAGACCAATGCCATCTATCGCAAGGCGGGCGTGACCGGGCGGTCGCAATTGCTCAGCCTCTTCATCGAGGACCTGATGGATGAGGAGATGCTGCCCGGTCTTGCCGGAGCCGCCACCGATGACCGCGATGTCGATGCGGTGATGCAGGCGGCGGGCTAAAGCATTTCGAGTTTGCACTGACTCAGAATTTGAACTTATTTCGTTCGAATTCTGATGCTTACCTTCTCAACGAAAACCCGAAACGCTTTAATCCGCCGCCGCGTGACGTTTCAGGATGTCGAGGGGGACGATCCGGCCCGCGCGTTCATGCGTGGCGGGCAGATGCACTTTCGGGGCGCAGCCTTCGTCGTGGGCCTGCAGGAAACGGGTGGCGCAAAGACACCAGCGGTCGCCGGGCTTGAGGCCGGGGAAGTGGACCTCGGGCCGGGGCGTGGACAGGTCGTTGCCCACATATTTCGAGAAGGCGAGGAATTCGGCCGTCATCACCGCGCAGACGGTGTGCCTGCCCGCATCCTCGGCGCAGGTGTTGCAGTGGCCGTCGCGGAAAAAGCCGGTCAGGGGATCGGCGGAGCAGGGTTCAAGCGCGCCGCCAAGGACGTTGCGGGGTGGATAGGGTGTGACCATCGTTGCACCTCCTTCGAAGGCCGCGCTATAGCATTTCGGGTTTACACTGAATCAGAATTCGAACTTATTTCGTTCGAATTCTGATACTTACTTTCTCAACGTAAACCCGAAACGCTTTAGCGGAAGCGGTCGATCAGTTTCTGAAGCGGGTTGCGCTCGTCTTCCGGCTCAATGGTCGCGGCAGGCGCGGGTTTTCCGGCAGGCTTCGGGGCGGAGGGACGCGGTGGCGCTGTGCGCAGGCTGACGGCATTCATGAAGCGTGTCGCATCGCCCTGCGCAAGGGCGGGCGCGCCATCGGAGATCCCGCGCAGCAGATCCTCGATCCAGTCGCCATCCGCCTTGGCGAAGTCCGACAGCACATAGGCGGCGACGCGGGCCTTGTCGCCGGGATGGCCGATGCCGATGCGGACGCGGTGATAGGCCTCGCCGATATGCTGGTGGATCGAACGCAGGCCGTTATGCCCCGCGTGACCGCCGCCGGTCTTGACCCGCAACTTGCCGGGCGCAAGGTCAAGTTCGTCGTGGAAGACGGTGACGTCATCAGGCGTCAGCTTGTAAAAGCGCATCGCCTCACCCACCGACTGACCGGAGAGGTTCATGAACGTGTGCGGCTTCAGCAGGACGATTTTCCCGGACCCGAGCCTGCCTTCGCTGACCTCGCCCTGAAAGCGCGCACGCCAGGGCGCAAAGCCGTGATCCGTGGCGATGCGGTCCACGGCCATGAAGCCGATATTGTGGCGGTTCGCCTCATACTTGCGACCCGGATTGCCCAGCCCGACGAAAAGTTTCATTCGGCCCCTCTTCGGTGATGGGCCGAAGCTATAGCATTTCGGCTTTACGCTGAATCAGAATTCGAACGTATCTCGTTCGAATTCTGATACTTGCTTTCTCAACGAAAACCCGAAACGCGTTAAGCCGCGCGGGGCCGGGCCGCGACCGCGACGGTCATTCCAGCGCGGTCTTCGCGATCTTGTCGAGAAGCGCCTGAACCTCTTGCATGGGGCCTTGGGGCATGTTGCGGTAGCCGACCGTCACCGCGCCGTCGCGGTCCATCACGAAGACGCTGTAGGGGCAGAAGCGCAGGTTCATCGGGTCGGCCTCCATCACCTTGCGCGACAGGTTGGCGGAGCAGAAAAGATAGACGTCCGCGCCGTCAAAGATCTTCACGTCGCTGCCGACATCGGCGCCGGTACGGGCCAGCATCTCGCCCACATGGCTGACATGATCGACGACCAGCCCTTCGGAGATGATGGCGTTTTCCACGGCAAAGGTGGCGTCCTCGAAGCTGCCTTCGAACGGATAGGTCGTGACGTCGTTTTCTTCGGCAGTCGCGCTGACCGGCGCCGCCACCATCAGGGCGGCGACCAGCGCGGGAAGGATAGCTGTCTTCATCTTCCTCTCCTTGGCGGTGCCGGGGGTCAGCCCCCGGCGGATTCGAGATAGGCGATGACCGCGTCGATATCGTCCTTCGACTTCAGGCCAGCGAAGCTCATCTTGTTGCGTTTGACGAAGCCCTTGGGGTCTGAGAGGTAAGCGTGAAGGTTCTCATCGCTCCAGACAAGCCCGGCTGCGCCGGCATCGGCCATGGCCTTGGAGTATTTGAAGCCCTCCACGGTACCCGCCGCGCGGCCAAGGATGCCGTTCAGCATCGGCCCCGTCGCGTTCTTCGCGCCCTCGCCGACCTTATGACAGGCGGCGCATTTCTTGAAGACCTTGGCGCCCGCCTCGACCAGAGCCGGGTCGGGGCCGGCCGCTGCGGTGGTCGTCTCTGCCGTCGTTTCCGGCGCCGCAGGCTCTGCCACTGCCGCCTCCACGACCGGATCCGGGTTGGGCAGGGTGCCTGCCGGGCGGCCGTCGGGATCGGTCGGGGTGACGTTCAGGGTGACCGCGCGCTTGGTGACCTTCACCTCGGCGGCGCAGTCGGTCATGCAGGCTTCGCCCGAGAAGGTCGCATATTCGCTTTCAGCCCGGTCGTCGGGATAAAAGCCGTCCGCGTTCGGCATCGTGATGCTGGTGAAGTTCTCCTTCGACAGCACGAAGTCATCCTCAACGATCCCGTTGGAATAGAGCAGGAAGGCGGTGATTGCGTAGGCCTCATCCGGGGTCACGGTTTGGGCCGCGCCAAAGGGCATGGAGCGGTGGATATAATCCCACACGGTCGACAGGTGCGGCCAGTAGGAGCCGATGGTCTTGACCGGGCGGCGATCCTTCAGCGAGCCTTCGCCCCCGGCGAGAACGGGCCAGTTGTCGATGCCCTCGGCGAAGTCGCCGTGGCAGGTGGCGCATTTCTCGGCAAAGACCTCGTCACCCGTTGCAACATCGCCTGACCCTTCGGGAAGGCCGGTGCCGTCCGGCAGGACCGCGACGTCCCAGGCGGCGATTTCCGCAGGCAGCGCGGGGCGGCCGAGGCCGAGTTTTTCGGCGAAGGCAGGCGCGGCCAGGACGGAGAGGCCAAGCGCCGTGCCGAGGAGGAATTTAAGCGACTTCGACATTCTCGACCTCTCCGTTTTCATGCACCCACCAGGTCTGGATACCGTTGTTGTGGTAGACGCTGTTCGTCCCCCGGATCGCGCGGAGCGCGTCCTTCGTGGGCTGGACATAGCCCGTCTCATCCACCGCGCGGGATTGCAGCAGCAGTTCCGAACCGTCCCAGTCGATGTTCAGGCGGAACCGGGTCAGCGCCTTGGACTGCGCCTCGCCCGTCAGTTCCGCTTCCTGCCAGTTCTTGCCGCCGTCAAGCGAGACGTCCACGCGCGTGACCTTGCCGTGGCCGGACCAGGCCAGGCCGGTGATGACCAGCGGCCCCTTCCCGTGATAGATCGGTGCCTGTGGCGAGGGCGAGGTGATGACGGATTTCGCGTCCATCACCCAGGTCCATTTCCGCGCCCGCCCGTCGGGCATCAGGTCGGTGTATTTCGACGTTTCCTCGCGGCTTTCGACGGCCTGATCGTAAACCCCGATCCGGCGCAGCCACTTTACCCACATATTGCCTTCGAACCCCGGCACGACGAGGCGGACGGGGTAACCGTGTTCTTTCCGAAGCGCCTCGCCATTGGCGTAGAAGGCGACAAGGACGTCGTCCATCGCCTTTTCAAGCGGCATGGACCGGCCGTTCGAGGACGCATCGGCGCCCTCGGCATAGACCCATTTGCCTTCGGGCTTCACGCCCGCCTCTTCCAGCAGCAGCCGCAAGGGTACGCCGACATATTCCATGTTGTGGATCATGCCTTGGGTGAACTGGCAGCCCTCAAGCTGCGCGCCGCCCCATTCCATGCCGCCGTTCGCCGCGCATTCGCAGAAAGCGGTGCGGGTTTCGCGGGGAAAGCGGGTGAGGTCTTCGTAGGTGAAGACCAGCGGCGTTTCGACAAGCCCGTCGATCATCAGGCGGTAGTCGGGTTTCGACAGCTCGATCGCGCCGGAATGGTGGCGTTCAAAGGCGCAGCCCTGCGGGGTTATCGTGCCTTCAAGCGCGTGGATCGGCGTGAAGTTGATCGAGGAGACGGGGCTTTCGGTCAGCCATTCGACATTGCGGCGCACGACCTGCGATTCAAAGCGGATCGGCATGCCGTAGGGTGTCGCATCGACCGGATCGCCGAAGGAGGACGCCCAGTCCTGCACCTCGGTGATCAGCGGGTCGGGTGTGCCTTCGGCCCGCGCCGCACCGGCCACGGCAAGGCCCGCGCCTGCGGCCAGCCCGCCGCGCAGGACGGCGCGTCGGCTGGTCCCCTTGTTCTCGGTTCCGCTCATCGAACCCTCCTTCTTCGTGCTGTCGTTCATCTCAGGCCCCCACCACCTGCACCGAGGTGTTGGGATCGACCGTCACGCTGCCCTGTTTCCTGATCCAGCTTTCGACCAGATCCCAGATCGCCGGGCCTTCGGTGCCTTCGTTCACGCTGGCCCAACCGGCGACGGTGTAGCTTTTGGCCGGGTCCACCTTTTCGCCGGACTTGAGCATCGTCATCTCGGTGATGCGTTCGCCCTGCGGCCTGGTGATGTCGATCCGGTAGCCCATGCCGCCGACGCGGACCATGTCGCCGCCCTGCTGGTAATAGGGATCTGGATTGAAGAGGTTGTCGGCGACATCCTCCAGCACGGTATGCAGCATCTCGCCCGTCATCTCGGTCTTGTAGGCGGCGGGGTAGGACATGGCGGTGGCGTTCATCAGGTCTTCGCGGGTGATGTTTTCGCCCGGCAGAAGCGACGGCCCCCAGCGGAAACCGGGGCTGAGGGCGATGTCGGCCTCATGTTCATCAATCAGCGCGTTGCAGATCAGGTCGTCCCAGGTGCCGTTGAAATTGCCGCGGCGGTAAAGAAGGCTGTCGGTGGTGCCAAGCACCTCCTCCAGATCGGCCTTGAAGGGCGCGCGCTCGGTCTCGATCAGGGCTGTGACCTCGGCATCGGGTGCGATCACGTCGGAGAAGATCGGGATCAGCTTGTGGCGGAAGCCCATCATCTGGCCGTTCTGCACGTCCAGATCGACGCGGCTTATGAACTTGCCGTTGGAGCCGGAGGCGATCAGGATCGTCTTGCCGACCAGAACCGGCTCTGGCAGCGCGTCATGGGTGTGGCCGGTCAGGATGACGTCGATCCCTTCGACCTGCGCGGCCATCTTGCGGTCGACGTCGAAGCCGTTATGGGACAGGACGACGACCAGATCGGCCCCGGCGTCGCGGACCTCTTGCACGACCTCGGCCATGCGTTCCTCACGCACGCCGAAGGAGAGGTTGGGGAACATCCATTTCGGATTGGCGATCGGAAGGTAGGGGAAGGCCTGGCCGATCACGGCGACCGTCGCGCCGCCGACTTCGAACATCTTGTAGGGATCGTAGGCGGGTTCGTCCCATTCGGCGTCGAAGATATTGGCGCCAAGGAAGGGGAAGGGCAGGGTTTCCACGATCTCGGTCACGCGGTCGATGCCCAGCGTGAATTCCCAGTGCGAGGTCATCGCATCGGGTTTCAGCGCGTTCATCACGTTGACCATGTCCTGCCCGTTGGTCCGATGCGCGGTGAGCGAGCCCTGCCAGGTATCGCCGCCATCCAGCAGCAGCGCGTCGGGGCGTGCGGCGCGGATGGCGTTGATGACGGTCGCGCAGCGGTCCAGCCCGCCCATGCGGCCATAGGTCTGCGCAAGCGCCACGAAATCCTCATAGGTCAGGGCATAGGCCTCGGGCGTGCCGGTCGCGATATTGAACATCTTCAGGAAATCCGCCCCGGTCACATGCGGCGGCTGGCCCTTGGCCGCGCCGACGCCCAGGTTGATCTCGGGTTCGCGGAACCAGACCGGCTTCAGTTGCGCATGGATGTCGGTGATGTGGATCAGGGTGACGTTGCCGTAATCGTCGAACTCAAGCAGCTTGTCCTGCGTCAGCACCTGTTGGGCGGCCAGACGGGACCAGTTGCCCACGCCCGACGCGCCCCAAAGTGCGGAGGCCGCCACGGTTGCCTGGAGGAAATCCCGCCTCGAAATCATGCTCTTGGTCCTTCTCTTGGGCAAAACGGGACCGGCGCGCCAAGGCACGTCGGGCCGCTCCCCCGCGTCTTCGTGAAAATCGACAAACGAATGGTCCGGGCGGGTGGCCGCCCGGACAGGGTTCAGTTGCGCACCGACGGTCCTTCGACCGACAGGCCGTTGCCGCGCGAGGCAACGTAAAGCTCAAGCGCGATGAATTCGGCCGAACCGGGCTTGAAGGTTTCGGCCCGCGTGTCGCGGATGCAGCCCTTGAAGCGGTTGTGGATGGAGTTCAGCGAAGCCGTTTTCAGCCGGTAGGTCGGAAAGGCGTTGGTCTGCCCCTGGCTGAGGTGATCGGCGCGGATGTGGTTGCCGTAGTTCTGTTCGTGGCAATTCGCGCAAGACAGCTCAAGCTGGCCATAGCGGGTATAGTACATCTCCTTTCCCTGCTCCCAATAGGGGGCGGCGGGGCCGTCGATGGCCACGTTCACCGGCATCCCGCGCGACACGGAGGAGATCAGCGCCGTCATGTTGACCATCGCGGCGTCGTCCCAGCCCCAGGCCTCGGCGCCCATGCGTTCGGTGCGGCACTGGTTGATGTACATCTCAAGCGTGTACATCTCTCCCTTCTCGGTGTTGAACTTCGGCATCACCGGGCGCACACCGGCCATGCTTTCGGGTTCGTTGTGGCAGGAGGCGCAGGATTTCCCCTCGGTCCCGTCCGCTTCGGCCCAGCTGTCGCGTGCTGCCTCGACCCCCAGCATGCCGGGGTTGTCGAAATCGTCCCGCTCCATGTCGCGGGTGTCGTCCTCGCGGAAATGCCAGCCGGAATACTGCTCGCTCAGGCCCTCGATATAGTCCGGGGCCTTGGTCGTGTGGGTGACGATGGTGATGTCGCCGTTGATGACCAGTTCATCTTCGGCCGGGTCCGCCATGGCCGAGAGCCCGACAAGGGCCAAGGCGGTGGCGGCGCAGGTGGTGGCGAGTGTTCTTTTCTTCATGCGTTCTCCTCCCTGAGAGGCGGCGCCCGTCTGGCCGGGCGCCCCCCCGTCCCCTTTGCCGGCCTCAGGCCATTTCGATGGACTTGGCGTCCTCGTAGACGGAGCCGTCGTCGTCGTACCAGGTGAACTTGAATTCCCCCGCCGCATCGACCTTTGCCTCGAACTCGATATAGGGGTTGGTCGAGATCGCCGGGTCGAGCGTCATGTCGATGACGTTCGCGCCGTTGAAGTCGCAGGTGAAGCGGTTGATGATCGAGCGCGGGATGACGTTACCGCTCTTGTCCTTGCGCTGACCCGATTCCATCGGGTGAGAGATCAGCGTCTTGATGGTCACCACATCACCGGCGGAGGCCTTGGAGGGGACTTTGACGCGGGGTTTGACGTTTTCTGCCATTTGCTTCGTTCCTTAGCTCAGCCGCCGCAGCCGCCGATGGTGACTTTGATCGTGGCGGAGGCCTGAACGACGCTGCCGTCGGCCATCTTGGCCAGCGCGACGACGTCCTGGGTCTTGGCCAGGCGGATGCGGGTGGAGACGGATTGCGATCCGGCCGCGGGGCCGAAATTGACGGTGCAGACCGCAGGCGTCGGGTTGCCCGAGGCCAGAAGCATGATCGAGGCCGCGCCGGGGGCGGAAACGGCGATGGGAACGGTGTTTCCGTTTTCCGCAATCTCGGGCGCGGTCAGGGTGATGCCGCCGGTGCCGATCTCTGCCCCGCCGGTGAAGGCGTTGGTCAGATCCTCGACCGTGCCTTCCGCCGCCGCGGCGCCGGGAAGGGCCGCCAGGGCGATGCCGCCCAGTCCCAGGGCCAGCGTATCGCGTCGTGTCAGTTTCATTGAATACTCCTTTGCCGTTCCGGCGCGGAAACCGCGGGCCGGATCATTCCTTCAGGGTCAAGAGGTAGGCGACGACATCCTCGATCTGCTGCGCGCCAAGGATGGGCGTGATGGCGGCCGGGTCGATCGCCTTCCCGGTATAGCCGTCGCCGGGCCGGATGAAGCCGGACGTCTTGTAGAAGGACGGCATGACCGTGCCTTCAAAGGTCATTTTCGCGTTCGAGACGATGCCGCGCAGCTGCGCCTCTTCCCAGCGATCGCCGGCGCCGTCCAGCGTCGGTCCGACATTGCCCTGGAAGGCGACGTCGGGCATGGCCGACACGGTGTGGCAGGCGACGCAATTGCCGAGCGCGCGGCTCGACATGACCTTGGCACCCTCGGCGGCATCCCCCGGCTGGCCGGTCAGGGACTGCGCCACGGCGCCTTCCTGATAGCTGACGTCGCCGGGCGCCGTTTCGGCGAAAGACATCCCTGCGGCGAGGGACATCAGCAGTCCCGCGGCGATTTGGCGCTTCATCGAAGACCTCCCTGTTTTCCTCCGACTCGGAGCCTAACTGAGACAACCTGTCGCACGCAACCGAAAAATTCACGAGCGTGAATATGAGAATGTGTCTTGCCGCTGCGTCAGTTCTGCGGCCCGCCGGTCACGCGGGCGGCGACGTATTTCTGGAAGTTCTCGCCGTTTTCGTATTCGTGATCCTTCACCCAGGTCAGCAGCGCGGCGGTCGTCCCCTTGCCGAAGGCGCCCGGCATCTTGGCGACGGCAGCCTCGGCGACGGTCTGCCCGTCTGGCACGTCCTCGGGCAGGAAGATCATCGTGGGCGTGAACATCACGCCCCATTTCATCGCCATGTCCTTTTCGGGCAGCGTTTCGCCGTCGAGGTCGGTGACCTCCACGTCGCCGAAGAGGTTCATCTGCACCACGAAGTAATTGTCGCGGATCAGCGCGTCGATTTCAGGCTGGGGAAAGACCTCTTCATACATCTTGGTGCAGTAGATGCAGCCGCGCTGTTCGAAGATGATCATCAGGCGCTTGCCCTCTGCATTCGCCTCGGCAAGGTCCTCGCGCATGTCTTTGAACGTGTCGCGCAGCCAGGTGGGTTTGTGCAGCCCGTCATCGCCCAGGGGCGCGACATCGGCGGCATGGACGGGCAGCGCCAGCAAAAGCGCGGTGGCGGCGGCGGTGAAGAAACGGGTCATTCTTTCCTCCCTTGGAAGTTCAGATGAATTTCGTGGTCCAGGGCATGTGGCGGATCATGAAATCCGCGATGGCATTGACCGATCCGGTCGCGATCAGCACCGCGAAGAGGATCAGCATCACGCCCATGATCTTTTCGACGTAGCGCAGGTATTTCCGGTTGCGGTTCATCCAGCCGAGGAACGGCTTGGCGAAGGCGGCGGCCAGGATGAAGGGGGCGGTCATGCCAAGTCCGTAGACGAAAAGAAGTGCTGCCCCCCGGCCAATGGAGTCCATGCTGGAGGCCACCATCAGGATCGCCGCCAGCGCCGGGCCGACGCAGGGTGTCCAGCCGAAGCCGAAGGCAAGGCCCATGACATAGGCGCCGACGAAGGTCGTCGGTTCCACCTTCGCCTCGATTCGTGCCTCGCGGTAGAGGAACGGGATGCGCAGGATGCCAAGGAAGTGCAGGCCGAAGACGAACAGCACCCCCGCCGCGACATAGGACAGCGGGCGCAGCCATTCGCGGAAGACCTGCCCCAGCGCCGTCGCCCCCATTCCCAGCGCCATGAAGATCGTTGTCACCCCCAGCGCGAAGGCGATGGCCGACACGATAAGGCGCTTCTGCGCACCCGGCGCGATGGTCTGGTCCGACCGCAATTCGGACATGGAAATCCCGGCCATGTAGCACAGGTAGAAGGGGACCATGGGCAGGATGCAGGGTGACAGAAAGGACAGGATGCCCGCCAAAAGGGCGCCGCCGAATGATGCGTCCATGAGTCCTCCCCGCCTCGCTTGCCGCGAACATAAAAACACATTAGGATTTTTATATGTAATGGTCGAGGCGTCAACATGCTGCTTTCGCTGCGTCGGATCGGAATGGCACTCGCGCTGGTCGCGGCCACGCCTGCGGCGGCGGAACTGAACCTTGTCATGGTCTGGCGCGAGGGCTGCGTCTATTGCGCCGCCTGGGACAAGGCGATCGCGCCGACCTACCCGAAAACGCCCGAGGGGGCAGCGGCGCCCCTGGTGCGCGTGAACATTCGCGAGACGGCGACGTCGGGCTTTGCCTTTGCCACGCCGGTCGTGCTGACGCCGACCTTCGTCCTGATGGAGGACGGGGCCGAGGCCGGGCGGATCGAGGGCTATCCGGGCGAGGATTTCTTTTGGGGGCTGCTTGATCAGATGATCGGCAAGGTGCAGGGGGACGGCCCCGCGCCGTCAGAATGAAGGCATGGTCAGGCCGGACACGGAAGGGAAAGGGAACGTGCCGCACGAGGGTGACACCACGGATTGGGAAAGCCGGATGGAGGCTTGCCTCGCCTCGGTCGACCCCGAGCGCTTCGCGCCCGAAGCGGACGCGGCGGCCAACTTCCTCAAGGCGCTGGCCCATGACGGCCGCCTGATGATCCTGTGCAACCTTGCCAATGGCGAACGTTCGGTCACCGAGCTTGAAACCCTTCTCCTGTCACGGCAAGCTGCGGTCAGTCAGCAACTGGCACGTTTGCGGATGGAACGGATCGTCAAGACCCGGCGCGAGGGCAAGACGATCTACTATTCGCTCAGCGATCCCCGGATCGCGCGTATGCTGGGGCTTATCTACGACTGTTTCTGCCGGCAAGAGGGCAGCCCCCCGCCGTCCGAAGGTTAGGGCGAGGGGCGCGGGGAGAAGGCGATGTGGGAACTGTCACCCGGTGTCCTCGCGGCACTTGTCGGTCTCGGCGGCGGGATCGTCCTGGGTCTGGCGGCGCGGCTGGGCGAATTCTGCACCCTCGGGGCGCTGGAGGCCGCGACCTATGGCAATGACCAGCGGCGGCTGAGGCTTTGGGGCGTGGTTCTTGGTGTCGCGATCCTTGGCACCTTCATCGCCGAGGCGCTGGGCCTCTCCGCGCCAAGCCAGACCTTCTACCACACCATTGCCTGGAACCCCGTCGCCTCGGTCGTGGGCGGGCTTGTTTTTGGCTATGGCATGGCACTGGCCGGGAACTGCGGCTTTGGCGCGCTGGTGCGGTTCGGCGGGGGCGATCTGCGCTCGCTGGTGATCGTGGTGGTGATCGGCATTTTCGCCTTCGTCACCATGTCGGGCCTTCTCGCACCTTTGCGAACCGCGCTTTTCCCGCAGATCCCGGCGGAGGGGACGCAAGGCATCGCCCATTGGCTGTCCGAACGGACCGGCCTGCCGCCCCTGACCTTCGCCGCCCCCGTCGGTGCGGCGGCGCTGTTCTGGGCGTTGTCCTATGCGCCCCTGCGGCGGCGGCCGAAGCAGATCGGCTGGGGCATCGCGGCGGGGCTGGCGGTTGTCTGGTGCTTTGCCGGGACGACCTGGGTGTCCGACGTCAGTTTCGGAGAGGTCGGCGTCGAGGGGCCATCCTTCACCGCGCCTCTGGGGCGGACGATCATCTTCTTCATGACCTCGACCGCTGGCGGCATCACCTTTTCGGTCGGGATGGTCGCGGGCGTCCTTGCGGGCGCCTTCGCAGGGTCCACCATCCGCGGCCTCTTCCGCTGGGAGGCGTGCGAGGACCCGCGTGAGCTGGGCCGTCAGGTGTCCGGCGCCGCGCTGATGGGGGTCGGCGGCAGCCTCGCGCTGGGCTGTTCGGTGGGGCAGGGCGTCACCGCCATGTCGACGCTGGCGGTGTCGGCGCCGGTCACGCTGGCCGCGATTGCCGTCGGCGGGCTGGTGGGGCTGCGCCAGTTGATCGGCGGCTTCCACCACGGCTGACCGGGTGTCAGCCCATCAGCATCAGGTCGTCCGCGTCAAGGATCAGGGCGAAGTTCCAGAAGCCTGCCAGTTCCGCTTCTTCCCCGGCGCGCCCGGCCTCTGTCAGGCGTTCGACACGAAAGCCGAAGCGTTCGAAGCCGCTTTGATCGAGGGTGGTCAGGATCACCGGAAAGATGCCGCGTTCCAGCGCCGTCGCGGCAAGGCGCCGCGCAAGCGAGGTGACATCGGGCAGCGGCGTCGTCACCCGGATGCCGAGACAGGCCCAGTCTTCGGCATGGGACCAGAGCGCGGGGGAGAGCGCGATCGGGTCCACTGTCACAAGGGTGGCGCCTTGTGTCGCCGCGCCGGGCGCGTCCAGCATCCGGTCCAGATCGACCGGGGCCGCGTCCTGAAGCCGCGCGAGGATGTCCATCGCCAGTTCCGCCGTCATGTCCAGACCTCCGCCGCGATCAGACCGGCGGCGCGGGCGTTCCCCCGTGCGGGCAGGTCTGCTGCTGCAAGGGCCGCGCGAAGCTCTGCCCCCTTGCCGTCGTCCAGAATGGCCGTCACCTCGCGTTCCAGACGCAGCATTTCCCCGGCCCCGACCGCCACGGCCAAGCCGCGGTCGGCCGCCGCCTGCGCCCGGCGGTCCTGATCGTCCATGAAGCCCGCCATCTGCGGGATGAAGATGGCGGGCAGGCCGTGATAAAGGACCTCGTGAAAGCTGTTATAGCCTGCCGCCGTCACGACCAGATCGGCCGCCGCCGCGATGGCCGCAGCATTGCGGGTCTGACAGACGGTGGTGTTCTTCCAGCCGTAAAGCGCGGGCGGCACGACCGAGCCGGGCCAGATCAGGATCAGGTGCAGGCAATCCGGCCGACGCTCCATCAGCGCGGCCAGCATCTGCATCTGCGCCGTGCGATCCGCCGCAACGCCGCCGCCCAGCATGGTCACGACAAGCGTGGAGAAGTCGCGCCCGAGGCCCTTGGCGAGGGCGGCCCGCGTCGCCTCAACCGGGCGTTCAGGCCGGTCGCCGACGATGGGGCCGACCTTGTGGATATGGCTGCCGAAGGTCATGTCGGCGTTCAATTCGCCGAACGCCTCCTCTGGCACGATCACGCGGCGGAAGACGCCTTCGCGGTGCAGCGCCGAGGGCGTGATCTGCCCCGCCTGCCACAGCCCGCGCCGGATCCATGCGGCGTCGAGACCCTTTTCCAGAATGGTGCGGTAGATCGAATCGAAGACGTAGCCGCCGTCGAAGACCAGCCGGTCGCCGGACTGAAGCGCGCGGCGCAGGCGCATGTAATTCACAAGGTCATTGGCGTGGCCGGTGTCATGCGCGGCGCTTTTCGAGACGAGCGGCAGGCAGTCATGCCCCTCGGCCCGGATCATCGGCAGGCAGCTTGGGAAGGCGGCGAAACCGATTTTCGCCCCCTCCATCTCGCGCGCGATCAGGGCGCAGCGCCTCGCGTGGCCAAGGCCGTTGCCATTCGTCGGCAGGAACAGGGTGCGGGGTGGGCGCGGGGCGGTGTCACAGGCAGGCGGCGTCAGCCCGATCAGCCGTTCAAGCGTCTCGATCCGCTGGGTGCCGGTCCAGGGCGCGCCCGTGACCTGCGCGGCGATGGCGGGACGGTTCGGCAGGACGGTCTGGCGCAGATAGTCCGACAGCGCGGGAAGCAGGGGTGGCCCGCGCAGGATCGGCGCGGCGCTCCCGGCGAGCGTGCCTTCCGGGGTGCAATCGACGACGATCCCGCCCGAGGCCATCATCTCTGTCGCCATCACCGCGATCCGGTCGCCTTGCATGTCGGCGGCGAAGATTGCGGCCATGTCGGCCAGCCGGGCCAAGGTTGTGGGGGAAAGTTCGTACATCCCGAAAAGCCGCGCGGGCGTGAAGCGCAGTGTCTTCAGATGGTCCCGCGCCCGGCGCGGCAGGACGAGGTGCAGCCGCAGACCCGGCTGATGCTCCATCGCCATCAGGGCAGGCAGGGTTGAGGGGTCCTCAAGCGCGGCTTCCGGCAGGATGACGAAAAGGTTCGCCTCGCCCCCGGTCGCGGGCCGCGTGGCGCCCAGACCGGCCGCCGGACCGGCAAGATCGGGGGCCAGCGGGTGCGGCTGGGCGTCGGTCAGGTCGATCAGATCCGGCTCCCGCCCCAGCACATAGGCCAGCTTCGACCGGGCGGAGATTTGCGCCTGACGGGTTTCGAACCGCCCGACCAGCGTCGCAGGGATGTCGCCCGGCAGGCCGATCTGCCGAAGCCGGATCAGAACCTCGTCGGCAAGCGTTTCGGCCCCGATCACGATCAGGCGGGTGACCCGTGCTGCGTCCAACGCGCGCAGGTAGGGCGCCGCGTCATAGCGCAGGCTGCGGTCCAGATCCTCGGGCAGCCAGGCATCGTCAAGCGTCACGGCATGGCCGCGCCCGTCAAGCTGCGCCGCGAACAGGACCTTTGCCTCAAAACCGCGCGGGCTGCGGTCACCGGATTCGATCAGGATCATGCCGCCGCCCTCCGTTCCAGCCGGTCGGCGAGGCCCATAAACATGTCGGCGAAGGCGTCGGCGGACTGGCGGGCGATGGCCTCTTGTCCCTTGCGCACCTGCCGGGCGAAGCGGGCCGGGTCGTTCAGATGCGCGGCGATGGCGGCGTCGACCTCATCTGGGCGGACGCCGATCACGCCGCCGTCGAAGCTTGCCGCCGTGTCGGGGTCAGAGAGGGCAAGCTTGCCCGCCGCCAGCGCCTCGGCCAGCACACGGCCGAAGCTTTCGCGCCAGGTGGCGGCGGTGAAATAGACCATGATGTCGATCATCCCGAAATACTGCGCGACCTCGATCCCGCGAAAGGGAAGGAGGGTCCAGTGCGGCCTGACCACACCTTCCGCGATCAGCGCGTCGGCGCCGAGGATCGTGTTGGCGGCGGCATAGGGCGGGAAGCAGAGGTCGAGGACGGCGGGCGCGGGGAATTTCTCGAAACCCGGACGGGAATGGCGGCCGCGCCGGTCCTGCGGGCGGTCTGGCGGGGCGGCCATCTCAAACGCGCAGATGTTGAACCATGTCTCGGGCAGGACCTGCCAGCCGAAGGGCAGCGGATGCGTCCTGCGCCAGCCCTCGACCGTGGTCCGGTTGGCGGCGGAGATCGGCGCGACATATTTGCCAAGTGCCAGCGTCGCCCGGTCGATCCGGGACAGGCAGGCGGCGACGTCAAAGCCCTCAACCCCGCCGGGACGCAGGAAATTTTCATGCGTCACGACGATCATGTCACGGCAGATGATCTTTGCGTTCAGATTGTCCTGAAATTTCAGGAATGACGGATTGTGCAGGATGACAAGGTCCGCAGCGATCACCGGCGCGTTCCAGATCAGGTCGATATTCAGCGCCGAAAGCGTCGCCTCAAGCTGCGGCGCGACGGCGCGGCCGTGGAACATCCCGCTTTCGATGGCGTGAACCGTGACCGGGCCGAAGCGGGCGATCGCTTCCAGCTCTGCCGCTACCGCCGCCGATGTGCCGCCGGAAAAGCGCGGTTCGATCACATAGGCGATGCGGCGGGATGCGTTCATCGGGGTGATCCCGCGCCGCTCAGTAGATGTCCGGGCTGGACTTGCGCCCACCGAAGGGGGCCGCCACTTCCGGCTCGGCCGGAAGGGTGGCGGTCGGCGCGTTGAACCACAGGAAGGGCTGGCGCAGGTTGTTTTCCATGAAGGAGCGCAGCTCTTTCGCCAGTGGGTCGTTCCCGGTCATCAGCTCGGGGTTGCTGCGCAGCAAAGTCTCCAGCGCGGCGCTGTTCTTCGACATCACGTAGCGCTCGATCTCCTGAAGTTGTTCAAGCGAATATTCCGCGCGGGCCATCTGGCCCTGAAGCAGGATGAGCGCGGTGATGATCGTGAGGAGTCTGGGGGCGGGCATCGGGATCACTCTACTCTGGAACGGGTTACCGGGGGCGTGGCGGGGAAGACCATGGTCATGTCAGTTCAGCGCCCCCGTCCGCAATTGCTGAATCAGGCGGTTCTTCAGGATCTGCGCTTGCGAGGGCTGCGGCTGGCGGCGGACCTTCCTGGTGGCGGCGGGGCGCGCGACCGCCTTCGGGGGGGTATTCCCCTTGCCCGCCAGCCAAAGTTCGATCGTCCCGTCAGGGGGGCTGGGCGAATATCCGGTGAAGTCGCGCAGCCGCGCGCCGAGCGCGCCCGCAAGGTCTTCGGCCGCGGCGCGATCCGCCGGGTGGAAGTAGCGGATGTTGGTTTCGCTGATGGTGAAGTCCACGGGCTTTGGCGTGATCGTCTCCACCCCGACTTCGGACAGCGCTACGGCGACCTCTTCGATGTCGGTGTCCGACAGCGTTGCCGGGGCGTGGACCGAAAGGGTGAAATCCGCCGTCGGCGGGGCGACGGGCGGCGGCAGGTCCTGCGGCGCAAGGGGCAGGTCGGTGCTACTGCCCGGCGTGACCGCCTCGGGTACGGCCAGCGCGACGGGAAGGGGGGTGGTCTCGGGGAGGGCGGGCGCGGGGGCGGTCAGGGCGGCGTCAGCGGGCATGGCCGCGCGGGGGATCGCGATGCTGACCGGCAGCGGGGCGGGCAGGCCGGAAAAGGCGATCTCCGCCCCCGTAGCGGTCAGGGCCGGTGCCTTGGCGCGTTCAGGCATGAGGGCGGGGGAAAGCGTCAGGACCGGCGTGGCGCCCGAGGGTTCACCCGCATCCTGGGTCAGGGAGCGTGGCCCCATGGTGGTGGCAGGGTCCACCAGCCCGCCGCCCGCGATGGCGGGCAGGGTGGCCGAGACGGAGGTCACATGCGACAGCTCGGGCAGGCCCGTCGCGGTCGGCGCGTGGTCCTGTCCCGGCAGCGCAGTCCAGACCGCGTCCTGCCCGCCGCCGTCGGTCGTCCCCGCCAGAGTGGGGGCGCCAGCCGTAATCGCCACGTCCGGGGCAGCGGGCGGCAAGGCAGAGCGCGCCGCCCAATAGCCGACGCCGACGCCAAGCGTGATGCCCGCCGCCAATCCGCCCGCCAGAAAGGCCAACCGGCGGGGCCAGCGGGCGGTTTCGGCAACCGGGGCGGCTGCGCTTTCCGTCGGGGCGGGGTCTGCCTTGGGCGCGACGGGCAGGGGAACGGGCGCTGCGATTTCGCTGCGCGCTTTGGCGGGCAAGGGCGCCGGGCGGCCGGTCTTGCGCGGCTCACCCCGCAGGTATTCGGGCCGCTCCCACGGCTTGGGGCCAGAGAGGAACTGTTCCGCGTTGTCGTTATGGGTGGCCAACACTTCTTCGCGCGCTGCCCGCGCCGAGGCGAGGCGCTTGTGGAACGCTCCGGTCTTCAACAGGTCGTCAATGCTTGGCGCATCCGCACCAGCAGCCCGTGACGACGTCACGGACGTCGCACCTTTCGTCATTCCCCCACCTTTGACAGCAGCGCCGGGCGCAGAGGCCCGGGCAACATCGAAGTACCACCCCATTTGGCGGGCAGACCCACCGGGGGAAATATTAACGATGTTGTCGGGGGCATTCAAATCATCCCGGCGCTACTGGCGGGATTCCATACCCTGCTGCGGCAAGCCCCCGCCGATTCCGCCGGATTTCGCGTGCAAGGGGCGGATGTGAACCGCCCCCCGGCGCCCCTTGGGGGCCGCATGAGCGGTGGGGGCGCGCGAATCGCCGCGCCCTCTCCCTCAGGTCCGACCCCGTCGACGGGTGCCTAGACGTAGGCGTAGCGGCGGACGATCCGGTGCAGCTCGGCGTTGCGGTCAAGGCCCCGTTCGGCCAGTTCCTCATCGCTGATCTCATTCAGCTTGCGCAGCGAAGTCATCAGGGGATGCGTCTCGCCCATGCGGACAAGGGCGGTGCCGATGGCGGCGGCCATCTGGCCAAGACGATGGGTGAGGGCCGCAAGAGGGCCGCGGGATTGAAGTGCAAGGACAGACATGTGTCAGCTCCCAGGCTGGATCTGACCTCCCTGCCGCCTATCCTGACCGATGGGCGCGGGTCGAGCAACGCCGCCCACGGCAATGCCGCGTTGCAACGTAAGCAATGCTGACCAATTTTTCGGCGATCAGGCGGGCTGGGCGAGCTTGTCGGCGGCCTTGCGCACCAGATCGGGCATCTCGCAGGCCGGATCGGCGGCCATGGCCAGGAATTGCTCGCGCATCCGGGGTTCCCAGAAATCGCGGATATGCTGGGCCACCTTGTCGGCCTGGTCGGTGCCGGGCTGGCTGGCGAAGAAGGTGGCGATCTGCTTGGCCATGTAGAGGAGTTTGTCAGGCGACATGGGTCTGTTCTCCGCGCTCGATACGCTCGGGATGGGTGAAAATCTCGAAACCGTCACCACGGGCGACGGCGACAAGGGTGATGCCCGCCGCCTCGGCAAGGCGCAGGGCATGGGCGGTGGGGACCGAGATGGCGATCATCACGGGAACGCCCGCCATGGCGCATTTCTGCACCATCTCGATCGACACTCGGCTGGTGATGACGACGGCGCCGGTGCCGCGTTCGATGCCGCCGCGCGCCATCGCGCCCGACAGCTTGTCGAGCGCGTTGTGACGCCCGACATCCTCGCGCGCCAGGACGATGCCCTGACCGGGCAGGAAAAGGCCCGCCGCGTGAACCGCGCGGGTGCGCGCGTTCAGGAGCTGGGCCGAGGTCAGCTCGGTCACCGCCCGGTCGACATCGGCGATGGTCAGCGTGTTGCCCGCACCGACGGTCGGCAGCGGGCGCAGCGCTTCGGCCAGACTTTCGATGCCGCACAGGCCGCAGCCCACCGGACCGGCCATGGCCCGCCGCCGCGCCGCGATGGCCTCGGCCGGGTCGTCGGCCAGCCAAAGCCGCGCCTCGATCCCGTCGGGCTGTTCGACGATCTCAAGCGTTTCGATCCCGCCGGTATCCGCGACGATGCCTTCGCTGAGCGCGAAGCCCACGGCGAAATCCTCAAGGTCCGCCGGGGTCGCCATCATCACCGCCTGGGTGGAGCCGTTCAGCACGATGGCGACGGCGGTCTCTTCGGGCAGCGCGCGCGTTGCCGCGTGCGCGGAGGTCCCGCGCACGACCGTCGTCTTCACCGATGTGACCGGCTTGGCCAAGGGGTCACTCCGCCGCCGGCAGGATGCGCCGGGCGCGCTCGCTCAGCTCGGCATAGTCCTCCTGCCACTCGCTCGGCCCGTTCGACAGCGCGACCTGAACCGCCGTCACCTTGTATTCCGGGCAGTTGGTGGCCCAGTCCGAGAAATCGGTGGTGATGACGTTGGCCTGCGTGTTCGGGTGGTGGAAGGTGGTGTAGACCACGCCCGGGCTGACCCTGTCGGTGATCTTCGCCTTCAGCGTCGTGTCGCCAGAGCGTGAGGCGAGGCGGACGAAGTCGCCATCCTTCACTCCGCGCACCTCGGCGTCGTGGGGGTGGATCTCAAGCACGTCCTGATCGTGCCAGACCACGTTCGCCGTCCGCCGCGTCTGTGCGCCGACGTTATACTGCGACAGGATGCGCCCCGTCGTCAGCAGAAGCGGGAAGCGCGGGCCGGACTTTTCGTCGGTCGCCACATATTCGGTGACGATAAAACGCCCCTTGCCGCGCACGAAGCCGTCGACATGCATCAGCGGCGTGCCGTCCGGCGCGTTGTCGTTGCAGGGCCACTGGACCGAGCCCATGGTCTCGATCTTTTCATAGGTGACGTTGGCGAAGGACGGGGTCGTGGCCGCGACTTCGGCCATGATCTGGCTCGGATGGGTGTAGGTCCATTCCGCGCCCATGGCATTGGCCAGCATCTGCGTGACTTCCCAGTCGGCATAGCCGTTCTTCGGCGCCATGACCTTGCGCACCATGTTGATGCGGCGCTCGGCGTTGGTGAAGGTGCCGTCCTTTTCCAGGAAGGAGGAGCCGGGCAGGAAGACATGGGCGTAGTTCGCCGTCTCGTTCAGGAACAGGTCGTGGACGATGACGCATTCCATCGCCGCAAGGCCGGCCGCGACGTGATGGGTGTCGGGGTCGGATTGCAGGATGTCCTCACCCTGGCAGTAGAGGCCCTTGAAGGACCCGTCCACCGCGGCGTCGAGCATGTTGGTGATGCGCAGGCCCGGCTCGGGGTCGATCTCGACGCCCCACATCTTCTCGAAGATCTCGCGGACATCGCCGTTCTTGACGTGGCGATAGCCCGGAAGCTCATGCGGGAAGGAACCCATGTCGCAGGAGCCTTGCACGTTGTTCTGACCGCGCAGCGGGTTCACGCCCACGCCCCTGCGGCCGATATTGCCGGTCATCATGGCAAGGTTGGCGATGCCGATGACGGTGGTGGAGCCTTGCGAATGCTCCGTCACGCCAAGGCCGTAATAGATCGCGCCATTGCCGCCGGTGGCGAAAAGACGCGCGGCCTTGCGCAGTTCCTCGGCCGGGACGCCGGTCAGGCTTTCGGTCGCCTCGGGGCTGTGGCGCGGATCGCTGATGAACTCTGCATATTCGCGGAACTCATCCCAGTCGCAGCGTTCCTTGATGAAGCTCTCGTTCGCCAGCCCTTCGGTCACGATCACATGGGCCAGCGCCGAAACCACCGCGACGTTCGTCCCCGGCCGCAGCGGCAGGTGATGCGACGCCTTGATATGCGCGGATTTCACAAGGTCGATCCGGCGCGGGTCGATGACGATCAGCTTCGCGCCCTGGCGCAGCCGCTTTTTCATCCGGCTGGCGAAGACGGGGTGGGCGTCGGTCGGGTTGGCGCCGATGACGATCATCACGTCGGTGTCTTCGACCGAGTCGAAATCCTGCGTCCCGGCCGAGGTGCCGAAAGTCTGGCCAAGGCCGTAGCCGGTCGGCGAATGGCAGACGCGGGCGCAGGTGTCGGTGTTGTTGTTCATGAAGACCGCACGGGCGAGCTTCTGGACCAGAAAGGTCTCTTCGTTCGTGCAGCGCGATGAGGTGATGACGCCGATCGAGCGGCGGCCATATTTCTCCTGTAGGCCGCGCAGGCGGGTGGAGGCAAAGGTCAGCGCCTCATCCCAGGATACTTCGCGCCAGGGGTCGTTGATCGTCTCGCGGATCATCGGGTTGAGGATGCGTTCCTTGTGGTTCGCGTAGCCATAGGCAAAGCGGCCCTTCACGCAGGAATGGCCCCGGTTCGCCTTGCCGTGCTTGTAAGGCACCATGCGCACCAGTTTGTCGCCCTGCATTTCGGCCTTGAAGGAACAGCCGACGCCGCAATAGGCGCAGGTGGTGACGACAGAGCGGTCCGGCGTCCCCATCTCGATCACCGATTTTTCCTGAAGCGTCGCGGTCGGGCAGGCCTGCACGCAGGCGCCGCAGGACACGCAGTCCGAGGACAGGAAATCGTCAGACGCGGCGCCCGCCGACACCCGGCTGTCCCAGCCGCGCCCCTCGATGGTCAGCGCGAAGGTGCCCTGCACCTCTTCGCAGGCCCGCACGCAGCGCGAGCAGACGATGCATTTGGACGGGTCGTAGCTGAAATAGGGGTTGCTGTCGTCCTTGGGCAGCCATTGCGGATTGGCCTCGCCCGACGTGTTACGGGCGGCGAAGTGGTTTTCGCCCGCCTCATAGCGCACGTCGCGCAGGCCGACCGCCCCGGCCATGTCCTGCAACTCGCAGTCGCCATTCGCCGAGCAGGTCAGGCAGTCAAGCGGGTGGTCGGAGATGTAAAGCTCCATCACCCCGCGCCGCAGTTTCTTGATCTTGGAGGTCTGGGTATGGACGACCATCCCCTCCGCCACCGGCGTGGTGCAGGAGGCGGGGGTGCCGCGACGGCCCTCGATCTCCACCACGCAGAGGCGGCAGGACCCGAAGGCATCCATGTTGTCTGAGGCGCAGAGCTTGGGGATGCTGATCCCGGCTTCCGCGCTTGCCCGCATCACGCTCGTGCCTTCCGGCACCGTCACTTCGAACCCGTCGACGGTCAGCGTGACGGTCTTGTCCGAGCGCGCCGCAGGCGTACCCATGTCGCGATCGTCGGCCCAGGGGATGATGAAATCCTTCATTCCGCAGCCTCCTTGGCATTGGCGGTGAAATCGTCGGGGAAATGCTTCAGCGCGGACATGACCGGGAAGGGCGTGAACCCCCCCAGCGCGCAGAGAGAGCCGTCCTTCATCGTCTCGCAGAGGTCTTTCAGCAACGGGATGGCCGAGGCATCGCCACGCCCGATCCGGTCGATGGTTTCCACCCCGCGCACCGCGCCGATGCGGCAGGGGGTGCATTTGCCGCAACTTTCGACGGCGCAGAACTCCATCGCGAAGCGCGCCATCTTGCGCATGTCGGCGGTGTCGTCGAAGACCACCAGACCCGCATGGCCGATCAGCCCGCCCCTGGCGTCGAATTCCTCATATCCGAAGGGCGTGTCGAACTGCGGCACGGCGAAATAGGCGCCGAGCGGGCCACCCACCTGAACCGCCTTCACCGGACGGCCCGATGCCGTGCCGCCGCCGATCCCCTCGACGATCTCGCCCAGCGTGGTGCCGAATGCGGTCTCATAAAGCCCGCCATATTTGACGTTCCCGGCGATTTGCAGCGGGATCGTGCCGCGCGACCGGCCAAGGCCGAAATCCTTGTAGAAGGCCGCGCCCTTCGCCATCACCACCGGGACGGAAGCCAGCGAAATCACGTTGTTCACGACCGTCGGCTTGCCGAACAGCCCCTCAAGTGCGGGGAGCGGCGGTTTCGCCCGCACCACGCCGCGCTTGCCTTCCAGCGAATTGAGAAGCGAAGTTTCCTCGCCGCAGACATAGGCGCCCGCGCCGACGCGCACCTCGATGTCGAAGGGCTTGGCGGAGTTCAGGACCGTTGCGCCCAGAACGCCTGCCTCGCGCGCAATCCGGCAGGCTTCGGTCATCACCTCGATGGCGTCGGGATATTCCGAACGCAGGTAGACATAGCCCTTGCTGGCGCCGACGGCGATCCCGGCGATGGTCATGCCTTCGATCAGGCAGAAGGGATCGCCCTCCATCAGCATCCGGTCGGCGAAGGTGCCGCTGTCGCCCTCATCGGCGTTGCAGACGATGTATTTCTGCGCACCCTCGGCCTTGCGGACGGTTTCCCACTTGATCCCGGTCGGAAAGCCCGCGCCGCCGCGCCCGCGCAAGCCGCTGTCGGTGACTTCCTTGACGATGGCCTCGCCGGACATCGCCAGCGCCTTCTTCAGCCCGGCAAGCCCGCCATGCGATTCGTAATCGGACAGCGAGAGCGGATCGGTCAGCCCGACACGGGCGAAGGTCAGGCGGGTCTGGCCCTTGAAGAAGGGCAGGTCTTCGACCGGACCCAGCGCCTTGTCAGAGGACCCGTCAAGGATCGCCGCCACGTCCGACGGCCCGACCGGGCCAAAGCCGGTGCGCCCGGCGTCGGTTTCGACCTCGACCAGCGGTTCAAGCCAGATCATGCCGCGGGTGCCGTTGCGGACCAGCGTCACGTTCAGACCGCGCGCCTTTGCTTCACTCAGGACGGCCTTTGCCACCTCGTCCGCACCAAGGGCGCGGGCAGCGGCATCACGGGGAACATAGACCTTCATGCGCGGATCTCCTCGATGATCTTGTGAAGACGCGCTTCGTCCACGCGGCCCACCACCTTTCCATCGACCATGGCCGAGGGTCCGCAGGCGCAAAGACCCAGACAGTATACAGGTTCAAGCGTCACTTTTCCATCCGCCGTGGTGCCGTGCATCCCGATCCCCAGCGCCTTTTCGGCCGCTTCGGTCAGATGATCGCTGCCCATCGACTGACAGGCTTCGGCCCGGCAGATCTTCACCACATGCGTGCCTGCGGGCTTGCTGCGGAAATCGTGGTAGAAGCTCATCACCCCATGCACTTCCGCCTTGGTCAGGTTCAGCCGGTCGGCGATCCGGGGCAGGGCGGCGGCGGGGACGTGACCCCATTCCTCCTGCAAGGCGTGCAGGATCGGCAAAAGCGGCCCTTCGAGGCCGATCAAGCCGGTGATGATCTCATCCGTGCGCGCGGCAATCGCGGCATCTGTCGTGGCGGCTTTCGTCATCGGGGCCTCACATTGTTGTTCCGTCTGCAATCGGCGCTATTCATTCGCCATTCAATACCAAACTTCCGTTATTTCATAGGCAGAGCCTATCAAACTTGCGTGCGCAAATGCGCCGTCGAAGCGGCCGGAAGCGTCATGCGCTGGACCTTTGGGGCGCTTTGGTTTCTGCTGCGGGAAGGCAAGGAAAGGCAGTCGAATGGCAGATCTCGAGACGCGGATCGCGCAGGGGCGCGGGGATGAACCGGCCGATCTGGTCCTGCGCGGGGGGCGGGTGCTTTGCGTCGTGACCGGCGCGCTGATCGAGGGCGATGTCGCGATCTGTGGCGACACCATTGTCGGCCTTGGCGCGGGGTATGAAGGGCGCGAGGTAATCGACGTCTCCGGCCTGACGCTGGTGCCGGGTTTCATCGACACGCATCTGCATATCGAAAGCTCTCTCGTCACGCCGTTCGAGTTCGACCGCTGCGTCGGCCCCCGTGGCGTGACCACGGCCATCTGCGATCCGCATGAGATCGCCAATGTCATCGGCCTGCCGGGTATTCGCTATTTTCAGGAGGCGTCGGACCACACGCTGATGGACATCCGCGTGCAGTTGTCTTCCTGCGTGCCTTCCACCCATATGGAAACCGCCGGTGCGACGCTGGATGCGGGCGATCTGGCGCAGGTGATGGGCCATCCGTCCGGTATCGGGTTGGCCGAATTCATGAACTATCCCGGCGTGATCCACCGCGACCCCGGCTGCATGGAAAAGCTGCGGCTGTTCGCGGGCGGCCATATCGACGGCCATTGCCCACAACTTTCGGGCCGTGATCTGAACGCCTATATCGCCGCCGGCATCCGCACGGAGCATGAGGCGACGACGGCGGAAGAGGCGGTCGAGAAGCTGCAAAAAGGGATGCGGGTCCTGATCCGCGAAGGCTCTGTCTCGAAGGATCTTGAGGCGCTGGCCCCGGTCCTGAGCGATGTCACCTCGGCCTATATGTGCCTGTGTACCGACGACAGGAATCCTTTGGACATCGGGGAACATGGCCATCTCGACTACATGATCCGCCGCCTGATCGAACGCGGTTGCCGGCCCTTGGCGGTCTACCGCGCGGCCTCGCTGTCCGCTGCCGAGGCGTTCGGGTTGAAGGATCGCGGCCAGATCGCGCCGGGCAAGCGGGCGGACATCGTCGCGGTGGATTCGCTTGCGGGGTGTCATGCGCAACTGGTCCTTTGCGCCGGGCGCCGCCTGACGGACGCCGCCTTCGCCGCCCGCCAGACGATCCCGCCCGTCGGCCGCCAGTCGGTCAAGGCCCCCCGCGTCCGGGCCGAGGACTTCCGCGCCCGCGCCAACCGGGTGGAAACCGACGTCATCGGCATCATCGAAGGCAAGATCATCACCGAACATCTGCGTGAGGAGATTGCGATCGAAGACGGCGACAAACGCCCCGACCCGGCCCGTGACCTGATCCGCATCGCGGTGGTGGAACGGCACGGGAAGAACGGCAACATCGCCACCGGCTTCGTGAAGGGCTTTGGCCTGACAGCCGGTGCCATTGCCTCGACAGTTTGCCACGATCATCACAACATCGCCGTTGTCGGCGCCGATTATGCCGACATGGCGCTGGCCGCGAACCGGCTGTCAGAGATCGAGGGCGGCTTTGTCGTCGCACTGGGCGGCAGGGTGCTGGCCGAACTGGCGCTGCCGGTCGCCGGGTTGATGAGCCTTCGGCCGTTCGAGGAGGTCCGCGAAGCCCTCGTCGCCCTTCGCGCCGCCGCACGGTCGCTTGGCGTCACGCTTGAGGAACCGTTCCTGCAACTCGCCTTCCTTGCCCTGCCGGTCATCCCAGCGCTGAAGATCACCGATCGCGGCATGGTCGATGTGACCAAGTTCGAGATCATCGCATAGGTCCGGCGAAACTTAGCCGATCGTCGAAGTTTTTCTTGAGCGACTCGGCGTGCGGGTATACTTAGTGACATGGCTAAGCATGATCCCGACCTCTCCGCCCTGTTCCACGCGCTTTCTGATCCGACCCGGCGGGCGATCCTGTCGCGGCTGGCCGAAGGGCCGGCGGCGGTCACGGAACTTGCCGAACCGACCGGCCTTCGGCTGCCCACGGTGATGCGGCACCTTTCGGTGCTGGAAGAGGCGGGGCTGATCGCCACGACCAAGGAAGGGCGCGTCCGTTCCTGCGCGATGGTGCCAGAGGCGCTGGCCCCGATGCGAACATGGCTCGATGAACAGCGGGCCATCTGGGAGGCGCGGCTTGACCGGCTGGACGACTATGTCACGAACCTAATGAAGGAACGCGCGAAATGACCCTCGATCTCGATCCCGAAACCGACCTCAGCTTCACCCGCACGCTTGCCGTACCCCGGCAGCTTGTCTGGGAATGCTGGACCGAGCCGAAGCACATCCCGCATTTCTTCATCCCCGCGCCGCACAAGGTGACCTCGGTGGATATCGACCTGCGCGTCGGCGGGCGGTTCAACACCACCTTCGACGTCGAGGGCAACAGCATGGACAACAAGGGTGTCTATCTTGAGGTCGTGCCGGGCGAAAAGCTGGTCTTCACCGACACCTATACCGAAGGCTGGAAACCGGCGGCAGAGCCGTTCATGACGGCGATCCTGATCCTGTCGGACACGGCCGATGGTGGCACGTCCTACACCGCGATCGCGCGGCACCGCTCGCCCGAGGCACGCAAGACGCATGAGGAGATGGGCTTCTTCGACGGCTGGGGGACGGTCGTGACGCAGCTTGAGGGTTATGCGAAGGGCCTGATGCCATGACCGGCCGCTTCGCGACGCTTGCCTTTGAACGGCGGGTGGAGGCGCCTCTGGCGACCTTGTGGCAGGCCTGGACGGCGCCCGCCGCCCGCGCGATCTGGTCCGCGCCCGATCCCTCGGTGACGGTTGAGGTGATCGAGGCCAGGCCGGGCGCGGGCGGGCGCGAGGTGTCGCTGTGCAAGGTCGCGGGCAAGCCCGACCTGCGCTGTGAGGTCGGATGGCTTGCCCTGCAACCTTCGGCGTGCAGCGTGAATTCCGAGCTGGTCATGATCGACGGGCTGGCGCAATCCGCCGCGCTGGTGACGGCAGAGTTCCTTGGCGCGCCGGAAGGCAGCAGCCTGACGGTGACGGTGCAGCTTTCCTCCCTCGCTGCGGATATGGAGGCCGGCTACCGCGAAGGGTTCGCCGCCGGCCTCGACAATCTTGCCGGGGTCGCGGCGCGGACGATGGTTCTGGAACGGGTCATCGCGGCCCCGCGGCAGGTGGTCTGGGACGCCTGGATGAACACGGAAACCCTGCCGCTTTGGTGGGGGCCTGACGGGTTTTCCTGCCGCACCAGCCGGATCGACCTTCGGTCGGGAGGTGAGTGGGTCTTTGACATGATCGCGCCCGATGGCACGGTCTTTCCCAACCATCACCGCTATGGCGCGCTGCGCCCCGGTGAGGGCTTCGCCTATGCGCTTCTCTGGGGGGAGAACGGCCCGAAACATGCCGATGCCTGGGCGGCGTTCGAGGATCAGGACGGGGCGACGAAGGTCACGCTGGGGATGGTATTCAGTACGGCCGCCGAGTTTCAGGAGGCGCGCGGTTTCGGTGCCGAGGAGCTGGGCCAGCAGACGCTGGGCAAGCTCGCGCGCTTTGTCGGGGCCGATTAGGCCGGGCCGCTACAGGTTGGCGGAGCCGTCCTGCGGTGAAAAGCGTGCGGCCAACTGATGCTTGCTGCCGGGATAGGTCAGGCAGGCGAAGGTGATCGGGCGACCCTCGAACTCTGTCCTCCGGGTGATCTCAAGGCAGGGGGTCGCCGGGGCGATCCCCAGAAGGCGCGCGACGGCGGACGGCGCGACGACCGCACGGATCAGGTGTTCGGCGGAACTCCACGGGACTTGCCGCAACAGCCATGTCCCTGCCGGTTCCTCGGCAAAATCCGCCTCTTCGGCCAGAGGGACCGAGGTCAGGTTGATGATGCGGCGTTCGTGGCAGAAGGGGTCGCTGTCGGCGTGGTGGACATAGTCCAGCGCGATGATCCGCTGACCGGCCTCGATGCCCGGAAGCAGGGCCAGATCGTCGGGTCCGGCGGCGCGGATGGTGCGGTTGAGAAGTGTGAAGCTGTAGGCCCCGCCCCTTTCGCGCACCTCTTCGCCGATATTCGCAATCGTCATCACGGCGGACTGGCCGCGCGGTCGGGCGACGAAGGTTCCGCCCTTGCGGCGGCGTTCAAGATAGCCTTCGCGCGTCAGCTGCGTCAGCGCCTTGTTCACCGTCATGCGCGAGACGCCGTAATCCGCCGCCATGTCGGTTTCGAACGGGATACGGTGGCCGGGGGGCCAGGTGCCGCCAAGGATATTGTCGCGCACGTCCGACAGGATGCGTTCATGCAGCGTCGCGGGTCTGGCCTCGGTCATCTTTCCCTTCCGCGCGCGGCGCGGCCCTTTTCACGGATCGTCAGGGCCGGGCTTCGAGAAGGACGAAAGCGGCATTCCTGTCCGGTGTCACCCCGATCCTGTCTTGCGTCACGATCAGGTCGCCCGCCGTCATAGCGGCCCTGACGGCCCCTGTCACGCCGACCGGATCAAGGGCGAGAAGGGCGGTGACGGCGCCCGCCTCTCCGACCTCAACCTCCGAACCCGCCCCGGCCTCGATCCAGCGCATCGCGGGCCGGTAGGCGCCGCGCCGGGTCATCAGGTTCAGATCGCGCGCGATGCCGGGGCCGTTCAGGGTGCAGGAGGTTTTCGCCTCGCCCCGGAACGGCAGCGGGGTCAGGGGCGACAGCGGATGGGCGATGCCGTCGATGGTCAGCACCATCGGCGGCCCGTCCAGTTGCGCGATGATCCGATCGGTGCCGGGGAATTCCGAAAACGGCTGCGCGCCGGTGATTTCGGCGATGCTGATGCGGACCAGAACGCCCCCGGCGTCGCGCAGCGCCCAAAGCTCCCGCGTGGTACCCGCGCCGTTCTTCCACGGCACGGGCGGGCAGTCGGCATGGCGGATCAGGCGCGCCACGTCAGTTGCCAAGGATCGAGGGCAGGCGCAGCCCATGGTCCCGCGCGCAATCGACGGCGATGTCATAGCCCGCATCGGCATGGCGCCAGACGCCCGAGGCCGGATCGTTCCACAACACCCGCTCAAGCCGCTTTGCGGCCTCGGGCGTGCCATCGGCGACGATCACCACGCCCGCATGCTGGGAAAAGCCCATGCCGACCCCGCCGCCGTGATGCAGCGATACCCAGGTCGCGCCGCTTGCGGTGTTCACCAGCGCGTTCAGCAGCGGCCAGTCCGACACGGCGTCCGAGCCGTCCTTCATCGCCTCCGTCTCACGGTTCGGGCTTGCCACCGATCCGCTGTCGAGGTGATCGCGGCCGATGACGACGGGGGCCTTCAACTCCCCCCGCGCGACCATCTCGTTGAACATCAGCCCGGCCCGGTGCCGGTCGCCCAGGCCGATCCAGCAAATCCGCGCGGGTAGCCCCTGAAACGCGATCCGGTCCCGCGCCATGTCCAGCCAGCGGTGAAGATGCGCATTCTCGGGGAAAAGCTTCTTCATCGCTTCGTCGGTCTTGTAGATATCCTCCGGGTCGCCGGAAAGCGCGCACCAGCGGAAGGGGCCGATCCCCTTGCAGAAAAGCGGACGGATATAGGCCGGAACGAAGCCGGGGAAGGCGAAGGCATCTTCCAGCCCCTCATCCTTGGCGACCTGACGGATGTTGTTGCCGTAATCGAGCGTCGGGACGCCCGCGTTCCAGAACTCGACCATCGCCGCGACGTGTTGCTTCATGCTGGCGCGGGCGGCCTTTTCGACGCCCTTGGGGTCGCTTTCCTGCTTGGCGCGCCATTCCGCGACCGTCCAGCCGATCGGCAGGTAGCCATGGATCGGATCGTGGGCCGATGTCTGGTCGGTGACGATGTCGGGGCGCATGCCGCCGTCCTTCATGCGGGCGCAAATTTCCGGGAAGACCTCGGCGGCGTTGCCGATCAGGGCCACCGATTTCGCTTCCCCCGCCTTGGTCCACTGCGCGATCAGCGCCAGCGCCTCGTCCAGCGAATGCGTCTTGGCATCGCAGTAGCGGGTACGGATACGGAAATCGGCGCGCGTCTCGTCGCATTCGACGGCGAGGCAGCAGGCGCCCGCCATCACGGCGGCCAAGGGCTGCGCGCCGCCCATGCCGCCAAGGCCTCCGGTCAGGATCCATTTGCCCTTCAGGTCGCCGCCGTAATGCTGGCGACCCGCCTCGGCGAAGGTTTCATAGGTCCCCTGAACGATGCCCTGCGTGCCGATATAGATCCAGGACCCGGCGGTCATCTGGCCGTACATCATCAGGCCCTTCTTATCCAACTCGTTGAAATGGTCCCAGTTGGCCCAATGCGGCACGAGGTTGGAATTGGCGATCAGCACGCGCGGGGCATCGGCGTGGGTGCGCACCACGGCGACCGGGCGGCCGGACTGCACCACAAGCGTTTCATCCGCTTCAAGCGTCTTCAGCGTGGTGACGATGCGGTCGAAATCCTCCCACGTCCGGGCGGCGCGGCCGATGCCGCCATAGACGACCAACTCATGCGGGTTTTCCGCCACATCGGGGTGGAGGTTGTTCATCAACATCCGCATCGGTGCTTCGGTCAGCCAGCTTTTCGCGGTGATCTCGGTCCCGGTGGGGGGGAAGACGTCGCGGGTGTTGTGACGGGCGTTCGGGGTGTGATCGGTCATCGGGTTACCTTTTTTCGGCAAGGGTTGGGGCAAGGGCCGCAAGGCGCGACAGCATGGCGGCAAGGGCCGGGCGCAGCGCCGCCGCCTTGGCGGGGGAAAGATCGAAGGGCGGGGTCTCGGTCGCCAGATGGCTTGCCTGCGCAAGCTCCATCTGGATCGCATGAAAACCCTCGGCCGGGCGGCCATACCGGCGCGTCGTCCAGCCGCCCTTGAAACGGCCATTCAGCACGTTGGTGCGGCCCGACGCGCGGGCCGCCTCGACCGTCGCGGCCTCGATCCGGGGATCGCAGGTCGCGCCGCCATTGGTGCCGATGTTGAAATCCGGCAGGGTGCCGTCGAAAAGCCAGGGGATGACCGACCGGATCGAATGGCAATCCCACAGGATCGCCACGCCGTGCCGGGCCTTGACGCGGTCCAGTTCCGCCGCAAGCGCGGCGTGGTAGGGGGCGTGATAGGCGGCCAGCCGCGCGGCGGTGTCCTCGGCACCCGGTTCCGCGCCCTCGCGCCAGATCGGCGTGCCGTCGAAGGTGGTCAGCGGCACGAGGTCGGTGGTGGAGGCGCCGGGATACAGGCTTTGGCCCGAGGGATCGCGGTTGGCGTCGATCACATAGCGGTGGAAGTTTGCCCGCACCACCGTCAGGCCGGGGATCAGCCCGGCGTAAAGCCGGTCCACATGCCAGTCGGTGTCGCGCAGGATGCGGCCTTCGTCGTTCAGCCGGTCGCGAATGTCTTGCGGAACATCGGTCCCGACATGGGGCATGCCAAGGACGATCGGGCCATCGCCCCGCGTGACGGTGAAAAGCGCGCTCATGCCGATACCCCCGGCAGAAGGTCGCCGCCCACCGCGTCGATCAGCGCGCCCGAGGCGATCAGGTCGCCCGCCGCCGCCATGTCGCCCGCCATATAGCGATCCTCGGCCATCGGTGCGATCCGGTTGCGGATCGCGGCCTTCGCCGCCAGCAGCTGCGGCGAGGTCTGGTGCGGCGCGCGCAGTTCCACGCCCTGCGCGCCCATCATCGCCTCGACACCCAGAATCCAGAACAGGTTCTGCGTCATCGGCAAAAGCCGCCGCGCGCCGTGGCAGGCCATGGAGACGTGATCCTCCTGATTGGCGGAGGTCGGGGTGGAATCGACTGATGCCGGGTGGGCCATCTGCTTGTTTTCGCTCATCAGGGCGGCGGTGGTGACCTCGGCGATCATCATGCCGGAATTCAGGCCGGGCCGCGTGGTCAGGAAGCCGGGCAACCCATAGCTGAGCGCCGGATCGACCAGCATGGCGACGCGGCGCTGGGCTATGGCGCCGATCTCGGCCACGGCAAGGGCGATCATGTCGGCGGCAAGGGCGACCGGCTCGGCATGGAAGTTGCCGCCCGACACGACCTCGCCCGAGGACAGGACCAAGGGGTTGTCGGTCGCCGCGTTCGCCTCGATCTCAAGCGTGCGGGCGGCCTGGCGCAGCACGTCGAGGCAGGCACCGCCGACTTGCGGCTGGCAGCGCAGGCAATAGGGGTCCTGCACCCGTTCGTCATTGTCCTGATGGGCGGCGCGGATGCCTGAACCGTCCATCAACGCGCGCAGCGCCGCCGCGACCTCGATCTGGCCCGCATGGCCGCGCAGGGTGTGAATCTCTTCTGCGAAGGGCGCGGTGGAGCCCATGGCGGCATCGGTCGATAGCGCGCCGGTGACGATGGCCGAGCGCAGCGCCCGCTTGGCACGGAAGAGGCCCGCCAGCGCCAGCGCGGTCGACACCTGCGTACCGTTGATGAGCGCCAGCCCCTCTTTCGCCTCAAGCACCACCGGGGTCAGCCCGGCGCGGGCAAGGGCCGTGTCCCCCGCCATCCGCTCACCCTTCAGCATGGCCTCGCCATGGCCCATCATCACCGCCGCCATATGGGCAAGCGGCGCAAGATCGCCCGAGGCGCCGACCGATCCCTTTTCCGGGATCACCGGCAGCACGCCCTGGGCCAGCATGCCTTCGATCAACGCGACCAGTGCGGGCCGCACGCCCGAGGCGCCGCGACCCAGCGACAAAAGCTTCAGCGTCAGGATCAGCCGCACGATGCTGCCCTCCAGCGGATCGCCGACGCCGCAGCAATGCGACAGGATCAGGTTGCGCTGAAGCGTCGTCACATCGCCCCGGTCGATGCGGATCGAGGCGAGCTTGCCGAAGCCGGTGTTGACGCCATAGACCGGATCGTTCCCGGCGACGACGCGGGCGATGCAGTCGGCGGCGCGGGCGATCCCGGCATGGGCCGAGGGGTCGAGGGCAATGGCGGCGCCGTTCCAGTAGATGTCCTCAAGATCGGAGAGCGTGGCCTTGCCGGGGGTCAGGGTGCGGGTCATGTCAGACGGTCCGTCCTTTGAAATAGCGGGTGTGGAGCGGGTTGAAGCCCATCGGGTTGACGAGTTCGGCCGGGTCTGCCGCGTTCCAGATGGCAAGGTCGGCCGACAGCCCCGGCGCGATGCGCCCGGTTTCGGCCCCCAGACCCAGCGCCTGCGCCGCCGCGCCCGTGGTGCCGTGCAGGCATTCGCCCACCGTCAGGCCGAACAGCACCGCGCCCATGTTCATCGCCAGCAGCAGCGACATCAGGGGCGAGGTGCCGGGGTTGGCGTCGGTCGCAAGCGCAATCGTGCAGCCATGATCGCGCAGCGCCTGCACCGGCGGCTGTTGCGTTTCGCGCAGCATGTAGAAGGCGCCGGGCAAGAGGACGGCCACGGTCCCGGCCGCCGCCATGGCCTTCGCGTCCGCCTCGGTCATGTATTCCAGGTGATCGGCCGACAGCCCGCCGCGCGCCGCCGTCAGCGCCGCGCCGCCCTGCCACGAAAGCTGTTCGGCGTGCAGCTTGACCGGCAGGCCCAGCGTCGCGGCCTTGTCGAAGACCTGTGCGATTTCCTCTGCCGTGAAGGCCAGATGTTCGCAGAACCCGTCCACGGCATCGGCCAGCCCCTCGGCCTTGGCGGCCTCCATCCCCGGCAGCACGACGCTGTCGATATAGCCGCGCCGGTCGTCCCTGAATTCCGGCGGCAGGGCGTGGGCGGCAAGCCAGGTGGTGCGGATGCGGACCGGGCGCATGGTCTGAAGCCGCCGCGCCGCGCGCAGCATGTTCAGTTCCGCCTCAACCGAAAGGCCATAGCCCGACTTGATCTCTACCGTCGCGACGCCTTCGGCCAGAAGGCTGTCGAGGCGGGGCAGGGCGGTTTCGACAAGCTCATCGACACTCGCCCCCCGCGTCGCCTTCATGGTGGACACGATGCCGCCGCCCGCTGCCGCGATCTCGGCGTAGCTGGCGCCTTCCAGACGCATCTGGAATTCGCGCGCGCGATTGCCGCCGTAGACGAGATGGGTGTGGCAGTCGATCAGCGCGGGCGTCACAAGGCGTCCGCCGCAGTCGGTTAGCGCGCAGCCCTTCGGCTGCGTCACCGTCTTGCCGGTGGCCGCGATTCGGCCATCCCGGATCAGGATCTCGCCCTCGAACGGTTCTGCTTTCGTCGAGTCCCCGGTGAAAATCCGTGCGTTCACAAGCACGTGGCAATTTTCGGACGGTATCGGCATGGCGGTCTCTTCTGCTTGCGTTTTTATAAGTATATACATAAAATCATGCTTGGATAGCCCAAATCTCGGGAAGGGAGCCCTGCCGATGGAGACGATGCTGTTTGCCGAACAGGCGCTTTTGCCAAAGGGCTGGGCGCGGGATGTGCGTCTGGGGCTGGCGGGTGGTGTCATTGCGGCGGTCGAGGCGGGGGCGGCCCGTCAGGCCGGCGATATCGCGGTCGGCGCGGTGATCCCCGGCATCGCGAACCTGCACAGCCACGCCTTTCAGCGCGCGATGGCGGGCCTGACCGAACGGCGCGGGCCGACGGCCGACAGTTTCTGGACCTGGCGCGATCTGATGTATCGCTTCGCCCTGGACCTTGACCCCGATCAGATGCAGGCCGTGGCCGAGATGGCCTATGTGGAGATGCTTGAGGCCGGGTTCACCCGCGTGGGGGAGTTCCACTACCTTCACCACGACCGCGACGGGCGGCCCTATGCGGACCCGGCGGAGATGTCGCTGCGCATCCTCGCCGCGGCCGAGGGGGCCGGGATCGCGCTGACCCATCTGCCGGTCTTCTATGCGCATTCCGACTTTGGCGGTGCCGCGCCGGGCGACGGGCAGCGGCGGTTTATCCATGACCTCGACGCCTTCCTGCGCCTGACCGAACGGCTTTGCGCCGCCATGACGCGGCCCCTTGACCGGCTGGGCATCGCGCCCCATTCGCTGCGTGCCGCGACGGAAGAGGAGGTGCGCGCCCTCGTCGCCGCCCATCCCGGTTGTCCGGTCCATATCCACGTCGCCGAACAGATGCGCGAGGTCGAGGACAGCGTCGCGCATTCCGGCCTTCGCCCGGTCGAGGTGCTGCTGAACCGGATCGGCATCGACGCGCGCTGGTGTCTGATCCACGCGACCCACCTGACGGATGCGGAGCGCCGGGGGATCGCCGCCTCCGGCGCCGTCGCGGGGCTTTGCCCGGTGACAGAGGCCAATCTGGGCGATGGCCTGTTCCCCGCGCGCGATTTCCTGACCGATGGCGGGTGCTTCGGCGTTGGCAGTGACAGCAATGTGGAGATTTCGCTGCGCGAGGAGTTGAAGATCCTCGAATACGGCCAGCGCCTGTTCTCTCGCGGGCGCAATGTGCTGGCCGAGGGGTCAGGTTCCACGGGCGGTGCGTTGCTGCGGGGGGCGCTGTCCGGGGGGGCGCAGGCCCTTGGCGCGCCCGCGCCGGAGCTGGCGGCGGGGGCGTCGGCCGATCTGGTGGTCCTGCGCGACACTGTCGGCCTGCGGGCCGGGGGCGACCGTATCCTCGATCGCTGGATCTTTGGCGCTGACGTCGCGGTCGATCAGGTCTGGGTCGGCGGTGCGCGGGTTGTCAGCGGCGGGCGTCACCGCGACCGCGACCGGATTGCGGGGGCCTATGCGAAGGTGCTGGCAGGGTTGGTGGACGGGTAGGGCGCGCGTTCACGGATTCTTAAGAGAATCACCCTATGGTTGCATTTTGGTCGCGTGGAAGCGATTTTTTCCAGATCGGCAACGATCCGCCCAATCCACCCCCGTATCGTCAATTTCAACCATGGGTTGTCTTAAATTTGGCGCATTTGTGGCGGATTTCTGAACCAAATGCGCCTTTTTTCGGACAATTCTGAGGGGGAAACTGGTCTCAGGTAGCGAGTGTGGCCGTAATTCCGACATCTTTCACCCCAACCGGAGGCCCCGAAACATGACCGATCTCGTCGAAAAAGCCCGCATTGGCCGTACCAACGCCCTGAACCACATCTCGTCCGGGAACCGCAATATCTTCCAGCCGTCCCGTCCCGCCGCCACCCGCCGCGCGCTGCCTTGCGCGTTTGTGTCAAGCCGCGCGCGGCTTGGCGGTCAGGCGACGCTGGTCTGAGCCAGGCGCAAACCGGCGCCAGCCGGAAACCATGAAGGGCGCGGGCCGGGGGCACGCGCCCTTTCCCTTTTGCCGGGGTCAGATCGCGGCCCAGTCGTCGAACACCCAGTCGCGGCTTGGCGGAACCGGCCGCAGGGGGCGCTTTTTCTCTTGCGGATCGGGTGTTTGCGGCGGCGGGCGTGTCATGGCGTTCTCCTTCGCGTCAGGCAAGAGATAGGGGCCATGCACCTCCATGCCATCGGTGTTTCAGGCCGCTGTCGGGGCTGTGAGATGTCGTGTAACGGGCGGGGACGATGCTTTGAAATACGGCCCCGCCCGGTTTCCCTTCGGACCCTTCGAAATGCCTTGCATCAATGGGTCCAGATTACCCCAGTGCGGCGCCGGACGCAGGTCGGGAATACCGCCAGTCCGCACCGCGCCACCCGTCACAAGGTCGCGATAAACGTCGCAATGTCGCGATCCTGCGCCAGAGCGGGTGCCGTTCGTGATAGGCTGCCCCCGTCACGGCACCGTCGCGCCCAAGGGTGCGGGCGTCCCGTGACCGTCATGGAAGGGAGGAAACCCATGTCCGATTATCAGGGCGGTTGCGCCCATGTTCATACCCGCGCGGCCGCGGAACCGATCGACAACCATGTCTGCCACTGCAATGTCTGCAAGGCGGTGACCGGCCAGCAGACCACGCATGTGGCCTTCTTCAACTGGGGTGACCTCAAGGTCGATCACCCCGAGAAACTCGCGCGCCAGCCCTTCAACGCCAACAACCCCGACGGGCCGCTTGAGCTTTGCACCTGCACCGATTGCGGGGCGGCGATCCTGCTGGACGACAAGCAAAAGCGCATCCGCGTCGCGGTGCCGAACATCATGGGCTATGACGACGCGCATTTTCCGCAGGCCAGCTACCACGCCTTCTACGACGACACGAAGGGTTATCCGAAACCCAGCGACGGGCGCCCGGTCTATGAAGGGCTGCGGCCCGAATTCGTCTGGCCGAAAGGCGCCTGACGGGATCAGCCTTGCATCCGGCGTAGGATCATCCATGCGCCGGGTGCAAGGCGGGGCTGTCGAAACGTGGGTGGTCACGATGAGGTGAGGGGCATATCTCCTCGGGCAAACGAAACCATGCCTGAGGGATGAAAAATGCTTGCAGCACAGCGTCGTAACGGCCTGCTCAGCGAATTCGTCCGCGCAGTCTTCAGCATCGGCCGCGTCTTTTCGTCGGCCCTTCCTGGCGAACCGGCCCCGTACTGGACCGATTACCTGCGCGAGACGGATCACAAGAAGGACTGAGATATCGGGTGACATGACCCGTTGAGGGGGCCGCAGCCGCAGGGTTGCGGCCCTTCTGTTTCCGGCGTAGCCACGCCCTGCCATCGGGCTTGATCGCCAAGGGCAATGCGACTATACGCCCCCGGTGGCCCCAAGGGGCCCGAGTCTGAAAATCAAGAAATGCCGTGTGGTCCCATCCGTCGCTGGCGGGGCTTTTCCGGCCAGGAGAGAGCGACATGAAACTGAATGAACTCCGGGACAATCCCGGTGCCGCCAAGAAATCCAAGCGCGTTGCGCGCGGTCCGGGTTCGGGCAAGGGCAAGACCGCGGGCCGCGGTATCAAGGGCCAGAAATCCCGTTCGGGCGTGGCCATCGGCGGTTACGAAGGCGGCCAGATGCCGCTTTACCGGCGCCTGCCGAAGCGCGGCTTCAACAAGCCGAACGCCAAGAAATTCGCCGTCGTGAACCTGGGTCAGCTTCAGGCTTTCGTCGACGCGGGCAAGCTGGACGCCAAGGCCGAGATCACCGAAGACCTGCTGGTCGCGTCCGGCGTCGTGCGCCGCAAGCTTGACGGTGTGCGCGTTCTGGCGAAGGGTGAGATCAAAGCGAAGCTGAAGCTTTCCGTCACCGGCGCTTCCAAGGCGGCGGTCGCTGCGGTGGAAAAAGCGGGCGGCGCGCTGACTGTCACGACTGCGTCGGCGGCTGAATAAGGTGTTGTGGGCGGTGATCGCGCCGCTTACATAGACCCAGAGTTTTCCAACGCCGCCGACCGGAAAACGGTTCGGCGGCGTTGCCCATGAAAGAGACTTGGAATGGCATCTGCTGCAGAGCAAATGGCGGCGAACCTCAGCTGGGGCGCCCTTGGCAAGGCCACCGACCTGCGCCAACGCATCTTCTTCACCCTCGGTCTGCTGATCGTCTATCGCCTTGGCACCTATATCCCGGTGCCTGGCATCGACGCCGACGCGCTGCGCAAGTTCATGGACGATGCCGGTCAGGGCATCACCGGGATGCTTCAGATGTTCACCGGCGGCGCGTTGGGCCGGATGGGGGTCTTCGCGCTGGGCATCATGCCCTATATCTCGGCCTCGATCATCGTTCAGCTTCTCACCGCCATGGTGCCTGCGCTTGAGCAGATGAAGAAAGAGGGCGAGCAGGGGCGCAAGAAGATCAACCAGTACACCCGCTACGCCACTGTGGCGCTCGCGACCTTCCAGGCCTTCGGTCTGGCCAAGTCGATCGAGGCGGGCGATCTGGCGCATGATCCGGGCTTCTTCTTCATCGCCTCGACCGTCATCACGCTGGTCGGCGGCACCATGTTCCTGATGTGGCTGGGCGAGCAGATCACCGCGCGCGGGATCGGGAACGGCACCTCTCTCATCATCTTCGTCGGCATCATCGCCGAGGTTCCGGGCGCGCTGGCGCGGTTTCTGGAGCAGGGCCGGATCGGTAGCATCCATGCCTCTGTCATCATCGGCGTCATGGTGATGATCATCGCCGTCATCGCCTTTGTGGTGTTCATGGAGCGGGCGCTGCGAAAGATCCATATCCAGTATCCGCGCCGACAGGTCGGCATGAAAATCTATGATGGCTCATCCAGCCATCTGCCGATCAAGGTCAACCCGGCGGGCGTCATTCCGGCGATCTTCGCCTCATCCCTGCTGCTTCTGCCGACCACGATCGCCACCTTCTCGGGCAACCAGACCGGGCCGATCATGTCGCGCATCCTGGCCTATTTCGGCCCCGGCCAGCCGCTTTACCTGCTGTTCTTCGCGGCCATGATCGTCTTCTTTTCCTACTTTTACACCGCGAACGTGGCGTTCAAGTCCGACGACGTGGCCGACAACCTGAAGAACCAGGGCGGCTTCATTCCGGGCATTCGCCCCGGCGCGAAGACGGTCGATTACCTCGATTATGTCGTGGCCCGCATCCTTGTCATCGGCTCCGGCTATCTGGCCGCCGTCTGCCTTCTGCCGGAAATCATGCGTTCGCAGCTGGCGATCCCGTTCTATTTCGGCGGCACCTCGGTCTTGATCGTGGTGTCGGTGACGATGGACACGATCAACCAGATCCAGTCGCATCTGCTTGCGCATCAGTATGAGGGGCTGATCGAAAAGTCCCAGCTGCGCGGCAAGAAGCGCGGCGGCGCCCGCAAGGCGCCCGCCCGCCGCTGATCCGGCCACCAGACAGGGGGACAGTCGATGGTCAATCTTATTCTGCTTGGCCCGCCGGGGGCGGGGAAGGGGACGCAGGCGCGTATTCTGGTCGAGGGACGTGGCCTGGTGCAGCTTTCGACCGGCGACATGCTGCGCGCGGCGATGGCGTCCGGTACCGAGATGGGCAAGAAGGTTTCTGCCGTCATGGCGGCGGGGCAGCTTGTCACGGATGAGATCGTGATCGGCCTGATCGAGGAAAAGCTGGCCGGGGGCGGTTCGGGCTTTATCTTCGACGGCTTTCCGCGGACGCTGGCGCAGGCCGATGCGCTGGGCGACCTGCTGGCCCGCATGGGGCAAAGCCTTGATGCCGTGATCGAGATGCGGGTGGACGACGCGGCGCTGGTCGCGCGTATCACCGCGCGGTCGACCTGCGGGACTTGCGGTGAGGTCTATAACGATGTGACCAAGCCGATCCCGGCCGACGGCAAATGTACGGTCTGCGGCGGGACGGAGTTCACGCGCCGCTCCGACGACAATGAGGACAGCCTGAAACAGCGGCTGATGGAATATTACAAGAAGACTTCGCCGCTGATCGGGTATTATTACCACGCGGGCAAGCTGACGGCGGTCGATGGCCTTGGCGAAATCGGTGACGTCGCGAAATCCATTGCCGGGGTGCTGGATCGCTGAGGGGTGTCTTGACCTTGTTGGGGAAACCCACTAGGTCACGGCGTCTCGCAAGAGAATCGTCTTGATTTGCCGATCATTTCCCAAAGCGAATCAGAGCGGACAAGCCGGCCCGAAGGTCTACGACCCCTCGGGCCACAGTTGTGAAAAAAGGTTCCGGCGCTACGGAACCGCAACGAAAGGACAGAACGCGTGGCACGTATTGCTGGCGTCAACATTCCGACGGGGAAACGCGTCCCCATCGCCCTTCAGTACATCCACGGCATCGGGAACGACATCGCCCACAAGATCTGTGAAGCGGTCAACATCGAACCGACCCGCCGGGTGAACGAACTTTCCGACGCCGAAGTGCTCGCCATCCGCGAACACATCGACGCGAACTATACGGTTGAAGGCGACCTTCGCCGTGAAGTGCAGATGAACATCAAGCGCCTGATGGACCTTGGTTGCTACCGTGGCCTGCGCCACCGCCGCAACCTGCCGGTTCGCGGTCAGCGCACCCACACCAACGCCCGCACCCGCAAGGGCCCGGCGAAAGCCATCGCTGGCAAGAAGAAGTAAGGGGAGCGCAGGACAATGGCACGCGATAAGGTTCGCATGAAGCGCAAGGAACGGAAGAACATCGCCGCGGGTGTGGCGCATGTGAATTCCTCCTTCAACAACACCAAGATCCTGATCTCCGACGTTCAGGGCAACGCCATCGCCTGGTCTTCGGCCGGCACGATGGGCTTCAAGGGCTCGCGCAAGTCGACGCCCTATGCCGCCCAGATGGCTGCCGAGGATGTCGCGCGCAAGGCGCAGGAACACGGCGTGAAGACGCTGGAAGTCGAAGTGCAAGGCCCCGGTTCGGGCCGTGAATCGGCGCTGCGCGGCCTTGCTGCCGCGGGCTTCAACATCACGTCGATCCGCGACGTGACGCCGATCGCGCATAACGGTTGCCGGCCGCCGAAGCGCCGCCGCGTCTGATTATATGACCGCAGTCCGGGCCGTGCGCGTTGCGCGGCCCGGACTGCTTTCGCTTTTTTCCTCGGGCGTTCCCGGAAACTGGACATGGGCCGGGAACAGGTATGGAGGCAGATCGCATGATCCACAAGAATTGGGCAGAGCTCATCAAGCCGCAGCAACTTGACGTGAAGCCGGGCAACGACCCGCAGCGTCAGGCCACGCTGATCGCCGAACCGCTTGAGCGCGGCTTTGGTCTGACCCTCGGCAACGCGCTGCGCCGTGTGCTGATGTCCTCGCTTCAGGGTGCGGCCATCACAAGCGTGCAGATCGACAACGTCCTGCACGAGTTTTCCTCGGTCGCCGGTGTGCGCGAGGATGTCACCGACATCGTCCTGAACCTCAAGGGCGTGCGGCTGAAGATGGATGTCGAAGGGCCGAAGCGCCTGTCGATCTCGTCCAAGGGGCCGGGCGTCGTTACCGCTGGCGACATCTCGGAATCCAACGGGATCGAGATCCTGAACAAGGACCACGTCATCTGTCACCTTGACGATGGCGCGGACCTCTTCATGGAACTGACCGTCGAGAACGGCAAGGGCTATGTCGCGGCCGACAAGAACCGCCCCGAGGATGCGCCCATCGGCCTGATCCCGATCGACGCGATCTATTCGCCGGTCAAGCGCGTCAGCTACGAAGTCCAGCCCACCCGTGAGGGGCAGGTCCTCGACTACGACAAGCTGACGATGAAGATCGAGACCGACGGCTCGCTCAGCCCGGAAGACGCGGTGGCCTATGCCGCCCGCATCCTTCAGGACCAGCTTGGCATCTTCGTGAACTTCGAAGAGCCGGAATCGGCCACCAAGGGCGCCGAGGACGAGGGTCTGGAATTCAACCCGCTGCTGCTGAAGAAGGTCGACGAGCTGGAGCTTTCGGTGCGGTCTGCCAACTGCCTGAAGAACGACAACATCGTCTATATCGGCGACCTGATCCAGAAGACCGAAGCCGAGATGCTGCGCACCCCGAACTTCGGCCGCAAGTCGCTGAACGAGATCAAGGAAGTGCTGTCCGGCATGGGCCTGCACCTTGGCATGGATGTCGAGGACTGGCCGCCGGAGAACATCGAGGATCTGGCGAAGCGCTTCGAAGACCAGTTCTGATGCCTTGTAGGATGGGCACTATTGCCCATCCTACGCAAAATGCCCGCGCAGGCGGGGACACCCTGGGCAATTCCGCCCCAACGACGCGGCACGCAACGCACGGGCCGCAACACAAAGCAAAACGCGATAGGAGATCAAAATGCGTCACGCTCGCGGCTACCGCCGTCTGAACCGTACACATGAGCACCGCAAGGCGCTCTGGGCCAACATGGCCGGTTCGCTCATCGAACATGAACAGATCAAGACGACCCTTCCGAAGGCGAAGGAACTGCGTCCGATCGTCGAAAAGCTCATCACGCTGGCCAAGCGCGGTGACCTGCATGCCCGCCGCCAGGCCGCGGCGCAGCTGAAGCAGGACAAGCATGTCGCCAAGCTGATGGATGTGCTGGGCGCGCGCTACAAGGACCGTCAGGGCGGCTATGTCCGCATTCTGAAAGCCGGTTTCCGCTATGGCGACATGGCGCCGATGGCGATCATCGAACTGGTGGACCGCGATCCGGCCGCGAAGGGTGCTGCCGACATCGCGCGGCTTGAGGCCGAAGAGGCCGCCGAGTCCTGATTTGACCTAAGTCAGATACCCGAAATGGAAACCCCGCCAGAATGATGGCGGGGTTTTTCCATATTGCTACCCCGGACAGGGGGCAGGAAGAGAGAAGATATTAACTCGCTTCGGCGCGAAACTGGGCGCGCTCGCGCGTCAGACGTTCGGTCACGCTGTCGATCACAGCGGAAAGCTGGGCGTCGCCGATGGGCGTCGCGCCGAGAAATTCAAGCAAGTCCGTCCGTGCGGCTTCGGGAAGCCGCATGAGCCGGGCAAACAGGCCGGGATTGATGGTACGCAAAGCACAGACCTCTTATCGAAACTTCCGGGTTCAATTTAAAGTTGACGATACCCGGCGCAACTTGTCTAAAAAGCCATGTCCAATCAGATAGGCATAGATCGCAGACTGCATGAGCTCGGCGCAATCGCTCCGCGTGGGTACTTTGTTGGGTTGCATATCCGGTTTACGTCGCCCTTGCTGACGTTTCAGACCTATGACCAGAAGTGGATCGACCACTACACGAACAACGGCTATGTGCTGCGCGACCCCATGACGGCTTGGGGCTTCAGCCAGACCGGGTCGATCCGGTGGAGTGATCCGAAACTTCCCGACCCCTTCGGACTTTTCATCGAATGTGCGGAATACGGCCTTAAATACGGGATGACTGTGTCCTATGGCCCCATCAGTTCCCGCACCATTGCGAGTGCCGCGCGTGAGGATAGAGAATTCACGGACGACGAAATCGCCAAGGCGACCGAGATCGTGCATAACCTGCACGATGTCACCCAGCCCCCTGATGAGTTGACCGTTGCGCAGATCGAAGCGCTGAAATGTATCGCGGGCGGCGACCGGCACGCGGCTGCGGCCGCTAAACTGGGGATATCGGAGAGCGCACTCAAAGCCAGACTGAATTCTGCACGTCAGAGACTGATGGCCCGTACGACTGCCGAAGCTATCCAGAGGGCAAAGGACTACAGATTGCTCTGACGGGCCGCCTCCGCTGGGGAATTACCTACCGACCAACCTGCAGGAGGCTGTAATGCAGACAACGACCCTATCTTTCGAGAATCTCCACAACCATGGGGAGCTTTTCGCGAATATGCTGCGCGCTCGGAGAGAGCTTTTCATCGTCCACAACAAGTGGGACCTGCCCGAAGCGCTGGGCATGGAATATGACCAGTACGACACGCCGGCGAGCCGTTGGGTGGTTGTGCATGACGAATTCGGCCAGGTCCTTGCCGGCAATCGGCTGACGCCGACGACCGCGCGGTGCGGCGTCTATTCCTACATGATTCGCGATGCCCAGCGGGGGCTTCTGGATACCATCCCGTCGGACCTGCTTTACGAACAGGCGCCGGTCTCGGATCAGGTCTGGGAAAGCTCGCGCCTCTTCGTTGCGCATAACGTTCCGGCCGGGATCCGCCGCAGGGTTCATGCCACGCTGATCGCCGAGATTGGCCGGGCGTCGCGGGCGCTGGGCGCGACCAGTTGCCTGACCCTGCTGGCCGCGAACTGGCCGCGCTGGGCCAAGCGGGTGAATGTCGACATGAAGGCGATGGGGCCGGTCATGCTGATCGACGGGATCGAGAACCAGGTGGTCTCGATGAACTTCGCGTCCAACCTTCACTAGGCGCGGGTGAAACGCGTGGCACGGATACGCCACCTTCCTGTTCGGCTCCGGCAAATGTAAGGTCGGGGGCATGTCTGATCTGTTCGATCTTGCCCCCGGCGCACCCGAGACACGAAACAGCGGCCACCGGCCGCTGGCCGACCGGCTGCGCCCGGCCGCGCTTTCGGATGTGATCGGCCAGGACAAGGTGCTGTCGGCCGAGGGTCCGCTCGGCGCGATGGTTGCGTCGGGAAGCCTGTCGTCGCTGATCCTCTGGGGGCCGCCCGGTGTGGGCAAGACCACCATCGCGCGGCTTCTGGCCGATGCGACCGACCTTGCCTTCGTCCAGATCAGCGCCATCTTCACCGGCGTCCCGGAGCTTCGGAAAGTGTTCGAAGCGGCGAAGCTGCGCCACCGGCAGGGCCGCGGCACGCTGCTGTTCGTGGATGAGATCCACCGCTTCAACAAGGCGCAGCAGGACGGCTTCCTGCCTCATATGGAGGACGGGACGATCCTTCTGGTCGGTGCCACGACCGAAAACCCGTCCTTCGAACTCAACGCGGCGCTTCTCAGCCGGTCGCAGGTCATCGTGTTGGAACGCTTGTCGCTTGCTGATCTGGAGCGGCTGGCGCAGCGGGCGGAAAAGGAACTCGGCGCCGCGCTGCCGTTGAAAGGACCGGCGCGCGAGGCGCTCCTGGAGATGGCCGATGGCGACGGCCGCGCGCTTCTCAACCTTATCGAGCAGGTGACGGCCTGGAAGCTGAAAGAACCGATTGAGGCGGAGGTGCTGGCCAAACGCCTGATGCGGCGGGCGGCGAAATACGACAAGTCGGGTGAGGAGCATTACAACCTCATCTCCGCGTTGCACAAATCGGTGCGGGGGTCGGACCCGGATGCGGCGCTTTACTGGTATGCACGGATGCTTGAAGGCGGTGAGGACCCGCGCTTCCTTGCCCGCCGCCTGACCCGGATGGCGGTGGAGGATATCGGCCTTGCCGATCCGCAGGCGCAGACCCTCTGCCTGCATGCCTGGGAAACCTATGAACGCCTCGGCAGCCCGGAAGGGGAACTGGCGCTGGCGCAGGCGGTCGCCTACCTCGCCCTCGCGCCCAAATCGAACGCGGGCTATGTCGCCTACAAGGCCGCCCGCGATCTTGCCCGCAAGACCGGGTCAGAGCCGCCGCCAAAGCATATCCTCAACGCGCCGACGCGGATGATGAAGGATCAGGGCTATGGCGCGGGCTATGCCTATGACCACGATGCCGAGGACGGCTTTTCCGGCCAGAACTATTTCCCCGACAGCGTGAAGCGCCCGGTTCTCTACCAGCCGGTCGAGCGTGGCTATGAGCGCGAGCTGAAAAAGCGCGTCGACTGGTTCGCCAAACTCCGCGCGGAGCGGAACCGCTGATCCTTTCATCTTGCCGGAAATACCTTCGGGGGTGGACGGCCCGCAATGGTCGGAGGGGGCGGACAGCCCCCTTGCCCGGTTGACTTCCCGCGCGCCGCGTCAGAGGAAGGCGCAATGATCCAGACGCTTTTCCAGGTCGCCCTCGGCGGCGCGCTCGGCGCCTCGGCCCGCTATCTTGCCGGGGTCGCGGTCATGCGCCAGTTCGGCAGCCCCGTCTTCCCGCTGGGCGTCATCACCGTGAACATCGTCGGGTCTTTCGTGATGGGCGCGCTGGTCGTGTTCCTGGGCCAGAAGGGGCTGACCCACTGGAACGCCTTCCTTGCGACCGGCATCCTTGGCGGGTTCACCACCTTTTCCTCCTTCTCGCTCGAAACCTGGCGGCTGATGACAGAGGGGCGCTATGACCTTGCCGGGCTTTATGTCGGTCTTTCGGTTCTGGTGTCGATCCTCGCGCTGATTGCAGGCGTCGCGCTGATGCGGGCGGTCCTGGCATGAGCGGCGTGCGTACCCTGACCGTGGCCGAGGCCGAGGGCGAAAGCCGTCTCGACCGCTGGCTGAAGAAGCGCTTTCCCCAGATCACCCAGGGCGCGATCGAAAAGATGTGCCGCACCGGGCAGATCCGCGTCGATGGCGGGCGGGTCAAGGCCTCTACCCGGATCGGGCCGGGGGCGCAGGTCCGGGTGCCGCCCCTGCCGAAATCCGACGCCCCCGCGACGAAGCGCGAGGTGAGTATCGCGGATGATGACGCGCGGATGATCCAGGCGGCGGTGCTGTGGAAGGACGACCATATCATCGCGCTGAACAAGCCGCCGGGCCTGCCGTCACAGGGCGGGTCAGGGCAGGGCAACCGGCATGTGGACGGCCTGACCGGGGCGCTGCTGTTCGGCTACAAGGACCGGCCGAAGCTGGTCCACCGGCTTGACAAGGACACTTCGGGCGTTCTGCTGCTGGCCCGCACCGACCGCATCGCACGGGCGCTGTCCGAGGCGTTCCGCGCCCGCACCACGCGCAAGATCTACTGGGCCGCCGTCGCCGGTCTGCCCAATCCGAAGATGGGCACGATCCGCTTCGGCCTTGTGAAGGCGCCGGGCCACGGGCGTGGGGGGGAGGGCGAGAAGATGATCGCCATCCATCCGTCCAAGGTGAATGAGACCGAGGGCGCGAAACGGGCGACGACCGATTACGCCGTCATCGACGCGCTCGGCACCCGTGCCGCCTGGGTGGCGCTGGTGCCGGTCACGGGGCGGACCCATCAGCTGCGCGCCCATATGGCCGAAATCGGCCACCCGATCGTGGGCGACGGCAAATATGGCGGTTCCGGTCAGGAAAACCTTGGCGACGGCTGGGGGGCGCAATTGGGCGGGGAGATCAGCCGCAAGCTGCACCTCCACGCCCGCTCCATCGCCTTCGATCACCCGATCACCGGCAAGCGCATCACGCTGACCGCGCCCTTGCCCGACCACATGCTGCGGACCTGGAAGACCGTCGGCTGGTCCGAGGGCGAGGCGACGGCCGACCCGTTCGACGAGACGTCGGAATGAGCGGGTTGAAGCTCGCCGTCTTCGACGTGGACGGGACGCTTTGCGACAGTCAAGGGCATATCCTGTCCGCGATGGCGGCGGCTTTCGGGGCCGAGGGGGTGATGGTGCCACCGCGTGAAACTGTGCTGTCCATCGTCGGGCTGTCCTTGCCGGTCGCGGTCGCGCGGCTGGTTCCCGATCTCGACAGGGGCGTTCAGGACCGGCTGGTCGCGGCCTACAAATCCGCCTACACCGCCGCGCGTATCGCCGAACTGGCGCCACTTTACGACGGCATCCCCGCGCTGATCGACGGGCTGGCGGGGCGCGGGGACGTGATCCTTGGCATTGCGACGGGCAAGTCGCGCCGGGGGCTTGATCACCTTCTCGCCGGGCATGGCATCGCCGGGCATTTCCTCACCCGGCAGGTGGCCGACGATCACCCGTCCAAGCCGCATCCCGCTATGCTTCTGGCCGCGATAGCCGAGGCCGGGGCGGCGCCGGAGGCGACGGTGATGATCGGCGACACGACCTATGACATGGACATGGGCCGGGCCGCGGGGGTGCGGACGCTGGCCGTGACATGGGGCTATCACGGGGCAGGGGCGTTGGCCGCCACCGGCCCCGACCGGACCGCGACGCGGGTGGCAGAGATCGCGCCGCTTCTGGACGACCTGTGGGGGGCGATATGACCGGATGGGCGGCGCGGCGGTTCTGGAAAGAGGTCTCGGTTGAGGCGGCGGAGGGCGGCCACCGCGTGCGCCTTGACGCGCGGCCGCTGATGACGCCCGCCAAGCGGCCGCTGATTCTGCCGACGGTGGCGGTGGCGAAAGCGGTGGCGGACGAATGGCGCGCGGTGGGCGAAAAGGTCGATCCGCGCCAGATGCCGGTCACGCGATCGGCCAATGCGGCGATCGACAAGGTCGCGACGCAATTCGCCGAGGTGGCCGGGCTGATTTCCGATTATGGCGGAACCGACCTGATCTGCTACCGGGCCGAGACGCCCGAAGAACTGACCGCCCGGCAGGCGGCGGCCTGGGACCCGCTGGTCGACTGGGCCGTGCGGCGGTTCGGGGCGCGGCTGACCGTGACGCGCGGCATCGTGCCGGTCGTCCAGCCGGCCGAGAGCGTTGCAGCCCTGTCGCGCGCCGTGACGGCGCTGTCGCCCTTCGAGCTGACGGCGCTGCATGACCTTGTGGCGCTGTCGGGGTCGCTGGTGATCGGGCTGAACGCGACGGAGCCGGGGAGCGACCCCGAGGCGCTTTGGTCCCTGTCGCGGGTCGATGAGGACTGGCAGGCGGAGCTGTGGGGCGTTGATGAGGAAGCTGCGGCCCTGGCGTCGGTGAAGAAGCGCGATTTCCTTCATGCGCATCGATTCTGGACCTTGCTGCACGATCAGAGCGCTTGACGTTACGTCCATGCGCCGCCCCGGCACGGACGGACCGCCGTTGGTGCCAGAATCCGGGGCGGACCGGGCAAAGGTCCCTTGACGTGTGGAGTGGGACGGTCCTTACTGGCCGCCACTGGGGATAACCCTAACATCTGCGTCAGGACCACCTGACCGATCTCATCTGCCCCGAAAGAGGGGCGGCAACTCAGGAAGAGGTAAGCATGAAGAAATCCGTATTTCTCGGGACGCTTGCGGCCACGGCCCTTCTCGCGGGCTATGCATCGGCTGCGACGCTCGACGACGTCAAGGCGCGCGGGGAACTGAACTGTGGCGTGAACACCGGCCTTGTGGGCTTTGCCGCGCCGGATGCGAACGGCAACTGGCAGGGCTTTGACGTCGCGATCTGCAAGGCGGTCGCTGCCGCCGTGCTGGGCGACGCCACGAAGATCAAGTATGTCCCGACCACCAGCGAAACCCGCTTTACCGCGCTCGCCTCGGGCGAGATCGACGTGCTGGCCCGGAACACCACCTGGACCTTCTCGCGCGATACCGACCTTGCCTTCACCTTCACCGGCGTGAACTACTACGACGGTCAGGGCTTCATGGTGAAGAAGGACCTCGGCGTGACCTCGGCGAAGGAGCTCGATGGCGCCACGGTCTGCATCCAGACCGGCACCACGACCGAGCTGAACCTGGCCGACTTCTTCAAGGTCAACAACATGAGCTATCAGCCGGTGGCCATCCAGACCAACGCGGAAGGCGAACAGCAATTCCTCGCCGGGGCCTGCGACGCCTATACGACCGACGCTTCGGGCCTTGCCGCGACGCGCGCGGCCTTTGCCAGCCCGGACGACTACATCATCCTGCCCGAGATCATCTCGAAAGAGCCGCTTGGGCCGCTGGTGCGTCAGGGTGACGATCAATGGGCCGACATCAACCGCTGGGTGCTGAACGCGCTGGTTGCGGCGGAAGAATACGGCGTGACCTCGGCCAATGTCGAAGAGCTGTCGAAAGGCACCGACAACCCGGAAATCAACCGGATGCTTGGCAATGAGGGCGACCTCGGCGCGATGATCGGTCTCGACAAGGACTGGGCCAAGCGCGCGGTTTCCGCGTCGGGCAACTATGGCGAGATCTTCGCCGCGACCATCGGTGAATCGACGCCGATCGGCCTCGCCCGCGGCCTGAACGCGCAGTGGACGCAGGGCGGCCTGCTCTACTCGCCGCCGTTCCGCTAAGACGACCGGGGGCGCGTCGGGGACAGGCCCGGCGCGCCCCTTCTCCTATCAGGACATCCAGAAGCCGACGGGGCAGCAAGACCCCAGCGACGTGATCGCAGACAGGCTTTGGGCAACGGGGATACAGAATGGCAACTTTCGCGGATACGCCGAAGGCTAACTTTCGGCTGGGGATGCTGATTTACGATACGCGGTATCGGTCGGTCACCATCCAGATCGTCGTACTTTTCCTGTTCATGGCGGGGGCCGCCTGGCTTCTGAACAACCTGTTCACGAACCTCGCGGAACGTGGCAAGGACCTGAGCTTTTCCTTCCTCTGGTACCGTGCCGGCTATGACATCAACCAGACGCTGATACCCTATACGAACGACGACACGCATTTCCGCGCGATGCTCGTCGGGCTGGTGAACACGCTTCTGGTGGCTTTCCTTGGCTGCGTGGCGGCGACGATCATCGGCGTCGTGGTCGGGGTTCTGCGGCTGTCGTCGAACTGGCTGGTGGCGCGGCTGATGACGATCTATGTCGAGATTTTCCGCAACGTCCCCGTCCTTCTGTGGATCCTCGTCACCTTCGCGATCTTCACCGAGGTGACGCCGCAGCCGCGCGATTTCAAGGTTACCGACCAGATGATCGCCGAGGGGCAGGAACCGGCCGCCTCGATGCTGCTGTTCGACAGCGTCGCCATCACCAATCGCGGAACCTTCATTCCCAAGATCGTCTATTCCCGGTCGCTGGGTGAGATTCACCTCGGTTTCCTGCCGATCAGCATCGACACGCTTCTGGTGCTGGCCTCGATCGTCTTCGGCGTTCTTGTCTTCCGCGCCATCGGGAATAACGCGACAAAGGTGCAGGAGGCGACCGGCGTCCGGCCCGTCACCTGGTGGAAGCGGTTGCTGGCGCTCTTCGGGCCGCTTCTGATCGTCCTTGTCGCGCTTGGCTTTTCGTTGCAGCGGCCGACGCTGGGCGGGTTCAACTTCACCGGCGGGGTGCTGGTCCTGAACTCCTTCATGGCGCTCTGGATCGGGCTGACGCTTTATACCGCCGCCTTTATCGCCGAGATCGTGCGGGCCGGTATCCTCGCCATTTCAAAGGGGCAGACCGAGGCCGCCTATGCGCTGGGCCTGCGGCCGGGGCGGACGATGAACCTTGTGATCCTGCCACAGGCGCTGCGCGTCATCATCCCGCCACTGATCTCACAATACCTGAACCTGACGAAGAACTCCTCTCTCGCCATCGCGGTCAGCTACATGGACCTGCGCGGTACGCTGGGCGGCATCACGCTGAACCAGACGGGACGGGAGCTGGAGTGCATGCTCCTCATGATGCTGATCTACCTCGTCCTCAGCCTGCTGATTTCCTCGGGGATGAACGTCTACAACAACGCCGTCCGGCTGAAGGAGCGTTGAGATGAGCGATCTTCATTCCGAAAGCGTTGCCTTCGTCCGCGACACCATGCTGACACCGCAGTCGCCGCCCGCGTCGCAGGCAGGGGCGATCAAGTGGCTGCGGGAAAACCTGTTCTCCGGCCCGATGAACACGATCCTGACCATTCTTGGTGTGGGCATCGTCGTCTACCTCGTGAACCTCGGGCTGCCGTGGTTCCTGCACTCGGTCTGGAACGCCAATTCGCTGGCCGAGTGCCGATCCGCGATCACCGCGACCTGGGGGCCGGACGCGCATGGTGCCTGCTGGGCCATGATCCGCGAGAGGTGGAGCCAGTTCATGTTCGGCTTCTACCCGAACGTCTTCTACTGGCGTCCGATCCTGGCGCTGCTGCTGCTCTTCGTGGCCCTGGCGCCAATCCTGTTCGCCGAGTTTTCCAACCGCCTGACGATCGCGGGCGGGGTGGTGGCCGCGTTGGTGGTCTGGCTGGCGGCCTCCTACGGCGAATGGCTGCCGGTCGGCATCCTTGCGGTCGTCGCCGCGATTGCGGGGCTTCTGGCGGTGCAGGGAACGAAATGGCCGCATAACCTGATCTGGTTCCCGATCGTCTATGCGGGGATTGCCTTCTGGCTGCTTTGGGGCGGGTCGATCTTTACCCCCATCGCGGCGCTGGCCGGGATCGTCGTCGGCTGGCTTGCCTTCCGCATCCTCGCCCCCATCGCGGGCAACATCGTCGCGGTGACGGCGGCGGTCGTGGCGCCGGTTCTGTGGTGGTATTTCGGCAGCGAGCCCGTGATCGACCTGCTGAGCCGGGCGCTTCCCCGCGTCGAACCCTTCTGGCTGCCGCCGGTGGACAGCGACCAGTTCGGTGGCTTCGTCCTGGCCTTCGTCATCGGCCTGACCGGCATCGCCTTCTCCCTTCCCATGGGGATCGTGCTGGCGCTGGGGCGGCGGTCGGACATGCTGCTGGTCAAGGCGCTTTGCGTGGGCTTCATCGAGTTCATCCGGGGCGTGCCGCTGATCACGCTTCTTTTCACCGCATCGCTGCTTCTGAACTACTTCCTGCCACCGGGAACCAATTTCGACATCATCCTGCGCGTCATCATCATGGTTACGCTGTTTTCGGCCGCCTATATCGCCGAGGTGATCCGGGGTGGTCTCGCCGCCCTGCCGCGCGGGCAGTATGAGGCGGCCGATGCGCTTGGCCTCGACTACTGGAAGGCGCAGCGGCTTATCATCATGCCGCAGGCGCTGAAGATCTCGATCCCCGGTATCGTCTCCTCCTTCATCGGGCTGTTCAAGGACACCACGCTGGTCGTCTTCGTGGCGCTTCTCGATCCGCTGAAGGGCATCACCGACGCCGTGCGCGCCTCGATCGAATGGAAGGGCATCTACTGGGAGCCTTACATCTTCGTCGGCGCCATCTTCTTCCTCGTTTGCTTCAGCATGTCGCGGTACTCCATGTACCTCGAAAACCGGCTGAAGCGTGAACATCGTTAAGGAGTGCCATCATGGCTGATCCCCACGCCGTAACCCGCGAAATCAATCGCAGCCAGATGCAGGTCAGCGAGGAAATCGCGATCGAGATCGTCAAGATGAACAAGTGGTACGGGGCCTTCCACGTCCTGCGCGACATCGACCTGACCGTGAACCGGGGCGAACGCATCGTCATTGCCGGGCCGTCAGGGTCGGGCAAGTCCACGCTGATCCGCTGTATCAACCGGCTTGAGGAGCATCAGTCGGGCAAGATCGTCGTCGACGGGATCGAATTGACGAGCGATCTGAAGAACATCGACAAGGTGCGATCCGAGGTCGGGATGGTGTTCCAGCACTTCAACCTCTTCCCGCATCTGACGATCCTGGAAAACTGTACCCTTGCCCCGATCTGGGTCCGCAAGGTGCCGAAGAAGGAAGCCGAAGCGACGGCGATGCACTTCCTTGAAAAGGTGAAGATCCCCGAGCAGGCAAACAAGTATCCCGGCCAGTTGTCGGGTGGCCAGCAGCAGCGGGTGGCCATCGCGCGGTCCTTGTGCATGAAGCCACGGATCATGCTTTTTGACGAACCGACCTCGGCCCTCGACCCGGAGATGATCAAGGAAGTGCTGGACACGATGATCGAGCTGGCCGAGGAAGGCATGACGATGCTGTGCGTGACGCATGAAATGGGCTTTGCCCAGGCCGTCGCGAACCGGGTCATCTTCATGGACCAGGGCCAGATCGTCGAACAGAACGAACCGACGGAGTTCTTCAACAACCCGCAGTCCGAACGCACGAAGCTGTTCCTGAGCCAGATCCTCGGCCACTGACGCCCTCCGGGCGCGGTGTCAGCCGCGCCCGGAGGGGACGAAGAAGTCCAGCACGCTGGCGCGGCCGAAAGCGGCATCGCGCCAGTCCGCGATCTCGAAATCCACCACAAGGGTCGCCGCGGTCGGAAAGCGGCGGAAATCGGGGTCGAGCGGCGGCTGCGCGGGCAGCATCGCGGCCAGCTCGCCGATGCCGGGGTTATGCCCGATCATCATCACGCAGTCCCCGGTGGCCTTTTGCAGCGCCGCCAGCATGACGTCAGGCGTGGCGTGATAGAGGCTGTCGACATAGGACACACGCGGCGTCACCTCAAGCGGTGCGGCAAGGGCGCGCGCCCAGGTCTCCCGCGTGCGCTCGGCGGTGGAACACAGCACCTCGTCCGGCTCATACCCGCGCGAATGCAGCCATTCCCCCAGTTCCAGCGCGGCCCGGCGGCCACGGGCGTTCAGCGGGCGGCCGTGGTCGTCCTGATCGGGATCGTCCCATGAGGATTTCGCGTGGCGGGTCAGGATCAGGCGGCGGTGGCCAAGCGTCATTTGTGGAACAACCTCATGTGATAGGCGGATTGTTCCGGCAGCCTGCCATAGCCTTGCGACACCGGGCAAGCGCGACGAGTGACGCAGCCCGAAGAAATGCAATCGCCGTCCGGCATCGTGTCGAGATAGGCGTGGCAAGCGGGGACGTCATAGCCCTGATTTCCAAGGGCGCCCGCCGGGCAGGCCGTCAGGCAGGGTCGGTCCGTGCAGCTTGCGCAAGGGGATTGCGTGGGCGGGGCGGGCAGGTCGATCCGGTCGGTCAGGGCGATGGCCCCGCGATAGGACACCATCAGCCCGGCGGTGTCATGGACCAGAAGCGCGACGGGGGAGGGCCAGGCGCGGCCCGACCGCAGCGCCCAGGCGTAGAACGGGTGATAGGGCGGCCCGCCGAAGGGGAAGAAGGCCCGCCCCCCGAACCGATCCGCAAGCCCGGTCAGGACACGCGCCGACCAGCGGTCGACGGGATCGGGCGTGCCATCCTGCCATTCCGGTTCGGCGGTCAGATGCGGCCAGAAGCCGGGTTCATCGGGGCCGAACAGAAGCAGGGTGCCGGTGCCGTCGGGCAGGCTGTCGCCGGGTTCGGCATGGAACGCCCCGAACACCGCGAGGCGATGCGCGGCGGCGGCGGAGGCAATCGCTCTCAGCGCCGTCACCGGATGCGCGGCTTGACGCGCGGTTCGGTGGTGCGGATCTGGCTGCCGGTGCCGTGGTCGGTGAACAGCTCAAGCAGCACCGCGTTCGGCACCCGCCCGTCCACGATCGTCACCGCGCGGACCCCGTCGGCGATTGCCTTCAGCGCGGTTTCGGTCTTGGGGATCATGCCACCAGCGATGGTGCCGTCCTCGACCATCGCGCGGACATCCTCGGGCGTCAGCTGGGTCAGGACCTCGCCGTCCTTGTTCTTCACCCCGGCAACGTCGGTCAAAAGCAGCAGCCGGTCGGCCTGCAACGCGCCCGCGATGGCCCCGGCGGCGGTGTCGCCGTTCACGTTGAAGGTTTCGTTATCGGCCATGCCGGTCGCGACCGGGGCGATGACGGGGATGATCCCGGCGGTGTAAAGATCGCGGATCACCTGCACGTTCATCTCGACCGGGCGGCCCACGAAGCCAAGTTCGGGGTCGTCGGCCTCACACACCATCAGGTCGTCATCCTTGCCGGAGATCCCCACGGCGCGGCCGCCCTGATCGTTGATCGCCTGCACGATCCGCTTGTTGACGAGGCCCGAGAGGATCATCTCAACCACCTCGACCGTGGCCTTGTCGGTCACGCGCTTGCCGCGCACCCACTGGCTTTCGATGCCGAGCTTGCCAAGCATCTCGTTGATCATCGGCCCGCCGCCATGGACGACGACCGGGTTCACGCCGACCTGCCGCATCAGCACGATGTCACGGGCAAACTCTGCCATCGCGTCATCGTCGCCCATCGCGTTGCCGCCGAATTTCACGACGACGACGGCGCCCGAGTAGCGTTGCAGATAGGGTAATGCTTCCGAAAGCGTCCGGGCGGCGGCGATCCAGTCCTGGTCCATCTTCTGTTTTCTCATTGGCGTTTCCTCGGGGCAGGCAAAGTGTTACCGCGCCTGCCGGGGACTGCCAAGGGCCGCTCAGCCGATCCCGGCGACGATCGCGCGCAGGGTTTCGATCCCGTCGCCCTTCTCGGAAGAGGTCAGGACGATCTCAGGGTAGGCGGCGGGGTGCTTTTGCAGCGCGGCGCGAACCTGGGCCAGAACCTTCTCGCGGTCGGCGGCCTTCACCTTGTCTGCCTTGGTCATCACGACCTGAAAGGTGACGGCAGAGCGGTCGAGAAGGGTCAGGATCTCTTCATCCACCGCCTTGATGCCATGGCGCGTGTCGATCAGGACGAAAGCGCGGCGAAGGGTCTGGCGCCCCGCCAGATAGGCCTTCAAAAGCCGCTGCCATTTCGCGACGACGGCCACCGGCGCCTCGGCAAAGCCATAGCCGGGCAGGTCGACAAGATAGTGGTCGTCACCGAGGGTGAAATAGTTGATCTCTTGCGTCCGTCCCGGCGTGTTTGAGGCGCGGGCGATGTTCTTTCGCCCCGTCAGCGCATTGATAAGACTGGATTTCCCGACGTTGGAGCGACCCGCAAAACAAACCTCGGCCCGGTCGGGGGGCGGCAGGCCCTCCATCGCGACGACGCCCTTGACGAAATCGACCGGCCCGGCAAAAAGCAGTCGGCCCTTTTCCCGCGTGGCATCGTCGGGCGGTTCCACCAGCGGGAAGGGGATGGTCACGGCAGGACCTCGACAGTATCGCCGGTCCTGATCGCGCCGCCCTCGATCACGCGCGCATAAACGCCGAATTCCGCCGCGCCGTGCAGGGTCTTCAGCGCGCCGAGCGTGTCGGCATCGCGTTCGCCGGTGGCCGGGTTTGCGGTCGTGGCAAGGCAGCGGACGATATTTTCCTCGACACGCAGCAGGGTGTCGCCGATCCGCACCTCACGCCCGATCCAGCCGCGTTCGGCCCAGGGGCCGGTCCCCTCGATCCAGAGATTGCCGCGCCAGCGAAGGGGCGACAGGTCCTGACCCATCCGTGCGCAGAGATCGGCATTGGAGGCAAGCGAAAGAAGCGAGACGGATTGATAGTCCGTATCGGTCATCGCGACGTCGGGCGCCGAAAAGATCCGCGCCGGTTGCGCGCGGTCGGGCGGGCAAAGCGGGCGCACCCAGTCGATGAAGCGGGCGGCATCGTCGGGGTCGTCGGGTGCGAAGGTGATGGGGGCCTGATCCGGGTGGGTCAGCGTCAACTGCGCCGCCCCCTCATCCAGCTTTGCCGAGATCGCCGTCAGCCGCGCCGCCTTCGATCCGCGCGAAAAGTTCTGGCACGGCGCCCAGGCGCCCTCGGTCAGCCGCGCGGCGTCATGCGCGACCGCCCAGTGCCGGTCCCAGGGCAGCGCGCAGCCCGGCGTCAGCCGGACCCCCTCAAGCGTTTCGCGCCCATGCGATTTCAGCGGATGGCGCTGGATCGAGGCGAGCCGCGCGGTCATTTCTCGGCCGGTTTGTTACGCTTGAAGCCCGACTTGATATTGCCGAACAGGTCCGGGCGTTTCCCGTGCATCGACATGATGGTGTACTGCTGGATGAAGGTGATCGTGTTGTTGGTGATCCAGTACAGCACCAGGCCCGAGGCAAAGCTGCCCAGCATGAACATGAAGATCCACGGCATCCAGGCAAAGATCATCTGCTGGGTCGGATCGGTCGGCGCAGGGTTCAGCTTTTGCTGGAACCACATCGAAATACCCAGAAGGATGGGCAGGATGCCGAGCGAGAAGATGAAGAAGATGCTGCCCGGTTCCGGCGTCGCCCAGGGCAGAAGACCGAAGAGGTTCAGGATCGACGAGGGATCGGGCGCCGACAGGTCACGAATCCAGCCGATCCATTCGGCATGGTAAAGCTCGATCGTGACGTAGATGACCTTATAGAGCGAGAAGAAGATCGGGATCTGGATCAGGATCGGCAGGCAGCCCGAGGCCGGGTTGACCTTGTTCTTCTTGTAAAGCTCCATCATGCCCTGCTGAAGCTTCTGCCGGTCCTCGCCCGCGCTTTCCTTCAGCTTCTCCATCTCGGGCTGCAATTCCTTCATCTTCGCCATCGAGACGTAGGATTTGCGCGCCAGCGGGAAGACGAGAAGCTTGATGAGGAAGGTCAGCGCGATGATCGCGAAGCCCATGTTCCCGATCGCACCATGCAGCCAGTGCAGGACGCGGAACATCGGCTTGGTCAGGATGAAGAACCAGCCCCAGTCGATCGATTCGATGAAGTTCTTCACCTGCGGGCGGTTCGGATCGACCTTCTTGCCGAACAGGCTGTCGATCCAGTCGGGGTCGTTCTGGTAATACTTGATCGCGTCCCATTCCTTCGCACCCGCGAAAAGCATCGTGGGAACGTCAACGCGGGCGCCGGGGGCGACGTCCTGCACCGGCAGGCGCGTTTCGGCCTGATAGATGTCGCCGCTTTCGACGTATTTCACGACCGAGGTGAAGGGCGCGCCGGGCTGCGGCACCAGCGTCGTCATCCAGTAGGCATCGGTAAAGCCGATCCAGCCGTCATGGGCGATGGATTTGGTTTCCGCCTGGCCTTCGCCCGGAAGGGTGTCGATCTTCGGGATGGCAGAGTATTTCAGGTCGCCAAGCTCGCCATCGGTTTCGCGGATCAGGCCCTCATGGCGGACATAGGCGCGGGTTGCCTCGGGGATGCCGTGGCGCACGACCATGCCGTAGGGGGCGAGGCGGACCGCCGCGCCGGTCTGGTTTTCGACCGATTGCAGCAGGGTGAACATGTAGTTTTCGTCGACCGAGATCGTGCGGTGGAAGATCAGGCCGTTGCCATTGTCCCAGCGCAGCTTGACCGGCTTGCCGGGCGAAAGGGTCGCGCCTTCCTCAAGCGTCCAGAGCGTGCGGGCGCCGGGAACCGCGTCGGACGGGAGGCCACCGGCGGGTTGCCAGCCGTAGACGGTGTAATAGGGCAGGGCGGCATTCTCGACCGCGCCGCCGACCGGCGACAGAAGCCGGACATCGGGGGAATTCGCGTCGAGCGAGACCTTGTAATCCTTCAGGCTGAGGTCATCGAGACGCCCGCCGAGCAGAGAGATGGAGCCGGTCAGCCGGGGGGTGTCGATCTGCACCCGCGGGGCGGCGGCGATTTCGGCCGTGACGCTGTCGGCGGCGGCAAGTTCCGGCGCGGTCGCCGTGCCGGACGCGGTCGCCGCGGCGGGCGGCGCCGTGGCGTCGGTGGCGGGGCTGGCCGCCTGTTCGGTCGCCGTCTGGTCCTGCGGGGTTTCGGGCTGCTGCGGCGGGAAGAGTGTGACCCAGCCGAGGATCACGAGGAAGGAAAGCACCGTCGCGAGAATGAGGTTCTTGTTCTGATCGTCCATCTGGACCCACCGCCCGCCTGTTCGAGGTTTGGGCAGGTTCAACAGAACGGGGGGGCAAAGGTCAAGCGGTTTTCCGGTTCAGAGACCGGCCCGGACCGTGGCCGCAGGGCCGACGCGGGCCGTCTTGCGCCCGCGCGGCCCGCGCGCCCCGGACAAGCCGCTGAATTCGCGGGGTCCCGGCCGCCCGGCCGGGGGGCGGCGTCACGATGCGGCGCGGCCCGACAGGCCGGGTGTCCGCTCAAGCTTGGCCCTGTGGCTGGCCAGCCAGCCATGCGTGGATTGCAGCGGCATCGGCCGGGCGATGGCGAATCCCTGCACATGGGTGCAGCCGAGTTGCGCCAGAAGCGCGTGTTCGGAAAGGGATTCGACCCCCTCCGCCAGCGTCTCGACGCCCAGCTGTTCGGCCAGCGACAAGATCGCGGTGATGATCTTCTGCTGTTCGGGGTCGGTATCCGCCCCGGCGACGAAGGACCGGTCGATCTTGATGCGCGAGACGGAAAACCGCCGGATCGAGGCGATAGCCGCGTGGCCGGTGCCGAAATCGTCAAGGTCGATGCCGCAGCCAAGCTTCGACAGCGCGGTCAGGTTGCGCACGATCATGTCATCGTCGGTTTCCGCGACGACGGATTCCAGCACCTCGATGCTGAGCCGCTGGGGCGGCAGGTCGAAGCGGTCGAGATCCCATTTCAGCCGCGCGACGAGGTTGGGATCGCGCAACTCCTCGGACGAGAAGTTGACCGCGACCGATCCGACCTCAAGCCCCGCGCGATCCCAGGCGCGCAGGGCGGAAAGGGCCTGGGTCAGGATCGTTTCGTTCAGCCGCCCGCCCAGCCCCGAGGCCGCGATGGCAGGCATGAATTCGGCCGGTGGCAGGATGCCGCGGGTGGGGTGCATCCAGCGCGCCAGCGCCTCGAACCCCGTCACCTCGCCGGTGTCGGTGGAAAGCTGCGGCTGGAAGAAGGCGACGATTTCGCCGGTGTCCAGCGCCCGCTCGATTTCCTCTGTCAGGTCGTCGGTCCGGCGCTGGCGGTGGCGCATGTCGGGGGTGTAGGCACGGATCGCGCCGGGGCCGTTCGACCACGCCTCATCCAGCGCGCCTTCGGCGGCGGCGAGGATCGCCGCCCCACTGCGTTCGGGCGCGCGCGACGGCAGGCAGAAGCCGACGGAGACCGAACCGTAGACGGTGGTCCCGTCCAGGCTGACCGGCTCACAAAGCCGTTTTTGCAGACGCGCGGCGATCTGGATCGCGGATTCGAGGTCGATGCGCCGGTGCGCCGTGACCGCGACGGCAAAGCGGCCGCCGTCGAACTGGCGCAGCACGTCGCCATTGCGCAGCGCGCCGCGGATACGGTCCTCGAACGCGGCCATGATGCGGTCATAGCCGCTGCGCCCGAACTGGGTCAGGATCAGGTGCGGATCGTCCATGCAGATGGCGAAGCAGGCCATCCGGTCATGCGTCGCCGCGCCGTTGCGGAAGGCGGTATCGAGGGCGGCGGTAATCACCTCACGCGGGGCGGTGCCAGAGGGCGGCGGCGCAGCGCCGCGCCCGGCCCTGCCGCGTGTCGCGCCGAGAATGGCCAAGGGTATCCCCAGCGCCCCGGCGACGGCGGCGCCTTCGGGGCCGAAGAACCAGCCTCCGGCGGCGACACCCGGACCCAGCGCCAGAACATCCGGCCGGATCAGCCAATGCAACTTTTGCGAAAAGTCTCTCGATGTCATGGTCGCCCTCGTCCCTGCGGCAGGATGATCTGCCTGCGGGACCGACATTAGGACGAGGGTCTGACCGCGAGGTTAACGCAGATCAGGAATGTTCCCGTCCCGTTCCTTTTCCGGCTGGCGCGCGAGTCCTGCGAAATCGAAGAGCTTCGGGTCGAGAAGATGGGAGGGCCGCGCGTTCATCAGCGCCCGGAACATCACCTGTCTGCGGCCGGGGCTGCGCGCCTCCCACCCGTCGAGGATCTGCTTGACCTGCTGGCGCTGAAGCCCGTCCTGGCTGCCGCAGAGGTCACAGGGGATAATCGGATAGGCCATGGCCCTGGCGAACTTCTCGCAATCCGCCTCGGCCACGAAGGCCAGCGGGCGGTAGACGAACAGGTCGCCATCCTCGTTCAGAAGCTTCGGTGGCATCGTCGCCAGTCGCCCGCCGTGGAAGAGGTTCATGAAGAACGTCTCAAGAATATCGTCGCGGTGATGGCCGAGGACGACGGCGGAACACCCCTCTTCCCGCGCGATGCGGTAAAGGTTGCCGCGCCTGAGGCGGGAGCAGAGCGAACACATCGTGCCGCCGGGCGCGATCTTGTCGGTGACGATGGAATAGGTGTCGGCATATTCGATGCGATGCTCGACGCCCATCTTGGTCAGGAAGGCGGGCAGCACCGTCGCCGGAAAGCCCGGCTGGCCCTGATCGAGGTTGCAGGCCAGAAGATCGACCGGCAAGAGACCGCGCCATTTCAGCTCATGCAGCACGGCCAGCAGGGTGTAGCTGTCCTTGCCGCCCGACAGGCAGACGAGCCAGCGGGCGCCGCGTTCGATCATGCCATAGGCCTCGATCGCCTCGCGCACTTCGCGCACGATCCGCTTGCGAAGCTTCTTGAACTCTGTCGTCGCAGGCGCGCCGTGAAACAGCGGGTGGATGTCGTCGGTATCGTCGTCAAGCATCGGGCGGCTCTCCGGGGCCGGGTGGGCCTTGGCATAGGCAAGGCGCCGTGTCGTCGTCAAGGCGCGGGGTCAGTCCTTCGGCCCGTGGTCGTGTCCGTCCGCCCCCGGCACCGGATCATAGCCCGATCCGCCCCAGGGATGACAGCGCCCGATCCGGCGGGCCGCCAGCCAGCTTCCCTTGATCGCGCCATGCTTTTCCAGCGCGTCAAGCGCATAGGCCGAACAGGTCGGCTGATAGCGGCAGGAATGGCCGATCCACGGGCTGAGGAGAAGCCGGTAGGCGCGGACGGGCAGGGCGACGAGGTGGGCAAGCGGGGTCATGTCCGCCCGCCATGTATCTTCTGAAGCGCGCGCGAGAGATCGCCCTTCATCGCGGCGAAGTCGCGGGTCGCGGTGGCCTCGGGGCGGCCAACCAGGACATAGTCCCAGCCGTGCTGGCCTTCCGAGGTCAGCACCAGCCGCGCGATCTCCCTCAGCCGCCGTTTGGCGCGGTTGCGGGCGACGGCATTGCCGACCTTCTTGGAACAGGTGAACCCGACCCGGATCGCGTCGGGGGCGGTCGCTTCGCCATCACGCCGCGCGCGCGCCTGAAGCAGAAAGCCCGGCGTTCCCTGACGCCGGGCCTGTGCCGCGCGCAGGAAATCGGCGCGCTTTGTCAGTTGCTGCAAAACGACCACCGCCGGAGGCGCCTCCGCCGTCCGGCCCATGGGGCCTTGCGCGGGTGCCTCCGGCGGTGTCATGCCGTGTGCCTTGGTGTCTGGCCTCAGGCCGACAGAACCTTGCGGCCCTTGGCGCGACGGGCGTTCAGCACCTTGCGGCCAGCCTTGGTCGCCATGCGGGCGCGGAAGCCGTGACGGCGGGCGCGAACGAGGTTCGACGGTTGGAACGTGCGCTTCATCGCTTCAACTCCGGTTGGGGGCGGCCCAAACCCTTCGGACGGATTCGAAGGCCGCGGTCATTCGAAGCCCGGCTCATAGAGGGCAGTAGCGCCCAAGTCAACTCGCCCCTGCGGATTTTTCGCGTGCCGCGCCGGGCAAGACAGAGGTTTAAAGCCCGCCCCCGAATGCATATTGTCATGCGGACCGGACGATCCGGGACCGGGCCACCCATATCAGGGATGGAACGGGGAAGCACGGGGCATTTGGATGTTCTTCAAAACGCTGTCAGGACGGTTCCTGCTGCTGACGACGCTGTTCGTCATGCTGGCGGAAGTTCTGATCTTCGTGCCCTCCGTCGCGCGGTTCCGCGAGGACTATATCCTGTCGCGTCTGGAACGGGCGCAGATCGCCTCGCTCGCGCTCTTGGCGACCGACGGCATGATCGACGCGCAGCTTGAGAAGGAGCTGCTTGAGAATGCCGAGGTCTATAACGTCGTCCTGCGCCGGGACGAGGTGCGCCAGCTTGTCCTGTCCTCGCCGATTCCGGCACCTATCATGGCGACCTACGATTTGCGCGACGTCCCGGCGTGGCAGTTGATCCGCGACGCGATCGGCACGCTGCTGCATCCCGAGGCACGGGTGATCCGGGTGATCGGCGACCCGGTCAAGCAGGCGGGCCTCTTGATCGAGGCGACGATGGATACCGGCCCCTTGCGGGTGGCCATGCTGGATTACGGTCTGCGCATCCTTGGCATGTCGGCCATCATCTCGGCGGTGACGGCGGTCTTGCTGTTCCTTGCGGTGCGCAGGCTTTTCGTCCTGCCGATCCGCCGCGTCATGCAGGGGATGAGCCTTTATGCCGAGGCCCCCGAGGATGCCCGCCGGATCATCGAACCCGGCGCCACGATCCTGGAACTGCGCGAGGCCGAGGAAGCGCTGAAATCCATGCAGCAGCAGTTGACCGGGTCCCTGCGCCAGAAAGAGCGTCTGGCCCAGCTTGGCAGCGCGGTCGCCAAGGTCAGCCATGACCTGCGCAACATCCTGACCACGGCCCAGCTTTTCGCTGACCGGATGGAGGACAGCGACGACCCGATGGTCAAGCGCGCGACGCCGAAGCTGGTGAACTCCATCAGCCGCGCGGTCGGGCTTTGCGAGGCGACGCTGGCCTTCGGCAAGGCCGAGGAGCCGCCGCCCACGCTGACCCGCTTCATGCTTTCCGCGCTGGTCGATGACGTGATCGAGGGGGAGAAGGCGGCGGCGGGCGATTGCGGGGTGGACTTCATCACCGATGTCGCGCCGACCCTGGCCATGCGGGCGGATTTCGAGCAGCTCCACCGCGTCCTGACCAACCTGATCCGCAACGCGCGGCAGGCGATCGAGGCGACGCGCCGCCCCGGCACGATCGAGATCGCGGGCGGCGAGAGCGAGGATGGCTGGTGGATTCGCGTCGGCGACACCGGCCCCGGCCTGCCCGAGCGCGCGCGCGAACACTTGTTTCAGCCGTTTCAGGGCGGGATTCGCAAGGGCGGCACCGGCCTTGGCCTTGCCATCGCGGCCGAACTGGTCCGCGGCCATGGCGGCCAGCTTGAGCTGTTGAAGTCCGGCGAGGACGGGTCCGAATTCCTGATCCGCCTGCCGCGCGACATCATTCCCGCCCCCGCACGGGCGCCTGAGGGGGCGCACTGACCGGGCGCCGTGCCGCCGCGCCGCAAATTCTTGGCAAGGCCCCTTGCATTGCCCCGCGCCGACGGCTAAATGCCTCACCCACGCACCCGTAGCTCAGCTGGATAGAGCACCAGACTACGAATCTGGGGGTCAGGAGTTCGAATCTCTTCGGGTGCGCCATTTTCCATTGTCAGACGGTGCCAGATCCCAAGCCTCCCGCCGACCCTTGGTATGCGGCTGCCTTCAGATGCTGTCCTTGACCCGTTCCCAGGTCTTTCTGAGATGGCTGGACATCGCTTCACCAAGGCGCTGGCCGTCGCGTTTTTTCAGCGCGGCGACCATGTCCTCATGATCGGCGACGGCGCCGGCCCATGACTCCGGTTGCTGATTGCCGATATAGCGGATGCGCTTCAGCCGGGCCTGGATGTTCGACTGAACCTCTTGCAGTGTCCCGTTGCCGGAGAGGCTTGCCAGGCGCGAATGGAATTCCTGGTTCAGCTTGTAATAGGGCATCCGGTCGCGGAGCCGGTAGCACGCCATCATCCGTTCGTGCAGATCCACAAGCGATTGGATGTCCTCGTCGCTCGCCCGCGCGCAGACCAGTTCGCCCGCCAGCTTCTCAAGATGGCCCAGCACCTCAAGCATTGAAAACACATCCTCGGGTGTCAGTTTCCGCACGATGCTGCCCTTGGACGGGCGCACGATGACCAGTCCTTCGGCCGCCAGGGTGCGCAGCGCCTCGCGGAACGGGGTGCGGGAGACGCCCAGTTCCTCGATCAGATGGGCTTCGTCGATTCGGCTTCCGGGCTCAAGCGTTCCCTCGATGATCAGGTCGCGGACCCGGCTGACGACCTGATCGTGAAGCGAGCGGTTCGTGATGGCAATCGACGCGTCCATGTCCAACCTTCTGTCTTTGCGCCATTTTTTACGCAGATACGCGGGGCCTGTCCAATATAGGGATTCACCGATTGCAAGTCGATACTTTCGCCATGTATACAAAATACATTGAGCGGAAATGCAATGCTGCATTCCGACAGGAGAGGAGACCAATCCATGAAACCGCTTCAGAACGGCGTTCTCGCGGGTCTGCTGGCTTGCACCGCAACGCTTGCCGCTGCGCCGGTTGTGGCCGAAACCTACATCGTGGCCGTGGGCGCCGCCTCCAACAGCCTTCAGGGTCGGAGCGCGGCCAAGTTTGCCGAAGACCTTCAGGCCAAACTCGGCGATGCCGACACGGTCGAGTTCTATGCCGACGGTCAGCTTGGCGATGAAAAGGAACTGATGCAGAAGCTGCGGCTCGGCACGGTCCAATTCACGCTGATCTCCTCGATCATGACGAATGTCGCGCCGGAATTCGCGCTCTTCGACATGCCCTTCCTCGTCAAGGATCGCGCGCATCTCAAGGCGATCGACGCCGAGATTGTCCAGCCTGAGCTTGCCCCCAAGGCCGAGGCGCAGGGCCTCCACGTTCTGTCGACCTGGGAAAATGGCTTCCGCCAGATCACCAACAACACCCGTCCGATCGACAAGCCCGAGGATCTTGCCGGCCTGAAGATCAGGACGCCGTCGTCGGAATGGCGCGTCGCGATGTTCAAGGAGTGGGGCGCCAACCCCACGCCGATGGCCTTTTCCGAGGTCTTTGTGGCGTTGCAGACCGGCACGATGGACGGGCAGGAAAACCCGCTGACCAATATCGTGGGCGCGAACTTTCAGGAGGTACAGAAGTATCTCAGCCTGACGGGCCACGTCTATTCGCCGACCTACCTGACCAGCGGTGCCGCAACCTGGGCCGACCTGCCCGACAATGTGAAGGCCGCCGCGGTGGAAGTTGCGGCCGGGGTTCAGGACTGGTCGCTCGCCGAGGGCGAGAAGGCGGATAACGAGCTTGTCGACAAGGTCAAGGCCGCGGGCGTCGCGGTCAACACCGCCGACAAGGCGGCTTTCATCGCGGCCTCCGCGCCGGTCTACGCCGCTTTCGCCGAACAGGTTCCGGGCGGGGCAGAGCTTGTCGCCAAGGCGCAGGCGCTGGCCAAGTAGGCCATTGCACTCCGGTTGGCCGGGACAGCCCCGGCCGACCGTCACGGGGGGGAGGAACCAGCGATGATCGCCTGGATCGAAAGAACCATTCTGCGCGTGATCGAGACGATCTGCCTGGCCCTTCTGGTCGTGCTGGCGGTCTCGGTCGTCTATTCGACCACCATGCGCTATCTCGGCGCGTCGCCGACCTGGTATGATGAGGTCGCCAGCGTCCTTCTGGCCTGGCTGACCTATTTCGGCGCCAGCTATGCGATGTTCACACGCTCGCACATGGCCTTTGCGGGGCTTGTCTCGGCCTTGCCGCGCCGCTTTGCCGTGGCGCTTGCGATCCTCTCGGAAGTCCTCGTGATCGCCTATTTCGCGCTGGTCGGGTGGTATGGCGCCGCGGTCCTGAAGGTTGCCGCCTTCGACGCGCTGCTCAGCCTGCCATGGCTGACGCTCGACATCGTGCAATCGGTGATCCCGATTTCGGCCATCCTGATGATCCTCGGCACGCTCCTGACCATGCCGCGCGCGATCCGCGATGCGGCCGAAGGGGTCGACCGGGAACATGCGGAGATCGAACAAGCCATCGCCGAGGCCGAGAAAGACGCCGGTGCGCTGGCCCAGAAGGAGGCCCGGCCATGATCCTTCTGCTGACCACCATCGCGCTGATTTCACTGATCCTCATCAACGTTCCCATCGCGATCGCCATCGGTATCGTATCGGTCGGCGGCTTTTACCTGACCTCCGGCAGCGGCCGTTTCTATGACATGGTGATCGCGCTCTATTCCGGGGCGACCTCTTTTCCGCTGATTGCGATCCCGCTTTTCATCCTGGCGGGCAACCTGATGAACACCTCGGGCATCTCGGTCCGGCTTATCAACTTCGTCACCGCGCTGATCGGCTTCGTGCGGGGCGGTCTGGGGATGGTCAATATCGGCGTGTCGATGGTCTTTGCCGAGATTTCGGGGTCGGCCGTCGCCGATGTCGCGGCGACCGGGACGGTACTGATTCCCGAGATGAAGAAGCGCGGCTATTCCCGCACGCTGGCCGCCGCGATCACCTCATCCTCGGCCTCGCTCGCCATCATCATTCCGCCCTCGATCCCGATGATCCTTTACGGCGCGATTGCCGAAACCTCGGTGCTGAAGCTTTTCGTGGCGGGGGTGATACCGGGCGTTCTGGGCGGCGGGCTCTTGATGCTGGTGACTTATTTTCTGGCGATCCGATACGATCTGCCGCGCGCCGAGGGCTTTGACCTTGGCCATATCTGGAAAAGCTTCAAGGAAGCGTTCTGGGCGCTGACCATGCCGGTCATCATCCTTGGCGGCATCTTTTCGGGCATCGTGACCGCGACCGAAGGGGCGGGGCTTGCGGTGCTGGCCGCGCTTGTCATCGGCATTTTCATCTACCGTGACCTCGACCTGAAGCGTCTGCGCGCAACGATGCTGGACGGGATCAGCCAGACCGGCGTGGTCATGCTTCTGGTCGCGACCTCTGCCGCGCTGGGGCTGTTCCTGACCCAGGCGCAGGTGCCGCAACAACTGGCGGCGCAGATCACCCATGTCACGACCAACCCGCTGATCGTGCTGGCGCTTCTGAACCTGCTTCTTCTGGTCCTGGGCATGTTCCTGCATGGTGCGGCGGCGATCATCCTGGTGGTGCCGGTCGTGATGCCGCTGGTCACCGCGGTCGGGATCGACCCGGTGCATTTCGGGATCATCGTGACGCTTAACCTTGCCATCGGGCAGCAGACGCCCCCGGTCGCCTCGGTCCTGATCACCTCCTGCTCGATCGCCAAGGCGGGGATCTGGGAGACCTCGCGGACCAACCTGCCGTTCATCGGGGTGCTGGCCTTCATCCTGCTTCTGGTCACCTATGTCCCGTCGGTGTCGCTGGCGCTGACCGAGTACATCAAATGACGCAGGCAAGTTCAGGTCAGTCCCCCACGCGCCAAGGCGCCCGCTGGTCCGCGCGGGACTGGCCGATTGCCGCGGCCATGATCCCCTTCCCCGGCACCCTGCCGGACGGGCGCGCGGTTCAGGGCGCGGGACCGGAAGTCTGGGCGAAAAGCCTGAGGGAGGTTGCGGCAGCGGGGTTCGATGCGGTGGACCCGACCGATTCCTGGTTGCGCATCGCCGATCTGGCCCCGGCGGCGCGCGCGGAATTCCTTGCCATCTGCGCCGGGCTGAACCTGTCCATCCCCGCCATCTCCACCTCGCGCCGCAGCGTCATCGACCCGGAGCATGGCGCTTCCCATCTGGCCTATTGCCACCGGGTGATCGACACCGCCGCCGAGCTTGGGATCGGCCATGTCAGCATCGGCCTTTTCGGCCCGCTGACCGACGCGCAGCAGCGGGCGACCTGGTTCTGGACCCAGCCGGGTGTCCGTAACCCGGACGATCCGGCGATCTACGACCTCGCCCTGACCCGTATCCGCGACCTGGCGGACCATGCGGGCGGTTGCGACATCCAGCTTTCGCTTGAGATGTATGAGGATACATATCTCGGAACCGCGCGCGATGCCGTGCGCTTCATGACCGATCTGGATCACCCCGCCGCGCGGCTGAATATCGACATCGGCAACCTGATCCGCCTGCACCGGCCGGTGGAGCCGTGGGCCGAGATGATCGCGCTTTGCGCCCCCTTCGCGGGCTACTGGCACGTCAAGAACTACACCCGGATGGAGGACAGCGCCTCAGGTCAGGTGATGACTCATCCCGCGCCGCTTCTGGGCGGCACGATCAACTGGCGGGCCGCGATCTGGACGGCGCTGGAGCTTGGCTTCGACAGCCCGTTTCTGGTCGAGCATTACGGCGGCGACGGCCTGTGGGTCTGCGCCCGGAACCGCGACTACATCCGCGAGGTTCTCGCGGCCAAGGAGAAGGTCGATGACCAAGGTATTTGACGCCCCCGAAGACTTCGCCGCGACCGCGCTGGCGGGCTTTTGCGCCGCGCACCGGGACCGTGTGGCGGCGGTTCCGCATGGCGCCGTCCGGGCCGCGCCGGGGGCGAAGGACAAGGTCGCGCTGGTGGTCGGGGGCGGCTCGGGCCACTACCCGGCCTTTCTGGGCTATGTCGGTGCGGGCCTTGCCGATGCGGCGGTGGCAGGCGATGTCTTCGCCTCGCCCGCGACCAGCGCGGTGGCGACTGTCGCGCGGGCCGCGAACCGGGGCGGCGGCGTGATCCTGGGTTTCGGCAACTACGCGGGGGACGTGCTGAATTTCGGCGCCGCCGCGCGCCGGTTGCAGGACGAAGGTATCGACGCCCGCATCCTCGCCGTCACCGATGACGTCGCCAGCGCGCCCGCCGATCAGCGGGACAAGCGGCGTGGCGTGGCGGGCGATCTTCTCGTTTTCAAAATCGCCGGGGCCGCCGCCGAGGAAGGCCGGGACATCGACGCCGTCGATGCCGTCGCCCGTGCCGCGAATGCGGCGACCGTGTCCTTTGGCGTGGCCTTCGACGGCTGCACCCTACCGGGGCAGGTGGCACCGCTGTTCACTGTTGAGGCAGGCGCGGTCGCGCTCGGCCTCGGGATTCACGGTGAGCCGGGGATCAGGACCGAGGCGATGCTCCCCGCCGCCGATCTGGCGCGGATGCTGCTTGCGCCGCTGCTGGCGGAGCGTCCCGACGGGCATGACGGCCGGGTGGCCGTGGTCCTGAACGGGCTGGGCGCGACCAAGTATGAGGAGCTTTTCGTCCTCTGGCATCACATCGCCGGGCGGCTTGAGGCCGAGGGGCTGACGGTGGTCGAGCCGGAGGTGGGCGAGTTCGTCACCAGCCTCGACATGGCGGGCTGTTCGCTGTCGATTACCTGGCTTGACGACGATCTTGAGCGGCTTTGGCGCGCCCCGGCGGATGCACCGGCCTTCCGCAAGGGGGTGGTTCAGCGCGGCATCGCCGAAGCGCCCGTGGTCGAAGAGGCATCGCAGGCGATCGCGACAGGCAGCCCCGCCTCGCAGAAGACGGCGGGCTGCATCGTCACGCTGATGGAGAGGCTGGCCGATGCCCTCGCCGAGGCGGAGGAGATGCTGGGCCGGATCGACGCGCAGGCCGGGGACGGCGATCACGGGCAGGGTATGGCGCGCGGCTCCCGCGCCGCTGCGGGGGCCGCAAGGCAGGCCGCCGATGCGGGCGCGGGGGCTGCCACGACGCTCGGGCTGGCGGGCGATGCCTGGGCGGACCGGGCGGGCGGCACCTCTGGCGCGCTTTGGGGCGTCGCGCTGCGGGCCTGGGCAGCGGCGCTGGGGGATGCGCAGGAGGGCGACGCGCAGGCGGTGGCCGATGGCGCGGCGGCGGCGCAGAAGGCGATCACGGACCTTGGTGGTGCCAGGGTCGGCGACAAGACGCTGGTCGATGCGCTGGTGCCTTTTGTCGAGACGCTGCGCGCCGAGGTGAAGGCCGGTCACCCGCTGGCAGAGGCCTGGGCGAAAGCGGCCACCGATGCCACCGCCGCCGCCGAGGCGACCGCCGGGCTGCTGCCCCGGCTTGGCCGCGCACGGCCGCTGGCCGAACGCAGTCTGGGACACCCGGATGCAGGTGCCATCTCTCTGGCGCTTTGTGCGCGGGTCGTCGGGGAAGAGCTTTCCGCGCGGTAATCGCGCGGCTGAGGACATGGATCGGATGCGGGCTGCCAGGGCTGCCCGGCGATCCGCAAGGACGCAATCTTGCGCGGATGACAGGCGCGCGACAGGAAACGGAAGGAACGCGCGATGCGGCTGGCTTTGGCAATCGGAGATGGCGGGGGCGTTGGCCCCGAACTGGCGGCAAAGCTCTTGTCGCACCCCGAGATGCGGGACCGCGATGTGATCGTTCTGGGCGATGCGCGGCTTTTGCGCATGGGGGCGGAACAGGCCGGGGTCCGGCTTGACCTGCCGGTGGTCGCGGCTGGGGACCTACCGCGAGATCTTCCCGCTGGACAGGCCATCGTCGATCTTGCGAACTGCGCGCCCGCTTCGTTTGCGCCGGGGCAGTCCAGCGCCGAAACGGGCGCGGCATGCTTGCAGAATTTCGCCGCCGTGCTGCGGCTTGCGCAGGCGGGTATCGCCGATGCCGCGATGTTCACGCCCTTCAACAAGCATTCCATGCGCCTGGCCCGCCCGGCCTATGTCGATGAAATCGGCTTTATCGACGCCACCCTTGGCGCGACCCGCAGCGGGCGAGAGTTCAACGTTCTCGATGAGGTCTGGAACGCCCGCGTGACGTCCCATATCCCGCTGCGCGAAGTGGCCAACCGGCTAAGCACGGAACGCATCCTGTCCAGCATCCGCCTGACCGTCGAGGTGATGGAAGGCGCCGGGAAACCCGCCCCCCGGATTGGCGTCGCCGCGCTGAACCCGCATGCGGGCGACGGGCGCAACTTCGGCGAGGAGGATGAGGATATCATCGCCCCCGCGGTCGAGGCCGCGGCCGCCGAAGGATACCGCGTGAGCGGCCCCATTCCGTCAGACACCGTCTTTGTCCGCGCGACGCGGGGAGAATTCGACGCGGTTCTGACGATGTATCACGATCAGGGCCAGATCGCGATGAAGCTGATGGGCTTTGACCGGGGCGTGACCCTGATCGCGGGCTATGGCTTTCCCATCGTCACCCCGGCCCATGGGACCGCTTTCGACATCGCCGGTCAGGGCAAGGCCGATCTTGGCGCGACGCTGGCCGCCGCGCGGCTTGGCCTTGCCCTTGCCAAGCTTAACCCGCCCCGCAAGCGGCAGGGGGCCTTGGCCCGGGACTGGGCAACCGCGCCGGTCGGCGATGCGCCTTTGGTCGAGGCGTGACACGGGCGCCGGGCCGACCGATGTTTCGGCCCCTGCGCTATGCCTCCCCGCCCTTGCCGCGCCGTCTGTGATGCACCCTGCTCGGCGGGCTGCCGAAGCGGCGGGTGAAGACCTTGGAGAAGTGGGACTTGGTGTTGAAGCCGCAGGCGGCGGCGATCTCGAACAGGGTCAGGTCGGTGTCGGTGATCAGGCTGCGGGCGTGGTCAAGGCGCAGGTTCTGGTAAAACCGCGTCGGCGTCACGCCAAGGCAGCGCTGGAACTGGCGTTCGATGTGGCGCATCGTGTAGCCGACCCTTTCGGCCAGTTCCTCCATCGTCAGGGGCGTTTCGATATTGTCGGTCATCAGTCGGACGATCTCGATCAGGCCGGGGTTGCGGGTGTGCAGGACCGAGCCGATCGAGGTGCGCTGGGCGAGGTTGGCGCCCGCATCGTCGCGCAGCAGGCACATGTCGGCGACGATGGCGGCGAAGGCGTCGCCGTGATCCTTGCGGATGATGGAAATGGCCATGTCGGCCGAAGCCGCGCCGCCGCCGCAGGTCATGATGCGGCCGTCGATCTCGAACCGGCGTTTTGACGGGGGCAGGTGTTCGAAGCGTTCGGCAAAGCCCGGATGGCATTCCCAATGCAGCGTGAAGGTACGACCGTCGAGAAGCCCCGCCTGCGCCAGCGCCACCGCGCCGGTGCAAATCCCCCCCAGCGCGCCGCCGGTCCGGTTGTGGCGGTGCAGGAAGGCCAGCGTGGATTTCGCCGGGTTACCGCCGGACAGATTGCCGGAGCAGGCGAAGATCACGGTGTCCTTGCCGGTACTGGACAGCGCCGCATCGGCCGCGATCTCCACGCCCGAGGAACTGCGGACGGGGCGGCCATCCTCGGACACGACGGACCAGCGGTAAAGCGGCTTTTGCGAAAGCTGGTTGGCGATGCGGAAGGGCTCGATCGCGGCGCTGAAGGCGAGGAGGGTGAAATCCTTCAGAAGCAGGAAGGCATAGCTTTGCGTCTTCACGACCTCGCCCACCGGAAAGAAGGCCGAGCCAAGCGGGATCAGCGCGCGGGACAGGTCCATGATCGCGTCGTCGCTGTCGGTCGTCGGGGGTGTCTTGTCCGTCACGGGGGGCCTGTCCTTGTACCACCGGCCCGCGTGATCCTGCGGGCCGGGTTGGCGGATCATAGCGTCACGGATCGTCCCGCGCGATCCCCTCTGCGCGGCCCTCATGGCCCAGCACGAAACGGTCCCAGGATGCCTGCAAGCGCACCGGGTCGATGCCGCGGCCGATGAGGACGATGAAGTCGCCTTCGCCCTCCTGCGGCTGCTCCCTCTCCGGCAGGATCTCCGGCGGTTGGACGTGACGGCGGACGGATTGCAGCAGAAGGCGCCCGGCCGGGCTTCGTACCGCGCCCTTGACGCGGACGATGCTGTCGCCCCGCGCGAAGAGAAGGGCCGAAAGCCAGGCCGACAGCGCCCACCAGCCGCCCGCCGATCCGGCGTCAAGCCGGTGGGCCTGGATCGGGCCGCTGTCCTCCGCCACCGGGCCAAGATCGAAGGGCAGGGCGTCGGGGTCGGTTTCGACCTTCGTCTCGACGCCGAAATCGGCCCAGCCGAGGCGGGCATCGGGGGCAAGCCCGCGCAGCGTGGCGGCAAGTCGGGATCGGTTCGGGGCAGGGGCCTCTGCTGCCTTGGTCACGACGATCTCATCCGCGGCCTCTGCCTGCGCGCGGGCGAGGTGTTCGGTCGCCAACTGCCCCGGCCCCTCTAGCGCGTCGACAAGGACGATGGTCCGGGTCAGGACGATCCGGCGCACCAGCACCGGGTCCTCCATGATCGCGCGGGCGATGGCGGCGGGATCGGCGATGCCGCTGGTTTCAAGCACGATGGTGTCGAGCGCCACGGCGCCCGCGTCACAAATCCGGCGCAGCGCGGCCAGCAGGTCGGCACGACCGCTACAGCAGGCGCAGCCGCCTGCGAGGACATCCAGCCGTTCGGCCCGGCCCAGCAACAGGTCATCGACCGGCATTTCCGCCGCCTCGTTGACCAGCACATGAACCCGGCCGAAGCGGCGGGTGAAAAGCTGATGGCGGAGCCAGGTGCTTTTGCCCGCGCCAAGGAAGCCGCCGACGATGACCAGCGGCAGAAGGCCGTCCTGCCGTCCCGTCGCCTCAGCCATGGGTCAGCGCGCGGTCCGACATCGGATCGACCGGCCCGCGCGCCATTCGCGACGCCTCGCGCCACAGTGCGTCGAGGTCGGGGACCAGCACCCATTCGCCACCCGGCGCGAAAAGTTGCAGCCCCGGCGTCGCCCCGTCATCGCGGGCGCTGAGGCCATAGGGCGCCAGCAGACGGTTGACCACCGCAAGGCGCGCGAAGCGCAGCCGCAGCCGGTCACCGGCGCTGCTCGCGCCGGCGTCGGTCCAGTGGCCGGGGGCGGCGGGAAAGCCGCAGGCGTTGCACATGGCGCGCCCTCAGATCACCTCGGGCCGCTTGCCGCTTTCGAAGGGGAAGCGTTCGCGGAAGTCGTCGGCGATCTCCTCGAAGGTGGCCCATTCGATGCCGTCATGGCCGTTGATATGCTCGATCAGACGCTCCAGCATCAGCAATACCTGCGGCCGACCGGAGACGTCGGGGTGGATGGTAAAGGCGAAGACGCCGTAATCCATCTCGCGGTAGACCCAGTCGAACTGGTCGCGCCACATCTCCTCGATGTCGCGCGGGTTCACGAAGCCGTGGCTGTTGGGCGACTTCTTCATGAACATCATCGGCGGCAGGTCATCGACATACCAGTTGGCAGCGATATCGACGAGGTCGATCTCCTTGCCGTGCTTCAGCGGGTGCATCCAGTCCTTCGCCTTCTTGGTGTAGTCGATGACGTTCCATTCGTCGCCGACACGCGCATAGAAGGGCTGGAAGTCGCGGTATCCCTGAGAGTGGTCATAGCTGAAGTTGTACTTCTTCAGCAAAGCAGCCGTCGCGGCGGACATTTCCCACCAGGGCGCGACGTAACCGCGCGGCGCGCGGCCGGTCAGCTTTTCGATCAGCTCGATCGACTTGACCAGAACGTCCTCTTCCTGCTGCGGCGTCATGGCCACGGGGTTTTCGTGCAGGTAGCCATGGGCGCCGATCTCATGCCCGGCATCCACGATCATCTGCATTTCCTTCGGAAAGGTCTCAAGCGAATGACCGGGGATGAAGAAGGATGTCTTCATGTCGTATTTCTTGAACAGCCGCAGCAGGCGCGGGATGCCGACCTCGGTCGCGAAGATGCCGCGCTGGATGTCCGAGGGGCTGTCGCCGCCGCCGTAGGAACCGATCCAGCCGGCGACGGAGTCGATGTCTGTGCCGAAGGCGCAGTAGATCTTTTTCTTGGCCATGGTCTTCCTCCTGATCTTGTTGCGCGGCTTAGACGCCGCTGGGAATGTTTTGCGGGTCCCGGTGGACGAACCGGGGGGAGTTGAGGTCCTTCCACACCGATAGCGCGCGGTTCACGGACGGGAAGGCGGGGCGTGGGACGTAGACGCCATGGCCCGCGCGGGGGCGTTCGTTCTGCCCGTGGCTCCACACCACCTTGCCACGCGACAGCGTGTGGCGCGCCTGGGCCGTGACCTCGATCCCCTCAAAGACGTTGTAATCGAGGATCGAAAGCTGGTTGGCGGCGCGGATGGTCTTTTTCAGCTTCGGGTCCCAGACCACGATGTCGGCATCCGCACCGGGGACCAAAGCGCCCTTGCGCGGGTAGATGTTCAGGATGCGGGCGATATTGGTCGAGGTGACGGCGACGAATTCCTCGGGCGTCAGCCGCCCGGTTTCCACGCCGGTGGTCCAGAGAACCGCCAGACGGTCCTCAAGCCCGCCGGTGCCGTTCGGGATCATCGGGAAGCCTTTCAGACCCATGCGCTTCTGATCGGTCGTGAAGGCGCAGTGATCGGTCGCCACGACCTGAAGGCTGCCCGCCGTCAGTCCGGCCCAAAGGCTGTCCTGATGCGCCTTGTTACGGAACGGGGGCGACATCACGCGCTGCGCGGCGTGGTCCCAGTCCTTGTCGAAATACTCGCTTTCATCCAGCGTCAGGTGCTGGACCAAGGGTTCGCCAAAGACACGCATCCCCTTCTGCCGCGCCCGGCGGATCGCCTCATGTGCCTGCTCGCAGGACACATGGACGACATAAAGCGGCACCCCCGCCGCATCGGCGATCATGATGGCGCGGTTCGTCGCCTCGCCCTCCACCTCGGGCGGGCGGGAATGGGCGTGGCCCTCGGGGCCGATCTGGCCCGCCTCCATGAACTTCTTCTGCAATTCGGCGATGATGTCGCCGTTTTCGGCATGGACCAGCGGCAGCGCCCCAAGTTCAGCGCAGCGGGTGAACGAGGCGTACATCTCGTCATCCTCGACCATAAGCGCGCCCTTGTAGGCCATGAAATGCTTGAAGGAGTTGACGCCCATCTTCACGACCTCGGCCATCTCCTGCCAGATCGTCTGGTTCCAGCCGGTGATCGCGACGTGCCAGCCGACGTCGATGCAGATCTTGCCGTCCGCCTTGCGGTGCCAGTCCTTGACCGCGTTCACCAGCGACCCGTCCGGGCCGGGCAGGACGAAATCGACGATCATCGTCGTCCCGCCGGACGCGGCGGCGGCGGTGCCGCTTTCGAAGGTCTCGGCGGCGGTGGTCCCCATGAAGGGCATTTCCAGATGGGTGTGGGGGTCGATCCCGCCGGGGATGACATAGGCGCCGCCTGCGTCGATCACGGTGTCGCCCTTCAGGTCCGGCCCGACGGCGGCGATCTTTTCGCCCTCGATCAGGATGTCGGCCTCCCACATGCGGTCGGCGGTGATGAGGGTTCCCCCCTTGATGACGGTGGTCATTCTCCGGTCCTCCACGATAGGTCGGCATGGTCGGCGAAACACTCGGCCCGACCCGCCATCAGAAGCAGCGTCAGAAGCAGCCGCGCCTTGAGAGCGTCGAGATCGCCCGCGGGCAGAAGGCCGCGCCCGATCAGGTCGATCTCGGCCCCGGTCTGGCCGTAGGTGCGGTTCAGGACCCGGCCACCGCGGGTTCGGCTGGTGAAGACGACGGGGATGTCCCCCGCGGCGCCTTCAAGCGCATCGGCCCAGGCGGCGCTGGCATGGCCACCGCCCGAAAGCTCGGCCACGATGCCCTCCGCGCCAGAGGCAACGGCGGCAGTAACAAGGTGTGGCGGCTCCCCCAGTCCCGGTTTCAGGATCGGCACATGGGGAACCTCCGCGCCCTTCGGGACAAAGATCGGTGTCCGGCGCGGGCGGCGGAAGCGCAGCGCGGGGCGCCCCTCGGCCATCCAGCCCAAAGGCGCGGGCGACCAGAAGGCGCCGACAGAACTCGTGTCGCGCTTCTGCACCCAGTCGGCGGCGTGGATGTCGTCGTCAAAGACCACCAGCGCCCCCTGATCGCGGCAGGCGGGATCGGCGGCGCAGGCGATGGCGGCGTAGACATTGGCGGGACCGTCGGGGCCGGGGAGCGAGGGGTTGCGCATCGCCCCGGTCACGATGACCGGCGAAGACCCGGTGTGCAGAAGGTCCAGCAGATAGGCCGTTTCCTCGATCGTGTCGGTGCCTTGGGTAATGACGAAGCCCGCCGCACCTTCGCCCTCCAACTGTTGGATCAGGTCCGCAAGGCGCATCAGAAGCGGCAGGTCGATCTCCACGCTCGGGACATTGACCAGTGTGCGGGCGCGGATCTCGGCAAGGTCGCGCGCGGCGGGGACGGCGGCCAGCAGATCCTCGGCCGTCAGGCCCGGCACGACACCCTTGCCGTCGGGGCGCGGCGTGCTGGCGATGGTGCCGCCCAATGCGATGACTTCGACCCGGCCCGCCATCTCAATCCTCGTAGGGTGTGCCGGTGGAGTTGTTGGCCCCGACAAGGATATGGTTGACCTTCGGCGCCCAGCTTGCATGGACCTTGTCGCCCACGGCCTTCGGTGCGGCGTAATAGGCATCATCGTCGAGATAGACGATGAACTCTTCCCGCGTGCCGGTCTCAAGCGCGAGTTTCACGAAGGTCCCCTGGTATTCGATGTTGACGACCGTGCCTTCGGTACAGTTGCGGCCATCGCCCTTCGTGTCGGAAATCTGGATGCGATCCCGGCGAACCGAGAAATTGGCGGTGTCGCCCGGTTTCGCGCCCTCGATCGGGGGCAGGTCATAGAGGTTGCCATCCTTGCTTTCGACGACGGTTCCCTCTGCCCCGGCCGACTGGACCGTGCCGGTCAGCACGTTCTGACCGCCCATGAAGCGCGCGACATAGGGGCTGTGGGGGCGGTTGTAGATGGTCCGGGGGCTTGCGGCCTGCTCGACGACGCCGTGATCCATGACCACCACCTGATCGGCCAGCGCGATCGCCTCGGGCTGGGTATGGGTGACGTGGATGAAGGTGATGCCCAGCTGGTTCTGAAGCCGCTTCAGTTCCACCCGCATCCTCAGGCGCAGGAATTCGTCCAGCGCCGAAAGCGGTTCGTCCAGAAGCAGCACCTTGGGGTTGGTGATCAGCGCGCGGGCCAGCGCGACGCGCTGCTGCTGGCCGCCCGAAAGCTCGGACGGGACCCGGTCGGCGAGGTGAAGAAGCTGCACCCGGTCCAGCATCTCGCGCGCCTTGTCGCGCCGCTCGGAGGCAGCCACGCCGTTGACCCGCAGGCTGAAGGCGACGTTGTCGGTCAGCGACAGATGCGGGAACAGCGCGTAGTTCTGGAACATCAGCGCGGTGCCACGGCTGCCGGTCCTGACCGTGGTCATATCCTCACCCCCGATGGAGATGGTGCCGGATGTCGGCGTCTCATGCCCCGCGATCATGCGCAAAAGCGTGGTCTTGCCGCAGCCCGAGGGGCCGATCATGCAGCAATAGGCCCCGCCGTCGATGGTCAGGTCGACGTCGTTGACCGCGCGGACCGCGCCGTAAAGCTTGGTGACGCTGCGAATGTCGATACGGCTCTGCTCGGTCATGCGGACTTTCCTTTGGCGCGGGCTCGTCTCTTCTGGACGATGGCGATGGTGATGAACGCGGTCGCGATGACCAGGAAGCTGACGGCGGAGGTGACGGTCCCGATGGCGTAAAGCGCGGGCGTGGTGACATTCGTCGTCATGTTGGAGATCTCGATCGGCAGCGTGTTCTTCGCGCCGACCGTCAGCAGGGACCGGGGCATCTCGTCATAGCTAAGCGTGAAGCCGAAGAGCGCGACCGCGATCAGGCCGGGGAAAAGGATCGGCACGGTGACATAGGACAGCACCTGCCGGGGCGAGGCACCGGCATCGCGCGCCGCCTCTTCCCACGATCCGTCGAAACGGTTCAGGACGGCAAACATGATGAGAAGGCCAAAGGGCAGGGTCCAGCTCAGATGCGCGCCAAGGCCCGAAAGCCACCAGGCCAGCCGCAGGCCAAGAAGCTGGAACAACTGGCTGATCCCGAGACCAAGAAGGATGCCCGGCACCACAAGGCTGACGATGGAGAGGTAAAAGATCGGCCCCGCGCCCCAGAACCGGCGCCGGAAGGCCAGCCCCGCGAAGAGGCACACCACCGCCGTGATGGCCAGAGACAGCCCGCCAAGGACCAGCGACCGGCGGAAGGCGCCGCCAAGGTCGCCGTAGCGGCTTGAGGTCCAGAGGTCGTGGAACCAATGGGTCGAGACCCCGCGCATCGGAAAGGTCAGGCCACCGGTCGGGCCCTGAAAGCTGAGGATGAAGATCATCAGCATCGGGCCGTAGAGGAAGATCACGAAAAGCGCGAAGAAGGTCGCGAGAAGGTAGAAGGCGGCGCCGCGGCGGTTTGTGGTGCTTTGCGACATGACCTACCTCGCCAGTTCCGAGCGGATGTCGACCACCCTGAGGATCGCCGTCACCATCAGCAGGACGACGATGATGAGAAGGACCGCCATCGCCGAGGCGACGGGGTAGTAAAGCTGGTCGATGTTGTTCTTCATCGCCGAGACGACGGATGCGCTTTGCCCGCCGCTCATCACCCGGACGACGAAGAAATCGCCCATCACCAGCGTCACGACGAAGATCGACCCCAGCGCGATCCCGGTCTTGGACAGCGGCACGATGACGCCCCAGAGGATCTGCCATCCGCTTGCGCCCGCGTCCCGCGCGGCCTCGATCAGGTTCGGGTTGATCTTGGCCATGCTGTTGAAGATCGGCACGATCATGAAAAGCGTGAAGAGGTGGATATAGGTCAGCACCACCGCGAAATCCGAATAAAGCAGGATGTCGAGCGGCTGGTCGATGATGCCCGCCTGCATCAGGAGGCTGTTGAAAAGCCCCTCACGCCCCAGAAAGGGAATCCAGCTGACCATGCGGATCACGTTCGATGTCCAGAACGGGATCGTGCAAAGCAGGAACAGCGCGATCTGCACGCGCAGGTCGCGGACATGGAAGACGAGGAAATAGGAGCAGGTGAACCCGACTACCGTCGTCGCGATCAGGGTCATCAGCGCGTATTTCAGCGTAGAAAGAAACAGGCTGAGCGTGACGGGGGAGCTTAGGACCTCCTTGTAGTTGGCCCAGGTAAAGGCCGGATAGACGGCGATCCCGTCGAATTCCCAGAAGCTCAGAAGCACGACCGTCAGAAGGGGGATGCCCACCATCGTGATCATGAGGAAGGCCAGCGGCGCGACCTGGAGATAGGGCGCGAGCGATCCGCCGGATGGAGACGACCTCCCGGACATTAGGCACCTCTTTCAGGGCTGAAACGTGGTCTTTGCGGGTGGATGGCCCGGCGCGATCCTTCCGCGCCGGGCCGGGTCCTTATCAGGAGGCGATGAACTCGTTCCAGCGCTGGATCATGTAGCGATCTTCATCCATCACCGCGTTCCAGCAGGCGATGTTGCCCATGCGCTGTTCAAAGCTGCCGCCGTCGCGGCTGGCACCGGCCTTGTCCATGATGTTGCCGTAGGGGTCCATGATGTCCTCGGTCGCGGGCTTGCCTTCATACCAGTAGCCGCGCTCATTCTCGCTGAGATCGGCCATGGCGGTCGTGGGGACAGAGGAGTAATAGCCCTGCCGCGCGATGAAGGCGCCCTGCCAGCCGGTCAGGTACCAGTTGAGGTATTCGTAGGCGGCCTCAAGCTTGATGCCTTCGAGATGGCGCATCAGGCCCATGCCAAGACCCCAGCCGCGATAGCCCTGCGACAGGCCCTGATAGACGCAGTTGATGCCGCGCGATTTCACGGCGGTCACGGCGGGCGACCACATCGACTGGATCACCACCTCACCGGCGGCCATCAGGTTGACGCTTTCGTCGAAGGTGGACCAGAAGGCGCGGAACTGGCCGTCCTTCTTCAGCGCGATGAGGGCGTCGATCGTCTTGTCGATCTCTTCCTTCGTCATGTTGCCCTTGTCGCCATAGGTCAGGTCGCCGCGCGCCTCAAGCGCCATGGCGGCGTCCATGATGCCGATGGAGGGGATGTTGACCAGCGCCGTCTTGCCCTTGAATTCCGGGTTGAACAGCTCTGCCCAGCTGGTGATCTCGCGCCCCGTCAGGTCGGGGCGGATGCCCAGCGTGTCGGCGTTGTAGATCGTCGGCATGACCGTGGCGAGGTCGGTGGCCCCGGTCGCGAAGGCCGTCGACTCCGCGCTGTCGGTATACAGCACCTCGAAGGGCAGGGTTCCCTGACGGCTCAGGTCGGCGCCGTCGAAATTCTTGCCGTCGCGCATCAGCGGCGTCATCTCGCCCCAAAGCTTGATCTTGCTGATGTCCACCGGCTGAAGGTTGCCCGCGCGATAGACCTTCTGAAGGCCCCAGAACTCGAAATCCGCGATGTCCACGGTTTCGGGCTGGTTCACCACCTTGGCCATCAGTTGCGTCGTCTCGGCGGTCTGCGGGACGATCTTGAAGCCAAGATCGGCACTGGCCTTTTCGCAGATGTCGGCGATCACCGAATAGGACGGGCCGACCTGGGTCAGCGTCACGTCCTTGATGTTCTGCGCCCAGATCATCGGCGCCCCGAGGATGCCGGACCCGACGCCCGCGCCCGCCACGGCGGCGGAGCCCTGCAAGAGTTGCCGACGTGTCACACCGGCGCGTGTCTTGGTCGGAGAAGTTGGTCGTGTCATTTCCGTCTCCCTGTTGATCGTCGCAAACGTAGCTGTTGGTGCCGTCACGCCTTCTTTTCGGGGCGTTTTCGGATGGAGTCTTCGACTCGAAGCCTAAGTCAAAGTGTTCTTCGAATGCAATAAGCAATTCTGACTTGTTGAAAGGCCTGAATGGTGAAAAAAATAGCGATTAGAGAAGTATCATGTGGCCCATTGTATTCGATGGACAATTTCTGATGGCAGAATCGCGTCTCTCCGCCGACAGCCGCAACGGGGCGGCCGACCACCCGGCCGCGCCGCGCGATGCGGATATGCCGGGCGCCGGCGAAGGGGCCGGGGCTGCCTTTCTTTATGATTCCGTGCGCAACCTTCTTGAGCAGAAGATCGCGGTGGGGGAGGTGCCGCCCGGCGCGCTTCTGAAAGAGGCCGCCGTCGCCACCCATCTGGGCGTCAGCCGCGCGCCGGTGCGCCGGGCGATGGCGATGCTGGCGGAACAGGGGCTGATCCGGCCTGCCGACGGGCAGGGCTATATCGTCGGCGCGGCGCGGGCGCGTCGCCTCAGCCCGCGTGAGTTGCACGACATCCTCGCGCCCTCGACCGAGGACATGAACCGCAGCGCGACGTGGGAGAGGATCTTTGCCCGCGTCTCGGATGAGATCACGGCGCTGCTGCCCTTCGGCACCTACCGTATCCAGGAGGCGGAGCTGGGCGATTACCACGACGTCAGCCGCACCGTCGCGCGCGAGGTGCTGTGGCGGCTGATGGATGTGCGGCTGATCGAGAAGGACCGCAAGTCGCACTGGATCGTCGGCCAGATGACCGCCCGCGACGTGCGCGATTCCTTCGAGATGCGCCGACTGTTGGAGCCGCAGGCGCTGGCCAATGTCGCGCCGTCGCTGGACCTTGCCTGGCTTGAGGGGCTGGCCGGGCGGATCGACGCGGCCATCGCCTCCTTTCCCGCTTGCGGCGCGGGTGAGATTGATGCCATCGAACATGACATGTTCGAGGCGATGTATCAGGGGGTGCGGAATGCGCGGATGCTTGGCTCGATCCGGCGTAACCAGATCGCGCTGAACGTGCCGCGCCTTTTCCGGCAGCATTTCCCGATCCGCGACGACCTTCCGGCGCTGACGCTTTACAGCCAGATCGTCCGGCTTCTCTCCACCGGCTCGATCAACGCGGCGCAGGTGCTGTTGCGGACCCATCTGGAGCGCGCCGAACCCCTCGTCCTGGCGCGGCTGAGGGTGCTGGCGATGCTGCCCGCGCCCGCGACCGTACCTTATATCGTCGCCGTTCACTGAAAGGCCGCGCATGACAGAGCTTACGCTTCGCGTGATCGGAACCAGCGCCACGCTGACCGAGGACCTGCGCCGCCGCGCCGCCGCCGATCTGCCCTTCAGGATCGCTTTCGAGGTGCTGGACGGTGTGGCCTGCCTGCGCCGGGGTGTCATGAACCCCGAAAGCTATGACGTCTACGATCAATGGTTCTATTCGCTCGACGTGCTGTGGACCGCCGGGTCGATCCAGCCCATCGACACGGCCCGCATCGACCGTTGGACCCAGGTCCGTGTCGCCGGGCAGCTTCCCGGTGTCACCGCCGGGCGCAGCCATGGCGCGGAGCCTGCCGCGCAGATGTTCGTCCAGCCTGACGGCACCCTTGGCCCAAAGCCGGTCTTCGGCAGCGCGCCGCAGGTCGGGATGCTGCCGACCAGCTACAACGTCGACGGCTTTGCCTACGGGCGGGAATTGCTGTCCGACACCGCGCCGGGTGAGGTCGAAAGCTGGGCCTGGCTTCTGGACGACCGCTGGCACGGGCGCTGCACGCTCGGCCTCGACCCGGCGGGGACGGCGGTGGAACTTGCGCTGGCGGCCCGTGCGGCCGGACTGGTCGATCTGAACGATCCCGGCGACCTGACGATCGAGGAGATTGACGCGCTGTTCGACATCCTCATGTCGCGCAAGCGGCGCGGCCATTTCACCCGGTTCTGGGGGACGAGCGAGGATTCCGTCGGCCTGATGGCGGCGCCGAACTGTGTGATCGGCTCGCTCTGGTCGCCCGCGTTCTACACGCTGCGGGGCATGGGCAAGGACGTGATCTATGCCGCGCCGAAAGAAGGCTATCGCGGCTGGCACAGCGGACTATGCCTGTCGGCGCGCGCCGATGATGAGGTGCGCGATGCGGCCTATGCCTACATGAACTGGTGGCTTGGCGGCGAACCCGGCGCGATCATGGCGCGGCAGGGCTATTACATCTCGGTCGTGGAGCCGTTGAAGGACACGCTGAGCGAGGCGGAGTGGCAGTATTGGTATGACGGCAAACCGGCCAGCGAGGACCTTCTGGGCGCCTCCGGCACCGTGGCCGTCCGGCGCGGGGAATGCCGCGAGGGCGGGACCTATCAGGACCGCGTGTCCAAGGTCGCGGTCTGGAGTACCATCATGCCGGAACACAACTACCTGTCCCGGCGCTGGCGCGAATTGCTTGAGATGTGAGGGGCGCGGGGTCAGGCCGTCAGCCAGGTTTCCAGCTTCGCGGCATCGGGCAGGCCACCGGCATGGACCAGCTTGCCATCGACGGAAATGCCGGGCGTCGACATGACCCCCGCCATGGCTATGGCGCGCGGATCGGTGACCTTTTCCACGTCGATGGCGATCCCCAGTTTCGCCGCGGCGTCGCGGACCATCGCCTCGGTCGTGTCGCAGCGTTTGCAGCCGGGGCCGTAGACCTTGACCGTTTTCATGTGACGTCCTTTCAGAAGATGAGGTTGAAGAGGAACCCGACGGCAAGGATGCCGCTGGCCACCACGCCGATGAAGACGGCAATCAGGCGCAGGGTCAGGACCTGCCGCAGGATGATCATTTCGGGCAAGCTCAGCGCGATCACGCTCATCATGAAGGCCAGCACCGTGCCAAGCGCCGCGGCCTTGCCCAGAAGCGCCTCGACGATGGGGATGACGCCCGCGGCGTTGGTGTACATCGGAACGCCCATCAGCACGGCGGCGGGAACCGACCACCAGGCATCCGCGCCCATGATGCGGACCATCAGATCCTGCGGCACATAGCCATGGATCAGCGCGCCCGTGCCGATGCCGAGGATGATCCAGAGCCAGACCTTGGCGAAGATCTCGCGCACCGCCGCGATGCCAAGGCGGTAGCGGTCGGTCATGGTCGGACGCTCCCCCTCCGCCAGCTCTTGGGTGTTGGCGCCGGAATGGATGTCGCGCACCCAGTCCTGCAACCAGCCCTCAAGCCGCAGCTTGCCGATGACGAACCCGGCCACCACGGCGATGCCGAGGCCTAAGACCAGATAGGTCACGGCCACCTTCCAGCCGACCAGCCCGAAGAGCAGCACCAGCGCCACCTCGTTTACCATCGGCGCCGCGATCAGGAAGGAGAAGGTGACCCCCAGCGGCACACCGGCCGAGACGAAGCCGATGAACAAAGGCACCGCCGAGCAGGAGCAGAAGGGCGTCAGCACGCCAAGCCCGGCGGCAAGGACGTTGCCGACCCCCTCGCGCTTGCCCGACAGGACCGCGCGGGTCTTCTCGGGCGAGAAGAAGCTGCGCACCACGCCCATCGCGAAGACGATCAGCGTCAGAAGCATCATCACCTTCGGCACGTCGTAGAGGAAGAAGGCGATCGCCTCGCCGGTATGGCTGTGACGGTCCACCGGCATCAGGCCGACCAGCCATTCCGACAGCGGGATCAACTGGCGATAGACCAGCCACCAGAGCGCCGCGAAGGCAATCACGCCCAGATGCCAGGTCCAGTCGGGCCGCGCGGGGCGGGGGGAGGTGTGGGCGACGCTCATGCGGCCTGCCTCTCCTGCCGGGCCGCCGCCGCGATCACTGCGTCCACGATGGCGCGGATATGCGGCGGCATGTCGGGGTTGAGGCGGTAGCGCACCCATTGCGCGTCGCGCCGGTCCACCACCAGCCCCGCCTGCCTGAGGACCTGCATATGCCGCGACATGCGGCTTTGGGTGACGCCAAGCGCCTCCATCAAGGCGCAGACGCAATGTTCCGACCCATCCGCCAGAAGCGGCATGACCGCAAGGCGGGTCGGTTCGGCAAGGGCGGAAAGGACGTGGATCGGCATGGGCATTCCCCTTTATGCGCATCTGCGCATAAGCGGAAGGCCCGCGCCTTGATCTGCGTCAACGGGCGGGTGCGGCCAACCTCAGGCGGTCGGGGCCGTGGTCAGACCGTCCAGAACCTCGGCCGCGATGGTGACGGATTTCAGCCGCGCGGCGTGGTCGTGGATCATGCCGGTGATCATCACCTCATCCGGCCCATACCTCTCGATCAACGCGGCCAGTTCGCGCCGGATCGTCGTGGCCGATCCGGTGGCCGAACAGGACAACGCCTGACGGACCTGCGCCATCACCGGCGCGGGAATTTCCGACAGATCGTCGGTCGGGCGGGGCAGCTTGCCGGGCCGCCCGGTCCTGAGCCGCGCGAAGGCGAGGATCTGCGAGGATCGCAGCAAAGCGGCCTCCTCATCCGTATCGGCGGCGGTCACGCCGACGGCCATCATCGCGTAGGGCCGGTCCAGCCATTTCGAGGGCCGGAACGTCTGCCGATAGGTCGCGAGCGCATCGCCCAGAAGGTCCGGCGCGAAGTGTGACGCGAAGGCGTAGGGCAGGCCCAGATAGGCGGCCAGTTGCGCGCCGTAGAGGCTTGACCCCAGCATCCAGACCGGCACATGCGTTCCCGCCCCCGGCACGGCGCGCACAGGTGCCGCCGGGTCGGGATCGTCCAGATAGGACAGAAGCTCGACCACGTCTTGCGGAAAGCTGTCTTCGGGCGCCATGTGGCGGCGCAGGGCGCGGGCGGTCTGCATGTCGGTTCCCGGCGCGCGGCCAAGGCCAAGGTCGATCCGGTTCGGGAACAGGGTGGCCAGCGTCCCGAACTGTTCGGCCACCATCAGCGGCGCATGGTTGGGCAGCATGATCCCGCCCGCCCCGATCCGCATCCGCGAGGTTGCCGCCGCGACATGGCCGATCACCACCGCCGTCGCCGCGCTGGCGATGCCCGGCATGTTGTGATGTTCGGCCAGCCAGAAGCGGTAAAAGCCCAGCCCGTCCGCCGTCCGCGCCAGATCGCGCGTGTTGGCCAGCGCGTCGGCGGCGCTGCCACCCTCTGGCACAGGCGACAGGTCGAGAAGCGAATAGGTCTGCACGGGTCTGTCCTTTCTTGGGGCGCCGATGGTCAGGAAGTGTGGTCTTGGCGCGGAATGTCAATCGTGCGGGCCGGGCTGGAGCGTTCAACCTTGCGCTTGACGGTCGCCCTGCGCTGTGCAGCACTGCCCGGCATGAAAATCCTTGCCAACCCCCACCGCCATCTTGGTCTTGGCGATCCGGCGCTTGCCGATGTGCCCTGGCCCGTCGCCGATGCCAGCGCCGCCCGGTCGCTCGTTTCCCGCTGCCCTCGGGCCGGGGTCACGCCGTTGACCGATGCGCCGGACCTGGCGGCTGGGGCCGGGGTCGGGGCGCTTCTGGTCAAGGATGAACGGGGCCGGATGGGGCTGGGCAGTTTCAAGGCGCTTGGCGCGGCCCATGTCATCGCGCGGGAGGCGGCGGAGGGCCGTGCGCGCGGGCGGACCTATGTCACCGCGAGCGCGGGGAACCACGGGCTGTCGGTCGCGGCCGGGGCGGCGGCGTTCGGCGCCCGCGCGCGGATCTATCTGGCCGAAACGGTGCCGGAAAGTTTTGCCGACCGGCTGCGCGCCGAAGGGGCCGAGGTCGTCCGGGCGGGCGCCATCTATGAGGAAAGCATGCGCGCGGCGGCCGAGGCGGCACGGGCCGAGGGGCTGGAGCTTCTGTCCGACAGTTCGTGGCCCGGATACATGGAGCGGCCAAGGGTGCTGATGGAGGGCTACCTGATCCTTTTCGCCGAGGTCGCGGACCAGATCGACGCACCGCCGACCCATGTCTTCGTGCAGGCCGGTGTCGGCGGGCTGGCGGGTGCGGCGGCGGCTTTTGTCCGCGCGACCTGGGGCGATGGCCCGCGCGTGGTGGTGGTTGAGCCTGAGGCTGCGCCTGCGCTTTATGCCTCGGTCACGGCGGGCAGGGCGGTGGTCGCGCCGGGGCCGGTGTCGATCATGGGGCGGCTTGATTGCAAGGAACCCTCGCTGATCGCGCTGAAGGGGCTGGCGCGCGACGCGGACGATTTCGTGACCCTGACCGAGGCGGAGGCCGCGGCGGGAACCGCGCGGGCGGCGGAACGGGGGCTGGCCTCCACCCCATCCGGCGCGGCCGGGATCGCGGCACTGCTGGCGGCCGGGGACGGGCGCGCCGCGCTGGGCCTGACGCCCGCGTCAAGGGTGCTGACGATCCTGACAGAGGCGCCCGCGTCATGACCCCGCGCGGCTTTCCGGTTGAGGAGTTCCGCACCCGCACCGCACGGGCGCAGGACGCCATGGCCAAGGCGGGTCTTGATGCGCTTTTGCTGACGACCGAGCCGGAGCTGCGCTATTTCACCGGCTTCCTGACCCGGTTCTGGGAAAGCCCGACGCGGCCCTGGTTCCTGATCCTGCCCCGGACGGGCGATCCCGTCGCCGTCATCCCCGCGATCGGGGCGGCGCTGATGCGCACGACCTGGATCGCCGATATCCGCACCTGGCGTTCGCCGGATTATGAGGATGACGGTGTCTCGCTGCTGGCGGGGGCGCTTTGCGATCTGGTGGCGGAGCGCGGCGCCATCGGCGTGCCAAGCGGGGCAGAGACGCATCTGCGGATGCCGCTGGCGGACTGGGAGGTGTTGAAACGCCGCACCGGCGGGCGGGTCTTTCGCGACGATGCCGGGGTGATGCGCCGCCTGCGCATGGTGAAGTCCGGGGCGGAGATCGAGAAGATCCGCGAAAGCTGCGCCATCGCCAACCGCGCCTTCGCCCGCGTGCCTGAGATCGCCCGGCAGGGCGTTTCGCTCGCGCAGGTCTTTCGCGACTTTCAGCGGCTTTGCCTTGAGGAAGGCGCCGACTGGGTCCCTTATGTCGCGGGCGGCGCCGCGCCGGGCGGCTATCCCGATGTCATTTCGCCCGCGACAGAGCGGCCTTTGGCGCCGGGCGATGTGCTGATGCTGGACACCGGGCTGGTGCGTGACGGCTATTTCTGCGACTTCGACCGGAACTATTCCGTCGGCCCGGCCGCGCCGGAACTGATCCGTGCGCATGACAGGCTGATCGCGGCGACGCTGGCCGGGTTCGACCGCGCCCGCCCCGGCGCCACGGCGGCGGAGGTGTTCGCCGCGATGGACCATGTGCTGACCGGCGGTTCCGGCGGATCGGATGCGGGGCGCTTCGGCCACGGGCTTGGGATGCAACTGACCGAACCGCCCTCGCTGATCCCCGCCGACCCTACGGTGCTGGAACCGGGGATGGTGCTGACGCTGGAACCGGGGGTGGAGCTTGGGCCGGACCGCTGGCTGGTGAACGAGGAAGACATCGTGATCGGCGAGGGCGGGGCGGAGTGGCTGTCGGACCCGGTGCGGCGCTTGGCGGAACTGCCGCTGTGACCGCCGCCTTTCCCTATCGCCTGAGTGAGGTTTCGGCCCCCCGCATCGGGCTGATCGTCCTTCAGGCCGATGAGACGATCGAGGTCGATTTCCGCCGCCTGATCCCGCCGGGTGTTGAGCTTCTGGTCAGCCGGGTCCCGTCGGGGGCCGAAGTGACGTCGGAAACGCTGGCGGAGATGGCGGGCCATCTGACGGCGGCCGCCGCGCTCTTCCCCGGCTCTGTCAACTTTGCCGCCGTGGGCTATGCCTGCACCTCCGGCACCGCGCAGATCGGTGCGGCGGAGGTGGCGCGCCTCGTCCGCGCGGGAACGACGACGGCCGCGGTCACCGACCCGGTCACGGCGCTGATCGCCAGTTGCCGCGCGCTTGGTCTTGGCCGTCTTGCGCTTCTGTCGCCCTATGTCGCGCCGGTTTCGGAACGGTTGCGCGACACGCTGGCGGCGGCGGGGATCGACACGCCCGCCTTCGGCAGTTTCGACGTCGCCGAAGAGGCGCGCGTGGTGCGGATCGACGGCCCTTCCATTATCGGCGCGGCCGAGACGGTGGCCGCCCGCGCGCCGGTCGACGGGCTCTTTCTGTCCTGCACCAACCTGCGCACTTTGGACGTGATCCCCGCGCTTGAGGATCGGCTGGGCATCCCGGTCCTGTCCAGCAACCTCGTGCTGGCCTGGCATCTTCTGCGCCTTGCCGGTGTGCCGATACCCGATGCCCCGCCCTCGCGGCTGATCGACCAGACCGCGCGTAAATCACTGAGGACCTGAAATGAAACTGATGAGAGTTGGCCCTGCCGGGTCGGAGATACCGGCGATCCTCGATGCGGCCGGGACGGTGCGCAGCCTTGAAGGGATGGTGCCCGACATCGCGGGGGATGTGCTGACGCCCGAGGGGCTGGCGCGGATCGCGGCGCTTGATCCGGCGCAGCTGCCCGCGGTCACGGTGGACCGGATCGGGCCTTGCGTGGGCCGGGTGGGCAAGTTCCTGTGCATCGGCCTCAACTATGCCGACCATGCCGCCGAAAGCGGCCTGCCGATCCCGGAAGAGCCGGTGATCTTCACCAAGACGACCTCCTCCATCGTCGGGCCGGATGACGACATCCAGATCCCGCGCGGGTCGACGAAGACCGACTGGGAGGTCGAGCTTGGCATCGTGATCGGCAAGGGCGGGGTCTATATCGACGAGGCGGACGCGATGGACCATGTCGCGGGCTATTGCGTCATCAACGACGTCTCCGAACGCGAATTCCAGATCGAGCGGGGCGGGACCTGGGACAAGGGCAAGGGCTGCGACACGTTCGGGCCGATCGGTCCCTGGCTGGTGACGCGGGATGAGGTTGCCGACCCGCAGGCCCTGTCGATGTGGCTTGAGGTCGATGGCCACCGCTATCAGGACGGATCGACCGCGACGATGATCTTCCCGGTGCGCGTTCTGGTCTCTTACGTCTCGCAGTTCATGAGCCTTCAGCCGGGCGACATCATCAGCACCGGTACCCCGCCGGGTGTTGGCATGGGGCAAAAGCCGCAGGTCTACCTGAAGGGCGGAGAGCGCATCCGGCTGGGCGTCGAGGGGCTTGGTGTGCAGACGCAGAACGTACGTCCGGCGCTCTGACAGGCGGCCCGGTGCCGATTGACAGGGGCGCGGCGGCGGGCGACAAGATCGGCCGAGGTCAAGGGGAACCTGCCCGGTGCGCAAGCTGGTGCTGATGCTGATCGTTGTGCTTGGCGCGGCCGTCTCGTTGGGGACGGGCGCGGTGGCGGTTCACCATGCGGATGGCGTGCCGGGCGTTTCTGCCGTCGCGACGATGGCGCATGACTGCCCCGATTGCGCGGATGGCATGGGCGGGGCGGATCATGGCCGCTGCGCCGATGGCATGATGTGCGGCGCCTCGGCCGTGCTTCCGGTGGCGCCGGTTCTGGCGCAACCCGTCGTGCGGGCGGACCTGATCGTGCTTGTGCCGCCAGCGCGGCTGACCGGCCTTGTCCGCACGCTCGACCCGCCACCGCCGCTTCTCTGATCGTTCTGCATCGCCGCCATGGTGCCTGCCATGGCCAAGGGGGCCTTGCGCCCCGATCGGACCATCGAGAGATACATGAAAATCTTACCAATCCTGACCGGCGCCGCCGTCCTGGCCGCCGGAATTGCCGCCTGGGTCGCGACCCGGCCCAACCCGCAGGCCCCGGCGCCCGCGCCCGCCGCCGCCATGCCCGGTGAGGCGATGGTGCAGGTCACCCTGCCCGAAAGCCTTTCCCCGGAAGAGCAGCTTGGCCAGCGCGCCTTCGACGCGGTTTGCGCAAAATGCCATGGCCCCGACGCCGCCGGGCGCGAAGGCATGGGGCCGCCGCTGGTTCATGACTATTACAAGCCCTCGCACCACGCCGACATGGCCTTTGTCATGGCGGTGCAGAACGGTGTGCGGGCGCATCACTGGACCTTTGGCGACATGCCGCCGCAAAGCGGCCTGACAGGGGCGGACGTGAAGGCGATCATCGCCTATGTCCGCGCCGTGCAACGGGCCAACGGGATCAGGTGAGAGGGGCGGGCGCCGTGTCGGGCAGGTGACGCATATGTCACCTGACGCAGGCACGGCGCCGCGCTATGCTGGTGCCATGACGGTGCTTGCCAGATTTCTGCGGGTGATGCTTGTCGTGGCCCTTGGCCTCGGGCTGCCCGGCACCGCCATGGCGTTTACGATCGTACCCGCGACCGACGGCCATGCGGTGCATATGGCCACCCATGCCGCGGCCACCCCGGCCCAGCCGGGCGAACCCTGTCGCATCCATTGCGCCGGAGTTCCGCTGACGCCGGACCTTGCCGCCCTTGCCGCGCCTGTGATCGGGCGGGTGACCCGCCTTCATACCGACGCGGGCGAGGTCGATGCGCCCTCGCTCTGGCCGCTGCCGCTGGGGCATCCGCCGCGCCGCTGATCTCCGTCCCGATCGACCCTTGTCGACCCTTTCTTATCGGAGATCGAAATGACCCAGTTGACCCGTCGCGGCTTCCTTGCCGCCTCTGCGGCCGGTGCCGCATCAATCCTTCTGCCTGCCACCGCGCGCGCCGCCGTTGCCGGACCCGCCGCGCTGCGGGCCACCACCCGCGTGATCGAGGTGAACGGCAAGGCCGCCACCGTCATGGGGCTGGTGAACGCGCAGGGCGGGCTTGGCCTGACGCTCGACCCCGCTTCGCGCTTCCGGGCCGAGTTGACCAATACGCTCGATATCGAGACCATCGTGCATTGGCATGGCCAGATCCCGCCCAACGCGCAGGACGGGGTGCCGAACACCAACCCGATGCTGAGGCCGGGCGAGACCCGCGCCTATGACTATGTCGCGCGCCCCGGCACCTTCTGGATGCACAGCCATATCCCGGAACAGGAGATCGGGCTGCTCGCCGCGCCGCTGATTGTGCTGAGCGAAACGGACCTGCGCGCCGACCGGCAGGAGGTGGTGCTGTTCCTGCACGATTTCACCTTCCGCACGCCCAAGGAGGTGCTGGCCGAGGTGACCGGCGGCATGGCGATGGACCACGGCGCCATGGATCATTCGGCACCCGCGGCGGGCGGCATGATGGGAGAGATGCCGGGCATGACGATGGGCATGACGCACGACATGGGCGGCATGGTCATGGACCTGAACGATTTCAACTTCGATGCCTACCTTGCCAATGACCGCACGCTTGACGACCCCGAGGTGATCGCGGTCGAGAAGGGCGGGCGCGTGCGGCTGCGGGTCGTCAACGGCGCCTCGATGACGGCGTTCTGGATCGACCTTGGCGCGCAGGCGGGGCGGCTTGTCGCGGTCGATGGCGAACCCGTCCTGCCGCTGGAGGGGCGCCGCTTCCCGCTCGCCCCGGCGCAACGGCTCGACATCGAGGTCGATCTGCCCTTGGACGGTGCCGCGCTGCCCGTCCTTGCGCTGCGCGAAGGCGCGCGAGAGCGGACCGGGATCATCCTTGCGCCCCAAGGCGCCGATGTGCCGCGTCTTTCACCGCTGTCCGGGGCCGACCACCCGGCGGTGTCGGGCGACATGACGCTGGAACTGGCGCTTCGTGCCGCCACGCCCTTGCCCGAACGGCCCTTGGATAACGGGCAAATGGTGATGCTGATGGGGGCGATGCAGCCCTATCTCTGGACCATCAATGGCCGGACCTGGGACAACCGCATTCCGGTCGCGGCGCGAAGCGGTGAGCGGGTGGAAATGATGTTCCACAACATGTCGATGATGGCCCATCCCATGCACCTGCACGGCCATGTCTTTCAGGTCGTCGGCATCAACGGCAGCCGTTTTTCCGGCGCGAAGCGCGATACGGTTCTGGTGCCGCCGATGGCCAGTGTCACCATCGCCTTCGATGCAGGTGAAGCCGCGCCCTGGATGCTGCATTGTCACCAGATGGGCCATCTGGCCGCCGGGATGATGACCGAACTGGCCGTCACGGCCTGAGGGCGCGAAGGGTCGGCCCGATGCCGACCCTTCCGAGTCGGCTCCCGTCCAAACGGGGATGTCAGGATTTCGCCGCCCGCCTGATAAGATCGCTGGCGCGTTCTGCGATCATGATCGTGGGGGAATTGGTGTTGCCGGAGGTGATGCGCGGCATGATCGACGCATCCACGACACGCAGCCCGGAAACACCCCTGACGCGCAGGTCCGCATCGACGACCGCGCGGTCGTCCGCGCCCATCCGCGCCGTCCCGACCGGATGAAAGATCGTCGAGGCGATCTGGCCCGCGCCGGTCACAAGCTCTTCGTCGCTTGTAAAGGTGGGGCCTGGCTTGAACTCTTCGGGCCGGTACCGGGCCAGCGGGGCCTGCGCCATGATCCTGCGGGTCAGGCGGATCGCGCGCGCCGCCGAAAGCCGGTCCTGCCCGGCCGACAGGTAGTTTGGCTGGATTTCTGGATGCGCCCGCGGATCGGGCGAGGTGATGTGGACATGGCCGCGGCTTTCGGGGCGAAGCTGGCAGACGCTGGCGGTGATCGCGGGGAAGTCGTGGGGGGCCTGTCCAAAGGCCTCAAGCGTCACCGGCTGGACGTGGAATTCCAGATCCGGGGTCGCGACACTTTCATGCGAACGGGCAAAGGCCCCAAGCTGGCTTGGCGCCATGGACATCGGGCCGCTGCGCTTCAGCACATATTCCAGCCCGATCATCGCCTTGCCCCAAAGCGACGCGCTCATCGTGTTCAGGGTTTTCGCGCCCTGCACGCGGTAGGCGCAGCGGATTTGCAGGTGGTCCTGAAGGTTGCCGCCAACGTCCGGTGCCTCATGCAGGACGTCGATGCCATGGGTTTGCAGCAAGGCCCCCGGCCCGATGCCCGAAAGTTGCAGCAGCTGCGGCGATCCGATGGCGCCCGATGAGAGGATGACCTCGCGCCGCGCGGTGGCGCAGGCGGGCTGGCCCTGGCGCAGGAACTGCACCCCCTTGGCGCGTTTTCCGGCGAACAGGACCTTTTCGGCCTGCGCGTGGGTCAGGACGGTCAGGTTCGGGCGCTGCCGTGCGGGGCGCAGGAACCCCTTCGCCGTACTCCAGCGCCAGCCCTTGCGCTGGTTCACCTTGAAATAGCCAACGCCGGAATTGTCCCCGCGATTGAAATCGGCGGTTTCGGGGATGCCCGCCGCGATGGCGGCCTGTTTCCAGGCGTCGAGGATTTCCCACTTCAACCGCTGTTCTTCGACCCGCCATTCGCCGCCTTCGCCATGCGCCTGGGAGGGGCCTTCGAAATAATCCTCGGACTTGATGAAATAGGGCAGGACATCGTCCCAGCCCCAGCCGGTATTCCCCATCTGGCGCCAGCCGTCGTAATCGGCCGACTGCCCGCGCAGGTAGAGCATCCCGTTGATCGAGGAGCAGCCGCCCAGAACCCGCCCGCGGGGATAAAGCAGCGACCGCCCGCCAAGCCCGTCGCAGGGCGCGGTGGAAAAGCCCCAGTCGGTACGCGGATTTCCGATGCAGTAGAGATAGCCGACGGGAATGTGAATCCAGGGATAATTGTCCTTTCCGCCCGCCTCCAGAAGCAGGACGCGGGTGTCGTGATCCTCGCTCAGGCGGTTGGCCAGAACGCATCCCGCCGAACCGGCGCCGACGATGATATAGTCGAATTCACCGCAATCCTGCATCGTGGCTCCTCCAGTTCAAGCCTCGGTCCGCCGCCAGAAAGAGGTCGGCGCCGCCCGAGCGAAAGCACCGATTTCGCACATCGGCTGTCGAATAACAGTCATAGGGCCGTGGGAGGTCTTCGCACTAGGCTCCCCCTGCCGCAAGCGGTTCGAAAACCGGCACGCGGCAGGATAGGGAGGAAATACGAATGAATATCAAGCACATGCTCAAATCGGGCGTGAGTATTGCCTGTTTTGCGGGTCTTCTTGCGACCGTGACCGCACCCGCCCATGCAGAAGAGGTGGAAAAGCTGAAATGGGCCGTTCCGATCAGTTTCTCGTCGAACCTGACGGCGCTGGGGGATACGCTGCCCTGGGTCGCCAAGCAGCTCGACCGCGCGTCTGGCGGCAATATCGTTCTTGAGGTGTTCGAGCCGGGCAAGATGATCCCCGCGCTGGCGGTCTTCGAAAGCACCGCGACGGGGCAGATCGAGGCGGGCTATAGCTGGATGGGCTATGAACGCGGTCAGGTTCCCGCATCGGCCCTGTTCGGCGCCACGCCCTTCGGCCTGGAACCGGCCGAGTTCATCGCCTGGATGTATGAAGGCGAAGGCAACACCCTGCTTCAGGAGTTGTTCGAGCCCTACAATGTGCATCCGATCCTCTGCGGCGTCATCAGCCCCGAGGCGGCGGGCTGGTTCAAGTTCCCGATTGAGAGCGTCGATCAGTTGAACGGGCTGAAGTTCCGCGCGGCGGGCCTTGGCGGCGAGATCATGAAAGAGGTCGGCATGTCGGTCACCGTCCTGCCGGGCGGAGAGCTTTACCAGGCGCTTGAGACCGGGGTGCTGGATGCGACCGAGTTCTCTCTGCCCACGGTGGATGAACAGCTTGGCTTCTATCAGGTGGCGAAATACTACCACCTGCCGGGCTGGCATCAGCCTTCGACCTCGCAATACCTCTATATCAACGGCGACGTCTGGAACGGGCTGAACCCGACCACGCAGGCCCTGATCGAGACGACCTGCATGGCGGGTGTGACCTATGCCATGGCCCGCGCCGAGGCCCTTCAGGGCGCGGTGCTGGAAACTTTTGCCGAAAAGGGCGTTTCGGCCGAACGGCTGCCCGACGAGGTGCTTCAGAAATTCCGCGACGCGACCGAGGTCGTGATGGCCCGCGAATCCGCGGCCGATCCCCAGTTCGCGAAGATCTACACCTCGATGAAGACCTTCCAGGCGCAGAACGCCGAATGGCATTCGCTGGGCTACCTGCCACGCGACTGGAAATGGGCGAACGAGCCTGCCGCGAAATGACCGGCGCTTTCCCGCTTTAGCCTCTGCGAAACCGGACGGGAGTGCCGCCGATGCCACATCTTGTCGAAGACACCCCGACGGCGGGGCATGCGCATCTTGAGGGGCGTCTGCCCCTCATCTCGCGCATCCTTGACGGCATGGTCAGGGCCATCGCCGTCACCGCGCATCTCAGCTGGCTTGTCCTGATCGCCGTCATCATCGCCAATGTCGTGCTGCGCTATGTCTTTGCCGACAGCCTTGTCGCGCTGGAAGAGATGCAATGGCATCTCTACGCCTATGCGCTGATGATCGGGGTGGCCTATTGCCTGGTCGAGGATCAGCACGTCCGGGTCGATGTGATCTCGGAACATTGGCCGGTGAAGCGGCGCGCGCTGATCGACCTGCTGGCGATGGTCATCCTCGTGATGCCGTTTGCCTATGTCATCGCGCGTGACTCGATCCCGTTCGTCGAGTTTTCCCGCAAGCTGAACGAGGTGTCGCGCTCGCCCGGCGGGCTGTCGCACCGATGGCTTCTGAAGGCGGTGATCCCCGGCGCGATGGGTCTTGTCTTTCTTGCGGCCCTGTCGCGCGCCCTGCGAATGGTCGGCCTGCTGCGCGACCGTTGATCCCCCAAATTCCCATCAGCCGCCCACAAAGGAGCGCCAATGTTCGGTCTCGCGGTAAACGAACTGCTGGTCATCAGCATGCTGGTTGGCTTTATCGCCCTCCTGTTCCTTGGCGTCCCGGTGGTCTGGTCGCTGGCCGGAACTTCGCTGGTCATCGCCATCCTCGCACTGGGTCTTAACGAATATCTTGGTTCCGACACCTATTTCCTCGACAGCTGGCGGGATTACGCGGTGATCGTGCAGCGTATCTGGGCGATCATGGAAAACGCCGTTCTGGTCGCGTTACCCCTGTTCATCTTCATGGGGCTGATGCTTGATCAGTCGGGGTTGGCCGAAACGCTGATGAAGGAATTCGCCAACACCCTTGGCCGCTTCAATGGCGGGCTGGCGGTGGCAGTGATCCTGATCGGCATCCTGCTGGCGGCATCGACCGGGATCGTCGGCGCCTCGGTCGTGCTGCTGACCACGATCGCGATGCCGATCATGCTGGAACAGGGCTATGACAAGCGGCTGGCGGCGGGGGTGATCGCCTCGGCCGGGACGCTCGGCATCCTGATCCCGCCTTCGATCATGCTGATCATCATGGCCGATCAACTGGCGCTTTCGGTGGGCGAGTTGTTCATGGGCGCGCTGGTGCCTGGCATCCTGCTTGGCCTGGCCTATCTGGTCTATGTGGTGGTGATCGTCACCCTTAATCCGGCACTGGCGCCGCGCCCCCGCAACCTTGCGCCGCTGACCGCGGGCAGCCTTCTGCGCACGGTGTTGGCCGTACTACCGCCGCTGGGGCTGATCGTTGCCGTCCTCGGCTCTATCTTCGCAGGGATCGCGACCCCGACAGAGGCCGCCGGGATCGGCGCGCTGGGGGCAAGCCTTCTGGCGCTGGCCAACGGAAGGCTGAGCCTTTCGGTGCTGTATGAGGTGTCCCGGCGCACGACGCTGACGACCGCTTTCATCTTCGGCATCTTCATCGGCGCCACCGCCTTCGCGCTTGTCATGCGCGCCCTTGGCGGGGATGAAATGATCGCGGCCGGGCTGAACGCCATCCCGTTCGGCGACATGGGCGTGATTATCACGATCCTTGCGTTTTCCTTCATCGCCGGGTTCTTCCTCGACTGGCTGGAGATCACCCTGATCTTCCTGCCGCTGGTCGGTCCGGTCGTGGTCAACGATCTTGGCCACGATCCGATCTGGTTCGTGATCCTGTTCTCGGTCGCGCTTCAGACCTCCTTCATCACGCCGCCGGTTGGCTTTTCTCTCTTCTATCTCAAGGGGGCTGCCCCGAAAGAGGTTGCCACGAAAGACATCTACAGGGGGATCGTACCTTTCGTGCTGATCCAGCTTTCCATCGTGGCCCTGATCCTGATCCTGCCGGAAATCGTGACCTGGCTGCCGCAATTGGTCTACGATTGAACCGGGGCGGAGGGGTCGGCATGCAGTTCAACTGGGACGACGTCAGGATCTTTCTTGAAATCGAACGGACGGGGCGGCTTAGCCGCGCCGCCAAGAGGCTTGGCGTCAGCCACACAACGATTGCCCGTCGCATACGGCAGATGGAGGCCCGGTTCGGCTGCCATCTTTTCGAGCCGACGGATGACGGGCTGATCCTGACCGCCGCCGGGTCGCAGGTTCTGCAAAAGGCGACGGAGATGGAGAACGCCGCCGTCGACATCTCTGACCGGCTGGCACGGTTGGAAGGCAAGAACAAGGGGCGCGTTCGGGTGGGGGCGCCCGACGGGTTCGGCAATGCCGTCCTCTCCCATATCCTGCCGGAACTGGTGAAGGAGAATCCGGGAACCGAGGTGGAGTTCGTGCCGGTGCCTGCGTCACACAAGCTTTGGCGGCGCGATGTCGATATTGCGGTCAGCCTGGACCGGCCGCTCTCTGGCCAGGTGATCATGCGCAAGCTGACCGATTACGATCTGCGGCTTTATGCCGGGCCGGGGTTCTTTGACGGAAAGAACGTCCCGACCTGTCGTGAAGAGCTTCGGGAATACCCGTTTGTGGGGTACATCGACGAATTGCTCTATACGCCGGAACTCGATTTCAACCGCGCCATTCTGCCGGGGCTGAACGTCGTTTACCGCGCCGCCACCGTCAAGGCGCAGTTCGACGCCGTGAAGAACAACGCGGGCCTTGGTGTCCTGCCCTGCTTCATGACGCGAAATACCAACCTCCTGCCGATCATGCCGGAAGAGATCAACTTCGTCCGCACCTACTGGCTGCTGTACCCCGAGGAATATCGGCTGCTGTCGCATATCCAGCTGGTCAGCAATTTCATACATAACCGAACCCGCGAGATGTACGATATCTTCCGCTGCCCCGCGACCTAGGCGCTTTGTCGATGGCCCCGCGTCAAAGCCCTTGTGTTTGGCGTGGCGGTGTCGGTTTTCGGCCGTCCCTTGCCGTTTCATAAAGCACTTTCAGAGCGGAAGGTCAGAAGTTTGCTCCGTTGGCGCTGCGCATCCTTCGAAGGGCTGCTATGAAGGGCCGAACCGTTCCTGACCCGATGATCGCGATGCCCCGTCCGGCTATTACCGCCTATCCGCTTCTGCCCGGCCGCGTTCACGAGGTGTCCGGCCCCGGTGCCGTGGCCTTCGTGCTGCGGGCCGCGCGGCAGGCGGGGGCGGATCTTCTGTGGGTGCGCGAAGACTGGCAGGCCGACATGCTGCACCCGCTTGGGTTTGCGGGCTTTGATCCGGCGCGGCTGGTAATGGCGATGACCGGGGATCAGAAGGACACGCTGGCCGTCGCCGAAGAGGCCCTGCGCGACGGGGCCGTCGCCATGGTGGCGCTTGAGATCACCGCCCCCCTCAGCCTGACCGCCGGGCGGCGCTTGCAGCTTGCCGCAAGGGCCGGGGGGACGACCGGGCTGTGCCTGATCCCCGAGGGCATGGGCAGCAATGCGGCCGAGACGCGCTGGCACTGTGCGCCGGTCTTCGATCCGGGCGACTCGACTCTGCAATGCTGGCGGCTTATCAAGAACAAATCGGGAACTCTTGGGTCTTGGCATGTTCGATGGGATGCAGAGACGGGTCGTGTCGCTGTGGTTCCCCCGGCTGGCGACAGACCGGGTGCTGAGGACATGCCTGACTGATCGGCCCTTTGTCCTGACGCTGAAGGACAGCAATGCCAACCGGATCCATTGCCTGAATGCGGCGGCGGGGCGGCAGGGGCTTTATCGCGGGATGAGCTTTTCCGACGCGCGGGCCTTTTGCCCCGATCTGATCAGCCGCCCGGCGCGGCCCGATCTGGACGCGCAGTTCCTGACCGCCCTGCGCCGCTGGGCGCTGCGCTGGTGTCCCTGGGTCGCGCGCGACGGCGCGGACGGGCTGGTGCTGGACATCACCGGATCGGCGCATCTGTTCGGCGGGGAAGAGGCGATGCTGGCGGCGATGGGCCAGCGGCTGGCCCGTGCCGGGCTGTCGGTGCGGCCGGGGCTGGGCGATACGCGCGGGGCGGCCTGGGCGCGGGCGCATTACGGCGCGGACGCGGCGCTGGCCGATTTGCCGGTCGAGGCGCTGCGGCTGGATGCCGAAACCGCCGCCGGGCTGAAGCGCATGGGGCTGCGCCGCATCGGTGATCTGTCCGGCACCCCGCGCGCGCCCTTGGCGCGCCGTTTCGGGCCGGGCCTTCTGCTGCGGCTGGATCAGGCGCTGGGGCATCAGCCCGAGCAGATCAGCCCCGAGACCGAGCCGCCGCATTACGGTATCCGCATGACCCTGCCTGAGCCCATCGGGCTGGAAAGCGACGTGATGGCGGCGGCGGATCGGCTGCTGACCCGGCTTTGTGACAAGCTCTGCGCGCAAGAGGCCGGGGCGCGGGTCCTGTGCCTGACGCTGCGCCGGGTCGACAGCAATGCCCAGCAGGTCGAACTGCGCCTGGCCCGCCCGATGCGCGACCCGGCCCGTATCCTGCCGTTGTTTCAGCGCGGCATCGCACAGGTGGAGGCCGGTTTCGGCATTGATCAGGTCCGGCTGGCGGCGGTGCAGGTCGCCCCCCTGCCGGCCGAACAGATCAGCAGCGCCCGCAGCCGCGATCCGGGGCGGCTGGACGACCTGATCACCCGGATCGGAACGCGGATCGGGCTGGAAAACGTGCAGCGCTTCCTGCCCGCCGACAGCCACATCCCGGAGCGCAGCTTCATTATCGCGGCGGCCGCCTGTTCCGAGCCGGACAGCACCTGGATCAGCCCGAACCCGCGGCCGGTACGGATTTTCCCGCCCGAACCGATCGCCGCGACAGGCAATCGGCCGCCCGAACGGTTCCGCTGGCGGCGGATGGCGCTGACCACGGGCCGCGCGACGGGGCCGGAACGGATCGCGCCGGAATGGTGGCTGGATGACCCGAACTGGCGCAGCGGTCTGCGCGATTACTGGCGCGTCGAAACCTTGCAGGGGCGGCGGCTGTGGCTTTTTCACACGCCGCAGGAACCGGGCTGGTTCGTGCAGGGGGAATTCGCGTGACCGAACCTTTTCGCGCCCCCGCCGATGTCGCGCCGCCCGGCCTGCCCGGTCGGCGCGAGGCGTATGCGGAACTCTGCGTTACCTCGAATTTCACCTTCCTGACCGGCGCCTCGCATCCCGAAGAGATGGTGACACGGGCCGCCGAACTGGGGCTGGCCGCCATCGCGATCACCGACCGCAATTCTCTGGCGGGCGTGGTGCGGGCCTATCGCGCCCTGCAAATCCTGCGCGAAAAGGCCGAAGACAGCGTCCGCATCCGCTCGCGACATCGGGTGGACAGTTGTTCGCGCCAGGAAATCGGCACCCCGCAGGACCTGCCCCGTCCCGAGGTCCCGCATCTGCCGAAGCTGATCGTCGGCTGCCGTCTGGTCTTGCGTGACAGCGCCGTCGAATGGCTCGCCCTGCCGACCGACAAGGCGGCGTATCGGCGGCTGGCCCGGCTTTTGACGCTTGGCAAGCGGCGGGCGGGCAAGGGCGACTGCCATCTGGACATGGCCGATCTGCTGGCGGGATGCGACGGCATCCTCCTGATCGCGCTGCCGGGCGATATGATCCGCGCGGCACAGGATATCGGCCGGGTTCGCCGCCGCTATCCCGGCAATACCTTCACCGGGGCGGCGCCGCGCTATGACGGGCAGGACCGCGGCTGGCTGAACCGATGCGCGCGGCTGGCGGCGCTGACATCGGCGCCGATGGTCGCGGTCGGGAATGTCCTGATGCACCGCGCCAGCCGCCGGCAACTGGCCGATGTGCTGACCTGCATGCGGCTGGGCTGCACCATCGACCGGATCGGCCGCCACGCCCTGCCCAATGCCGAGCGTCGGTTGAAGGGCGCCGCGGATATGGCGCGGATGTTCGCCGATCATCCCGCCGCCATGCGCCGCACGATCCAGATCGCGGATCGCTGCTGCTTCGATCTGGGCCAGCTCAGCTATGATTACCCCGACGAGATCGCGGATGGTGGCGAGACCCCGATGGAGCGCCTGACCCGGCTGGCTCATGAGGGTCTCACCCGCCGCTATCCGCAGGGCGCGACCGAGAAGGCAAGGACCTTGATGGCCAAGGAACTGGCCGTGGTTCAGGAGCTGAACTTTCCTGCCTATTTCCTGACCGTCCACGACATCGTGCAATATGCCCGGTCGCAGGGGATCCTGTGCCAGGGGCGCGGGTCTGCCGCCAATTCGATCCTGTGCTATCTGCTGGGCATCACCGATGTGAAGCCCGAGATGATCGGCATGGTGTTCGAACGCTTCGTGTCGCGCCATCGTGGTGAACCGCCCGACATCGACGTGGATTTCGAACATGAACGCCGCGAAGAGGTGATCCAGTGGATCTACCGGAAATACGGCCGCCACCGCGCGGGTCTTTGCGCCACGGTGATCCATTTCCGCTCCCGCGCCGCGATCCGCGAGGTCGGCAAGGTCATGGGGCTAAGCCAGGACGTGACCGCCGGGCTGTCGGGGCAGATCTGGGGCTATTCCAGTGATGGCCCGAACCCGGAGCGTATCCGCGAACTGGGCCTTGATCCGGCAGACCGCCGCCTTGCCCAGACCCTGCGCCTGATTGGCGAGATCATCGGCTTTCCCCGCCATCTCAGCCAGCATGTTGGCGGTTTCGTCATCACCAAGGGGCGGCTGGATGAACTGTGTCCCATCGAGAATGCCGCGATGGAGGATCGCACCATCATCGAATGGGACAAGGACGACATCGACGTGCTGAAGATCCTCAAGGTCGATGTGCTGGGGCTGGGGATGCTGACCTGCATCCGCAAGGCATTCGGACTGCTTGAGGACCATGAACAGCGCGCCCTGACGCTGGCCACCGTCCCGCCCGAGGATGCCGCGACCTATGAGATGTTGCAGGTGGCCGATGCGGTCGGTGTCTTTCAGGTCGAAAGCCGGGCGCAGATGAATTTCCTGCCCCGGATGAAGCCGCGCGAGTTCTACGATCTGGTGATCGAGGTCGCCATCGTCCGTCCCGGCCCGATCCAGGGCGGCATGGTCCAGCCCTATATCCGCCGCCGCCAGGGGCTTGAGGCGCCCGAACCCTTCGGCCCCGCGCTGGAGCAGGTGACGCGCCGCACGCTGGGGGTGCCGCTCTTTCAGGAACAGGCCCTGCAAATCGCCGAGGTGGGCGCCGGGTATAGCGCCGAAGAGGCCGACAAGCTGCGCCGCTCGCTTGCCAGCTTCCGCCGCATGGGGACGATCGGCGAACATCGCGACAAGTTCATCGCCGGGATGGTGGCGCGCGGCTATGCCCCGGAGGTCGCCGCCCGCTGTTTCGGCCAGATCGAGGGCTTTGCCGATTACGGCTTTCCCGAAAGCCATGCGGCGGCCTTCGCGCTTCTGGTCTATGTCTCGGCCTGGCTGAAACGCCATCACCCGGCGGTCTTCGCCTGTGCATTGCTGAACAGCCAGCCGATGGGCTTTTACGCCCCGGCCCAGATCGTGCGCGATGCCCGCGACCACCGGGTCGAGGTGCGCCCGATCTGCGTCAATGCCAGCGCCTGGGACAATAGGCTGGAACGCCGCCCCGACGGCGCGCTGGCCCTGCGGCTGGGCTTTCGCCAGATCAAGGGGTTTCGTGAAGAGGATGCCGCCCGGATCGCCGCCGCGCGTGGCAATGGCTATCGCGACCCCGAAAGCGTCTGGCTGCGCGCAGGCGTCGCCCCCGCCGTTCTGGAGCGCCTGGCCGAGGCGGACGGTTTCGCCGCCATCGGCCTGACCCGCCGCGATGCGCTCTGGCAGGTGCGCGCCATCCGCGCCCCCGCCGCCCTGCCGCTGTTTGACGACCCGATTGACGGTGAGGCGATTATTGAGCCCGCCGTCACCCTGCCGCAGATGCAGATCGGCGAAGAGGTGGTGGAGGATTACGTCGCCACCCGCCTGACCCTGCGCGCCCATCCGATGGAGCTGCTGCGCCCGTCGATGCCGGGCCTGACCCGCCATGATGCCCTGATCGCCGCGCCGCTGCGCCGGACCACGGTCTGCGGCCTTGTCATCACCCGCCAACGCCCCGGCACGGCCTCGGGCGTGATCTTTCTGACGCTTGAGGATGAAACCGGCGTCTCGAATATCGTCGTCTGGCGCAAGGTGTTCGACCGCTTCCGCCGTGCCGTCATGGGTGGCCGCCTGCTGCGCGTCACCGGCACGCTGCAACGCGAAGGCATCGTCACCCATCTGATCGCGCAAGAGATCGAGGACGTCTCGCACCACCTCTCGGACCTCGGTCACCCGATGGATGCCGCCATCGGTCAGACCACGGCCAAGACCGACAGCGCCCCCAAACCCCTGCCTGCGCCGCGCGCCATGCACCCCCGCGATCAGGCCAAACGCCTTTTCCCCAGCCGGGATTTCCATTGAAGGGGAAAGGAGTGGGGATGCGCGGATAAGGCGAAGGGCCGCGATGACCGGCCCCGCCGGATGCTGTCCCCGCGCGGGCGCAGGGTCCGGCAGGGTCTGGTTGCCTGCCCGCCGACCCTATAGCGTTTCGGGTTTGCGCTGACTCAGAATTCGAACTTATTTCGTTCGAATTCCGATACTTGCTTTCCTAACGAAAACCCGAAACGCTTTAGCGTGACAGGCTTTGGGCCAGCCGCATCAGGCGCACCGCCTCGGCCCTGTAGCCGAAGGGATCGTTGCCCCGCGCGTCATTGGCCAGCGCGATGGCCTGATCCCAGCCCCAACCGCCAAGGTATTTCGGATCGCTAAGGAGTTGGCCCATCCCGGCGATGGCGGCCGCGAAGCGGGCGTCGGTATCCGGCGTGGCGGGCGTGGCGGGGATCGGCGTTTCGATCAGGGTCGAGGTCGCGGTGCCGGGCGCTTTGTAGCGCAGTTTCAGGAAGGCAAGCTCATCGCTGCCCGTGCTTTCCGGGCTGGCCGCATAGCGCAGCGCGTCGGTCCGTTGCGCGGGAGAGCCGACGGGGGTGATTTCGTACAGTGCCGTTACCTGATGGCCCGCGCCGATCTCGCCCGCATCGACCTTGTCGTTGTTGAAATCCTCGCGCGCCAGCGCCCGCGTCTCATACCCGATCAGGCGGTATTCGGCGACGGTGGCGGGGTTGAACTCCACCTGGATCTTCACATCGTCGGCGATGGGAAAGAGGGCGCCCGCAAGCTGGTCGGAAAGCGTCTTTTGCGCCTCGGACAGCGTGTCGATATAGGCGGCGGTGCCGTTGCCGTTCTGCGCCAGCGCCTGCATCGTCGCATCGTCCAGATTGCCGCGCCCGAAGCCCAGGACGGAAAGGTAGATGCCGCTGTCGCGTTTCCTGGCGATGTAGCTTTTCAGCGCCTCGGGGTCGGAGAGGCCGACGTTGAAATCCCCGTCCGTGGCCAGAAGGATGCGCCCGGTGCGGCCGTCGGCGGCCATGTCTTCGGCGACCGCATAGGCCTGTTCCAGACCGGCCTGCCCCGCGGTGGAGCCGCCCGCGCCCAGCCGGTCGAGCGCGGCGAGGATCTTTGTCGTCTCGGAGGCGGCAGTGGGGTCAAGGACCAGCCCGGCCGCGCCCGCATAGGTGACGATGGCCACGCGATCCTCAGGGGCAAGCTGGCCCAGCATGAGGCGGAAGGACTGCTTCAAAAGCGGCAGTTTCTGCGGGTCGTCCATAGACCCTGACGTGTCGATCAGGAAGACAAGGTTCAGGGGCGGGCGGTCCTGCACGGCGGGCATCGCGCCCTGAATGCCGATCCTGAGAAGCTGGGTGTCCTTGTTCCATGGGGTCGGGAACAGGCTGACCGAGGCGCGGAAGGGGCCGTCGCCTGCCTGCGGCGCGGGGTAGTCATAGGGGAAGTAGTTCACCATCTCCTCCACCCGCACGGCGCCGTCGGGCGGCAGCGTGCCGCGCGTGAGAGAGGATCGGATGACGGCGTAAGAGGCGGTATCGGTGTCGATAGAGAAGGTCGAAACGGGGTCCTCTGCCGCGATCTTCAGCGGGTTCGGGGTGGCACTGGCATAGGCTTCGGTATCGCGCGTGGGAAGGGCGGCATCGCCGGGGTAAAAGCTTTCGGTCTGGGCGAGCGCGTCCATCGCCGGGGCGGGGGTGGCGGGGGCGGCCATCCGGGCCGCGCCTTCGACGCGCAGGCGTTGCTTGGCCAGCGGCGGGGCGCTTTGCGCGTTGCCTTGCGCAAGCGGCTCGGCCAGCATCATGTCCTGCGCGGGCTGGGGCGCGGGCGCCGCCTGATCGGCCATCTCGGTCTTGACCGCCGCAGTTTCCGCGGCGGGTGCCGCCTTTTCGACCGACAGGGTGGCGGGCTGCACCGCCGCAGGCTCCGGCCGGGTGCGAAGGTCGGGATAGATCACAAGGGCGATGCCGATGGCGGCGACAGAGGCGGTCGCGGCAAGGCCCGCGCGGGTGGTCAGTTTCGAAAGCATCAGGCGTACTCCTCTCAAACGGCCCGCCGGTTCGGGGCGGTCGTTGATAGGACGTGTGGTCGGGGCCGATGCTTGGTGGCGGTCGAAATTTTCCAGCGCCAGCCGCAGCGCACGGGCCTTTGCCCCGCCCTCCGGCGCGGGGGCCGGTTGCAGCGCCTGGCGGAGTTGTTCGAGATCGTCGGTCATAGCATGTCCTCCGCCCGCGCGATGGTCCGCAGGCGCTTTTTCACCTCGCTCATCCGCCAGGCGATGGTGCCTTCGGAGACGCCGAGAACCTCGGCGGCGTCCTTCTGGCTCAGCTCCTCGCCCAGCGTCAGGGCAACCGTATCCCTCAGTTCCGGCGGCAGCTGGCGCATGGTCCGGGTCAGCCAGTCCTGCGCCTGGGTTTCCTCGGCCATCGCCGCACGCCGGTTCACCTCCCAGTCGCCCCAGCCCCCGGCGGCGCGGGCATGGCTGGCGGCGCGGCGGCGGCGGTCATGGGCGGCGTTGACGGTGACGCGGTAAAGCCAGGTGGTAAAGCGCGCCTCGGCCCGGTAGCTGCCAAGCTTCGCGGGCAGGGCAAGGCAGATGTCCTGGGTCAGGTCCTCTGCCTCGCTCCGCTGGCCGGTCAGGCGGAAGGACAGCGCGTGAATACGGTCGTAATGGCGCGCGACAAGGGCGGCGAAGGCCGGTCTGTCACCGTCCCGCGCGGCCTGGGCCAGATCTTCATCTGCGGTTTCCATGCGCATCACGACTGATTGGACGCGCGCCGCCCGTCAATCCTTGGCGGGGTGTTACGTTTTTTCCGTCACGGTGAAATGCGGCGCGGGGATCGAGATCGACCAAAGCACACCGGCGGTGGTGAAATTATACGTCACCTCGGCATCGAGAAGCGAAACGGCAAGGCGTGTCAGCACCGTGTTGCCAAAGCCGCGATGGCGGGGCGGGGCGTCGAAGCTTGGCCCGGTTTCCACCCATTCGATGAAAAGCGCGGGCTCCCCGCCGTCCTCGGCCGGGGTCAGCCGCCAGCGGATTGCCACATCGCCCCCATTGTCGCCAAGCGCGCCGTATTTGGTGGCGTTGGTGCCAAGTTCGTGCAGCGCCATGCCGATGGTCTTGACCGCCTGCGGGCGCAGTTCCACCGCCGGGCCGCCCACCGTCAGACGGGTGTCATCATGCGCGAACAGCGCAAGCTGGGACCGGATCAGCGCGTCGAGGGAGACGGTCGCCCAATCCTCTGACGTCAGGAAATCCGCCGAGCGGGAGAGCGAGGCGATGCGTTCGCCGAACTTCTCGTTGAACTCTTCCATCGACCTGGCCGAGGCGGCGGTCCGGCGATGGATCGCGCTGATCACGGTCAGCATGTTCTTGGCGCGGTGGATGACCTCCTGGGCGACGATCTGGCGCGAGTCCTGATGTTTGCGGATCTCGGTTATGTCGCGGTGGATGTTCGACACCGCGATGACCCGGCCTTCGCTGTCGCGGATCGGCGCGGCGGTGATCCAGACAAGGCGTGGCTTGCCGGTGCTGGTCATCCGCGTCGCCTCGAAGCTGGTCAGCTTGCCTGCGATGATCTCATCCCGGTAGTCGCCGATGCGCTTGGTGAACCCGTCGGGGTAGAGGCGTTCCATCGACTGGCCGATGATCTGCTCCGGGGTGTAGCCGTAAAGCGCCTCGGCGGCGGCATTCCACGTCCTGACCCGGCCGTCGAGGTCATAGCTGATGATCGCGTCGGAGGAGGTCTGAACCAGCGCGCCCAGAAGCTCTGAATCGATCTTCGCGGCGCTGGCAAGGGTCGCCATGGCCCGGCGCGGGGTGATGTCGCGATGGCGCAGCATGACCAGGCGCTGTTTCGGGCTGGGCAGCCGATCGACCTGAAGCTCGAACCAGCGTTCCTCGCCGTCGATGGGGCAGGGGTATTCAAGCGTACTGCCCCGGCCGCTTTCGATTGCCTGCTGGAGTGCGGCGGCGACATGGTCCGCCCCCGCGCCGGGGGCGCGGCAGACGTCAAGGTAGTTCACGCCCAGAAACCCGTTCGTGTCGCCCGCGCCGCCCCGGTCGGCAAAGGCGCACCAGGCGGCATTGACCGCGACGATTTTCCCGTCGGCGTCGATCACCGCGATCTCGTCCTCAACGGCATCCACGATGAGCGAGGGGTCAAAGTCCAGAAACGTCTTCAGCAAGCCGGTATCTCTCGTGCAAGTCGGGCGCCACCGGGCGAAACATTTAGCCAAATCCGGGCGCGGTACAATCTTTCTTCGCGCATGGCCCGTTTTCCGTCCGGGTGGCGGTCGCCGGGCCTTGTCAGACCCGGCGCCTGCCTTCCCCTCTCAGGCGCGCAGGATCGCGTCGTAGAAGTCGAACGCCCCGCCAAGGGTCGAAAGCTTGTCCGCCCCCGTCGAATCGCGCGAGATCGCCATGACCGCATTATAGGTCATCGGGCCGAAGGCGCCGTCGATGGCGCCGTTGTAATAGCCCGCGCGGGCCAGGCGGGACTGGATGTTGCGCCGCTCGCTCAGCGAATAGGTGTTGAAGGCGCGGCCCGCCGGGGTCGTCGAAACGCCCTGCGGGATCGGTTGGGCCGCGGGCGGCTGATAGCGCGGGGTGTCGTAGCTGGGCGTCCCGTAGCGCGACGTTCCGTAATTGGGGCCGGTATAGGTCGGCACGGTGGAGCGCGTGACGGGTGCGGCGCGGTGGCGCTTGTTGTTTTGCACGATCAGCGTTCCGATGGCCCCGGCGGCGAGAAGTGCGACAAGCGCGTTCTGCTCCCGCTCCCCCCAGGCATGGGCCGGTGCGGGCAGCGCGACGGCAAGCGACAGGGTGGCGGCGATGGCCGTGGCGGTGGTGCGAAGGTTGTTCAGCATCTGTCTTTCCCCAGGCAGTGTTGACGTGATGGGGCAAAGATGGCGACGGGGCGGGTGATAGGCAAAATCGGCCGGTGGCTATCCGATAACGCGCCCCTCAGCCGCAGCGAAAAGGGGGCTGCGCGGCCCCCTTTTACGTTCGATATGTGCAAATCCGGCGGTCAGACCGACAGGCAGATGTATTTCATCTCAAGGTAATCCTCGACGCCGTGATGGCTGCCCTCGCGGCCAAGGCCCGACTGCTTGACGCCGCCGAAGGGTGCGACCTCGGTCGAGATCAGGCCGGTATTGACGCCGACCATGCCGTATTCCAGCGCCTCCTGCACGCGGGTAATCCGGCCGATGTCGCGGGCGTAGAAGTAGGAGGCGAGGCCGAAGATCGTGTTGTTGGCCAGCCCGATCACCTCTTCCTCCGTGTCGAACTTGAACAAGGGCGCGAGCGGGCCGAAGGTTTCTTCGGTCGAGACCTTCATGTCGGGCGTGATGCCGGTCACCACGGTGGGTTCGAAGAACGTCCCGCCAAGCGCGTGGCGCTTGCCGCCGGTCACGATCTTGCCACCGCCCGACAGCGCGTCGGCGATATGTTCCTCAACCTTCTCCACCGCCGCTTCGTTGATGAGCGGGCCGGTGGTGACGCCATCGTTCAGCCCGTCGCCGACGTTCAGCTTCTTCACCGCCTCGGCCAGCTTGGCGGCGAATTGGTCATAGACGCCCGCCTGAACGTAGATCCGGTTGGCGCAGACGCAGGTCTGGCCGTTATTGCGGAACTTGGAGATCATCGCGCCCTCGACGGCGGCATCCAGATCGGCGTCGTCGAAGACGATGAAGGGCGCGTTGCCGCCAAGCTCCATGGAGCATTTCATGACCTGGTCGGCGGCCTGACGCAGCAGGATGCGGCCCACCTCGGTGGACCCGGTGAAGGTCAGCTTCCGCACCGCGTGGTTTTCGCAGAACTCCTTGCCGATGGCCGAGGACTTGGTCGATGTCACGACCGAGAAAAGCCCCGCCGGAACGCCCGCCCGTTCGGCAAGAAGCGCCATCGCCAGCGCCGACAGTGGCGTTTCCGCCGCGGGCCGCGCGACGAAACCGCAGCCGACGGCCAGCGCCGGGGCGACCTTGCGCGCGATCATCGCGTTCGGGAAATTCCACGGCGTGATGGAGGCCGCAACCCCGATCGGCTGCTTGATGACAGTGATGCGCTTGTCGCGCTGGTGGCCGGGGATGGTCTCGCCATAGACGCGCTTTGCCTCTTCCGCGAACCATTCCACGAAGGAGGCGCCATAGAGGACCTCGCCCTTGGCCTCGGCCAGCGGCTTGCCCATCTCGGCGGTCAGGATCGCGCCAAGATCGTCGGCATTGGCGACCATCAGGTCATACCACTTGCGCAGCACGGCGGCGCGTTCCTTGCCGGTCCGCGCGGCCCATTCGTGGCGCGCCGCATCGGCCGCCGCGATGGCGCGGCTGGTTTCGTCCCGGCCAAGGTCGGGCAGCTTGCAGATCACGTCGCCGCGTGCCGGGTTGGTCACGGCAAAGGTCGCGCCGTCATCCGCGTCGACCCATTGCCCGGCGACATAGGCCTTTGTGACCAGAAGCGACGGGTCTTTGAGAAGCGACCGAAGATCGGTTACGGAATCAAGCATGGGAATCCTCCTCTATCCTGATTTGATCAAATGCCGGGGCAAGGCGGCAGAGTCCAGCCCGGCGGCAAGGGAAGCTGGCCATGAGATATGACGAGGCCTTCGCCAATGCAAAGCATATTCCTGGCGGTGAAAGCTATGCCGGCCGCTGGGCCGGGGCGGCGGCGGCGTTCCGGGACGGCCCTGGCAACCGCGCCCGGCTTGGGCTGCGCTATGGCGGGCCCGAGGCGGAGTGGTTCGACCTTTTCCTGCCGGAGGGGGCGGCCGTGGGGCTGATGGTCTTCGTCCATGGCGGCTACTGGATGGCTTTCGGGCCGCGCGACTTCTCCCACCTCGCGCGCGGCGCGCTGGCGCGCGGCTGGGCGGTGGCGATGCCCGCCTATACGCTCGCGCCCGATGCGACGATCCCCGCCATGACGCGGCAGATCGCCGCCGCCGTCACCGCCGCTGCGGCAGAGGTCGTCGGGCCTGTCGTCCTGACCGGGCATTCGGCGGGCGGGCATCTTTCCGCGCGCATCGCCTCGGCCGATGTGGCGCTTGCCCCGGATGTCGCCGCGCGGATCGCCCGCGTCGTCCCGATCTCCCCCCTCTCGGACCTGCGCCCGCTGCGGGAGACGTCGATGAACGCCACGCTGCGGATCGATGCCGCTACGGCCCGTTCCGAAAGCCCGGTCCTTCTGCCAAGGCGCCGGGGCGTTGCGGCCCATGTCTGGGTCGGCGGCGCAGAACGACCCGCCTTCCTCGATCAGGCCCGGCGTCTTGGCAATGCCTGGGCCTGCCCGGTGACGGTCGAGGGCGGGCGGCACCATTTCGACGTGATCGAGGGGCTTGAGGACGCGACCAGCCCGCTGATGGCGGCCCTTCTCGGCTGACCCTCAGGCAAGGCGGCAGATCGGGATGAACTCCGGGCTGTCCTCCGCCAGCGCCGCCCCCGTCCAGTCGCCCAGCCATGTCTCGACCGCAAGCCCGGCTGCGGCGATCTGCGCGGTCAGATGGTCCAGCGCGGGAAACGCGATCCGCGCCCCGGCGGTGAACTCTTGCCCGGTGGCGGCCACGCGATAGCTGGTCCGGTAGGCCAGAACCCCGCTCTTCTCGTCCCAATCCACGTCATCCCACGCCGTGATGGGGCCAAGCTCCGGGTCGTCGAAGCCGCGCCGCGACAGGTCGGGACGCCAATCCTCCCATTCCCGGCGCGCAGGGTTGCGGCTGTCAAAGACGAAGCAGCCGCCGGGCGCCAGATGCCGCGCCACCGCCGCCAGCGCCAAGGCCCGGTCCTGATCTGTCAGCAGCGCCTGAAACGCATGGCCGGTCATCACGATCAGGTCGAAGCGCTGGCCAAGGTCCAGCCAGCGCGCATCCGCCTCTACCCAGCGCACCCGCGCGGCCCCGGCCTTCCGGCGCGCGATCTCCAGCATGGCTCGCGCCGGATCGGCACCCGTCACCGCCGCCCTCTGCTCTGCCGCGATATGGATCGCCAGATCGCCGGTCCCGCAGCCAAGGTCGAGGACCGCCGCCTTGCCCGCCGCCAGCCTCAGACAGAAGGTCCGGTCCGCGGTCCAGCCATTATCGAGGTCATAGAACCGCGCCAACGCCGCGTCGCGGTAAAGCCCCTCATCCATCGCCAAACCGCGCCGCCCAGGCGGGCGTCACATCGCCGGGCCGCGGGGCGGCAAGGTAGACCCCCCGCGCGATGGCCCGCGCAAGGCAGACCGCCGCCGCGTGGCCGATCAGGAACGGCTCCGTCACCGGGTCCTTCAGCGCCCGCGCCCCGGTTGCGGCGGCAAAGACCAGATCACCGTCGAAGGGCGTGTGCGAGGGCACGATGGCGCGCGCCATCCCGTCATGCGCGGCGATTGCCATCCGCTGCGCCTGCGCCTGCGTCAGCGCCGCGTCGGTCGCCACGATGGCGATGGTCGTCGCCTCGCCCGCGCGCTTCATCAGCATCGGCTCCGCCGCCGGATCGTGGGCGCGCGCGGTTCCAAGCCCGCCGAACTCACCCCCCATCTCCCAGGGCGCGGCCCAGAATTCGGGTCCATCGCCCACCGTCACCCGGCCCAGCGCATTGACCGCGACCAGCGCGCCCACCGTGACGCCGCATTCCAGCACGACAGAGGCCGACCCCAACCCGCCCTTCAGGTCATGCACCATCGCCCCGGTCCCGGCCCCGGCGGTTCCCAGCGCGAACTCCTCCCCCGCCGCTGCCAGCGCGTCTTGGCCCAGCCGCTTGTAGGGGTTCTCCACCCAACCCTTGTCACCCCCGTTCAGCAGATCGAACAGGATCGCCCCCGGCACGATCGGCACCCGCTGCCCGCCAACCTCGAACCCGCGCCCCAGCGCCCGCAACCCGTCCGCCACGCCCGAAGCCGCGTCCAACCCAAAGGCCGAGCCGCCCGACAGGACCAGCGCGTCCACCTCCTGCACCAGCTTGTCGGGCGCCAGCAGATCCGTCTCCCGCGTCCCCGGCGCGCCGCCCATGACATGCACGGCGGCGGTAAAGGGCCGCTCCCCCACCAGCGCCGTCACCCCGGTGTGGATGGTGTGATCCTCGGCATTGCCGACCCGCAGGCCCGCCACGTCGGTGATCAGGTTCAGCGCGCCCGGCCGCATCAGATCCGGTCCTTCCGTGCGGCCGTCGCGGCATCGCCGGTATTGGGCGTGCCGCGCGGCTCGATCAGCAGCAGCGTCGCCTCCCTCTCTGCCCTCGGCCGGTGTCGGACCCCCTTCGGCACGACGAACAACTCGCCCGGCCGCAGCACATGGGTCCGGTCCTCCACGTCCAGCAGCACCTCCCCGTCCAGCACCAGGAAGAAATCGTCGGTGTCGGGATGGTCGTGGAACGGAAACTCCCCCTCGACCTTCACCACCATGATGTCATTGCCGTTATACTCCGCCACGACCTTCGGGTCCCAATGCGTCGCGAAAAGCGCCAGTTTCTCGGCGAGGTTGACGACCTTCATCCCTTGTCCTTCTTCGTTGCTGAAATACTCCACGGGGGTCCGGGGGTGTGAAACCCCCGGCGCCGCCCTCAGATGCAGCGCCCGCCATCGACCTCCATCGCCACGCCCGTCACCATCGACGCCTCGTCCGAACACAGGAAACAGGCCGCGTTGCCCATGTCCTCGGGCGTGGAAAAGCGCCCGATCGGGATGGTGGACAGGAACTTCGCCCGCATCTCCGGCGTGTCCTCGCCCATGAAGCTTTTCAGAAGCGGCGTGTCGCCCGCGACCGGGCAGATCGCGTTGACGCGGACGCCCTCGGGCGCGAGTTCCACCGCCATCGTCTTCGTGGCGGTGATCATCCAGCCCTTCGAGGCGTTGTACCAGTTCAGCCGCGGCCGGGGCGACAGGCCCGCGGTGGAGGCGACGTTCAGGATCGCGCCGCTTCCCCTTGCCTTCATCCCCGGCACGAAGGCGTGCGCGGTCAGAAAGACGGATTTGCAGTTGACGGCGAAGACGCGGTCGAACTCCGCCTCATCCACCTCTTCCATCGGTGCGGGCAGGTGGGTGATCCCGGCATTGTTCACCAGAATATCGACCGGGCCAAGCGCGTCGGCCGCCCGCGCCATTGCCAGAACGCTGTCGCTGTCAGAGATATCGACCCCGCAGGCCACCCCGCCGATCTCCTCCGCCACGGCCCGCGCCGCCGTCTCGTTCAGGTCCGCCACCAGCACCCGCGCGCCCTCGGCGGCGAATTTCCGCGCGATGCCCGCGCCAAAGCCGGACCCCGCGCCGGTGACAATCGCCGTCTTTCCCGAAAGCCGCATCCGCCCCTCCATCTTCAATCCTCCGACACCCTGCCCGATCCTTGCGCAAACGCAAGCCCGCCGCCGCATCGCCGCTGGGCAGGGGGCACGGCCCGGTCTAGACTTGTGATCGCAGCAGGGAGGGTCCCATGACCGGCAAGATCCATATCGGCATCGGTGGCTGGACCTACGCGCCGTGGCGCGGGACGTTCTACCCGGCGGACCTTACGCAGAAGCGGGAGTTGGAATACGCGGCCACCCGCCTCAGCTCGATCGAGATCAACGGCACTTACTACGGCTCGCAAAAGCCCGAGAGCTTCGAGAGATGGCGCGACGAGACGCCCGACGGTTTCGTCTTCGCGGTGAAGGGGCCAAGGTTCGCGACCAACCGCCGGGTTCTGGCCGAGGCAGGCCCCTCTATCGAGCGCTTCTTCGACAGCGGTGTGATGCGGCTGGGCGAGAAGCTTGGCCCGGTGAACTGGCAGTTCATGGCGGCCAAAAAGTTCGACCCCGAGGATTTTGCCGCCTTCCTGGCGCTTTTGCCGAAAACGGTCGAGGGGCGGGCCATCCGCCACGCTGTCGAGGTCCGCCACGACAGCTTCCGCGCGCCGGAATTCGTGGCACTTGCCCGCGCGCATGGGGTGGCCGTGGTGACGGCGGGGGACAGCGGTTTTCCCCAGATCGCCGATGCCACCGCGCCCTTCGCCTATCTCAGGATCATGGGGACGACCGAAACGGAGCCTGCGGGCTATTCCGACGCCGCGCTTGAGGTCTGGGCAGCGCGGCTGCGGGCCATCGCCGGGGGAAACCCGCCCGAGGGGCTGGCGACCGTGACCGAACCGCCCGCGCACCCCGCTGCCCGCGACGTGTTCCTTTATGTCATTTCGGGCCACAAGGTCGCCAATCCCGCCGCTGCGATGCGGCTTCTCGACCTGCTCGGCTGACCGCGCCATCCGTCACGCGCTGTCCTGCCATGCCGCCGGAATGACTGGCGTCGCGGCGATAAGGCGCTGCGTATAGGGATGCTCTGGCCGGGCAAAGACAGCCTCGGTCGCGCCTTCCTCGACGATCCGGCCCGCTTTCATCACCAGCACCCTGTCGGTGATGGAACGCACGACCGACAGGTCATGGCTGATGAACAGGTAGGCAAGGCCATGGCTTTCCTGCAACCGGGCCAGAAGGTCCAGCACCTGCGCCCGCACCCGCACGTCAAGGGCCGATACTGCCTCATCCAGCACGATCAGGTCGGGGCGGATGATGAGGGCGCGGGCGATGGCGATCCGCTGGCGCTGCCCGCCGGAAAATTCGTGGATATATTTGCCCATGTCGGCGGGTGACAGCCCGACCTCTTCCAGCGCCGCCGCGACGCGGTCGCGCGCGTCCTTCGGTTGGCCCGTCAGGTGGAACGGCTCGGCCACCAGCCGTTCGACACGGTGGCGCGGGTTGAAGCTGCCATAGGGGTCCTGAAACACCACCTGCATCTTCGCGCGCAGGTCGTGCGGCATGGTGTGGCCGGGCGTGACCTCTTGCCCGTCCAGCCGGATCGTGCCGCCCTGGATCGGATCGAGACCGAGGATCGCGCGGGTCAGCGTGGACTTGCCGCAGCCGCTTTCGCCCACAAGGCCAAGGCTTTCGCCCCTGCGGATCGTCAGGCTGACCCCGTCGACGGCGCGCAGGACGGGCGGCTTGGCGAAAGGCGAGGGGCGCGGAAGGATATATTCGCGCACGGCCCCTTCGACCGACAGCAGCGTTTCGGGGCGGGTCTGCGCCCTGCGCTGTGGCTGATGGGCGGAGGCGGCGAACAGGCGGCGGGTATAGTCCTGCGTCCGCGTGCGAAACAGCGTCTCTGTCGCCCCTTGCTCCACGATCCGGCCGTTCTGCATGACCGCGACACGCGCCGCCATGCCCGCCACGACGGCAAGGTCATGGGTAATCAGCATCAGCGCCATCCCCTCATCCCCGGTCAGCCCTTTCAGCAGGTCGAGGATCTGCGCCTGTGTGGTCACGTCCAGCGCCGTGGTCGGTTCATCCGCGATCAGAAGCTTCGGGCGCAGCGCGATGGCCATGGCGATGGCGACCCGCTGGCGCTGCCCGCCCGACAGTTCATGCGGGTAGCGCGACAGCGGAAAGCGATCCTCGGGCAGGCCCACGCGGGCCAGCTTTTCCCGCGCCACGTCGCGCGCCTCTGCCCGGCTGGCGGCACGGTGGATCAGCAGCGTTTCGGCCACCTGATCGCCGATGGTCTTCATCGGGTTCAGCGCCGTCATCGGTTCCTGAAAGATCATCCCGATCTCATTGCCGCGCAGGCCGGTCAGGGCACGTTCGGGCAGGGTCAGAAGGTCCCGGCCCATGAACTCCGCCCGCCCGGATGTCGTGGCGCCGGACGGCAGAAGCCCCATCACCGCCAGCGCGGTCATCGACTTGCCCGACCCGCTTTCGCCGACAAGGCCGAAGATCTCCCCGCCCGCGATGTCGAAGGCCACCCCCGACAGGATCGGCTTGCCGTGGATCGCAAGCGAGAGGTCATCAAGGCGCAAAAGGCTCATCCCGCGCGCCTCAGCCTTGGGTCGAGATGGTCGCGCAGCCCGTCGCCCAGCAGGTTCAGCCCCAGCACGGTCAGAACGATGGCAAGGCCGGGAAAGATCGCGACATGGGGGGCCAGCGTCACCATCGTCTGCGCCTCGGCCAGCATCCGGCCCCAGCTTGGCGTGGGCGGCTGCGCACCAAGGCCGACATAGCTGAGCCCCGCCTCGGCAAGGATGCCGAGCGAGAACTGGATCGTCCCCTGCACGATCAGAAGGTTGAGGATATTCGGCAGGATATGTTCGGCCGAAATGCGGGTGCGGCCCTTGCCCGCGACCTCTGCCGCGCGGATGAAATCGAGCGTCCAGAGCGACAGCGCCCCGCCCCGTGTGACACGGGCGAAGACGGGGATGTTGAAGATGCCGATGGCGATGATCGCGTTGGTGGCGGAGGGGCCGAAAACGGCGGTGATAAGGATCGCGATCACCAGCGAGGGGAAGGCAAAGATCAGGTCATTGCCGCGCATCACGACCTCATCGACCAGACCGCCCCGGTTGGCGGCGGCCAGCAGGCCCAGCGGCACCCCCAGCCCGACCCCGATCCCGACCGCGACAAGGGCCACTGCGATCGACGTCCGGGCGCCTGCCATCAGCATCGACGCGATGTCGCGGCCGAAGTGATCGGTGCCAAGCCAATGCGCGGGCGAGGGCGGTTTCAGCTTGTCCGCGATGGAAAGCGCGGTGACGTCGTAGGGCGTCCAGACCAGCGACACGAGCGCCGCGATCAGGGCCGCCAGAGACAGGATCAGGCCGAGGAAAAAGGCGACCCTCATGCCCGTTTCCTCAGCCTTGGGTCGATGGCGGCATAGGCGAGGTCGACAAGGAAGGTCACCAGGATCACCGCGAAGACGAGGATCATCACGACCGATTCCACCACGATCAGGTCGCGCTGCGTGATCGCCTGAAAGATCAGCCGCCCAAGCCCCGGAAGATAAAAGACATTCTCGATGATGATCGCGCCGGCGAGGAGGAAGGAAAACTGCATGCCCATGATCGTCAGCACCGGGATCAGCGCGTTGCGCAAGCCGTGGCGCAGCAGGGTCTGGCCGCCGGTCAGACCCTTGGCGCGGGCGGTGCGGATATAGTCCTGGCCCAGCGTCTCGATCAGGGCGGAGCGCAGGACACGGGCGAGGATGGCGGCTTGTGGCAGGGCGAGGGCGATGGCGGGCAGGGTGAGGGCGCGCAGGCCGGGCCAAAGCCCCTGATCCCAGCCGGGAAATCCCCCCGCGGGGAAGATCTGCCAATGCAGCGCGAAGGCCAGCACCAGAAGCATCGCGAACCAGAAATTCGGCAGCGCGATGCCGACCTGCGTCGCCCCCATCACCGCCGCATCCGCCACCTTCCCACGCCGCGCGGCGGCCATCAGCCCGGCCGGAAAGGCGACCAGCACGGCCAGCGCAAGGGCATAGAGCGCAAGCGGCAGGGAAACGGCAAGGCGCTGGATAACCAGTTGGGAAACCGGCGTTTTATAGGTATAGGACAGGCCGAAATCGCCCTGCACCATGCCCGTTATCCAGTTCAGGTAGCGCACCGGCGCCGGGGCATTCAGCCCTAACTGGTCCTTCAGCGCGGCGACGGTTTCGGGCTTGGCGTTCAGGCCCAGCATGTAGGACGCCGGATCGCCCGGCACCACCTCGATCACCGCGAAGATCACCAGGCTCGCGACCACGAGACTGAGCGCGAGAGAGATCAGGCGTCTGAAGAGATAGCGAGTCATCCGGCCCCTTCCTTGCGCGAGGCTAGGGGGAAGCGGGCGGGCGGTCCAGAGGGTCGGAGGGGGCGTCGGGACGGTGTCGGGATGCTGTAGGGGGCGCGTAGGGTTTTTGTAGCTACGGGCGCGCGTCGGGCTTGAAGCGGATTTCCGGGTCTGCGACGCGCAGGCCGATCTCGCTCAGCCCGAAGTAGCTTGTCCGGGCGGTCGCGGTGAGGAGGTCGCCGGGGAAGACGGTATGCTCCACGAGTGGTTGGTCCGGCGGGGCGGCCGCCTGTCGGTAGGGGCGATAGGCGAGGCCGGGCAGGATGAAGGCCAGCGTGTAGAGCAGCGCAAAGCCGAGGCAGAGCGCAAGGCCGGTGCGCGACCCTATGAGCATGACCGCCGGGAACAGGATCAGGAACAGGACCAGCGTTGCAAGAAAGGCGATCAGCCCGCGTGTGCCGGACCGGGAGGTTTGCCGCAGGATTGCGCGGCGCAAGGTCGGCACGGCAAAGACGCTGGCGCAGACGAGATAAACGGGCGCCGCGATCGCGGCGAAGGTTGTGAACCCGGTGGGGTCTGACAGCCCGGCGACGGCCTTGAAGGCGAACCTGAGCCCGAGCAGGGCGAGGGATAGCGCGCTGAGGATCGTGGCAAGCCGGATGATCGTTGAAGACATGCCTTGCGCCGGTGAAGTTTCTGACCGGGATGGGTTTCGCCGCCGGTCTGTCCGGGCCTTGATGGCGGTCGGGGACGCGGGGTGTCAAGCTTGGGGTATCGCCCCAGCCCGGAACAAGGCGCGGTACGCGCCGCCGGGCCAGCGCCCGACCGCCCCGGAGGGCGGGCGCTTTTGCGAGGTTGCATGGCCAGACCGGCGTCGGAGGTGGTCGGCACCATAAAGTGCTGTCCTCGACCGTTGCGGCGCCCGCCCGCGGTCGGGCGCTGGCCCTTTATTGTGCGGTTGGTGGGGATGGTGGGGATGGTGGGCTGAAGGCCCACCCTACGGTGATCCCCGAAGCGCGGTCGTTCCTCCGCCGACACCGTCCTGTCGCTTTCCGGCTAGTCTCCCCCGCCGCCGCCCGCTACAACGCGCTTGAGCCCGCGGCGATGGCGTCGCCGCAGGGGCCTTTCGCGCCCCGAGGCTTGCGGAGAGGTCCGCCTGAAGTCCTGTACGCCGGGACCTTTCGGGGTCCGGGCTGTCTCCAGACCCCCGCCATGAGGTCTGATATGGAACGTCCACAGCAGTACAAATTTCATCAGGGCGACCGCGTCCTGCCGTTCGAGCGCGCCGAATACGATCTGCGGATCGGCGGGCTGCGCGTGATGATGGATGCGATGGATGTGGAGGCAGTGGTCTTCACCTCGATGCACAACATCGCCTATTACTCGGGCTTTCTCTATTGCTCCTTCGGGCGGCCCTATGCGCTTGTCGTGACGGCGAGCGAGGATGTGACGATCAGCGCGGGGATCGACGCGGGCCAGCCGTGGCGGCGCTGCCATGGCGACAACATCACCTATACCGACTGGACCCGCGACAATTACTGGCGCGCGATCCTGTCGGTGACGGGGCCGGGCCGGGCGATTGGCTATGAGGCGGACCATCTGACGTTGATGCAGGCGGAGAAGCTGAAGGCGTTCCTTGCGCCGTCGAAGCTGGTTGATATCGCCCCGGCGACGATGCGGCAGAGGATGATGAAGTCACCGGCGGAGATCGCGCTGATCACGCACGGCGCCAATGTCGCCGACGTGGGCGGCCATGCGATCCGCGAGGCGGTGAAGGAAGGCGCGCGGGAGATCGACGTGGCGATGGCGGGCCGTGACGCGATGGAGCTTGAGATCGCGAAGCGCTTCCCCGAGGCGGAGTATCGCGATACCTGGGTCTGGTTCCAGTCCGGGATCAACACCGACGGGGCGCATAACCCGGTGACGGCGCGGGCGTGCCAGGTGGGCGATATCCTCAGCCTGAACACCTTCCCGATGATCTCGGGCTATTACACCGCGCTGGAACGGACGATGTTCCTGCGCGAGGTGGACGCCGCCAGCCTGAAGATCTGGGAGGCGAATGTGGCGGCGCATGAGCTGGGGATGAGCCTTCTGAAGCCCGGTGCGCGCTGTTCGGACGTCACCGCGCAGATCAACGCCTTCTTCGAGGACCGCGACCTTCTGCAATACCGGACTTTCGGCTATGGCCATTCCTTCGGGGTGCTTTCGCATTACTACGGCCGCGAGGCGGGGCTGGAGCTGCGCGAGGATATCGACACGGTGCTGGAACCCGGCATGGTGATCTCCATGGAGCCGATGCTGACGATCCCTGAAGGGCAGCCGGGCGCGGGCGGCTACCGGGAACATGACATACTTGTGATCACCGAAGAGGGCGCCGAGGACATCACCGGCTATCCTTATGGGCCGGAATTCAATGTGGTTGGCTGATTTGCAACGCTTGCCGGGGCCGGGCTGCGGGGCGGTTGCAACCGCCCCCAGTGATGATAGGGATGAAGACAGGCAACCGCGCGTGGATTCCCCGATGATTGATCTTACCCAGAACCGCCGAGCCTTCCTTGGCCTGGCTGGAACCGCCCTTCTGACGGCCTGCGCCCCGCGCACGCCGAGCGACGTGTTCTCCCAGACCTCGCCCGAGGGGACGACCGAGAGTTTCACCCCGGTCGAGGGCTATGGCACGATCGTGGATAACGGCTACACGCTGCCTGCGGTGCCGCCGCAATACCTGCAATGGCCGAACCGGCGGCAGGTCGTCTATTACGAAGGCAGCGCCGTGCCGGGGGATATCGAGATCGACCCCTATGCCAAGTTCCTGTACTACGTCATGGATAACGGCACCGCCTGGCGTTACCCGATCGCGGTCGGGCGCGCGGGTCTCAGCCTGAAATCGACGACGGTGATCCGGCGCAAGAAGGAATGGCCGGGCTGGCAGCCGACGCGCAACATGCTGCGCACCCAGCCCGATGTCTACGGCCCTTTCGCGGGCGGGGTTCCGGGCGGTCTGGCCAGTCCCCTGGGCGCGCGGGCGCTTTATCTCTACCGGGGTGGCAAGGACAGTTATTACCGTATCCACGGCACCAATGACCTTGGCTCCATCGGCAATTCGGGGTCGGCCGGGTGCATCCGGCTTTTCAACCACGACATCATCGACCTTTATGACCGCGTCTCGGTCCCGACGACGGTGAAGATCCGCAGCCAGGAAGAATCGCTGCGCATCGTCGGGCCGGAGTTCAGCCCGCGCGGCGTGGAACTGCCGCCCAAGATCGTGTCGCCGGAATCGATCTACGGCGCGACGGATATCGCGCTGGATCAGTGAACCGCTGCTTCATAGCCGGATGACGTAGTCCTTCCGGGTGGTCTCGATCACCTCCCATGTCCCGGAAAATCCGGGGCGCAGGATGAAGCTGTCACCGGCCTTCAGCGGATATTCCGTGCCGTCGGCGGCGGTGATGAGCGAGCGCCCGGCAAGGATGCGGCAATATTCCCATTCCTCGTAGCTGACCCGCCACTTGCCGGGGGTGGATTGCCAGATGCCGCAGTAAAGCCCGTCCCGCTCCTCGACATTCCACGTCGTGTGGACCGGGTCGCCGGAGATCACCTTTTCGGGCGCGGGGCGTTCGACCTCCGGTTCGGCGGCGGAGGGGGTGAGGTAGAGGAAGTCGGGCATGGTTGGTCCTGTAAATAGGGGGAAACGGCCGCGAACCCACTCGCGGCCGTTGGTCGTGTCGGTCAGTTGGTTGTGCCGGTCAGCGCCTCAGTCAACCCAATGCACCGCCGTCAGGTCGTTGGCCTGGGTGGGCGAGTTTTCCCACAGCCCTTCGATCTTCGCGTTCGCCACACCGGTCTTGGCAAGCTGGAAGAGGTAGGCGTTGACGTAGTCCTTGGCGATCATCTCCTGCGCCTGTTTCAGAAGGTCGGAGCGCGCCGCCGGGTCGGTGGTTTTCGTCAGCGTCTCCATCAGCGCCACGAAATCCGGCTTGCCATAGCCGAAATAGTAATCGGGGCGGGCGTAGATGTTGATGTCCATCGGCTCGGTATGGCTGACGATGGTCAGGTCGAAGTCATGGCCCTTGAACACCTGTTCAAGCCATTGCGCCCATTCGACATTGGTGATCTCGGTCTTGATGCCGACGGCGGCCAGTTCGGCCGCGATGATCTCCCCCCCGCGGCGGGCATAGGTGGGGGGCGGCAGGGCAAGGCGAAGGGTCAGGTCGGAGACGCCCGCCTCGGCCAGCAGGGCCTTCGACTTTTCCGGGTCATAGGCGGACAGGCCGGTCAGATCGACGTAATCGGGATTGTGCGGCGCGAAATGGGTGCCGATGGGCGTGCCATAGCCGAACATCGCGCCGTCGATGATTTCCTGCCGGTTGATGGCATGGGCGATCGCCTCGCGCACCTTGACATTGTCCAGGGGCGGCTGGCGGTTGTTCATCGCCAGGATCGTCTCCCCCTCGGTCGAGCCGACGATGACCTTGAAGCGCGGATCGGTCGAGAATTGCGCCAGCGTCTCGGGCGCGGGAAAGTTCGGGAAGGCATCGACATCGCCCGCCATCATCGCCGCGAAGGCGGCGGTGGGGTCGGAGATGATGCGGAAGGTGGCCTTCGACAGTTGGGCGGGGGTCCCCCAATAGCCGTCATAACGGCTGATCGTGATATGGTCGCCCTGCGCCCATTCGTCGAACTTGAAAGGGCCGGTGCCGACGGGGTGCGTCGCCTCATCCGCGACCGATTCCGGCGCGACGATCACGGCGTCGCCCCAGGCCATGTTGAAGGGGAAGCTGCCGTCGGCGTCCTTCAGCGTGACGGTGACGGTGGCGGGGTCGATGACCTCGACCGTGTCGATCCCGGCGAAAAGCGCCTTTTGCGCATTGGCGCTGTCCTCGGCGCGGGCGCGGTCGAGCGAGAATTTCACGTCCTCGGCGTCAAAGGCGGTGCCGTCATGGAAGGTGACGCCGGTGTGAAGATGGAAGGTATAGGTCTTGCCATCCTCCGACACGTCCCAGCTTTGCGCGAGCGCGGGCAGGACCGCGCCATCGGGGCCAAAGCGGGTCAGGCCTTCGAAGATATTGGCATAGACGACCTCATCAATCGCGGCGGCGGCGCCGGCGGTGGGGTCGAGGTTTGGCGGCTCAAGCACCATGCCGAGGGTGATCGTGTCCTGCGCCGACAGGGCGGCGCCGGCCGACAGCGCCAGCGCGGCGGCGGTCAGGGTCAGGCGGTGGAACATGGTGCGACTCTCCTGATGGTCCGGCCCGGGCCGGGCGATTGGCGCCATCTTTGGACGTTTTCCCCCGCCGATCAAGAACTTGCCGCGACACGCCGTGCTGGAAACGATGCTGCGGTGCAGCTATGATGGCGTGACGCCGAAACGGGGGAGGACCTGGGATGAGCGTGACAGGACAGGTGAAGCGGCCGGTCCCACCGGACATTCGGGCGCGGAAGGGCGGCACGCCGCTGGTGATGCTGACGGCCTATACGACGCCCGTCGCGCGGCTGGTCGATCCGCATTGCGACATGGTGCTGGTGGGCGACAGCGTGGGCATGGTGCTGCATGGTCTGCCTTCGACCCTTGGCGTGACGATGGAGATGATGATCCTGCACGGGCAGGCGGTGGCGCGCGGGCTGGAGCGCGCGATGCTGGTCATCGACATGCCCTTCGGCTCCTATGAGGAGGGGGAGGCACAGGCCTTTCGCAATGCCGCGCGGCTGATGGCAGAGACCGGGGCGGCGGCGGTGAAGCTTGAGGGCGGCGCGCATATGGCGCCGACCATCGCCTTCCTGACGGCACGCGGCATCCCGGTGATGGCGCATATCGGGCTGACGCCGCAGGCGGTCAACACGCTGGGCGGTTACCGGGTGCAGGGGCGTGGTGAGGATGCCGACCGCATCCGGCGCGACGCGGTGGCGGTGGCCGGGGCGGGGGCGTTCTCGGTCGTGCTGGAAAAGGTGCCGGAGGTGCTGGCGGCGGAGGTGACCGAGCGGCTGGATATTCCCACCATCGGCATCGGCGCCTCGGCCCGCTGCGACGGGCAGGTTCTGGTGGTCGACGACATGCTGGGGCTTTTCACCGCGTTCCGGCCGAAATTCGTGAAGCGGTATGGCGAGCTGGGCGCGGCGGCGGACGCGGCGATCGCGGCCTATGCCGAAGAGGTGCGGGCGCGGACCTTCCCGGCGGCGGAGCATGTCTTTGGCGAGGAGGCGCGCAAGTGACCGAGGTGATCCGAAGCGCTGCGTCGCTGCGCGAAAAGGTGTCGGCCTGGAAACGGTCAGGGATGCTGGTCGGCGTGGTGCCGACGATGGGCGCGCTGCATGACGGGCATCTGAGCCTTGCTCGCGCGGCAAGGGCGCAGTCGGACCGGGTGATCGTGACGATCTTCGTCAACCCGATGCAGTTCAACAACCCCGAGGACCTGAAGAAATACCCCCGCGACGAGGCGCATGACCTTGCGCTTCTGGAGGCCGAGGGGGTCGATGTCCTGTTCGCGCCGGGGCCGGAGGAGGTTTACCCCGAGGGGTTCGCGACCAAGGTGTCCGTCGCGGGTGTGTCCGGGCCGATGGAGGGCGCGTTCCGGCCCGGCCATTTCGATGGCGTGGCGACGGTGGTGACGAAGCTGTTCGGCATGACCCAGGCCGGGCGGGCGTTCTTCGGCGAGAAGGACTGGCAGCAGGTGCAGGTGGTGGAGCGGCTGGTGAGAGACCTGAACATCCCGATCCGCATCATCCCCTGCCCGACGATCCGCGAGGCGGACGGGCTGGCCATGTCGTCGCGCAATGTCCGGCTGACGGCGGAGGAGCGCGCGCTGGCCCCGGCGCTGCATGGCGCGATGCAAGGCGCGGCGGCGGCGATCCGGGGCGGCGCGCCGGTCGAGGCGGCGCTGGGCGAGGCGCGGGCGGCGGTGCTGGCGGCGGGGTTTTCGGGCGTCGAGTATCTCGACCTGCGCGATGCCGAGACGCTTGAGGTCGCCACGGCGCTTGACCGCCCGGCGCGGCTTCTGGCGGCGGCGGTGTTGGGTGAGGTGCGGCTGATCGACAATATCGCCGTGTGAGGGCGGTTTCCGCGCCTGTCGGCGCGGACCCGCGTGGGGGCGCTGCCCCCACACCCCCGGAGTATTTGGACAACGAAGAAAATCAGGGGGCGAGAAGTTCGGCAAGGACGAGGGCCATGACCTTCGCGCTGTCTTCCATATCGGTGATGCCGACCCATTCGTCGGGTTGGTGGGCGAGGTCTAAAACGCCCGGCCCATAGGCGATGCAGTTCTTCAGCCGTCCGATCCGGTCGATATGTTTCTGGTCGTAGGTGCCGGGCGAGACGACGTAGCCCGCGTGTCTGCCCAGCACCTTTTCGATGGCGGCGGCGGTGGTGCGGACGACGGGGGCGTCCTTTTCGGTCATCGTGGGGCGGACCTCGAAAAGGTCGCGGATGTCGTATTGGAAGTTCGGGCGTTCGGCGCGGATCTTTTCCAGCAGCGCTGTGACCTCGCGTTTTACCTCGGCCAGATCCTCTTCGATCAGATAGCGGCGGTCGATCACGATGCGGCAGCGGTCGGGGACGCAGGGGGCGGGCAGGCCGGTATAGTCTTCCTCCTGCTCCTTCTCGCCGCCGTGGATGGAGTTGATGTTGAGCGTGGATTGCTTTGCCCCTTCGGGGATCACCGGCATCGCGGTGCGCTTGGTGGCGAGAAGGGGGAAGAGTGTCCTTTCCATCTCTTCCAGCACCGCGCCCATGTGGCGGATGGCGCTGTCGCCGAGGAAGGGCATGGAGCCGTGGGCGATGCGGCCCTTCGTCTCGATCTCGGCCCACCAGACGCCGCGATGGCCAAGGCAGATGCGGTCCTTGTGCAGCGGTTCGGGGATGATGACGTGCTGGACGCGGGCAGGGTCGAAGCGGCCCTGTTCGGCGAGATAGGCGACGCCGCCATAGCCGCCGGTTTCCTCATCTGCCGTGGCGCTGATCTCGATCGCGCCGCGGAAATCGGGGCAGGCGGCGATGAAGGCCTCGGCGGCGATGATGCTGGCGGCGAGGCCACCCTTCATGTCGCAGGACCCGCGGCCATAGATGCGGTCGCCCTCCACCTCGGCGCCGAAGGGATCGCGGGTCCAGCCATGGCCGACCTCGACCACGTCGTGATGGGAGTTGAAATGGACGCAGTCGCCGTGTCGGGCGCCCTCTTTCCGCGCGACCATGTTCCAGCGCGGGTGGGCGGGTGAATCGCCCGGTGCGCCCTCGGCCCGGATCAGATCGACGGTGAAGCCCTGTCGGCCCAGACGGTCCGCGAGATATTCGCAGATTTCCAGATAGTTGCGGCCCGGCGGGTTCAGCGTCGGAATGCGGATCAGGTCCTGGGTCAGTGCGACCAGATCGGCGCGGCGCGCGCCGATCCCTGCGATGATCCTGTCTTCCGCTTCGGAGGTCATGGCGAAACCCTAGCGCGGCGGCTCCGGGCCGGCAACGGCAAGAAAAGCGGATGACGTCACGGGCGCGATGCACTAGTTTTTCGGCCGGGCGATCTCGACAAACCGTGTCGGGGTCACAATATCGTGTGAAGGCGTTTAACATTGGAGGGCCGGATGGCCGATTTCGAAACCCAGATCCTGGAAAGCCAGCGGCAGGTGTCGGAGGCGCAGTCGCGGATTTCCGAACTGACGGCCAAGATCGATTCCGCGAAGACGAAGCTGAACGCGGGTCAGGACATTTCCATCGACATCGAGAATGCGACGCTGGACGACGTTCACAAGCATACCGAGCTGATGAACGCCAACATCGCCGAACTTATCATGGGCCTTGACGACGTCACGGCGGGGTTTTCGAAGGACTTCGACGAGATGCGATCGAAGACCGGGTGGGAAAGCTTTGTCGGCATGTTCTCCAAAGGCAAGTCGGAATCGATGCGGCAGGAGCGGCTGCGCGAGGCGACGATCGACGACAAGTTGCAGGACCTGATCGCCAAGTCGGACACGATCGTGAAGCTTCTGGAGGGGCAGTTGGCCGTCCTCAACGACCACAAGGCCAAGGTCGAGACCAACCTGACCGGCACGCTGAGCGAGCGTGAGGTGACGGTGGGCGAGCTGGAGAGCCTGCGGGCCGAGATTCAGACGATGGACCCCAGGATCATCGAGCTTGAGAACAAGATTTCCGTCGAACAGGACGCGGCGGCGCGCACCAAGCTGGAAAGCGAGCTGGCGGAGCTGAACAAGCAGTACAACGCCATGGTGCAGGACGAGCAGGTGAAGCTGGCCAAGTCCCAGACGCTGGAGCGCTATATCGAGAAGGGCAAGACCTGGGTGGATTCGCTGCAAAATCAGGCGGCGACGCAGATGGTGCTGATCAACAAGTTGCAGACGGATACGAAGCAGCGGGTGGTGCTGTACGACGCCCTGACCAAGAGCTTGAAGACCGCGCAGCAGCAGGACGTCGCGCACCGGATCAACGAGATCGGGGTGAAGACCGACCAGGAGGCGCAGGCCGCCATGGCCGGGATCGGCGCGGCCACCAACACGCGGATGGCCGAGATGATGGAGGCCCATGAGGACCAGATGGTCTTTGCGCGCAAGGTGCTTGAGCAGAAGGCCAAGGCGGATGAGCGGTTCGCGCGGCGGTTCCAGGCCATCGTCGAGAAGCACGACAAGAACCTGTATGGGGGCCAATGAGGGCCGTTTATCAGGCGCGGATCGCCATGATGTTCGGTGCGGGGCTTCTGTTGCTTGGCACGTTGAAGCTGGTGTTCGCAACGGGTGAGGGGGCCGCGCCGTTCCTGGGCGCCGGGACTTTCGTCTTCGGGGTCGGAGGGGTTCTTCGGCTCTGGATGCGGCGGCAGTGGCTGGCGGCGGACGGGACCGCCGATACAGACATCGCGGCCGCGCGAGGGCGTCTTCTGAACGGCCCCCTCGGCGGTTTCTGGGCCTTCTGGCTGGGCGTTTCGCGGGATGGTATCCAAAGTGACTGACCTTGACCTGACCACCGACCACAAGGCGCTGGACGACGACCTCGCCGCGCGGCGGTATTTCGCGAAGTTCGAGACGATCACGCGGCTTCTCTCCGGCGTGGCCGGGGAGATGGAGAAGGACAAGTCGCTTTCGGCCATGGATGCAGAGGTGCTTGAGACCTACATCCGTGCGATTTCCTGGAGTTTTCAGGCGCTGAGCCTGAAATACCTTGTCTCCGGCAGGCTTGACGGGATCGGGCAGAAGCATCTGACCATCGACTTTCACGAAAGCGGGTTCCCGGTCTTTCAGGAAATCGTGACGATGGCCAACGATGCCGCGCAGGCGGAGAAGCATCTGACGACGATGGCGGGCGAGGCCGAACTCAAGGACGAGATGGTGCGCCGGATCGTGGGGGAGAGGGTAGTGCCGACGAAGCTGCAATACGCTCTGTCGCAACGGCTCTACTATGAGGCACTTCTGAAAGGCTGGCTCTTTTTTGCGCAGATGCACCCGGAGGTCGAGTTCATCTCTGATGTCTCAGGTGGACGGCGCGGGTATCTGGTTCACTGGGCGGTCTATGACAGCCAGCTCAACGTGCCGGTGATCTATCTGATGGAGGTCGTGGACTCCGGTCGCAAGGCGCTGCCGCGCGATGAGACGCGCTGGCCTGCTGTGCAGGCGCATCTTCTGGCGCAATCGGTCGGAGCTCTGAAGCTTCTGACCATCGCCAAGGGGTTCGATACGGATTTCGACGACCTGCATCCGAAGCGGCTGCGGCGCATTTACCTTGGCCCGATGTATTCCGCGGCCTTCACGCTTCAGACCGGCGCGATGCGCGAGGTTCTGGACGAGGCGAAGGCAGGACCGGGGGAGGATTGGGCCCTGGCCTGGACGGTCGAGGAACTGGTGAGCGAGCGGGTGGAGGTCGAGGAGGGCTGGTTTTCCAGGACCGAGCGCGAGGTCTTCCGGCTTGACCCCTTCGCGGCGCAGGGGGCGGAGACGGGGGCGACGCGGATCACGCGGTCCCTGATCCTGCCGCAGCGGCCGTTTCAGGTGCTGGCCGAGAAGGACCCCGAGGGGTTTCGGGCGCTGCGCAAGTTTGTCGTGGGGAAAGAGGGCCGGGTGCTGGTTTACGGATAGCGCCGGACCGGGGCGGCGCCCCGGACCCCGAGGTATTTCGAGCAAGATGAATGAGGGTTGAGGGATGAGTGGGCAGCGCGACGAGATGGAGCTGAAGGAAGAGGCGATCCGGGCGCATTATGCCGGGGCCGCCGCGCTTCTGTCGGGCTTTGACCATGCGCCGCGGATCGCGAAGGCGCAGGTCGCGGAGACGGCGGAGCGGTCGCCGGGGATAGGCGCGCGGCCGCGGTTCCGGTCGACGACGCCGGGGCTGGTGACGCGGCCCATGGTGCGGCCCGAGGGCGTGCGGCTGATCGAGCGGATCGAGGGCATCGGCGGTGACGATCCGATCGTCGATCCGGTCGAGGCCACCGTGTTGCAGGGCCTGCGCCGCGCGCTGGCGATTGCGCTGGCCGTGGGGGAGGCGTTTTCGGAGCAGACCGGGCTTTCCGAGCTGAAGCGCGCCAATCTGGAAAACCGCTTGCCCGCCGACCGCAAGGGCGCGTTTTCCGAGCTTCTGGCGGCGGAGGCCCTGGCGGTGCTGTCGGTCTTTGCCAATGCGACGGCCTTCCTTCTGGCGGCCCATGCCACCGAGGAGGTGGTGGAGATCGGCGCGGTCGAGGAGGTGTTGACCGATAACGCGCAACTGGCGCTTCACGGCGCGCTTTGGGAGCTGGATCAGGACATCGCGGTCTTTGCCGGAGAGGCGCCGAAGCTGGTGCCGGTGGTGCTGGCCTTTGCCGAGCAGCTGATGGAGAAGGTGAAGCTGCGCGCGGCGACCGCGCCGGGGCTTGAGGCCTTCACGCAGGCGAATTACCGGGTCGAGGCGGACGATTTCCCGATCTCGGGGTTCGAGGCGGCGCGGAAGGCCAAGGGCTCAACCCTCGTCATGACCTTCAAGAAGCCCAATGAGGTCGTCGGCAACCATATCGCCAAGTATCAGGCGATGCGGCTTTCGAAGATGCTGATGGCCTATGATTTCGAGCGTCGGCTGAACCCCTTTGCGGAGCTTGGCGGGTTCATCTTCACCTTCATGGGCGACGGCAAGCCGGGGACCGGCAAGACGACGCTGATCCAGATGATGGCGGGGCTTCTGAACGACTATTGCAAGGTGGCGAACTATCCGTTCCGCTATGCCAACCTGTCGATCGACAATGTCGATAGCTATCAGGGCAAGTCGGGGCAGAACGCCAAGGCCTTCATCAATTCGGTGATGGACCCGGCGGTGATCGGTTTCGGCACCGTCGATGACATCGACCAGGTGGCGGGCAAGCGCGGCGACCGGCAATCCTCGGCCGGGCAGCAGGAGATTACCGCCGTGCTGATGGAGGCCTTTGCCGGGGCCAATACCGTGGTGCGGGGCAACTGCACCTTCGGGATGTTTTCGAACTACCCGGAGAACGTGGACGACGCTTTGCGGCAACGCGCCGGGGCGCGGTTCCTGGTGGACGGGCCGCAGAGCCGCGAAGACTATATCGACATCCTCGCGCTTCTCTTGGGCAAGAACCATTCGATCCCGCTGGGCGAGCATGAGCTTTACGCCGCGCAGGAGATCAAGCGGGCCGTGGCGGCGAGTTTCGACGGGCATTCGGTGCCGCATGAGGATGGGTTGAAGGTTGTGTGGGCGGAGGTCGAGGGGCGTGTCGGGCCCTTGGACACCATCGCCAAGCTCGGCACCTATCTGAAGGCCATTCAGGAGGCCGATGAACGCTTCACCGGCCGCGCGATCAAGAACATTACCGATGCGGTGAAGGTGCGGGCGATGGATTTCGAATTGCCGGACGCGTGGATGGAGGAACCGGAGCTGTTCCTGTTCAAGTCCTATGACGAGAAGATGGCGATGATTTCGGAGCTGCGGAGGCCCATCACGGTGGAGATGGTGGTGCAGGAGATCAACCGCTACGCCGACAGCGAGTTCCGCTATGCCGACAAGTCGGATGAGGTGGCGATTGAGGCTATGGTGCGCGACTTTGGCCGGCAGGAGGAGGCGAAAAGGCGGTATCTGGAGGGGAAGGGGTGAGGGCGCCTGAACGGAAGATCTCTGTATTTCCCCTCGCTTGGGAAGAGTTGGAAACTATGCCTATTGAGCAAAAGACCTTGTATGTCTGCCTTTGCTTCTTGGTGAGTGAATTGAATGTACTGCAACGCCTCACGTTGCTCTCCCTGAAAGAGTTCCCCGACGATCCCCTTTACGAACACGCGGCGAAAATTCAAAGCAACACTTTGATACGCATCTATTCGTCAAAATGCTTCGAAGTTCAGAGGTTCGTGGCTAGCTGCGTCAAGAAGTGCAAAGACCTAGAGGTCAGGGAGTTCGCAGAGGATTTCGAACTGAGGTTCGCGGTGAAAAATGCCGGAAAGGGTTACGCTATAGCGGAGCATCTTCGAAACAAGATCGGCTTTCATTTAGATTTTCGTGAAGCGATGAAGTCTACTCGCAATGCGTTGGGGAAAACTGACTGCAATCTTTATATTCAGGAATCTGACGGAAACTGCTTCTTCCCTGTCGGCGAGGACATAATTCAGGGCAGTTGCTTCTGGGATGCAGCAGACGACGCCAAACACGCAATCAAGTCTGAAGAAGATCACGGGGCATGGGTTGATTGGTCGATGTCCGTTCATGCGCTGGCCAAAGATATGCACGGGGACGCATTTGAACGCTTTGTGCTGTCTAATCTAACGGAACCACTAGGCGACCCGATCAGCCACAAGGTTGACGGAGGGATGTTCGCGGTCGTCGGCGATCAAAGCCTCCCACTATTCGCGGTAGGAAGGCCATGAAACGCCTCATCACCAAGGGCCTGATGTTCGGCAACCTCATCCCGGTCGAAAGCCCGGCCCTCATCGAACGCTATAACCGCGCGCTCAAGGCGCTGACCGGGAAAGAAACCAAGCTTCCCGATTTCCATATCGACATTTCGGGCTATTCCCCCGAGGTGGGGGATGAGCTGGGCGATCACCTCTACCTCAACAAGAACGGCTGCAACCGGCAGTTCATCCTGCTGACCACCGACCAAAAGAATGCGCCGCTCCTGAACGCGAAATTCTCAACCTCGCGCGGTATCCTGACCCGCTTTATCGAGGAGAACGAGGCGCAGCTTTTCAGCCTGACCGCCCGCGACGCCGTGGCGGGGGAGCTGGAGAATACCGTTTTCGAACTGACCTCCCCGGCGAAGCTTTTCGACATCCGCCGGGTCACGGTGGTGGCCGACACGACCGGCAATCATCTGGCCGAGGCGGAAAAGCTCGGGCGGCTGATCGAGACCTTTCGCACCAAGGAAGACGCCTGGTGGGACGATGTGCTGATCGCCGAGATGATCGGGCTGGCGCAGAAGACCGGCGACGTGACGCGAAACCCGGTCACGCTGAAAGCGACGGCCTTTGAGCAGGGCAATTTCTGGACCTCGCATTTCGGCGGCATCTATGTGTTCCGCGACGTGGCCCATCCGGCCGCGATTTCCACCCTGCCAAAGGCCTCGCTGGGGCAGTTGCCGATCAAGTATGTCTTCGACCTGACCGACCGGAACCAGATCGCCAAGTTCCTTGAGATCAACGATCTGGTGGAACCGATCGTGACCGCGCGGGGGGCGGATGCGGCGGCGATCCTGCGCCAGAAGATGGATTTCATCGTCGTCGATGCGGCCTCGGCCCTTGGCCTCGACATCGGTCCCGGCGGGCGGCGGGACCTGCGGTCGGCCGCCGCCGCGCTGGGCCACCGCCTGCCGGAGGAGTTTCAGGGGCTGGCGGCACTTTTGCGCTGGGTCGAGACGGGCGGCGGATGGCCGCGCATCACCTCGGCCCATCCGGCCTATTTCTATACGCTGCGCGCCCGGCCCCATGCCGACCGCGACCTTGTGAACATGCTTCTGGCAGAGCTGTCGCCCTTGGACGTGCGCCAGCTTTTCATCTGCCACAAGGAGCTGTTCTACCGCACCTATGCCGGCTGGCCGGAGGAGAAGAAGCAATTCGTGGCGGATTATCTTGAGCGCGAATATCAGATCGACAAGGCGGGGGCGCGACGCGCGCTTTTCGGGCCGGAACCGGATATGAGCGGGGCGGATGTGACGCCGGGGCCGCTTCGCGATATGCTCGACATCGTCGGCCCCTGGGGCGCGGTGCGGAAGGAGCGCAGATGATCGGCTTCCTCAGAATGTTCGTCTTCGGGCTGATCGGCATGACCGTGGCCTATTGGCTCTTGCGGATCTACTTCCGTTCCACCCGGCGCGAGGAGCTTGAGAAGGACTGGGCCGCCGAGCATCCCGACGGGGGTGATCCCGGCGCCCGCGACGCCTATATCGAGGCCGGGATGGCGCGATACGGCAAGAGCCTGGCCCTGAAGCTGATCTGGCTTGTCTATGTCATTCCGACGCTGGCGGTTTTCGTGCTGGCATTCCTGATGAACCAACACTGAGGCGATCATGAGATATGTGAAATGGACCTTCCTGACGGTGATCGCGCTGATCGTGGTCGGGTTCTTCCACTATACGCTGCCGCAGCATGACGTGGTGCGGGTCGTCGGCACCTATCAGGAACGCCAGGACCTGAGCGACTGGACCCGGATCTTCTGGGCCACGCCCGATGATCAGTCCACGGGCCTCATCAACCGCGATGTGCAGTTCATCCAGGCGGTGAAGGCGAACGGCAAGGAAGTTGTTTACCGCAATGAGGATACCGGCTGGAACTGGCCGCCTTATTTCAAGTTCGACACCGCGAACCTTCTGGCCCGCGCGCAGGACATGATTTCGACTTCCGACAACCCGAAATGGGCGGTGGTCACGCATTACGGCTGGCGGAACATCTACTTTTCCTCCTTCCCCAACGCGATCTCGATCAAGCCGGTGGCGGGGCCGGATGTGACCATCATCCCGTGGTTCAACATCTTCTTCTTCGTCTTCCTCGCCGTGATCCTTCTGATGCTGCGGCGGATGTGGTTGCAGTTCCGCGAACGCTCCATCGACCCGGTGCTTGAGGATATGGGCGAGGCCTGGGATTCGGTCGAGGATCGCGCCGGTGCGGCGGCGACCGAGGCGCGGGGCGTCTGGGGCAGGTTCAAGGCCTGGCTTGGCACCTGGCGGGGCAAGCCGCGGGTGTAGAACGTCGCGTCATTCCTTGACCATATGGTCAAGGAATGCGTTGCGGAGATGGGGGACAAACGTTAGGTATCCGCGTTATGATCCCGGCGGTCCCAGCGGCAGGAAGTACGATGAACGCCGACGCAACAGCCCACGGCACGAACACCCTGCGCAATGCGGGCATTCCCCTGCAACTCGACTGGTTCGAGACTATCGCCGTGAACACGCCTGCGGCGGAACGGCGGGCGGCCACGCTGACCACGCGGCGCAGCGTGAAGAAGGAATGGCAGGCCGCCTGGCTTGTGAACGCGATCCGCTGCATGGACCTGACGACGCTGGCGGGCGACGATACCGAGGACCGCGTGCGGCGGCTTTGCGCCAAGGCGCGGCGGCCGCTTGCCGATCACATCATGGAGGGGCTTGGGCTTGACCGGCTGATGACGGGGGCGGTCTGCGTCTATCCGACGATGGTCGGCGCGGCGGCCCGCGCGCTTGAGGGCAGCGGTATTCCCGTCGCCTCGGTCGCGACGGGCTTTCCCGCCGGGCTGATGCCACTTGATCTGCGGCTGGCCGAGATCCGCTATGCGCTCGACCAGGGCGCGGATGAGATCGACATCGTCATCACCCGCGCCCATGTCCTCGACGGGAACTGGTCGGCGCTTTACGAGGAAATCGCCGCGATGCGCGAGGCCTGCGGGGCCGCGCATATGAAGGCGATCCTTGCGACCGGCGATCTGAAGACACTGCGTAATGTCTACAAGGCCAGCATGGTGGCGATGCAGGCGGGGGCGGATTTCATCAAGACCTCGACCGGCAAGGAAGGCGTCAACGCCACGCTGCCGGTCAGTCTTGTGATGGTCCGCGCGCTGCGCGACTACAGTCACGAAACCGGCTACCGGATCGGCTTCAAGCCGGCCGGCGGGATGAAGACGGCGAAGGACGCCATCGCCTGGCAGATCCTGATGAAGGAGGAGTTGGGCAATCCCTGGCTTTCGCCCGCGCTGTTCCGGCTTGGTGCCTCCTCCATGCTTGGCGATATCGAACGGCAGCTCGATCATCATGTGACCGGGCGCTATGCCGCATCCTCGCGCCATGCGCTGGCGTGATCGTCCGGTGGCCCGTCGGGGCCGCCGGGACGGAACAGATTGATGGAAAGTGAACCCGGATGCCCAGCGTGACAGAGATATTGGAGACGATGGACTACGGCCCGGCCCCCGAGGCATCGGGCGAGGTGCGGGCCTGGCTGAAGGCGCGCGGAACCTTTGGCCATTTCATCGACGGGGCCTTCACGAAACCCGGCAAGACCTTCGCCACGGCGGACCCCGCCACGGGCGAGGTGCTGGCGAAGGTGGCGGCGGGAAGCGTGAAGGACGTGGCCGAGGCGGTGAAGGCCGCCCGCGCGGCGCAGCCCGGCTGGGGCAGGCTTTCCGGTCATGAACGGGCGAAGTGGCTTTACGCGCTTGCCCGCCACATCCAGAAACGCGAACGCTTCCTTGCGGTGCTTGAAACGCTCGACAACGGCAAGCCGATCCGTGAAAGCCGCGACATCGACGTGCCGCTGGCGGCGCGGCATTTCTACCACCACGCCGGTTGGGCCGAGATGCTGGCCGAGGAGTTTCCGGGCGCGTCCCCGGTCGGCGTTTGCGGCCAGATCATCCCGTGGAACTTCCCCCTTCTGATGCTGGCATGGAAGATCGCGCCCGCGCTGGCGGCGGGCAATACCGTGGTGCTGAAGCCCGCCGAATACACGCCGCTGACCGCGCTCGCCTTTGCCGAGATCTGCGCCGAGGTCGGGCTGCCCAAAGGTGTCGTCAACATCGTCACCGGCGACGGTGAAACCGGGGCGGCGCTGGTCGCGGCGGAGGTGGACAAGATCGCCTTCACCGGCTCGACCGAGGTTGGCCGCGCGATCCGCAAGGCGACGGCGGGGACGGGCAAGGCGCTGACGCTGGAACTGGGCGGCAAGTCGCCCTTCGTTGTCTTCGCCGATGCCGATCTGGATGCGGCGGTGGAAGGCGTGGTGGATGCGATCTGGTTCAATCAGGGGCAGGTCTGCTGCGCGGGATCGCGGATTCTGGTGCAGGAAGCGGTCGCCGCGACCTTCCAGAACCGGCTGAAGGCGCGGCTGGGCAAGCTGCGCGTCGGCGACCCGCTGGACAAGTCCACCGATGTCGGCGCCATCGTCGATCCGGTGCAATTGACCCGCATCCGCGACCTTGTCGCGAAGGGGGAGGCGCAGGGGGCAAAGCTGCATCAGGCGGCGGCGCAACTGCCCGCCAAGGGCTGCTATTTCGCGCCGGGCTTCTTCACCGACGTGGCCCCGGCAAACATCGTGTCGGAGGCCGAGATTTTCGGCCCGGTCGCCACGCTGACCACCTTCCGCACCCCGGATGAGGCGCTGGCGCTTGCCAACAACACGCGCTACGGCCTCGCCGCCTCTATCTGGTCGGAGAACATCAACCTTGCGCTTGATGTGGCGGCGAAGGTGAAGGCGGGGGTGGTCTGGGTCAACTCCACCAATGTCTTCGACGCCGGGGCGGGCTTTGGCGGCTACCGCGAAAGCGGTTTCGGTCGCGAGGGCGGGCGCGAGGGGATGCGGGAGTATCTGGCCGAACCCACCCCCAGGGCGCGGGCCGAGGTCGCGGCAGTCGCGCTTGATGCCGCGCCGGTCCCCGCCGCGCCGTCCAAAGGCGCAGCCCCCATCGACCGCACCGCGAAGATGTATGTCGGTGGCGCGCAGAAACGCCCCGACAGCGGCTATTCCTACGCCGTGATGGCGAAGGGGCGCGAGATCGGGCTGGCCGGGCTTGGCAACCGCAAGGACATCCGCAATGCCGTTGAGGCGGCGCAGAAGGCGGGCGGCTGGGGCAAGGCCACGGGCCACAACCGGGCGCAGGTCCTTTACTATCTGGCCGAAAACCTGTCGGCGCGCGAGGCGGAGTTCACGGCGCGGCTGAAAGAGGCCGGGGTGACCAAGGCGGCCGATGAGGTCGCAGGCACCATCCGCCGCGCCTTTTACTACGCCGCGCAGGCCGACAAGTTCGACGGCGCCGTGCATTCCACGAAATCCGCCCATGTCACGCTGGCCATGCCCGAGGCCTTCGGCGTGATGGGCATCGCCTGCCCGAATGACGCGCCGCTTCTGGGCTTCGTCAGCCTTGTCCTGCCCGCGATCGCGATGGGCAACCGGGTGGTCGCTGTCCCGTCGCAGTCGATGCCGCTGGCCGCGACCGATCTTTATCAGGTCTTCGATACCTCCGACCTGCCCGGCGGCGTGGTCAATATCGTCACCGGCCCGCGCGACGATCTGGCCAGGACGCTGGCGCAGCACGACGATGTCGCCGCGATGTGGTATTGCGGCGGGGCCGAAGGCGCGCGGATGGTTCAGGCGGAAAGTGCCGGTAACCTCAAGGTCACATGGACCCTTGCCAATCGCGACTGGCACGGGCCAGATGGGCAGGGGCGCGGCTTTCTGACCCGCGCCACGCAAGTGAAAAACATCTGGATTCCATACGGCGAATGACCCGCACCCTCTTTCCGCTTCCCGCGCCCGCCCTTGTCCCCGTGAACGGGGAGGAGGCATCCTTTCCCGTCAACCGCATCTTCTGTGTCGGGCGCAACTATGCCGACCACGCCAAGGAGATGGGGTCGGAGGTGGACCGCGAGGCGCCGTTCTACTTCACCAAGGCACCCGCGCATGTCGTCCTGTCCGGCGCGACGGTTCCCTTCCCGCTTGGCACCGCCGATTGCCATCATGAGATGGAGTTCGTCGTGGCCCTCGGCGCGCCTGCCTTCCGGGTTTCGGTAGAGGAGGCGATGGCAGCGGTCTATGGCTATGCCGCAGGTCTCGACATGACGCGGCGCGATCTTCAGGCGGTGGCGAAGGACAAGCGCCGCCCTTGGGACACCGGCAAGGATTTCGAGAATGCCGCCGTGATCGGCCCGATCACCCGTGCGGCCGCGTTTGGCACGCCGGGGCCACAGGCAATCACCCTGCGTCTGAACGGCTCGGTGCGGCAGGCGTCGCATCTGTCGGACATGGTCTGGTCCGTGCCAGAGATCATCGCGCATCTTTCGACGCTCTATCACCTCATGCCCGGCGATCTGATCTATACCGGCACCCCCGCCGGTGTCGGCGCGGTCCAGCCCGGTGACCGGCTGGTGGGCGAGGTGGCGGGGCTGTCGCCGGTCGAACTGACTTACGGTCCGGCGGAATAGGGCCGGGGCGGTTTCGAAACGGAATTGCCCGCCCCGTCCGATTGCGGCATGTTGCCCGCGTTCAGTTTGGGGGAGAGAAGACATATGGCCAGGTTCCGCCTTCGCAAGATGACGGTCATCCTTGACGAGATCCACCATGACGGCGGGCCGGATGCCGCCCGCCCGCGCCAGCGCGGCGCGGTTCTGGCGGTCGTCTCCAACCCCTTCGCCGGGCGCTATGAGGCCGACCTGCAACCGGCGATGGAGGATCTGAAGCCCCTGGGCAAGGCGATGGCCGAAAAGCTGATCGCGGCGCTGGGCGGGGCGGAGGGGATCGACGCCTATGGCAAGGGCGCCATCGTGGGCGAGGCGGGGGAGCTTGAGCATGGCGCGCTTTGGCACGCGCCGGGAGGCTACGGGATGCGCGAGATCCTGGGCAACCCCAAGGCCATCGTGCCGTCGACCAAGAAGGTCGGGCCGATGGGCGCCTTCATTGACCTGCCGCTGACGCATTTCGGCGCGTCCTATGTCCGCAGCCATTTCGATGCGATGACGGTCTCTGTGCCGGACGGCCCCAAGGCGGATGAGATCGTCTTTGGACTTGTCATGGCCAAGGGGCCGCGCGTGCATTCGCGCATGGGCGGGCTTGAGGTGGCGGATATCAAGGGCGAGGACGGTCTGCGCTGATGCGCCGTCTTGCTGCGTTGCTGGTCCTTCTGCCCGGCGCGGCGCTTGCCCATGCGTCCGAACGCATGGTGATCCTGACGCTGCCGACCGGGTGGTACATCCTTGGCGCGGGCGTGGCGGTGGCGCTGACGGCGCTGGTGGGGCTGGCCGGGGGGCGGCTGCCTGCCTTCGGCAGCCGGGTGCTTTTCGACCGGCCCGTGCTGGTGCCGCGCGTGGTGACAAGCTGGATCGGTGCGGCGGCCTTCTGGGCGCTGGTTGCCGTCGGCATCTGGGGGACGCGCGATCCGCTGGGGAACCTTCTGCCGCTAACCGTCTGGACGGTGCTTTGGGTCGGGCTGACGCTGGCTTGCGTGGTTTTCGGCAATCTCTGGCGCGATGTCGCGCCGTGGGGTGGCCCGGTCCGGTCGATCCGGCGCGCAACCGGCTGGCAGGGCAGCATCGGCCTTTCGCGCCTTGGCCATGCCCCGGCGGTGCTGGGATACCTTGCCTTCGCGTGGTTCGAGATCGTGTCGCTTGCCCCCGCCGATCCCTTCGTCCTCGCCCGCGCGGCGGCGGTCTACTACCTTGTCATCCTCGTGCTGGCGGTGGCAGAGGGGGAGGACTGGCTGGAGAAGGGCGAATTCGCGACGCTCTACTTCGCCTTCGTCGCCCGTATCGCGCCCTTCTGGGCCGAATACGCGCCCGGCCGGGTGCGGGTCATGGTCGGCCTGCCGGGGGCGCAGGTCCTGCGGATGGAGCCGCTGGACGCAACGGCCATCGCCTTTCTGACGCTGGTGCTGGCCTCGGTCAGTTTCGACGGGCTGCATGAGACGTTCTGGTGGCTGGTCCAGATCGGGATCAACCCGCTGGAGTACCCCGGTCGCTCGGTCGTCTGGTCCGTGAATTCGCTGGCGCTGCCCGCCTTCTGGGCGCTGAGCGCCGCGACGATCCTTGCCGCGATCCGTCTGGGGGTGCCGAAGGGGACGCGGTTTTCGGACATGGCCGGGCCGATGATGCTGGCGATCCTGCCCATCGCGGCGGGCTATCACGTCGCCCATTACCTGATCGCACTTCTGACCAACGGGCAATATGTGATCGCGGCGCTGAACGATCCGTTCGGGCGCGGCTGGGACCTCTTCGGCCTGCCGGACCATTGGGTGTCCTTCGGCTTCCTCGCGACGCGCAGCGGGACGCTGGCGATCTGGATCGCGCAATTCGCGATCATCCTTGCGGCGCATCTTCTGGCCGTCGTCCTTGGCCTGAAGATCGCGCAGCGCTTCGCCGGCGGGGACCGCTTTGCCACCCATCTGCCCATGACCGTCCTGATGATCGGCTACACCGTTTTCGGCCTCTGGATGCTCTCCTCCCCCACGGCGGGATGAGAAGTGCTTGCATTGCGGGGCGAACCGTTGTTCCGTTACGTTAGAAAAAACCCGAACTGCGCGGAAAACCGTGCGTTATCAACAGCGGAGATGTTTGATGTCTAACAAGATGACTATGCCGACTCGCCGTTCTGTCCTGTCCGGTATGGCGGCAGGGGGTGCGCTTCTGGCGACCGGGCTGACGCCGCGCTTCGTTCAGGCGCAATCCTCGGCGCCGATCAAGCTTGGGTTTCAACTGCACCGGACGGGCATCGGCGCGGCCTATGGGCGGTGGTATGAACGAACCGCGACTGCGGCGCTGAAGGTCCTGAACGATCAGGGCGGCATCGGCGGCCGCCCGGTCGAGATCGTGTTCGAGGATGACGGCACCGATCCCGCGCGCGGCGCCGAGGTCTTTGGCAAGCTCGCGACCCAGGCCAATTGCGATCTGGTCTATGGTGCGCTTTTCTCCCATGTCGTCGTCGGCACCGCGCCGCGCGCGGCAGAACTGAAGGTGCCCTACCTCGTCTGTTCCGAGGGCCACCACGTTGCCTCCGGCATGCTGAACCGCTGGACGCTTCAGCCGGGCATCACCGATGTGAAAAGCCAGGTGCAGTCGATGGCGCCATGGGTCACGCAGAACCTTGGCAAGAAGGTCACCATGGTCTTCCCGGACTATGCCTTCGGCCATGACCACCGCGATTTCTTCACCGCCGCCGTTCAGGCGCAGGGCGGCGAGGTGATCCGCCAGATCGCCATCCCGCCGACCGAGACGTCCTTCACCCGCTATTTCCCGCAGATCCCCGCCGATACCGAGGTACTGTATCACGTCATGGTCGGCCCCGCTGTCCTGACCTTCGTGAAGGAGTTGGGCGAGTTCTACGGCACCGGCGACCGGCCGCAGATCTTCGGTTTCATCGACAGCCTTGAGGCGGTGAACATCGCCTCTCCGGGGCTGGAATTCCTGGAAGGCACGCATTTCTGGGAAGGCCACAACCGCAACAAGCAGGCGGATGCGAGCGAGGCGGAAACCTTCTACCGCACCGCCGTCGGCGTCGATGATACCGGCGCCTCGGTCAGTGACGCGAATGAGGTATCGACCTACGCCCATATGTTTTCCGCCTGGGAGACGCTTTTCACCATCAAGGACGCGATGGAGGCCGCGGGCTATCAGGGGCCTGCCGACCGGCAGAAATTCGTCGAGGCGCTTGAGGCGATGACAAGCTTTGCCGAGGGCAACGACCATCCGCAGGGCGATCTGAGCTTCAACGGCAAGACCCACCAGGCCTTCGGGCATCAAAACATCTCGAAGGTTGAGGGCGGCAAGCTGATCCGCGTTCACCGGACCTCGCTCGAAGACGGGTATTACCCCGATGAGGTCGATTACACGACGCAGAGCTTCTGACATGATTGAAGGAGCAGGGCGGGGCCGCCGGTCCCGCCCGGTCTACGCGTGAGCCTCGGGTCCATCTTCCTTCTCGCCCTCCTGGAAGGGCTGGTCAGCGCCTCGGTTCTGGCGCTGACGGCAAGCGGGCTGTCGCTTGTCTTCGGGATCATGCGCGTCGTCAACGTCGCGCATGGCGAATTCTTCATGCTGGGCGCGGTGATCGCCTGGTTCGTGTCGCATTGGGTCGGCGGGCCGCCCGCGGTTGCCTTCGTGCTGGCACTGGGCGTGGCGCCGCTGGTCGTGGGCGGCATCGCGGCCCTGGCCGATACGCTGGTCCTGAAACGGCTGAATTACGAACCCGAAGCGACGATCGTCGCCACCATCGGGCTGCTCTACATCCTTCAGCAGGGCGCGCTGAGCCTCTTTGGCCCCAATGCGCTGCCGGTGCCTGCGCCCTTCGATCTGCGCCTGCAACTGATCGGATTTGGCTATTCCGGCTACAAGCTGGCCGTGATCGCGGCGGCGGTGGTGATCCTGCTTAGCCTCTGGCTGATCCTGACCCATACGCGGATCGGGCTGGTCATGCGGGCGACGCAGATCGACCGCAACACGGCGCGCGCCTTCGGGATCAATGTCGACCGCGTCTATGCGATGGTCTTCGCCATGGGCGCGGGGCTGGCCGCCATCGCCGCCGTGCTGATCGTGCCGATCCAGCAGGCGCATTACCTGATGGGGGCGGACCCGCTGTTGCTGTCCTTCTCGGTGGTCATTATCGGAGGGTTGGGCAGCCTGCGGGGGACGGTTGTGGCGGCCTTGCTGATTGGCATGGTGGATCAGGTGATCCCGATCTTCCTGCCGGTCGTCCTGCCCGATTACGGCGCCTATTTCACCCCGACGCTGGCGAAAATCCTTGCCACGCTGGTGGTGGCGCTGGTCCTTGTCTTCCGGCCGCAGGGCCTTTTCGGGAAGCGCCACGCATGAGGGACATGAAGGCGTTTTTCCTGCATCTGGCCGTCCTTGCCGCCCTTCTGGCGGCGCTGCCGCTGCTGTCGGCCTATCATGTCACCAATGTCGCCAAGATCATGGTGCTGGCGGTCTATGCGATGGGCTACAACATCGCCTTCGGCTATACGGGCCTTCTGAGCCTTGGCCATGCGCTGTTCTTCGCGGCCGGGCTTTACGCGGCCGGGATGGGGATCAGCCAGTTTGGCCTTGGCTCGGCCGGGGCGCTGGTCGCGGGGCCGGTCGCGGGCGGGCTGATCGCGGCGGCGGTCGGGCTTCTGGCGCTCAGGACCGCCGGTGTCGCCTTCATGATCGTGACGCTGATGTTCGCGCAGGCGGGCTATCTGACGGTCCTTTACTTCGTCCGCTACACGCGCGGCGATGAGGGGATCGTGCTGGACCGCGCCGCGCGGATGCTGGGCGGTGTCGATCTGTCGGGCGACACGCCGCGTTACCTGCTGGCCTTCGCGCTGTTCGCCGTCGCCCTGCTGGTCAACCTCGCGCTTGTCCGTTCCCCCTTTGGCCGGGTGATGATCGCCATGCGCGAGAATGAGGCGCGCAGCCGCATGCTGGGCTACAATCCTTACACCGTGAAGCTGACCGCGCTGGTCGTGTCGGGCGTCTATGCGGGCGCGGCGGGGGCGGCCTATGCGGTGCTGTTCGGTTATGTGGGTGCCAGCCTTGCCTCGGTCCAGTATTCGATCCTGCCGCTGCTTTACGTCCTTCTGGGCGGCGCGGGGACGGTGCTGGGGCCGCTTCTGGGCGCGCTGTTGATGTTCTACCTGATCGACTACGCAAGCTCGGCCACCTCGGCCTATCAGTTCATCGTCGGCGCGGTTCTGGTGGTGCTGGTGCTGTTCGCGCCGAAAGGCATTCTCGGAACGCTCAGGGAGCGGGGGCTACGATGGCTGCCGTGATCCTAGAGGCGCGCGGTCTGACGCGGCATTTCGGCGGGCTGAAGGCCGTGGACCGGGTCGATTTCGACCTGGCGGCGGGGGAGATTCACGCGCTGATCGGGCCGAACGGGGCGGGCAAGACGACCTTTGTCAGCCTCCTGTCGGGCCGGATCGAGGCCGGGGCGGGGCGTATCCTTTTCGAAGGCCGCGACATCACCCGGCTGCCCGCCCATGCCCGCGTCCGGCGCGGCATCGCCTATACCTTCCAGATCACCCAGATCTATGCCGCGCTGAGCGTTTATGACAACGTCGCGCTGGCGGCGCAAAGCCATGGCAGCCACCCGCTGAAACCGGCGGCGATGGAGGCGCTGGACCGCGTTGGCCTGACCGACCGCGCCGGGCAGATCGCGGGGACGCTCAGCTATGGCCACCAGCGATTGCTTGAGGTCGCGATGGGCCTTGCGCTGAAACCGCGCCTTCTGATCCTGGATGAGCCGACGCAGGGCCTGTCGCAGGGGGAGATTGAGGTCTTCAACGGCATCGTGCAATCGGTCGTGCCCGCGGCGACGGTGCTGCTGATCGAGCATAACATGGACGTGGTCATGGAGCTGGCCCAGCGGATCACCGTCCTGAACTTCGGTGAGGTGCTGGCGACCGGCACCCCTGCGGAAATCCGCGCCAATCCTGCCGTTCAGGCGGCCTATCTGGGGGCATGAATGCTGCGGCTTGAGGGGATCGAGGCGGGTTATGGCGCGGTGCAGGTCCTGCGCGGGCTGAGCTTTGCGGTCGAACCGGGGGAGGTGCTGTGCCTGATGGGCCGCAACGGCGTCGGCAAGACCACGGCGCTCCGCGCGATCATGGGGCAGGTGCCGGTCAGTGCGGGCGCGATCCTTGTTGACGGCGTCGCGGTGCAGGACCTTGCCGCCCATGACGTCCCGAAAGAGGGGATCGGCTATGTCCCGCAGGGGCGGCGGCTGTTCGGTGACCTGACGGTGGCGGAGAATATCGAGATCGGGCTGATGACGCGGGGCCGCGATGCCCGCGTGCGCGAGAAGGTGCTGACCATCTTCCCGCGCCTGCGCGAACGGCTGGGCCAGATTTCCCGCACGCTGTCGGGGGGCGAACAGCAGATGCTGGCCATCGCCCGCGCGCTTTGTCTTGAACCGAAGGTGCTGCTCCTCGATGAGCCGACCGAGGGCCTTCAACCGTCGATGATCGCGCTTATTCGCGACACGGTGGTGGCGCTGAAGGAAACCGGCGTCGCCACGATCCTTGTCGAGCAGCGCGTGGATGCCGCCCTGTCGGTCGCCGACCGGATCGCCTTCATCTCTGGCGGGCAGGTGGCCGAGACGGTGGATACCGGCGGCATGACCGAACAGTCGCCGCAATTCGCCGCCTATGTCGGGGTCTGACGGCCCGGCGCCGCATTGCGGCAGCGGGCGCATGGGGCTATGACCGCTGGGCAGGGCAACGGCGGGACGGGACGATGAAGGCATCCGAGTGCAGCACCATGGCCGAGCTTCGGGCCGAGATCGACCGCATCGATGCGGGCCTTGTCGACCTGATCGCCGAGCGTATCACCTATATCGACCGGGCGGCGGAGTTGAAGCCCGCCCTTGGCCTTCCGGCGCGGATTGACGACCGGGTGGAAGAGGTCGTGGCGAAGGTCCGTGCAAGTGCCGTGGCGCGGGGCGTGGACCCCGATCTGGCCGAGGCGCTGTGGCGGCGGCTGATCGACTGGTCCATCGCGCGTGAGGAAGTGGTTCTGGGCAGCGACTGAACGACGAAAGGGGCCGCCATGGCACGGGCAAAGGTTCTGGTCACGCGCGCCTGGCCCGCCGAGGTCGAGGCGCGGCTGGCGGCGGGGTATGAGGTTACGCTGAACCCCTCCGACACCGCCCTGACCCTGGCGGAACTGATCGCGGCGGCGGCGGACTATGACGCCATCCTGCCGACCGTCACCGACCGCATCGGGGCAGAGGTTTTCGCAGGCGTCCCCCGGCTGCGCATCCTTGGCAATTACGGTGTGGGCTTTTCCCATATCGCGACCGATGCCGCGAAGGCCGCCGGGGTGGTGGTCACGAACACGCCCGATGTGCTGTCCGACTGCACCGCCGACATCGCCATGACGCTTATCCTGATGGCCGCGCGCCGCGCGGGCGAGGGGGAAAGGCTGGTCCGGTCCGGCCAATGGACGGGCTGGCGGCCGACGCAGCTTGTCGGGCGCAAGGTGTCCGGCGCGGTGCTTGGGATCGTGGGTTTCGGGCGGATCGGGCAGGCGCTGGCCCATCGTGCGCATCACGGCTTCGGGATGCGGGTTCTGGTGCAGAACCGTTCCGCCGTCGCGCCCGAGGTGCTGGCGGCTTGCGGCGCGGTGCAAGTCGACACGCTCGACGATCTGTTGCCGAAGGTCGATGTCCTGTCGCTGCACTGCCCCGGCGGGGCGGCGAACCGGCACCTGATCGGCGCGGCGGCGCTGGGCCGGATGAGGCCTGACGCGATCCTCGTCAACACCGCGCGGGGCGAGGTGGTGGATGAGGGCGCGCTGGCCGCTGCGCTGGCCTCGGGCCAGATCGCGGCGGCGGGGCTGGATGTCTATGAGGCAGAGCCACGGGTCACGCCCGCGCTGATGGGGATGGAGAACGTCGTCCTCCTGCCGCATCTCGGCTCTGCCACGCATGAGACGCGGGCGGCGATGGGGCACCGGGTGGTCGACAACCTCGATGCCTTCTTCGCTGGGGAGAACCCGCCCGACCGCGTCGTCTGATCAGGCGGCGACGGTCGCCGGATAGCCCGCCGCATCCAGGACGGTGGCCAGGTCGCCGGGGGCCAGCGTGCTGTCGATCGTGACCTCTTTCGCGTCAAGATCGCAGGACACGGTCGCGGCGCTGTCGGCCTCGGCCACGGCCTGTTCGATGGCCTTGCGGCAGTGGCCGCAGCTCATGTCGGGAACTGAGAATTTGGTCATGTGTCGTCTCCTTTGCCCCGCTGATCTGGGGGTTTCCCCTGCTGGAAGGTCAAGGGCCGATCCCGGCGGTTCGAAAAAATTCTGAAGGGTCTTGACCTTCCAGTCACTGGAAACATTATCTGGGGTGCGAAACTCGGAACAGGAGGTTTCGCCATGGCCGATACACAGAACCTGACGCTTAGCATCGAGGGGATGACCTGCGCTTCTTGCGTGGGGCGGGTGGAGCGTGCGTTGAAGGGCGTTCCCGGTGTCGACGACGTTTCCGTGAACCTCGCCTCGGAGACCGCGCAGCTGCGCCATGGTGGCGCTTCGGCCAGCGACATCCTCGCCACGCTGGACCGCGCCGGGTATCCCGCGCGCATCGTCGATGTCACGCTGCGGATCGAGGACATGACCTGCGCCTCCTGCGTCGGAAGGGTGGAGAAGGCGCTGAAGGCCGTTCCCGGCGTCATCGGGGCCGAGGTCAATCTGGCGACCGAATCCGCCCGCGTCCGCTTTGCCGAAGGCGCGGTGACGCCACAGGACCTGATCCGCGCGACCGAGGCGGCGGGCTACCCGTCGCACCTTCCTGAAAGCGCTGTCGCCAGCCCCGATGCAGGCGCGCGCAAGGATGCGGAATTCCGCGAGTTGAGGCGCGCCACGATCCTTGCCGCCGTCCTGACCGCGCCGGTCTTCGTGACCGAGATGGGCGGGCATCTTTTCCCGGCTTTCCATCACTGGCTGACGATGGTCCTCGGGACCCGGACGCTTTGGATCGCGCAGTTCGTCCTGACGACGCTGGTCCTGGCCGGGCCGGGGCGGCGCTTTTTCCTGAAAGGCTACCCCGCGCTGTTGCGCGGCGCGCCCGACATGAACAGCCTTGTCGCGCTGGGAACCTCGGCGGCCTATCTCTTTTCTACCCTCGTCACCTTCCTGCCGGGGCTGATCCCGGCCGCCGCGCGTGCCGTCTATTTCGAGGCGGCGGCCGTGATTGTCGTGCTGATCCTTTTCGGCCGCATGATGGAGGCGCGCGCCAAGGGCCGGACCGGCGCCGCGATCCGCCGCCTGATCGGCTTGCAGCCGCGCACGGCGCGGGTGGACAAGGATGGGGAAACCGTGGACGTCGCGCTGGCCGAATTGCGGGCCGGTGAAAGGATCGTCGTGCGGCCCGGCGAACGCATCGCGGCGGATGGCACCGTCGTGCAGGGTGAAAGCTGGATCGACGAAAGCATGATTACGGGCGAGCCGATGCCGGTTCACAAGGTTAAGGGCACGGCGGTCACCGGCGGTACCGTGAACGGGCAGGGGGCCATCACCTTCCGCGCCGACAAGGTCGGGGCAGAGACGGCGCTGGCGCAGATCATCCGCATGGTCGAACAGGCGCAGGGCGCGAAGCTGCCGATCCAGACGCTGGTCGACAGGATCACCATGTGGTTCGTCCCCGCCGTTATGGCGGCGGCGGCGGCGACGGTCCTGATCTGGCTGGTCTTCGGACCGTCCCCGGTCCTGACCCATGCGCTTGTCGCCGGGGTGTCGGTCCTTATCATCGCCTGCCCCTGTGCCATGGGCCTTGCCACGCCGACCTCGATCATGGTCGGCACGGGGCGCGCGGCGGAACTGGGGGTTCTTTTCCGCAAGGGCGACGCGCTTCAGGCGCTTCAGGGCATCGGTGTCGTCGCTTTCGACAAGACCGGGACGCTGACCGAGGGGCGCCCCGAACTGGCCGGGCTGTCGGTCGAGGCGGGGTTTGATGAGGGTGAGGTGCTGCGCCTTGCCGCGGGGGCGGAGGCGGCGTCGGAACACCCGCTGTCGCGCGCGATCCTTGCGGCGGCCGGGGCGCGGGGCGTGACGGTTCCAACGGCCACGCGCACCGAGGCGGTGGCGGGCCATGGCGTGATCGCCGAGGTGGAGGGCCGCCGCGTCGTCATCGGGGCCGAGCGACTGTTGGTGCGCGAGGGGATCGACACCTCCGGCCTGCGCGCGCGCCAGGACCTGTCGGGTGCCGACAAGACGCCGATCTATGTCGCCATCGACGGCCGTCCCGCCGCCATCCTCGCCGCCGCCGATCCGATCAAGCCCGCCAGCCGCAGGGCCATCGCCGCGCTGCACGCAATGGGGCTGCGCACCGCGCTGATCACCGGGGATACGGAAACGACCGCCAAAGCCATCGCCGCCGAGGCCGGGATCGACACGGTCGTCGCCGGTGTCCTGCCGGGCGGCAAGGTCGAGGCGCTGAAATCGCTCAGCGGTCCGTCGGGCGATCTGGTCGCCTTCGTCGGCGACGGCATCAACGACGCCCCCGCACTGGCCGAGGCGGATGTGGGCATCGCCATCGGCACCGGCACCGATGTCGCCATCGAGGCGGCCGATGTGGTGCTGATGGCGGGCGATCCGGCGGGCGTGGCCACGGCCTTTGACCTGTCGCGCCGCACGATGGCGAATATCCGGCAGAACCTCTTCTGGGCGTTTGCCTATAATGTCGCCCTGATCCCGGTTGCGGCGGGGCTGCTTTACCCGGCCTTCGGTGTGCTTCTGTCGCCGATGCTCGCCGCCGGGGCCATGGCACTGTCGAGCGTCTTCGTGCTGACCAACGCGCTCAGGCTGCGCTTTGCCGGGCGTTCCTTTGAACAAGAAGGGGTAAGGACATGAACATATCCGAGGTTGCCGAGCGGTCCGGCCTGCCGTCGAAGACCATCCGCTATTACGAGGATGTCGGCCTGATCGCGCCGGGGCGTTCGGCGAACGGCTATCGCAGCTTTGCCGAGACCGACCTGCACAAGCTGGCCTTTCTGGGCCGGGCGCGGTCGTTGGGCTTTACTATCGACGAATGCCGCCGCCTACTGGCGCTTTATGAGGACCGGGGCCGCGCCAGCGCCGATGTCAAGAAGCTCGCCGAGGGGCATCTGGAGGACATCGACCGCAAGATCGCCGAACTGACCGAAATGCGCCGCACGCTGTCCCATCTGGTGCATTGCTGCGCGGGGGATGGCAGGCCGGACTGCCCGATCCTGGAATCGCTGGCGAAGGGCGCGGTCTAAAGTTTCGACGAGATGATGCCGGTGGAAAAACCGCCCATGCGCAATTCGCCGAAGAGCCGCTGATACTCGATCTTCGGGCAGCGGTTCTGAACCACGCGCAGCCCCGCCGCCTGCGCCTTTTCCGCCGCGCCATCATGCGTCACGCCGATCTGCATCCAGATCGTGCGCAGGTCCGGCAGATGGGCGATCGCCTCATCGACGATGGCGGGGACGGCCTCGGACCGGCGGAAGATGTCGACCATGTCGACCTTCAGCTCCGCCGGGATGGAGGCGAGGTCGGGATAGACCGTCTGACCCAGGATCGTGCTGCCCGCATGGCCGGGATTGACCGGCACCACGCGAAACCCCTTCAGCGCCAGATAGCGGCCGACGAAATAGGATGGCCGCACCGTATTGGGCGAAATGCCGACCACCGCCACGACGCGGGTGGTTTCGAGGATCTCACGCAGGAAGGTGTCGGAATAGTCGGTCATGCTGCCTGCCTTCCTGCCAGAAAAAAGCGCCCGCTCCAAGGGAGGGGCGCCAGTTGCGGAACGAGGGACAGTGAATTGGAGCATGGCAGTTCCGGTGCCGCGCTCCCACAGTGTCATGTAGGTATGTAAGAGATGTGTAAAAGGGCGGTCTCGCAGTTGTGAACGGCGGCTAACGACCGAGGATCGAGGGCCATTTCGCGTCCGCCTCATGGATGAAGGTGGCCATGTCGGCGGTCCAGACCGCGCGAATCGCGGGGCTTGCGTTCAGGTAAAGGCGGCCATTCTCGATCGTGTAGGCCTCGGGCGAGGACGGCGCGGCCGTCCCCTTGGCGATCGAATAGGCGCAGTAGCCGCCATATTGCGGAGCATAGGCGACGGGGTTCATCTCAAAGCTTTCCATGTTCCCGGCGCTGACGAAATACCAGGTCGCGCCGCGCCAGCGCAGCGCATGGCTGGCGCTGCCCGCGACGGCGCGGTTTTCGGTGAAATAGGCGACCGCGTCATAGCCGGAAATCGCGACCCCGTTCGGCGCGTAGACATCGGGTTCCTCGGCCAGCGCGGGTCGCAGGATGGTGCCAAGAACGGGCAGGGCGATCATGGTCACGATCAACAGTCGTCGTGTCACTGGCATAAGGTCGTCTCCGTGCTAGGCGGGGCCGGTGCGGCCCGTCTGTCTGCGCCCGTGACCCAAGATGCCACCTTGGCCGCGTTCCGCAAACTCCCCTCCCGCAAGCGTGATCGGGCGTGCGTGTCCGGGGCCGTTCAGGGCGCCCCTGTCCCCCGGCGCGTGGCGGCATAAAGCGATACGGCAGCCGCGTTTGAAACATTGAGCGAGCCGAAGCTGCCCGCGAAGGGGATGCGGGCGAGCATGTCGCAGGTCTCGCGCGTCTTCTCGCGCAGGCCCGGACCTTCGGCGCCAAGGACCAGCCCCACGGGGCGGGTGCCGGTGTCGGCCAGCGCCTCGGGCAGGTCGCGGTCCGCTTCGCCGTCCAGACCGATCAGGATGAAGCCCAGCTTCTTCAGCGCCTCCATCGCGTCGGCAAGGTTGCCGATCCGCAGATAGGGCTGCCGCTCAAGCGCGCCGCTGGCGGTCTTGGCCAGCGCCCCGGTTTCGGGCGCGGAATGACGCTGCGGGGCGATGACGGCACGGGCGCCGAAGACCTCGGCCGAGCGCAGGATCGCGCCGACATTGTGCGGGTCCGTCACCCGGTCGAGAAGGACGACAAGCGGCTGGCCCGCGCCGGTCGTGCAGACCTCTTCCAGCGCGCCCCAGTGCAGCGGCTTCACCTCAAGCGCCGCGCCCTGGTGGACGCTGTCGCGGTCCAGCGGCACATGGCTGTCGAACTTGCGCGGATCGACGATGTCAGGCGCCGGGCCTTGGGAAAGCGCCTCGGCCCCCAGCCGGTCGGCGGCGTTCTTGGTCAGGACAAGGCGCAGCTTTTCCCGCGCCGGGTTCGCCAGCGCGTCGCGCACGGCATGCAGACCGAAAAGCCAGACGGTCTCCGCCGCCGCCGCCCGGCGGGCGCGCTCCTTCTCGATCACCCAGGTCGGCTTCTTCATGGTCTTGGTCCTTTCGCCGTGGGCCGGGACAATGCGGCGCGGCGGGGCCGGATACAAGCCCGGAGCGGGCGGAATTCCTCCTTGACGCCCCGATGCCCCTTCGCTATTCCGCGCTGGCGTCGGGCGACGTGCTGCAAGGTGCGGCAGCGGACTGTAACTCCGCCGGGGAGACCCATGCCTGGTTCGATTCCAGGGTCGCCCACCATTTTCCCTTCCGATCCACTCAAGCCGACGCTCCGCGGCGCGGTCGCGTCTTCGGTTTCCGCAGGAGGGAACGACTGTCCCGCCACAGTTATCCCCGCGAATTTGTGGGCAGGCTGTGTACTGACAGTTAATATTGCAGTGAGGCCGGAAGGGGGTGGGGGTGGTCGGGCTATGACATTTCGGACAACGAAATAAGGGCAATGAGGCCGCAAATGGAGCCGGGCCGGGGCGCTTTGGCGAAGACTTGCAGTGGCGCGGAAACGGGCCATGTGGCGCAGACGTGTCAATGATCGGCCCCGCCGAGGCGCAAATCTAAAGCTACCGTTTAAATGACTGAAAACAGGGCGTTTAACGGCGCGTAAAGGGTGCGACCTGACCGCCGAACGGTGATCCGATGCGTTCGGAACCTGCAAATGCGGTTGCAGGTTAGACGATGGATTTGCATGTTTGGTTAAATGTAGTTTTATCAGTCACTTAAAGAGCATCGTCCTGCGCATGCCTGATCGCAAACATGCAACCGATTTGACGCCTGTAGGTATGAAAACGGGCCTGGGGCGAGAGTGCAGCGGCAGAGAAAACGCCTACTGTACAGGTTCGGCTCCGGCCCATGCCAAGCGCTTGATAAGTTCGTCGCATGAGCGTTGGGGGCCTGCGAGGAAGTAGGCAGAACCGTATTGCTGTGCCGCGCGCTTTCGGGCCGCATCAATGTCTGTGTCGGTGGCGCCAAGACTTTTTGCGATCTTCATGTTGCTGGCTGCATCCGAACGCATCTGCGCGAAGGAACTGTATCCCCCATCGGCGGGGCAGTCGCGCATTACGATTTCCGCAAAGGCGACACGGTTCAAGTACTTGTCCTTTGGTGTGAGGTTTTCCGTGGTGGCGACGCATGCCGATGTCAGCATGACAGAAGTAAGTATGAACAACGGTCTCTTCATCTAGTTCTCCTTCTTTGTCGCTAAACCAACTCTTTTAAATCTCTGCTACCACCGCCCGCACCCGGCCGACAACCGTGATCCGGTTGAGGTCCTTGCCGCTGAGGAACAGGGGAGGGTAGCTGTGATTGTCGGACATGATAGCCACGGCGCCTGGGCGGCCGTCGGCCTCCGTCGACTGTGGCACCAGCCGCTTCACGAATGACTGGCCGTCAAGGTTGAACGCGTACACCCCCGTCGAGGCGATCGACCGCTCGGCGACGTGGATCAGCACGAGCGCGCCATCGGGGATGGCAGGGGCCATGCTGTCACCCTTGACCGAGACGAGGACCGCGAGGTCGGCATTGATGCCCTGGCGGCGCAACCAGGAGACAGGGAAGGCGAGACCCTCCGCCTCTCCGTCATCGACGGCCTCGAGCCCATTCCCGGCGGAGATCGACAGGGCCATGCGGCGCGCGAAGGCGTACTCTATGCCATCGAACCGCACATCACCGTGGTCGGGTCTCGACGGATCCACTTGTTCGATCGATCCGTGGCGCGCAGAGGTTGCTGCTGAGGGCGGTAGCAGCATCTCTCCTCGGCCGTTCAGGAGCCAGTCTGAGCTCACCTTATAAGTGTCGGCAATTCGCTCAAGAAAGGCACGCGAAAGCGGAGCCGCCCCGCTCTCCAGTGAGCCAATCCGCCCAGGGCTTACACCTAGCGCTGCTGCAAAAGATCTCTGGCTCAAGCCCAAAGAACTCCGAAACGAAGCCAACCGATTACTAGGACTGTCTCCCATTTGGGCCCAAATACCTCTTGACCCGCTTCCTTTTACAAAGCATTGTTGCTTTGTAATGCAGAGCGTTTTGCCGCGTTGTGAGGGAAGATGTCACGAAAGCCACCAGAATTCCAGCCGGGAGCGATCCTTCACGAGGTGATCGTGGGTGCGTTTCGCGCTCGCGGTCTGACCTTCGAAGGGTGGTGCAAGGAAAACGGTCTGACGCCGATGAATGGCCGCAACGCTACCTTCGGCCAGTCCCGTGGTGACGTCGGGCGCGCAAATCTGGAGCGTATCATTGAGGCCGCCGGGCGCGAGTTCATCCGCGACGCCTATGCCCGTCGTCTGGCGGAGCATGCGGCCCAGTTCGCGAAGGGCGCGGCATGAAACCCGCTTCCAGGATGACAGAAGCATTGCTCACGCTGGCAAATGCCATTGCCAGCGCGAACGGGATCTCCGACGAGGTTCTGTCGGGTCGCATATTGCGCAAGGGCGGCTTCTTCCGGCGCCTCGCCGCCGGTGGGGATTGCCACACTCAGACAGCCGAGTTCGTCCTCGATCGGCTTGCGGCAATGTGGCCAGCAGACATGGACTGGCCTGCAGGTATCGCCAAGCCGAATGGAGACCTTGCTCCTGTGCTGCCCAAGGTGGATGCGCAGGCGCTCGCAAGCGTTGCCCACTTGCCGATCTGGTCGAACGGACGTCGACCCGCATGGTGGCACGATCTGGAAGTCCGGGAATTTCTCATTCGATCGCGTCGCCAGATGTCGACGCTCCGAGCTGCGAAGGTCGGCCGCGACCGCTTTGGCAGCCGCTGCCCAAAGAAGAGCGCGATCGGGGAGTTCTGGCTGCGCCTAGATAAATACGATGCGGCTGCCCGCCACGGAGCGGCCACCAAGACAGGAGCCGCATGATGGAAACCTTCGAGCAGAAGCATCAGGCCCGTCAGCAGAGAGCCACGCTGAACCTGATCTGGCAGGCCAAGTTGTTCGCACGGAGCTGCCCCGCGCCGAAGCCGAGATTCCTGCGCCGGGCGGTTCGCATCCTGAAGAACCATCCCGGTTCGATCGCGGGCGATACGGCTTTCATCCTGATGCTCTTCTTCGTCCTCTACGTCCTCTTGCTGCTGACGGGGTGCCGGTGATGGGTGTGGTCCGCATGAAGTCCTGGCGGAGCCACCCCGCCATCACCGGGCAGGCCGCGAATTCGGTATCCGCGCCTGATCGACTGCCGCAGCTGCCCCCGGCCGGGCGCTATGCCGTCCATCCCTTTGCGGGTCGCTTCGCGGTCGTGAACCATACTGGCAACGCCGTCGCGACGCTGAAGGTCAGTCGGCGCGATGCGGAAGAACTGGCCCACAAGCTGAACGAGACGGCCGAGCGCGAGGAGCGCTTTGGCCAGGCGATGCGGAGGCCCTGCCTTTGCTGCGAGCGGGAGTTCACGTCGGAGGGCATCCACAACCGCCTCTGCCCGTATTGCCGTCACCTCGACCACGCCCCGATGACGCGGTGACAGGATGCATGCCGGGCCGCTGACATCGCCGAGGCTCCGCAGGTTGGTCAAGCTCCTGTCCGACGGAAAGGAGCGGAGCACCCGCGACCTGGTCCGCAAGACCGGGGTCATGGCGGTCGGGACGTGCATTTCAGAGCTGCGCGCCCATGGCGCCGAGATCGATTGCAGCGCGCGCTTCATCAATGGGCAGCGCCGCTTTTTCTACCGCATGACGAAGGGACCGAAGGAAGAATGAAGACCCCGACGCTTCTCGCGACGACCAATATCCCGGTCTCTGACGTCATCCTTGGAAGTCGCCTTCGGCCGGTTTCCGAGGCCGGTGTCGAAAGCCTGATCGCCTCGATCGCCGAGACGCAGGTGATGAAGGACGCCATCCACGTCCGCAAGAAGAAGTCCGGCGAGCTCGTGCTGATCGCCGGTGCGCATCGACTGGAGGCGGCGGCTCGGCTCGGCTGGGCCGAGATCGAGGCGAAGGTCTGGTCGGACGTGACCGACGACTGGGCGCGCCTCATGGAGGTGGACGACAACCTCGCCGGGGCCGAGATGAACGTGCTCGACACGGCGCTCTTCCTCGCGGAGCGCAAGCGCATCTACGAGAAGCTCCATCCCGAGACTGCGGCCGAGGCCTTCAAGGGCAACCAGCACACCGGGAAACTGGCGGCGGACATCATGTCCTTCGCCACCGCGACCGCCGACAAGTTCGGTGTGACAGACCGGCATGTGCGGCGCCTGGTGGCGATCGGTGATGCGCTCAGCAAGGACGAGGTGCGGTGGCTCCGCGCCGCGCCGAAGCCGGTGACCATCCAGGACATGCAGGCGCTGTCCCGGATCGAGGATCCCCACGAGCGGGCGCAGATCTGCATCGCCCTGAGCAACGGTGCGGCCAAGTCCGTCGCGGCCGCGCGCCAGCAGCGCGCGACCGATGGCATGGAGGCGGCGAAAGACGCGGAAGAAGATGTCCTTGAAGCCGCATTCAAGGCCCTTTCAGCAGCATGGGATCGCGCCCCGTTGGCGGCGAAGAAGCGGTTCCTGTTCGAACGCGCCCACGACATCTGGGAAGCCCAGAACAAGGGTGTCAGCCTTGACCATTGGCGGGAGGCGGCGGAATGAGCCTCGAACCGGAGCGCATCTGGTGGACTGCGTCGGAGATTGCCGATGGCAAGCTCGTCGATATGCCGGAGAGCCGACAGGGCGTAGAGGCCCTCGCAAAGCGACTTCGCTGGCGCACAAATCCGAAGCTTGCCCGCCGCAGAAGCGGGCGGGGTGGCGGCTGGGAGTATAACTGGCACCTGTTCCCGTCGCGCGCGCAGAAGGCGCTTCTGGCGCAGACATCAATGCCGATGCCGCACCGGCCGAAGACCGAGGACATGGACAGGAACACCGCCTGGACATGGTTCGAGGGCCTGCCGGAGAAGACGCAGGAGGTGGCCCGCCGTCGCCTTGAGATCATCCAGAAGGTCGAGGCGCTCGCCCCCGCCAGAACGAAGTTCGGGGCGGCCCATGACATTGCCCGCATGGAGGGTGTCGGGTGCCGGTCGATCTGGAACTGGTTTGCCATGATTGAGGGGGTCCGAAGAGATGACCGGCTTCCCTACCTCGCGCCCCGCCACCGCATTGCGCGTCGCAAGAGCACCAAGATCGAGATTGACGGCGACTTCTTCGACACGCTGAAGTCGGACTACCTGCGCCCTGCAGCGCCCAGCTTCACCAGCTGCTACCGGCGCGCCGCGCGGGTCGCCGCGAAGAACGGCTGGGCGGTCACCGACGAGCGCACGGTGCGGCGCCGCTTCAATGCCGAAGTCTCCAAGGCGACCCAGGTGCTCGCCCGGAAGGGGATCGATGCGCTGAAGCGCCTTTATCCCTCGCAAACCCGCGACAAGAGCGGCCTGCATGCTCTGCAGGCGGTTAACGCCGACTTCCACAAGTTCGACGTTTTCGTCCGCTGGCCCGCCGAGCGTGGCGAGGCGGAAGGCGTCGTCACGCGACCCCAGATGGTCGCCTTTCAGGACATCTATTCCGGCCGGGTGCTTGCCTGGCGCGTCGATCAGACCCCGAACGCCAATGCTGTGCGGCTCGCCGCAGGTGACATGATCGAGACATGGGGTATCCCGGAACACGTTCTTCTCGATAACGGCCGGGAGTTCGCGGCCAAGGCCCTGACCGGCGGTTCGCCGACGCGGTACCGCTTCAAGGTCCGCGAGGATGATCTGCCCGGCCTCTTCGTGGCGCTTGGGTGCGAGATCCATTGGGCGACGCCCTATTCCGGTCAGTCGAAGCCCATCGAACGCGCGTTCCGCGACATGTGCGATACCATCGCCAAGGATCCCCGCTTCGACGGGGCCTATACCGGCAACCGACCCGATGCCAAGCCGGAGGATTACGGCAACCGTGCCATTGATCTGGAGGAGTTCCTCGCCGTCGTCGCCGACGGGATCGAGGAGCATAATACCCGGCCCGGCCGCTGGTCGGACATCGCCTATGGCAAGAGCTTTGCCGAGGTGTTCGATGCCTCCTATGCGGCGGCACCGATCCAGAAGGCCACCGAAGCGCAGCGGCGGCTCTGGCTCATGGGGGCCGAGGGCCTGCGCGGGGCGACCGGAAGTGGCCTTCTGACCTTCCTCGGCAACGAATACTGGGCGCCCTGGATGGCGGAGATCGCCGGGCAGAAGGTCATCGCCCGCTTCGATCCGGCCGCGCTTTGGGATGGGCTGCACGTCTATTCCGCCGACAACAGCTATCTCGGCCGCGCGCCCTGCAAGCTGAAGGCAGGCTTCTTCGACACCGAGGAGGCGCGCGCGCATTCGAAGGCCCGCAAGGCCTGGATGAATGCCGAACGGGCCGCGCTCGACGCCCATCGCAAGATGAAGGCGGCCGATGTGGCAGCGCTCCTCTCGGACGCGGCGCTTCCGATGTCCGAGCCGGTCGAGGCGAAGGTGGTGCGGCCGGTCTTCGGCCGCAAGCCGGAGCAGGTTCAGGAAGTGGGCGTGCCGGAAGACGTCGCGCGCTGGCAGGAGAAGATCGTCGCGGATCTGACGGAGCATCGGGCGGCGAAAGAGCCGGAAGAGGGCGAGCGGGACAGGTTCCGCCGCGCCCTCGCGCTCGAGCGCAGGTTGGAAGCAGGTGGGGAGGTCAGCGCGCAGGAGCAGCGCTGGCTCATCGCCTACATCGACACCTCGGAATACGCGGCCCTGAAGATCCTCCACGAGGACTTCGGTGACGCGATGTTCGGGTGAGAAGAACCGCCCAGGGGCGGCAGACCCCTGAGCGGTGGGTTGAGCAGTAACGGAGAAGAGAATGGCAAAGGACAGTGGACTTTACAACAGCGTAGCCCCCCTGAAGAACGTGTCGGCCCTTGTGGCGCTCATCGACCGGGTGCAGCGTCGCCCGCACGGGTTTCCGGGGCTTGCCTGCTACTACGGCCCCTCCGGGTTCGGGAAGACGACGGCAGGCGTCTACGGCGCCAACCAGTTCGACGCCCACCTGGTGCAGGTCAAGTCGGTCTGGACCGCCCGGAAGTTCTGCGAGGCGATCCTCGCCGACCTGTCGGTCAAGCCGCAGCGCACCATCGCGGACATGGTCGACCAGATCAGCGACGAGCTGGCCCGCAGTGGTCGGCCCCTTCTGATCGACGAGGCCGACTTCCTCGTCCAGCGCAAGATGGTCGAGATCGTCCGCGACATCTACGAAAGCTCCGGCGCCGCGATCGTGCTGATCGGTGAGGAGCTCCTGCCGCAGAAGCTGCAGGCCTGGGAGCGGTTTCACGGGCGCATCCTCGACTGGGTCGCAGCCGAGCCGGGCTCGATCGACGACGTGAACCATTTGGCCAAGATCTACTGCCCCGGTGTCGAGCTTGCCGAAGACCTGCGCCAGCACCTCCTGCAGAGGTCGAACCTCTCGATCCGGCGGATCTGCGTGAACCTGCTGCGGGTTCACGAGGTGGCGCGGACGAAGGGCGTGGATCACTTCGATATGAAGGGCTGGGGCAAGACCGACTTCTTCACCGGCTCCGCCCCCGACCCGCGCCGGAACCTTGGCGGCGCGGCCCAGCGCCGGAGGGTTGTGTGATGCCGAAAGTTTCGCGGACGCGGCCAATGGAACAGGCGTCATGGGCAGCCGCCCTGCGCCTCAACAGCTTCACCTGCTACTCCCTCGCGGCCGAGGTGCATCTTGGCGCCGAGGTGGTCCGGGAGATCGTCGCGGACTGGCGCCGGTCAGGCGCCGTCGTCGAGATCGGGCGCGGTGACAAGAACCGCCTGCGCTTTGCCGTGAAGGAAGGCCAGACCGAGCTGCCGCGCCGGACCCGGCGCGATGGAACCTATCTGCGCACCGGGACCGCCCAGGGCAATATGTGGCGGGCGATGCGCGGCCTTGGCACCTTCACGCCCACAGACCTCGCGGCGCATTCCAACACCACCGACGTCAAGGTCTCCGTCGAAGATGCGCTGGCCTATTGCCAGATGCTGGTGCGGTCGGCGCATATCAGGGTCCACCGCAAGGGTCTGCCGGGCCGCCGTGAGGCGGTCTACCGGCTGATCCGCAACACCGGACCTCTTCCCCCCTGCGAGCGGCGCATCCGCGCGGTGTGGGACGAAAACCTGCAGGAATATGCCCATATCGCGGACGGAGGCCGGACATGACCAGCCCCGTCGATATCGCCCGCGCCGCCTGGAAGGACGCGCTGCCCGAATGGGTCGAGGCCCTGGCCGCCGAATGTTCCGCCACCTCCCAGAACAAGGTGGCGGCCCAGCTTGGCCGCTCCTCGTCCCTGATCAGCCAGGTGCTGCGCGCGAAGTATCCGGGCGATCTGCAGGCCGTTGAAGAGCTCTTTAACGGGGTGTTCCGCAATGCCCGCGTCGAATGCCCGGCTCTCGGCACGATCCCGATGCACGAGTGCCGCCACTGGCGGGAAAAGGCCCGCCAGTTCGTCAACGTGAACTCGCTCAGGGTGCGCATGTACCGCGCCTGCGTGAACTGCCCCCGAAACCGGAAGGAGACCCCGAATGAAGCGCCCGATGAATGAACCGCAGCCGACCCCAGACGATGTTCTGACGGCCAAGGAGACCGCGATCGTTACCACGCTGGTCGAACAGGCGCTCGTCGATCTCGACTATCACGATGCGCTGCAGGTCGCCGCCTGGAACATGCTGGGCTTCACGGCCGCGCGCCAGGGTGTTCCCGTCGAGCACATCATCGACAAGCTGAGGCCGGTCGCGCAATCGGCGCGCGATCACTATGTCCGGCAGGTGGCGCAATGAGCCGCCTCACCATCCCCGAGTTGACCGAGCGCGCGGCGCGTGGCGTCGGCAAGGTCGATCGCGACGGGCTGCGCGGCGCCACGCTGGTCAGCGCCGACGAGGTCGAAGCGATGGCGCTCCTGCTGGCTATCCTTGGCGTCAAGCCGGTCTATCCGGGGTCCTATCCCCCACCCAACAAGATCCCCCACACCGAAGGAGAACGGGCATGACACCCGAACCGAGACCTTATCCCCCGGCGAAGATCCCCACGGGGCGCGTCATGATCGAGGGAGACGAGCACATCCTTGGCCCCGATGGCGCGAAGCTGCCGATCGGCACCGTGAAACCGCAGAACGTCATGGAGGACGAGCTGGTGCGCGCGGAGATGAGCCACGCCGTGGCGCTCTCCGAGCAGCTCTCGCGCTTCCTTGGCCACTTCCATGCCAACCTCGACGCCTTCGAAGCGCTCCTTGCCGAACAGTACGGCGCGACCGTCGGCGGCAAGAAGGGCAACAAGACCCTGATGTCCTACGACGGGCTTTTGAAGATCACCGTCCAGGTTGCCGACAACATCCAGTTCGGCCCCGAGCTGCAGATCGCGAAGACCCTTGTCGATGAATGCCTGAACGAGTGGACCGCTTCGGCCGAAGCGCCATTGAAGGCCGTCATCACGAAGGCCTTCAACACCGACAAGGAGGGTCAGATCAACCGCGCCGCGCTCTATTCGCTGCTGCGGCTTGAGATCGCCGACGAGCGCTGGAAGAGCGCCATGAAGGCGATCCGCGACGCGATGCGGGTGGTCGGATCGAAGAGCTATGTCCGCTTCTATCGCCGCGAGACCGCCGACGCGCCCTGGGAGGCCGTCACCATCGATCTGGCGAAGGCATAGGGGGCAGGGATGGCGGTTATCAACCTCAAGCCCTTTGCGGCCGCGCCGACGAGCTCCAGCGGGTTTTCGATCGCGAAAGGCGACAGCAAGTCCGGTGAGTACATCAGGATCGGCATCACGCGGGAAGCGCAGGAGACCTATTTCGGCGGCCCTCTGAACCCCGAGAAGGACAGCCTTCAGCTCTCGATCGACGACGACAGCAAATCGCGCCACCTGCTGACGCTTTCCGTCGCGGATCGCGGCGATGCAAACGCGATGGAGTTCAGCGGCGGCATCAAGGGGTCGATCGCGCTGAAGGTCGCGCCGTGGATGCAGACCGCACCCGGCAAGCGCCCGGCCGAGAAGCTCGCGGTGAGCCATTCCCCGAAGGCCGGAGCGGTCGCGGTGCGGATCCCGGAATGGGCGCGCCCGCCGGTCCAGAAGCCGGGCTTCGGCAAATCCATCATGGAAACCTGATCCGCCCGCGATGGTCGCGGGCACCAACCCCCGAAGGAGGGAAACATGAAGACAGCTGGTAAATCAGATCTCGCGTCCAGCGTGATGCTGGCGGCGGGCCTCAACAGCCACGCGCAGGCAATGGACGCGGTCGATGCGACGGTCGCAGCGATCCGCGCCCTGACCGAAGCGGGGACGCCGGTCACCATCAAAGGCTTTGGCCGCTTCGAGATGCGCGACCGCTCTGCGCGGAACGGCCGTAATCCGGCCACCGGCGAGGCCATCCAGATCCCGGCGTCCCGGCATCTGGCCTTCAAGGCCGCGAAATCCTGATGCGAAACCACCGCCGGGCAACCGGCGGTCGGTCGGCCGGGCGTAGTGGCCCGGTCCTGATGAGCAGCTGAGGTATCCCGATGACGCAAGGCATGAAGATCGTCGCCCCGAAAGAGCAGCATGAGGCGTTTCGACTGAAGCTGATCGGCCTGTTCCGGCAGCACCAGTATACCGTCGACGCGCAGGAGATGCTCGCCATCTCGTCGTATTTCGTCGGTCAGCTGATCGCGCTTCAGGATCAGCGGAAGGTCACGCCGGAGCAGGCCATGCAGATCGTCCAGGCGAACCTTGCCGAGGGCAACCGGCAGGTGGTGCGCAACCTCATGGAGCAGACCGGGGGTATGGCGTGATGAACATGTTCCAGAAGAACGAGGCGCTCCTGCGAGAGTGTTTGTCATGGCTGCGTGAAACGCTGTTCGGAATTATCGAGTGCGACAGCTACCTGGTGACCAACGCCACCGGCGAGATCGAGCCCCGGCCAAATACGATGGGCGAGGAAAGCCGGGCCGAGGCGCGCGAGTTGATCGCCCTCATTCGCTCGATCGAGGCCCAGGTAGGAACCCCGTCTCCGTCACCCGGCCCTGACTGGCTCGATGACGTCATCGATGGACGGGGCGATTGGTCGCATCTCGTGCCGACGAGGATCAACCATGCGCACTGAAGATCATGGCTCGCGGCGCTTGCCGAGCGGATGGTGGATCCTTCCCGGCCTTGTTGTCAGCGTCTCTGCCTGGCTGATGCTGCTGGCGGCTCTTGCCGAGATGGTCATCAAGGGGTGGCAGGGTTGATGAACGAGATCGAGTATGCCGGGCTCCTGCGCAAGAGCGCCATGGAAACAGCCCGCAGGATGCGCAAGGGCGGTCCTGGGGGCGAGGTCCGCATCTGGGGAAGCCTGAAGGCCGACATTCTGGAAGAGCTGACCGGCCGACCGAAATCGGCCGCTGAGATCGCGTCGCACCTGGGCAAAGATACCAGCAGCGTGTCGTCCACCCTTTTAAGGCTTGAGCAGGAGGGTCTGGCGGTCCGCTCTGGCACGGCCATCGGTGGCAATGGAAAGGCCGTCACCGCCTGGGCAGGGGGCGCCGCGTCATGAACCCCGTCGTGACCATTTCCGTGCCGGTCTACCTATCCCGGCCCAATCCCGTCGATCAGCGCCTCGGTGAGGCCGAGGCGACCGTTGGTGGCGCCGAAGCACAGGTCGTTCTGACGACGCGCGGCCTTTACCTGACGGTCCAGAACGGCCCTTCCTGGGGGATCGACCTGAACGCGCTCACCCGCGCCATGGCGGATGCCGTCGCGCCGCCGAAGGAGGTGCGCCATGGCTGATCGGACCCTCCAGCGGATGATCCATGTCGGGTGTCGCGATCTCGGTATCGACAACGAGACCCGGCACGACCTGCAGCTGGTCGTGACCGGCAAGACCAGCATGTCCGACATGACCGACAGGGATCTGCAGAAGATGGTCGAGGCCCTGAAACAGCGGGGTTTCAAGCCGTTCGATCGAAAGCGGCCCGCAAAGGGGCGGAAGGCCGCCCCGCGCGCCGACGTGCGGTTCTGCCACGTCATGTGGCGCCTGCTGCACCAGAAGGGCGCCGTGCGGGTCGGCGGGGCGAAGGGGCTGAACGCCTTCATCCGTGCCCGCTTCGAGAAGAAGTGGGGTTCGGTCCCGATCGACATCGACACCATGCACGAATGGTCGGAGATCTCCGACATCGTCGATGCGCTGAAGGCCATGTGCCGCCGGAACGGGATCGAGGTGGACACATGAAGAAGCCGATCGTCGTCGTCTCCGATCATGCCCTTGTCCGCTACATCGAGCGGGTGCTGAAGATCGATGTGGAAACGCTCCGGCGCGAGATCGGCCGTCGTGTCGATCGCGGCGTCGAGATGGGCGTCACGGGCGTCGAGGTCGACGGGTTCATCTACAAGCTTCAGGAGGGGCACGTCACCACCGTGCTGGAGGCCTCTCGCCCGGACCTTCGGTGCGGCCGTCAGCGGAAGGAGCGGCCGGAGTGATGGACGCGCTGCCAGGCATCGCCGGACAGATCGAGGAGGCGATCGGTCGCGAGTTGACCGAGCGGCTGTTGAAGCGCCGGGGCGGGACCGAGATCTCGATCCCGAAGTTCGCGCGCGGCTCGATGCTGTCGGAGATCGTCGGGCTGCAGGCTACCGAGAAGATGATCCGTGAAATCGGACCCGGCCGGTTGAAGCTGCCCTGCGGCACGATGCGCGGCGCCAAGGCGCGCAAGGCCGAGGCGATCCGCATGCTGCGCGAGGGCGCCTCCGTCCCCCAGGTGGCGCTGGCCTGTGACCTCCATAGCCGCACGGTGCAGAGCTACCGCGCCGAGATGAGTGGCGGCGATGACCGGCAGATGGACCTGCCGTTTGAATAGGAGCCAAAATGCGATTGTCAGATGAAATCAGAGATGCCGTCATGCGCCATGATAAAGCATATCCCAATGGCAATTGGCGTTCGGTGAATGTTGAGCTTTCCGCTTTGTTCGTCCGTGCGGCTGAGATCCTGATTGGGGCGGGAATCGATCCCCTCCTATTGGGCAACGAGCGTCGCGCTGCCGTGCTCGAAAAGCTTGGTCACTGAGGTCTCTCCCGTATGGAGTTGGAAATCGATGCGATACGACAGAAGGGCAGTCTGTCCCTACATTCGCGGTCTTGAACTCGCGGATACCAAAGGCTTTGCTGCTGGAACTGATCCGGCGTTTCGTGAGAGCGATTGCCCCTACAAACGCTACGAACACCGGAAAAGCTGGATCGAAGGATTTCGGCGCGCGCGCCAGTGTGATGTAAGGAGCGATCAATGACGTCGACAGCTTGGGTGATGTACGACGACTTCGGTCATGACGGGTGCGGCGAGCCAATGGCAATCTGGTTGTCGAAACCATCGCCGGACGCTGTTCGCCATGCCAGAAAGAAGAACGGAGCGATCCACGATGTCGATGATCAGATGGCGCGTGAGGTCGTCGAAACCGGACAAGCCCAGCGCGGTTTTGGCTGGACCATCTGCCTCGTTCAGCTCGAGATATCCGAGCCTTAAAGTCCCCTTTGACAGCTGATCCATCCATCTGACAAAGTGCCTCGGCCGACCGGATCGGCTTCCCCCTGAAGACCTTCGGGGGCGATTTATCCCCCCACCAAAGGTGATGTTCCTCGTGCGATCAACTCGAGGTGTATCCCTATGGACATGGAGGTCAGCCATGAAGGTCTGAGCTTTCTCGAACGGCATGAAGGCATTGTCCTGCGCGCCTACCGCGATGCCGTGGGCGTCCTGACCATCGGCGCGGGCCTGACCAAGGCCTCTGGCGTGGTAGATCCGAAGCCCGGCATGACGATCACGGCCGAGGAGGCGTCGCGCCTGCTGACGCTCGCCCTGCGGCGCAACTACGAACCGGCGGTGCGCTATGCCCTGAGCCGCTACGGGCAGGTCGATTGCGCCCAACATGAGTTCGACGGCGCGCTGAGCTTCCATTTCAACACCGGCGCCATCAAGCGCGCGAGCTGGGTCGATGCCTGGCACATGGACAATCGGAAGGGGGTTCGCGCGGGCCTTCTGAAGTGGGTCAAGGGCGGCGGCAAGGTCCTGCCCGGCCTGCAGCGCCGCCGCGCGGAAGAGGCCGATCTGATCCTCGACGGGACATACGGGTCGCAAACGGCGAAGCCGAAGCGCCGCCCCGGCATGGCCGTCATCACCTTGCGCCTGAGCGACGCCGAGCTGGCGGACGTCCGCAAGGCTTTGAAGACGCTCGGCTACGATCCCGGTCCCAATCCCGACTTCGTGGCCGAGGCCGCCGTCCGCGCGTTCCAGGAGCGCCATGCCCTGACCGTCGATGGCATCCTCGGCCGTGCCACGCTGACCACCCTGCAACGCCGCCTCGATGCCCGCACGAAGACCGGCACCGTTGCCGCCGCCGGTGGCGCTGGTGGTGCCGCGACGCAGGTGCCGGGCATCGGCATGGAGACCTCGGCGACGGCCGTTGGCGTCGTCCTGATCTGCGTCGCCATCGCTGGCCTCTATCTCGCCTGGACCTATCGCGACGTGGTCGCCGCGAAGATCCAGCGCTTCGCCCCGAAATCCGCAGCCTGGCTCAGGAGCAAGTGACCCATGACCAAGGGAGAATACCGCGTCGGCGTGACGTTCAACCCGTCCGGCGACGACCAGGTCGCCGAGATCAAGTCCGCCGCCGCCCGCCTGATCGACCTGATCGAGGGGATCGCGACACATTCGACGTCCCGCGTGGCGATCGATGACGAGGCCAGCCGCGAGCGCGGTCGGCTGAAGGCGCTGGCCCAGACCGCCACCGAAGAGGCGGCGATGTGGGCCGTGAAGGCCGCCACGAAACCGAACCGGAAGGAGGCCTGACATGGTGCCTGCCCTCATCGCGCTGGCCGCCCAGGTCGGCGTCCCCATCATCCGCGACATCCTCGCCCGCAAGATCGGTGAGGGGAATGCACAGCTGGCCACCGACGTGATCGGCGTCGTCGCCCGCCACGCCGGTGTTGCGCCCGACCAGCTCGAGCAGCTGGCGGTCGATGAGCCGGGCAAGGTGATGACCGCCATGGTCGCCGCCGAGCCGGAGGTGGCGGAGCTTGTGCCGCTTTACATGGCCGAGCTTGCGGCCCGGCAGGAGACCTACCGCATGGAGGCTGAGGACCCGCTCTGGGCGCGCGCCTGGCGCCCGCTCGGCATGTACGGTCTCGGGTTCATCTGGCTGTGGAACCTCGTGATCCTGCACGTCGCCAACGCGATCTGGAAGACCGCCCTGCCGCCTACCGACCTCGGGATCCTCCTGCAGCTCAGCGCGCTTTATATGTCGCTCTACATGGGCGGACACACCGCGAAAGACCTGATGGCCAAATGGACGGGGCGCCGCTGATGGGTGCCGAAGTCCTCAATATCTCGCCCTTCGTCGTCTGGGTCATCGCGCTTTCGCAGCTGCTGACCTTCGGCCTGACGGTCTGGAACCTGATGGCATCTGGCAGCCGCACGAACGCCAAGTCGATCGAACAGAACCGGATCCGCATCGACAGCCACGAGGCGCGTCTGTCCTCGGTCGAGCAGACCCTGACGGGCATGCCTGGGCGCGAGGACGTCCACAAGATGCAGCTCTCGATCACAGAGCTTGGCGGATATCTGCGCGAGATGCGCGCCGAGATGAAGGGCACGAGCGAGATCATCAAGCGCATCGAGTTCTCCGTCGACCGCCACGAGAGCCACCTCCTCGATGGAGCCAAACGATGACCGACTACGCCGAAACCGTCCGCCAGCACCGCCGCCTCGCGATCCTGCGCCATCTGGAAGAGGTGCCGGACTACACCTCGAACAGCTCGATCCTGCAGGGTGTCCTTCAGGGGCTTGGCCTGCCGTCATCGAGCGACCAGGTCGTGACCGATCTTGCCTGGCTGAAGGAGCAGGGGTTCATCGACGTGACCGGGTCGCAGGACTTCTCGGTCGTCAGCGCGACGCGGCGCGGTGTGGAGATCGCGCGCGGCATGGCCACGCATCCCGACATCCAGCGCCCCCGGCCGAGGCGCTGACATGCCCAGCCCCCGCAAGGTCGATCTACTGCCCGAGGAGCTGCGCGAGTGGCTCGAAGAGGCGCTGCGCAAGAGCGGCTTCGGCGACTACGTTGCCATCGCCGAGGAGCTGAACTGGAAGCTTGAAGAAGCCGGGCTGGAGCTCCGCATCCAGAAATCCGCGCTGCAGGAGTTCGGCGTCCAGTATGCCGAGTTCGTCAAGGTGCAGAAGGCGGCCGACGCCTGGGCGAAGGAGTGGATGACCGAGCAGGGGATCGGCGACGAGGCCAAGCGTCACAACATCCTCTTCCAGATGATCACCGCTCTCGCCTTCAAGGTCATGCAAGCCCAGATGGCCAAGACCGGAGACGAGATCGATCCGAAGGAGCTGCATTTCCTCGGCCGCATGATGAAGGACATCATGCAGTCGTCGGGGATCCGCGAGCAATTGATGGATGCCGAGCAGAAGCGGCTCGACGCGAAACTCGTTCTGGCCACCGAAAACGGCGAAATCACAGAGGACTTCCGTGTCAAGGCCCGCCAGATCTTGGGGTTTGCGTGATGGCGTTCCGGTGGGTGGACACTAATGGCAAGAAGGGACGCGATTTCGCGACCACGCGTGCAGCTAGGGAGGACGCGATCAGGGAGGCGCGTCGTCGGGGAGGCGTGTCGGTTTCGCGAGCGGCCCGGCCTCTGGACAGCGATCTAGAAGCCACTCTGTGGAAGGCCCTTTCCGACATCGGCTGGCACATCGAATTCGGCCTAGGAATTGGTGGACATCTCGATGCCGCGCGGTGAACCCATGAAACACCTCGCCGACGAACACGCCGAGATCGGGCGCCTCGTCCTCGCCGCCAACCTGAACTTCAAGATCAGGCCGCTGCGCACGATCCTTGCCGCGTTCCTCTTCGGGCGCCGGGAGCGGATCGAGCATCTCGGCCGCCGGTTCTCGATCGCGCATTGGCGCGGGCTGCCGTACCTGATGTCGATCCGGGAGCTCTGACCCATGTCGGCGCTCGCCCCGGACAGCCCGATCATCAACTTCCTGCCCTATCAGCGGGCGTGGATCGCGGACCAGTCGCGCTTCAAGATCGGCATGTTCACGCGCCGTGGCGGCAAGACCTTTGGCAGCTGCGGCGAGATCGTGGCCGATTGCACCCAGGCGGAGATCGACGGGCGCAAGACGCGCTGGACGATCCTCTCGCGCTCGGAGAACACCGCCAAGGAGGCGATGGAAGATGCGCTGAAGCCGATGACGCGCGCCTATTACGAGGTGCTGCGCGGCCTGTCGCGTGGAGGCCAGCCGGTGTTCGAGGAGGGCCAGTTCCACGTCCCGGCGCATTCCCGAGAGGTGACGCAAGGTGACCGCGTCTACATGGTCGATGTGCCGGAGGCGAGCTACAAGACCCACGAGGTGCGGTTTCCGGGCGGCAGCCGGGTCACGGCGCTGTCGGCGTCGCCCGACGCGGCGCGTGGCTTCGGCGGCAACCTGCTCCTCGACGAATTCGCCTTCCATGCCGACAGCCGTCGGATCTGGGGATCGGCCTTTCCGGTCGCCGCGCGGGGCGGTCACAAGATCCGCGTGATCTCGACCCCGAACGGCAAGGGCAACATGTTCTTCCAGCTGATGACGGCCGAGGGCTCCAACTGGTCCCGCCATCACGTCGATATTTACGAGGCCGTTAAACAGGGCCTTGATGTCGATATTGAAGAGCTGCGGAAGGGTATCGCCGACGAGGATGCCTGGGCGCAGGAATTCGAGCTGCAGTGGCTCGATGCCGCATCGGCCTGGCTCGACTACGACCTGATCTCCGCCTGCGAACATGCCGCCGCCGGGATGAAGGAGCACTATCAGGGCGGGCCGTGTTTCGTTGGCGTCGACATCGCGGCCCGCAACGACCTCTTCGTCATCGTCGTGCTTGAGGCGGTGGGCGATGTTCTCTGGGTGCGCGAGATCATCGCGAAGCGCCGGATCTCGTTCCAGGAGCAGGACCGGCTTCTGGACGAGGTGTTCCGCCGGTACCGCGTGGTCCGCTGCCGCATGGACCAGACCGGCATGGGCGAAAAGCCGGTCGAGGATGCCAAGCGCCGCCACGGTCAGGTCCGGGTCGAGGGGGTTCTCTTTACCTCTCCCGCGCGGCTGGAGCTTGCGACCGATCTGAAGGAATCGATGCAGGACCGGAAGACCCGGATCCCGGCGGGCGATCCGGTGTTGCGCGCCGACCTTCATGCGATCCGCAGTCAGGTCGGCGTGACCGGCATTCGCCGCCTCATCGCCGACAGCGACACGGACGGCCACGCGGACCGCTTTTGGGCTATGGCGCTTGCCGTCTCGGCCGGGACGAGCCCCGCGCAGGACTATGAATATCGGGGTCTCAATTCGTCCGGTCAGGGCGACGGCCCCGATGACGGGTCAGAAGATCGCGGCTGGTGGCGCAGTCCGGCCGGTGCCGCGATCCGGGGGAGCATCTGATGAAGCCCGATCGCCGCCCCGTCCGTCAGCGTCTCGCGGAGTTCTACACTGAGCCTGAAATCGAGGTTTGGTTGACCAGACCGCACCCGCAGCTTGCAGGCAGGTCTGCCGCCGAAATGGTGAGCGCGGGTGAAGTGGAGGTGGTCCATGAAATCATAGATCGGCTCGATGCCGGAGGATACCTGTAATGGCTACACCCACTCTCCTCGACCGCTGGGGCAACCCCGTTTCCCGAAAGCAGCTGGCAGATGAGGTCGCCGTTCCGACCCTGACGGGCATTCGCTCGCCCCTGTCGGGATACCCTGCCGATGGCCTCAACCCGCTGCGCCTGGCGGCGATCCTGCGCGATGCCGATGCCGGTGACACGGTGCGCTATCTGGAGCTGGCCGAGACGATCGAGGAGCGGGATCCGCATTACCTCGGCGTCCTCGGTACCCGGCGCCGCTCCGTCAGCCAGATCGACGTGTCGGTCGAGGCGGCCTCCGATGATCCGAAGGACGTAAAAATCGCGGACATGATCCGCGACTGGCTGCGCCGCGACGAGCTGACCGAGGAGCTCTTCGATATCCTCGACTGCATCGGGAAGGGCTATTCCTTCACCGAGATCATCTGGGACACGTCCGAGGGCCAGTGGATGCCGGAGCGGCTGGAATACCGCGATCCGCGCTGGTTCCGCTTCGACCGGACGAACCTCGCCACACCCCTTCTTCTGAGCGAACACGGGCAGGAGGAACCCCTTCCTGCCTTCAAGTTCATCTTCGCCTCGATCAAGGCGAAGTCCGGGCTGGTCCTGCGCTCCGGCCTCGCCCGCGCGGCCGCCTGGGCATGGATGTTCAAGGCGTTCACCCAGCGCGACTGGGCGATCTTCACGCAGACCTATGGCCAGCCCCTGCGTCTCGGCAAGTTCGGGCCGAACGCCAGCGATGAGGACAAGAACATCCTCTTCAGGGCGGTTGCGAACATCGCTGGCGATTGCGCGGCGATCATCCCGGAAGGCATGGAGATCGAGTTCGTCGAGACCAAGTCGGTCGGCCAGACCTCGGATCTCTACGAGCGCCGAGCCGACTGGCTCGACAAGCAGATCTCGAAGGCCGTCCTCGGGCAGACCGCCACCACCGATGCCGTCACCGGCGGCCTCGGGTCTGGCAAGGAGCACCGGCAGGTCCAGGAGGACATCGAGCGGGCCGATGCGCGCGCTCTCTCGGCGATCCTGAACCGCGACCTGATCCGGCCCTGGGTCGATCTCGAGTTCGGTCCGCAGAAGCGCTATCCGCGCCTGGTCATTGCCCGTCCCGAGAAGGAAGACCTGAAGGGCCTTGTCGATGCCGTCGTAAGGCTCGTGCCCCTCGGCATGCGGGTCGAGCAGAGCGAGATGCGTGACCGGCTCGGCCTCTCCGATCCCGGCAAGGATGCGGAGCTTCTCGGGCAGCCGAAGGCGGCGGAGCCGCCGGTTGCCGATCCGAACGCGCCACCGGCCGCGAAACCGGACGCCACGGCCGATCCAAAACAGGCCGATCCGGGCGCGGTCGAGGCGCCCCAGAGTGCCGGGGTGACGACGGGCGCGGATCCCGTCGATCTCATCACCGAACGTCTTGCGGGCGAAGGCGGCCCGGCCGTCGGCAAGATGCTCGGCCAGATCGAGGCGATGCTGGGTGCCGCCGGGTCTCTGGATGAGTTCCGCGTCATGCTGCGGGAGGCCTATCCGAACCTCGACGACGGGCCGCTGACGGAGGCGCTGGCCGACGGTCTTCTGGCGGCCGAGCTCGCCGGGCGGGCAAGCGCGGAGGAGGACAGTGCCTGAGGATCTGAGCGGCATCTTCCGCAAGCCGTTCCCGGAGCAGGTCGCCGCGCTGCGGCTTCGCTTCGGGGATCTTCGGCCGACGGCGCGTTGGGATGACCTGACAGGCGCCCAGCATGACCGGGCCTTCATGGTGGCGGGAGCGGTCAAGGCCGATCTCCTGGCCGACCTCGCCGCCGCCGTCGATCGCGTTGTCGCCGAGGGCGGCTCGCTCGAGGACTTCCGCCGCGACTTTCGGGACATCGTGGAACGGCACGGCTGGCATGGCTGGACAGGAGAGGGCACGAAGAAGGGCGAGGCATGGCGAACCCGCGTCATCTATCGCACGAACGTCGCCACGACCTATTCGGCCGGGCGGCTGGCCCAAATGCGCGAGGCGAAGTTCCCGCTCTGGGTCTATCGCCACAGCGGGGCCGAACACCCTCGCCTCGATCACCTCTCGTGGGATGGGCTGGTCCTGCCTGCCGACGATCCGTTCTGGGCTGCGCACTATCCGCCGAATGGCTGGGGCTGCGGCTGCCGCGTGGCTGGCGCGCGCTCCATGCGCGGCGCGATCCGTTTGGGAGGGAAACCCGGCTTTACGACGCCACCGTCAGGTTGGGACAGTGTCGATCCCCGAACCGGGACGCCGCCAGGCATCGGAAAAGGGTGGGATCACGCGCCGGGGGATACGGTGAGCGATACGATCGCGACCATGACCGAGAAAACCATCAAGTGGGAACATGTCCTGGCGAAGGAGTTCATGGCCTCTCTGCCAGCGGGTGTTGTCGACGATTTTGCCAGTGGGTACCGCCAGCTTCCTTCACTACGAAGTTCGGTCGGGAGCTTCGTGAAGGCCACGCTCACCGGCGGGAGCGCGGCACCGGCCGACGCCTACAAGACACTCGGTCGTCTTACCTCGGCGCATGTCGAGGCGGTACGGTCGGCCGGATTTGATGTGGCTGGCTTCGACTTCAACCTTGAACAGGATGCGATCCGCCATGTCGCCTCCGGGCATTTCGATGCGATATCGGAGACGGCGCGCGGTCAATCTGCGGTCACGGTGGAGGATTTCGCCAATCTGGCGAGCCACCTCGATTTTGTAACGGCAATCGAGGCGGGTGATGTTCAGAAAGGTCAGGCGCGGCCCAGCGTCGTCATGAAGATCAGGGTCGGCAATCAGACCTGGACGGTTGTGTTCGAGATCCGAAGACGCCGCAAGATGCTGGTCTTGAAGACGATGTTCAAAAAGTAGAGTGGGCGAGGAAGGAGGAGGTGACTTGGGCCATACGTCCGAAACGATCGCGGTAGAGCCGCAACGGTCCCTGCCACCTCTCCTGGAAAGATAATCATGCTGCGCATCGAACTCAAGGACGAGGAAGTCCAGGCCGCGCTTGCCCGCATGGCGGCCGCGATGACCGACATGCGCCCGGCGATGCAGGATATCGGCGAGGTGCTGGTCGAGGGGACGAAGCAGCGTTTTGCCGACGGCGTCGATCCAGACGGCAACCCATGGGCGCCGAAGTCGCCCACCACGATCGAGGCCTACAAGGCGCGCGGCGACAGCGTGAGCTTCCGGCCGCTGATCGGCCCGACGCGGGCACTATCGACGACAATCCACTACAGCGCCGGTCCCGACCAGGTGGAGATCGGGTCGAACCGTATCCAGGCGGCCGTGATGCAGGGTGGTGCCGCCAAGGGGCAGTTCGGGCGCACGAGCCGGGGCGGACCGATCCCCTGGGGGAACATTCCGGCGCGGCCGTTCATCGGCCTCTCTGCGCAGGACAGCGCGAACGTGATCGACATCGTCGAAGAGTGGCTCGAAGGGGCCGCGTCCGGTGGCCCGAAGTGAGGCGTCGGGCGAATTTCCCGACGCGGACGCGCCTGCGATCGGCCGGTCAGGACGGAATGCCGCGTCAGCGCCCCGTTAAATACCCATTAAATACCCTTGCCGACTTCCGGGGCTGCGGAGTAGCCTGCGCGGGAAGAGGCCGCTCACGGGCGCGCTGAGCGCCTCTTTCGAAGTCCCCCCTGATCGACCCCTCTGACCCCAGAAACCTCTCGGGGGCGATTTGGTCGTGCGAAGCGGCGATTGTCGCCCCATGACGCACAAGACCACACAGCCCTTCACGGCCTGCATGGCCGAACTTGCGCTTCCCGACGGCGCCGAGGTTCCCGACTGGGTCCACCTCGTGCCGACCGCGAAGGGCGACGTGATGACCGTGGACGGGCGCGGCCCCTACCGGATCGAGGATGCCGAGGCGCTGATCGCGGCGAGCTTCGCCGAAGATGACCGGCTGCAGATCGACGAGAACCACGCCCAGGACCTCGCGGCACCTTCCGGTGGCGCCTCTCCCGCGCGGGGCTGGATCTCGGCGATGGAAGTTCGGGCCGACGGGATCTGGGGAAAGGTCGAGTGGAACTCGGCCGGGCGCTCGCTCGTCGCCGACCGCGCCTACCGGGCGATGTCGCCCGTCATCCTGCACGACAAGGCCAAGAAGATCGTCCGCATCCTGCGGGCGAGCCTGGTGAACCGACCGAACTTCCGTGGCCTTGCCACACTCAATCAGGAGACCGACGAAATGTTCGACTTGAAGAAGCTGGCGAAGGCGCTGAACCTCGCCGAGGACGCGACCGAGGATCAGATCTTCGCCGCTGTCGAGAAGCTGACCGGCGCGGAAACCGCCATTCAGTCCTCGATCGCCGAGATCGGCACCGCGCTCGGCGTCGAAGGCAGTGACGCGAAGGCGATCGTCGCGGCCGCCAAGATCGCAAAGGCTGGCAATGCCGACGTGACCGCGCTGCAGAGCGAGCTGGCCACCGTGAAGGGCGAGCTCGACACGCTCAAGAAGGCGGGTTCGCGCGCCCGCTCCGAGGCGTTCATCGACGGCGCCCTGAAGGAGGGCCGTGCCGGTGTCCGCCAGAGCAATCGCGAGGATCTGATCGCGCTCCATATGGAGCAGCCCGCGACGGTCGAGAAGATGATCGGCGAGATGCCGAAGCTCGACAGCACCCGCACGACCGTCGTCCCGCCTGCGCCGAAGGACGGCGAGGTCGCGTTGAACGCCGAGCAGGCCATGTCGGCCAAGCTGATCGGCGTCGATCCCGAAGCCTATGCCAAGACGCTCGCCGCTGAGCGCAAACAGGAGACCCTCTGATGCCCGCGCTTGCCGCTGACCGTAATACCCCCGAGGCCATTGGCAACGACCGCCAGGGCCTGCTGGGGGCCAACCAGACCGTCTTCGCCGGTGCGCTCCTGATGCGCAACGCGGCGGGCCAGATCCTTGCCGGTGCCACCGCCACCGGCTCGTTCGGTATCGGGCGCGCGGAAGAGCAGGTCGCCTCGACCACCGCCGGTGTGACCCCGGTGAACTACAAGCCGGGCGTCTTCCGCTTCGCCAACTCCGCCGCCGCCGATCTCATCACCGCCGCCGAGATCGGCAACGTCTGCTACATCGTCGACGACCAGACGGTCGCCAAGACGAGTGGCTCCAACACCCGCTCGCCCGCCGGGGTGGTCGACAGCGTGGACGCCCAAGGCGTCTGGGTGCGCTGCGACGAAGCCCTGACCCGCGCCGTTCTGTCGTAAGGAACCCCACACATGCTCATCAACGCAGCGAACCTCGACGGCCTCCGCGTCGGCTTCAAGACCACCTTCCAGGATGGCCTCGGCGAGGCCGATCAGGACTGGCAGATGATCGCCACCGTCGTTCCGGCCACCACGAAGGAACAGAAGTACGGCTGGCTCGGCAAGGTGCCGAACGTCCGCGAATGGATCGGCGCCCGCGCCGTGCAGAACCTCCAGCAGCACGACTATTCGATCAAGGAGAAGCCCTTCGAGCTGACCCTTGGCGTCGATCGTGACGACATCGAGACCGACAACCTCGGGATCTACGGCCCGATGTTCCGGGAAATGGGCATGTCGTCGGGGGCGCACTGGGCCATGATGGTCTACGAGCAGCTGAAGGCAGGCTTCACCGCGAACTGCTACGACAACCAGTTCTTCTTCGACACCGATCACCCGGTGTTGGACGAAAATGGCGTCCCGCAGAGCGTGGCCAACACCGATGGCGGTGGCGGAACGGCATGGTTCCTGCTGGAGACGAGCCGTGCGCTGAAGCCGATCATCCTGCAGAAGCGCAAGGACTTCGAGTTTGTCGCCAAGGACCGGCTGACCGACGACAACGTCTTCAACAACAAGGAATTCATCTACGGCACCGACGCGCGGGGCAACACCGGCTTCGGCTTCTGGCAGATGGCTTGGGGCTCGAAGCAGACGCTCGATGCCGCCCACTATGCAACGGCGCGGTCGGCGCTGATGGGCATGAAGGGCGACTATGGTCGTCCTCTGGGCCTGAAGAAGTTCCTGCTGGTCGTGCCTCCGGCGCTCGAAAGCGCGGCGCGCAAGCTGCTGAACTCCGAATATGCCGCCGGTGGCGAGACGAACGAGTGGAAGGGCACGGCCGAGCTGATGGTCACGCCCTGGCTCGCCTGACACCTGACGGTTTCTGCAGAGGGGGCGGGTCCGCTCGCCCCCTTCCATGAACCGCCAGTCAGGAGCGAACGATGACCGATCCCGTCGAGAAGAAACCCGCCGCCGCGACCGATAAGGCCGCCGAGAAGAAGCCTGCCGCGAAGAAGAAGCGGGAGATCGAGGTCCTGCGCGTCGTCGGGCCGGAAATTGGCCGCCGCCGCGCTGGCCATGCCTTCGGCAAGGCCGAGGTCGAACTCCGCGTCGAGGACCTGACCGACGCCCAGGTCGCCGCGATCCAGTCTGACCCGCTGCTGGTCTCCACGATCGAGACCCGGAGCGAGGACGTTGAAGCCGAGGACGCCTGAGCGTCCCCGGCGGGGAATGCACCCCGAGCGAGGGCATTGATCCGCAGGCGTTTCCGGGGGCGCGCATGCGGGGAGCCAGACGGCCCCCGGACCCATAGGTCCAAGGTGAACGCCCGTGCCCTACACCACCCTCGCAGATCTGACGGCCCGGTTCGGTGATCGCATGCTCGTCGCCCTGACGGATCGGGGTGAGATGTCCACCGGCGCCATCGACACCTCCGTGGTCGACAAGGCGATCGCCGACGCCGATGCCGTCATCGATGGCTATGTCGCTGGCCGCTACCAGACCCCCGTCACCCCCGTGCCCGCGATCCTGGGCGATATCGCCGGTTCGATCGTCATCTGGAAGCTGCATGTCGGTGCGCCGGATCCGAAGGTCGAGGCCGATTACAAGGAAGCGCTGCGCGCGCTGCGCGATATCGCGGCCGGTGTCATCACGCTGGCGTCGGCCGGGACACCCTCGGTCGAAAAGGGCGGCAGCGGCGTCCAGGTGACGGATCGCGAACGGCCCTTCACCGCCGACAACCTCAAAGGCTTCATCTGATGGACGCGGTCACCTTCATCCGCGATCGGATCGGAGCCGAGGTCCCGACGCTGACAGGTCGTATCGAGGGCGCCATGGCTTTCGCCGAGCTGATGCGCCAGAACTCGCTGCCGCAGGTCACGCCGGCTGCTTTCGTGCTGCCTCTCGGGCTGCAGGGCGGCGCCGTCGATGCGGTCACCGGCATCTTCCGTCAGGAGGTGCGCGAGATCGTCGGCGTGATGCTGGTCCTGCGCTCCTTCAGCCGCACGGGCGACAAGGCGATCCCCGAGCTTGAAGAGCTTATCGACGCGGTCGTGAACGCCGTCGCGGGGATCGAGCTGCCCGGTGCGACCGGCGTCTTCTCCCTCGCGCGCGGCTCGATCGTCAGCATGACCGCCGGGACGATTGTCTACCAGCTCGAGTTCCAGCTCTCCGATCAACTGAGGATCCTGACATGACCGACAAGCCGCTGTCCCTGCCGTCCTCCGGCGGCAGCTACATCCGCGACGATAAGGGCGCGCTGAAGCCTGCCCCGAAGAAGCCCGTCAAGGGCGCCACCAAGCCGACCGTGAAGGAGGGCTGACATGCCGACCCCGCTGAAGTGGAACCGCAAGACGCTCCTGTTCGCGATCGAGAGCACCTATGGCACGGACGAAAACCCCGATGCCGCGACCGATGCCATCCTTGCGCAGAACGTGCAGCTCTCCCCGATGGAGGGGCAGGACGAGAGCCGGGAGCTGGAGCTGACGACGCTCGGCGCCCAGCCGACGATCCCGACCGGGATCCACGCCAAGTTGTCGTTCGACGTCGAACTGGCGGGCTCCGGCGCGGCCGGGACACCGCCCGCCTATGGGCCGCTCTTGCGCGGCTGCGCCGTGGCCGAGACGATCGTCGCCGCGACCTCGGTCACCTACAACCCGGTCTCCGACGCGCATGAGAGCGGGACCTTCTACCTCTGGATTGAAGGTACCCTTTACGCCCTCGTCGGATCGCGCGGGACCGCGACCATCCGCATCGAGGCGCAGAAGGTGCCGAAGATCTCGTTCACCTTCACCGGCCTCTTCGTGGCGCCCTCGGCCGTCGTGCAGGCATCGCCGACGCTGACCTCCTGGCAGAAGCCGGTCGTCGCCACCTCGGTCAACACGCCGGTCTTCACCATCGGCGGCACCTCGTTGGTGCTGCGCAGCTGCGAGTTCGACCTGGGCAACGAGGTTGTCGGCCGCTTCCTGATCGGGGCGGAGAACATCCTGATCACCAACAAGGCCGAGAAGATCGCCTGCACCATCGAGGCGGTGCCGCTGGCGACGCTTGACCCCTACGGGCTGGCGCTCGCCCAGACCACCCAGCCGCTCGTCCTGCAACACGGCACCGTCGCCGGTCACAAGGTCGGTCTGAACGTGCCGCTGGCGCAGATGCAGCGTCCGGCCGGCCTAAACCAGCAGCAAGGCATCGTCGAATGGCCGCTGTCGCTCGTGCCGCAGGTGAACGCGGGCAACGACCAGTGGACCCTGACGCTTACCTGAGGAGACAGCCATGTTTGAAATCATCGAGGATCCTCAGTTCGTGGAGGATGTGCGCGTCGACGTTCCCGACGGCGAGGGCTGGCGTAAGGACGTCCTGCGCACCCGGTTCCGGGCGATCCCGGTCTCCGAGATGGAGGAGCTGGAGAACAGCGGCGGCGCCAAGGCCGTCCTCGATCGCATCGTCGTGTCCTTCGAGCAGCTCGTCGATCGGGACAAGAAGCCCGTCGATGGCGCCGGGGAGTGGCGCACGAAACTGCTGGAGTTCGCCTTCGTCCGCTCGGCCATCATCCGCCACTACTACGTCGCCTCGGCGGGGCTCCGCTCGGGAAACTCCGCGAGTTCGGCCGCGCCTGGGCTCGCGCCGAACTGAACGGAGCCTCTAACGATGAAGCCGCGCGCGATGCAGAGATGTTCGGACTGGAGCCGCCCCCGGCTCCGCCGCGCTTTGCCCTCTGGGCAGAGCATCTCGCCGTCGCGCGCGCCTTCCTCTCGATCGACACGCAATGGCGGGTCGCTTCGGGAGGGTTCGGCATGGCGGTGATCGGCCTCGACTATACCGGCGTCAGGTCAGGTCTTCGTGCTGCCGGTATCCGGCTGGACCCGGCAGGATGGGATGACCTCCGCACGATCGAGAGCGCCGCGATCCGCGCGATGAACGAGGCCCAGTCATGACGGCCGGGTCATTCAACGTCTCGATGCTGCTGACGGCCGATGCGAGCCGGGCGAAGGCTGAGCTGGCCTCCACCACCGCCGCCGTGTCCAAGACGAAAGCTGAGGTCGCGGGCCTCGGTCAGCAGAGTGCTGCGACCGATGCTCAGATCGCGGGGCTGCAGGCCGAGCTTGGCCGCATGCGCGCGCAACTCGACGCGGTCGTGCTGGCGGAGGCGAAGGCATCGAGCGCCGCCGAGGCATTGACTGCGAAGGTCGCGCAGCTGGAGGCCGCGCTTGGCAGGGGTGGCGGGCGAAGCGGTGGACGCGGCGCGGCTGGCGCGACATCGAACCTGGTGGCGCAGTTCAACGACGTTGGCCAGATGCTCATCGCGGGTCAGTCACCGCTTCTTCTGGCTGCACAGCAGGGCACCCAGATCAGCCAGGTGCTCGGTCCGCTCGGGGCGCGGGGCGCGGTCCAGGCGCTTAGCGGCGCATTCCTCGGGATGCTGAACCCCGTGAACTTCGCGGTCTTTGGCGCGGTGGCGGCACTCGGCCTTCTGGGCGGTGCGCTGCGTGGTGTCTTCGGCGATGCGAAGTCCGTCGAGGATGCGATCGGCGAGCTCGCCGATGCAACGAAGAGCTGGCAGCAAGAGGCGAAGATCGGCAATGCCGAACTCGCCCGCATGTTCGGCGACGTGACCCCGGAGATCGTCGAGCTTCAGAGGCAGATCACCGAGCTGTCGCTGGTCGAACTGCTTCTGAAGGCCGCTGATGCGACCGACACGCTCGGGAGCAGGTTCGACAACCTCTTCGGCAAGATTTCCCAAAGCCAGATCGCGGACCTGCTCAACGTCCCCCTGTCGCGCCAGGTGACCGGGAAGGACGGTTTCCGCTCGCAGCAGATCGATCCGACGGTGCAGCAGTTCAAGGGTTCCCTCGAAACGCTCAATCAGTCGACCGATCTAAGCGATCAGATCGCCGCATTGCGGTCGATGCGGGAGCTGATCCTGCAATCGGCTGGCGGCATTCGTGGCATGAGCGATGAGCAGAGGGAGTACTTCAAGCTCGTCCGCGCGCTAGAAGCCCAGCTCCTTGCTGCGAAGGCTGCTCAGGAGGGGATTGGCTCTGCGCAACAGATCGCCCAGGCCTGGGGCGAGAAGACCCTTTCCGACCTGCGCAGCGAGGCGGAGATCCGCAATGTCATCCGGGCGTTCGGCGAGGACAGCGTCGAGGTGGTCCGCGCGCGCTTCCAGGCCGAGCGTCAGGCCTTCGAGGCCCTGCTGGCCAGCAAGGATGTCACAGGCCAGTTGCGCGATGACCTCATCGCCGCGTGGGACGCGGCCAACGGAACCGATACCGGGCTGAAAGGCATGCTCGCCTCCTTCCTCGATGTCGTCGGGGCGAGCGATGATACCCGCCGCGCGGTCGAGGATGCCTGGGACGCGATCACCGGCGCCACCGGCGCGACCAACGTCTGGGCCAGTGCCATGGCCGGGGTCGCGGCGCATGTGCGTGGTATCGGTGCAGCGCTCGCATCGCTTGGAAAGACGAACATCGCAAATGCTGCGAAGCAGGTCGAGATTGATGCGCTGAAGGCAGGCAAATCGGCGGCGGACGCCCGGCGCGCCGTTCTGGAAAGCGAGATCCGGGCGGAGGGCAAGGTCCTCGAAGAAAATGCCAAGAACCGCGCTCAGGCGCTCATTGTTCGCTCCGACACCGAGGCCAAGCTGCGCGGCCTGGCACTCGACAAGGAAATCGCCGACTTGCGCACGGCGGCGACTAAGCGTGAGCAGGCCGCCAATCGTGGCGCCTCCGCCAGCCGCAAGCAGACCGAGCGCGCCCAGAAGTACATCGCCAGCCTTCAGGACGAGCTCGACATCCTGCGCGAAACCGACCCTGTGCAGAAGGAGATGATCCGCAACCGGGTGGCGCTTGCCGGGGCGACCGAAGAGGAGCGGAAGAAGGTCGAGGATCTGATCCGCACGAAGCAGCGTGAGGAGAAGGCCCAGAAGCAGGCGCAGGAGGCATGGGACTTCGCGAAGAGCACCGCCTACGACGCGCTCGAAACATTGATCCTTCAGGGCGGCAAAGCCAGCGAGGTCATGTCGAACCTCGCGGCGGCAATCGCCAAGGCTCTCCTGCAATCGGCGCTGCTCGGTACCGGGCCGCTGGCGGGCATCTTCGGCGGTCAGGGCACGGGTCTGTTCGACGTGATCGGCGGCGCGCTCGGGATCCCCGGTGTCCCGGCGAAAGCGGATGGCGGCTTGATGGTCGGCCCCGGCGGGCCGCGCGAAGACAAGATCCTCGCCCGTCTCTCGAATGGCGAATTCGTGGTCAACGCAGCGGCGACGGCCCGGCACCGCCCGCTCCTGGAACAGATCAACCGTGCGCCGGCCTTTGCCAATGGCGGCTTCGTCGGTGGTGGCGGCGCGACCGCCGCCTTCGGCCAGGGCGGTCGTGGCCCGATCGAGATCATGCTGACGCTGAGCGACGATATCAACGCCCGCATCGTCAAGGTCTCCGAAGGTGTCAGCGTTCGCACCGTAAAGGCCGGGCTGCAGCATTACGATGCCAAGGTGCTGCCGGTCAGCCTGCAGAAGGTCCAGGGCGATCCCCGGAGGGTGGGCTGATGCTGATATTTCCCCTCTCTCTGGCCGATTTCTGGGATGAGTTGCTGGTCTCCTCGATGACCTTCGACCCGATCGAGCAAGTGGAAAGCTCGGGCGTCGCGTCCGGCAAGCTCCTGACCCGCGAGGTCGGCCCGACGCTCTGGCGCGGGTCGGTCACGCTGGCGAAGCTGACACCGGCCGAGGCGGCCGATCTCGCGCCGCTCCTCAACCTCGCGCGCAGCAATGGCGCCTCGTTCCTGGTCTGCGATCTGAACCGGCCCTACCCGGCGCTTGACCCGACCGGCAACGCGCTTGGCGCGGCGAGCGTCACCGTGTCGGGCATCAACGTGTCGCGGCGCGGGATCACGCTGACCGGGCTGCCGCCGAACTATCCGCTCAGCCGCGGCGACCTGATCGGGGTACGCTACGGCAGCGGCCCGGTCCGCTACGACCTCCACCGCATCGTCGTGCCATCGAGCGCCGACGTGACCGGCGTGACCGGCTGGAACGAGGTGACGCCGCCCGTCGCCTCCGGCCTGTCGGTCGGCGACCCGGCCGAGCTTGCCCGCCCGACGGTCGAGGCGAAGGTCGTGCCGGGATCGGTCCAGTCCGGGTCCCGCCGCAGCGGCATGGTCGAGGGCGGCGGCTTTTCTTTCGTGCAGACGCTGGGGTGACCTGATGAGAACGCTTTCCGCACCTCTCGCCGCTTTCCTCGCCGCCCGGCCCGGCGCGATCCGGGTCAACACGCTGGTCTGGATCACGGCGCGCAACCGCAGCACCGGGGCGAGCGAGGCGCTTGGGCTCTGGAATGGCCGCGACAACCAGGGCTTTGATATCGGCGGCACGATCCGCGACTACGTCGCCGCTGGCAGCCTGCTGGGCCTTGACCGGATCACCTATGGCACCGGCCTGCAGGTCAGGATGCACACGATCACCCTGTCGGCGATCTCGCCCGAGGTGGAGCAGGCTGTGCGCGGCTATGACGCGCGCCTGGCGCCGGTCGAGGTGCATGGCGTCGTCTTCGATCCGGTCACCAACACCATGGTCGGGTCGCCCTGGCTCGCGCTGCGCGGCTGGGTGGACGAGGTCGAGATCCGCACCCCGGCCGTGGGCGACGAAGGCGGGATCGACCTGCGCATCGCCTCGGCCGCGCGGGCGCTGACGCGCACCCTGTCGCTCAAGCGCGGCGATGGCAGCCACCAGCTGCGCGGCGGCGATCGGTTCCGCCGGTACGCCGAGATTTCCGGTACCGCGACCGTGGCTTGGGGCGAGAACGGTCCCCAGCGGGTTCCGTCGCCGCCCTCCACCCCGGTCCAGCTGCCCTATGGCGGCGTCGTTAGGAGGGGGGGGCTGTGACCCCTGTCGTCCGTCTTCCGCATTGGCGCAGCGCGCTTTCAAAGTGCATTGAAGAAGCCCTTCAACGCCCGTTTGAATGGGGGCAGCACGACTGCGCGCTCTTCGCGGCCGACGCGGTGCTGGCGATGACCGGGGTTGATCCGGCCGAGGGCTGGCGCGGGCGGTACAGCACCCCGCGCGGCGCAATCAGGGTCCTTCGTCAGGATGGCCATGACGATCACATCGCCTATGCGGAAGGGTACCTTCCCGAGGTGCATCCGGCCCGTGCGGCGATGGGTGACATCATGGTGGTGGAGACGCCGGAGGGCGCGGCCCTTGGCGTCGTGACTGGCGCGGTGGTCGCGGTACCCGGTGATGACGGTCTTCGGTTCGTGTCGCGCATCCTGGCATTCCGGGCCTTCCACGTTCCGTTTGCAGGGGAGGTCGTCTGATGCCTCCCGTCGTCACCGCGATCGCCGGTATTGCTTCCTCGATCGGCTTCGGCGCTGCCGCCTCCGCCTGGATCGGCGCGTTCGTCGTCAGGGTCACGCTGTCGCTGGCCTTCTCGGCGCTGGCCCGCGCCCTCGCGCCAAAGCCGAAGCTGCCCGGCCTGACCAACGAGGCGACGCAGACCGGCGGGACCGATCCGCAGTCCTTCCTCCTCGGCCGCTACGCGACCGGCGGTCAGCTCGTCGCCCCGCCGATGACCCATGGCAACGTGGGCAAGACCCCGAACGCCTATCTGACCTATGTCATCGCCGTGTCGGACGTTCCGGGCGTGACGCTGTCGCGGCTCTTCATCGATGGGGAGGTAGCGGTGATCGGCGGTGTGGCCGATCCAGACTATGGCACCCCGGTCGAACTGAAGGGCACCGCAGGGCGGGCTTGGGTGAAGTGGTATGACGGCACCCAGACCGTCGCCGATCCGATGCTCATTGCCAAATACGGCGCCCATCCCGAGCGGCCCTGGTCGGCCGACATGGTGGGGACCGGCGTTGCCTATGCGATCCTGACGTTCCGCTTCGACCGTAACCTCTTCAAGGGCTTTCCGGCGGTCCGCATCGAGGTGGACGGGATCGCGCTTTACGACCCGCGCAAGGACCCGAGCCTGGGCGGCAGTGGCACCCATGACTGGTCTGACCCATCTACCTGGGAGCAGACCGACAACCCGGCCGTCATGATCTACAACATCCTGCGTGGGATCCCGATCCCCGGCGGCGATGTCTGGGGCGGCGGCTGGGATGAGGGCGATCTGCGGACCGATGAATGGTTCGCGGCGATGAATGTCTGCGACGAGCCGGTCGCGCTGGCCGCAGGCGGCACGGAGCCGCGCTTCCGGGCCGGGATGGAGATCACCGTCGATCAGGAGCCAGCCGACGCGATCGAGGAGCTCCTGAAGACCTGCACCGGCCGCATGGCGGATGTCGGCGGGGTGATGAAGATCGTTGTCGGCCCGCCGGGCGCGCCGGTGAAGGTCATCACCGACGACGACATCATCATCACCGACGAGCAGAGTGCCTCGCTCTTCCCCTCGCTTGCGCAGACCCACAATGGGGTCCACGCGACCTTCCCCGATCCTGCCTCCCTCTGGGAGAACCGCGACGCGCCCCCGCGCTACGACGCGACGGCCGAGACCGCCGACGGCCGCCGTCTGATCGCCACCGTCTCGCTGCCTGCCTGCCCCTATGGCGACCAGGTGCAGCGGCTGATGCAGGCATGGATCAACGAGGAGCGGCGCTTCCGCCGTCACCAGCATGTCCTGCCGCCGGATTTCACGATCCTCGAGCCGCTCGATGTCTTCGCCTGGACGAGCAATCGCAACGGCTATTCGGGCAAGACCTTCGAGGTCGACGAGATCGTCCATGATCCCGTCAGCCTGCTTCAGGCGGGCAGCTACCGCGAGGTCGATGCGGCCGACTACGATTGGGACACCAGTCTCGAGGTGCCGTGGGTGGCGCCGACGCCCGGCACGTCGCTGACGCCGCCGCAGGGTGTCCCGAGCTTCGCCGCCTCCGGGATCGCGCTCGATGACACCAACGGCGATCCGCGCCGCCCGGCGATCATCCTGACATGGGACGGGACAGACCTCGATGACGTCTCTGCGCTGGAATACGAGCTCCGCCTTCAGGGCGGCGTCCAGGTGGTCAGCGGCGCCACGCTGTCGGTCGCGAGCGGCAGCCTGGTCATCTCGGCCGGGATCATCCCGGACACCGCCTACGAGGCGCGCGCGCGCCTGATCGCGCCGCGCCCGGTCAGCTGGACCGCCTGGACCTTGGCGACGACACCCGGAACCTACATTGCGCCCACGGACTTCGGGACCCAGATCGACAGCTGGTTCGCCGATGCCGGGATTTCCGTCCCGAGGCTCGTGAACACGCTGCCGCCGAACGATGGCAGCCGCGTCGATGACGAATGGGTCTACCTGGTCCCCGAGAAGAAGCTCTACCGCTGGAGCGCTGCGGCGACGGATTGGGTCAGCATCATCGACCCGGAGGATATTCCTGACGGTGCGCTGGACGGATCGAAGGTCGCCTATGCGACGCTGGTGGCGGGCCTCTTCGCCGCCGGGGCGGTGCGCGCGGGCGACATGACGATCGACGGCAACCTGCGCCTCGATGCCGCCGGGGCCGGGTTCTCGATCGGCAAGGATGACGCGGCCGACAACGTCAACACCGGCCTCTATGTCGGCCGCCGTGTCGCGCCGGGCGGTGGCGTGGGCTTCGGCTTCCTGCTCGGCACCACCTCACTCAGCGGCGTCCCGCGCTCGATCTCGGCCTCCGATGACCAAGGCGTGGCGGCCGTCAACATGACCTTCGGGTTGCTGGCCGATCTGGCCCCCGCCGCAGCCAGTTATACGACCTCCCAGACGGTCGCGCTGGCCGGGACGACGAAGTCGATCACGCTCACGCTGCTGGGCGGCGGCGGCGGATCGACCACGGTGGGCGGGCAGACCAAGGTCGAGCTCTATGAGGCAGGCGCGCCGACCGGCATCGAATGGACGGCGGACGGTGGGGCGGCGAACGGGGCGGCCACGAAGGACGGTCAGAACTCGATCCTGGGCAGCGGCGGCATCGGGAGCCTGACCGTCTGGCGCGGAGGCGAAAACGGCGACTGGAGCACGACGCCCGGCACGGACGCCACCGGCTATGGTGCCGGGGGTGGCGGGCGCTGGCATCAGAGCTTCGGCACGACGCTGGGGGGCGGTGCGGCCCAGCCCACCTATGTCGTCGCCTATGACGTCTCGGGCTACACCAGCCCGTCGCTGGTCATCACCATCGGCGCCAAGGGTACCGGCATCACGGAACCTTCGCCCGGCATCGTGAAGGTCCAGCAGTTCACCAAGCAGGTGGTTCCGGCGGGCGTCATCCCCTTCGCCCCGACCGCGACGGGGACCTTCGTGAAGGGCGCGGGCGCGACCGGCGCGGCGATCTTCCCCGATTTCAGCAGCCAGAAGGGACTTTGGGTCATCTCCAACAGCGCCGGGTCCGGCGGGCTGGGCATGGCGGTCAAGATCGACAGCGCCGGGACGGTGCATGACGTCACGGGCATCGGGTCGCTCAGCTTCATCTCCGACATCCGGCCGGAGGTGACCACGTCCGACGGCACGGCCCGGACCATCCAGTATGCGTTCTATCGCATGAGCGTGGAGGATTGAGATGATCGTCTTCTATGACCCCACGCCGGTGAGCACGAACCCCGATCGCTACCGCATCCTCTGGACGGCGAAGGGCGACCGCGATGACCTGACCGAGGGCAAGGCCAACTGGATCGAGGTGGCGGATCAGGCGCTCGAAACCCTCGACGGATGGGTGGTCGAGGGCGGCGCACTGGTCCTCGCCGATCTGACGGCCTACCGGCGCGAGGCCATTGCGCGGATCAACGAGGCGGCAGGCCAGACCCGGCTCCAGTTCATCACGGACATTCCGGGCCAGCAGATGCTCTACCAGGCAAAGGAGCAGGAGGCCGCCGCATACCTGGCCGAAAGCCCGGCCCCGGTCGATCTCTCGAACTATCCGCTGATGGCGGCCGAGGTCGGGGCCGGCCTGACGGCGCTCACGCCGCTCGATCTCGCGCAAACCTGGTTGGCGATGGCGAACCAGTGGCGCCTCGTCGCGGCGGCGATCGAGAACGTCCGCCTGCTGCATGTCTATGCGGTCGAACAGGCCGCCGACCTCGCCACCATCGACCAGTATGTCGCGCAGGCCCTTTCGCTTCTCGCCTCGATCGTAACGCCGCAGCCATAGGAGACCTGACCATGTCCAACCCCATCGACTGGCTCCTGAAGCTCTGGACCTCGCCTTCCGCGTTCAAGGGCGACGCGCGGGGCTATGTGCTCAACCAGCTCGGCCACGGATACATCATCGGCGGGATCCCGGCCGCGCTCTGGGGGCCGGTCGCGATCCTGCCGCTGATCGTCCTTTACCTGGTCATCGTCGAACTGCCGCAGGCGGTCCTCTGGGGCGGATCGGTCGGCGACGGGGTCGAGGATACCGCGCATGTGGCGACGGTGGGGGTGGCCGTCGCCTACGGCGTCTGGCCCGCGCTCGGCGCTCACATGCTCTTCATCATCGCCGGTGCCATCGCGCGCAGCCGGAAAGGAGGCTCCGATGCAGTTTGAGATCAAGCAGGGCGAAGACCTGGTGATCGACTTCACCCGGCGCGACGCGGCAGGCGTCCCCGTCGATATCAGTGGCGACACGATCACATCGAAGGTGGCAATGCGCGATTTCTCGGGCGACCTGACCACCGCGAAGGTGAACGCGGCCGCCGGGCAAGGCCGCCTGACCGCGAGCGCGGCCGAGACCGCGACATGGCCTGCCGCGACGCTCGAGGCCGACGTGAAGTTCGATGGCGGGGCGGGGCAGGTTCGGAAATCGAAGACCTTCCGCATCAAGGTCACGAAGGGTCCGACGCCATGAGCTTCACCCTCGATCTTGTCGACCAGTTCCGCGTCTCGGGCATCGACCCGGAGACCGGCAGAACTGCCACCGCTGTCGTGATCGCGCTTGGCGACGACAGCCTCACCCTCACCGCTGGAAGCCCGGTCGCGGGCGGCACCACGACGCAGGTCTTCGACGCCAGCGTCTTTGAAGCAGGAGTGTTCGAATGACCATCACGAAGCGCCTCGTCAAGGGATCGCCCGTCACCGCCGCCGAGTATGACGGCACCCTCGATGACCTGATCGCCCAGATCGCCGCGAAGGCCGCGCTGGCGAGCCCCGCGCTGACCGGGACGCCGACGGCGCCCACGGCCGCCGCCGGGGTCAACACGACGCAGATCGCCACCACCGCCTTCGTCGCCGCCGCGATCGCCAACCTGATCGCCTCGGCCCCCGGCGCGCTCGACACGCTGAACGAGCTGGCCGCCGCCCTCGGCGACGATCCGAACTTCGCCGCCACCGTGACCAACGCGCTGGCGCTGAAGGCACCGCTGGCAAGCCCCGCGCTGACCGGCAACCCGACCGCGCCGACCCAGACCGCTGGGAACAACAGCACCCGGCTCGCCACGACCGCCTTCGTGATGGCGGCGGTCGCGGGCGCGGGCGGGGGCGTGGCGCCTGAGGTCGGCTCCGGCGCGCCGAGCTCCGCCCCGTCGGCGGCGGGCCTCTTCTACATCGACAACAACAGCTACGACCTCTACTTCTCGACCGGCGCAGCGACCGTGACGGACTGGCGCAAGGCCATCGATGACACCGATGGCGGGGCGATCTCGGCCAAGGGGACGCCGCTGCTGGCCGACACGGTCTTCCAGTTCGACAGCGCCAACAGCGACGCGCCGGTGATCTCCACCTGGACGCAGATCATCGCCGCGCTGGCGCTGGTCACACTGGACGGCTCCGGTCGCCTCGTGAACCCGAAAACCATCTATGCCTCCTATAACGGCGGCACCCCGGCGGCGGCCTCGACCTACACCCCGGCGGCGGCGAACGGGAACCTGTCGCATATCACCAACAATGCGGCCTTCACGCTCGGTGTCCCGGCGAACCCCGGAGCCTTCATCGTTGAGGTCGTGAATGGCGCGACGGCCGGGGCGATCACCACGAGCGCCTATACCAAGGTCACCGGGGACGCCTTCACCACGACCAATGGCGACAAGTTCGTCTGTCGGATCACCGTGACGAACTCGACCTCGGAGCTGAATGTCGAGGCGATGCAGTGATGCTCTTCCCGCGCCCCCATATCGCCGCCGCCGGTGGAACCCCGAGCTTCACGACGCACGGGACCTACTTCTACGGCACCAACACCGGCACGAATAACGGACAGGTCACCTTCAAGGGCCGCCTGCTGTATCCGGCCTATCCGTCCGGCGGGGAGACGATCTTCTCGATCAGCGGGCTCCAGGTGCGTCAGGAAATCATGCCGGACGGCTCGGTCAGAAGCACCCTGAAGGACAATGCCGGTGCGACGCTGCTCAACAACGCGCAGTCCGTCGCCGGTGTCATTCCCGCCGCGACGATGGTGGATTGGCTGCTATCGATTGATCTGGCCGCTGGCTACATGCGGACCTTCATCGACGGGTCCCTGGTCGATGACCGATCCTTCACCAGCGTACCGCAGACCTTCCAGACCAACCGCCAGTTCTCCTTCCTTTGCGCCAACTCCACGGCGCTTGGAACCCCTGCGAGCCTCGTCATCGAACATCTTAAGGTCTGGAAGGACACCGCCGCGCCGACGGGCGTCGAACCCGTCACCACGCCGCTCAAGACCATCGCGGGCAACGCGGCCGCCGCGAATGCCGATGCCTGGAAACTCGGGGGAGACGCGACATGACCGTGACCTATCAGCACCCGACAGCGGGCCAGATCATCGTCGGTGCCAGCCCCGCCGCGACGCGGACGGTGCCGCTTCCGGCCGGTGTGCCGCCGAGCGCGGCCGGGTCGATCGCCGACCAGGTCGTGACGCAGGGCGCGGGGGCGCTGACGCTGTCTTTGGGGGCGTATTTCGCAGGCTCCGGCCTCTCCTATGCCCTGCAATCCGCCGTGACCGGCGTGTCGATCACCGGCTCGACACTGACGATCGACGATACCAACGTGCTGGCGGCGGCCAGCGTCACGGTCGTGGCCTCGAACGCCTTCGGCCCCGACGCGACGCAGAGCTTCAGCCGCGAGGTGCGCGCCCCGGCCACCGGCGGCACGATCTCGATCGATCCGTTCGTCCGTGATGAGGTCGTGTTCGACCTCGGCACCGCCGTCGGCGATCCCGAGGCGCAGATCCCGCTCAGCGGCACCGCCGGGCCGGGAGAAGTCGTACAGGCCCGCGCCGTCAGCCTGGACGATTTCGGGATCTCGACGACCGCGTGGCAGGACGTGGCGACGGCCGATGGCGTGGGGGATTGGTCCGGGACGCTCGCGTTCACCTCGATCAGCAACAGCCGGTTCAACGCCGAGGTTCGTCTGAAGCTTGCGCCTGGCACAACCGCGACCGGGACCAAGACCTTCTGCATCGGCCATACCGCGATCGACATCGCGCAGTCCGAACGCTACCGCTTCCGCGATCCCTACTTCAGCCAGAACACGGTCCCCGAGGCGATCATCGACGTGCGCGAGGCGGTGCAGCAGCTCGCCGCGCCCTACCGCGTCGGCCGGGTGAAACCGACCAGCCAGCAGCCTTTCACCATCGGCGTGGATGCCCTGCCGACCGGGATCACGCTGTCAGGAAAGACGGTCTCGGTGAACCCGTCCACCTATGACGGCGCGCCGTTCGACAACTGGTACTGCCCGGACGTCCAGTTCGAGGTCAGCGATCCGCGCTTCGTCATGCGGCGCAGCAAGATCGAGGTCGTCAGCGATTTCAGCATCGCCTTCAGCTTGCAGTTCATGAACGGCGGCGGCTTCAAGCTCATCCGCGACTGCGAGCTTGTCGCGCTGCCTGGTGGCCTGGGCTTCACCGCGTTTCTGAAGGAGGAGGTGAGCGGCTCCGGTACCGGCATGGTGCTGCCGGATATGGGGCTCTTCTGCCGCAACAAGCTTTCGGGCTCGAGCGGGGATGTCTTCAAGGTCGGCAAGGGGGCCTATCTCGAAAACCTGATCGAGTGGACCTGGAACGTCCCCGGCACCCCGACAGCGTGGCTGGCGGGCACGACCTTTGCGGCAGGCGACTTCACCCTCTTCAATGGCAACTACTTCCGCTCGAAGTCCAGCGGCAACACCGGCAACCAGCCCCCGAGCACCCAGACCGACAATACGTACTGGCAGAGCTGGAACCCGCATTCGGACTTCTTCAACCCCCAGCACGGCGTCGATGGCGGCCTCATCATCGGGCGCAACCTCATCAAGGCCGACAGCGCCCGAGCGGCCGGAAACACGCTGACCGGCATCAACAACGTCCTTTTCCGCATGGACCGCGACCCGGCCTATGTCTCGAGCCAGAACAAGATCGACAAGGTTCTGGTCGAGGAGAACGTCCTGATCCGCGACGCCTCGGTCCAGTCCTACGCAGCCAGCCTGCAGAGCGGGGTCAACGTGACGCCGCCGACCTTCCGGGGCAATGCGATCACGCCGTCGAATGCCGGGAGCGAGGGGATCATCTACCCGAATAACATCCCGGCCGGGACCGAGTGGACCGACAACCGCCGCACGACCGACAATACGGTCATCGACAACTCGCTCTGGGCCAACACGGTCGTCGGCACCTATACCTCCTCGGCCGAGAAGTGCGTCCAGTTCGCCTCCCACGATGACGGGACGATCAACCCCGCCGCCTATATCAACTCCGGCAACCGGCCGACGGCGGGCGTCGCGGCGATGGCCAACAGCCTGATCTCGGAATATCCGGGGCGCCGCTTCGCTCTGGGGGCCGCGACGAAGTCCGGCACGAGCCTGTCGCAACTCCTGAACGACGCCTCGACGGTGCGCCAGTTCGCCCATTACACCGCCTTTGCCGACTATCTCTGCCCGCACGGGTCCGAACCCGGCGCGATCACGATGTACTGGCAGGCGAGCGACCAGGCGCTCGGCGCCAACTTCGGCGACAACATCGAGCCGATGCTGACCGGAAAATACCTCGATGGCAGCCCGGTGACCGTGCCGGTGAACCTCGGCCAGCGCTCGGTCGATCACACCATGGCCGAGGCGCACGGGCCGTTCACGCGGACCCGGTACCTCCTCTGCGGCCCCGGATCGCGTGGACCGGAGGAGGACATGGACAACGCCACCCACACGACCAACCCCAATCCGGTCAATGGCTCCTATCACCAGTTCACGATGGAGAACTACGAGAAGATCCGCGCCGAGTACCGGATCATGGTTGCCTCGGTCGGCGCCCAAGGCGCGATCCATCCCTTCGTCGGCATCCAGCCGCTGGCGCATTACTGCGCCAAGGGCGACGGGGTCCACCCGTCGGACCATGTGGACGGCCTGCCGACCATGGGGCGCTACATCGCCATCGAGACGCTGCAGGGTCTCGGCCTGCTGCCGGATTTCGCGCTCCGCTTCGACCAGTCCTTCTTCGCCTCCGACGGCTCCTACGCGGAGTTCTGGAGCGCGCAGGGCGATGTCACGACGGCGCGGCGCGAGCGCGGTCTGGCGGCGATCCCGGCGACCTATCCGCACCGCACCGAGGTCTTCGCTTGGGAGATCGGCAACACCTGGGGTGCGGCGGAACCGGCCGAAAGCGCGAACATCGTCAACGGCCGGGTGCGGATCGCCCCGAATACCGGCCTCTTCGCCGACGGGCAGGTCTTTGCCTTCGGCCGGGGTGGCGCGACCGGCATCATCAAGGCGGTGGACGACAGCGCCGATCGCTACGACCTCAACTACCCGCTCGTCGATCTCGGCTTCTACAAGCTCGACGGCCTTCCCATCGAACCCATGCCCGACCCGCTGATCCTGACGGCCAGCGGCATTGTCTGAAGGAGATCCTGACATGACCCTCGATCCGATCAATCCTCGCTACGAATACGCCCCCGACGTTGAGCCCGCCGATGGCCTGCGCTCCACCGTCTATGACAAGGTCCACGGGATCTTGTTCCTGACTTCGGTCGCCGCCATCGAAGAGGTCAAGACCGGCGATTTCCTCGTCACCATGCGCGCGAAGAGCATCGCCGACCTCGATGCCAACGCGCCCACGCCGGAGCCGGAGCCGGTCGATCCGCCGGTGGAGCCTGAACCCGAGCCTGAGCCGGAACCCGAACCACAGCCTGAGCCGGTCGATCCTGATCCGACGCCTGACCCCGATCCTGTTCCCTCGCCGACGCCGATCCCCGGCAGGGCGACCTCCGTTCAGGACGTGATCGACGGCATCAAGAGCAGCCGGGGTCGTGACATCATCATGGCGCCCGGCGACTACCCGGCGCTGAACCTCTCCGGCCTGGGCGCCGGGCCGGAGACGATGATCGTGGCGGACCCGGATACCGTCACTTTCAAGCGGGTGCGGATCACCGGAACGCCGTCGATCGTCTTTAGGGACGTGAACGCCTGCCCGGACGCCGACAGCCGCCCGTTGATGTCTGGCAACATGCACCCGATGATCGTGGTGGCCGATGCGGCCAGCCCCGGCATCATCTGGTCCGGCGGCCGGATCATGTCGCGCCGTGACGGTCTCGACTACCTGCTCTTCGACCGTGACCAGATCGCGTCGGCGGAATGGATGGGGATGCGGCTGAGCGGCGCTGACAGCGCGGCCTTGGGCGTTCATGTCGCTGCGGTGTGGAAGGCCATCAACCTCGACGGCCATCGCGCCATCGCGCGTCACAACAAGACCGAGGGCATGACCTGCGACGCTCTCAACTGGACCGCCCATGATGCCGTCATCGAGGATAACGACGCCTGGAACTTTCTGTATATCAGCGAGGACCATAAAGACACTGGTCAAACCTGGCCGATGTTCGATGCGGCCGGAAAATACGTTGGCTCCAAGGGAACAGGTCGCGTTGTCCTTCGGACCATCTACCGTAGGAACCGCAGCGTGGACTGGCAGGCCGACCCCATGCACCCGTTCCGGGCCGCCGCCCAGGGCTTCAATGGTCACAATGGTCCCCACGAGGACATGGTGATCGAGGATAACGAGGCGTGGGTCGCCGCTGGCTGGGGCGCGAACTGGAACGCGACCCGGAACTCGTCCTTCCGGCGAAACAAGATCTACTACACCGATGGCCCGACCAACATCCGGCCCGATGTCAGCATGTTCCCGAACTCTGGCAACCCCGTTAATCCGGCCGTCCACCCGGTCCTGAACATCTCCGGCCAGGGCAACACGGTCGAGGACAACGTGGCCCCGTCAATCCGGCTGAACAATGTCAGCCTGATCGGCCAGAACGGGAACCGGAAGCCCGACTATGCGACGGCGGTGCGGCCGGTCCTCTCGGCCGGGTAGCCTGACCCCTGAAGCTCGGCCTTCCGGCGTCAGCCGGGAGGCCAGAGGGCGCGCCAACGCCCTCTGACACGGGGCAGCGTTAACACCCCCGCCGACCAGCTGAAGCTTATGGTCGCTCCCCCCTGAGCTCAGGGACGCGCTTTAAGGCACGATTCGCATGTCCGGGAAAAGCCCCCATTCAATACACCCTTCAATGCCCTCTTTAACGGCCGTGGAACCCGTCGCTCCGGTGGCCCCATGGCTCGGCGGAAAACGCAACCTCGCCAAGCGCATCGTGGCCCGGATCGATGCGATCGATCACGCCACCTATGCCGAGCCCTTCGTGGGCATGGGAGGCATCTTCCTGCGGCGGACACGACGTCCGCGAGCTGAGGTGATCAACGACTACGGCCGCGACGTCGCCAACCTCTTCCGCATCCTGCAGCGCCACTACCCCCAATTCATCGAGACGCTGCGGTTCCAGCTCACCACCCGCGCGGAATTCGAGCGGCTGGTGGCCACCAACCCCGAGACGCTGACCGATCTGGAGCGGGCGGGCCGGTTTCTCTACCTCCAGCGCACCGCCTTCGGTGGCAAGGTCTCCGGCCGCAACTTCGGCGTCGATAAGACGAGGCCCGGCCGGTTCAACCTCAGCACGCTGGAGCCAATGCTGGAAGACCTGCACAGCCGCCTTGCGGGCGTCGTGATCGAGTGCCTGGACTTCGAGCGGTTCCTCGATCGGTACGACGGCGAGGGGACGCTCTTCTACCTCGATCCGCCCTACTGGGGCTGCGAGGGGGACTACGGCAAGGCGCTCTTCAGTCGGGCCGACTTCACGCGGCTGGCGACTCGGCTGGCACAACTGAAGGGCCGGTTCATCCTGTCGATCAACGACCTGCCAGAGGTGCGGGAGGTGTTCGCCGCCTTTGAGATCGAGGCATTGACGACGACCTATTCGATCGGGGAGAAGCCGACAGCAGCGGCAGAGCTACTGGTGACCAACCTCTGAAAATCGGATGTTGCAAGTATCTTTGTCACACACTGCAAGTTTTGCTGTCACGCCACACAGGCGGCGCTTATCCACAAAATATTGCTTTACAGAGACCCTGGTGGCCTGCACCATATCTTGTAAGGGCGGCGTCGGGCAGACGCCGATCCTTGTAAGCGTTCCCTGCCTCTTGTGGGTCATGACCCGCCGGGGGCAAGATAAGCAGAGGCCGGGCATGTCAGTATCTGAGAGCTATCTTCACACCGACGACCTGCACCCGATCGACATTGTCGAAACGCTTGCCGCGCATCACGACTGGGATTTTGACCGGGTGACGGACGACCAGATCGCGATGGCGGTCGAAGGGCAGTGGCGGACCTATTCGATCACGCTTGCCTGGTCGCCCTATGACGAGACGTTGCGCCTGATCTGCACGTTCGAGATGGACCCGCCGGAGGAGCGCGTGCCTGCCCTTTACGACACGCTGAACCGCACCAATGACATGGTCTGGAGCGGCGCGTTCACCTATTGGCGCGAACAGCGGATGATGGTCTGGCGCTATGGCCTGTCGCTTGCCGGGGGGCAGATCGCCGGGGCCGAACAGATCGACCGCATGATCACCGAGGCCGTGACCTCCGCCGAACGCTTCTACCCCGCCTTCCAGCTTGTCTGCTGGGGTAATGACAGCCCCGAACGGGCGCTTGAGATGGCGATGGGGCAGGCCTTCGGTCGCGCCTGAACCGGGCGGTTTTGGGGTTTTCCTTCCCGCGATGATCACGCATCTTCCCTGCCGAAAGGGAGGTGCGCCATGGATATGACGACGGTGCGCGACAGGGGCCTTGTGCTTCTTGGCTGCGGCAAGATGGGGTCTGCCATGCTGGCGGGCTGGCTGAAGGGCGGCTTGCCGGCGGGCAGCGTCTTCGTGGTCGATCCGAACCCCTCCGACTGGCTGAAGGGGCAGGGCGTTCATCTGAACGCGGGCCTGCCCGACGATCCCGCCATCGTCCTCGTCGCGGTCAAGCCGCAGATGATGGCCGAGGCACTGCCGCGTCTGAAGATGCTTGGCAACGGTCGGACGCTGTTCCTGTCGGTCGCCGCCGGGACCCGCATCGCCTATTATGAGGCCACGCTGGGCGCGAAGACGCCGATCGTGCGGGCGATGCCGAACACGCCTGCCGCCATCGGCCGGGGTATCACCGCCATCTGCGGCAACGGGCAGGCGAGCGAGGCGCATCTGGCGCTGTCCGAGGCGCTGTTGTCGGCGGTGGGGCAGGTCGTCAGGCTGGACGGCGAACATCAGATGGACGCGGTGACGGCGGTGTCCGGTTCCGGCCCCGCCTATGTCTTCCACCTGATCGAGACGTTGGCAGCGGCGGGGGCGGCCGAGGGGCTGCCTGCCGATCTGGCGATGACGCTTGCCAAGGCGACTGTCGCGGGGGCCGGTGCGCTGGCCGAAGAGGCCGATGAGGATCCCGGCCAGTTGCGCGTCAACGTGACCTCGCCCGGCGGCACGACGGCCGCCGCGCTGGCGGTGCTGATGGATGAAGGGCAGGGCTTCCCGGCGCTGTTGAAAAGGGCCGTCCATGCGGCGGCCGAACGCGGAAAGGAACTTGGCCAATGACGATCAGCTTCGACGATTTCCTGAAGGTGGACATCCGCGTTGGCCGTATCACAAAGGCGGAACCTTTCCCCGAGGCACGCAAACCCGCCTTCAAGCTCTGGGTCGATTTCGGCGGTGAGATCGGGGAGAAGAAATCCTCTGCCCAGATCACCAGGCACTACACGCTTGAGGACCTGGTGGGGCGGCAGGTCCTTGCCGTCGTCAACTTCCCCCCGCGCCAGATCGGGCCGGTGAAGTCCGAGGTGCTGGTCCTGGGCGTCCCGGATGAAGAGGGTGAGGTGGTCCTGATCGGGCCGGGCCACGGGGTGCCGCTGGGCGGGCGGCTGTTCTGAAGCGTTTCGGGTTTGCGTTGGAAACCAAGCATCAGAATTCGAACGAAATAAGTTCAAATTCTGATTCAGTGCAAACCCGAAATGCTAGAGGCCTCGTCTGCCGGATCACGATCCCCGATCTCCTCGCGCCAATGGCGGCGGCAGAGCGAGACATAGGTCTCGTTCCCGCCGATCTGCACCTGCGCACCGTCCCGGAGCGCCTTGCCGTCCGGGCCGCGGCGCACGACCATCGTCGCCTTCTTTCCGCAATGACAGATGGTGCGCACCTCGCGCATCTCGTCGGCCAGCGCCAGAAGGGCGGCAGAGCCGGGGAACAGCTCGCCCCGGAAGTCCACCCGCAGCCCGTAGCACATGACGGGCAGACCAAGGTCATCGACCGCGCGGGCCAGTTGCCAGACCTGATCGCGCGACAGGAATTGCGCCTCATCGAGAAAGACGCAATCGACCGGGCCGGCCGCTTGCCGCGCCTTGAGGCAGGCGAAAAGGTCGGTTCCGACGTCGAAAAGGTCCGCGTCCTGGGCGATGCCGATACGGCTTGCGATCCGGCCGCGACCGCTGCGATCATCAAGTTTCGCGGTCAGCAGATAGGTCGACATGCCCCGTTCGCGGTAGTTGTGCGAGGCTTGCAGAAGCAGCGTCGACTTGCCCGCGTTCATCGTCGAATAGTGGAAGTAAAGCTTGGCCATGGCCACGGCATACAGCAAGCCCGCCGTGCCGCAAGGGCAAATCCGGGGCGGCATGGTGAGGGATGCCGTGCGGCTGCCGGAAGGCCCGGCTCTGCCGTTCCCAGGCGGCAGACGCACGACAACCCCACCCTTCTCCGGTTCAGGACGCCGGCAACTCATAACGCGCCCCAGGTGCGGCGGGGCGATTAAAAAATGACAAATGCCGCGCAGCAAACTAAGGGGAAGGTCAGGCGCGTTTTCCCACGTCGGAGCGGTAAGGGTAGGTTCGGAATATGCAAAAACAACTGTCCAGCTATCTGAAAAAGCACAGCGAGGCGTTGGTGAAGGATGTCGGGATCGAGGCCGCGGCGGCGCTTTGCGGAAAGTCGAAGGCGACGCTGGGGCGGTATTATTCCGACGACCCGGACCATGCCGAACGCTTCATGCCGATCGACGTCGTGGCGGCGCTGGAAACCGCCGCGCGCTTCCCGCATGTGACCGCCGCGCTGGCCGATATTCGCGGGATCACGCTGTCCCATGACGGGACCCGCAGCAATGCCGGGGCGGGGGGCGTGAACTCGGACGTGGTGGCGCTGTCGCAGCGGTTCGCGATGCTGATGGCCGAATACAACCAGTCGATCGAGGACGGCAAGATCTCCATCAACGAGGCCAAGCGGCTTCTGACCGAGACGCTGGCGATCCAGAAGGTGCTGATCGACATGAAGCTGCATCTGGAGGATGAGGCGGTCTGAGGCCTGCGCGTTCGGGCGGCGGGGCGGTGTAGGGAGGGCGTCGGGGTTTTGTAGCTACAGAGGGGGGCTGATCTGGGCGATGGTGTCCCTTGAAGAGACGGGCCGCCCGAGACCCGAACCCGCCCGGTCCCCTTGGACCGGGCAGCGCCCGACCTCCCGGCCCTCCGCGTTCGCTCCGGGCATTCGGGGCGGAAACCGTCCACCGGACGGTTTCTGTTCGCCCCTCATCCCCCATGGGCGGGCGCTTCTCGCCCACCCCTCGGGCCGGGCGCTGCCCTGTGTTGGGCATATGCCTGTTGGGAACGAGGGGTAGGGCGGGCTGCTCTCCCGGCCCGATCCTTGCGGATCGTGCGTTCGACGCTGACGACCTTCCACTGGAAGGTCGTCCGGGCGCGTCTCACCCCTGCAACGTCCTGACCCCGATCCCCTCGCCGCGTGCCTTCATCGCCTGGACCGCCGCAATCGCCCCCGCAGCCGTGGTGAAATACGGGATCTTGTCGTAAAGCGCGACGGCGCGGATGCTGCGGCTGTCCTCGATGGCCTGGCTGCCCTCGGTGGAGTTGAACAGAAGCGCGATCTCCCCGTTCTTCAGGCGGTCGACGATGTGCAGCTTGCCCTCTTGCCGCCCCTCATAGACCTTGTTCGTCGTCTCCGCCTCCACCCCGTGTTCGGCGAGGAAGGCGGCGGTGCCGCGCGTCGCGACGATCTGGAAGCCGAGCGTGACGAGGTCCTTGGCGGCGGCCGCCATCGCATCGGTCTTGTCCATGTCCTTGATCGAGATGAAGACGCGGCCCGCTTCCGGCAGGGTGGTGCCGGCGCCAAGCTCTGCCTTCAGGAAGGCCAGCGCGAAGCTGCGGTCCCAGCCCATGACCTCACCCGTGGACCGCATCTCCGGCCCGAGGATCGTATCGACGCCGGGGAAGCGGGCGAAGGGCAGCACGGCCTCCTTGACCGAGAACCACGGCGTGATCGGGTTGGCGAGCGTCATCGGATCGGCGAAGGGCAGGTCGGTATCGGGGCCGACGCCTGCGGGGTAGGGCGCGCGCATCGGGAAGGTCGCCATCGGCTCCCCCGCCATGAGGCGCGAGGCGATGGAGGCGATGGCACTGTCGGTGGCCTTGGCGACGAACGGCACGGTGCGGGACGCGCGGGGGTTCACCTCAAGCACATAGATCACGCCGTCCTTGATCGCGAACTGGACGTTCATCAGGCCCTTGACCTTCAGCGCGAGGGCCATGGCGACCGTTTGCCGCTTCAACTCCTCCACCGTCTCCGCCGTCAGCGAATGGGGCGGCAGGCAGCAGGCACTGTCGCCCGAATGCACGCCCGCCTCTTCGATATGCTCCATGATACCCGCGACATGGACGGTTTCGCCGTCCGACAGCGCATCGACATCGACCTCGATCGCGCCCGACAGGTAGCTGTCCAGAAGCACCGGGTTCTTGCCGGAGACATCGACGGCGGTGGTGATGTAGCGCCTGAGCTGGTCCATGTCGCGCACGATCTCCATCGCGCGGCCACCAAGGACGTAGGAGGGGCGGATCACCAGCGGGAAGCCGACCTTTTCGGCAATCGCGATGGCCTGATCGTCGGACGAGGCGATGCCGTTGACCGGCTGCTTGAGGTCGAGGTCTTGCAGGAGCTTCTGGAACCTCTCCCGGTCTTCCGCAAGGTCGATGGCGTCGGGCGTGGTGCCAAGGATCGGGATGCCCTCGGTCTCAAGCGCGTTAGCGAGTTTCAGCGGCGTCTGGCCACCGAACTGGACGATGACGCCGTGAAGGGTGCCGTTCGACTGTTCCACCCGCAGGATCTCGAGGACGTGTTCCAGCGTCAGCGGTTCGAAGTAAAGCCGGTCGGAGGTGTCGTAATCGGTGCTGACCGTTTCCGGGTTGCAGTTGATCATGATGGTTTCATAGCCCGCATCGGTCAGCGCGAAGCAGGCGTGGCAGCAGCAATAGTCGAACTCGATCCCCTGGCCGATCCGGTTCGGACCGCCGCCGAGGATGACGACCTTTTTCGCATTCGTCGGCCGCGCCTCGCATTCCACGTCGCCCATCGCGGGGACCTCATAGGTGGAATACATGTAGGGCGTCTGGGCCTCGAACTCCGCGCCGCAGGTGTCGATGCGCTTGAAGACGGCGGTGACTCCAAGGCGGCTGCGGGCGCGGCGGACCTGATCTTCGTCCCGGCCGGTCAGGTTGGCGAGCCGCGCGTCAGAAAAGCCCATCATCTTGAGGCGGCGCAACCCGTCCTCGGTCACCGGCAGGCCGGTCTTGCGGATGTCGTTCTCCACCTCCACGATTTCGCGGATACGGGCAAGGAACCACGGGTCGAAGGCGGTGGTGTGCTGTATCTCCTCATCCGTCAGGCCGTGGCGCATGGCCTGCGCGATGAGGCGTAGCCGGTCGGGCGTCTGGCGCGAGATGGCCTTGACGACGGCGGCCTTTTCCGGCGCGCCCTCGATGGCGATCTCATCAAAGCCGGTCAGGCCGGTTTCCATGCTGGCCAGCGCCTTCTGCACCGATTCGTGGAAGGTGCGGCCGATGGCCATCGCCTCACCCACCGATTTCATCGCGGTGGTCAGTTCCGGCTTCGATCCGGGGAACTTCTCGAAGGCGAAGCGGGGGATCTTGGTGACGACATAGTCGATGGTCGGCTCAAAGCTCGCCGGGGTCACCTTGGTGATGTCGTTGTCCAGCTCGTCAAGCGTGTAGCCCACGGCCAGCTTCGCGGCGATCTTGGCGATGGGGAAGCCGGTGGCCTTCGAGGCCAGCGCGGAAGACCGCGACACCCGCGGGTTCATCTCGATCACGACCATGCGGCCGTCTTTGGGGTTGATCGCCCATTGAACGTTCGACCCGCCGGTTTCCACCCCGATCTCGCGCAGGACGGCGATCGAGCCGTTGCGCATGATCTGATATTCCTTGTCGGTCAGCGTCAGCGCGGGCGCGACGGTGATCGAATCGCCGGTATGGACGCCCATCGGATCGACGTTTTCGATGGAGCAGACGATGATCGCGTTGTCCGCCTTGTCGCGGACGACCTCCATCTCATACTCCTTCCAGCCGAGAAGGGATTCATCGACAAGGATCTGCGCCACGGGCGAGGCGTCGAGGCCGGAGCGGCAGATCGCCTCATAATCGTCGCGGTTATAGGCGACGCCGCCGCCGGTGCCGCCCAGCGTGAAGGCGGGGCGGATGATCGCGGGAAGGCCGATATGGTCAAGGTCGGCCATCGCCTGCGCGACGCCCGCGTTGATGTCGTATTTGCCGTTCTCTTTCTTCGGCGCCGAAACGATGGTCGCCTTGGGGTTTTCCAGCCCGATCCGGTCCATCGCCTCGCGGAAAAGCTTGCGGTCCTCGGCCATCTCGATGGCGCGGCGGTTGGCGCCGATCAGCTCGACGTTGAATTTTTCAAGAACCCCCATATCGGCCAGCGCCAGCGAGGTGTTGAGGCCGGTCTGCCCGCCCATCGTCGGCAAAAGCGCGTCGGGGCGTTCCTTTTCGATGATCTTGGCGACGATTTCGGGGGTGATCGGCTCGATATAGGTGGCATCCGCCATGCCGGGGTCGGTCATGATCGTGGCGGGGTTGGAGTTGACCAGGATGACCCGGTAGCCTTCCTCGCGCAAAGCCTTGCAGGCCTGGGCGCCGGAATAGTCGAATTCGCAGGCCTGACCGATGACGATGGGCCCGGCTCCGATGATCATGATCGACTTGATATCGGTTCTTTTCGGCATGGCTCCGGCCCCCAATTCGCAAATTGTCGGGGGTTATAGACGGAACGGGCCGGGGCGCAAGGGCAGAAGGACGTCAGGCGGCGCGTCGCGCCCTGACATAAAGGGTGAGGAGAACGGCGAGCCAGCCGGGGCAGGCAAGCCAGACGTAATTCGCGACGGGCCAGGGCAGGAAGCCGATGGTCAGGAAGACGAACCGAGTTGACGGCAAGGCTATGGCAAGGCCAAGAAGCAGCCCCGCGCGCGGCGACAGGCGCGCGATCAGGCCCGGCAGGAGGAGAAGCGGCAGAAGGTAGTAATGCTGCCAGCCGAGCGGGCCGAAGAGCGTAAGGATGAGCCAGAGCGCGAAAAGCCCCGTCGCGCGCCGTTCCGGGCCGGGTTTGTCCTTCAGGGCCATCAGGAAGGCGGTGGTCAGGGCCAGCGCGGTCAGCGTGAGGCCGGTCGACAGCCAGCCGGGGATCGGGGCGAGAATGGCAAAGTGGCTTTGCGTATCGAAGGCGGGGCCGAGGCCGAGGGCCGCTCCGAGAGACATCAGCGCGGGCAGAAGCGAGACGTTCACAGCGCTCATCAGCGCGCCTTCGCGGATCAGGCCAAGGCTGTTGAGGAAGGTTTCGTGCAGCGCGGTGCCGGTCACGGCGAGGCTGAGAAGGCCAAGGGCGGCGCCGAAGGCGGCGAAGGATAGCGTCGCACGGTACTGCCGGTCGAGAAGGAGAATCAGCACCAGCGCCGCCGGTGTCAGTTTGATCGCGGCGGCAAGCGCCAGCGCGGCCCCGGCGGCGATGGGCCGGTCCGCATCCAGACAGGTGAAGCAGAGAAGGACAAGGAAGCCCACGGTAATCGTCGGCTGATTGTGCCAGAGCGCGATGTAGGACTGCGTGCTGGCCAGAAGGATCACGATGCCAATCAGCGCCCAGGTCAGCATCGGCATCGTGGCAGGCCGCATCAGCCGCGCCGCCATCAGGACCGAGGCGGCCAGCATCGGCATCTGGATCAGCAACACGGCATCGGCAAAGGCTTGCGGACCCATCAGGTCGGTCACCGGGCCCAGAAGTGCTGCCCAAAGCGGCGGGTAGACATAGGGGAACGTGACCTTGCCCGCGATGCCGAGATCGGCCATCACCGGGTCCCAGCTTGCCGCATGGCCACCGAAAAACCCCGGCGGGGCGGCATAGATCAGGTCGCTCTGCCCGGTCTGCCAGAGATGCCCGGCGATGTAGAGGGCCGAAAGGTCATCGGGCCAATGCCCCCATTGCCGCCAGATCGCATAAAGCGTCCAGAGCGCGAGCAGCACCACCGCCCGGCGCAGGTCCTGCGCAGGGGACACGGCGGTCATGGCGACCGCGGGGGAGGGCTCGGCAATGTCCATGAATGGGAGATTTGAACCCCCATTCTGGCGGCAATGTGGCGGATGCGCGAACAATCTGCGGAGGGCGCCCCCCTCAGGCGCATTTCCCCTGCCGTTCGGCCGCCAGAAGCGGGCTGTCGTAAAGATACTCCCGCGTCAGCGGTACCGCGTCGCGCTTGCGCGCCAGTTGGAATTGAAAGACGCATTGGTCGCCATAGCGGAACGTCATCTCCGACCCGGCAAGGTAATAACGCCACATGCGGCAGAAACGGTCGTCCTGAAGCGCCCGTATCCGGTCCAGATTGGCCTCGAACCGCCTGCGCCAGTGGAGGAGCGTTTCGGCGTAATGCAGGCGCCAGACCTCAACATCCGTGGTCCAGAGATCGGCGCCCTCGATCGCGTGCAGGCATTCCGACATGGCGGGGATATAGCCGCCGGGGAAGATATACTTGCGTATCCAGGGGCCGGTGGCGGCGGGCGGGCCGGGGTTGCCGATGGTATGGATCAGGGCCACGCCATCGTCGGTCAACAGGCGGCGGACGGCGTCGAAATAGGTGCGATAATGCGGCAGGCCGACATGTTCGAACATGCCGACCGAAACGATGCGGTCAAAGCGCCCCTCGATCTTGCGATAGTCGATCAGGCGGAATTCGACCCGGTCGGCCAGCCCCTCGGCCGCTGCGCGTTCGGTGGCAATGGCAAGCTGTTCTTCCGACAGGGTGACGCCCAGCACCCGCGCGCCATGATCGCGCGCCAGTGTCAGCGCCATGCCACCCCAGCCGCAGCCGATGTCGAGGACATGCATCCCCGGCTGAAGGCAGAGCTTTCGCGCGATGATCGCCTTCTTCTGTGCCTGCGCCTGTTCCAGCGTGTCGTCGGGATGACGGAAATAGGCGCAGGAATATTGCCGGTCGGCATCAAGGAACAGCGCGTAAAGCTCTGGCGTCAGGTCATAGTGGTGGTGGACGTTTGCGCGTGAGCGTCCGGCGGGGTTGATCTGCGTCAGGACCCGGAACCAGCGCGCGACATGGCGCGCGGGCGTCAGCCACCAGGCCGGGGTCATGCGGGCATCGTTGCACAGCGCCAGCGCGATGAGGCCCGCGATATCCTCCCCCTCAACGGTCAGGTGGCCGTCCACATAGGCCTCCCCCACCGCAAGGTTGGGGTGCATCGCCAGCCGCCTCTCGGTCTTCTCTCCGCTCAGCCGGACGCGCACCGGATCGCCCGGCCCGTTGCCGTACCTTCGTTTCGTGCCGTCGGTATATGTCACCTCAAGACGGCCATGCTGCACCAGTTGCCGCAGCATCGTGTCGAGCGCTTTTGCCCACATCGGTCCACCCCCGCTTCTGCCGGTCCCCGAAGGCAGAGGCCCCCTGGGCGCCGGACATGCCGGAACGCGCGGACATGGTGTGGTCCGACGTTCGCGGCCGGCCATTCGCGCAGAATACCCCCCCGCGCCGGGTGTTCAACCCCATCGGCGGGACCGCGCCGCCCTTGACTTCGCCCGGCGCAAAGGGTGTATCGGCGCGGACCACGGTTACCGCCCCTGAAAGGGAAGCCCCATGCACGCCTATCGCAGCCATACCTGTGCCGATCTGAACAAATCCAACGCAGGCCAGACCGTCCGCCTTGCCGGATGGGTCCATCGGGTGCGCGACCATGGCGGCGTTCTCTTCATCGACCTGCGCGACCATTACGGCATGACGCAGGTGCTGGCCGACAGCGACAGCCCCGCCTTCGGTTCCATCGAAAAGCTGAAGGCCGAAACGGTGATCCGCATCGACGGGCGGGTGAAGGCGCGCGATGCGGGCCTTGTGAACCCCAAGATCCCCACGGGCGAGATCGAGGTCTATGTGACCGATATGGAGGTCCTTGGCGCGGCCGAGGAACTGCCGCTGCCGGTCTTCGGCGAACAGGACTACCCGGAAGAAACCCGCCTGACCTACCGCTTCCTCGACCTGCGGCGCGAGGGGTTGCACCACAACATGATGCTGCGCGCGCGGGTTGTGAAATCCATGCGCGACCGCATGTGGGCCGGTGGCTTTACCGAGTTCCAGACGCCGATCATCACCGCCAGCAGCCCCGAAGGGGCGCGCGACTTCCTCGTGCCGTCGCGGCTCCATCCGGGCAAGTTCTACGCCCTGCCGCAGGCGCCGCAGCAGTTCAAGCAGCTGATCATGGTGGCGGGGTTCGACCGCTATTTCCAGATCGCGCCCTGCTTCCGCGACGAAGACCCGCGCGCCGACCGTTCGCCCACCGACTTCTACCAGCTTGACGTCGAGATGAGCTTTGTCGAGCAGCAGGACGTGTTCGACGCCGTCAAGCCGGTGATCCAGGGCGTGTTCGAAGAGTTTTCGGACGGCCGCGCCGTCGATGCCGACTGGCCGCTGATTTCCTATGCCGATTCTGCGCTCTGGTACGGGACCGACAAACCGGACCTGCGCAACCCGATCAGGATGCAGGTCGTCAGCGAGCATTTCGCGGGGTCCGGCTTCGCGATCTTCGCCAAGCTGCTGGAGCAGGAGGGGACGCAAGTTCGCGCCATTCCCGCGCCGGGCGGCGGGTCGCGCAAGTTCGCCGACCGGATGAATGCCTTTGCCCAACAGCAGGGCCTGCCGGGGATGGGGTATATCTTCTGGCGGAAGGCCGAGGACGGCACGACCGAAGCCGCCGGTCCCATCGCCAAGAACATCGGCCCGGAACGGACCGAGGCGCTGCGCCTGCAACTCGGCCTCGGTGAGGGCGACGCGGCCTTCTTCCTCGGCGGCAAGCCGGAGACGTTCGAGGCCGTCGCGGGCCGCGCGCGGATGGAGATCGGGCGGGAGCTTGGCCTGATCGACGAAAGCACGTTCAAATTCGCCTGGATCGTCGATTTCCCGATGTATGAGAAGGATGACGAGGGCAAGATCGACTTTTCCCACAACCCCTTCTCGATGCCGCAAGGGGGCATGGAGGCGCTTTCGGGCGATCCGCTGAAAGTGCTGGGCTATCAGTACGACCTTGCCTGCAACGGCTACGAAATCCTTTCCGGCGCGATCCGCAACCACAAGCCCGAGATCATGTTCAAGGCCTTCGAACTGGCCGGTTACGGTCGTGAAGAGGTCGAGAAGCGCTTTGGCGGCATGGTCAAGGCGTTCAAATACGGCGCCCCCCCGCACGGCGGCTGCGCGGCGGGCATCGACCGGATCGTGATGCTTCTGGCCGATACCGCGAATATCCGCGAGGTCATCATGTTCCCGATGAACCAGCGCGCCGAGGACCTGATGATGGCTGCGCCGTCCGAGCCGACGAACGAACAGCTTCGCGAATTGCGCCTGCGGGTCATTCCGAAGGAGGCGTGATCCGCCCCGGTCCGGGGCTTTGCGTGTCAGTGATGTTCCAGCTTGTCCGCACCTTCTGATTGAGGTCGGAGAGAAAGTCCTCGAACACCTTCAGCCGTCGCGGTTTGCGCCGGTGGCGGGGATGCACGATCTGGAGCGTCGGACCCTCCGGGCGGAAATCGTCGAGGATGGGGACCAGCTTGCCCGCGCGGATGTCGTCGAACAGCAGATAGCTGGCAATCTGGAGGATGCCCGCGCCGCGCCGGACGGCGGCGACGGCGGCTTCGGGCGCCTCGAAGGCCAGCGGGCCGGGAAGGGCAAGGCGGGTGTCATGGTCGTCCTCACGGAACCGCCAGACGACAGGATTTCCGGTCGTGGTCGAAATCGTGCGCACGCAGCTGTGGTCGGCCAGATCGGCCGGGACGCGCGGGGTGCCGCGACGTTCGAGATAGGCGGGCGCGGCGACCGTCAGCACCGGAAGATGGCCAAGCGGTCGCGCGACGATGTCAAGCTCGGGCAGCGGGCCGACGACCACGGCGGCGTCAAGCCGCAGGCCGACGAAATCGGGCAGGTCCGAGCGAGACAGGATCTGTAGCTCCATCCCAGGATAGGCCGCGATGAAACCGGGCAGGGCGGGGGCGACGATGATCCGCGTCAGCCCCGGCGGCATCTGGATGCGCAATCGGCCATGCGGACGCCGTTCCGCGCCGCCGATTTCATCCTCAAGCTCATCCACATCTGCCAGGATCGTGCGCGCCCGCCCGGCGTAAATCTGCCCTTCTTCCGTCAGGCGGATCTTGCGTGTCGTGCGTTCGAGCAGTTGCACACCCAGATGCCGCTCAAGCTCGGCCACGATGGCCGATCCGGCCCCCCGCGCCAGCCCGAGATCCGTCGCTGCGGCGCTGAGGCTGCCAAGCTCGGTGACCCGCAGGAAGAGCCGCATCGCGCGCAGACGGTCCATGGATTGTCCGATTTTTCAGGATAGTGAAACCAATATGCCGCTATTTCCAGATAAAGAAAAGCGCTCTATTCCGTCCCGCATTCAAGAGTTTCGTTTGCACACCAATGAATGGAGACAAGACATGAATGCGAGACCGCATTTCGAGAACGTGACCACCAAGGACCTGTATTACGCGGTCCACAAGGGCATTCGCCTGGCCGATGCGCGGATGCTGATCGCGCTGGGTCAGGCGGATGCCACTGATGACAAGGCGCTGATGGAGGTGCTGGGCGCGCTGTCGGCGCATTTGGACCTCAGCCTGTCGCACCTGAGCCATGAGAACCACAAGATCCACGCGGTCGTCGAGGCCCGCGTACCGGGCGGGGCGGAGCATCAGGACGACGACCACGATCACCACCTTGCCGCCTTCGATGACTTGCGCCGCATGGCGGAGGAGGTAGCGATGGCCGGGGCCGACCGTCCGGTGAAGCTGCGCCGTCTCTACCAGCGCTTCGCGATCTTCATGGCCGACGACCTTGCCCATATGCATGAGGAGGAGACGGAACTGATGCCTCTGATCGCCGCGAATTTCTCAGCTGATGAGATCGAGGGGATCGAACACAGCATCGTCTCGGACATTCCGCCGGAGAAGATGGCGGGCTTCATGCGGTTCATGCTGTGCGCAGCTTCCCGTTCCGAACGGATCGGGATGGTCACCGGCTTGCGTCAGGCGATGCCGGTCGAGGTATTCGACGGGCTTTTCGCGAGCGTGATGGGGGAGGTCTGGCAGTTCGGCGACTGGGCCCGGATGGAGAAGGTGCTGTGCTGACGCCGACAATCCGCCCCGGCTGCCTGGCCTGTCCGCGACGGCTTGGGGGGAAATGTCCGGTCTGGTCGGCCAAGGACGCCCCGCCCGCCGCGACCTGAGGCGCAGAAAACGAAAAGCCGCGCCCGTCTGGCGCGGCTTTTTCCTTTGGGCCCTAGCCTGCGCTTAAAACGCGCGGGCCGCCGTTGCCGCGATGGAGAAGGCGAGCGTCAGCGCGCCGACGGAAAACACCGTCCAATGGGTGATCCGGGTCAGCTTTTCGTTCGTCACAACACGGATGATCGAATCTTTCATCGCTCTCACCTTTACGCAAATCGCCCTGTCGGGGCCTCTTGCCCCTGAATTTCGGGGGAGATTGCGGCAGGATTGGGGAAGGGCGGGGACGCGGGCATGGCAATTCGGGTGTCATTTCGCGGCACCTTGCCGCCCGGCGGGCGCGGGTTCATAGTCGCCCCGAAACAGCCGGGAGGGTGGAAATGGCAGAGCGCAGGTTTGGTGCGCCGGTGGGTGACTGGACCCCGCCCGCGCGGCCGGGGCCGGAGGCGATCGAGGGGCGCTACGCGCGGCTGGAACGGCTCGACCCGGCCCGGCACGGTCAGGATCTGCATGCGGCGAACCTGATGAATGACGCGATCTGGGATTACCTGCCCTATGGCCCTTTCACCGAACTGGCGGGCTATCTTGCCTGGGCCGAGGCGATGGCGGTGAAGGAGGACCCGTTCTTTTACGCCGTGGTCGATCTGTCGACGGGCCGGGCGGGTGGCGTCGCCTCATTCCTTCGGATCGAGCCTGCGGCGGGGTCGATCGAGGTCGGTCATATCAACCTTGCCCCGGCCTTGCAGCGGACCCGCGCCGCGACCGAGGCGATCTGCCTGATGATGGGCTGGGCGTTCGAGGCGGGCTATCGCCGGTTCGAATGGAAATGCGACGCGCTGAACCTGCCCTCGCGCCGCGCGGCCGAACGCTACGGGATGAGCCATGAGGGCGTGTTCCGGCAGGCGACGGTGGTCAAGGGGCGCAACCGCGACACCGCGTGGTTTGCCGCCATCGACAAGGAATGGCCCGCGCTGAAGGCCGCGCATGAGGCCTGGCTCGCCCCCGATAATTTCGACGCGGAGGGCGTGCAGCGGCAGGAGTTGTCGGGGCTGACGCGGCCGATTCTGGTGACGCGCGATCCGGCGCTGGCGGGGTGAGCCGTCAGAAACCCGCGCTGGCCGCCAGACGGTCGCGCAAAAGGCCGTTGACGTGGCCAAGCGGCGCGGCGTTCTGCCCGTGATCGGCCAGAAGCGCCTCGGCCGCCGCGCGCAGGTCGGCGTCATGGGCCGACAGCGCCAGCCCCTTGAGGAACTGCGCAACATAGTCGAGATCGCCCTCGGCCTGTGGGTCGAGAAGCGCCGCCGCATGGGCCAGATCGTCCCTGAGCGCGGCGCGGTCGGGGGAAAAGGGCGCGGCATCGCCCGCCGCCGCCTGCGGACGGTCGGGCAGAAGCGACAGCACGGCCTGCTGAAACGCGGCGAGGTTTTCGACTGGCTTCGCCAGGAAAAGGTCGGCCCCGGCCGCCCGCGCCGCCGCCCCGGCCCCGGCATCGCCCGACATGGCGATCAGCGCAGGCACGCGCGGGCTTTGCCGCGCGAGCGTGCCGATCAGGTCAAGCCCGGAGCCGTCGGGCAGGCCGATGTCGGCGATGACCACGGTCGGGCGGTAGCATTGCAGGTGACGCCGGGCGGAGCCGAGGCAATCGGCGCGCCGAAGCCGCGCGCCGGAGCGCAGGCACATCAGGCGTATCGCCTCGCAGGCGAAACGGCTGTCCTCGACCAGAAGCAGGGTCACGCCCTGAAGCGGGCGTTCGGGCGAGGGCGCGCGTTGGGGGACGAGGTCGGACATCGGGTCGGGCATGGCGTTGCTCCGCTATGGAAGGGTCTTTGCCAACTAAGGCAGGCCTTCCCTAACGAAGCGTAAACGCGCCTGCGGCGAACGCGCCGCTTGCACCCCGCCCCGCCTCACCCCTAAAACGGCGCCGACAGGACCCTGCGGGAGAGAACTCAGATGATCGGACGCCTGAACCATGTGGCCATCGCCGTGCCTGACCTCGACGCGGCCTCGGCGCAGTATCGCGACACGCTGGGCGCGCGGGTGGGCCAGCCGCAGGACGAACCCGATCACGGCGTGACGGTCGTCTTCATCGAACTGCCGAACACCAAGATCGAGCTTCTCTATCCGCTGGGCGAGAATTCCCCCATCGCGGGGTTTCTGGAAAAGAACCCGGCGGGCGGGATCCATCACATCTGCTATGAGGTCGATGACATCCTCGCCGCCCGCGACCGGCTGAAGGCGCAGGGCGCGCGCGTGCTGGGGACGGGGGAGCCGAAGATCGGCGCCCATGGCAAGCCGGTCCTGTTCCTGCACCCGAAGGATTTCAACGGCTGCCTCGTGGAACTGGAGCAGGTCTGATGAGCGTTACCGGCGGTCTTGTCCTTTTTGCGGTGATCTGGTTCATCACCTTCTTCATCGCGCTTCAGATCCGGCCGGGCAGCCAGGCCGAGGAAGGCCATGTCGTGCCGGGAACCCCGCCCGGCGCGCCCGCGAACTTTCAGCTTAAACGCAAGATCATCTGGACGACGATGTTCGCCGTCGTGATCTGGTCGATCATCGCCGCGGTGATCGTTTCGGGCGTCTTCACGCTGCGCGACATCGACTGGTTCGGGCGGCTCGACGACATGCCGCAGGGGCAGTAGGCGTTCAGACCGGCAGGGCGCGGTCCTCATCCCCCAGAAGCCCGTGGACGAGGTGGGTGAAGGCCGCCGCCGCCACGACCGGCACGGCGATGTTCAGGATCGGCACCGTCAGAAGGAAGGCGACCGCGACCCCGGTCAGCGTCACGATGGCGGCGTTCCTTTGCCGCATCGCCTGCGCGGGGGCGGCGTCCATGTGCCGCCGGGCCGCCATCTGAAAGAACTCCCGCCCCAGAAGCCAGCCGTTCGCGGCGTAGAAGAGGACCGGCGCCAGCGGGCCGAGGAAGGGCGTCAGGATCAGCGTCAGAAGCGCGACCAGAAGGGTGGCGCCCAGGATGCCAAGCGCACCTGGGATGCTTTCGAAAAAGTCCATGGCCGATCCGGGCCGGGCGGGGTAGTGGATATCCTCGACCGTGTCGGCGACGTTTTCGGCGTAAAGCCCGGAAAAGCCCGCCGCGACCGGCGCCATCAGGAAGAACCCCATCAGCGGGAATAGCGCGAGCGACCCCCAGGACAGGATCGTGGCCAGCGGCAGCGTGGCGCCGAAGGGCAGCGCCAGCGTTTCGGGCGCAAGGGCGCGCAGCGCGAAGAAGGCCGCCGCCTGAAGGGCGATGAAGATCAGGATCGTCAGCCCGACGCCCTTGGCCAGCACGCCGAAGATGCGCGGGCGCAGCAGGTCGGTCCAGGCGAGGAACAGCGCGCGGATCATCGGCATCACTCCATCCAGGTCGTGATCGCGTCCAGATCGGGGCGCGGCCGTTCGGGCGGGACCGCGCCTTCGGTGCCGATATGGACAAAGCCCGCGATCCATTCGCCGGGCCGAAGCCCCAGCGCCCTGGCGGCGAAATCCGCGTCATGCGCGGGCCAGCCTGTCAGCCAGGACGCGCCCCAGCCAGAGGCAAGCGCCGCGTTCAGAAGCGCAAGGCAGGCGGCCCCGGCCGACAAGGTCTGCTCGACCTCCGGCACCTTGTCGGTCGGGCGTGGGACATGGACGACCGCGACGGCAAGCGGGCTTTCGGAGAATTGCGCGATCCCCTTGGCGGCGCTGTCGGCGGCAAGGCCGATCCGGTCGGCATGGGTCGCGGCCATCGCCGCCAGCCGGTCAAGGGCCGCGCGTTCCAGCACGATGAAGCGCCAGGGTTCCAGTTTGCCGTGATCGGGGACGCGGGCGGCGGCGGTCAGGATCGGGCGCAGCGCCGCGCGGTCGGGGGCGGGCGCCTTCAGCGTCTTGGCGGGGCGGGAACGGCGGGTCAGCAGGAACTCCATCACCGCGTCATTTCTGACGGCGGGGTTCACGGTGCCTTCGGGTCTGTCTGTCATCGCCTTGCCTCTGGTTATGCCCGAACGATATCGCGGCCCGCGCCCCGGATTTCAATGGAAGGTCGCGCCTCAGAGACCGAAAAATCCCGCGAGTTCCGCGATATGGGCCGACAGATGGGCCTGCCATTGCGGGCCGGGCTGCCGCGCCGCGACGGTTTCGGCCAAGGGATCGGGAACCCGGATCGCGGTGCCGGACATCTCCTCGATCACCGCATGGCCGCAGAAGGGGACATAGGTCTCCGAATAACCCCCCTCATGGACAAGGATCAGCTTTCCGTCGCAAAGATCCTCGGCCACCTGCATCATCTTTCGCGTCATCAGGCGGAAGGTCTCGGCCGTGGCCAGCATCCGCCCCAACGGGTCGAGGGCAGCCGCGTCATATCCGCAGGCGACCACGATCGCCTCGGGGCGGAAGCGGTCCAGCGCGGGCAGGACGATCCGGTCCATGACCTCAAGGTAGCTCTCATGCCCAGCGCCCGGCGGCAGCGGGATGTTCATGTTGAAGCCATGACCCTTGCCCTCACCCCGGACCGTCGCCGCGCCGGTATCCAGCGGGTAGTTCCATTCCTGATGGACAGAGAGGGTCAGGACCGACGGGTCCGACAGGAATATCGCCTCGGTCCCGTTGCCGTGATGCACGTCCCAGTCGACGACGGCGATCCGGCGGGCAAGGCCCTTCTCCTGCGCCGCACGGATCGCGATGGCGATATTGGCCAGCAGGCAGAAACCGTTCGGCCAGTCAGGCAGGCAATGGTGGCCGGGCGGGCGCGACAGCGCATAGGCATTGGTCGCCGCGCCGGTCAGGACGGTGTTCACCGCCGCCACGGCAAGGCCCGCCGACAGCGCCGCGACCTCATACCCGCCCTTGCCGAAGGGGGTGCGCAGGCCCAACTCGCCGCCGCCCGCGTCCGAGGCCGCCTTGAACGCATCGAGATAGGAGGCGGGGTGGACGCGCAGCAGGTCGTCGCGGCTGGCCTCCGGGGCGGAGTTGACGTCAAGTTCGCGCAGCAGGCCCGAGACGTCGAGGAGGTTTTTCAACCGTCGCTTCGTTTCGGGGTTTTCGGGCAATCCGCCGCCGGGCTGGACGAAGCCGCCCGCCGGCAGGGTCAGCGAATAGCTCCCGCCGCCATGCCAGAAGCAGCGTTCATCGGTGAGGAATGCGGTTGTCATCAGGGTGTCCCGTTTTCTTTCAACGCTAGACCAGCGGCGCGGAAACCTCTAGCCGTCGGGGGCGATGAGCAAGGACGATGAGACGACCCTGAAGGACATGGCCCGCCCCGGCGCCGAGATCGCGGTGCGGGTGACGCCGCGCGCTTCGCGCGAGCGTATCCTGATCGAGGAAGGCACGATCAGGGTCTATGTCACCGTGGTGCCTGAGGACGGCAAGGCCAACAAGGCGGTGATCCGGCTGCTGGCCAAGGCGCTGGGCGTGCCGAAATCCTCGCTGACGCTGATCCGGGGCGCGACGGCGCGGGACAAGGTCTTTCGGCTGGATTAACCCTTCTCACCGCGCGGGCGCATCCGGTAGACGCCTTCGGGCAGGTTCAGCGCGGCGGCCAGTTCGCGCAGCTGCACGTTGGACAGGATGATCTTGCAGACCTCGTCCTTGCGCGGATCGTATTGCTCGATCGTCACGCATTCGTCGAAGGCCTGGATCGTCACGTCCTCTTCCAGATGGGGGCTGCCCTCATCGACGAGGGTGATGACGGTGGCGTCGAAATCGTGCTCGATGGTGAACATGGGTCAAGCGTAGCGCGGGTTGCGGGCAGGCTCAATGGGTCCGCTCACCCGGCGCGGGCAAGGCCCGGCACGGTTGCGTGAGGGGGCGGGGCGGGGCCTTCCGGCGGGGGCGGTTCGGGGCTATGCTGGGCCGCAGATAGCCGGGCCGAACCGGCATGCGGGAGCAGAGACGTGAAATCCAGCCTTGCGATCCTTCTGGGCGCGCTTGCCCTTGCCGGTTGCGTGACGACCGCGCCCCAGGCGCCGCGCCCGGTGGGCTTTCCGACCGCGCCGGTGGAGGCCGGGCCGCGCCTGTCGCCCGAACGCGCGGTCGATACCTTCGTCGCGGTTCGCAACCGGATGGAGCCGGTGATCGAACGCGCCTGCCGGGCCCAGGCCCCGCGCGCCAATTGCGATTTCCAGATCGGCGTGGCGGATGACGCCAACCTGCCGCCGAACGCCTTCCAGACGCTCGATGCCTCGGGCCGTCCGGTCATCGCCTTTACCGTCGCGCTGATCGCGGATGCACGGAATGCCGATGAGATGGCCTTTGTCATGGGCCACGAGGCCGCCCATCACATCGAGGGCCATATCCCGCGCCAGCAGGCCAATGCCCAGATCGGCGCCGTCCTTGGCGCGGCGCTCGGGGCGGCGATGGGCGGCGGGGATCAGTCGGTCGAGCTTGGCCAGCAGATCGGCGGGACCTATGGCTCCCGCCGCTATGCCAAGGATTATGAGCTTGAGGCGGATGCGCTGGGCACCGAACTGACGCTGCGCGCGGGTTATGACCCGGAGCGGGGCGCCGCTTTCTTCACCCGCATCCCCGATCCGGGCGACCGCTTCCTTGGCACCCACCCGCCCAATGCTGACCGTATCGCCACAGTGCGGCAGACCCTGATGCGCCTTGGCGTCGCGCCGCGGGGCTGAGGCGGGTTGACATGGATCAAGGCGGGACAGGTTTCGCGCGCCGATCCTGAGCGGGCAGGACATCCGTGAAGGAGGCACCCCTTGGCCCGAGTGATACCGTTCGCCGCGAAGAGCGCGAGTGACGCGCCGCTCGTCCCCTATTACCTGACCGATGCGGCCTCGCGCCGCCACGGCGTCGATCTGGCCGCCGCGCTGAACACCGGGCTGATGTCGGCCGAGGATTTCCGCGCCATCCTGACCGCCTGCCGTGGCTGCGTCGAGGCAGTGGGGGCAAAGCCCAAGGCCGATCCCTGCGCCCCCGTCGCGCCGGAAAACTGCGCCAACCGCGCCATCCTGGAAGGATTGCGCGGGATCGTCTGAGCGGTCAGTCGGCGACCTCGTGAATTGCCGTCTGGCCTCGCGCCACGGCGGGCGCTAAAGCGTTTTGGGTTTGCGTTGAGAAAGTAAGTATCAGAATTCGAACGAAACAAGTTCGAATTCTGATTCAGTGTAAACCCGAAATGCTATAGTCTGCCGCCGGAATGAGGTAGGGCGTTCAGATGTGGCAGTATCTGGTGCGGGAAATCGGGCGGTTGGGGCGGACCTCGACCTATTCCTGGCAGGGGTTTCGCGCGGCCTGGATAAGCGAGAAATCGGTCCGCCAATGGGCGGTGGCGCAGGTCCTTTCCGTCGGGCTGGCGTTCGTCCTGGACCTGACGGCGGGGGAGCGGGCGCTGATCATTGCGCTGGGTTTCGTGGTGCTGGCGGCGGAGCTGTTCAATACCGCGATCGAGGCGATTGTCGATCTCGCCTCGCCCGAGCGGCACCCGCTGGCGGGCAAGGCGAAGGATTGTGGATCGGCCGCCGTGGCGCTGACCGGGCTGGGCGCGGGGCTGGCCTGGGCGGTGATCCTGATCTTCTGAGGGCTGCGGACGGAAAGGGGCGCAAGATGACCGGCAAGGCGATCCTGACAGGCGGGGCGCTCATGGCGTTTCTGGCGGGGTGTCAGACGGCGGGACTGTCGCGGGACGAGGGGCTTGCAACCGACCTGCCCCTGATGGGCGGCTATCGCGATGCGGGGGATGCCTGCAAGCGTGTGGGCGAGGATGCCTTTACCAACCGTTTCCTCGATCATACCGCCGATCTGATCGCCTGCCCTGCCGGGGTGGCGGAGTTGAGCGGTTTCGGCCCCGAAAGCGGGGCCGCGCAGGTCGCGGCGAAGGACGGCTGGGTCCTGATCTCCGTCCCGCGCCGGTGATCTGACGGCGCGCGCGGGCAGGCCCGCGCGCACGATCCTTGTCTCGCCTCCGCCTTGCGGCTTCGGCTCGGCCCTGCCTCCGGCGGGAGTATTTTCGGCAACGAAGAAGCCGGATGGCTCAGGCGCGGCGGCCCCAGAGGTCGTATTCCCCGGCTTCGTCCACCTCGACCGTGACGATGTCGCCGGGGGTCAGGCTTTCGAAATCCGCGTCGATGAAGAGGTTGCCGTCGATCTCCGGCGCGTCCGCCTTGGTGCGGCAGGTGGCGCCTTCATCGTCCACCGTGTCCACGATGACCTCGATCCGCTGCCCGACCTTCGCGGCGAGCTTCGCCTCGGAAATCGCCTGCGCCTTTTGCATGAAGCGGTCCCAACGGTCCTGCTTGACCTCGTCCGGGACATGGTCGGGCAGGGCGTTCGACCGCGCGCCGGCGACGTTTTCGTATTGGAAGCAGCCGACGCGGTCGAGCTGCGCCTCATCCAGCCAGTCGAGAAGGGTCTGGAATTCCGCCTCCGTCTCGCCGGGATACCCGACGATGAAGGTCGAACGCAGCGTGATTTCCGGGCAGCTAGCGCGCCAGGCGGCGATTTCGTCCAGCGTTTTCGCCGCCGCCGCCGGGCGGGCCATGCGTTTCAGCGTATCGGGGTGGGCGTGCTGGAAGGGGATGTCGAGATAGGGCAGGACCAGACCTTCGGCCATCAGAGGGATCAGGTCGCGGACATGCGGGTAGGGGTAGACGTAATGCAGCCGCACCCAGGCGCCAAGCGATCCGAGGTCGCGGGCGAGGTCGGTGATATGGGCGCGGTGGTCACGCTCCGTCGCATGTTTCAGGTCCACCCCATAGGCGGAGGTGTCCTGGCTGATGACGAGAAGTTCGCGCACACCGGCCTCGACCAGCCGTTCCGCCTCACGGATCACGGCATGGGCGGGGCGCGAGGCAAGGCGGCCGCGCATGTCGGGGATGATGCAGAAGCGGCATTTGTGGTTACAGCCCTCGGAGATCTTGAGGTAGCTGTAATGGCGCGGGGTCAGTTTCACGCCGGTGGCGGGCAAGAGATCGACGAAGGGATCGGGCGCGGGCGGCACGGCATGGTGGACGGCGTCCAGCACCGCCTCATACTGATGCGGGCCGGTGACGGCGAGGACGGAGGGGTGCGCGCCGGTGATGTAGTCGGGTTCCGCGCCGAGGCAGCCGGTGACGATGACGCGGCCGTTTTCGGCCAGCGCCTCACCGATCGCCTCAAGGCTTTCGGCCTTGGCGCTGTCGAGAAAGCCGCAGGTGTTGACGATGACCGCCTCGGCGCCGCGATAGTCGGGGCTGATCTGGTAGCCCTCGGCGCGCAGGCGCGTCAGGATGCGTTCACTGTCCACCAGCGCCTTGGGGCAGCCGAGCGAGACCATGCCGATGGTCGGTTGCCCCTCGCGCCGGCTGTCGTCGAAGACGGGGCGGGGGGCGAGGTCGGGGCGGAGATCGGGCGGGTTTTGCGACATTGGCGGGATATAGCCCAAAGGCCGGGGGGCGGGGAAGGGGTTGCGGAAGGGCTTGACCTGGGCTGCGAAATACACCATGTGCCACACGTCGCTGCGCTGCCGCGTGAGTTTGCCGCGCCCCTGAACGGGCCATCAGCGACACGAGATTTCAGTTCCCCATCACGCAGGGTTCCTGACGCGAACGGCCGGACCGGCGGGAAACGCCCGCCTGTCCCGAGGCCCCGCGAACCCTAACCGGCCGCTGACCTGCGGCCATGCAACACGGCTGCGGCGGGCATGAGGCCCCTCGCGGCCCAGGAAGGATACGGACTTTGTTCGATTTCGACATGCTCGGCCTTGCGCCGAAACTTTTGACCGCGCTGAAGGGCGCGGGGCTGACCCAGCCGACCCCGATCCAGAACCAGGCGATCCCGCTGGCGCTGGAAGGCCATGATATCCTCGGCCTCGCCCAGACCGGGACCGGCAAGACGCTGGCCTTTGGCCTGCCGCTGGTCGATCACCTCCTGGCTGAGCCGGGCAAGCCGCTACCCAAGACCGCCAAGGCGCTGATCCTTGCGCCGACGCGCGAGCTTGTGAACCAGATCGCCGAAAGCCTGCGGGTGCTGACGGCGGGCACCAAGCTGCGCGTTGCGACCGTGGTGGGCGGCCAGTCCATCGGCAAGCAGATCGCGATGCTGTTCCGTGGCACCGACATTCTGGTCGCCACGCCCGGCCGCCTGATCGACCTGATGGATCGCGGCGCGGTCGACCTGTCCACCGTGCGCCATCTGGTGCTGGATGAGGCGGACCAGATGCTTGACCTCGGCTTCATCCATGCGCTGCGCAAGATCGCGCCGCGCCTTGGCTCCCCGCGCCAGACGATGCTGTTCTCGGCGACGATGCCGAAGCAGATGGAGGAGCTGTCCCAGGCCTATCTGACCAACCCGCGCCGGGTGCAGGTGGCGCCGCCGGGCAAGGCCGCCGACAAGATCACGCAATCGGTGCATTTCCTCGACAAGGGCGCCAAACCGGCCAAGCTGCGCGAGATCCTGTCGCGCGATCCCGGCGCGCTGACGCTGGTCTTCGCGCGCACCAAGCACGGGGCGGAAAAGCTGATGAAGGGGCTGGTGGCGGACGGGTTCAACGCCGCCTCGATCCACGGCAACAAGAGCCAGGGCCAGCGCGACCGCGCCATCAAGGCGTTTCGCGCCGGTGAGGTGACGACGCTGGTTGCCACCGATGTCGCGGCGCGCGGGATCGACATTCCGGGTGTGGCCTATGTCGTCAACTTCGACCTGCCGGAAGTGGCGGACAACTACGTTCACCGCATCGGCCGTACCGCGCGTGCCGGGCGCGAGGGCGAGGCGATTGCGTTCTGTGCGCCCGAAGAGGCGGGGCTGCTGCGCGATATCCAGAAGCTGATGAAGATCGACGTGCCGGTGGCCAGCGGGTCGATGCCGCATGGCGAAGGCACCGCCGCGCCGGGCCGGAACAAGGGCGGGCCGCGCCGCCGGGGCCGTGGTGGCCCTGCCGGGGGCGGTCAGGCCGCCCAGGCGCCGAAACCCGCCAAGCGTCGTCGTCCGCGCCGCCCGCGCGCGGCCTGATCGGTCGCGCCGGTCTGGCGGGTTCAGGCCCTGAGCCGCCAGCCGGTGCGGAAGATCGCCCAGACCGCCGTGAGGCCCAGGGCCAGGAACACCGTCACGGCGGCCAGCGACAGGCCGACCGGCACATCCGCCATGCCGAAATAGGCCCAGCGGAACCCGGAGATCAGGTAAAGAACCGGGTTCAGATGCGCGACGCCCTGCCAGAAGGGCGGCAGCATCGAGGCAGAATAGAAGGCGCCGCCAAGGAACACGAGGGGTGTGACGACCATCAGCGGGATGAACTGCAACTGCTGCCAGTCCTTCGCCCAAAGTCCCATCAGGAACCCGAAGAGGGAGAAGCTGACCGCCGTCAGGGTCAGGAATCCCAGCGCCCAGACCGGATGCGCCATCGGCAGGTCCACGAAGACCATCGCCGTCAGGTGGATCACCACGGCGATGATGATGGATTTCAGCGCCGCCGCCCCGACATAGCCTGCCACGACCTCGATGAAGGACATTGGCGCGGCGAGGATTTCATACATCGTGCCTGCGAATTTCGGGAAGAAGATCCCGAATGAGGCATTGGCGATCGACTGTTGAAGCACGGTCAGCATGATAAGGCCCGGCACGATGAAGGCGCCGTAGGACACGCCTTCGACCGACGGGATGCGCCCGCCGATGGCGGCGCCGAAGACGACGAAATACAGCACCGTCGAGACGACGGGCGAGGCGAGCGATTCCCAGGGTGTGCGCCAGAAGCGCGCCATCTCGTGATCGAAGATCGTCTTGACCGCGCGCCCGTTCATGCGCCTTCCTCCACCAGTCTCAGGAACACCTCTTCAAGCGAGGATTGTTCGGTTTCAAGATCGCGCACACCGATCCCTTCCTCGGCAAAGCCCGCAAGCAGCCGCGCGATGCCGGAACGATCGGCGCGGGTGTCGTAGTCATAGCTGACGCGCAGCCCGTTTTCCGACAGGGTCAGGCCATGGCCTGCAAGGCTGTCCGGCAGCGCCGCCAGCGGGTCGGTCAGTTCCACGGTCAGCCGCTTGCGGCCGAACTCGTGCATCAGCCTGGCCTTGTCCTCCAGAAGCAGCAGGCGGCCCCTGTCGATGATGCCGATCCGGTCGGCCATCTCCTCGGCTTCCTCAAGGTAATGGGTGGTCAGGATCACCGTCACGCCCGAAGCGCGCAGGTCACGCACCACCGCCCACATCTCACGCCGGAGCGTCACGTCCACCCCGGCGGTCGGTTCGTCGAGGAACAGGACGCGCGGCCCGTGCGACAGCGCCTTGGCGATCAGCACGCGCCGCTTCATGCCGCCCGAAAGCTCATTCAGGCGCGCGTCGCGCTTGTCCCAAAGCGTCAGCGACCGCAGCACCTGTTCCAGATGCGCATCGTCCCGTGCCCGCCCGTGCAGCCCGCGCGAGAAGCGCACAGTGTTCATCACCGTCTCGAACGGTTCCACCGCGATCTCCTGCGGGACGAGGCCGATCAGAGTGCGCGCCGCACGGTAGTCGCGCGCGATGTCATGGCCGCCCACCGCCGCATGGCCGCCCGTGGGCGTGACGAGGCCACAGAGGATGGAGATGAAGGTGGTCTTCCCGGCCCCGTTCGGACCGAGCAGGGCGAGGATCTCTCCCTCGCGGATATCAAGCGTCACGCCGGTCAGCGCGACGGTGCCGCTGGCATAGGTCTTGGCGAGGTCGCGGACCTCGATGATCGGGGGCATGGTGTGGAATGGCTCCTGTTGCGCGGCGGCACGCTATAGCATTTCGGGTTTGCACTGAATCAGAATTCGAACCTATTTCGTTCGAATTCCGATACTTGCTTTCTCAACGAAAACCCGAAACGCTTTAATCTGTCGGCGCGGCAATTTCCAGTAGGGGATTCCGGGCGGTCCCCGCGCCCCTGGAGCGGCTAGTCTTCCGGGATGCCGGCCTCGCGGAGCGAGGTGAAGTAGGCGGGCTGGTTCTCGACGATCGTCGGCGGGATGGAGGCTGCGATCTTGCGGATCGTCAGTCCCGGATAGGCGGCGCGAAGCTTGCCGATGGCCTCGGCCGCCGCGTCGGGACGGCCAAGGCGGGTCTGCAACACGGCGATGACGCGCCATGCCCAGTCGACCGAGGGCGACAGCGTCATCCCGCGCCGGAAATGCACCAGCGCCTCTGCAAAGCGGTTTTCATTCAGGTATGCGGCGCCGCGCCCGAATTCGATATTGAAGAGGAACGGGTCAAGCGGGCTCAGCGCCTCGGCGCGGTCGAAGCAGGCGCGCGCCTCGTCCATCCGGGCGGCGTAGTTGCGGTTCCATCCGCGCCGGAGCCAGCCCCAGGCGTTGTTGGGGTCGATGGCCAGGGCGCGGTCGATGTAGGAGTTGGCAAGGTCGAGATCGGGCGAGACCAGCGCCACCGCCGCGCCAAGCGCGACAAGGGAAGGCGCGTGATCGGCCACATGGGCGGCGGCGTTCCGGGTCGTCTCAAGCGCGGCGGCGCGGTCCGCCACCGGATCGTCGGACCACATGTAGGACGGCTGCTGGGCCAGCACCCAGGCCTTGTAGGCAAGTGCGGGGCCGTAGCTGTCCCGCTGCTTCAGCGCCAGGTCGAGAAGCTCCAGCGCGCGGGCGTTGCCGACACGCGAATGCGCCCAGAAATGCGGTAGCGCCGACAAGACAAGCTCATAGGCCGAACGGTCGGCCGGCGGCTTGGTTTCGGCCCGCGCGATCTCGGCCGTGCGCAGGCTGGGGCTGATCTGCCCGGCCACTGCGGCGGCGATACGGTCCTGAAGGTCGAAAAGGTCGTCGAGACGGTCGTCGAAGCGCTGCGACCAAAGCAGGTGGCCGTCGGAACCCCGCGCAAGCTGGACGTTGATCCGCACCCGGTCCCGCGCGCGCTGCACCGTCCCCTCGATCAGGTAGTCGGTGCCGAGCTTGGCGGACACGGCGGGCGCGTCCAGACTGGCATCGCGGAACGCGAAGGCGGACTGGCGGGCGATGACGTGAAACTCATGCACCCGGCTCAGCGCGGCGGTGATTTCCTCCACCACACCGTCGGCGAACATGTCGCCTTCGCAGGAGCCGAGTTCGTTGAAGGGCAGGACGGCAAGGCAGGGCAGGCCGCCGCCCCCGGCTACGGCTGTCGGCGCAGGGGCCTTGCCCTCCGCCGCGCGCATCAGGCGCAGCCAGTCCTCGAACCCCTCGGAGGCAAGGTCGAACCCTTCCAGGAAACAGCCCGGCGGCGTCGCGTGAAAGCAGAAACCTTCGGGGTCGAGACGCACCATCTGGCGGTCGGCCAGGACACTCCCTTCGGGCAGGTGACGCCGCAGCACCGACAGTTCCTGACGCAGCGAGGCGCGCGCCTGAACCTCGCCCCGGTCGCTCCAGAGAAGATCGGCCAACAGGCCGCGTTCAGCCCTCAATCCCGGCTGGCGCGACAGGTAGGCCAACATCGCCTGGCCCCGCCGCGACAGCCCCTCGACCTCTGCCCCCGTGGCATCTGTCACCGCGAAAGGCCCGGTGAGGTGCAGCGTGATCGGGGCTTCGGGGACATCGCCTTGCATGGGGTCTGCGGTGCTATTTTACGATCAGGACGCGCTTTTTACGGAAGTATTGCACAGGAGAGGGGGCATTTCACGGCGCAAATTGCACTGATATTGCGGCGCTGGGGGAGAGTGGGACATCGCAACGCATTCCCGAACTGGAGACTGACATGACCCGGATCGACCCCATCATCGCCTTCGATCGCCCCGCCACCACGCCGCACCGGGCTGGGCTTCTTCGCTATCTGCTGGCGCGGATCGTCGATCTCGACCGCCGCTATCGCGAGGCGCAGAGGTTCGCCGATCTCACCGCAGAGCAGCGCCGCGACATGGGCGTACCGCCCCGCGACGATGCGGACGGCTTCTACACCACGCGCGGCCGCGGCCCGGCCGACGCGCTGCCCATGTCGATCACGAAAAGCTGGTAACCCGCCTCAGCGCCGCCGGTCGCGGCGCGAGGACATGGGTTGGAACGCGACGCCGACATGGGCCTCGCAATAGGGTTTGCCGGGCTGGGCGGAGAGGCCGCAGAACCAGAAATCCTCGGTTGCCGGGTCGCCGATCGGCCATTTGCAGGTCCGCTCGGTCAGTTCCATCAGCGTGAGCTTCCGGGCCTTCTTTTCCACCTCACGGACCGAGGCGAGCGCCTCGGGGCTGATCTCGCCGGCCGAGGGTTGCGGCGGCAGCGGTTGGCCGGCCGGGATGATCGGGCGGCGCTGGGAGGGTGCTACGCTGGGCGCGGGCGCCGGATCGGCGGCGGGCTTTTCGGCACGGGGCGCGGCGGCGGCGGCTGTCGCGGGGGCTGCCGGTTTCGACGCGCCGCGCGCAGGCGCTGCGGGTTTCGGCGCCGGATCGGCTGCCTTGGCCTTGGGCGCGGGTTCGGGCGCTGCGCCGACGCGGTTCGACAGACCCAGACGGTGAACCTTGCCGATCACCGCATTGCGCGTCACGCCGCCCAGTTCCTTGGCGATCTGGCTGGCCGACTGGCCTTCGGACCACATTTTCTTCAACAACTCGACGCGTTCATCCGTCCAGGACATGATCGTTCCTCGGGTCTGGGACCCATGTCCGGGGGCGCTGCCCATGCCGGGGGTCCGGGAAATCTCGTCCCCATTCTAGATGGGACGGGATGAGATACAAGCTTCGGCCCCCCTTTGGCAACCCGTCTGGGCCGGGCGGGGCCGATTGCCGCAAGGGAAGGGCGGGCGCGGAAAGCAATGGACAGGCGCGGGCTTTGTCGCTATGGGCGGGGCATGACGAACCGGACCCGCCTTCACGCCCGTCCCCGACGCCGCCGCACCCGCGCCTGACGTCCGTTCGCCCGTGGCCCTGCCACATCTTCTTCCCAGATTGACAGTTTTCATCCCGTAAGGCACCCCTTGGCCTTCTTCCTGCGGAGTACGCTTATGATCCCGACCGTTCTTCCGACCTATAATCGCGCGCCCCTTTCCTTCGTGAAGGGCGAAGGCTCCTGGCTGATCGAGAAGGACGGGACGCGATACCTCGATCTTGGCTCGGGGATCGCGGTGAATGCGCTGGGCCATGCCAATCCGGCGCTGGTGGCAACGCTCACCGAACAGGCGGGCAAGCTCTGGCATGTCTCGAACGTCTACCAGATCCCCGAACAGCAGCGGTTGGCCGATCTGCTGACCGAGAACACCTTTGCGGACACGGTCTTTGTCACCAATTCGGGAACCGAGACGGCCGAACTCGCGATCAAGATGGCGCGGAAGTACTGGTATGACAAAGGCACGCCGCGGGCAGAGATCCTGACCTTCGAGGGCGCGTTCCACGGCCGTTCCACCGGCGCCATCGCGGCGGCGGGGTCGGAGAAGATGGTCAAGGGCTTTGGCCCCCTCATGCCCGGTTTCCGGCAACTGCCCTTCGGCGACATCGACGCGCTTGAGGATGCGATCAGCGATCAGACCTGCGCCGTGATGCTGGAACCGATCCAGGGCGAGGGCGGCATCCGGCCCTTCAGCGACGACCAGCTCAGGCGCATCCGCGCGTTGTGCGACAAGACCGGCGCGCTTTTGATCTTTGATGAGGTGCAATGCGGCATGGGTCGCACGGGCCGTCTTTTCGCGCATGAATGGGCGGGGGTGACGCCCGACATCATGATGGTCGCGAAGGGCATCGGCGGGGGCTTTCCCATCGGCGCGGTGCTGGCGACGGAAACGGCCGCCTCCGGCATGGGCGCGGGCAGCCATGGGTCCACCTATGGCGGCAACCCCCTTGGCTGCGCCGTCGCCGCGAAAGTGGTGGAGATCATCGCCGACCCGGAGTTTCTGGCCGAGGTGAACCGCAAGGGCGCGCTTCTCCGGCAAAAGCTTGAAGGGCTGGTCGCCGCGCATCCTTCGGTCTTCGAAGCCGTGCGCGGGCAGGGCCTGATGCTGGGACTGAAATGCAAGGTGGCCCCGGGCGATGTGGTGAAGGCGGGCTATGACGCCCATGTCCTGACCGTTGCCGCCGCCGATAACACGCTGCGCCTTCTGCCGCCCCTGACGATCACCGAGGAGGAGATCGGCGAGGCGCTGCGACGGCTCGACACCGCCGCCAGCCAGATCGAAACCGCGGCACCCGCCGCCTGATGCCCGAGGGGCAGGATCGGGGCCGGACGCCCCGATGAGACGAGAAAGATGACCGTGATGAACAGTTTCCTCGATATCCACAAGACCGACCCCGAGGCGCTTCGGGGCATGATCGCCAATGCCCGTGCGATGAAGGATGCCAGGGGCGGCCGCCCGAAGGGCGAACCCGATGACGAGCAGCCGCTGAAGGGCCGTATGGTCGCGCTGATCTTCGAAAAGCCATCGACCCGGACGCGGATTTCCTTCGATGTCGGCGTGCGCCAGATGGGCGGGCAGACGATGGTCCTGTCGGGCGCCGACATGCAGTTGGGTCATGGCGAGACCATTGCCGACACCGCGCGGGTGCTGTCGCGCTATGTCGACCTCATCATGATCCGCACGTTCGAGGAGCAGACGCTGCTGGAAATGGCGGACTATGCCGATGTGCCGGTCATCAACGGCCTGACGAACCGGACCCATCCCTGTCAGATCATGGCCGATGTGATGACCTATGAGGAACATCGCGGCCCGATCGCGGGCAAGAAGGTCGTGTGGTCCGGCGATGGCAACAACGTCTTTGCCAGCTTCGCCCATGCGGCGGGGCAGTTCGGGTTCGACCTGACCTTCACCGGGCCGGAAACGCTTGATCCCGAGAAGGCGTGGCTGGAGTTCGCGGCCTCGAAGGGGCATCCGGTCACCATCGACCGCAACCCCGAACGCGCGGTGGATGGCGCCGATCTGGTCGTCACCGATACCTGGGTGTCGATGCACGACCCGCAATCGGCGCGGGAACGGCGGCACAACCAGTTGCGCCCCTATCAGGTGAACGACCACCTGATGGGCCTGGCCAAGCCGGATGCGCTGTTCATGCACTGCCTGCCCGCCCATCGCGACGATGAGGCGACATCTTCGGTCATGGACGGCCCGCATTCGGTGATCTTCGACGAGGCGGAAAACCGGCTTCATGCGCAAAAGGCGGTGATGCGCTGGTGCCTCGGCGTCTGATCCGGCGGGGCGCGCGCGATGCGCGCAAGAACCCTGTCTCGCGTCCCGGCCAGGGCCGGGCCGCTCGGGCCGCCTCCGGCGGGAGTATTTGGGCAACGAAGAAGCGGGCCGGGTTCTTGGCTTGGGGGCATTGAGCGCCTAGGGTGCGCGAAACGGCCGGTGTGGTAAGGGGACAATGATGGTGAAGACGAAGGGGCCGGGCGCGGCGCTGCCCAATCTGACCGATCTGGCGGATCGCTATGGCTCTGACAAGGGATCGCGCAAGCATCGCTATACCGAGCTTTACCAGATGCTGTTCCTGCCCTACCGGGAGCGGGAGATCGACTTTCTGGAAATGGGCTTGCAGATCGGCGGGCCGGAACATGGCGTCAGCGCCGACCGCAAGACGACCGATGCGCCGTCGGTTCGAATGTGGCTGGAGTACTTTCCGAACGCGCGCATTCACGGTCTCGACGTGTCGGATTTTTCATGGTTCGAGGCGGAGCGGTTTTCCTTCCACCGCTGCGACATGGATAGCCGCGCGGCGATTGCCGAGGCAGCGGCGGGGATGCCCGACTTCGACATCATCATCGACGACGCAAGCCATGCCTCGCATCACCAGCAGAACGGGTTTCTTGAGCTGTTTTCGAAGGTGAAGCCCGGCGGGCTTTATGTGATCGAGGATCTGCGCTGGCAGCCCGAGGCCTATGAGAAGCCCGGCATCACCAAGACGGCGGCGCTGTTTCGGGGCTTTTCCGAGGCGCGCAAGTTCGTTCATGCCGATCCGGCCGTGCAGGCGGAGTTCGAGGCGCTGGCGCCGGAGATTTCAGGCTGTTTCGTCTTTCAGGCGCGCTACACCAAGACACGGCGCGATCAGGTGGCGGTGATCCACAAGCGCTAAAGCCTTTCGGGTTTGCGTTGAGAAAGCAAGTATCAGAATTCGAACGAAATAAGTTCAAATTCTAATACAGCGTAAACCCGAAATGCCATAGGGTCAGGTTCCCCGCGGCTTGGCGCGTAGCGTCGGTTCGTGGGCGGTCGGGTCCTCGGGCCAGGGATGGCGGGGATATTGGCCGCGCATGTCCTTTCGCACATCGGCATAAGATGTCGCCCAGAAGCCCGGCAGGTCGAGCGTGGTCTGGATCGGGCGCCCGGCCGGTGACAGCAGCGTGACGCGCAGGGGCAGGTGTTTCGGCCCCACGGTCGGGTGGCGCGTCACGCCGAACATCTCTTGCAGGCGGAGCGTGATGGCGGGGTGGTCGCCGTCATAGTCGATGGGAATCCTGCGCCCCAGCGGGGTTTCGTAATGCGCGGGCGCAAGGCGGTCGAGCATCTGCTGCTGGTCCCATGTCAGGCGGTTGCGCAGTGCCTCGGTCAGGTCGAGGGCGCGGAGGTCAGCCTCGGTCCGTTTGCCCCTGAGGCTGGGCAGGAGCCAGTCGGGATCGGCCAGAAGGGAGTCGTCGCTGACATCGGGCAGGTCGGCGCCTTCGTTGTTCAGAAGCGTCACCCTGGCGCGGAAGCGGCGGGCGGGGTCGGACCATGGCAGGCCGATCTGGCGCAGCCCGTCGAAGGCGGCGCGGGCCAGCGCCTCGGGCTCGGCATCGGTGAGATGGCGGTCGTCGAGGATCAGCGCGCCGAGGCGCTCCTGCCTGCGCGCGCTGACGCGGCCTTCGCGGCGGGACCATTCGGTGATGTCGGCCCACGCGATCCGGTCGCCGTAGAGGCGGCGCAGGGCGGCGTCGGGAAGTGCTGTGCCCTGCCTTATGCGCGCCTCGCGCGGGTCGCCGTCAAGGTCGGTGGCCACGATCAGGCGCGACTGGCCCAGCGGATCGCCGTCGCCCGCGATCGCGCCCTTGCCACCGGAGAGGACGAAGCGCGGCGCCTCGCCCTTGCGGCGCAGGCCGATGCGGTCGGGATAGGCCAGCGCCGCCATTTCCGCCGGGGTGAAGCTGTCGGGGGTGGGATCGACCATGCGGGCAAGGCGCCTTGCCTCGGCGCGAATGCGTTCGATCACGCCGCGGTCGGGCGTCTGGGGGTGATCCTCGGCAAAGCGTTTCGGATCGCGGATCGCGGCAAGGCGCAGGGTCAGGTCGGCGGGCGCGCCGCGCAGGGGATCGCGTTCCTCCATCAGCGCGGCGAGGGTCGCGGCCTCTGGCCCCGCGCGGGTCAGCATATGGGCAAGGCGCGGATGCACCGGCAGGGCGGCAAGCTTGCGGCCACGGGCGGTGATCCGTGTGCCGTCGAGCGCGCCAAGATCGGCCAGAAGCGCGCGCGCCTCGGCCAGGGCCGGGGCCGGGGGCGGGGTAAGGAAGGCGAGGTCGGCGCCGTCGCTGCCCCAAAGTGCCAGTTCGAGGGCAAGGCCGGTGAGGTCGGCGGCCGCGATCTCGGGCGGCGGGAAGGGCGATAGGCCGCCTTCCTCGCCCTTGGTCCAGAGCCGGTAGCAGGAGCCTTCGGCCACGCGGCCTGCGCGGCCGCGGCGTTGTTCCGCCTCGGCCCGCGTCACCCGTTCGGTCACCAGCCGCGACATGCCCGACGCCGGGTCGAAGCGCGACCGCCGGGCGCGTCCGCCATCGACGACCACACGGATATCCTCGATCGTCAGCGAGGTTTCGGCGATGGAGGTCGCCAGAACCACCTTGCGCCCGTCCCGCGCGGGGGCGATGGCCGCGCGCTGGGCGGCGAAATCCATCGCGCCGAAAAGCGGGCGGACCGCGCAGTCTTTCGGCAGGCTGGCGCGCAAGATTGCCTCGACCCGGCGTATCTCGCCCTCGCCCGGCAGGAAGACGAGGATACCGCCTTCGGTTTCCTCCACCGCCTGCGCGACCAGCCCGGCCACCGCGCCCTCATACCGCATCCCCTGCGCCACGGGGCGCGGCAGCCAGCGGGTTTCGACCGGGAAGGCGCGGCCTGCGGAGGTGACGATGGGGGCATCGTCCAGAAGGGTCGCGACAGGGTCGGCGTCCAGCGTCGCCGACATGACGACAAGCGCAAGGTCGGGGCGCAGCGCCTGCCGCACCTCCCACGCCAACGCGAGGCCCAGATCGGCATTCAGGGAGCGTTCGTGGAATTCGTCAAAGATCAGGGCGCTTACGCCGGAAAGCTCTGGATCGGTCTGAAGCATCCGGGTCAGGATCCCCTCGGTCACGACCTCGATCCGCGTCGCCTTCGTCACCTTCGCCTCGCCCCGGATCCGGTAGCCGACCGTCTGGCCCACGGGTTCGCCCAGCGTCTCGGCCATGCGCTCGGCGGCGGCGCGGGCGGCAAGGCGGCGGGGTTCCAGCATGACGATGCGGCCGTCGGCGAGGCCTGCGGAGAGCAATGCCAGCGGCACCCGCGTCGTCTTGCCCGCGCCCGGCGGGGCCTGAAGCACGGCGCGGCCAGCCCTGCGCAGTGCGGCGATCAGGTCGGACAGGGCGTCGTCGATGGGCAGGCGGTCGGTCATGGCCGCGCTTATCGCCCGAAGCCCGCGCCATTTCCAGCGCAAGGGCAACGGGGGCTGGACATCGGCGCCCGCGCGCGGGCAGAAACGGGCAGTGCAAGGGGACGGAGCCGCCGATGGACGTGGAAAAGCTGGCCGAGGGCGTGGCCGCCGGGGATCGCCGGGCGCTTGCCCGTGCGATCACGCTGGTGGAAAGCGGGCGGGCCGATCACCGGGCGATGGCGGCGGCGCTTCTGTCGACTCTCGGCACCGCGCGGCAGGCGCTGCGCATCGGGCTGTCGGGGACACCCGGCGTCGGCAAGTCAAGCTTCATCGAGGCCTTCGGGACCCTGCTGACCGGGCAGGGGTTGCGCGTCGCGGTGCTGGCGGTCGATCCGTCCTCGGCCCGGACCGGCGGGTCGATCCTGGGTGACAAGACGCGGATGGAACGCCTCAGCCGCGATCCGAACGCCTTCATTCGCCCCTCGCCCAGCCAGTCGCACCTTGGCGGTGTCGCGCGGCGCACGCGCGAGGCGGTGGCCTTGTGCGAGGCGGCGGGCTTTGACGTCGTCCTGATCGAGACGGTGGGCGTGGGCCAGTCCGAGACGATGGTGGCGGAGATGACGGACATCTTCGTCCTGCTGCTGGCCCCCGCCGGGGGGGACGAATTGCAGGGCGTCAAGCGCGGCATCATGGAGATGGCCGACCTGATCCTTGTCAACAAGGCTGACGGCGCGCTGAAGGAAACCGCGACGCGGACCTGCGCGGATTATGCCGGGGCGCTGCGTCTGCTGCGGAAACGGCCGCAGGACCCGGAGGGCTTTCCCAAGGCGATGTGTGTTTCCGCCGCCGAGGAAACCGGGCTGGAAACGGCGTGGGCGGAGATGGCGGCACTGGCAGAGGCGCGCAAGGACAGCGGCTGGTTCGCCCGCCGCCGCGCCGAACAGGCGAAGCGCTGGTTCGAGGAAGAGGTGCGCGCGGGGCTTCTCGCCCGGCTGACCGGGGATGCGGGCGTCCGGGCAAAGCTGGAGGCGCTGGGCGAGGCGGTCGCGTCGGGCGAACGCAGCTCTGCCGATGCGGCGGCGGAACTGCTGGCGGTCCTGCGCGGTTAAAGCATGTTGCACGAAAAGTGGGAACCGGTTTTCGTGCTTCCCGAACATGCGCAATCAAAGACTTAGAGTGTGCCGCGCGAATGCGAATGAACGCGACACACTCTAATCCGCGATCCTGACCGGCTTGCCATGCGGGGTGGACAGATACGCGGCCTCCCACCGGTCGCGCATTTCGTCGGCCAGCGGTTTCGGCGCAAGGCCGCTGCCGTCCAGAAGCCCTTCCAGCGTCTCAAGCCAGGCGGCGTAGTAATCGGCGTTGCCGTCCAATTCCCGCGTCGCGCCGTGCCGTTTCAGCGTGGCCCCGAAGGCTTCGGTCCAATGGCCCCAAGTGAACTGCCCGGCCTCGGACAGCGCCAGGGTCAGCGCGAAAAGCTCTGCCTGCCAGGGTTCCGCGAAGGGGCGTTCGGGCGTCATGCCGGTTCCAGATAGCTTTGCCAGAGGTCCAGCGTGACCTCATCGCCCTCTGCCTCAGCCACGCCCCAGAGGTCGGCGGCGGCGAAGGCGACGGTATAAAGCGGCTCAGGGCATTCGCCCATGCGGTGCGCGTTGGTGTCGGGAAAGACATGCGCGCCATGGGTCAGGATCACGGTGCCGGTCTGGCCTGCCGCATAGGCGGGCAGGCGGGTATGGCCGCCGGGGACGAAGGCGTTGCGGGCGGGAAGGCGCGTGCGCACCCGGTCGCCGGGGGCGAAGGCCGGGTCAATGTCGCTGGCGCGCGTATAGGGCGTGCCACGGGCCAGCGCCGGGGCGACCTTGTCGGCGGTGAACAGCTTCGGATGCGGTGCTGCGGCGGAGGCGGTGCCTGCGCTGAGTTCGGCTTCGGTCACAAGCCCCGCCTCGGCCAGCAGGTCAGCCAGCGCGGCGATCCATTTCTCATAGTAGGAAAAGCGGGCGTAATCCTTGGGGGAGAGCTTTTCCCGGGCATGGCGCGAAGTGTCGATGGACCACGCGCCAAGGCCCCCGGCCGCCAGCGTCAGGGCCAGCGCGCTGCGCTGCCAGTTGGCGCCGACGGGAACCATGCCCTGCGGTTCGGGAATGACGGCGCCGTCGCCATGGCGCCCGCCCATGTCGTGAACGCGGGTCATTGCGGCGCCTCCGCCAGCCCGGTCCCGATCATGCTGTCACGGGTGACAAGGGTGGTCAGCGCGGCCTCATCCATGCCATCGGTCCCGTCGGGACGCATGGGGATGACGAGATAGCGCACCTCCGCCGTCGAATCCCAGACCCGGACGCTTCGCCCTTCGGGCAGGGTCACACCGAACTCTGCCAGCACCTTGCGCGGTTCGCGCACCGCACGGGCGCGGTAGGCGTCGGATTTGTACCAGGCGGGCGGAATGCCGAGGAGAGGCCACGGGTAGCAGGAGCAGAGCGTGCAGACGACCATGTTATGCGTTTGGGCCGTGTTCTCTACCGCCACGACATGTTCGCCCTGCCGCCCGCCGATACCCATCCGCGTCATCGCCGCATTGGTATCCGTGAGGAGGAGCGCGCGGAAGGCCGGGTCGGCCCAGGCGCGGGCGACGACCTTCGCGCCCAGATGAGGGCCGACCTTGGTCTCATAGGTGTCGAGGATCGCGGCCATGGCGGCCGGGTCCACAAGGCCCTTGGCGACGAGGATGGATTCAAGCGCCTTGACCCGCAGCGCAGGTTCGGGCGGGAGAAGCGAATGGGGGTGATCGTGATCGTCATGCGGCATGGCGCGAGCCTGTCACAGGCGGATTGGGCTGTCCATCGGATAGCGAAGAGGGGGCGCTGCCCCCATCGCCGCAGGGCGCGGCGATTCCCCCGGAGTAGTTGGGCAACGAAGAAGCCTGATCCCCGTTGTCAGCGTAATTTCAACAGCTTACGATGTTCACGGCATCGCTTCGACGGGTTGCGAGGTTTATCAGGAGTTCCAGAAGGCGCGGAAGGCGTTTAAGGGCGACGTCTACAACATCCGCCCCGATGTGGCGATCGAGGGGCCGAATGGACAGTTGCAGGAAATCTACGACTTCAAGTTTGATGGGGACAAGTGGCAAGACGGACAAAGACAACTTTATGATAGGGACCTGAAGAATTCAGGGTCATCGGAGACAGCGAAAGAAATATCGCAAGTTAGCTGTAAGTGTGATGGTCCCAAGGTTGTGAAGGGAATGAGCTGATGAAATGGTATGAAGATCCGGTTTTCGAAGGTGTACCAGACCCTTATCGCGAAGGCCGTGGTGAGATGTCTGACCACCAGTTGAAGAACATAGGCAGGCCCGCCTTCCGGCTGAGCCTGCAATCCTCGGTGTTCTCAGGGCACCCACTGCACCATGTCGAGGAATGGCGGCGTCTGTTCGGGGTGTTCGAGCCGATCTTGCGACGGGATGCCGAGAGGCTCTTGTTCCTGACCAATGGGTTGCGGCCGCGGCGTCGCAAATCCATCAAGTCGGAGGATTGGGATCCCTTCGGACATTTGCGCGCTGAGGTGGCAGACGAAGGCTTTACCTTCATAGGTTTCGATTTCCAGTCGGGCTTCAACGGCGGTGATCGGTACGATATAGGCCCGACGAAATTCTTCATGGATATCGCTTCCAACCTGTTTTTGACTGCCACAGTGCCGGTTCAGGATTTCGAGAATGGTACGCTCGATATTGCCGCCATGAAAGCTGCCATCCTTGGCATCCCTGTCTTCAGTGGTCTTGCGGGTTATGGCATGTGCCTGACGGATACGCTCGATTGGCCACATCCTAGTGAGGAGGCAGTCTACCCGGTTGCCTGCAAATACCCGGTGCTCGATCTGTGCAAGGATTACAACCGGACCTGGTCTTCCTCGCAGGTGCGTAACAACGATATCGTGAAGAATTTCTGGGCTGTCGGCATCAACTGGCTGACCCTGATCCAGGAGCCGCTGCTGGCGGCCATGGGGGGCAAGGCGGCGCTCACCGACGGGCTGGACAGTGCGATCACCTGGGAGGAAGGACCTTACGGACTTCTCTTCCAGCTAGGGGATCGGCCAATTACCGGCGAGGCGGGCGTTGATGATGCGCTTTTGCCCCTTTACTTCGAAATGGGTCAGCGCATGCGCCCCGCATCCGGCGAAATTCCAGCGGCACTCAAACGGCATACTGTATTTAGCACATCGCCTGGGGACAGAGCCGAGGATAACTTACGTTGGGTGCAGCGGTTTTATGATCGCGAATGGTTTGAAAAACCGTGCAAGGAGATTAATGAATGAGAGATCTGGGTACCGCGTTGTATCCATACTCTATAGTTTGGATGGAAAACGTGCCGCCGAGGTTCGCGAGTTCGACAACGGCCAAGCGTATTTGCTCGAAGCGAGGACGCCGCCCCATTTTTCGAGCTGCCGCCCAGACTCCTCGCGGGTATTTGCCATGATGGTCTATCTGTACCTCAACCGCCGCAAAGTGTCCCGGCGGCCGAGGCGAAGCCCTGATAGCGTTCCCAGAAGGCGCGGTTGCGGGCCGAGTCCGAGACCCGGATTTCTTCCGCCTTCTCGGGGTTGGTGAAGAGCCGGGCCGCGAGTTTCTGATCCGGGCCGCTCAGCGTCATGTTGGCCGCATTCTGGATACAGGCGCAAAGCGGCGGATTCGCCCCGCGACCCGATTGAAGACAGGCGGAGCCAACCGGCCCGGCTGCCGCAAACCCTGCGAAAATCGTGAAACACCCCGCAAGCGCAAGCATGGCGCGCATGGCATCCTCCGTTCCATTCCCGAACCGGGGACCGTTCGCGCGGCCCCTCTTGGCGGCGGAGTATGCCGGGGGACGCGCGCCCGCGCAATCGTTCCGGTTGTGGGGCGACCTCAGGCCGCGTTCCGGCGCAGCTTTTCGCCCGCGACCTCTTCGGCCACCGCGCTGGGCGCGCGGGCGTCGCGCCGTGCGGTGCGGTAGATCGCGCCCAGCGTCGCCTCAAGCGCGGCGAGCTTGTCCTCGACAAAGCACTGGCGGTCGGCGATCCGCAGGATCTCGGTCGCGACATTGATGATGCCGCCGCCATTGGCGACGAAATCGGGGGCGTAAAGGATGGCGCGGCGGTGCAGGGCCAGCCCGTCCTCGGGCGTGGCCAGTTGATTGTTGGCGGCCCCGGCGACGATGCTGGCGCGGATCTCCGGCACGGTGGTGGCGTTCAGGATCGCGCCGATGGCGCAGGGGGCGAAGATGTCGGCCTCTGCCCGGTGGATGTCCGTCCCCGCCACGACCTTTGCCCCCATGGTGTCGGCGGCACGCGCGGTGCGGGCGGGGTCGATGTCGCTGACGATCAGCCGCGCCCCGGCGGCGTGGAGAAGCGCTGCCAGGTGACTGCCGACATGGCCCAGCCCCTGAAGCGCCACGCGCCGCCCGTGAAGGTCGGGCGATCCCAGCCGGTCCGCCGCCGACAGGCGGATCGCATTGAAGACGCCGCGCGCGGTGACGGGGGAGGGGTCGCCGCTGGCATAGGCGCCCCCGGCAAGGCCCGCGACATAGGCGGTTTCGGCCGCGATGACCGCCATGTCGCCCGGCCCCATGCCCATGTCCTCGGCGGTCCAGTAGCGGCCGTTCAGGGTTTCGACGGCCCGGCCCATCGCCTTCAGCAGCTCGGGTGTCTTGTCGCGGGCCGGATCGCCCATGATCACCGCCTTGCCGCCGCCAAGCGGCAGCCCGGCGGCCGCGTTCTTCAGGCTCATCCCCCGTGACAGGCGCAGCGCGTCCTCAAGCGCCTCGCCCTCGCTGCCATAGACCCGCATCCTGAGGCCGCCCGCAGCCGGACCCAGCACCGTGGAATGAATGGCGATGAAGCCGGTCAGCCCCGCTTCGGGATCGCTGATGCGATAGACCTCCTCATGCCCTTTCGCGGCGACGGCGGTGATGTCCATGAAACCCTCCCTGCTTCCGGTAAGGAAGAGGGTATCACCACGAAGATGCGGGTTTCCGGCGAAGATGCTCGTCATATGCGTTCGGATTGGAGTATATCTCCAACATCGAACCGGATTTCGGGAGTTTCCCCCATGGATGCCATCGACGCACGGCTGCTGTCCGCCCTTCAGCGTGACGGACGGCAGACGGTGACCGACCTTGCCGCCGCCGTCGGGTTGTCGCCCACGCCCTGCGCGCGCCGCCTTGCCCGGCTTGAGGCAGAGGGCGTGATCGAGGGCTATTCCGCCCGTGTCGATCAGGCGCGGATCGGTTTTCCCGTCTCGGTCTTCATCCAGGTGGAGCTTGAGAGCCAGTCGAAGGATGCCATCGACACCTTCGAACGCGCCGTGCGCGGGTTCGACAGGGTGATGGAATGCCACCTGATGACCGGCACGCGCGACATCCTGATGCGGGTGGTCGCCGCCGACCTGACCGATTTCGACCGTTTCCTGGAGGACAAGCTGATGCGGGTTCCCGGCATCCGGTCGATGCGGTCCAGTTTCGCGCTGCGGACGATGGTCCGGCGGCAGGTCCTGCCGGTCAGGGTCAGCGCCTGATCTCGAACCCCGGCGCGACGCCGCCCGGATCGACCGGGTCGGACCAGACATCGGTGACCTGCGCGGCGCCCGGCCCTTCGCCCATCGCGGTCAGCATTGCCTCCACCGCCTCTTCCGGCCCCGCGATCACCGCCTCGACCGAGCCGTCATCGCGGTTCCTGACCCAGCCGCGCAGCCCCCGCGCGGTCGCCGCCCCCCGGCACCAGGCGCGATAGGCCACGCCCTGCACATGGCCGGTGACGCGGACATGACAGGCGATCTGGCGCATTCCCGGCCCCCTTATCCGTTTCTACGCCTATCCTAGCACGGATCGCCCCCTCACGCCCCATTGACCGGCCTGCAAATCCCGCGCATATCCCCGCAATCATGACCGAGCTTTCGCAGATCCGTAACTTCTCCATCGTGGCGCATATCGACCACGGCAAATCCACGCTGGCCGACCGGCTGATCCAGCTGACCGGCACCGTGGCCGAACGCGAGATGAAGGCCCAGCTTCTCGACTCGATGGATATCGAGCGCGAGCGTGGCATCACGATCAAGGCCAACACCGTGCGGATCGACTATCCGGCGAAGGACGGCAAGACCTATGTGCTGAACCTGATCGACACGCCGGGCCATGTCGACTTCGGCTATGAGGTCAGCCGGTCGATGCGCGCCGTCGAAGGCTCCCTTCTCGTGGTCGACGCCACGCAGGGGGTAGAGGCGCAGACGCTTGCCAACGTCTATCAGGCCATCGACGCGGATCACGAGATCGTCCCGGTCCTCAACAAGATCGACCTGCCCGCCGCCGAACCCGATCAGGTCAAGGCGCAGATCGAGGACGTGATCGGCATCGACGCGTCCGAGGCGATCCCGATTTCGGCCAAGACCGGCCTCGGCATCCCCGAGGTGCTTGAGGCCATCGTTCACAAGCTGCCCGCGCCCAAGGGCGACCGCACCGCGCCCCTCAAGGCGATGCTGGTCGATAGCTGGTATGACAGCTACCTTGGCGTCGTCGTCATGATCCGCGTCATGGACGGCGTGATCCGCAAGGGCGACCGCATCAAGATGATGCAGACCGGCGCCGTTTACGGCATCGACAAGCTTTCCGTGCTGAAGCCCAAGATGGTCGATATCGCCGAGCTTGGCCCCGGTGAAATCGGCGTCTTCACCGCCTCGATCAAGCAGGTCCGCGATACCCGCGTCGGCGACACCATCACCCATGAAAAACGCGGCACCGACAAGGCGCTTCCGGGCTTCAAGCCCGCCCAGCCGGTCGTCTTCTGCGGTCTCTTCCCCGTCGATGCCAACGATTTCGAGGCGCTCAGGGACGCCATCGAGAAGCTCGCCCTCAACGACGCCTCCTTCAGCTATGAGATGGAGACATCGGCCGCCCTCGGCTTTGGCTTCCGCTGCGGGTTCCTTGGCCTCCTGCATCTTGAGGTGATCCGCGACCGGCTGGAACGGGAATACGATCTCGACCTTATCACCACCGCGCCTTCGGTCGTCTTCCACCTGCACATGAAGGACGGCGAGGTGCGCGACCTGCACAACCCCGCCGACATGCCGGACCTGACCTATATCGACCACATCGAGGAGCCGCGCATCAAGGCTACGATCATGGTCCCCGACGACTATCTCGGCGACGTCTTGAAGCTTTGCCAGGACCGGCGCGGCATCCAGATGGACCTGACCTATGCCGGGTCGCGCGCCATGGTCGTCTATGACCTGCCGCTGGCCGAGGTCGTCTTCGACTTCTACGACCGGCTGAAATCCGTCACCAAGGGCTATGCCAGCTTCGATTACCAGATTTCCGAATATCGCGAGGATACGCTGGTCAAGATGTCGATCCTTGTGAATGACGAGCCTGTGGACGCCCTGTCGATCATGGTCCACCGCGACCGGGCCGAAAGCCGCGGCCGGATGATGTGCGAGAAGCTGAAGGACCTGATCCCGCGCCACATGTTCAAGATCCCGATCCAGGCCGCCATCGGTGGCCGCGTGATCGCGCGAGAGACCATCGCCGCGCTAAGGAAGGACGTGACCGCCAAGTGCTACGGCGGCGACGCCACGCGGAAGCGGAAGCTTCTGGACAAGCAGAAGGCGGGCAAGAAGAAGATGCGCCAGTTCGGGAAGGTGGAGATCCCGCAGTCGGCGTTTATTTCGGCGTTGAAGATGGATGGGTGAGGATGGTGAAGAGAGCGGCGCTGCCGGCCGAAGCTGAACAGACTGTTCCCGATGGGGTGGAAAATAAGGAAGTCTATCGAGTAGCAGTTAAAGTTCTGTCTGGGACATCAGAAGCCGAGCCCATGAGTTCGTCGGTTTTGGTTGATAAGGTCTCCGAAGGTTTGCAAGAACCTCTGGTGGGGTATTTGATATATCGTGCTCTGCTCCAGGCGACGCATCCGGCCGATAGTCTAATAAAGAGCCGGAAAGGGCGCCGTGGCGGTTACTTTCTTGGGGAGCCAGAATCGTTCAATGGGTCTGACGGTACAGTTCCGATTGAGACCAAGAAGGAGAAGACGCTTGAAAAGCATCTTTGGCCGGTTGTTGTAGACTGGTTGCGCCTTAACAAGCCGGTAGAACGAATTTCAAGCGACATCGCCAATCGAAAGTCTGGCGGAGTTTGGTCAAACCCCGACATTGTTGGTCTAAATATTGTTGAGGAGTTGGGGTTTTTCGACGTTGAGATTACTACGCTGGAAGTGAAGACATCTCTCTCGAATTGGAGATATTTCTTCTTTGAGGCGGTTTCGCATAAGCGTATCTCAGAGCGTGTCTATTTTGTGTACCGATCTCGTAGTGATATTGCGAACGAGTTGAAAAGCGAACTCTTGCGATATGCTGAAAAATACGGGGTCGGTTTGATCGAGTTGCAGATGGATGACGGCGAATATGACGCCCTGACGGCCTCGACTTCATCTTGGAACAAGAGATCCGTGGACTTGCCCGGCTTTTGTGGAGAGCGTTTAGCTCACTTCACGGGCCTTTCTCTCGAAGGCGATGGGGCTTTGGTAGCCGAGCGATGAATGTCGTCTGACGGGGTTATAGAACCCGTCGATGTATCTGGCGATGGCATTTTCGGCCTGCTGGCGTGTTTGCCATGCGACTGGCCAGACCAGCTCCGACTTGATGGTCTTGAAGAACGTCTCGACCATCGCGTTGTCGTAGCAGTTCCCCTTGCCGCTCATCGAGATCAGGATGCTGCGCTTTCTGAGTTCGGCCTGATAGTCCACCGAGCAATACTGGCTTCCGCGATCGCT
>NZ_PVEP01000006.1 GCF_002973535.1 Albidovulum denitrificans
CGAGTCGCCCCCACCCGGGGGCGCGGATCGAAACTGGACCACGCAGGGCGACGTCACGACCGCGCGTCGCGTCGCCCCCACCCGGGGGCCGTCGATGCCGTATCTTCCCCTGCACGCCCCCCTACCGCAGGCCCCGCGCCGTCAGCCAGTCGCGCACCTGCGCGGCGGCGGGGGAAAGCGGTCGATCCCTGGGCCAGACCACATGGAAGGCCTTGCCGGTCCGCAGCGCATCGCCGCTCAGCCGGACAAGGACCCCCTTGGCGACCAGCCGGTCGACCAGGTGGTGCCAGCCAAGCGCGATCCCCTGGCCTTCGATCACCGACTGGATGACCAGAACGTAATCGTTGATCTGCAAGCCCCGTGGCACCCGCCTGCCCGCGATGCCTTGCGCCGCAAACCACTCCGCCCAGGTCGTCGCGGTACGGAACGGTTCCTCAAGATGGATCAGGCGGTGCGACAGGACATCCTCGGCCGTCACGGGCCGGTCGAACTGGGTCAGATAGCTTGGCCCCGCGACGGGATAGATCACCTCGGGCGCCAGAACCGCCGAGGCGTATTGGGGCCAGTCCTCCGGGTCGCCGCCGCGGATGCCCAGGGACGCGCCCTCGCCCCGCAGGTCAAGATCGCGGTCGGCCGTCTGGATGCGCAGGTCGATGTCGGGAAGGTCCTCACGGAAGGCCTGCATGCGCGGCACCATCCAGAACGCCGCGAAGGCTGTCGAACAGGCCAGCGTCACATGGCTGCCGGTCGCGACCGCCCGCAAGCTTTGGGCCGAACGCTGGATATGCGACAGGCCAAGCGAGACATCGGCGTGAAACTTTTCCCCCGCCTCCGACAGCCGCACGCGGCGGTGTTCGCGCAGGAAAAGCGGCACGCCCAGTTGGTCCTCCAGCCGCGCGATGGCATAGGACACCGCCGCCTGCGTCATCTTCAGCTCCCGCCCCGCGGCACTGAAGCTCATCAGCCGACCGGCGGCTTCGAACACGATCAGGGCGTTGACGGAGGGAACAAGGCGGCGCAGCGTATCCATGAATTCTCCTTATCAAGTCCATGAAACTTTTCCAGCGTTACTTGCGGCTGAACACGCCCTACCCTACCCGCTGATTTATGGAGGGGACCATGACGGCCGAAGCAGCACTCGCAACATCCGGGGCGACAACCAAACGCGGCGGCCGGGGCGCGCGGCGCGAACGCCGGTCGCAAGGCGCGCAGGATCAGGGGCGGCCCTATATCGTCCGCAACATTCCCACCTATGATATCCTCTCCGAGGAAAGCCTTGAGAAGATCGAGCAAACCGCCGAACGCATCCTCGCCGAAATCGGGATCGAACTGCGCGACGATGCCGAGGCGATGGAACTTTACCGCAAGGCCGGCGCCAAGGTCACCGCGAAGGCCGACGACATCTGGACGCTGAGCTTTGAGCCGGGAATGCTGCGCGAGATCCTCAAGACCGCCCCGGCAGAGTTCACCCAGCACGCCCGCAACCCTGCGAACAACGTCCAGATCGGCGGCAGGAACGTGGTTTTCGCGCCCTCTTACGGGTCGCCCTTCGTGATGGACCTCGATCAGGGCCGCCGCTACGGCACGATCGAGGATTTCCGCAACTTCGTGAAGCTTGCCCAGTCCTCGCCCTGGCTGCACCATTCCGGCGGCACGGTGTGTGAGCCGACGGACGTTGCCGTGAACAAGCGCCATCTGGACATGGTCTATGCCCATATGCGCTATTCCGACCGCGCCTTCCTTGGGTCGATCACCGCAGCCGAACGCGCCGCCGACAGTGTAGAGATGTGCCGCATCCTTTTCGGCGCCGATTTTGTCGATCAGAACTGCGTCATCATGGGCAACTTCAACACAACCTCGCCGCTGGTGCTGGACGGTGTGACGACGGCCGGTATCCGCACCTATGCCGCCGCCGGTCAGGGCTCCATCCACCTGCCTTTCCTGCTGGGCGGTGCGGTGTCGCCGCTGACCATGGCGGGATCGGTGGCGCAGGGGCTGGCGGAATCCCTGGCCTCCTGCGCGCTGACACAGCTTGTGCGGCCGGGCGCGCCTGCCATTCTGGCCAGCTTCTTCTCCTCCATGTCGCTCAGGACCGGCTCACCCACCTTCGGGACGCCGGAACCCGCCATCGGATCGCTGGTGATGGGGCAACTGGCGCGGCGGCTGAACCTGCCACTGCGCTGCGCGGGGAATTTCAGCACCTCGAAACTGCCCGACGGGCAGGCGATGCAGCAATCCATGATGTCGATGATGTCGGCGATCCAGGGCGGAACCAACTATGTCCTGCACTCCGCCGGGTTCCTCGACGGGCTTTTGTCGATGTCCTATGAGAAGATGGTCATGGACATGGACATGTGCGGCGCGCTTCACGCCTATCTCGACGGGATGGAGGTGAACGACGACACGCTGGGCTTTGACGCGCTCGCGGAACTTGGGCCGGGGCAACACCTCTTCTCCACCCAGCACACGCTGCGCCATTATGAGACGGCCTATTGGGAAAGCACCCTGAACGACGACCAGCCCTGGGAAACGTGGAGCGAAAAGGGCACCTTCGATTCCGCCCTGCGCGCGAACCTTCAGTGGAAAAAGACCCTGGCCGAGTATGAGGCCCCCGCGATGGACGAAGGCACCGATGAGGCGTTGCAGGACTTCATCGCCCGCCGCAAGGCGTCCGTGCCGGACATGTGGTACTGACCCCACCCGGCCGAGCCGACATTGAAACGTCGTCCCAGGGCGCGCCGTGACGGGCGCGCCCTTGACTTATGCATTTGTCGTGATAAGTAAGTGACTGCTCACTTACTGAATGCCGACGATGAGAAAACCCGCAGACCTCAGAAAGGCCGAGATCGTGGCGAAGGTCATTGATCTGGCCGACCGCATCGGGCCGGACCGTGTCACCACCGGGGCCGTGGCCAAGGCGGTCGGGGTGACGCAGGCGGCCCTTTTTCGGCACTTTCCCACGAAAGCGGACATGTGGGGCGCGACCGCCGATCATGTGGCCGAAACGCTCTCTGCCGCCTGGGCGGAGGCGCTGGCGCAATCGGACGACCCCGTCACACGGCTGAAAGCGCTTGTCACCGCGCAGCTGGACCGGATCGCGGCGTCGCCCGCCCTGCCGATGCTGCTCTTCTCGCGCGAATTGAACGTCGAGAATGCCGACCTGCGCGCGGCCTTTCGCAACCTCCTCACCGCCTTTCACGGCCATATCGTGCGCGAGGCCGACGCGGCCCAGCACCGCCACCTGCTGCGGGACGACGTTCTGGCGGCGGATATTGCGGTGCTGCTGTCCTCACTGGTGCAGGGCGTCGCGATCCGCTGGTCCCTGGGCGCGCGTGGGTTCCCCCTGCGGGATGAGGGTCTGCGCCTGCTTGATGTTCAGCTTCACCTGCTTGCGGCAAGGAAGGATTAGACCATGCGGAAATCCCTGATCTATGGCGCGGTTGCCGTCCTGGCCCTTGGTGCCGGGGCGCTGTTTCTGACCGAACGGCCGCTTGAGGTAAGCGTTGTCAGCCCCGAAACCGATGTGCCGCTGCGCATCTACGGCCTTGGCACGGTCGAGGCGCGCATCCTGTCGCGCGTGGGCTTCGAGGTCGGCGCGACGCTTGAAACGCTGGACGTTGACGCGGGCGATACCGTGCGCAAGGGGCAGGAGCTTGCCGTCCTGCATCAGGGCGAACAGGAAGCGCGCGTACTGCGCGCCCGTGCCGCCGTTGCCGCCAGCACCGCGAGCCTGGCCAAATCCACGGCGGCGCTGGACCGGGCGCAGGCGGTTCTGGCACAGCGCGTGGCGGCGAATGACCGGCAAAAGGCGCTGGCCCGGCAGGATGTCGCCTCCGCCCAGCGGGCGGAAGAGGCGCAGCGTGACGAAGACGTCGCCCGCGCCGACCTTGCCGTCGCCCATGCCGATCTGGCGGTCATCAAGGCACAGGGCGAAGATGCCGCCGCCGCACTGATGATGGAGGAAACGCTTCTGGCCCATCACCGGCTGAAGGCACCCTATGACGCGACCGTCGTCGCCCGCCATGTCGAACCCGGCACCGTCGTCAGGGCCGGCGATCCGATCTTTACCCTGATCGCCCCCGAAACCGTCTGGATTCAGGCCTATATCGACGAAGAGCGCGCCGGTCAGCTTGCCCTTGGCCAGCCGGGGACGATCCGCCTGCGGTCCCAACCGGCAGGGGAATTCCATGGCACCGTCGCCCGGATCGGTCTGGAAAGCGACCGCGTGAACGAAGAACGCCGTGTCTGGCTGACCTGCACCGACTGCCCGCAGCCGATGTATCTGGGCGAACAGGCCGAGGTCCGCATCCTGACCGGCACCCGCGACCGGGCGCTGATGGTGCCGGAACTTGCCATCGACGGCTTCGACGGGCATCGCGGCACGGTCTGGATCGTTCAGGACGGCCGCCTTGGCCGCGCCGGTCTGTCCTTTGGCGCGCGCGACGACAGGGGCCGGGTCGAGGTGACGGCGGGCCTGCCCGACGGGGCAGAGATCGTCGCGATGCCGCCCAAGGGCGCGGATACGGGGCGGCTGGCCCGGATCGGAACCGCGCCATGAACCTCGCCCTGAAAGACATCCGCCACGGGCTTTTCCGCTTTATCCTGACCTGTTTCGGTCTTGGCCTTCTGATGACGGTCGTCCTTGCGATGATCGGGATCTATAACGGCCTCGTCTCTGACGCGCTGGCGGTGGTAAAGGCCCCCGCCGTCGACATGTGGGTGGTGGAATCCGGCACCCAGGGCCCCTTTGCCGAGGCGTCCTCCATCCCCGCCGACACCCGCGATGCGGTGGCGCGGATGCCCGGCGTGGCCGAGGCGGGCGCGATCAATTACCAGACGGTCGAGGCGACCCATGGCGGCAAGACCCTGCGCCTTTACGTCATCGGATATGAGACCGGGCGCCCCGGCGGGCCGCTGCGCATCGCCGAAGGCCGCGCCATCGGCACCAGCCATTTCGAACTGGTCGCCGACCGCAAGACCGGCCTCACCCCCGGCGACACGATCCGGCTGGGGCGCAACCGCTTTACCGTCGTGGGCCTTGTCGAAGGCGCGATGAACTCCGGCGGCGATCCGGCCGTCTTCATGACGCTGTCCGACGCGATGGGCCTTCAGACCGAACTGTCCCCCGCCGATCAGCGGGTGCAGGCCGCGCGCGGGGCGAACCCGGTCAAATCCGCCTCGGTCGCGGCCATCATCGTCCGTGTCAAACCCGGCGCCGATGTCGACCTTCTGACCGCCACGCTGCGCCAGTGGAAACACCTCTCCGCGCTCACGCAGGCGGATCAGGAAACCATCCTTCTCGCCTCGGTCGTGGACAAGGCGCGGCGCCAGATCGGCCTTTTCCTCGGCATTCTCCTGTCGGTCTCGGCCGTGGTGATCGCGCTTATCATCTACACGATGACGATGGAAAAGCTGAAGCAGATCGCGACGCTGAAGCTGATCGGCGCGCCCGATCGCACCATCATCGGGCTGATCGTGCAGCAGGCGCTTCTTCTGGGCATGTCGGGCTGGGGGATCGGGCTGGCGCTGATCCTGCTGGTCAAGGACAATTTCCCGCGCCGGGTGGTTCTTGAGCCCTTCAACGCGATGGTGCTGGCGGGCATCATCGTCGTGGTCTGCCTTGCCGCCTCCGCACTTGGGGTGCGGGCGGCGATGAAGGTCGATCCCGCCACCGCGTTGGGGAGCTAGGCCATGGCGCTGGGGGATCTTCTGGTCGACGTCGCGGGCGTGGCCAAGCATTTCGGCGAGGGGGAGACGCGCGTCGATGCGCTCCGCTCCGTCGATCTTCAGGTCCATGCCGGTGAGGTGATCGCCCTTCTCGGCCCCTCGGGATCGGGCAAGACGACGCTGCTGAACATCATCGGCTGCATCCTTGCCCCGTCCGCCGGTCGGGTCGCGCTGGATGGCGAAACGGTCTTCGACGGCAAATGGCTGCGCGGCGATCTCAGGCGGCTTAGGCTCGAAAAGATCGGTTTCATCTTTCAGGCGCATAACCTCCTGCCCTTCCTGACGGCGGAGGAGAATGTCTCGGTCGTTCTCGACCTTGCGGGCAAATCGCCCGCCGAGGGCCGCGCCCGGTCGCGCGAGCTGCTCGACTATCTTGAGGTCGGCCACCGCGCCCCGGTGAAGCCCGCGCTTCTTTCGGGCGGGGAGGCGCAGCGCGTCGCCATCGCGCGGGCGCTGGCCAACCGCCCCCGGATCATTCTGGCGGATGAGCCGACCGCCGCGCTCGACAGCAAGCGCGCGCAACTGGTGATGGACCTTCTGCGCAAGCTGGCGGTGGAACAGGAGGCCTGCATCATCACCGTCACCCATGACGAAAAGATCTTTGACCGTTTCGACCGTCTGATCCACCTGCGCGACGGCCGTTTGAGCGACGATTAAAGCGTTTCGGGTTCTCGTTGGAAACCAGGCATCAGAATTCGAGCGAAACAAGTTTGAATTCTGAGTCAGTGTAAACCCGAAATGCTATAACCCCGCGCGGCGCTCAGGACGGGGTGCGGTGTTGGCCCCGCCATCGACCGCAACGCGCAGAGGGTGAAGACCGCCCAGCCAAGGCACCAAAGCGCCGCCGGAACGCTCAGCGCCACCGGCGTGGCGGACAAAATCAGCCGTAACAGGGTCGAAATCATGACCAGTGCGAAGGCCAGCGCCAGCCCCGCGCCCACGCGCAAGGCCCCCGGCGCGCGGCGCATATAGGCCCGCGCCATCACCGCCAGGATCATGCCGCCCATCAGCCCCATGGTCAGCGCATGCAACCCGGTCGGCAGGGGAAGGCCCGCAAGCGCATCCGGCAGGATCAGCCCCGCCCCGGTCAGGGTCAGCCCGACCGGCAGCCACACCCAGGCGAGGACCAGCATCAGCAGATCGCCCTGCCCCCCGGCCAGCCCCGCCGCCAGCGGCCAGCGCCCCATCCGCGCCGCCTGCCCGGCAGCGGCGGCCAGCAGCAGCCCGCCGGTCACGCTGTCCCCGACCCCGGCAAGATGGCCGACCAGCGCAAGCGCCAGGACGGCGTCCGCGAGCCGCGCCATTGCGGGCAAGGCCCCCCGCTGCAGCGGCGTGGCCTGCGCGGCGCGGGACGCAAGGAAGGCCGGCACGATCCGGCCGCCGACCACCGCCACGATCAGCGCCATGGCCAGCGCAGCGGCCAACCCGTCACCGCCCAGCCGCAGCCCGACGCCGACCGCAAGCAAACCAACCGGCGCCAGCGCGATCGGCAACCGCCGCCAGAGCCGCGCCGACAGGACCGGGATCAGAAGGGAAAGGGCAAGGGCCACCGGATAGGCCGCGATCCCCAGCAGCACCAGCGCCCCGTCACCCGGCTGCGCCGCCGCGATGCGCCCCGCGATCCATGCCAGCACCAGCGCCTGCACCGCCCGCCGCCCCGGACCCTTCGCCCCCGCCCCCGCCTGTTTCAGCCAATGGGGCAGCGCGGTCAGCAGATAGCCCCCCATGGCCGCCCCGGCAAAGCCAAGGATCAGCTCCTGCCGGTGCCAGCCGACCGGATCGTCCGACAGGTCGGGGATGAGCCAGACCAAAGGCACCAGCACCGCCCAGACCGCCGCCATCAGAAACAGCGGCAGATGCGGCGCGCCCCAAAAGCCCTTATCCGGCGCCGCGCTCAGCCTGCCACCTCGAACCGCGGGAACAGGACCGCGTTTTCCAGATGGATATGCGCCACCAGATCCTCGGTCAGCTTGCGAAGGCCGGTGTAAAGCGCCGTCCAGGACCGGCAGGCACCCTCGGGCAAGGTCAGGGAATGGGTCACATGTTCCACCGCGCGCAGCATGTCGGTCGTGGTGTCATGCTCATGGCGCATCGCGGCGATGGGATGCACGATCATCGGATGCCCGCCCTGCCGCATCATCGGGAAGAGGACCTGCTCTTCCTTGGCCATATGGCTTTCCAGATCGTCGCGCAGCGCGATCAGCGCCTTTGTCAGGCCCAGCGGCGCCGCGTCGTGATCGCCATGCACCGTCTCGACCTTCTGGGCCAGCGGGATCAACCAGTCCAGTTCCTCGCGATGCGTCTCGTGATAGCGCGACAGGATATGGTCGATCAGCGGAACGGTCTCCTCCGGCGCGTCGCGACCGGCGGCGGCTGACAGCGCGCGCAATTCGGCCAGCAGGTCCCCGGCCGCGATCCCGGCCTTCGCGGCCGCCTCGGACAGTGACAGCTTGCCGCCGCAACAAAAGCTGATGCCGGCGCGGCGAAAGACCTCGGCCGCGCCGGGCAGGTCCGAGGCGATGTCGCCGACGATGGCGGTGGGTGCAAGATCGGTCATGGTGCGTTTCCTTCGCTTGGGTCCCAGGCGCGCGCAGCCGGGGCGGCAAGATGCAGAAGATCGACGGCGCGCGCGGCGATCTGGGCGATGATCTGCGCCGTGGTTTCGGGGCGCAGGTAGAAGGCGGGAACCGGGGGCATGACGACCGCCCCCATCTCGGTCGCGGCGGTCATGTTGCGCAGATGGGCCAGCGTCAGCGGCGCCTCGCGCGCCAGAAGGATCAGCGGCCGCCGCTCCTTCAACTGGACGGATGCCGCGCGGGTCAGAAGCGTGTCGTCAAGACCATGGGCAATGGCCGAAAGGCTGCGCATCGAACAGGGCGCGACAATCATGCCGCTGACGGGGTAGGATCCGCTGGCGATGCTGGCGCCCAGATCGGTCACGGCATGCACCCGCGCCGCCAGTGCCGTCAGCGCGTCCACCGCGCCCGGCCCGACCTCAAGCGCCAGCGTGCGTTCGGCCATGGTGGACAGGACAAGCTCCACCTCCGCCCCCTGCCCCGTCAGGACCCGCGCGCAATCCAGCGCGAGCGCGGCGCCAGAGGCCCCCGAAACGCCAAGAACGACGCGCGGCCTCATGGCAGAACCCCGCGAAGGAGGCTTTCCGCCCGCGCCACATGCGCCGGGTCAAGCGCCATCACCTGCCCCCAGTCGCGGACCGTCTCCGCCCCGATCTTGGTGGTGGCGTCGATGCCCATCTTGCCCGCCAGCCCCTCGTGCGGGCTGGCGAAGTCGAGGTAATCCATTGGCGTGCCGTCCAGCAGCATCACGTCGCGCGCAGCATCCATCCGCGTCGCCATCGCCCAGGCGATATCGTCCCAGTTGCGCGGGTCGATGTCGCGGTCGACGACGATGATCGTCTTGGTATAGCTGAACTGCGCCAGCATCCCCCAAAGCGCCATCATCACCCGTCGCGCCTGACCGGGATAGCGCTTGTCGATCTGCACCACCGCCATGCGGTAGGAACAGGCCGCGGGCGGCAGCCAGAGGTCGGTCACCTCGGGGATCTGCGCCCGTATCATCGGCAGGGCGAGCGTGTTGAACACCTCACCAATGACCGATGGCTCATCGGGCGGGCGGCCGGTGACGGTGGTCAGGTAGATCGGGTCGCGGCGATGGGTGATCGCACTCAGCCGCATGACCGGAAACGGCTCTACCGCGTTGTAATAGCCGGTATGGTCGCCGAACGGCCCCTCCGGCGCGACCTCACCGGGATGGACCCAGCCTTCCAGGATGATCTCCGCATTGGCAGGGACCAGAAGCGGCACCGTGGTGGCGGGCGCAAGCTCGGCCCGCGCGCCGCGCAGGACACCGGAAAAGGCCATCTCAGATACAGTTTCCGGCAGGGGAAGGGCTGCCGCCAGCAAGGTGGCGGGATCGGCGCCAAGCGCGATGGCGACCGGCATCGGTTCGCTCGCCCGCGCCCATGTCCGGTGATGCGCAGCACCCCCGCGATGGGCCAGCCAGCGCAGGATCAGCCGGTCGGGGGACAGGACCTGCGCGCGGTAGATGCCCAGATTGTAGCGCCCGGTCTGGCGCGCCTCGGACCCGTGCGGGCGGGTCACGACCACGGGCCAGGTCAGGAGCGGCCCGGCGTCACCCGGCCAGGGGATCTGCGCCGGGATCAGCGACATATCCGCCGGGGCCGCCCGTTCCTGCGCCACGCCCCGGCGCAACACCTTGGGCCGGGTTTGCAGCGCCGCCCGCAACATCGGCCATTTCGACAGCGCGTCGCGCATCCCCTCGACCGGGGGCGGATTGCGCAGGGCGGCAAGGAACTCCCCGAACCCCGGCACCTCACCCGGCGCAAGGCCAAGCCCCGCCGCCACCCGCGCGGGCGTCCCGAAAAGGTTCGCGATGACCGGCATCCCGGCGCGCTGGCCATCCCTGCGGGCCGCATCGAAGCGCAGGACCGGCCCCCCGGCGCGCAACGTGGCCAGTTGCACCGCCGTCATCTCGTGCCGCAGATCGACCGGCGCCGAAAGCCGCGCCAGATCGCCCGCCGCCTCGGCCCAGCCGAGAAAGGCGCGGAGATCGTCGAAGACAGGAAGGCTGCGCATCGGGGAAGGTCCTTTTCTGCCCCGATAGCGCCCCCAAAGCCCGAACAAATTGACTAATGTCAATACCGACCCCGGCGCCTTCGCCTATGGATGGGGTATCCGTATCGGGACCGATCCATGACTGCACCCCTGCCGCGTCTGCCGCGCCCCCTGCGGCTGGCCGCCCTGCCGCTTCCCCTGCCGCCGCTCAGCCTGTTTCTGGGCGCCGTGACCCGCCGCATGGTGAAATCCCACCCGGAGATGACCCGGCGCCTGGGCGACTATGGCGGGCATCGGTTCCTGATCGACCCGTTGGACCTGCCCTGGCTCTTGCTGCTGCATCCCGCCGATGCCGCCATGACGGCCCATCGCCGCGCCCGCCCGCCCGCGCATGACGCGCGAATCGCGGGGCCGCTGTCGGCCTTCCTCGCCATGATGCACGGGGCCGAGGATGGCGATGCGCTCTTCTTCTCGCGCGATCTGACGGTCGAGGGCGACACCGCCGCCGTGCTGGCGCTGCGCAACGCCATCGACGATGCCGAACTGGACCTGGCCGAGGAACTCGCCACTCTTTCCGGCCCGCTCGCCACGCCCTTGCGCGGGCTTTTGACCGGGGCCGAACGCGCGACCGGCCTGACGCTGCACCGCATGACCCGGCTGGACGATTTCGCATGATGGAACTGGTCTGCCCCGCCGGCACCCCCGCCGCGCTGCGCGCCGCTGTCGAGGCGGGCGCCCATGCCGTCTATTGCGGCTTTGCCGACGAAACCAACGCCCGCAACTTCCCCGGCCTGAACTTCACGCCCGAGGATATGGCCGAGGCGGTCACCTTCGCCCATGCGCGCGGCGCGAAGGTTCTGGTCGCGATCAACACCTTCCCGCGCGCGGGCGCCGAACCGCTCTGGCACCGCGCGCTGGCCAATGCCGAGGCCGCCGGGGCCGATGCGGTGATCCTTGCCGACATCGGCCTTCTGGCCCACGCGGCCGACCGTCACCCCGCGCTCCGCCGCCATCTTTCAGTGCAGGCCGCCGCCGCCAATCCCGATGCGATCAACCTTTACGCCAGCGCTTTCGGCGTGCGCCGCGTGGTCCTGCCGCGCGTCCTGACGGTGCAGGAAATCGCCGCCATCAACCGCGAGATCGACGTCGAAACCGAGGTCTTCGTCTTTGGCGGTCTTTGCGTGATGGCCGAGGGGCGCTGTTCGCTGTCCTCCTACGCCACCGGGAAATCGCCCAACATGAACGGCGTCTGTTCACCGGCGAGCCATGTCGCCTATGCCGAGGAAGGCCGCGATCTTGCTGCCCGTCTTGGCGGTTTCACCATCCACCGCACGCCAAAAGGCGCCCCCGCGCCCTACCCCACGCTCTGCAAGGGCTGCTTCACCTCCGACGGCCAGACCGGCCATATCTTCGAGGACCCGGTCAGCCTTGATGCCACGCAACTGATCCCCGAACTCGCCAAGGCAGGCGTGTCGGCCCTCAAGATCGAGGGGCGCCAGCGCAGCCGCGCCTATGTCGCGCAGGTCGTGCGCGCCTTCCGCGCGGCGGTCGAGGCGCAGGCAGCAGGCCGGCCCATGCCCGAAACCATGCTGGCGCGGCTGACCGAGGGGCAGAAGGCCACCACCGGCGCCTATGCCAAGACCTGGAGGTGACGGCATGGACCTGACAGTCGGCCCGAATTTCTTCTTCTGGGAAGCAGAGACGATCCGCGCCTTCTACCGCGACCTTGCCGCCAGCCCGGTCGCGCGGGTGTCCCTGGGCGAACTCGTCTGTTCCAAGCGCCTGCCCTTCTGGCGCGACGAGATCCCGGCGGCGGTGGAGGCGTTGCAGACCGCCGGGAAAGAGGTCGCGCTGACCTCGCTGGCGCTTGTCACGCTGAAACGCGAACGCAAGCTGACCGCCGATCTGATGGACCTGGACCTGCCGGTCGAGGTGAACGACCTTTCCGCGCTGATCCACATCCCTGAGGGGCAGGCCTTCTGGGTCGGACCGCTGGTCAATGTCTATAACGAAGGCACGCTGCGCTGGCTGATCCGGCGCGGCGCGCGGCGCATCTGCCTGCCGCCGGAACTGACGCTCGATTCGGTCGCCGTTCTGGCGCAGGCGGGCCGCGACGAAGGCGTCCCGGTCGAGGTCTGGGGCCATGGCCGCCTGCCACTGGCGATCTCCGCGCGCTGCTATCACGCGCGGCTCCATGACCGGGCCAAGGACAGCTGCCAGTTCGTCTGTGGCGAGGACCCGGACGGCCGTGATGTCGGCACGCTGGACGGCCAGAGGTTCCTGACCGTGAACGGTGTCCAGACCCTGAGCCAGTCCACCGCCAGCATGGCGCTGAAGGTCGAGGATCTGCAAGGCGCGGGCGTCTCCGCCCTGAGACTGTCGCCCCAGTCACGCGATTTCGCCGCGATCTGCGGCGCCTATGCGGACCGTCTGTCGGGCAAGATCTCCGGCGCCGACCTTGCGGCGATGCTGCGCCCGATGGTGCCGGGCGGCACGCTTTCGGACGGCTTCCTCTCCGGCCCCGCAGGCGCGGCATGGTCGGGTGAGGGAACAGCCGCGCCCCGCTAAAGCGTTTCGGGTTTTCGTTGAGAACGCAAGTATCAGAATTCGAACTTATTTCGTTCGAATTCTGATTCAACATAAACCCGAAATGCTATAGGCGGCCCGGCACAACCGGCGGAGCTTTTTCCCGTCGCGCCTATCCCCCGCCACGAGACTATGGCACACTCCCCCCATCGTGATCAGCCGCCAAGCCTGACTTTGGTCAAGGCGGCAGCGCCCTGCGCAGGGGTAGGTGCGTGCGAGTGAACTGAAACATCCACGGATCGTCGGATACCAGATGCAGCGGCCAGCACATATTGGCGGAAAGGGATCGCCACGCAGCCGCGTGACCCCTGCCCCTGCGATCCGCGCGCAGGGCATCGTCCTTGTGATCCTGATGGCCGTCGCGCTGCTGCTGTCGGGCATGGCGGCGGCCGCGCCCTTCGCCAAAACGCCCGACGGCACCGCCTTTGTGATCTGCGCCGAGGGTGGCTCTGCCACCATCATCCTCGATCAGGACGGCAACCCCGTCACGCCGATGAAGGATTGCGCCAACTGCCCCGATTGTCTGGCCCCGACCGCGCTTCTGACGTCCCCGTCGCGCGGCCTGCCCGTGCGCCACGCGACCTTCCACACGGTTCAGGCGCGGGTGAACACCCTCACCCTGCCCGCCCGTCCCCACCTTCGCCCCGAAACCCGAGGCCCTCCACCCGCGGCCCGTGAACGTCTTGATATGGCCCTGACCGGCAAAACCGCCGACATCGCCACCAAGGACGATCACGGGATGCAACGCTTTTGCGGGCGGACCCAACCGACAGCCCGCACATGATGATTTTCCGCCTCTTCCTTTCGCTTGTCTTCATGGTCTTCGCGGCCATTTCCGCAGCCGCAGAGCCTGTTCTGGCAAAGTACCTAGCCGATACCGCCCCTGCCGAACTGGTCGCCGAAGCCGATGCCTTTGGCGCGATTCGCGACGACGTGCCGGTGGCCCCCGTCCTGAAGGGCGGCGAGACGATCGGCTGGGCCTTCATCACCTCCGATTTCGTGTCGACCACGGGCTATTCGGGCAAGCCCATTCACACGATGGTCGCCGTCGACAAGGACGCCAAGGTCATCGGCGTCCAGCTTGTCAAACACTCCGAACCCATCGTCCTGATCGGCATTCCCGACGCCAAGATGAAGGCGCTGGCCGCCGATTACGCCGGGCTTGACCTTGTCGCCGAGGCGGAATCGGGCGGCACCTCCCACGATCTCGACATCATTTCGGGCGCGACGGTCACGGTGATGGTGATCGACGATTCCATCGTCCGCGCCGGGTTGAAGGTGGCCCGCGCGCTTGGCCTTGGCGGGCTGGCCGTCGCGGCGCCCGACAGCGGCCCGAAATTCGAACTGAACCCCGATGCCGAGGCCGCACCCGACTGGATGACGCTTGAAGGCGATGGCACGCTGCGGCGCCTCGCGCTTGACGTCGGGCAGGTCAATGCCGCCTTCGAGGCGCTTGGCGACCCGCGTGCCACCGAACGCGCGCTGACCGAGGCGCCCGAGACGACGTTTATCGAGATGCAGGCGGCACTGGTTTCGCAGCCCGCCATCGCCAGGGCGCTTCTGGGCGAGGCCACGGCAAAGAACCTTTCCACCTGGCTGAAAGAGGGCGAAAACGCCATCGCCATCGTCGGGCGCGGCCTTTATAGCTTCAAGGGCTCGGGCTATGTGCGCGGCGGCATCTTCGACCGGATCGTGCTGATCCAGGACGACGTGTCGGTCCGTTTCCGCGACCGGATGCACAAGCGTATCGTGTCGCTTGCCGCCGAGGGCGCGCCCGCCTTCACCGAGGCCGATCTGTTCAAGATCCCCGCCGACAGCGGGTTCGACCCCTCCAAACCCTTCCGCATCCAGCTTCTGGTGCAGCGAGAGGTCGGGCCGATCGAAAAGCTCTTCACCACCTTCGATCTGGGCTATCAACTGCCGGAAAAATACCTGCGCGCCGTGGCCGTCGCCCCTGCTCCCGCGGCACCCGACGCTGCCGCCGAGGTCGCCAATCAGGATGAGGCCGCCGCCCATCAGGCGCTTTGGAAACGGATCTGGCAGGACAAGAAACCCGCCATCACCGTCACCGCCGGGCTGCTACTGGTGCTGACGGGCGTCTTCTTCTTCCAGGGCTTCGCGACGCGGAATGCGCGGCTCTTCTTCTGGTTCCGCATGACCTACCTGACGGTCGTGCTGGTCTATCTTGGCTGGTATGCCAACGCGCAGCTCTCTGTCGTCAACCTGATGGCGCTGTTCGGGGCCTTCGTCAGCGGCTTCAGCTGGCAGGCCTTCCTGCTTGACCCGCTGACCTTCATCCTCTGGTTCGCGGTCGCGGCGGCGCTTCTGTTCTGGGGGCGCGGGGCCTATTGCGGCTGGCTTTGCCCGTTCGGCGCGCTTCAGGAACTGACCAACCGCATCGCCCGCGCACTGCATGTGCCGCAATGGACCCTGCCCTGGGGCCTGCACGAACGCCTCTGGCCGGTCAAGTACATGATCTTCCTTGGCCTTTTCGGCGTCTCGCTGATGAGCATCGAGCAGGCGGAACATCTGGCCGAGGTGGAACCGTTCAAGACCGCCATCGTGTTGAAATTCGTCCGCGCCTGGCCCTTCGTGGCCTATGCGGCGGCGCTTTTGATGGCGGGTCTGTTCGTTGAACGCTTCTACTGCCGCTATCTCTGCCCGCTGGGGGCCGCGCTGGCGATCCCCGCGCGGCTGCGCATGTTCGACTGGCTGAAGCGCTACCGCGAATGCGGCAACCCCTGCCAGTCCTGCGCCAACCAATGCCCCGTTCAGGCGATCCACCCCACGGGTGAGATCAACCCGAACGAATGCGTCAACTGCCTGCATTGCCAGGTTCTCTATCAATCCAAGACCATCTGCCCGGTCGTCATCAAGAAGATGAAGCGCCGCGATACCGTGGGCTCGGCTGCGCCGCGCGACCTGACCGGGCATCCCAACTCACCCAAATCCCAACCTGCTGAATGAAAGGACACATCATGTCTGAGGGATCGAAGACCGGCATCACGCGACGCGGAATGCTTGGCGCCACTGCGGGCAGCGCCGCCCTTGCCGGGGCGCTCGGAGGACGCGCACTGGTGACCGGCGGTGCCATTGGCGCGGCGACGCTTGCCGGAACCACGGCAGCCCGCGCGGCCGAGGCAACGAATGTCGAGCCGGGCCAGCTTGACGAATATTACGGCTTCTGGTCCTCGGGCCAGACCGGCGAGATGCGCATCCTCGGCATCCCGTCGATGCGCGAACTGATGCGCGTTCCGGTGTTCAACATCGATTCCGCGACCGGCTGGGGTATCACCAACGAATCGCGCAAGATCCTGACCGAGGGTCTGACCGAGAAGACGAAGAAGTTCCTTGCCGCCAACGGGCTGGAATTCCCGCGCAACGGCGATTTGCACCACGTCCACATGTCCTTCACCGAAGGCCGCTACGACGGGCGCTTCCTGTTCATGAACGACAAGGCCAACACGCGCGTCGCGCGGGTGCGCTGCGACGTGATGAAAACCGACAAGATCATCGAGATCCCGAACGCCAAGGGCATCCACGGCCTGCGCCCGCAGAAATGGCCGCGCACCAACTATGTCTTCGCCAATGGCGAGGATGAGGTGCCGATGGTCAATGACGGCAAGATCCTTGACGATCCGGCGCAGTATGTGAACTTCTACACCGCCATCAACGCCGACGACATGACCGTCGCCTGGCAGGTCATGGTGACCGGCAACCTCGACAACACCGATGCCGATTATGAGGGCAAATATGCCTTCTCGACCTCCTACAACTCGGAAATGGGGATGACGCTGGCCGATATGACGGCCGCCGACATGGACCATGTCGTCGTCTACAACATCGCCGAGATCGAAAAGGGGATCGAGGCGGGCGACTTCATCGAGCTGAACGGCGTCAAGGTGATCGACGGCCGGAAAGGTTCCGAAAAGAACTATGTCCGCTACATCCCGGTGCCGAACAACCCGCACGGCTGCAACATGGCGCCGGACAAGGTTCACCTCTGCATCGGCGGCAAGCTGTCGCCCACCGTCTCGGTGATCGACGTCACCAAGCTTGAGGACGTGTTCTACAACGGCGCCGACCCGCGGTCCGTCGTCGTGGCCGAACCGGAACTGGGCCTTGGCCCCCTACACACCTGCTTCGACGGTCAGGGGCGTGCCTATACGACGCTCTTCCTCGACAGTCAGGTGGTGGTCTGGGACATCGAGAAGGCAATCAAGGCCTATGCCGGCGAACAGGTCGACCCGATCGTCACCAAGGCGGACGTTCACTACCAGCCCGGCCACAACTCCACCGCCGAGGGGGAGACGCTGGACGCGTCGGCGAAGTTCTACATCACGATGAACAAGTTCTCGAAGGACCGCTTCCTGAACGTCGGCCCGCTGAAGCCCGAGAATGAGCAGGTCTTCCTGATCGACGGCGACAAGCTGACGCTGGTGCATGACGGCCCGACCTTCGCCGAACCGCATGACTCGATCATCGTGCATGCCTCGAAGGTGAACCCGCTCTCGGTCTGGGACCGTCAGGACCGCATGTGGGCCGAAACCCGCAAGCAGGCCGAGGCGGACGGCGTCGATCTGGACGATTACCAGGACACCGTCATCCGCGACGGCAACAAGGTGCGCGTCTATATGTCGAGCCAGGCGCCGCAATTCGCCATCGAAAGCTTTACCGTGAAGGAAGGCGATGAGGTGACGGTCTGCGTCACCAACCTTGACGACATCGACGACCTCACCCACGGCTTCACCATGGGCAACCATGGCGTCGCGATGGAAATCGGGCCGCAGGCGACAAGCTCCGTCACCTTCATCGCGGGCCAGCCGGGCGTTTACTGGTACTATTGCCAGTGGTTCTGCCACGCACTCCACATGGAGATGCGCGGCCGGATGTTCGTCGAACCGCGGAACGCCTGACACGATGAAAACGCTCCCGACCCTGATCGCAAGCCTGCTCCTCTCCCTGCCCGCCTGGGCGGGGGAGGTCGCGGTCGCGCCGGGGCCGGGCGCCTTGCAAATGGCCATCGCCGGGGCCACCCCCGGCGATGTGCTGACGCTTGAAAAAGGTCTCTATTCCGGCGCAATCACCATCGACCGGCCGCTCAGCCTGATTGGCGTGGAAGGGGCCGAGATCAATGGCGAGGGCAACGGCACGACCGTGACCATCGCCGCACCCGACGTGACGCTGCGCGGCGTGAGCGTGACCGGATCGGGGCTGAGCAGCCAGGACCTCGACGCCGGGATCAAGATCCTGAAGGGCGCCGACCGCGCGAGGGTTGAGGATAACCGGGTCATCGGCAACCTGCATGGCATCGACATTCACGGCGGCAAGGATGCGCAAGTCACCGGCAACACGATCGAGGGCACCCGCAACCCCAAGATGAACGACCGTGGCAACGGCATCTATGTCTGGAACAGCCCCGGCGCCTTGGTCGCCAACAACTCCGTCCGCTGGGGCCGGGATGGCATCTTCGCCAACGCCTCGCGCGACGACATCTTCCGCGACAACCTCTTCCGCGACCTGCGCTTTGCCGTTCACTACATGTACACGAACGATAGCGAGGTGACCGGCAACATCTCCATCGGCAACCACCTTGGCTTTGCGATCATGTTTTCCAACAAGATCGTGGTGAAGGACAACCTGTCGCTTGGCGACCGCTCCAACGGGGTGATGCTGAACTACGCCAACAACGCCGACATTTCCGGCAATCTGGTGCGTGGCGGGGCGCAAAAGTGTCTTTTCATCTACAACGCGCACAAGAACCTGATTTATCGCAACCGCTTCGAAGGCTGCGGCATCGGCATCCACTTCACCGCCGGGTCCGAACGCAATGTGCTGACCGAAAACAGCTTCATCGCCAACCGCGAGCAGGTGAAATATGTCGGCACCAAGCATGTCGAATGGAGTTTCGAGGGCCGTGGCAACTATTGGTCCGATCACCCCGCCTTTGACCTGAACGGCGACGACATCGCCGATGGCGTGTTCCGCCCCAACGACCTGATGGACCACATCCTCTGGTCGCAGCCCGCCGCCGCCCTTCTGACCGGCGCCCCGGCAGTGCAGCTGGTGCGGTGGAGCCAGAAGAACTTTCCCGCCACGCTGCCCGGCGGCGTGCTGGATTCATTCCCCCTGATGTCCCCCCTGACCATCCCCGTGCCGCCAGACGTGGCCGCGATGGAGGCAGAGGTGGCGGGCCGGTGGGCGCAAGGAAACCATGATGACATTGACGTTGAAAATCTCGGCACTCACTAAGACCTTCGCGGGGGTAAAGGCGCTGGACGCCGTGTCGCTGGACATCGCGCCAGGGCAGCGCGTGGCCCTTCTGGGCCATAACGGCGCGGGCAAGTCGACGATGATGAAGATCATCCTTGGCCTGATCCCCTATGACAGCGGCACGGTCGAGGTCTGCGGCGGCAGGCCGGGCGCCCCCGCCGCGCGCGCGCAGGTGGCCTACCTGCCGGAAAACGCGGCCTTTCACCCGGCGCTGACGGGGCAGGAGCAGATCGCCCATTACCTGTCGCTGCGCGGTGAAAGCCCGAAACTGGCGATGGATCTTCTGGAACGGGTCGGATTGCACGCCGCCGCCCGCCGCCGCATCGGCACCTATTCCAAGGGGATGCGGCAGCGCGTCGGGCTGGCACAGGCCCTGATCGGCAAGCCCCGGCTTCTGGTGCTGGACGAACCGACCTCGGGCCTCGATCCGGTCTCGCGCCGCGATTTCTACGCCCTTCTCGACGGGCTGGCGGCCGAAGGCGCGTCGATCCTCCTGTCTTCCCACGCGCTGACCGAGGTCGAGGCGCGCACCGACCGCATCTTGATCCTGTCCGGCGGGCGGATGGTGGCCATGGGGACGCTGGCCGACCTGCGCCGCACCGCCGCCCTGCCGGTCGCGATGCAGGTCACGGCGCGCAACGGTTATATCTCCGAACTCGCCGCCGCCCTGCCCGGCGCCATCCGGGTCGAGGGCGACCTGCGCCTGACCTGCGCGCAGGACGAAAAACTGCCGATCCTCGCCCGCATCGCGGGCTTCGGCGACAAGGTGGCCGATATCGAGGTCGTCCCGCCCAGCCTTGAGGATATCTATAGCCATTTCAGCCGGAGGGACGGACAATGACCCGCATCCTCGCCACCGCCCGTTCCGAATTCAGGATCAGCCTGCGCAACCGCTGGGTGGCCATCGCCGTCGTCCTGATGGGTCTTTTCGCGCTGGTCCTGTCCGCCGCAGGCTCTGCCCCCACGGGGGAGCTGGGGGTGGATCGCCTGTCGGTCACGGTCGCTTCGCTGACCTCTCTGACGGTCTACCTCGTGCCGCTTCTGGCCCTGTTGATGAGCTTCGATGCCGTCGCCGGAGAGGTCGAGCGTGGCACCCTGCCGCTTCTCCTCACCTACCCCGTCGCGCGGGTTGAGATCCTGTTGGGCAAGTTCCTTGCCCATCTCACCGTCCTGGCCATCGCGGTCGCAGTGGGCTTCGCCCTTGCCGCCGCCGCCGCGTTCCGCAGCGATGCGGGTTCCGTCGAGGGCCTGCCCGCGCTCTGGCGGCTGGGGTGGAGTTCCATCCTGCTTGGCGCCACCTTCCTTGGCGCGGGCTATGCGCTTTCGTCGCTGGCCCGGCGGCCGTCTGGCGCGGCGGGGCTGGCGATGGGGCTCTGGCTTGGCGCCGTCGTGCTTTACGACCTCGGGCTGCTGGCCGCCGTCGTGGCCAATGGCGACGGCTGGTTCACCACCACGGCCTTCCCCTTCGCGCTGCTGGCCAACCCGGCCGACGCCTTCCGCCTTTACAACCTCGCCGCCTCGCAGGCGACCTCGGCGGCCGCAGGCATCGCCGGGGCGGCGAACGCCATCCCGATCTGGCAATCCGCCGCCTCGGTCCTCGTCTGGCCGGTCCTCGCGCTGGCGCTGGCAACGGCCGCATTCCGAAAGGTGACGCCATGAAACGCGCGCTGCTGATCTGCGCCCTGCTGCTGACCGCCTGCAAGGATGAGGCGCAGGACATCTCCGCCGTCCCGCTGACCGAGGAATCGGTCGGGCATTACTGCCAGATGCAGCTTCTGGAACATGACGGCCCCAAGGCGCAGGTCCATATGAAGGGCTATCCGGGCAAGCCGCTTTACTTCAGCCAGGTCCGCGATGCCGTCGCCTATAGCCGCCTGCCCGAGCAGGAGGGCGTGATCCTGGCCATCTGGGTCAACGACATGGGCGCGCCGGGGGCCACCTGGACCCAGCCGGGCGCCGCGAACTGGATCGACGCGAAAACCGCCCATTACGTCGTCGGGTCGACGGTAGAGGGCGGTATGGGCGCGCCGGAACTGGTGCCCTTCGCCGATCTCGACAAGGCCGCCGGTTTTGCCAGCCAAAACGGCGGCGCTGTCATGTCGCTGACGGCGATCCCCGACCGCGCCGTGATCGCCCCCGTTGCCCTGCCCGGTGACGGGACCAGCGACGCCGATTACTCAAACCGCCTCAAGGCGCTGTCCGACAAGATCGGAGGATAACCATGATGAACCGCCGCCGTTTCCTGACCATCACCGCTGCCGCCACCGCCGGTCTTGCCGCGCCTGCCGCCCTTGCCGGGCCGAAGCGGGTCTGGACCGGCATCGCCCTTGGCGCCCGCGCCTCGATCCGGCTGGACCACCCGTATGCCGGGGCTATCGCCGCGCGGGCCGCGGCAGAGATCGCCCGACTGGAAGGGATTTTCAGCCTGTTCAGAGCCGATTCCGCCCTCTCCCGGCTGAACGCCGAGGGTCGGCTGGACGCGCCACCGCCAGAGCTTTTGCAATGCCTGACGCTGGCCGGCGCGGTCCACCGTGCCTCCTCTGGCGCTTTCGACCCGACCGTGCAGCCGCTCTGGGCGCTTTGGGCCGAACGCGCCGCCGCTGGCACCCGGCCGACGCTGGCCGAGCTTGCGGCGGTGCGGGATCTTGGTGGCTGGGACGACCTGCGGCTGGATGAGGCCGCGATCACCATGGCCCCCGGCATGGGGCTGACGTTGAACGGTATCGCGCAGGGCTTCATCGGGGACCGCGTGGCAGCGCTGCTGGCCGCCGAGGGGCTCACGGACATCCTGATCGACACCGGGGAATTCGTCGCGCTGGGGCAGATGCCCGGCGGCGGTGCATGGCCGGTGCGGCTGGCGCAGGGTGGCGCGACGGACATCAGCAACCGCGCGCTGGCGACCTCTGCCCCGACTGGCACGGTCTTCGATCAGGACGGGCGCTATGGCCATATCCTCGACCCCAGGACGGGGGAGCCTGCCCCGGCCCGCTGGACGGGGATCAGCATCACCGCCCCTTCCGCCGCGCTTGCCGACGCGCTGTCGACCGGGTCCTGCCTGATGGCGGGCCGACCCGAAATCGACACTATGGCGGCGGAATTCGGCGCGACCTGCGTGTCGGCGGTCCCTGCCTAGACGCTCGCGCCCCAGACACGATAGCGGCCCTGCCCGGTCACCTCGCGGACCAATCCGCGCGCCGTTAGCGTGTCCAGATTGCGCTGAACGGCGGCGCGTGAGGCGCCCGTCAACTCCTCCGCCATCGGCGCGGACAGCATGGGCCAGGCCGAAAGCGCCTCGATCAATCGCGCCGGGGTCCGCCCCGAAAGGTCGCGCGTCGCGGAAAGCGCGCCCGCCTGCCAGTCCCTGATCCGGTCCAGATGCAGAAGCGCGGCAAGCGTGGCCTGCGTCGCCCCCGCGATCCAGCGCGACAGACGTTCCGGCATGGCGCCCGTCGCGCGCAGCCCGCCCGGCCCCGTCAGCGCCAGCGGCAGGAAAAGCGCCCCCCCCTGCCCCGGCCGCGCCATCCGCGCGCCGTATCGCGCCGCCATCGCCGCCGCCTCGGTATCCTGCGCCGGACCTTCGCCCAGCATCCGCCAGGCGTGAAACAGGACCGCTGCGGCTGTGACGGGGTGCAGCCCCCCTGCCCCGTCCATGATTTCGGCAAGATCAGAGACGGTTTCCGTCGCCCCGTCGCCGAAGGACTCCACCCGGCCAAGGAACGCGCCGAGGCCGCGTTCCCAGCCGCCATCGCCCGGCCCCGGCCCGCCCGAAAGCCGCCGCACGGCCCATCCGGCACGGGCCAGCGCCTGCGCGTCCTCCCCCGTCGCGCCGATCCGCGTGCCAAGCCAAAGCGCCAACCGCTCCGCCCCGATACGCTCCCCGGTCCACCAGCCAAGATCGGCCACCTCCATCAGCGCCAGCCGGTGCCGCCAGCCTTCGGGTCCGGCCCGCAACCGTTCATCAAGCGCCCCGAAAGCGACCGCGAGTTCGGCCAGCGGCCCCGAAAGCCGGTCCTGCGCCGCGCGCCACTCTGCCGGATCGAAAAGCGGCCGCTGCGCGGCGCGGGGCCCCGGAAGCAGGAAGTCCGGCTCCGCCTCATCATCGACAGTTGGCAGGAACCACAGGTCGTCTGCCGCCTCTGCCCTGGGGTCATACGGCCCCCTGCCCCGGTCTTCGGGGTTCTCTGTCGTGTCCCGTGCTGGTTGATCGGCCTTATTCATAATGAGCATTATTGGACCATTTTGCGCATTACTCAAGCAACCTTATTCGACGGGCCTCGTAGCCCCAAATCCGCCCTCCCTAAAAGCGGTCAGCCTGACGCCACTTCCCCCGCGCTCCGGGCAGAACCTTCCCCGCGGGGAAGATCCGTCAGCGCAAAGAAAAAGGCGGGACCGAAGCCCCGCCCTCATCGCAACACCTTCCCCGCGGGGAAGGTTTCGCTCACCCGTCCAGCTGATCGAACATCGCCTTCACCGCCCGCTCAAGCCGCCGCCGGTCGATGGTGGTAAAGTCCCGCTCCAGCCGGATCTCAAGCCGCCCGGCGGCGGCGACGCATTTGCCCCGCCCCTCGGGCCGGTCGAACTGAAAGCTCGACTTCGCCTTCGCCGGGCGCTTCGGTGACGCCGCGCGTTCGGTGGACGGCGCGACCGGCGCCTCGTCGCCCTGCCCGGCCACACGCCGCAGCACGTCGATCTCCTCCACCGCCGTCCGGCCATCAAGACCCGCCAGACCCGCGCGCACCTCGGCCCCGACCGGCTCCCCCTCGGCGATCCGCTTCGCCAGGGCCAGACCCAGCGCGCGCGGGATCTGTTCGACGAAACGAAGGTCCGCGCCCACCTCCTGCACAAGCGGAATGAAGGCGCGGATATAGCTGCGCTTCTGATAGCCGGCCGACTTGAACAGCAGCGCGACCGCCTTGTCGGCATCATCGACGGCCGTCTCCGCATCACCGGCATAGTCGATCGCCAGCGCCGCCATTTCGGCAAATGAGATGTCCTTGCGGATCAGGTTCTCATCCACCATCCGGCGGTAGAGCGCCTCGATCCCGTCGCCTGCCGCCGTGACGGCCGCCGGGATCGCACCCCAGGCCGCGGCATCGCCGGTCTCTGCCAGAAGCTCCCGATAGGCCGACAGGCGGCGGTAGCCCTGGATCAGTTCAAACCGGCCATCCTCGCGCGCCTCAAGCCGGATCGGGTTCGACAGGCCAAGCTCCCGGATCGAGGCCTTAAGCTCGCCAAGCTCCTCATCCTGCCCCTGCTTGCGGTCGCGGACGAGCTTGACCATCTCGATCGCGTCGAGCGGCACCATCTCGATCACGAGGCCAAGGCGCTTCAGCCGCATATGCTCATGCGCCAGCGCGTCATTCTCGGCCCGGATCCGCGCCTCGACCTCTTGCCTTTCGCGGGTTGCCCCGGCGGTTTCCGCAATCGCGGCGGCCATCGGGCCACGACGCGCCGGGGCCTCGGCGCCCAGCGTCCTGATCCGCGGCTCCTCCGGCGGGGCCTCAGACGGCATCTCGATATCGAACATCCGGCGTCGCTTGGTCATGGTCCGCCCTCCTTAAATCCGGTCCCAGGCGGCGATCACGCTGCCCTTGAATTCCTCATAGGCGCGGTCGAAACTCGCCCGCGCCCGGCGCCAGGTTTCCCGCGTCATCTCGCGATAGTCGATCTCATAGACGGACGAGAGGAAGCGGCCCGATTGCTCCACCGCCCGCGTCATCTCGATCGGGTGTTCGGCAACATGTTCCCCAAAAACCTTACGGAAGGCCTCGAACATCGCACGGTGCAGGTCATTGCCCGGCTCATAGCGCGTCATCAGAAAGCGGACATCGGCGAAGGCCTTGGGCAGCGAAATCTTCCCCGCGGGGAAGGTCGCGCCGAAACCCGACAGATCCTCAAGCGCCTCGGCAAGCTGACCGATGAAGCTGGTGGTGCTGTCATATTCCCAGTAACCGGGGCCGGAGGGGATATAGAGCATGTCGGCCGCGAAGACCGCGTTCATCGACTGATAGCCGATGGCGGGCGGGCAATCGAACAGGATGAGGTCATAATCGTCATCGCCAAGCCCGTCGAGGTAACGTGAGACGGCGGCGAAGAAGGACCATTCCGGGTTCAGGTGCCGGTACTGCGCGCTGGCGAATTCCACGAACGCCGCGTTGGCGCAGGACGGGATGATGTCTATCGTGGACCAGGCCGTGGTCTTGATGAAGTCGCCATGGCGCAACTCCCCAAGGCCAAGATCGCGGATCGAGCCGGGGATCTGCCGGCGGGGCAGGGTGGTGCCGGAGGCCGCGCCGGACGCCGCCGCGTTCATCCGGTCCGTCTCGCGGATCAGGTCGCGGGCCATGATGCCCCAGACGGTATAATCCTCGGCGACGTCGGTCAGGCCCATCGAATGGCTCAGCGTCGCTTGCGGGTCGAAATCCACCACCAGCACGCGGTAGCCGTCCAGCGCCGCGGCATGGGCGAGGTGCAGCGCGACAGTGGATTTCCCGGCGCCGCCCTTGAAGTTCGCCACAGCAGCGCGGAAGGCGCGTTTCCCCGCGGGGCGGGGCGGCATCAGCGTCTTGCGGTTGATCTTCATCTTCCGCCGCAGTTCGTTGATCTCATCCAGCGAGAACCAGCGCTGACGGCCGTCGGGTTCAACCTCACCACCCGGCAGATCGGGCTCGGCGGCAAGGCGGCCACGGAAGGTGGACTGGTTGATCTGGAAGATCAGCTCCGACACTTCCCAGGATGAAAAGCGGCGCAGGGTCTTGATATTCTCGGGGCTGAAAGTCTGCTGCCTGATCCAGCTTTGCATCTTCAGCGATTGCGCCTGAAGCCGTGCCAGGTCCTCATGGGTATACATGCTCTTCCTCGTTCTAGACGTAAATTCTTATTGATTTCCGAAATACGCCGGATTTGCCAAAATTGCAAAAGCGAAGTTATAGTCAGGGAGAGGTTCCGCCTCCGCGCCATTTTTCAGGCCCGGCACAGGGTTTTGGCGCCGAATCGGAGGTCTCCGGCGCCATGGGGACCGCAGCGCGGATCAGAGACTATATTGCGGGACATGAGATTACGCCCCACTCGATATTGGGGGACATAATTACCTTAATAAGGGACACCCAGGACGCCCCCCATAACCATTGAAACCCTTTTTCTTCGAAATAGGTTTGGGTCAAAAACCCCCCACTCTCACCGCGCCCTTGACAGAATCCTAAAACCGGACGCAAATAGCCGATAAGCGGTGAAGAGCGTTGAGCTGACACGATTTTCACCTTCAGAGGCCAACAAGGCCCATTGGATCGAGGCAGAATCACCGTTCCACAGCGGAACGGGCAAGGGACAGGAGAGCGCCATGCAGCTTCCCCGGCCGGTCGGCCGTGAAGCGGCTTCCCGGAAATACGATATCCTCTCGGCCCTCATGGCCTTTGCCCTGGCGCAGGACAAACATGCGCAGCGTCAGGTGCTTCGGATCATGGCGCTGATCACCACGCGCTACAACTGGCAGCGCGATGAGCTAACGATGGGGCAGGGGGAGATTGCAAAGCTCTGGTCGGTCGACGAACGCACCGTGAAACGCGAGATGGCGAAGCTGCGCGCGCTTGGCTGGATGGTCCTGAAACGGCAGGGCGCGCGGGGGCGGGTTAGTGTCTACGGGCTGGATTTGGGTCGAATGATGGAGGATACGCGCCCTGTCTGGCCCCATATCGGGCAGGATTTCATCGCCCGCGTCGCGCCTGCCGAAAGCGGGGCAGGGGAGGGGGCCTCGAATGTCGTGCCGCTTCGCGCGGCGCCGCAACCGGCCGCCGATGGTACACTCTGGGCTGGCGCGCAGGCGCGGCTTCATGGGGAGGATGCGGCGGTTTATGGCGCGTGGTTCCATCCGCTGACCGAAGTCGGGATGGAGGAAGGCAGCCTGACCCTAGCCGCGCCGACGCGGTTTCATGCGCGCTATGTCGAGCAGCATTTGCGCGAAAGGCTTCTTGCAGCGCTGCGGGCGGTGGAGCCGTCGGTCAGAAGTGTCTCTGTCATCGCCTGACGGGCCACGGGAGCCGCGTGTATCAAAAGAATATTTGCTGCACACTTGCCGGATTATGTGCATCAATATATTTTATGATGCACACAGAAAGGACGCCAATGCAGATCCCCGCGCACAGCCGCCCCGCCGTGGTCGCCTATCAGGACCTGCTGCGCCTTCACCTCGACGAAAGCGCCGCCGCCCTTTTGGGCAGTATCGAGGCGCGCCAGCGCAACGGGCGCACCTATCTGTACGAACGTTTCCGCATCGGGACCGAGATGAAAAGCCGCTATCTGGGCGAGGAGAGTGACGACCTGCGCGCGCGGTTGGATAAGGCGCAGGCCCTGAAGGCCGAGGCCGATCAGCGCCGTGCCCGGATGACACGGCTGGCGCGGACGCTGCGGGCCGAAGGGTTCATCGCCACGGATCGGGAAACCGGGTCCATGCTTCTGGCCTTCGCCCGCGCGGGGGTGTTTCGGCTGGGCGGGACGCTGGTCGGGACCACCGCATATAGTCTCTATCAAGGCGAATTGGGCGTTCGCATGGACCATGAGGATCTGGCACAGACCGGCGACATCGATCTGGCAAGCTTTGAACGCCTCTCGGTCGCCCTCGACGACAAGGTTGAGGAAGCGCCCGCCGATATCCTGACAGCGCTGAAATTCGATCCGTTGCCGGGGATCGGCGATCAACAGGTCTGGAAATGGCGGCAGAGCCATTCCGAGACGATGGTTGAGTTCCTGACGCCTGCCTTCGGCGAAGAAACCGTCAGGCCGCTTCCGGCGCTGGGGGTCAGCGCGCAGGCGCTGAACTACCTCAACTTCCTGATCGCCGACCCGATCCCCGCCATCGCACTTTATCGCAACGGTGTTCTGGTCCAGATCCCGCGGCCAGAGCGCTTCGCGATCCACAAGCTGATCGTTGCCGACCGACGCAAGGGCGGGCCGGATCAGTTGAAGTCGCGCAAGGACCGCGCGCAGGCCGAATTCCTGATTGCCGTCCTGGCCGAGGACCGCCCGGATGAACTGGCCGAGGCCTATCAGGACGCCCTGTCGCGCGGCCCCCGCTGGCGCGCGCGCATCGCCGAAAGCCTGAAGCGCCTGCCCGAGACGGAAGAGCGGCTTTCAGGGGTAATTTAGGCTCTGTTTCGGCGGAATAGACACTACTCTACGAAAGCTCTGGAATACCTCGGCGGCAACATCATGGCCTGCTACCCTCAATCCCGGCGGTCTTTCGTGCGACCGCCCCACGCTCGGCCCTTGTTCATCCTTCGCGGGCGCGGCACTCTGGCCCCCTGACGCTTGGGGGAGAGTCGCGCATGGCCGAAGGGGCGACGAATAGGCTGAACCTTGAACGGCTGATCGCCTGCCCGAAATGCGATGCCGTCTATGAGATCGTCGAACCCGCGCCGCGCGAGCGGGCGGTTTGCGCGCGGTGTCACACGGTCCTGATCGCGCCGCGCCGTCGGGCGGGCAAGCAGTTGATCGCGATGGCCGTGACGGTGCTGATCCTGATCGTTGCGGCGTCGGTCTTTCCCTTCCTCCGCATCGGGGCGGGGGGCGTTCACAACGACAGTTCGATCCTTGATGCCGCGTTTGCCTTTTCCGGGCCGCTCGCGGCGTTGTCGCTGGCGGTTCTGGGTTTTATCGTGGTCGTCCCGATGATGCGGCTGATGCTGTTGATCTATGTCCTGGTGCCGGTGGTGCGCAACCGGCCCGCAGCGCCCGGCGCGCGCGCTGCCTTCCGCTTTGCGGAATCGCTCGGGCCGTGGTCTATGGCGGAAATCTTCGCGCTTGGTTGCGCGGTGGCCCTGGTCAAGATAAGCGATCTTGCCGAGGTGAATTTCGGTCCGGCGTTCTGGATGTTTGCCGTTCTCGTGGTGATGATCGTCGTGCAGGATACGCTCATGTGCAGGTACTCGGTATGGAAGTCGCTGGAGACATAAGAACCGCGCGCGAGATGGGGCTGGTGGCCTGCACGCGCTGCACGCGGGTCTGGCCGGCGGGGACGGAAGCCTGCGCGCGCTGCGGTCAGCATCTTGCCTCACGCGACACGACCAGCCTTCAGCGGGTCTGGGCGTGGTGGATCGTCGGGCTGATCTGCTACATTCCGGCGAATATCTACCCGATGCTTGAGACGCGGACGCTTTTCATCCGGCAGGACAACACCATCGTCGGCGGCGCGGTTGAGCTTGCCCAACACGGCAACTGGGCGATTGCGGGCGTCATCCTTGCCGCCAGCGTCCTGATCCCGATCGGCAAGTTCATTGCCGTCGCCGGGCTGGCCATCGGCGTGACGCGCGGCGCGCGGCTGTCGCGGGAAAGGCGGCACCAGCTTTACGAGGTGGTCGAATATATCGGCCGCTGGTCGATGATCGACGTTTTCGTCGTCGCGATCCTGTCGTCGCTGGTGCAGCTTCATGCGCTGGCCTCGATCACGCCGGGACGGGCAAGCCTTTTCTTCGCGCTGTCGGTGATCTTTACCATGCTGTCGGCGCAAAGCTTTGACAGCCGCCTGATCTGGGACGCGGATCGGGCCGAGCGCCGGAAGGGAAGGGGGGCCGATGCCTGACCAGGTTGCTGCTCCGAAAGTGCCGGTGAAAAGCGCCCGCAAGAGCCTACTGGAAAGGGTCTCGATCGTCTGGATCGTGCCGCTTCTGGCGCTGGCCATCGTGCTGGGGGTCGCCTGGCAAAGCTATGCCGACCGCGGGCCGGTGATCACGATCACCTTCGACAGCGCGTCAGGCGTGCGCGCGGGCGAGACGGAGCTGCGCTATCGCGACGTGACGGTGGGCCTTGTCGAAAGCGTCAGCTTCACCAAGGGGCTGTCGCATGTGCTGGTCACCGTCCGGCTGAACAAGGACGTGGCCGACTATGTCGACAAGGACGCGCGGTTCTGGATCGTGCGGCCACGGGTGACGACGCAGGGTGTTTCGGGGCTGGATACGGTTCTGACGGGCGTCTTCATCGAGGGGATCTGGAACGACACCCCCGACGGTTTGCAGCAGGATTTCACCGGCCTGCCCGATGCGCCGCTGGACCGGATGGGCCGCGACGGGCTTTATCTGACCCTGCGCGCGACGGGGGAGACGATGCTGACCGAAAACACGCCGATCCTTTATCGCGGGATCGAGGTCGGGCGTATCGGCAAGACCCGGATTTCAGACGACGGATCCACGGCCGAGGCCGAGGCGCTGATCTTCAAGCCGCATGACGGCCTTATCAACAGTTCCACCCGGTTCTGGGATGCCTCGGGCTTTTCCTTCTCGGTCGGGCCGGGGGGCGCCAGCATCGACTTCAAGTCCATCGCCTCGCTCGTCTCGGGCGGGGTGACGTTCGAAACCGTCGTCTCCGGCGGCACGCCGGTAAACCAGAACGCGGTCTTTGCAGTCTACCCCGACGAGGCCGGCGCGCGGTCAAGCGTCTTTGCCGGTGAGGAAGGCGAGGCGCTGAACCTGACGGCGATTTTCCAGGATAACGTCGCGGGCCTGACGTCCGATGCGCTGGTCACGCTGAACGGGTTGACCATCGGCAAGGTGACGGCGCTGAACGGTATCGTCGACTCCGAGCGTTTCGGAGACGAGCGTGTGCGGCTGGCCGCGACGCTGTCGATCCAGCCGGGGCGATTGGGCCTTGAAGGCGGCGGCGGGCCAGAGGACGCCCTGGCGTTTCTGAACGACCGGGTGAAGGAAGGGCTGCGCGCCCGGCTGGTGTCGGCCTCTATCCTCACCGGCGGGCTGAACGTGGAACTGGTCACCGTCCCCGGCGTGGCGGAGGCCGCGATCGACATGACGGGTGGGCCAAGCCCGGTGATCCCGACGACGGACAGCAAGATCTCCGACGTCTCCGCCACCGCCGAGGGGGTCTTCCAGCGGATCAACGCCCTGCCCATCGAAGAGGTTCTGAACAACGCCATCGACCTGATGGCCAGCGCCAATGCGCTGATCAGTGGCGACGATGCGCGGGCGGTGCCGGGCAATATCAACGGCCTTGTGACGGATGCGCGCGGGCTTCTGGCCTCGGACGACACCAAGGCGCTGTCGGGCAACCTGAACAAGACGCTGGATGAGATGCGCGCCATCCTGACCCAGATCCGTGAGGGCGGGGCGATCGAGAACGCCAACAGCGCGCTTTCCTCGGCCAGCGGCGCGGCCGAGAAATTCGCCAAGGCGACCGAGGGGCTGCCCGCGGTGATCCAGAAGGCGCAGGACGTGCTGGCGCAGGCCAGCGAGACGCTGAAAGGGTATCAGGCGAATGCGGGCATCGCCCGCGACACCCGCGCCGCGATCCGCGAGGTGGAGCGCGCGGCCCAGGCGGTATCGTCGCTGGCCCGCGCGCTGGAACGCAAACCGAATTCGCTTTTGATGGGACGGTGACATGATGACAACGCTCAGACCCCTGCCGCTGCTGGCCGTGACCGTCCTGCTGTCCGCCTGCTTCGCCGGTCCCGAACAGCGCTTTGCGGTGCCGACGGCCCCGGCCGGGGATCACGTCGCCGTTGCGTTCGGGTCAGTCGTCGTGCGGGACCTGTCGCTGCCCGACTATGCCTCATCGCAAGAGATCTTCACCCGTGACGCGGGTGGTGCGTTGACCAGCAACCCCAAGCTTCTCTGGGCGGATGAGCCGGTGCGCGCGATGACGCTGGAACTGTCCAGCTACCTCAGCCGGATCACCGGCGCCCGCGTGGCGGCAGAGCCATGGCCCTTTACCACCGGCCCGGATGCCGCCATCGAGGTGCGGGTGGCCGACATGGTCGCCGATGCGGGCGGCGCGCTGCGCCTGTCGGGGCAGTATTTCGTTGCGACCGAGGGCGGGCGAAACCGGGGGCGTCTGTTCGACCTGACCGTTCCCATCGGGGGCGCGGGAACCGCCGCCGACATTGCCGCCGCGCGGGGCCTGATCGTGCGCGACCTTGCCCGCACCATCGCGACCGAGGCGCTGCGCTGACGCCGCGCCGGTCAATATCCCTTTGAGGTCGCGGGCCGGACCTATCATAGTCGCGCCACGCAATCGGGATCAGGAAGGGCAATGGCGCGTCGGCCGACCATGAAGGATGTCGCCCGCGAGGCGGGGTTAAGCGTCGCGACGGTGGATCGCGCGCTGAACGGCCGGTCGACCGTGCGGGAAGAGACGCTGCGCAAGATCGCCCGCGCCGCCGACAAGGTCGGCTATCACGCGCGCGGCTTGCTTGAGTTCCGCATGGTCCAGCAGGTTCCCGAACTGCGGCTGGGCTTCCTTCTCATCAAGAAGAAGCATGAATTCTACCAGACCTTCGCGCGTGAGATCGAGGCAGCGGCGGCAGCCCGCAGCGATGTCCGCATCCGACCGCTGATCCGCTATGTCACCTCGCAATCGCCCGAGGAATTCGCCGCCGCGATGGCGCAGTTTCGCGGCCGGGTCGATGCCGTCGCCGCCGTGGCGATCAATCACCAGAAGCTGAACCAGGTGGTGCGCGACCTGACCGGCGCGAATATCCCCGTCTTTTCGCTTCTCAACGATTTCGGGCAGGGTATCCGGCAAAGCTACCTTGGCCTCAACAACATGAAGATCGGGCGGCTGGCCGCCTGGATGATGACGCGGACGGTGGCGCAGCCCGGCAAGCTGGCGATCTTTGTCGGCGGTAACCGCTGGCACGGGCATGATCTGCGCGAGGTCGGGTTCCGGTCCTTCGTGCGCGAGACGGCCCCGGCCTTCACGGTGCTTGAGGCGCTGGTGAACCTTGAGACGGTCGAGGTGACCTATGAGGCGACGCTGGACCTTCTGAACCGCCATGCCGATCTGCGCGGCATCTATGTGGCGGGCGGCGGGATGGAGGGTGCGATCCGCGCGCTGCGCGAGGCGCGCCCGCCCGGCAAGGTCGCCCTGATCGTCAACGAACTGACCGGCGAAAGCCGCGCCGCGCTGCTGGATGGCTATGCCGTCATGGTCATCTCCACCCCCTTGCGGGAGCTGTGCCGCGACCTGCTGGGATTCATGATCGCGGCGGCCGGGAAGCCCGATAGCGGGCCGGGATCGCAGCATTTCCTTGAACCCCGCGTGATGCTTGCCGAAATGTTGTGAGTGACGTTTTTTCGTCATTCAGGCGCATGTGTTTTCGTCATTAATGACGAAAAGAGCGGGCCGACTCGTTGACGGAATCGTCCCTCCATCCGCAGTATCCCGCCCGACATGCAGGCCAGCCGGCTACCGGCCGCGTCAGGGGGGAACGACATGAAATTCGCGCTGAACCAGATGACCGCGCCGGGGCTGGGTTATGCGGCGTTCCTTGACCTCGCGCAGGCGCTTGGTGTCACGGGCATCGAGGTGCGCAACGATCTGGGCCGCCCGATCTTCGACGGCATCGCCGCCGCCGATGCAGGCGCCATGGCGCGCGATCGCGGGCTGCGGATACTGGGCGTCAGCCAGGTCTACCCGTTCAACAGCTGGTCCGACGCCATCGCCGATGAAGTCCGCGCCCTTGTCGCCATCGCCGCCGCCGCCGGGGGGGAAACGATCAGCCTGATCCCGCGCAACGACGGCACCGCCACCGCCAATGGCGAACGTCAGGCCAACCTGCGCGTCGCGCTGAAAGGCGCGCGGGGGATGCTTGAGGATGCGGGCATGGTCGCGCTGGTCGAACCGCTGGGCTTCGCCCGGTCCTCGCTGCGCAGCAAGGCCGAACTGGTCGAGACCATCGGCGTGCTTGACGCCAACGGCGTCTACAGGATCGTCCACGACACCTTCCACCACACCCTTGCAGGTGGCGGGCCGCTTTATCCGGGCCAGACCGGCATCGTCCATATCTCTGCCGTGACGGACCCCGGCCTGACCATCGGCCAGATGGAGGACGAACACCGCGTGCTGGTCGATGAAAGCGACCGGCTGGGAAATATCGAACAGATCCGGGCGCTTTTGGCGGCGGGCTATGACGGGGCATTTTCCTATGAATGCTTCTCGCCCGCGGTCCATGCGCTGCCCGATCCGCTGACGGCCATTCGCGCCTCATTCGCGTTTATCTCCGCGCAGGTAAAGGCCCTTGCGGCCTAGTGCGGGACTGCCCGGATCTCCGGGGCTTTCCGGCAGAGAAAACACGGTGCGCCGGACACCGACACCCTCGGGAGGAGGAACCCAGATGACGAAGAAGATGCTGCTTGCAGCCTCGCTGACCGCAACCCTGATGGGAACGGTCGCATCCGCCGAAAATATCGGCGTGTCGATGGCGCTGTTCGACGACAATTTCCTGACCGTGCTGCGCAACGGGATGATCGAGCAGGCCGACGCCATGGACGGCGTCGATATCCAGGTGGAGGACGCGCAGAACGACGTGGCCAAGCAGCTGGACCAGATCAACAACTTCATCGCCAGCGGCGTCGATGCGATCATCGTCAACCCGGTCGATACCTCGGCCACGCAGGCGATGTCGGATGCCGCGGCGGCGGCGGGCGTTCCCCTTGTCTATGTCAACCGCGAACCGATCAACGTCGACACGCTGCCCGACAATCAGGCCTTCGTCGCGTCCGATGAACGCGAATCCGGCACGCTTGAAACCAAGGAGGTCTGCCGCCTTCTGTCCGAGGCGGGCAAGACCGAGGCCAACATCTATGTCATGATGGGTGAGCTGTCCAACCAGGCCGCCGTGCAGCGGACCGCCGATATCCATGACGTGATGGCGTCGGGCGAATGCGGCGTGACGCTGAACATCCTGCAAGAGCAGACCGCCAACTGGTCGCGCGACGAGGCGCAGGACCTGATGACCAACTGGCTGTCCACCGGGGAGCCGTTCGATGCCGTGATCTCCAACAATGACGAGATGGCCATCGGCGCGATCCAGGCGATGAAGGCGGCCGGGATGAGCATGGCCGACGTGATCGTCGGCGGGGTCGATGCGACGCAGGACGCGCTGGCCGCGATGCAGGCGGGCGATCTGGACGCGACGGTGTTTCAGGATGCCGCCGGTCAGGGCGCGGGCGCGCTTGACGCGGCGCTGAAGCTGTCGAAGGGCGAGGCGGTGGACACCAAGGTCTACATCCCGTTCCAGCTGGTCACCCCGGCCAATATCGACCAGTTCCTGTCGAAGAACTGAGCCGAAACCACAGCAAGGGGGGGAGGCGGCCACCCGGCCGCCCCCAATCCCGCCGCCGGAACAGGAGGAGAGACCCATGTCGGAGACGACGCATGGCGTCGGAGGGCTGACCTTCGATGCCTCCAAACGCGCCCGCCCGCCGGAACTGGGCGTTCTGATCGCGCTGATCTTGATGATCGTCGTGTTCGAGGTCCTGGGCCGGCTTCTGATCCATGACAGCTTTCTCTTCAACACCCGCGACAACGTGGACACGCTGTTCAACGAACCGCGCCTGAAGATCATCATTCTTCAGGTCGCCATCGTCGGCATCATCGCGCTGGGGGTGACGCAGGTCATCATCAGCGGCGGCATCGACCTGAGTTCCGGTTCCGTCGTCGGCGCCACGGCCATGATCGCGATGAGCTTCGCGCAGGTCGCGACGGTGAACGGCAACCCGAACCCCAAGGCGATGTTCCCCGAACTTGGCCTTGTCGATCTGCCGGTCATCGTGCCGATTGTTGTCGGCCTGATCTGCGGCATCGTCGCGGGCGTCATCAACGGGCTTCTGATCGCCTATACCCGCATCCCGCCCTTCATCGCCACGCTTGGCATGATGGTGACGGCGCGGGGCCTGGCGAAGTGGTGGTCCAAGGGGCAGCCGATTTCCTTCCCGACCGACAGCTATGCCGCCATCGGCAAGGGCATGATGCCGGTCGCGATCTTCGTCGCGCTGGCGATCCTGTTTCACTTCGTGATGAAATACACCGTCTACGGCAAGCACACCTATGCCATCGGCTCGAACGAGGACGCGGCGCGGATGTCGGGGATCAAGGTCGCGCGGCACAAGGTGCTGATCTATGCCATCGCCGGGATGCTCGCCTCGATCGCGGCCATCGTGCTGAGTTCCAAGAACCTGACCGCGCAGGCCGGCATGGGCCAGATGTATGAGCTTGACGCCATCGCCATGGCGGTGATCGGCGGCGTGTCGCTGCAAGGCGGGCGCGGGTCGATGCTTGGCACCGTGCTGGGCGCGCTGATCTTCGGCGTCATCATCTCTGGCTTCACCTTTCTCAGGCTCGACGCCTATTACCAGGAGATGGTGAAGGGCGCGATCATCGTCGGCGCGGTCGTGCTTGACCAATGGCGCCAGAGCCGCAACGCGGCCCGGATGTAGGGGAGGGGACCATGGCAAGCGATAGTCAGACGAAGGCGACGGACCGGACCGCCCCGCAGGCGGGCGCGCAGACCGGCGAGGTGATCCTGCGGACCGAGGGGCTGACCAAGCATTACGGCGGCGTTCACGCGCTGGTCGATTGCAACTTCGAGATCCGCAAGGGCGAGCATGTCGCCATCATGGGCGATAACGGCGCGGGCAAGTCCACCTTCGTGCGCCAGATCACGGCGGTGGAGCAGCGCACATCCGGCAAGGTCTGGTTCGACGGGCGCTATGTCGATTTCGACGGCCCGCTTGCGGCGCGCGAGGCCGGGATCGAGACGGTTTACCAGACCCTTGCGCTCGCCGATCATCTCGACGTTCCCGACAACCTGTTTCTGGGGCGCGAGAAGGTGAAGGTCAGGCTCGGCCCCTTCTCCATCCTCGATTACAAGGCGATGCGCGAGGCGACGATGCGCGGGCTTGAACGGACCGGGGTCAAGATCCCCAACATCCGCAACACGATCGAGAACATGTCGGGCGGTCAGCGGCAATGCGTGGCCATCGCGCGCACCGCGACCTTTCATTCCAAGCTGACGATCATGGATGAGCCCACGGCGGCGCTTGGCGTCCAGGAAACCGCGCAGGTGGAAAACATCATCCGCACGCTGAAAGAGGCGGGCGAACCCCTGATCCTCATCAGCCACAACATGCGGCAGGTGATGGATCTTTGCGACCGGATCGTCGTCTGGCGGCGCGGCCGCATCTGCGCCAACCTGCGCAAGGAAGAGACCGACGGTCAGGACGTCGTCGCCTATATCACCGGCGCCAAGACGCAGCCCGAATACGAGGCGGCGGGATGACCGACGCACCCCATCGCGACACCGCCGCGCTGGTGATCGGCGGCACCCAGGGGCTTGGCCTTACCATCGCGGCGCGGCTGGTGGCCGAGGGTTGCACCCGGCTGGTCCTTGCCGGGCGCGACGCCGAAAAGGGGCAGGCGGCGGCGCGGCGGCTGGGGGCGGCGTTCATGGCCGTCGATCTGGCCGATGCGCGGGCGGTCATTGATCTGGTCGACCGTGCCGCCGGGGCCATGGGGCGGGTCGATGCGCTGGTGAACGCGGGCGCGCTGACCGATCGCGGCTCGATCCTCGACACCACGCCGGACCTTTGGGACCGGGTCATGGCCGCGAATGCGCGCGGACCGTTCTTCGCGCTACAGCGCCTTGCCCAACGCGCGGTCGAAGGCGGGCATCCGGCGGCGGCGGTCAATATCCTGTCGATGGTGGTCCATTGCGGGCAGTCCTTCCTGGCGCCCTACGCGGCCTCGAAGGCGGCGCTGGCGAATGTGACGAAGAACGCGGCGAACGCGCTGGCCGGGCATCGTATCCGGGTCAACGGGATCAATTGCGGCTGGATGGACACGCCGGGCGAGGATGCCGTCCAGCGGCGGTTTCACGGTGCGGGTGACGGCTGGCTGGCCGAGGCAGAGGCACGCCAGCCCTTCGGGATGCTGGTCAAGCCTGACCACGTCGCGGGCCTTGCGGCCTATATGCTGGGGCCACGGTCAGGCGTGATGACCGGGGCCATCGTCGATTTCGATCAGAACGTTTCCGGGGCCTACCCGGAGTAACCCCAGACAAGGGCGCGCAAGGCGCCGGGAAAGGAAGATGATGTCAGTTCGCTTTGGCATTCTTGGCGCGGGCCGTATCGGCAAGGTTCACGCCCGCGCGGTGGCCGCGACCACGGGGGCAGCGCTTGTCGCGGTCTCTGACCCGATGGAGGCGGCCGCGAAGGAGGTGGCGCGCGACTATGGCTGCGCCATCCGCTCCATCGACGAAATTGCCGCCGCCGGTGACATCGACGCCGTGGTGATCTGCACGCCGACCGACACCCATGCCGACCTGATCGAGAAATTCGTGCGCGCCGGCAAGCATGTGTTCTGCGAGAAGCCCGTCGATCTGGATGTCGCGCGGGTCAAGGCGGCGCTGGCCACCGTCAAGGCCGAGGGCGGCACCCTGATGGTTGGCTTCAACCGCCGCTTCGACCCGGATTTCATGGCGCTGAAATCCGCCATCGACGCGGGCCGGGTGGGCGAGGTGGAGATGATCACCATCACCTCACGCGATCCGGGCGCGCCGCCTGCGGACTATATCAAGGTCTCGGGCGGGATCTTCCGCGACATGACGATCCATGATTTCGACGTCGCCCGCTGGCTTCTGGGGGAGGAGGTCGAAACCGTCTATGCCGCCGCGTCCGTCCTGACCGACCCGAAGATCGGTGAACTGGGCGATTATGACAGCGCCACCGTCGTGCTGCGCACCGCCAGCGGCAAGCAATGCACCATCTCCAACTCCCGCCGGGCGAGCTATGGCTACGATCAGCGGATCGAGGTTCTGGGGTCGAAGGGCCTTGTTTCAGCGCGCAACACGCATGAGGCGAATATTGAGCTTGCGGATGGTGCGGGGTTCTCCCGGCCACCGCTTCTGAACTTCTTCATGACCCGCTATACGGCCGCCTATGCGAATGAGATTGCGGCGTTTTGCAAGGCGGTGGCGGACTGCGCGCCGACGCCCACGACCGGCGAGGACGGGTTGAAGGCGCTGGAACTGGCCGAGGCGGCGCTGACCTCGGCGCGGACCGGGGCGGTGGTGAAGGTCGGCTAGGATGGAGATGCCCCGCACCCCTCTTGGCGTGGCGCTGATCGGCACCGGCTTCATGGGCAAGTGCCACGCGATGGCCTGGCGCAATGTCGCGACGGTCTTTGGCGGCGCGCATCCGCGGCTTGAGGTTCTGTGCGACACGCCCGCCGACAGGGCGCGCGCCTTTGCCGGGCAGTTCGGCTTCGCCCGCGCCAGCGACGACTGGCGCGCGACGGTGGCGGACCCGGCGGTCGATGTCGTGTCGATCACCGCGCCGAACGGGCTGCACCGGCCGATGGCCGAGGCGGCGTTGCGGGCGGGCAAGCATGTCTGGCTGGAAAAGCCGATGGCGCTGACGCTGGACGATGCCCGCGCCATGGCCGCGACCGCCGCCGCGCATCCGGGTCAGGTCACGATCCTTGGCTACAACTACCTGCGCAGCCCCGCCTTTCAGGCCGCCCGCGCGCTGGTCGAAGGCGGCGCCATCGGTCGGCCGCTGTCCTTCCGGGGGGTTTATGATGAGGATTATTCCGCCGATCCCGGCCTGCCGTGGAGCTGGCGCATGACCCATGCCGAAGGCGGGCTGGGGGCGCTGGGGGATCTGGGCTGCCACCTTGTCAGCCAGATGGTTGCGCTGATGGGGCCGGTGGCGGAGGTGACGGCGATGACCCAGATCGCCGTGGCCGAACGCCCCGCCCCCGACGGGCCGAAACGGGTGGAGAATGAGGACAGCGCCCTTGCGCTGATCCGCTTCACCTCGGGCGCGCAGGGCAGTTTTGCCACCTCCCGCGTGGCGCGGGGGCGCAAGTGTCGGCTGCAATGGGAGGTGCATGGCAGCGAAGGCACGCTGGTCTTCGATCAGGAGACCATGAACGAGTTGTGGGTTCATCGCGCAGGGGAGGCCGGGTTCACCCGCCACCTGACCGGCCCCGACCAGCCGGATTTCGCCGCCTTCTGCCCGGCGCCGGGGCATAACTTCGGCTTCAACGAACAGAAGGTGATCGAGGCGCGCGACCTTTGCCGCGCCATCGCCGGGGGGCGGGCGGCCGGGCCGGACCTTGCGGCGGGGTTGGAGATCGAGACAATCATTCACGCCATGGCGCGTTCGAACGGGGCGCCGGTGCGGATCGGGACGGACATATGACGGACAAGACGCTGGACATCATCACCATCGGCCGGGCAAGCGTCGATCTTTACGGCGCGCAGGTCGGCGGACGGCTGGAGGATATGGGCTCGTTCGAGAAATATATCGGCGGCTCGCCCACCAACATCGCCTGCGGCGCCGCGCGTCTGGGGCTGCGTGCCGGCCTCATCACCCGTGTCGGCGACGAACACATGGGCCGCTTCATCCTTGAGCAACTGGCGCGTGAGGGTGTCTCGACCGACGGCGTCGTCACAGACCCTGATCGCCTGACCGCGCTGGCGATCCTCGGCATCCGGGATGAGGATCAGTTCCCGCTGATCTTCTACCGGGAGAATTGCGCAGACATGGCGCTGGATGAGGGGGATATCGACGAAGGCTTCATCGCGTCGTCCCGCGCCGTGGTGGTGACCGGCACCCACCTGTCGCATCCGCGCACCGAGGCGGCGGTGCTGAAGGCGCTGGACTTGGCGCGCAAGCATGGGCTGCGCACCGCGCTTGATATCGACTACCGCCCGAACCTCTGGGGTGTGGCGGGGCATGGCGATGGCGAAAGCCGGTTCGTCGAAAGCGGGGCGGTGACGGCAAAGCTGCTGTCTACGTTGCATTACTTCGACCTGATCGTGGGGACGGAGGAGGAGTTTCACATCGCCGGAGGCTCCACCGACACGCTCGCCGCCCTTCGTGCCGTGCGGGAGGTGAGCGGCGCAACGCTGGTCTGCAAGAGGGGCGCCAAGGGGGCGGTGGCCATCGCGGGCGCGATCCCCGCCAGCCTTGATGACGGCCAGACCGGACCCGGCTTCCCGATCGAGGTCTTCAACGTCCTTGGCGCGGGGGACGGGTTCTTTGCCGGCCTCCTCAAGGGCTGGATGGCGGCCGACGACCCGTTCGCCGCCGACTGGCCGAGGGCGCTGACCTACGCCAATGCCTGCGGTGCCTTCGCCGTCAGCCGCCATGGCTGCACGCCGTCCTACCCGACCGAGGCCGAGCTGGACTTCTTCCTGCGCCGTGGCGTCCAGCGCCCGGACCTGAGGAACGATGCGGAGCTGGAACAGATCCACTGGGCGACGACGCGGCACACCCGCAACGGGGGCGACTGGTCGACGCTCAGGACCTTTGCCTTCGACCACCGCCTGCAACTGGAAGAGATGGAGGGTTACACCCCGGCGAAGGGCGGCGCGTTCAAGGAGTTGTGCCTTGATGCCGCGCTGGCCGTACAGCGGGGGCGCGTCGGTTACGGCATCCTTTGCGACAACCGGATCGGGCGGCGGGCGCTTCATCGCGCCTCTGGCACCGGGTTATGGATAGGGCGGCCCTGTGAACTTCCCGGCTCCCGCCCGGTCGCGACCGAGGCGGAGCTTGGCCCCGATTGCGGTGGCCTTGGCGAATGGGCGCGGGAGAATGTGGTCAAGTTCCTGGTCTTCTGCCACCCCGACGACAGCGAGGACATGCGCGCCGCGCAGGAAAGGGTCGTCAAACGCCTGTTCACCGCCGCCCGTCGCAACCGGCTTGAATTTCTGCTTGAGGTGATCCCCTCAAAGGTCGGGCCGGTCACCGCCGATACCACCGCCGCGCTGATCCGGCGCTTTTACCAGATCGGCGTCTATCCCGACTGGTGGAAGCTTGAGCCGATGGCCGATGCCGCCGGATGGGCCGCCGCCGTCGCCGCGATCGAGGAGAACGATCCCAATACGCGGGGCATCGTGGTCCTTGGCCTTGATGCGCCGGAGGACCGGCTGGCGGCAAGCTTCGCGGTCGCGGCCGGGTTCGATCTGGTCAGGGGCTTTGCCGTCGGGCGGACAATCTTTGGCGATGCGGCGCGGGCCTGGCTGAAGGGCGAGATGGCCAATGCCGACGCCGTGGCAGAGATGACCGGCCGGTTCGAGCGGCTGTGCGCCATCTGGGATAGCGCGCGCGCCGCGCATTCGGGAAGGAAAGGGTGACGGGGATGAACGGGACCATCCGGCTGACCGCCGCGCAGGCCATGGTGAAATGGCTGTCCGCGCAGATGACCGAGGAGGGGGAGCGTTTCGTCGATGGCATCTGGGCCATCTTCGGCCATGGCAATGTCGCCGGGCTGGGCGAGGCGCTGGAAAAGGCGGGCAACGGCTTTCCGACCTGGCGGGGGCAGAACGAACAGACCATGGCCCATACCGCCATCGCCTATGCCAAGGGCATGAAGCGGCGGCGCTGCATGGCGGTGACATCGTCCATCGGGCCGGGCGCGACCAATATGGTGACGGCGGCGGCGCTGGCGCATGTGAATCGCCTGCCGGTCCTGCTGATCCCCGGCGACGTCTTCGCCAACCGCCGCCCCGACCCGGTGCTGCAACAGGTCGAGGATTTTGAGGATGGGACGGTCAGCGCCAATGACTGCTTCCGCCCCGTCTCGCGCTATTTCGACCGGATCACCCGGCCAGAGCAGCTTTTGACTGCGTTGCCCCGCGCGATGGCGACCCTGACCGATCCGGCAAGCTGCGGCCCGGTGACGCTGTCCTTCTGTCAGGACGTGCAGGCCGAGGGGTACGACTATCCCGCCGCCTTCTTCGAACCGCGCGTCTGGTATATCCGCCGCCCGGAACCGGACCTGCGGGAGCTTGATGGCGTCGCCACCCTGATCGCGGCGGCCAAGGCCCCGGTCATCATCGCGGGCGGCGGCACGATCTATGCGGGCGCGGAACAGCTGCTGGCCGATTTCGCGACCCGCCACGGCATTCCGGTGGTAGAGACGCAAGCGGGGAAATCCGCGCTGGCGCAGGCCCATCCGATGAATTTCGGCGCCTGCGGCGTTGACGGGTCGGCGGCGGCGAACGCGCTTTGCGCGCAGGCGGATGTTGTCATTGGCGTCGGCACCCGGTTTCAGGATTTCACCACCGGATCGTGGTCGCTCTTCTCCCGTCCGGGGCGCACACTCATCTCCATCAATGTCGCGGCCTATGACGCGATGAAGCACGGGGCCGTCCCGCTGATGGCCGATGCCGGTGTGGCGCTGGAACGGTTGAGCGCGCGGCTTGGGGGCTACAAGGCCACGGCCCATGACCCCGCCGCGCGCAGCGCCTGGCTTGACGCCGTCACCGCCCATTGCGCGCCGCGCGGCGATGTCCCCGCCGGGTATCGCCCGATGGATTGCGAGGTGATCGGGGCGGTCCAGCGCGCGACCGGCGACGATGCCATCGCCATGTGCGCCGCCGGGACCATGCCCGGTGCGCTGAAACTTCTCTGGCAGCCCGGCCAGGGCGGCTATCACATGGAATACGGCTATAGCTGCATGGGGTATGAGATCGCCGGGGCGATGGGGCTAAAGCTTGCCCGGCCAGAGCGCGAGGTGATCTGTTTCGTCGGCGACGGGTCCTACATGATGGCCAATTCCGAACTCGCCACCGCCGTCATGCGGCGCATTCCCTTTACCGTCGTGCTGACCGACAACCGGGGCTTTGGCTGTATCAACCGCCTGCAACAGGGTTGCGGGGGCGAGGCGTTCAACAACCTCTACAAGGACTGCAACATCGCGGCAGAGCCCCAGATCGACTATGTCGCCCATGCCGCCGCGATGGGCGCCCATGCGGTCAAGGCCCGTGACATCGCCGATCTGGAAGACCAGATCGCCGCCGCGCGCGGGCGTAATATCCCGACGGTGATCGTGATCGAGACAGATCCGACCGAAGGCCCCAGCTTTGGCGAGGCGGGCCACTGGTGGGATGTCGCGGTGCCAGAGGTGGGCGCGACGGAGAAACTGAAACAGGCCTATGCGCGCTATCTGGACGGCGTGGCGCGGCAATCGCTGGTGAATTGAGGGCAGAATGATCCGTTTCGGAACCAATCCCATCGCCTGGGCCAATGACGACGACCAAAGCCTTGGCGCGCATATCCCCACCGACCAGATCCTCCGCGAGGCGGCGGCGATCGGCTTTGACGGGATCGAGAATGGCCACCGCTGGCCCGACGACCCCGAGGCCTTGCGCCAGCTTCTGGGGGGCCATGGCCTTGCCTTCATCTCGGGCTGGTATTCGCTGAACCTGCTGACACAGCCGGTCGCGGCGGAAAAGGCCGCGATCCAGCGCCACCTTGACAAGTTGAAGCATAACGGCTCAGCGGTCTGCATCGTGTGCGAAACTTCGAACTCCATCCAGGGGCGCGATGTGGCGCTGTCGCAAAGCCCGGTCCTGACGGCGGCGGCGATGCGCGACTTCGGCGCGAAGGTGGAGGAACTGGCGAATTTCACCGCCGCGCAGGGCATCACGCTGGTCTATCATCACCACATGGGAACCGTGGTCGAAACCCCGGAAGAAATCGACGCCTTCATGGCCGCGACCGGCCCGGCGATGAAGCTTCTGTTTGACGCGGGCCATTGCTATTTTGGCGGCCATGGCGCGGACCCGGCCCCTGTCTTGCGCAAATACGCGGGCCGCGTCGCGCATTTTCATGCCAAGAACGTCCGGCCCGAGGTGATGGCAAAGGTCCGCGACACCGGCATGTCCTTCATGGATGGGGTCCGCGCGGGCGTCTTCACCGTGCCGGGCGATCCCGAAGGCGGGGTGGACTTCGCGCCCTTGCTGCGCATCCTGAAGGACAGCGGCTATGGCGGCTGGATCGTGATCGAGGCGGAGCAGGACCCGGAAGTTCGCGATCCCGTTCACTACCAGTCGCTTGGCCTGAGGACGCTGAAGACGCTTGCCGCCGAGGCGGGGCTGGTCTGAGCCCCCCCGCGACACCGATGAAAAGGACAAGACCCATGAGCGGATTGCTGCATCGCCCCTTCGGCACCCATGGCAAGGTGCATGACATCACGCCCGCCACCGCCGGCTGGCGCTATGTCGGCTTTGCGCTTTATCGCCTCAGGGCCGGGGAAAGTGCCGCCGAGGCGACGGGGGATCGTGAGGCAATCCTTGTCATGGTGGAAGGCAAGGCCGCGATGCGGGCCGCCGGGCAGGACTGGGGCATGCTGGGCGACCGGATGAATGTCTTCGAAAAGACCCCGCCGCACTGCCTTTACGTCCCGAACGGCGCCGACTGGACCGCCACCGCCGAAACCGATTGCGTGATCGCCGTCTGTTCCGCCCCCGGTAAGGGCGGCCACGCCGCGCGGCGGATCGGGCCGGAGGGCATCACGCTGACCGAACGCGGGTGCGGCACCAACACGCGCCATATCAACAACATCGCGATGGAGGCCGAGGATTATGCCGACAGCCTTCTGGTGACCGAGGTCTTCACGCCTGCGGGCCACTGGTCAAGCTACCCGAGCCACCGCCATGATGAGGACGACTTCCCCCGCATCACCTATCTTGAGGAAACCTACTATCACCGTCTGAACCCCGCCTCAGGCTGGGCGGTGCAGCGCGTCTATACCGACGACGCCACGCTCGACGAAACCATGGCGGTCAAGGACGGTGATGTCGTCTGCGTCCCGCGCGGCCACCATCCCTGCGGCGCGCCCTACGGGTTCGAGATGTATTACCTCAACGTCATGGCCGGCCCCTTGCGCAAATGGCGCTTCGTCGCCGCGCCCGAGGTCGAATGGATCATGGAGCGCGACGCGAAATAGGGTCTATTCCGCCGCGCGTTTGGGCAGGACCCAGTCGGGGCGGGGGAAGTGGCAGGTATAGCCGTTCGGGAAACGTTTCAGGTAATCCTGATGCTCTGGCTCCGCCTCCCAGAAATCGCCCGCAGGCTCAACCTCCGTCACGACCTTGCCGGGCCAAAGGCCGCTTGCGTTCACGTCGGCGATGGTATCCTCCGCCACGGCCTTCTGCGCCTCGGACGTATAGTAGATGGCCGAGCGGTAGGACATGCCCAGATCGTTGCCCTGCCGGTTCGGCGTGGTCGGGTCGTGGATCTGGAAGAAGAACTCCAGCAGCGTGCGAAAGCTGATCTTCGCCGGGTCGAAGAGGACCTCGATCCCCTCGGCATGGGTGCCGTGGTTGCGATAGGTGGCGTGGTCGACATCGCCGCCGGTATAGCCGACGCGGGTCTTTTCGACACCGGGCAGCCTGCGGATCAGGTCCTGCATGCCCCAGAAGCAGCCACCGGCTAGAACGGCACGTTCGGTCATTTGCGATCCTCCACCTGATCGAGATAGGCGCCATAGCCCTCGGCCTCCATCCTGTCCTTCGGGATGAAGCGCAGGCTGGCGGAGTTGATGCAGTAGCGCAGCCCGCCCATCGCGCGCGGCCCGTCGGGGAAGACATGGCCCAGATGGCTGTCGCCATGGGCCGACCGCACCTCGACGCGGACCATGCCATGCGTGGTGTCGCGAAGCTCGGTCACGTTGGCATCGACGACGGGTTTCGAGAACGACGGCCAGCCACAGCCAGAGGCGAACTTGGCCGATGAGGCGAAAAGCGGTTCGCCCGATACGATATCGACGTAAAGGCCGGGTTCGAAATGGTCGTCATATTCGCCGGTGAACGGCCGTTCGGTGCCGTTTTGCTGCGTGACGCGGTATTGTTCCGGCGTCAGGCGGGCAACGGCGTCTTCGGTCTTGGCATAGCTCATGCGGGCGCTCCTGTTCGTTGCGCCATTCTGCCACCGGAGCGGGATGGGCGGAAGGGGAAGAACGAAGATGTGAGGCGGCGGGCGGCTTCCATGAAGTTCTTGTAACATCGCGGAATAGCGGTTGTGCGGCATCCTGTTTCATATATTCGTGAATTATGGAAACACTGATTCCCTCCCGCCTGACCACCCTTGGCCACCCGCAGCGCCTGGCGCTGTTCCGGCTTCTCATGCGCCGCTACCCGGACCGGGTTCCGGCCGGGGAACTGGCCGGGGCGCTGGGGCTGAAACCCTCGACCCTCTCGGCCTATCTTTCCGCTCTGATGCAGGCCGGGCTGGTCAGCCAGGAACGCGCCGCCACCTCGCTGCGCTACAGCATCGACATGGAGGAGGTGCGGCGGACCTTCGATTACCTCCTGCTCGACTGCTGCCGCGGTCGGCCGGAGCTGTGCCTGCCCGTCCCGACGAAAGGACCCGAGACCATGACAGACCGAAAATACAACGTCCTGTTCATCTGCACCGGGAACTCTGCCCGGTCGATCTTTGCCGAGGCGATCCTGCGCAAGGAGGCCGGGGACCGTTTCAACGTCCATTCGGCCGGAACGCGGCCGCAATCGTCGCTGAACCCCTTCGCGCTGGATGTGTTGCGGCAGAACGGTCACGACATCTCGCCCCTGCGGTCCAAGACCGTGGCGGAGTTTCAGGGGCCGGACGCACCGAACTTCGACTTCGTCTTCACCGTCTGCAATCAGGCCGCGAATGAGGATTGCCCCGCCTGGACCGGCCAGCCGGTCAGCGCCCATTGGGGAATGCCCGACCCGGTGAAGGCCGAGGGGACCGAAGCCGAAAGGAACCTTGCCTTCCATCAGGCCTATGGCGCGCTGCAAAACCGGATCAGGGCCTTCGCCGCCCTGCCGATCGCCGCGCTTGACCGGATCTCGCTGCAAAAGGCGGTGGATGCGATCGCGGGGACGGAGGCGTCGGAATGACCGTCTATGCGCTGAACGGCCTTGGCCGGATGGGCAAGCTTGCGCTGAAACCGCTGTTGGAGCGGGGGGCGCGGGTGGCCTGGATCAACGACGCGGTGGGCGATCCGGCGATGCACGCGCATCTGCTGGAATTCGACAGCGTGCATGGGCGTTGGTCGGCCGACATCACCCACGACGCGGACAGCGTGACCATCGACGGCACGCGCCTGCCCTTCATCGGGGCAAGGGACCTGTCCGCGCTGCCCTTGCAGGGGGTCGATGTCGTCATCGACTGCACCGGCGCCTTTAAAAGCGCGGCGGCGTTGGAACCCTATTTCGCGGCGGGCGTCAGGAAGGTGGTCGTCTCCGCCCCGGTGAAGGACGCAGAGGCCGCCAATATCGTCCATGGTGTCAACGATGACAGCTATGACCCGGCGCGGCACAGGATCGTCACTGCCGCCTCCTGCACCACGAACTGCCTCGCGCCGGTGGTGAAGGTCCTGCATGAGGCGATCGGCATCCGGCATGGGTCGATCACCACGATCCATGACGTCACCAATACCCAGACCATCGTCGACCGCCCGGCCAAGGACCTGCGCCGGGCGCGGTCCGCCCTGACGTCGCTGATCCCGACCACCACCGGATCGGCCACCGCGATCACGCTGATTTATCCCGAGTTGAAGGGGCGGCTGAACGGCCACGCCGTCCGGGTGCCGCTTCTGAATGCCTCGCTGACCGATTGCGTGTTCGAAATGGCGCGGGAGACGACGGTGGAGGAGGTCAACGCGCTGTTCAAGGCCGCCGCCGAAGGCCCGCTGAGCGGTATCCTTGGCTATGAGGAACGGCCGCTGGCTTCGGCCGACTACACCAACGACACGCGGTCGAGCATCGTCGATGCGCCCTCGACCATGGTCGTGGGCGGCACGCAGGTGAAGGTCTACGCCTGGTACGACAATGAAATGGGCTATGCGCATCGTCTGGTCGATGTGGCGATGATGGTGGGGCGCGCGCTTTGACGGCGCGGCCCGAGGGGTTCGCGGCCTATATGGCGGTGACGGCGGCCTACTGGGCCTTCATGCTGACCGACGGCGCGCTGCGGATGCTGGTGCTGCTGCACTTCCACACGCTCGGCTTCACGCCGGTGCAGCTTGCGTACCTTTTCGTGCTGTATGAGGTCGCCGGGATGGTCACCAACCTGTCGGCGGGCTGGATCGCCGCACGCTTTGGCCTGACCTCCACGCTTTATGCGGGGCTTGCCGTGCAGGTCGCGGCCCTTCTGGCGCTGGCAGAGCTTGATCCAAGCTGGGGGGTGGCGCTGTCCGTCGCCTATGTGATGGCCGTGCAGGGGGCAAGTGGCGTGGCCAAGGACCTGGCCAAGATGTCGTCGAAATCGGCGGTAAAGCTGCTGGCCCCGAAAGGGGAGGGGGGGCTTTTCCGCTGGGTCGCAGTGCTGACCGGGTCGAAGAACGCGGTGAAGGGGCTGGGCTTCCTTCTGGGTGCTGCGCTTTTGTCAACGCTGGGCTTCGTCTTGGCGGTCTATGCCATGGCCGCCACCCTTGCGCTGATCCTTGTCGCCGTCATGCTCGCGATGCCGCCGGGGCTGCCGCAGGGGCGCAAGGGGGTGACGTTCACGCAGGTCTTTTCCCCCTCGGCCAATGTGAACTGGCTGAGCGTGGCGCGGGTGTTCCTGTTCGGCGCGCGGGACGTGTGGTTCGTGGTTGGTATCCCGATCTATTTCTACGCGGTGCTATCGGACGGCAGCGCGGCGGGCAACCGCGCCGCCTTCTTCCTGATCGGCATCTTCATGGCGTTCTGGATCATCCTTTACGGCGCGGTTCAGGCCGTCGCGCCGCGCATCTTGCGGGCCGCGACCCGGTCCGAAGGCGATCTGGCCCGCGCCGCGCGCGGCTGGGCCTGGGCGCTGGCGGTCGTTCCGGCGCTCCTGACCCTTGCCGCGCTTCTGTCGCCCGCGCCGCAGGGCTGGTTGACTGTGACGCTGGTTGCGGGGCTTCTGGTCTTCGGCGCCATCTTCGCCGTGAACTCGGCGCTGCATTCCTACCTCATCCTCGCCTTCACACGGGAAGAGAGGGTGACGATGGATGTCGGCTTCTATTACATGGCCAATGCCGCCGGGCGGCTTCTGGGGACGGTGCTGTCGGGTCTGACCTATCAGTCCGGCGGACTTGCCCTGATGCTGGGGACGGCGGCGGTGATGGTCGCGCTTTCGGCGCTTGCCGCCGGGCGGTTGAGGGTTGGGGAGTAAGGTCCGATGGGCGTCTTTGAAAAATACCTGTCGCTTTGGATCGCGCTGGCGATGGCCGCCGGGATCGGCATCGGCAGCATCGCGCCGGGTCTTGTGACCGCTGTCGCGGCGGCTGAGGTTGCGAAGGTGAACCTGATCGTGGCCGTCCTGGTCTGGGCGATGGTCTATCCGATGATGGTGGGCGTCGATCCCGGCGCGCTGCGCGGTGTGCTGAAACAGCCCAGGGGGCTGGCGATCACGCTGGTGGTCAACTGGCTTATCAAGCCCTTCACCATGGCCGCGCTTGGCGTTCTCTTCTTCGAACATGTCTTCGCCGACCGGATCGCGCCTGCCGATGCGCAGCAATATATCGCGGGGCTGATCCTTCTGGGCGCTGCCCCTTGCACGGCGATGGTGTTCGTCTGGTCGCAACTGACGAAGGGGGATGAGGGGTATACGCTCCTCCAGGTCTCGGTGAATGACGTCGTCATGGTCTTTGCCTTCGCGCCGATCGTGGCGTTTCTGCTTGGCGTCACGGATATCGCCGTGCCTTGGGGGACGCTTGTCCTGTCGGTCGTCCTCTTCGTTGCGCTGCCGCTGGCGGCGGGGATCTGGACGCGCAAGGCGCTTGGCAGCCCCGCGCGGATCGAGGCCTTTCGCGACAGGATAAAGCCGTGGTCCGTGGTCGGCCTGATCGCGACGGTGATGATCCTCTTCGGGCTTCAGGGTCAGGTGATCCTTGACCGGCCGCAGGTGATCGTGATGATCGCTGTGCCGATCCTGATCCAGTCTTACGGCATCTTCGCGTTGGCCTATGCGGCGGCCTATGCGCTGCGCGTGCCGCACCGGATCGCAGCGCCCTGCGCCCTGATCGGGACGTCGAACTTCTTCGAACTTGCCGTCGCCGTCGCGATCAGCCTTTTTGGCCTCAACTCCGGCGCGGCGCTTGCGACCGTCGTGGGGGTGCTCGTCGAGGTGCCGGTGATGCTGTCGCTGGTGCGCTTCGCAAACCGGACGCGGGGCCGCTTTGCCTGACGCAAGGGGCGTTCGCTGACTGCCGGGGATTTGTGCATGTTGCCCAAGGGTTTCGCGACGCGCGCACGAAGTTCTGTGCGTCAATGCGCAAAAGGGCGACTGGTGGCCGCCCGCCGGATATGTTCCTTTAGGGCCGAACAGGATCATGTCTTTCGAGGGGCGCTTCATGCTGCGATTTGCTTACATTCTTGCTGCGGCGATCCTCGGGACCTCGGTCGGCGCCTTCGCGCAAGGCGCGGGCGAGACGCCGCCGCAGCCCGTGACCGTCGTCACGCTGGGGGCAGAGCCGGTGACGCTGATCTCCCCCCTGCCGGGGCGGGTTGCGGCCTCGGGCGTGGCCGAGGTGCGGCCGCAGGTCAGCGGGATCATCACCGACCGCCTTTTCAACGAGGGCGCGGAGGTGGCGCAGAACGACCCCCTCTACAAGATCGACGCCGCGAGCTATGAGGCCAAGGTGGCCGCCGCCGAAGCCGCGCTGTCGCAGGCCGAGGCGACGCTGCGGTCGGCCGAAAGTGAGGCGAAGCGGCAGGAAACGCTGCTGGGCCGCTCGGTCGTCAGCCAGCAGAACCTTGACGATGCCATCGCCGCCCGCGACGTCGCCGATGCCGCCGTGAAGGTGGCACGCGCGAACCTGCAATCGGCGCAGATTGACCTTGACCGGACCACCATCCGCGCGCCGCTGTCCGGTGTCGTGGGCCTGAGCGAGACGACGCAGGGCGCGCTGGTGACGGCGGGGCAGGCGACGGCGCTGACCGTGATCCGCGACCTTGACCCGGTCTATGTCGACGTGACCCAGTCCGCGGCCGAGCTTCTGCGCTGGCGCCGCGCCAACCCCGATGCCACGCGCGGCATGGACCCGACCGTGACGCTGCGTCTGGCGGACGGATCGGACTACGGCCAGAAAGGGCATCTGGAAGCGGCAGAGCCGCATGTGAACGAACTGACCGGGGTGATCGTCCTCAGGCTGATGTTCCCCAACCCCGACCATCTGCTGTTGCCGGGCATGTATGTGCAGGTCGAGATGCCGCAGGGCGTGGTGGACAACGCCATCCTCGCCCCGCAACAGGGGATCGGGCGCGACCGGCGCGGGCAACCGACGGCGCTGGTCGTCAATGCCGACAACGTCGTCGAACAGCGGCAGCTGACCGTGCTGCGTGATCAGGGCGCGAACTGGATCGTGACCGATGGCCTCGCGCCCGGCGACAAGCTGATCGTCGAAGGGCTTCAGAAGATCGCGCCCGGCGCCAAGGTCACGCCGGAAGAAAAGACCGACGCCCCCGCCGCCGCGCCTGCCGCGAACTGACCGGAGACCGAGGAATGGCACGCTTTTTCATCGACCGCCCGGTCTTTGCCTGGGTCATCTCGATCCTCATCATGGGGGTCGGCATCCTGTCGATCCTGACCCTGCCCATCGCGCAGTATCCCCAGATCGCGCCGCCTTCGGTGCGTATCTCGGCCTCATACCCCGGCGCTTCGGCGGAAACGGTCGCCAATACCGTCACCCAGATCATCGAACAGCAGATGACCGGCCTCGACGGGATGCGCTATATGTCGTCAAGCTCAACCTCCGATGGCTCCGCCTCGGTCAACCTGACGTTCGAGACCGGGACCGATGCCGATATCGCGCAGGTTCAGGTCCAGAACAAGCTGGCGCAGGCCACCACGCTTCTGCCCGAAACGGTGCAGCGTCAGGGCCTTCGGGTGCAGAAATCCACGTCGAGCTTCCTGATGGTCATCGGGCTGATCTCGGACGACGGCAAGCTGGATCAGGCCGACCTGTCGGATTACCTCAACTCAAACCTCGTGGATGAATTCAGCCGGATCGAGGGGGTCGGGGGCGTTCAGGTCTTTGGCGCGCAATATGCGATGCGCATCTGGCTCGACCCGTCGAAACTGGCCGCGTTCCAGCTTTCGCCAAGCGATGTCGTCAACGCGGTTTCGGCGCAGAACGCGCAGATCTCCGCCGGCGCCTTCGGCACGCTTCCGACGATGGACGGCCAGCAGTTGAACGCCACCATCACGGCGCAGTCGCTTCTCTCCACGCCCGAGGATTTCGAGAATATCGTTCTCAGGGCCGAGACGAATGGCGGCCTTGTCCTTCTCAAGGATGTCGCGCGGGTCGAAGTTGGCGCGCAGGACTATTCGGTCATCGCGCGCTATAATGGCAAGCCGTCTTCCGGCATGGCGATCCAGCTTGCCTCGGGCGCCAACGCGCTTGATACGGCGCAGCGGGTGAAGGACCGGGTGGCGGAGTTTTCGAAATTCTTCCCCGAAGGCGTCAGCTATGTCATCCCCTATGACACGACGCCTTTCATCCAGATCTCGATCGAAGAGGTGGTGAAGACCCTGTTCGAGGCAATCGTCCTCGTCTTCCTCGTCATGCTTCTCTTCCTGCAAAACGTCCGCGCCACGCTGATCCCGACGCTGGCGGTGCCGGTCGTCATCCTTGGCACCTTCGCGATCCTCGGCATCGCGGGGTTCACCATCAACGTGCTGACCATGCTGGCCATGGTGCTGGCCATCGGCCTTCTGGTCGATGACGCCATCGTCGTGGTGGAGAACGTCGAACGGATCATGGAGGAAGAGGGCCTTGACCCGCGCGAGGCGACGCGCAAGTCGATGGGCCAGATCACCGGCGCGCTGGTCGGCATCGCGCTGGTCCTGTCGGCCGTTTTCGTGCCGATGGCCTTTTTCGGCGGCTCGACCGGCGTGATCTACCGGCAGTTCGCCATCACCATCGTGTCGGCCATGGCGCTGTCGGTGCTGGTCGCGCTGACGCTGACGCCCGCGCTTTGCGCCACGATCCTGCGCGCGAAGGACGCCCATCATACGCATCGCGGCATCCTCGGCCTGTTCAACCGGGGGTTTGAGGCGGTGCTGGGCGGTTACAGCCGGACCGTGGGCTATGTCATCATCCGCCCGATCCGCGTCGGACTTGTCTATCTGGGGATCGGCGCGGCGATCGGCTGGCTTTTCATGACCACGCCGACCGGCTTTCTCCCGAATGAGGATCAGGGCATCCTGATGACGCTGATCCAGGGGCCGACGGGGGCCACGGCGGAACGCACGCTTGAGGTCGTGCAGGAGGTTGAGACCTATTTCAACTCTGCCGAGGGGGCGAGCGTGGAATCCACCTTCGGCGTTGCCGGGTTCTCCTTCGCGGGGCGGGGGCAGAACATGGGCCTGGCCTTCATCCGGCTGAAGGACTGGGCCGAACGGCCGAACCCGGACCAGAACGTGCAGGCCATCGCGGGCCGCGCCTTTGGCGCCTTCATGGGCATCCGCGACGCGATGGTCTTTCCCATCGTCCCGCCCGCGGTGATCGAGCTTGGCAACATCTCGGGCTTTGACTTCTACCTTCAGGCGCAGGGCGGGCAAAGCCATGAGGAGTTGCTGGGTGCGCGCAACACGCTTCTGGGCATGGCCGCGCAAAGCCCGCTGATCGCGTCCGCCCGGCCCTCGGGGCTTGAGGATGCGGCGCAGTTCAACCTTGATATCGACTGGCGCGCGGCGGGCGCGATGGGGGTGTCGCCCAGCGATGTCGGCAACCTTCTGTCCATCGCCTGGGCCGGGCGCTATGTGAATGACTTCAACGACAATGGCCGCATCAAGCGGGTCTATGTGCAGGGGGAGGCCGACGCGCGCTCCGTTCCCGCCGACCTTCAGAAATGGCGGGTGCGCAACAGTTCGGGCGATCTTGTCCCCTTCGCCAACTTCACCACCGAAAGCTGGCAATACGGGCCGCAGGGCCTGACCCGCTATGGCGGTGTGCCGTCGATGCAGATCCAGGGCTCCCCCGCGCCGGGCGTGTCCACCGGCGAGGCGATGGCCGAGATGGAGCGGCTGGCGGCCCAGCTTCCCGGCGGCTATTCGGTCGCCTGGACCGGGCTGTCGCTGGAAGAACGGGACTCGAGCGGCCAGACCCCGCTGCTTTACGCGCTGTCGCTGGCGGCGGTGTTCCTCTGCCTTGCCGCGCTTTACGAAAGCTGGACCATCCCCTTCGCGGTGATGCTCGCCATGCCCATCGGTGTCGTCGGCACGCTGGCCGCCGCGCGGTTCGCGGGCTTCGACAACGGCGTCTTCTTCCAGGTCGGGCTGCTGACCGTCATCGGCCTGACCGGCAAGAACGCGATCCTGATCGTGGAATTCGCGCGCGACAGGTATCAGGCGGGGGAGGAGCTTTACAGCGCCGTGCGCGAGGCGGCGGGGCAACGCTTCCGCCCGATCATCATGACCTCGATGGCCTTCTCGCTGGGCGTGCTGCCGCTGGTGCTGTCCACCGGCGCGGGGTCTGGCGGGCGTCAGGCGGTCGGCGCGGCGGTTCTGGGTGGCACGCTGAGCGCGACGATCCTTGGCGTGATCTTCGTGCCGCTGTTCTTCGTGCTGGTCGAACGGCTTTTCGGCGGCCGCCGCGCCTGAGCGTTCGGGTTCTGCCACCCCGCGCGGGCTGACGGCGGCGGAGAAGAACGGGAAGGCCTGAGTTTTGTCGTCCCGGACCCGATCCGGGACCGCCGCCGCCGGAGGAAGAGGTCCCGGATCAGGTCCGGGACGCGGTCGGCTTGCTCGCCCCCCCAGGCCCGCCGATGCGCGTCCTGACGACGCGCCTCGCCACAACGAAAACGGCCGGAGCGGTGCCCCGCCCCGGCCGTCCTGTGTCGTAAAGCCCCGGATCAGAACGGGCTGTCGGGGTAGTAGAACCGTTCCGCGTTCTCCGGCGTGATGAGGGTGGAACCGATGATGAAGCGCCCATAGACCGGCGTGTCGGAGACGAAGCGCAGCGCCGTCATCTCGATCGCGGCGGAAATCAGCGCGGGCGGGTAGGTCACGTCCACCGGGAATTGCGGGTCCTTGTCCATGATCCGCTTGACGATTTCCTTCATCCCGGCGCCGCCGATGATCCACATCTCATCCGTCCGGCCCGCCTGTGCGATGGCCTCGGTCACGCCCATCGCCATGTCGTCATCCGCCGCCCAGACCGCGTCGATCTGGGGGTATTTCGACAGGTAGTCCTGCATCACGGTGAAGGCGTCGTCACGGTTCCAGTTGCCGTGCTGCATGTCCAGGATTTCGATCCCCGACCCTTCGATGGCCTTCTGGAAGGCATCGACACGCTCGTTATCCAGCGTCGTCGGGATACCGCGCAGGACGACGATCTTGGCGCCCGATGGCAGGTTGGCCTTGAAATAGTCCCCCGCGACGCGGCCGAAGGCGGTGTTGTCGCCCGCGACGTAAAGATCCTCGACCCCGTCGATGGCAAGGCCACGGTCGACGACGGTCACCCACTTGCCCGCGTCCTTCACGGCCTTCACCGGGCCGGTCAGCGGCTCACTCTCGAACGGCAGAACGACAAGGCCGTCGATGTTGCGCGTCGCCATCATGTCTTCAAGGTCGTTGACCTGCTTGCCGGCCTCACCCGCCGTGGCAAGGACGAATTTCAGCTGCGGATAGGTCGCCTCAAGCCGCTTGATGGTTTCCTGCGCGTGCCAGTTCAGCCCGCCCATGAAGCCATGCGTCGCCGACGGGATCGACACGCCGATGGTGTAGGTCTGATCCTGGGCCACGGCGGCGGTCGTCGCGGCCAGACCGGCGGTCACGGCCATCGCGGCGGTGGCGCCGAAGAACTCTCTGCGTTTCATGGTCTTCCTCCCTGTTTACCGCCCCTCGGCGGATGATTTCCCGCGTTGCAGCACAACGGCGAGTACGATGATGACCCCCTGGATCGCCCCGTTGAGATAGGGCGAGACGAGGTCGGCGAGATTGAGGATGTTGTCGATCAGGCTAAGGATCAGCACACCGACGACCGTCCCCCAGACGCGGCCGTAGCCGCCCTTCAGCGCGGTCCCCCCGATGATGACGGCGGCGATGGCCTCAAGCTCCCACAAGACGCCGGTGGAACCGGAGGCAGAGCCAAGGCGCGGGACGTAGAGGATGGTCGCAAGCCCCACCAGCATGCCCAGCATGACATAGGTCATCAGCCGCACCCATTCGACCTTCACCGCCGAATAGCGCGCGACCTTGTCGTTCGACCCGATCGCCTCGCAATAGCGGCCAAAGCGGGTGTGGCGCATGGCGACCTGGCCTGCGACGGCGACAAGGGCGAAGGTGATGATCGGCCAGGTGATGCCGAAGATGCCATCGTAATAGACCGGCCGGTAGAACTGCCGCGCCTCGAAATCGAGGGAGATGGTGCCGCCATCGGCCAGCCAGGTGACGAGGGAGCGGAAGATGCCCATGGTCCCCAGCGTGACGATGAAGGGTTCGATCCTTGCCCGCGTGACAAGCAAGCCGTTGGTCAGCCCCGCCAGAACGCCCACGATCAGCGCCACGGCCATGCCCGCCAGCACAAGCGGCACGCCGATGCCCAGCGTCGGCAGCATCGCGTTCATGGCAAGGATCATCATCCCGGCGATGAAGGCCGCCATCGAGCCGACAGAGAGGTCCAGCCCGCCCGAGGTGATGACAAAGGTCATCCCCACCGCGATCATCCCGATAAAGGCCGACCGGGCGAGGACATTGGTGATATTGCCCGACGACAGGAAGTTCGAATTCAGGAACGCCCCCAGCGCTATCAGCACCAGAAGCGCGGCCAAAGGCCCGAGGGTTGAGAGGGAAAGCCGTCCCTTAAGCATCTTCGGTCGTCCTTTCCCGTGTCCCCATGATCGCCCGCACAAGGGCGTGTTCGGTGATCTCATCCCCTTCCAGCACCGCCGCCGCACGGCCCTGCCGCATCACCAGAACCCGGTCCGACAGGCCAAGGATTTCCGGCATGTCAGAGGAGATGACGATGACGCTGCGCCCTTCGCGGGCGAGACGGTCGATGAAGGCGTAGATCTGGCTTTTCGTGCCGATGTCGATGCCGCGGGTGGGTTCGTCGATGATGACGACTTCCGGGTCGGGCAGCATGGTCTTGGCCAGAAGCAGCTTCTGCTGGTTCCCGCCCGACAGGTTGCCAACCTCCATCCCCCGTTCCGGCGCGCGGATGTCGAAATCCGCGATGGCCTGGGTCAGCGCCGCTTCCTCTTTCGCGCGCGACAGAAGGGGCGCGCCGAAACGCGGCAGGTCGGGCAGGGTCAGGTTCACGCGCAGTGACTTTTCCAGCAAAAGCCCGCGTTCCTTCCGGTCTTCGGTCAGATAGCCGATGCCGTGCTTAGCGGCGTCGGTGACCGAACGGATGCGGATCGGCGCGCCGCTGCGCGAGACGGACCCGCCATGCGGACGCAGCCCCACCAGCCCCTCGGCCAGTTCCGTTCGCCCCGATCCGACAAGGCCGGAGATGCCCAGAACCTCACCCCGCCGCAGGCTGAGCGATATGCCCTCCACCAGCGGCGGCACGGCGAAATCGTGCAGTTCCAGCGCGACGCAGCCGAACTCCGTCCGGCGCGGCGGGAAGATGTCGGTCAGGTCGCGGCCGACCATCGCGGTGGCCATCCCGTCCTCGGTCAACTCCCCCCGTTCGGCCCTTCGCACGACGGCGCCGTCGCGCAGGACGGTGATGCGGTCGGCGATATGGCTGACCTCATCCAGCCGGTGCGAGGTGTAAAGCAGCGCCACCCCGGCGGCCCGAAGCCGGTCGATCTGGCGGAAGAGGATCTGCACCTCGCGGTGGGTCAGCACGGCGGAGGGTTCGTCCATGATCAACACGCGGGCGTTGCGCGACAGCGCTTTCGCGATCTCCACCATCTGCCGGTCGGACACCGGCAGATCGCGGATGCGCGCGTCGGGGCTGACATGGCTTTCCAACTGGTCAAGCAGGTCCTGCGCGCCCTTGCGCATCGCCTTGTGGTTCAGGAACAGCCCGCCGATCTCACGCCCGAGATAGATGTTCTCGGCCACCGTCAAATCCTGGGCGAGGTTGAATTCCTGATGGATGACGACGACGCCAAGCGCCTCGGCCTCGGCGCCCGAACGATATGGCGCGGGTTCACCGTCAAGAAGGACACCGCCCGCCGTCGGTTCAAGGAACCCGCCAAGGATCTTCATGATCGTCGACTTGCCCGCGCCATTCTCGCCGATCAGGGCGTGGACCTCACCGCCCGCAAGGGCAAAATCCACGCCATGCAGCACCTCGATCGGGCCAAAGCTTTTGTGGACATCGCGAAGGGCGAGGATCTCGGTCATAGGGTGACCCAGCCCGCGTTGCGCCTGGCCGAGGTCACGCAGGCGGCGACGAACCGCATGCCTGCAAGGCCGTCGGACAGGGTGGGGTAGGTCACGCCGTCCGGCACCGGCAACCCGGCCTGCCGGGCGCGGATCGCCTGCGCGGCCTCGGCGTAGATATTGGCGAAGGCCTCAAGATACCCCTCGGGGTGGCCACCCGGTACACGGCAGACCCGCTGCGCCTCGGGCAGCGCCCCGGCGCCGTTCCGCGTCAAAAGCTGCTTTGGTTCCCCAAACCGGCTGAACCAGAGCTTGTTCGGCTCTTCCTGCGCCCATTCCAGCCCGCCCTGATCGCCAAAGACCCGGATGCGCAGGCTGTTTTCGTTGCCCGGCGCAACCTGGCTGGCCCAAAGCATCCCCTTCGCGCCGCCCGGATAGCGCATCAGGACATTGGCGTTGTCGTCAAGCTTTCGCCCCGCAACGAAGGCGGTCACGTCAGCCGCCAGCGCCTCAGGCTCCATCCCCGCGACGAAGGCGGCGAGGTTATAGGCGTGGGTGCCGATGTCGCCAAGCGCCCCGCCGATGCCCGCGCGCGCGGGATCCGATCGCCATTCGGCCTGCTTGTTGTGAACCTCATGCGTCAGCCAGTCCTGCGCGTATTCGACCTGCACCAGCCGGATCTGGCCAATGTCCCCCCGCGCGATCATCGCCCGCGCCTGACGGACCAGCGGATAGCCGGTGTAGTTATGGGTCAGGATAAAGAGCGCGTCTGCCTTTTCGGCGGCGGCGGCCAGCTTTTTCGCCTCGGCCATCGTGGCGGTCAGCGGCTTGTCGCAGATGACGTGGATGCCGCGCTTGAGGAACTCGATCGCCGGGGCGGCGTGCATGTGGTTCGGCGTGACGATGGCCACCGCCTCAACCCCGTCCTTTCGGCGCGCCTCACGCCCGGCCATTCGCTTCCAGTCGTCATAGGTCCGCGACGGATCAAGCCCGATTTCCGCGCCCGATTTCCGCGCCCGTTCGGGGGTTGAGGATAGCGCCCCGGCGACCAGACGGAAATGTCCGTCCATCCGCGCGGCCAGCCGATGCACCGACCCGATCAGCGCGCCCTGTCCGCCCCCCACCATGCCCAGCCGGATCGGCTCCATCGTTCAGCCCTCCAGCCCCAGAAGCCGCCGGTTGGCGGCCCGGTCGGTTCCGGCCGCCGCAAAATCGTCAAAGGCGCGGTCGGTGACGCGGATGATATGCGCGCGCACGAATTCCGCCCCTTCCCGCGCGCCGTCCTCGGGGTGTTTCAGGCAGCATTCCCATTCGACGACCGCCCAGCCCGCGAAATCCATCGCGGCGAGTTTCGAGAAGATGGTGGCGAAATCGACCTGTCCGTCACCGGGGCTGCGGAAGCGCCCGGCGCGGTTCAGCCAGCCCTGATAGCCGCCATAAACCCCCTTGCGCCCGGTCGGGTTGAACTCGGCATCCTTCACATGGAACATGCGGATGCGGTCGGCGTAGATGTCGAGATGGTCGATATAGTCGAGCTGTTGCAGGACGTAATGCGACGGATCGTAAAGCATGCAGGCCCGCGCATGGCCGCCGACGCAGTCGAGGAACATCTCATAACTGTCGCCGTCGTGCAGATCCTCGCCGGGGTGGATTTCATAGCAGACATCGACGCCGCAGGCCTCGGCATGATCAAGGATCGGCTGCCAGCGCCGGGCGAGTTCGTCGAACGCCTCTTCGATCAGCCCGGCGGGGCGCTGCGGCCATGGGTAGAGATAGGGCCAGGCCAGCGCGCCGGAAAAGGTGGCCATCGCGGTCAGGCCGAGGTGTTTCGACACTGTCAGGGTCTTTTTCACCTGATCGACCGCCCAGTCGGTCCGGCCCCTGGGGTTGCCACGCAAGGACGCGGGGGCGAAGCCGTCGAACATCGTGTCATAGGCCGGGTGGACCGCGACAAGCTGGCCCTGGATATGGGAGGACAGCTCCGTCACCTCGACGCCATTCTCACGCGCCTGCCCGGCCCAGTCCTCGCAATAGGTCTTCGACCCGGCGGCGCGGTCGAGGTCGATGAACTGCGGCGCGTTCGTCGGCACCTGCACCCCGACATAGCCGCATCCGGCGGCCCATTCGGTAATGGAGGCCCAGGAATTGAACGGGGCTTCGTCACCCGCGAACTGCGCGAGGAAAAGCGCCGGTCCCTTGATCGTCCGCATGTCCCCTCCCGAAAGTCCGCGGATGTAATCGTTTGCCATGAGGGTAGACCTGATATGTAATCGGTTGCAAGATGATTCCTGACGCGTAGAAGCGGATTGAGCGGCTGCCATCTACCGCGTAAGAGGAACCATGAAGCATGAGCGGCCAAAGATCAGCGATGTCGCCCGGATCGCGGGCGTTTCGACCGCGACGGTCAGCCGCGCCATCAGCAGCCCCGACCGCGTCAGCGTGGAAACCCGCGCCGCCGTGCAGGCCGCCATCGACAGTACCGGCTATCGCCTGAACCACGCCGCGCGCAACCTGCGCCGCCGCCGGACCGGGGGTATCGTGGCGCTGGTGCCGAACCTCGCCAACCCGTTCTTCTCGCAGATCCTGTCGGGCATCGCCTCGGTCCTCGGCCCGGCGGGCTACAACCTTCTGGTGGCCGATACCGAAACGGCGGGGGCGGACAGCCTTCTGGATTATGCCGAACCGTCGCGGGCCGATGGGCTGATCGTGCTGGACGGCCGCCTGTCGGCCGATGCGCTTCGGGGCAGGGTGCCGCTGGTCGAGGCCTGCGAATGGGTCCCCGGCCTTGCCGCGCCGCGCATCAGGATCGACAACCTCGCGGCGGCAGAGCTGGCGATCGGCCATCTCCACGACCTTGGCCATCGCCGCATCGGCCATGTCACCGGCCCGCGCGGCAATGTCCTGACCGAATCCCGCCTGACCGGCACCCGCGCGGCGCTGGCGGCCCGGCATCTGGTCCTGACCGATGACGCGATCTATTCCGGCGATTTCAGCATCGAATCCGGTCAGGCCGTCGCCGATACATGGCTGGGCCAGCCCGCGACGTCACGGCCCACGGCGCTTTTCTTCGCCTCCGACGCCATGGCCTGCGGCTTTATCGGCGAGGTGCAGCACCGGGGCCTTTCGGTGCCGCGGGATGTGTCAGTGGTCGGCTTCGACGATATCGAACTTGTCGCCCATATCTCCCCGCCGCTGACCACGATACGGCAACCGCGCACCGACATTGGCCGTCGCGCGGCGGAACGGCTTCTGGCGAAGATCGTCGGCGACCCCGTCGATGAGGATACGATCCTGCCGGTCGAACTGGTCGTCCGCGCCAGCACCTGCCGCGTCGGCCGGACGGGGTAGGGGACGCGCCCGGTTCAGACGATCGTCATGCTGTGCGAGACGGTCTTGACCACCATGTAATTGAGCAGCCCCTCGGTCCCGCCCTCACGCCCGTAGCCGCTGGATTTCACGCCGCCGAAGGGGGTTTCGGGCAGGGATGCCTCAAGCGTGTTGAAGGAAAGGTTGCCCGCCTCGACCTCATCCGTCATCCGGTCGGCATAATCGGCGCGGTTGGTGAAGGCATAGGCGGCAAGACCGTAGGGAACGGAATTGGCCTTGGCGATGGCCTCGTCCAGCGAGGTGACCGGGTTGATGACGGCAAGCGGGCCAAAGGGCTCCTCCTGCATCACGCGGGCATGGGCGGGGACATTGGTCAGGACGGTGGGGGCGAAGAAATAGCCCTGATTGCCGATCCGCGCGCCCCCGGTGCAAAGCTTCGCGCCTTTCGCCACGGCATCCTCCACCAGGGACTGAAGCGCGGGCAGGCGGCGTTCGTTGGCCAGCGGCCCCATCTCCACCCCTGCCTCCATCCCGTTGCCGGTGACGGTGCGCGCGGCGCGGTCGACAAAGGTGGTCAGGAAGCGGTCATAGGCGCCCTCATGCACGAAGAACCGGGTGGGAGAGGTGCAGACCTGCCCGGCATTGCGATACTTGCGCACCGCGCTGCTGATCGCGGCGGCCTCGACATCGGTATCCTCGCAGACGATCACCGGGGCATGGCCGCCAAGCTCCATCAGAACCGGCGTCATGTGTTCCGAGGCCAGCGTCGTCAGATGCCGCCCGACGGCGGTCGATCCGGTGAAGGCCACCAGACGCACCGCATCCTGCCGGATCAGGTGGTCGGAGATCATCGCGGGCGTCCCGAAGACAAGGTTCAGCACGCCCGGCGGAAGGCCCGCATCATGGAAGGCGCGGGCGATATGCAGCGCACCGGCGGGCGTTTCCTCGGCGGCCTTGAGGATGATGGAACAGCCCGACGCCAGCGCGCCCGCGACCTTGCGGCACGGCTGGCTCATCGGGAAATTCCAGGGCGAGAGGCCCAGAACGACGCCGACCGGCTGATGATGGACGATATAGCGCACACCGGGGGCCGAGGGGATGACACGGCCATAGGTCCTGACCGCCTCGCCCGCATCCCATTCCAGGAATTCGCAGCCCCGGATGACCTCAAGCCGCGCCTGTGCCAGCGGCTTGCCATGTTCCGCCGTGATCGCCAGCGCAATCTCTTCCTGACGCGCCCGCATGATCGCGGCGGCCTTCAGGATGATGTCGGCCCGGTCACGCGGCGCGGTCCTGCGCCAGAGCCGGAACCCCGCTTCCGCCGCTGCCAGCGCGTCGTCAAGATCGGACCGGCGGGCATGGGGCAGGCGAGCGATTTCTGCCTCGGTGGCGGGGTTCAGGACGGCAAGGCTGTCCGGGGTCTTGCGCCACTCGCCGCCGATATAAAGATGCAGGTCCGGGTACTGGGTCATCAAGTCCTCGCAGGTCGTCCTGCCGCCAAGGCTGGGTCTGCGGGGCCTCAATCTCAAGTGAATTGGGGAAATACAGGTATCCGTTTTGCCGATATCAGGGCAGGGGCGCGGGGGCGGGGGCCTGAACCCATGACGCCGAATGGCGCAAGGCCAGCACCATCGCCGCGCCCGCGGGCGACAAGCTGTCGCCGGTCCGGTAGGACACGCCGACCGGCCCCGCGCCGAAGGGTACGGTCCAGTCCACCGCCGTCAGCAAGCCGCGTTCGATATCGAGGCTTGCCACCTGCGCGGGCATCAGCCCGACGAAATCATGCGACCGCAGAAGCGAGCGGTTGGCGAGGTAAGAGACGGATTCGATGGCGATGGCAGGCACGAACTGCCCCTGCCGGACGAAGAACTGGTCGGTCTGCCGCCGAAGCGTGGTTTCCACCGGCGGCAGGATCCAGCCATAGCCGGTAAGATCCTCGAACGCGACAGTGCGCCGCCGCGCGAGCGGGTGATCCGGCCCGACGACGGCCACGACCCGTTCGTCATAGAACTTCTCCTGCTGAATCTTGGCACGGTGGCGGTGGCTGGGCAGGCGGCCCACCACCATGTCGATCTCCCCCGCCAGCAGTGCAGGCATCAGGACCTCATTCGTGCCTTCGACGATCTTCACCGCGACCTTGGGGCGGTCCTTCAAAAGCATCTCGACCGCGACCGGAAGCAGCATGGGCGAGGCGGCAAGAAGCGTGCCGATCACGACGCGGCCACTGTTGCCTTCGTTCAGGTCGTCCAGCTCCTGCGCCGCGTTCGACACCTGCGCGAAGATCAGCTTGCCGTGGCGGATCAGGGATTCGCCGAAGACCGTCGGCACCACGCCCCGGTTGTTGCGTTCAAACAGCCTGACCTCGAAGTCCAGCTCAAGGTCCTGGATCATCTTCGTGGCGGCGGGCTGCGAGATGCCGAGATCGCGCGCCGCGCTTTGAATGTTGCCATGCTGGCCCACCGCCACCAGAAGCCGCAGCTGGCGCAGTTTCAGCCGGGTCAGGGCGCGTTCGACGATGCGGGTGTGGCGGGTGACCATGGTTCAGATCCGTATCCGGTCCTGCGCGCGCCGGATGGCGGCGATGACGCTCATCGCGGCAAGGGCGGAGCTTCGGGGGTTGTCAGGCAGGGCGCGGCCCTCGATGCGGAAATGAAAACTGCCAAAGGCGCCCTCGGCGTGGATTTCGTGGATGTTGGCGGTGATCGTGGGATCGGCGATCAGCCGGGCGCGGGTGGCGTCGAACCCGGCCCCGGCCAGCGCGACGGCGGCGGCGACATTGGCGTTCTTCGGATAGGCCAGCGCCACCTGCCGGGCGCTGCCCTCGAAGAAGGGCGCGGGATCGGTCAGGCTGTCGAGGTCCAGCACCTCTTCCGCCGCCGACCCCTTCCAGCCCGCGGGCGGTTTGCGGCCCGTATAGACCACCCCGGTCAGCCCGCCCACGCGCGCCGCCTGAAGGCAATCCAGCGCCCCGATCGCCCCGCTGGCAAGATGCAGCCGCGCGCCCCCGGATTTCGCCGCCGCGTCAAGCCGGTCATGCAGCGCCCGGTCGGCCAGCGCGCCCAGCGAGACGGTCACAAGGTCGATCCCGCGTTCAAGGATGGCGGGTCCGTGTTCGGCCAGCGCCGCATGGCCCGCGCAATCGACCATCATGTCCAGCCCCTCGGGCAGATCGGCCGCCGAGGCGACACGCGGCGGGCCTGCGCCCTCCAGCCGCGCCGGGCGGACCAGAATGGCCCGCAGTGCCGCGCCCGTTTCCGCCAGATGCGCCGCCACATAGCCCGCGATGGCGCCTTCGCCGATGATACCGATGGTCATGGGATCCTCTCTTTCCTTTCTGAATATCGGAAAGCCAGCCCGGTCCGGTATAGAAAATTTGGATACCCACTTCGATGCAATGAGGGTGGCCTTTCCGCCGCCCTGGCGGCTGAATGCGCCCCAAACCACCGGAGATGCCGTGATGAAATACGCCCGTGAGGATGCCAAGGCCCATGCCCGCGAAACCATGCGCGGTATCTGGGCCGCCGCGCTGAACCCCTTCGATGCCGACCTGCGGCTGGATGAGATGGGGCTGCGCCGCAACATCCGCCACTGGATCGACGATCTGGGCATCCGGGGCCTGTTCATCGCCGGCAAGCAGGGGGAGTTCTGGTCGATGTCGCTTGAGGAACGCAAGCGCAACATGACCGTCGCCGCCGAGGAATGCGGCGACAAGGCCGGGACGATCATGTCGATCTCGGACCAGAACGTCGACACGGTGCTGGACCTTGGCCGCCACGCGCAGGCGTGCGGCGCGGATTACGTCGTGGTCCACGCGCCCATGCTCAGCTTCTGTCACGACCGGGATGAGGTGCTTTACAATTACTACAAGTACCTCTGCGACCGTCTCGACATCGGCATCGCGATGTGGAGCCATCCTGACAGCGGCTACCTGATGGCGCCGGAAACCTGCGCGCGGATCGCGGAACTGCCGAATATCATGGCGATCAAGTATTCCGTCCCGCGCGAGATGTATGTGCGGCTGACCCGGATGGTGGGCGACAGGATCCTTGTCTCGACCTCGGCAGAAGACGACTGGCTGGACAATATCGAGGAACTGGGCTGGCAGCTTTACCTCTGCTCCTCGCCGCCCTACCTGTTGCAGACCGCAAAGGACCGGCGGATGCACGAATATACCGAACTGGCCTTTGCCGGGAAATTCGATCAGGCGCGGCGGGTGCGCGACAGCCTGAACCCGGTGCGCGCCGCGATCCGCGACACCAAGCCGGGCGGCAAGCCCACCGCGCATGGCAAGTACTGGCAGAGCCTTCTGGGCCAGACCGGCGGCCGGGTCCGCCATCCGATGCTGGAACTGACCGACGGTGAAAAGGCCGCGACCCGCGCCGCGTTCGAAGGGTGTGGACTGACGCTGTGAGCCAGTCGCGATGCCCCCGGCGATGATCGGCGAGGCGCTGGCGCTTCTCGGCGCCGGGGCCTATGGCCTTGCCGGTCTGTCGATCCTGCGCGGGCAGGCGACGGCGCGGGGCGATAACGGGGTGTTCCTGTCGGTCGTGGTGACGGCGGCGCTGTCCTGCCTGCTGTGGCTGGTGGCGGGCCGCGTCCCGCTGCGCGCGGTCCTGACGGGCGGGGGCCTGCCGTCGCTGGGGATCTTCGCGCTGGCCGGTCTGGCCTCCATCGTGTTGGGACGGATGACCATGTATCGCGCGACGGTGGCGCTTGGCGCCGTCCGGGCGAGCCTTCTGCGCCGCCTGACGCCCGTCTTCGCCATCCTCTTCGCCGTCGTGCTGCTGGGCGAGGTGCCGCGCGCCAGCACGCTTCTGGGCGGTGCGGTCATTCTGGGCGGGGTGCTGCTGTATCTGGCGCCGTCGAAGGCGGGTTCGCGGCCCCTGCCGCCCTGGGGCCTCGCCATCGGCGGTGCCTCGGCGCTTTTTTACGCGCTGTCCTATATCCTGCGGCGGATGGGCCTTGACGGGGTGCCGGATGCCGCGCTTGGCACCTGTCTGGGCGCGCTGACCGGGGGTGTCTGGATGATGGCCGCCGCGGCGCTGCGGCCCGGTCGGGGTGTCCGCGCGCTGATCCTGGACCGGGGGCCGTGGCACTGGCTGACGGCGGTCGCGCTCAGTGTCGGCCAGATGCTCCAGTTCTTCGCGCTGCAATCGGCCAGCGTCGCGGCAGTGTCGATCCTCGGCGCGCTGGAGGTGGTCTTTACCGCCCTTCTGATCCTGCTTTTCCAGCCTTCCGAACCCGTCGCGCGGGGCCGGTTCCTTCTGGCCGCGGCGCTTGCCCTGACGGGGACCGCCGTGCTGATGCTGGGGTGACAGGGTATCAGCAATACGGATACCCACTTTCCCAGAAACAAATATTTGTTTTGACCAGCCTCCCATAGGTTTGATGCCGAGGAGACATGCCCCGGTCCCGCGGATCGGAACCAGAGACGGGAGGACCCCATGGCCGCACATCCGACGCTGAAGCCCTTCAACTTCAAGAAATGGGTCGAGGACAACGCCGACAAGCTGCGCCCGCCGGTGGGCAACCAGCTTTTGCACAAGGACGGCGACATGATCGTCATGGTCGTCGGCGGCCCGAACACGCGGGTCGACTTTCACGATGACCCGGTGGAGGAATGGTTCTTCCAGCAGAAGGGCGACATGATGCTGAAGATCGCCGATGGCGGAAAGATCTATGACGTGCCGGTCCGCGAGGGCGAGGTCTTCATGCTGCCGCCCCATGTCCGCCACGCGCCGCAGCGCCCGCAGGAAGGCTCCATCGGCATCGTCGTCGAGGCGCCGCGCCAGCCCGGCATGGTAGAGGGGTTTGAATGGTACTGCTTCAACTGCGAAGGCCGCGTCCACCGCGAAGAGGTTGCTTTGGACAGCCCGGAAGGTATCGTGACCGAATTGCCCAAGATCTATGAGGCGTTCCACAACAGCACCGAGGCGCGCACCTGCCCGCATTGCGGCACCCTTCATCCCGGCCGTGGCAAGCCGCCCGCAGGCTGGGTCAACCTCTGACCGCGGCAAAAGACGACAAAAACAGGGAGACGATCATGACATTCAGCATCAGGGCGCTTTCGGGCGCGGCCGGTATCGCCATGGCCTTTTCGGTGACGGCGGCCGGGGCAGAGGATTTCCGCCTCGGCCTCATCACCCCGCCACCCCATATCTGGACCAAGGCGGCCGAGGCCTTCGGCGCCGAACTGGCCGAACAAAGCGGCGGCGCGCACAGCCTGACCGTGTTCCCGGCCCAGCAGCTTGGCAATGAGGCCGAGATGCTTCAGCAATTGCAGACCGGCGCGCTGGACATGGCCTTCATGACCGTGGCCGAAGTGTCGAACCGGGCGCCGGATTTCGGCGCCTTCTATGCGCCCTTCCTGGTCAATGACATCGACCATGCGGGCCGTCTTCTGCGCACGGATGAGGCCAGGACGCTTCTCGATCAGCTTCCGGCCACGGTGGGGGTCGTCGGCACCGGCTATGGCATGGCGGGGCTGCGTCAGATCGTGGCGCGCGGCAGCGTCGACAGCGCCGCCGACCTTGCGGGGAAGAAGATCCGCATCACCCCCTTCGCCCCGATCCTCGACTTCTACAACGCGCTTGGCGCGGCCCCGACGCCGATGCCCTTGCCCGATGTCTATGACGCGCTGGCCAATGGCCAGGTCGACGCGATCGACATGGATGCCGAGCTGATCTGGGTGCTGAAATACTATGAACACGCCGACACAGTGGTGCAGACCAACCACATGATGTTCCCGATGGTCGGCCTTGTCTCCGGCAAGGTCTGGGCCGGGCTGTCCGAAGAGGACCGCGCGATGATCGGCACCTTGATGGCCAAGCATGTCGACGGCACCATCGACAGCTATATCGCCAACGAACAGCCATGGCTTGACGAGATCAAGGCGACGGGCAAAACCTACAAGGTGGTGGATGCCGGTTTCTTCGGCGACGCGGTCGAGAAGTGGAACGCGATCTGGGCCGCCAAGGCGCCCGCGCTGGAAAGCCTGCGCGCCGCCGCAAAGGCAACGGCCGAATAACGGCCGGCAAGGACAAGGCCGGGGCGAATGCACAGCCGCCCCGGCTGTCTTGGGGAGGGGGCGATGCTCTACCGGATTTCCGCGCTCTGGGCGCGGGTCGAGATTGCTCTGGCCGCCGGACTGGCCCTTGCGGTGACGCTCCTGATCCTGCTCAACGTCGTGACCCGCAACATGGGCGCGGCCCTCTTCTGGGTCGATGAACTGGCGATCTATGCGATGGCCTGGATGACCTTCCTTGGCGCCTCTGCCGCCATCCATTTCGGCCATTCCGTCGCCATCACCCTTGTCACCGACGTGTTGCCGACCCCGGTCCGGCGGGCCGTGACCATCGGGGTGGACATCGTGATCCTCGGCTTTGCCCTTGCGATGGTCTGGTTCTGCTGGATCTGGTTCGCGCCGCTGGACCTGATGCGGCACGGCTTCGACACCGGCGCGTTTCAGGCGGCGACCTTCAACTTCATCTATGCCGAGCCGACCACCACGCTGGGCATCGCCAAATCCTGGGTCTGGCTGGTCATGTGGGCCTTTTCGCTGGGGATGGTGCTGCACGGTCTTGCCAATCTTGCCACCCATCTGCGGGGCAGGGTCACCGCATGACGCCGGTCGTCTTCATCATCGGCCTTCTGGCCGCCATTCCGGTTGCCATCGTGCTGGCGCTGACCGCGATCTGGTACATCTGGGAAAGCGGCAACACGGTGCTGTTCCAGAGCTTCGCCCAGAAGATGTTCGCGGGGATCGAGAATTACGGCCTGCTGGCGATCCCGCTTTTCATGCTGACCGGCGAGATGATGAACGAAGGCGGCATGACCCGGCGTCTCATCAACGCGGCGCGGGTCTTTGTCGGCGGCTTCCGGGGCGGGCTGGCCTATATCAACCTGCTGGCCAACATGTTCATGGCCGCGATCATCGGCTCGGCCACGGCGCAGATCGCGGTGATGGCCCGCGCCATGGTGCCGGAGATGGAACGCGAGGGGTATGACAAGGGCTTCGCCGCCGCGACGACCGCCGCGGGCGGACTTCTGGCGCCGGTCATCCCGCCCTCGATGATGTTCGTGATATACGGCGTCCTTGCACAGATCCCGATCGGCGACATGTTTCTGGCGGGCATCCTGCCGGGGCTGCTTCTGGCGGTCTGCTTCGCCGCCGTGATCGCGCTGATCGGCTTCTGGCGGGGCTTTCCCAAGGGAAGCTGGTTCACCCGGCGCGAGGCGATCCTTGCCCTTCTTCAATGCCTTCCGGCGGCGCTGATCCCGGTTGCGATCATCGGCGGCATCCTTTTTGGCGTGGCGACGCCGACGGAATCCGCCGCGGTCGCCTCGTTGATCGCTTTCTTCATCGGCTGGCTGGTCTACCGCGAACTCAAGCCCGCCGCGCTGTTCGAGATGTTCCGGCGCACCGCTGTCAACGCCTCGGTCATCATCTTCATGATCGCGACGGCCAATGTCTTTGGCTGGGTCATCATATATGAGGCGCTGCCGCAGAAACTGGCAGCCCTTATCACCTCGCTGACCTCCGATCCGTTCCTGTTCCTGCTGATCGTGAATGTGATCCTGCTGGTCGTGGGAATGCTGATCGACGGGATAGCGGCGGTGATCCTCATCACCCCGATCCTGCTGCCCATCGCGATGAGCAATTATGACATCAGCCCCTATCAGTTCGGGGTGGTGATGTGCCTCAACCTCGTGCTGGGCCTCCTGACGCCGCCGGTGGGCGTGGGGCTTTACATCTGTAGCTCGATGAGCGGGGTGAAGCCCGGCCAGATCCTGCGCTCGCTCTGGCCGTTCCTTCTGGCCGTCGCGGTGGTCCTTGTGCTGCTCAGCCGCTACCCGATCCTGTCGACGGCGTTTCATTCGTAGGGCGGCACCGGGGCGGTCTCCCCGATGCCGGACAGGCAGGTCGCAGGGCTATTTCGCGCCACCGCCGCCACCGCCGGGCGTTTCTTCCATCACATCGGCGCCAAAGAGAATCTCCCACATGTCCATCACGTCCTCGGCGTTCTTGCCGCTGGTCGTCATGCCCATGAAGGTCTTGTCGGAATGTTTCATCGACGAACAGGTGATGGCGAGGTGGCGGTGGCTCACCTTCATGTCCATCGGCTCGACGATGTGATGCGCGGTAGAATGCAGCGCCGGCGACATATGGGCGAGCTTGTGGAACATGTTCAGGTCGGCCATCGTCGGCCAGCGGCGCACGTCGTCAAGGTCGCGGATGAAGGGCGCGCCGGTCATCGGGACAAAGATCGAATGCTTGCCGCGGAATGGAAGGAACCGTTCGGGGTTCCCCGCCCGGTAGGTCCAGCCCGAGGGGATGGAGGAAATAAGCTCCCGCACCAGACCGCGATCGAGGTAGACCCGCTCCCCCTCGACCTTCGCACCCTGATCTTCGCTGAAATAGGTTGCCGGAGAGTGGTTCTGCCGGGCCATTCCGGCAGTCATGTCTGCGAAGCGAAGCGTCCAAAATGCGACGCGGGGGGCAGGGTCAGACCGACTCGGGCAGGTATAGCAGCGGGTCGGGCTTGCGTGGCGGGGGGCGCTTCGCACCCGGCGTCAGGACAGAGCGGACCATCTGGTCGACCAGATCGGTGCAAAGCTGCTCCAGCGGCGTGGCGATCACCATCGTGACATAGCGGTCAGCCAGCGCGCTTCTGCTGTCCGGGGTCAGCTCATTGACGATCAGCGTCAGCCTGTCAGGCGGGCGCGCCGCACGCAGCGCGGCAATCGCGCCCTCCATTCCGCCGCCCGCGACGTAAAGGCCCGAAAGGTCCGGCACCCGTTCCAGAAGGTCCAGCGTCGCCTCATAGGTCACGGCCCGCGTTTCAAGGTTCACGGCGGTGTCAAGGACGGTGATCCGGGGCGCATGATCGCGCAGACAGGCGCGAAAGCCCGTGTCCCGCATCGCCTGCCCGTGCCAGCGCGTGCCGCCGACAAAGACCGCGACCTTGCCCGGCGCTTGCAGGCGCGTCGCCATCATCCATCCGGCCAGGCGCCCCACCCGCAGGTTGTCGAGGCCAAGATACCCGCTGCCCGACGACCCGGCGAAATCGTTCAGCATGGAAAAGACCGGCAGGCCGCGCCGGGCCAGATCGCCCGCAAGGCGCGACAGGCTGGCATGGTTCACGGCGGTCGCCGCGATGGCCTGACAGTCCCCCGCCAGCGCCCCGATTTCCTTCGCGAAGTCATCGGGGGCCTGTGAGGGCGAAAACCTGATCTGCGGGCGGATGCGCAGATCGGCGCGGGCCGCGCAGGCGCGTCCGATCTCTGCCGCGAAACGCTGGTAGAAGGGCTGGCCGCGCTTGTGCAGCACGAAACCCAGCGTCACCTCAGCCAGATCGCCCGTCGCGGCGCCCCTGAGCGCGGCGGGCAGGGGGTAGCCGATCCGCGCTGCCGCCTCGGCCACCTGCATCCGCGCGCGGGGCGACACATTCGGCCGGTCATGCAGGACCCGGTCGACGGTAGCGACCCCAAGGCCCGCCGCACGGGCCAGGGCGGTGATCGTCAGCTTGCGGGCCATCTCGCATCCGTTGAGGGGATTTCATCAGCGACGCCCTTCACCCTTGATGGGTTTTGATGGAATTTCAACCGGCAATTCTTTGGCGAAGGGACCGCCGCCGCTACCGTTCCCCCGACAGGACGCTGACGGGAGGGAGGAGCCGATGGCGACGCGCGACTATTCGATGCTGGGGCCGGATGCCAGGCGGGCGGTGGAGACGGGTCTGGCCGCCGCCGAGTGGTATCATACCGACATCCCCCGCAAGGAGATGAAGGACCTGATGAAACGCGCCGATGGCCCCGCCATCCGCGACACGATCCTTCTCTTCGCCGCCATGGCCCTTTTCGCCGGGATCGGCATCGCGCTTTGGCCAGGCTGGTGGTCCGCGCCCTTCTGGCTGGCCTACGGCGTCCTTTACGGTTCGGCCATGGATTCGCGCTGGCATGAATGCAGCCACGGGACCGCGTTCAAGACCCGGCATTACAACGACTGGCTTTATCAGATCGCCAGCTTCTGCATGGTCCGCAACCCGGTTTCATGGCGCTGGTCCCATACCCGCCATCACACCGATACGATCATCGTCGGACGCGACCCCGAGATCGTGTTGATGCGTCCCCCGGCGCTGGCGCGGGTGATCCTGAACTTTTTCGGCCTGCTCGACGCGCCGAAGGGCTGGGCGCGGATGGTCACCAACGCCATGGGCCGAATTCACCCCGAAGAGGCCGACTATATCCCCGAACAGGAACAGCCGAAGGTCATCCGCGTGGCGCGGATCTGGGTCGCGATCTATGCCGCGACCATCGGCCTTGCGGTTGCCACCGGCTCGATCCTGCCGCTGATGGTGATCGGGCTGCCGCGCTTCTACGGGGCCTGGCATCATGTAATGACCGGGCTTTTGCAGCATGGCGGGCTGGCCGACAACGTCATCGACCACCGGCTGAACTCGCGCACCGTCTACATGAACCCGGTCTCGCGCTTCATCTACTGGAACATGAACTATCATGTCGAACATCACATGTTCCCGATGGTGCCATACCACCAGCTGCCCGCGCTCCATGCGGCGATCAGGCACGACCTGCCCGCGCCGAACCGCTCGATCGCCGAAGGCTTTGCCGAGATGTGGCCAGCGCTGAAGCGGCAGCTGCGGTATGAGGATTTCTTTCTTCTGCGCGAACTGCCCGCCTCGGCCCGGCCCTATCGCGAGGATTTCCACAGCGCGGCCCTTGGCGCCGCCGCCGAATGACCGGCAGGCAGGCGGTCCGGGCCGGGCCGCCACCCCCCAACAGGAACAGGAGGACACAGGACAATGCCCTGGATTGACGCTTGCGCAACCGATGAGATCGACGAAGAGGACCTGATCCGCTTCGACCACGGCGACCGGACCTTTGCCATCTACCATTCCCCGGACGGGGAATTCTTCTGCACCGATGGCAAATGCACCCATGAGGAGGTGCATCTGGAGGGCGGCCTGGTCATGGAGTATGAGATCGAGTGTCCCAAGCACAACGCGACCTTCGATTATCGCACGGGTGAGGCAAAGCGCGCCCCGGCCTGTGTCAACCTGAATACCTACAAGGTGAAGGTCGAAGACGGCCGCGTGTGGATCGAGCTGTGACATGAGGGGGACACGGCCGACCGTCGCAGATATCAGGGCGCTGAAGGGCAAGCGTCCGCTGACCATGCTTTACGTTGAAACGGTCGAAGAGGCCGAAGCGGCAGCCGCCGCCGGGATCGACATGCTGTCGATCATCGACCCGCTCTGGACGCCCCGGATGCGCGCGGCGGCGGGCGATTGCTTCGTACAGGTCGGGCTGCTTTACGGCCAGCTTGTCACCGCCGAGGATTACCTGCGCGCGGCCCATCGGGCGATGCAGATAGGTGGCGATTGCGTTTACTGTGCCTCGTCCCTCGGCACGATCCGGGCGCTGGCCGAAGATGGCATCCCCGTGGTCAGCCATGTCGGCCTGATCCCGTCAAAGGCGACCTGGACCGGCGGCTTCAAGGCGGTGGGCAAGACGGCCGACAGCGCGCTGTCGGTCTGGCGCCATGTCCGGCAACTGGAAGAGGCGGGCGCCTTCGGGGCAGAGCTTGAGGTCGTCCCCGACCGCGTCGCGGCCGAGATCAGCCGCCGCACGCCCTTGGTGATGCTGGGCATGGGGGCCGGGTCGGGCGCCGATGCGCAGTACCTGTTCGCCGAGGATGTGCTGGGCTGCACGCGCGGCCACCGGCCGAGGCATGCAAGGACCTACCGGAACTTCGCCGCCGAATACGCGCGCCTTCAGGCCGAGCGGGTCGCGGCATTCGGTGAGTTTCGCGCCGATGTCGAAAGCGGCGCCTATCCGGCGGCGGAACATGTCGTGCCGATAGAGGATGCTGAATTCGAGGCGTTTCTGGCGGGCCTCTGACCGCGCCCCGGCCTTCAGGGCCGCGCGCCCCCCGCCATCGAAATCTCCGTCCCCCATTCCGCGCAGGCGGTTTCAAGGCCCGCGGGCAGGGGGCCGTCGGTGAAGAAGGTATCGACCTCCGCCAGCGAGGCGATCCGCGCGGGCGCGCTGCGCGAGAACTTCGTGTGATCGGCAACAAGAAAGGTCTTGCGCCCGCTTTTCAGGATCGCCTTGCTGACGCTGACCTCCTGAATGTCGAAATCGAGGATGTCGCCGTCCCGGTCCAGCGCCGAACAGCCGATCACGGCCAGGTCGAACTTGAACTGCCGGATCGTCGATTCCGCGAGATTGCCGATCAGCCCGCCATCGGTCCGGCGCAGATGGCCGCCGGTCACGACGATCTCGCAATCCGGGTTTCCGGCAAGGATATTGGCCACGTTCATGTTGTTCGTCACCACCATCAGGTCGCGGTGGTTCAAAAGCTCGCGTGCCACGGCCTCGGTCGAGGTGCCGATGTTGAGAAACAGAGACACCCCGTTCGGGATGCGCGCGGCGCAGGCGCGGGCAATCGCGGCCTTGGCGGCGGGGTTGAGCGAGCGGCGCTCCTCATACCTGATGTTCGTGGTGTTCGACGGCAGGATGGCCCCGCCATGGACACGTTCCAGCCGCCCGGCCTCGGCAAGCTCGGTCAGGTCGCGGCGGATGGTCTGAAGCGTCACGCCGAAATGGCTGGCGAGTCCCTCCACGGTCACCTTGCCATCGCGATGCGCGATTTCGAGGATATCGGGCTGGCGAAACGATTGCGACACGGGCGTTCTCTTTCTTTCTGTCAGTCGCGCTTCGGTAATCTTTGAACCACAGCAGAGCATCTGGCGCACGGAAACGCAAATTTTCCGGCGATTCCCGGTCGATTTGGCTCCTCCGCCGCAGGGAATACATCCGTAGCGCGAGATTTTCCCATAAAGATCAATGTACTACTAAAAGCGAAGAAAAGCGAATGCGAATCTATTGCGATAATGTTCGCTTTGGGTCATGTTAGCGCCGAAAGGTCCTTGGGAGGGGACCGGGGGGATTTCGTGAACCAGACGCCTGACAGTCAGACAGCCGATCTTTTCATCATCGGCGGCGGCATCAACGGATGCGGCATCGCGCGCGACGCGGCGGGGCGGGGACTGTCCGTGGTTCTGGCCGAGATGAACGACCTTGCCTCGGCCACCTCCTCTGCCTCGACCAAGATGTTCCACGGCGGCTTGCGCTATCTCGAATACTTCGAATTCCGCCTTGTCCGTGAGGCGTTGATCGAACGCGAGGTGTTGCTGCGCGCCATGCCGCATATCAGCTGGCCGATGCGCTTCGTGCTGCCCTATCACAAGGACATGCGGTTCGAGGCCGAAACGCCGACCTCGAAACTCCTCAGCTTCGTCATGCCCTGGATGAAGGGGCGGCGGCCCGCCTGGCTGATCCGGCTGGGACTGTTCATGTATGACAATCTGGGCGGGCGAAAGATCCTGCCCGGCACCACGACCCTGTCGCTGAACGGCACGCGGGAAGGGGCGCCGCTGAACCCGAAATTCCTCAAGGCCTATGAGTATTCCGACTGCTGGGTCGAGGATTCGCGGCTGGTGGTCCTGAACGCCCGCGACGCCGCGGCGCGCGGCGCGCGGATCATGACCCGGACCGAGGTCATCGCGGCCGAGCGGGAAGGCGATCTGTGGCGGATCGAGACGCGGCGGCACGGCTCTGGCGAAACGCAGATCCACCGCGCGCGGATGCTGATCAACGCGGGCGGTCCCTGGGTGGGGGAGATCATTCGCAACACCGTGCGCATCAACTCCCCCGAAGGGGTCCGGCTTGTGCGCGGTTCGCATATCGTGACGCGCAGGCTTTACGATCATGACAAGTGCTATTTCTTTCAGGGGACCGACGGGCGGATCATCTTCGCCATTCCCTATGAAGGCGACTTTACCCTGATCGGCACCACCGATGCCGAACATGGCGACCCCGACACGCGCCCTGTCTGCACGCCCGAGGAGCGCCGCTATCTGATCGACTTCGCGAACCAGTATTTCGCCAGATCCATCACGGATGCCGACATCGTCTGGACCTATTCCGGCGTGCGACCGCTTTATGACGACGGTGCCAGCAGCGCGACGGCGGCGACGCGGGATTACACGCTGAAGGTCAATGCCGAAGGCGGCGCGCCGGTGCTGAACGTCTTTGGTGGCAAGATCACGACCTATCGCAGGCTTGCCGAAAGCGCGCTGGAAAAGGTCGCGGCGCATCTGGGGCCGCACGGGCAACCCTGGACGGCGGGCGTGCCGCTGCCGGGCGGGGATTTCCCGGTTGATGGCGTGGCCGATCTTGTGGCCGGGCTGAAGGCGCGCTTCGGCTTCCTCGACGATGTCCACGCCCGCCGCCTTGTGCGCGCCTATGGGACCGAGGCGGCGCTGGTGCTGGGTGATGCGGCCACCGCCGCCGATCTGGGTCAGGATTTCGGCGCCTCCCTGACCGAGGCCGAGGTCATCTGGCTGATGGACAGCGAATTTGCCCGCACTGCCGAGGATGTCGTCTGGCGGCGCAGCAAGCTGGGGCTGCGGCTGACGCCCGCGCAGGTCGAAACCCTGGACGAATGGATGGCGGCACGATGCCGGTCCGCCTCGACCGCGGCGGAATGAGAGGGAGACGCAAGTGACGCTGGAACTGAAAGGCGTATCGAAGGCCGTCGAGGGGCAGACGCATATCCATGCGACCGACCTGGTGCTTGAGAACGGCACGATGAACGTGCTGCTTGGGCCGACGCTTTCGGGCAAGACCTCTCTCATGCGTCTGATGGCCGGGCTTGATGTGCCGACGACGGGGCAGATCTTCTGGAACGGCACGGATGTGACCGGGATGCGGGTGCAGGACCGCAAGGTCGCCATGGTCTACCAGCAGTTCATCAACTACCCGTCGATGAGCGTCTATGACAACATCGCCTCGCCGCTGAAACTTCTGCGGGTGGACGCCAAAGAGGTGGACCGCCGGGTCCGCGAAAGCGCGGAGCTGATGAAGCTGACCCCGATGCTGGATCGCAAGCCGCTGGAACTGTCGGGCGGCCAGCAGCAGCGCTGCGCGCTGGCCCGCGCGCTGGTCAAGAACGCGGGCCTTGTCCTGCTGGACGAACCGCTCGCCAATCTCGACTACAAGCTGCGGGAGGAGTTGCGGGTGGAGATCCCGAAGATCTTCGAGGCCTCCGGCTCCATCTTCGTCTATGCCACGACCGAACCGGAAGAGGCGCTGCTTCTGGGCGGGAATACCGCGACACTGTGGGAGGGCAGGGTGACCCAGTTCGGCCCCACGCCCGAGGTCTACCGCCGCCCGGTCGATGCGACGACGGCGCGGGTTTTCTCAGACCCGCCGATGAATTTCCTGAAGATCGTCAAGGAAGGCGACAGGCTGCGCTTCGGCGATGGGCAGACTGCCGCCGCCACCGGCCAGATCGCGGCGCTGCCCGATGGCCGCTACACGGCCGGGTTCCGGCCCAACCATCTTGAGATCCACCAACATGCGCCGCAGGCGATGCAGTTCGTCACCCGGCTGACCGTCACCGAACTGACCGGGTCGGAGACCTTCGTGCATCTCGACCATTTCGGCGACCGCTGGGTCGGCCTGATCCACGGCGTCCACGACCTGCGCCTGGGGGAGCGGCTGGATGTCTGGCTCGACCCGCGCCACGTCTATGTCTTTGCCGAGGATGGCAGGCTGGTCACGCCGGCCGCCTACGCCATGGCAGCCTGAGGAGAAGCGAGAATGGCAAAGATCACGCTGTCGAACCTGGCGCATTCCTACCTGCCCAACCCGGCCTCCGAGGACGATTTCGCGTTGAAGGAGCTGAACCACGACTGGCAGGACGGCGCGGCCTATGCGCTTCTGGGGTCGTCGGGCTGCGGCAAGTCCACGCTTCTCAACATCATCTCGGGCCTTCTACGGCCCTCGCAGGGGCGCATCCTGTTTGACGGGCAGGATGTGACCGACGCGCCGACGGCGGAACGCAACATCGCCCAGGTGTTTCAGTTCCCGGTCGTCTACGACACGATGACGGTACGCGACAACCTGGCCTTCCCGCTGCGCAATCGCGGCCGGGATGAAGGCTATGTGGCCGAACGGGTTCAGGAAATCGCCCATATGATCGGCATGGAACACATGCTGGATCGCAAGGCGCGCGGCCTGACGGCGGATGCGAAGCAGAAGATCTCGCTTGGTCGCGGGATGGTGCGCAAGGACGTGAACGCGCTTCTTTTCGACGAACCGCTGACCGTGATCGACCCGCATATGAAATGGGAGCTTCGGACCCAGTTGAAGAAGCTGCACCACGATTTCGGTCATACGATGATCTACGTCACCCACGACCAGACCGAGGCGCTGACCTTCGCCGACAAGGTCGTGGTCATGTATGACGGCCGCGTGGTGCAGATCGGCACGCCCGAGGAACTGTTCGAACGGCCCGAACATACCTTCGTCGGCTATTTCATCGGCTCCCCCGGCATGAACCTGATCCCGGCGACGGTCGACGGCACGACCGCCCGGATCGAGGGCGCGGAAATCCCCCTGGGGCGGGGCTACAAGGGCCTTTCCGGCAAGGTTGAGATCGGCGTGCGCCCGGAATTCGCCCGCCTGTCGCAGTCCGAAGGGCTGCCGGTGACCGTGCGCCGGATCGAGGATGTGGGCCGGCACAAGATCATCCGGGCGGAATTCTTCGGCCGCGACATCAACATCATCGCGCGCGAGGAGGACGCCGTCAGCGCCGACATGAACCGCGTCATCTTCGATGCCGATCACATCAACGTCTACGCCGATGACTGGCGCGTCGCAGGGGAGGCCGCGTGATGGAAAAGACCGTGAACCAGAAGGCGTGGTTCCTCGTCATACCGATGCTGATCCTCGTCGCCTTTTCGGCGGTGATCCCGCTGATGACGGTCGTCAACTACTCGGTGCAGGACACGTTCGGAAACAACCAGTTCTTCTGGGCCGGCCTCGAATGGTTCGATGAGATGCTGCACAGCGACCGGATGTGGGACGCGCTGGGTCGGCAGATCATCTTCTCGGCCATCATCCTGGCGATCGAGGTGCCGCTGGGCATCTTCGTCGCGCTGAACATGCCGAAGAAGGGCTTCTGGTCCTCGCTCTGCCTTGTCCTCATGGCGCTGCCGCTTCTGGTGCCTTGGAACGTGGTCGGCACGATCTGGCAGATCTTCGGCCGCGTCGATATCGGCCTTCTGGGCCACACGCTTGAGGCGATGGGCATCGACTACAACTATACCAGCGACGTCCTCGATGCCTGGGTGACGGTCATCGTCATGGATGTCTGGCACTGGACCTCGCTGGTGGCGCTTCTGGCCTATGCCGGGCTTCAGTCGATCCCCGACGCCTATTATCAGGCCGCCAAGATCGACCAGGCGAGCCGCTGGAAGGTGTTCCGCTATATCGAGCTGCCGAAGATGCAGGGCGTCCTGATGATCGCGATCCTGTTGCGCTTCATGGACAGCTTCATGATCTATACCGAGCCTTTCGTCGTCACCGGCGGCGGTCCCGGCAATGCGACGACCTTCCTGTCCATCGACCTTGTGAAGATGGCCATCGGGCAGTTCGACCTTGGCCCCGCCGCCGCCTTCTCGATCATGTATTTCCTCGTCATCTTGTTGATTTCATGGGTGTTCTACACCGTGATGACGAACCTCGACAAACGGGAGGGCAAGTGATGGCCGCACAAAGCGCCGCGCGTGGCACGGGCCTGCGACTGAACGGCAAGGCCGTGGTGATGACGCTCTACCTCGTCTTCCTGCTCTTGCCGATCTACTGGCTTTTGAACATGAGCCTGAAGACCAATTCGGAGATCCTGAACGTCTTTTCGCTGTGGCCGCGCGACCTGACTTTCGCGAATTACCGCACGATCCTGACCGACCCGAGCTGGTATATGGGCTATGTCAACAGCCTGATCTATGTCGTGATGAACACCGTCATTTCGCTGACGGTCGCGCTGCCCGCCGCCTATGCGTTCAGCCGCTATTCCTTCATGGGCGACAAGCACCTGTTCTTCTGGCTCCTGACCAACCGCATGGCACCGCCCGCCGTCTTCGCGCTGCCGTTCTTTCAGCTGTATTCCTCGGTTGGCCTTTTCGACACGCATATCGCCGTGGCGCTGGCGCATTGCCTGTTCAACGTGCCGCTGGCGGTCTGGATCCTTGAAGGTTTCATGCGCGGCGTCCCGAAAGAGATTGATGAGACCGCCTATATCGACGGCTACGGCTTTGGCCGCTTCTTCATCCGCATCTTCATGCCGCTGATCGCAAGCGGCATCGGTGTCGCCGCCTTCTTCTGCTTCATGTTCTCCTGGGTCGAGCTGCTGCTAAGCCGCACCCTGACCTCGGTCAACGCCAAGCCCATCGCCGCGACGATGACCCGCACGGTGTCGGCCTCGGGCCTCGACTGGGGCGTGCTGGCCGCCGCCGGGGTTCTGACCATCGTGCCGGGCGCGCTCGTGATCTACTTCGTCCGCAACTACATCGCCAAGGGCTTTGCCCTGGGGAGGGTGTGATGAACGAAGGCGCGGAGCGGCTCTGGCGTCGTTGGGGCGATGTGTTTGCCGAACGCACGCGGTCCCTTGGCCGGGGTCGGGTGTTCAGCGTTCGCGAGGTTTTTACGAGCGAATGGAACACTGAAATCGCCGGTGGTGAACGCGGGATGCTCGGTCAGGCCATCAGGCAGGCGGTGAGGGGTGAGGATGACCAAGGGGTATTGGCCCACATCGAAGAGGTAGGCGGTTCCGAGATCGGGAACTCCAAAGTGAAATATCGGAGACTTTGAAATGGACTGGATGGCCTGGACCGTACCGACCGCGATCTTCTTCGCCGTCATCGCCTGTCTGCTCATCACCTTCACCATCCTCGCGATCAAGTTTCCCGAAACGCCGCGTGTCGGCGTGCTTCGGATCGAGACGACGCGGGGTGACCGCCTTTTCATCACGCTTCTGGGTTCGGCCTTCATCAATCTGGCCTGGCTCGGTCTTGTCAGCGCGCCGCAATGGGGCGCGCTGATCGTCTGCCTGATCTACGCCGCAGCGGTCTTTCGCTGGGTCTGAGAGGGCTTAACCCGGCGTCCCGGACCGCGGTCCGGTGCGCCAATTAACGAACGGCTTTTCAACGGGAGGAACGAATGAAACTGCGATTCAAGTCAACAACGGCCATGGGCGCCGCGCTCATGCTGCTTTCGGGACCGGCCTTCGCCGGCATGGATGAGGCGAAAGCCTTCCTCGACGCCGAGATCGGCGATGTCTCCACCCTGTCGCGCGCCGATCAGGAAGCGGAGATGCAATGGTTCATCGACGCCGCCAAGCCCTTCGCGGGGATGGAGATCAAGGTGGTTTCGGAAACCATCACCACGCATGAGTATGAATCGAAGGTGCTTGCCCCCGCCTTCACCGCCATCACCGGCATCAAGATCACCCATGACCTGATCGGCGAAGGCGACGTCGTCGAAAAGCTTCAGACCCAGATGCAGTCGGGCGAGAACATCTATGACGCCTATGTCAACGACAGCGACCTCATCGGCACCCACTGGCGCTATCAGCAGGTCCGCGACCTGACCGACTGGATGGCGGGCGAGGGTGTGGATGTCACCAACCCCGGCCTCGACATCGCCGATTTCATCGGGGCGAGCTTTACCACCGCGCCGGACGGCAAGCTTTATCAGCTTCCCGACCAGCAGTTCGCGAACCTCTACTGGTTCCGCTACGACTGGTTCAACGACCAGAAGACCAAGGACGATTTCAAGGCCAAGTATGGCTACGACCTTGGCGTTCCGGTCAACTGGTCGGCCTATGAGGATATTGCCGAGTTCTTCACCGGGCGCGACATGTCCTATATGGGCGGCCCGAAAAGCGCCTATGGCAACATGGACTATGGCAAGAAGGACCCCTCGCTTGGCTGGCGCTATACCGATGCGTGGATGTCCATGGCCGGTATGGGCGACAAGGGCGAGCCGAACGGCAAGCCGGTCGATGAATGGGGCATCCGCGTCAACGATCAGGATCAGCCGACCGGCTCCTGCGTGGCGCGCGGCGGGGCGACCAACGATGCCGCCGCCGTCTATGCCGTGACCAAGGCGGTGGACTGGCTGCAAAAGTATTCGCCGCCCGCCGCCGCCGGCATGACCTTCTCCGAGGCCGGGCCGGTTCCGGCGCAGGGTGAGGTCGCGCAGCAGATGTTCTGGTACACCGCCTTCACCGCCGACATGGTCAAGCCCGGCCTGCCGGTGATGAACGACGATGGCACGCCGAAATGGCGCATGGCCCCCTCGCCGCATGGTGCGTACTGGGAACAGGGCATGAAGGTCGGCTATCAGGATGCCGGTTCCTGGACGCTGATGAAGTCGACCCCGGTGGACCGCGCCAAGGCCGCCTGGCTTTACGCGCAGTTCGTGGTGTCCAAGACCGTGGACGTCAAGAAATCGGACGTCGGCCTGACCTTCATCCGCGAATCCACCATCGACAGCCAGCACTTCTCTGATCGCGCGCCGCAACTGGGCGGTTTGATCGAGTTCTACCGCTCGCCCGCGCGCGTTCAGTGGTCGCCGACCGGCACCAACGTGCCGGACTATCCGAAGCTCGCGCAGCTTTGGTGGCAGAATATCGGTGACGCCATGTCGGGCGCCAAGAGCCCGCAGGAAGCGCTGGATTCGCTCTGCGCCGATCAGGAAAAGGTGCTTGAGCGGCTTGAGCGTGCCGGTGTCCAGGGCGACAAGGGGCCGAAGCTGAACGAGGAACACGACCTCGCCTACTGGGCCAATGTCGCGAAGGAAAACGGCACCCTTGCCCCGCGCGAGAAGCTGGAAAACGAAAAGCCGACGCCGGAAACGGTCAGCTATGATGAGCTGATCAAGTCCTGGCAGTAAGCTTATCCCGGCCGGGGCCTTTGATCGGGTCCCGGCCGACACTTTTCGTCCCAGGGCCGCGCGACGGTCTGCTATGCCTTGGGAAAAGGCGCATTGAGGAAAGACATGACCCAGATTCTGGCCATTGATCAGGGAACCACTTCGACACGGGCGATCCTTTTCGATGGCAGCCTGTCAGCCGTCGCCTCGGCGCAGGAAGAATTCACGCAGCATTACCCCGCAAGCGGCTGGGTCGAACACGACCCGATGGACCTGTGGACCACGACCGCCTCTACCTGCCGCGCGGCGATCGACCGCGCCGGGGCGGGGCCGGAACGGATCGCGGCCATCGGCATCACCAACCAGCGGGAAACGACCATCGTCTGGGACCGCAAGACCGGCAAGCCGGTCTGCAACGCCATCGTCTGGCAGGACCGGCGCACATCCGATCTTTGCAAGGCGCTGAAATCCGAAGGGTTCGAGGATGTCGTGACCGAACGGACCGGGCTGCTGCTTGACCCCTATTTCTCGGGGACGAAACTGGCCTGGATTCTCGACAACATCGACGGCGCCCGCGCGCGGGCCGAAGCCGGGGACCTGCTGTTCGGCACGGTCGACAGCTGGCTTGTGTGGAACCTGACCGGGGGCAAGGCGCATGTCACCGACGCGACCAATGCCGCGCGGACGCTGCTTTACGACATCCGCAAGGGGCGCTGGTCGCGGACGATCTGCGACCGGCTGAACATCCCCATGGCGATGCTGCCCGAGGTGCGCGACTGCGCCGCCGATTTCGGCGAAACCCGGCCCGACCTCTTCGGCCGCCCCATCCCGATCCTCGGCATCGCGGGCGATCAGCAGGCGGCGACCGTGGGGCAGGCCTGTTTCAAGCCCGGCATGATGAAATCCACCTACGGCACGGGCTGCTTCGCGCTTCTGAATACTGGCGAGGTGCCGGTGCGGTCGAAGAACCGGCTTCTGACGACGATTGCCTATCAGCTTGACGGCAAGCCAACCTATGCGCTGGAAGGGTCGATCTTCATCGCCGGGGCCGTGGTCCAATGGCTGCGCGACGGGCTGAAGATCATCGGCAATGCGGGGGAGACGCAAGGCCTCGCCGAACGCGCCGACCCTGGCCAGCAGGTCATACTCGTCCCCGCCTTCACCGGCCTTGGCGCGCCCTACTGGAACGCGGAAAGCCGGGGCGCGGTCTTTGGCCTGACCCGCAATTCCGGCCCCGCCGAACTGGCCCGCGCCGCGCTGGAAAGCGTCGGCTTCCAGACCCGCGACCTGCTTGAGGCGATGCGCGCCGACTGGACCGGGGCGGGTGACACCGCGCTGCGGGTGGATGGCGGGATGAGCGCGTCTGCCTTCACCATGCAGTTCCTGGCCGACATCATCGACGCGCCGGTCGAACGCCCGCGCATCCTTGAGACGACCGCGATGGGCGCCGCTTGGCTGGCCGGTCAGCGGGCCGGTATCCTGCCCGGCATGGCGGAATTCGCCGCAAGCTGGACCGCCGACACGCGGTTCGAGCCGAAGATGGAGGAAGGCGCGCGGGCGGTCCGCTACGCGGCCTGGAAACGCGCCGTCGCGGCGACCCTGTCCTTCGCCGAATAGGCCGCGCTATCCGTCCCGCAGCGCCGCGGCCGAGGCGGCGACACGCGCCATCAGTGCCTTCAAAGTCCCGATTTCCGTATCGCTCAGATCAGCCAGAAGCTTTTCTTCCAGCGCGATCATCTGCGGGACCAGCGTCTCATAAACCTCCCGCCCGCTGCGTGACAGCCGAAGCAGACGGCTCCGCGCGTCGGCCTTGTTGGCGCGTTCCGCGATCCAGCCGCGCCCGCGCAGCGCCGTGATCGCGCGACTGACGGAAACCTTGTCCATGCTCGACGCCGCGACGATGTCGCTGGCCGTCATCGCGGGGTTCTGGCCAAGGATCGCCATGGTCCGCCATTCATAGCGCTTCATCCCGAAGGGTTCTTCGTAAAGCCCCGACACCGCGCCGCTGACATGGGTGTAGAAGACCCGCGCGAGATAGGGAAAGAAGGCCTGCAACATGAAATCGGGGGTCCCGGCTGCCCCGTGGCTTTTCGTATCCGCTGACTGATCCATATCCACCCGGTCTTTTCCCGATCCCGTACCCCTCACCAGCGGCGATGCTATCGGTCGCCCCTCCGGTTGAAAAGTGGTTTCCGCTGAAATTTCCTGTTGACATAGTTTCAGATGAAACTACTTTTGCCGTTGTCAGACGGTGGCACAGACCACCAAATGCGACAGGGGAGGAGAGAATGTCGATCAACGAGGCGCCCGAAACGGCGCAGCAACTCTATCTGCCGGGGCTTGCGCCCGTCTATGCGGGTTTGCAGGACATCGCCTGGCTGGGCCTTCGGGTCGTGACCGGCGCGCTTTTGCTGCCGCACGGGGCGCAGAAGCTTTTTGGCGCCTTCGGTGGCGGCGGGCTGGACGGGACCGCGAAGTTCTTCGAAAGCGTCGGCTATGCCGCGCCATCTTTCATGGCGCTTCTGGTCGGTGTCATCGAGTTCTTTGGCGGGCTGTGCCTGGTCTTCGGCTTCCTGACCCGCCCGGCCGCCATCGCCGTGGCGATCTTCATGGCCTTCGCGGTTCAGTTCCATGCGGCCAACGGTTTCTTCTGGATCGCCAAGGGGTTCGAATATCCGCTGTTCTGGGGCATGGCCGCGCTTTTCTTCGCCATCCGGGGCGGGGGCGCCCTGTCCATCGACCGCAAGCTCGGGCGGGAGTTCTGAGCAGCCTTCAACGACACCAAAGTTCAACAATGGGAAACGCACATGAAGAACGAAAAGAACAGGGTGCTGCGGTCACTGATGGCCGCAAGCGTTTCGGCAATCGGCCTTATGGTCGGCGCCGCACATGCGGAAGAACTCGTGATGTCCTCCTGGCTGCCGCCCACGCATCCGCTGGTCACGAAGGTCATGCAGCCCTGGGCCGATGAGGTCGCGAAGGTCACCGAAGGCCGCGTGACCGTCCGCATCCTGCCAAGCCCCCTCGGCCCGCCGCCCGCCGCCTTCGACCTGGCCGTCGACGGGATCGCGGACATCACCTACGGGCTTCAGTCCTTTTCCAAGGACGCGCGGTTCCAGCGGTCGGAGATCGGGCAATTCTCCTTCCTCGGCAACACCGCCGAAAAGACCTCGACCGCGTTCTGGACGGTCTATGCGGGCGATCTGGACGCGCAGGCCGAACATCAGGGGACAAAGCTTCTGTCGCTGTGGGTTCACGGGCCGGGCATGTTCCACAACAACGCCCGCAAGATCGAAAAGCCCGAGGATTTTCAGGGCCTGAAGATCCGCGTGCCGGGCGGCTATATCGCCGATCTTGTCGCCGAGCTGGGCGCCACGACACAGTTCATGGGGCCGGGCGAGGTGTTCGAGAAGCTGTCGAACCACGTCATCGACGGCGTGACCTTCCCGATGGAGGCGCTGAACTCCTTCAACCTCGCCCCGCATCTGACCAACACGCTGAAGGTCGATGGCGGGATCTACAACACCACCTGGTTTCTGGTGATGAACGAGGGCAGATGGGACGGGCTGTCCGATCAGGACAAGGCCGCGATCGAGGGCATCTCTGGTGCCACGCTTTCGGCCAAGGCCGGTGTCGTCTGGGATGAGGCCGATCAGGCCGGTATCGCGGCAGCAGAGGCGGCCAAGGTTTCCATGGACGACGCACCGCCCGAGGTTCTGGCCCATATCCAGACCATCGCTGCGGCGCATGAAGCCGCCTGGTCGGAAAAGCTGGCGGCGCAGGGGTTTGACGGTCCGGCCGCGCTGGCCCGGATCCGCGAACTGGCGGCCGACTGATATGGCGCTGCCGCCTGACACAAGGGATGGCCGGACCCAAAGGGTCTGGCCTGCCGTCCAGAAGGGACTTGGCCTTCTCTGCGCGCTCCTTCTGGTCGCGATGATGTGCCTGACCGGGGCCGATGTTATCGCGCGCTATGTCTTCAATGCGCCGATCCGGGGGGCGTTTGAGCTGACCGAGATCCTGCTGGCCTGCCTTGTCTTCACGGCGCTTCCGATCACCACAGGCGCGCGCGAACATATCGAGGTGGAACTCTTCGACCCCAAATCGCGCGCCAGGCGCCGCCTTTTGGGCGCGATCGCAACACTCAGCGGGATCGCCGTCTTCGGCCTGCTGGCGGTCGAGATCTTTGCCTATGCCGGCCGGATGGCGAAATACGGTCAGGTCACCAACTCGCTCCAGATACCGCTTGCCTATGTGGGCTACATCGCCGCCTTCGGCTCTGCGCTTTGCGTGGCGGTGCTGGTCCTTGTCCGAAATCCGCGTTCCTGAGGGGCCTTCATGCTCGCTTCGATCCTTGGCTTTGCGGCGCTCTTCGCCCTCGTCCTGCTGCGCATCCCCATCGCTTTCGCGATGATCCTCGTCGGCACGGCCGGGTTCGCGGCGCTGAGAAACTGGCATGCAAGTCTGACGCTGACCGGCAATGCGGCCTTTGACACGGTCCTGTCCTTCACGCTGGCGGTGATCCCGCTTTTCGTCCTGATGGGCAACTTCCTGACCATCTCCGGTGTGTCGGATGCGCTCTTTTCATCGGCGCACAGGCTCTTGCACCGCTTGCGCGGGGGGCTGGCCATGTCGACGGTCGTGGCCTGCGGCGGGTTTTCCGCTGTCTGCGGATCGTCGCTGGCCACCGCCGCGACCATGTCGAAGGTCGCGATGCCGACGATGCGGAAATCGGGCTATGACGACAGCCTTGCCACCGGCTCCATCGCGGCGGGGGGGACGCTTGGCATCCTGATCCCGCCCTCGGTCGTCCTCATCATCTACGGGCTTCTGACCGAGGCCGACATCGGCAAGCTTTTTATCGCGGGCATCCTGCCGGGTCTTCTGGGCGTGGTGATGTATGTCCTTGCCGTCGCGGTCACGGTGCGCCTGCGCCCCGGCCTTGCCCCGACCGAGGCCGACAGCACACCGATGACCGGGCATGAACTGCGCGGCGTCATCCTTGTGATCGCGCTCTTCGCGGTCATCATGATCGGGATTTACGGCGGCATCTTCAGCCCGTCCGAGGCGGCAGCCATCGGCGCGCTGTCCTCGGCCATCATCGCGGCGACGACACCGAAGATGACGCCGGGCCGGATGCTGGGCGCCTGCACCGACGCGGCCCGGACGACGGCGATGATCTTCGCCCTCATCATCGGCGCGCAGGTCTTTTCGAACTTCGTCAGCTATGCGGGCCTGCCCGCCGCGATCCTCGAATGGGTCACGGGGATGCAGCTTGGCCCCTATACCGTGATCTTCGCGCTGGTCGTGATCTACATCGTTCTTGGTGCGGTGCTGGAAAGCCTGTCGATGATCCTGCTGACGGTGCCTGTCTTCTACCCGCTGGTGATGTCGCTCGACTTCGGCGGTGGCTGGCTGTCGGACCCGTCGCATGTCGCGATCTGGTTCGGCATCCTCGTTGTGGTCGTGACCGAGATCAGCCTGATCTCCCCCCCGATCGGCCTTAACGTCTTCGTGTTGCGCAGCGTGCTGACCGACGTGCCGCTGGGCACTATCTTCAAGGGTATCCTGCCGTTCTGGATCGCGGACCTTCTGCGCCTTGCCATCCTGATCGCACTGCCCGTGGTTTCCCTTCTTCTCATAGGCTGAGGTAACATGACCGACCCCCTGAACCCGATGACCGTCGCCCCCTCGCTCCCCGGCCCGCATCAGGGCTACATGCCGGGCTTTGGCAATGATTTTGAGACGGAGGCGCTGCCGGGCGCCCTGCCGCAGGGCATGAATTCGCCGCAGAAATGCAACTATGGGCTTTACGGCGAGCAGCTCTCCGGCACCGCCTTCACCGCGCCGAGCCATCAGAACGAACGGACCTGGTGCTACCGCATCCGGCCCTCGGTCAAGCATTCCTCGCGCTATGAGAAGATCGCGCTGCCCTATTGGCAAAGCGCGCCCCATGTCGTCGATGATGTGATCTCTCTGGGCCAATACCGCTGGGACGCGGTGCCGCACTCGGACGAAACGCTGACCTGGCTGACGGGCATGCGGACCATGACCACGGCGGGGGACGTCAACACCCAGGTGGGCATGGCCAGCCACATCTACCTGGTGACCGCGTCGATGGTGGACGAATATTTCTACTCCGCCGACAGCGAATTGCTCGTCGTCCCGCAGGAGGGGCGGCTGCGCTTCTGCACCGAGTTGGGCATCATCGACCTTGAGCCGAAGGAAATCGCCATCCTGCCGCGCGGGCTTCTCTACCGGGTGGAGCTGATCGACGGCCCGGCGCGCGGCTTCGTCTGCGAGAACTACGGGCAGAAATTCGAACTGCCCGGCCGCGGTCCCATCGGCGCCAACTGCATGGCCAACCGCCGCGATTTCAAGACCCCCGTCGCCGCCTTCGAGGATCGCGAGGCGCCCTCAACCGTCACGATCAAGTGGTGCGGCCAGTTTCATGAAACGAAGATCGGCCACAGCCCGCTCGACGTCGTGGCATGGCACGGGAACTACGCGCCGGTGAAATATGACCTGCGCACCTATTGCCCCGTCGGCGCGATCCTGTTCGATCACCCCGACCCGTCGATCTTCACCGTCCTGACCGCGCCTTCCGGCGTGCCGGGGACCGCGAATATCGACTTTGTCCTGTTCCGTGAACGCTGGATGGTGATGGAAAACACCTTCCGCCCGCCCTGGTACCACAAGAACGTCATGTCCGAACTGATGGGCAACATCTACGGCCAGTATGACGCGAAACCGCAGGGCTTCGTGCCGGGGGGGATGAGCCTGCACAACATGATGCTGCCCCACGGGCCAGACCGCGAGGCCTTCGACAAGGCGTCGAATACGGCGCTGAAGCCCGAAAAGCTCGACAACACCATGTCCTTCATGTTTGAAACCCGCTTCCCGCAGCACCTGACCGAATTCGCCGCGAAAGAGGCGCCGTTGCAGGACGACTACATCGACTGCTGGGAAAGCATCGAGAAAAAGTTCGACGGCACGCCGGGCAAGAAATGAAGCTTTACGGCTACTGGCGTTCGACGGCCGCCTACCGCGTTCGGATCGCGCTGAACCTCAAGGGGGTGCGCTACGACAACGTGGCCGTCGATCTGTCGCGCGGGGATCAGAACCGGGTGGACTACGCGGGCCTGAACCCGGCCCGTCTGGTGCCCGCGCTTGAGTTGGAGGACGGCACGGTCCTGACGCAATCGCTGGCGATCATCGACTGGCTTGAGGGACGGTATCCGACCCCCGCGCTGGTGCCTGACGATCCGCTGCTTCGCGCGCGCGTTCTGGCCATGGCGCAGGTGATCGCAAGCGACATTCATCCCATCAACAACCTGCGTGTGGTGCAGGCGCTGGGGCAGCGTTTCAACGCCACGGCGGCGCAGCGGGCAGGGTGGATGCGCCACTGGATGCGGCTCGGCCTCGACCTGCTGGAACGCGAGGTGGACCCTGCGACCGCCTTCGCCTTCACCGAGACGCCCACCCTTGCCGACATCTGTCTTGTCGCGCAGCTTTACAACGCCCGCCGCTGGGAGATGGACCTGCGGCCCTATCCGACGCTTCTGAAGATCGACGCCGCCGCCGCGCAGATCCCCGCCTTCCGAGACGCGGCGCCCAAAGCCCAACCAGATTCCGTGTTAACCTGAGAAAACCATGCCCCTGCTAAGATCCTGCATCCCCTCGGCCAACGACCCGGATGGCCCCTTCCCCCTCAACAACCTGCCCTATGGCGTCTTCTCCACCGAAGACGGAGCGCGGCGCTGCGGGACGGCCATCGGGGACAGTATCCTCGACCTGACAGCGCTTGAGGCGGCGGGGCTTCTGACGGCGGCGGCGCAGCCGGTGCTGGGCGATGACGGCTGGAACGATTTCATGGCGCTTGGCCCGGATGTCTGGGACGGTTACCGCGCGAAGTTGCAGGCGATGCTGGCCGAGGGGGCCGATGCCGACCGGCTTTCGCCCTACCTTGTCCCGATGCCTTTGACGCGGATGCACATGCCCTTTCGCGTGTCCGAATACACCGATTTCTACGCCAGCCGCCACCATGCCGAAAACGTCGGCACGATGTTTCGCGGCAAGGAAAACGCGCTGCCGCCGAACTGGCTGTCGATCCCCATCGGCTATAACGGCCGCGCCTCCTCCGTCGTCGTGTCAGGCACGCCGGTGCGCCGCCCGCGCGGGCAGGTGAAGGGGCCGGAGGACGACCTGCCGCGCTTCGCCCCCTCGGCGCGTTTTGATATCGAGCTTGAGATGGGCGCAATCGTCGGCATCCCGTCTGACGGGCCGGTTTCGGTGGCCGACGCGGACCGGATGATCTTCGGCTATGTCCTTCTGAATGATTGGTCCGCGCGCGACATTCAGGCCTGGGAATACCAACCGCTCGGCCCGTTTCAATCGAAGGCGACGGCAACCACGATCAGCCCGTGGATCGTGACCAGGGCGGCGCTTGAGCCGTTTCGCGCCCCGACCCCGCCGCGCCTCCGCCCGCTGCTCCCCTATCTTCAGGAACCGGGGCCGATGCTCTATAATGTGGACCTTGCCGTGACCCTCGCGCCCGAAGGCCATGACGCCACCACCATCATCCGCACCAATTACCGCGAGATGTACTATTCCGCCGCCCAGCAGCTTGCGCATCACACAAGCTGCGGCTGCCCGATGCGGACCGGCGACCTGCTCGGCTCCGGCACGATCTCGGGACCCGAGAAGGGCAGCCGGGGGTCGCTGCTGGAACTCAGCTGGGGCGGGACGGAGCCTGTGCAACTGGACGGCGGCCAGACGCGGACCTTCCTTCAGGACGGCGACACGCTGACCCTGTCGGGCCGGGCGGTGGGTGACGGCTATGTCGTCGGCTTTGGCACCTGCACCGGACAGGTTCTGCCCGCGGAATAAGGCGCCGCCCGGTCAGGCGGTGCGGACGATCTTTACCCGCGCCGACAGCGCATGGCGGCGCAGCGTCAGGCCCGGCTGCACAAGGCTGGCCTGACCCCAGTCGTCGCGCAGCGCCCCCTGATTGGCGGCATGGCGCGCGCTGCCGTCGGCCTGCATCCCGAAGGCGTAGGCAAGGTGCAGCCCCTCTCCCTCGGGCGCCTTGTTCAGGACCAGCCTCACCTTGCGCCCCTCGGCATGGACGGCGGTGATCCTGGGATCGTTCACCGCGCCTTCGATGGCAAAGCCATGCGGCCCGTCCCCCAGCACCAGATCGCCGAGGGCGGAAAACTCTGCCGTCACCGTGCGGGCGGACAGGCCCGCGAACCGCATCAGCGGGCATTGCCAGCGCCGCCCCGCGCGGATCTGCGCCAGGGCGAGGTGGCAAAGCTCGTCGATGGCCAGAAGCGCCTCGGGCGTGTGGCTGGCGGGCAGGTCGGGGGACATCGCGAAGGGGTATTTCGGCGTCGCCACGATAAAGCCCAGCCGGGGATGGTCGACGGAAAGCCGCCCTTCGGCAAGGATCACGCCCGCGCGCCCGTCCTTGCGGCTGCCGGCCGATTGCGCGACGATCAGCGGCGGAAAGCTCGCCTGCCCGGTGATCGCGGTGATGTCGCGGCGCAGGCGCTGCGCCACATCGGCATAATGGGCGTCCGCCGCGCCCTCATCCGGGCCATCCGCGCCGCGCAGCGCCTCGGCCGCCAGAAGGGCCAGCGTGACCCGGTCGACGAACAGCGCCTTGTCCCAGGGCCGCAGCGCGTGGCGGGCATTTTCGATCCCCTCCAGCAGGTTCCGGTAGGGCGCGGCCTTGCCCTCGGCCTCGGCCGCCGTCAGGCCGGGGCGGTCGCCTGCCACCGCGATGATCGTCGGCAGGGCGAGACCGGCGGCGCGGTGATAGCTTTGCGCAATCGCACCCTGGGCGCGGGCGGCGCCGTCCGGGGCGTTGCCGTCCAGCGCCGGGTCGATGACGTGGTAAGGGAAGCGTTCGGGCAGGGGCCGGGGGATATTTCCGCCGCCGCCGCCGAAATGCACCGTTGCCAGCGCCAGGTCGGCGCTTTGGGGCAATACCTTGCCGCCGCGATCCTCGAACCCTTCGACGCGGCCCCCGTCAAGATCGGACATGAAGCGCAGCACGCCGGTGGGGGTTTCTTCCAGCATCCAGACATTCCCCCGCGTCCGGGGCGCGCGGGCGGGTGTGTGGCCGGGTGAAGGCTCCGGCGCTGTGGCACTATGGCTGGTCGCGGCGGTACGCGCCGGGGCAGGGGGCGGAGCGGAGGGGGCGCGTGCCTCAGGCTCCCCCTCCTTGTCGTCGCCATCCTCCCCCCAGCCCTCCGAGGCGGCGGCCTCGGCCGCGGCCTGAAGGCGGCGCTGGCGGAAGGCGGCGGTGAAGCGGGGGATCAGGCTGTCCCGGTCCCGTTCGGCCAGATACGCCTCGATATTGCGGCGGTACAGCAGCACGTCCTTGCGGTTGCGGATCATCGCCGCGAAGCCGACCGGGGTCAGCGTCCCGGCGATCGCCGCCTCCATGACCTTGCGCAGCTTCTCCATCCGGCGCAGGACGACCGCCGACTTGTGGCCAAGGCCCGGCGCGCGCAGATGGACAAGCCGGTCCTGCGGCAGGCGGGCGATATGGGCCACGTCCGGTCCGAAAAACGGATCGTAAAGGACATAGGCCTTGCCGACGCCGCCAAGCGTCGTCGCGGCATCGGCGCGCGGCAGGGTCCAGTCCCGCGCCTGACCCTTCACGAAGCGGGTTTCCCAAGGCACGATCCCGGTATCCAGCGTCGATTGCGGCGACAGCGCCACCACGGTCGCGCCCGGTGCAAGGTCGGCGAAGGCCAGCGCGGCATAGGCGCCCATGGAGGTGCCGATCAGCGCCACCCGGTCGAACCGCGCGAAAAACCCGTCCGCCGCAAGTTTCTCAAGCCGCGCGATGATCCGGGCATCGCGATACCAGGACGGGCCACGGGAATAGACGCCAAGATGGCTCCACCCGTTCTCGCGGATCATCTTTTCGCCCCAGGGGGTGACGTCGTGATAGGGATAGCCCGCGTCGGAAAGGTTGTCGAAAGAGACGACAAGTTGCTGAGTACTGCGTTCGACGAAGGACAGCGCATGTTCGCCCAGACGCTCATAAAACCCGTCGTGCTTCCCTGCGGGGAAGATCTCGGCATACCAGTTCGGCACCCGGTCATGTTCGGCCCAAAGCTGTTCCGGGGTCGGGGTGTCGGACACTGGTATGGCCTCTTCGAAAGGTGGGCTTTGCGCGCGAAAAGACCACAAAGCCCATGGGTTTGGAAGCCGGTCCGGGGGGCTGGGGACAGGTTCGCGGTGCGGTGATGCAACGATGCGTCTACCCTGCGGCGATGCGGGTCTTGCCCGGCCATGGGGGAAGCCACTACTCTGCGCCGCAAGGTCCGGCAGAGGCGGTAACGGTGAGCAGGCGCAAGAACATCCTTCTTCTGGGCATGGATGATGCCTTTGCCTACTGGCGTTATCGCACCGCCTTCGGGGTGGAACTGAAGGCACCGAACCTCGACCGGATTTCCGCCGTGTCGTCGGTCTTTGATGCCGCCTATTGCCAGGTGCCGGTCTGCGGCCCCTCGCGCGCCTCGGCGATGTCGGGGATGGCGCCGCATGACACCGGCGTTTTCGACAATTACACCAATATATTCGAGGTGATGACGCCGGAACAGATGTGGCAGTTCCGCCTGCGGCAGGACGGTTACTACTGTTCCACCGCCGGGAAGATCCATCACGGCTACCGCCCGTTGCCGCCCGAGATCCACGACGTTCTCTATTCCCACCCGGCCTCGCATGTCTTCTTCGGCCCGCCCCGCAACGCGCCGCATGTGAAGCATGGCGGCATCACCGGGGGCGCAGGCACGACCGATCCGCGTGACGATGCCAAGTATTACGATGCACGGTCGGCCAATCACGCGATCCGCTTCTTGCAGGACTATGACGGCGACGCGCCCTTTTACCGCGAGGCGGGCTTTCACCACCCGCATCTGCCCTATCGCACGCCCGACCGCTTCAAGACGATGTACGACGTCGACGCCTTCATCCAGCCGCAGGACTGGGCGGGCGGTTTCGACCTGTCGGCCTTCACCGCCAATTTCATGCAGGAGAACATGGAGACGGCCGAGGCGGTCGACTACTGGAAGGCGTCGGTGCGCAACTACTTCTCTGCCTACAGCCATGTCGATTACCATATCGGCCGCATCTGGGACGCGCTGAAGGCGTCGCGCCATGCCGACAACACCATCGTCGTGGTCTTTTCCGATCACGGCTTCCACCTTGGCGACAAGAACCGTTTCCGCAAGTTCACCCTTTGGGAAGAGGCGACGCGGGTGCCGTTCATCGTGCATGATCCCGACCAGCCGGGGCGGGTGATCGACGATCCCGTGGCGCTGCTGGATATGGGGCCGACGGTCCTTGACTATGCCGGCGTCCGCCCGATGCGCCATTCGCCGGGCAGGTCGGTTCGCCCGCTGGTCGAAGGCGCGCGCGATCCCGACCGCGCGGTGCCGACCTTCTGGTATGGCTCTGCCTCCATCCGCAAGGGGCGCTGGCGGACGACGCTTTATCAGGACGGCAGCGCCGAGTTTCATGACGTGGTCGACGATCCCTGGCTGACCCGGAACCTCGCGGGAAGGGACGTGGCCTATGAACCGATGCGCCAGGCCCTGCATGAGACCTGCCGCGACTACGGTCTGGTGATCGTGGAGGCGGGGGAAGAGGCGACCGAGGCGGCGAGCTATTATTCGCTGCATCAGGGCGCCGCGTCCCCGGCGGAACTTCCGACGAACGGTCTGGTCACGGTGGGCGGCGTCGCGCCGGACCATGCCAGCCCCGGCTACCGGCGGCAATTCGCGACCCTTGCCGGGGATGGCACGATGGCCGTCGCGCCCGGCGTGCGGGAGTTGCTTTTCGCATCCGACGCCTCGGGCGGGGTCGAAAAGTTCGGCGTGACCTGCAACGACGAAGGCAACCGTATCGCCTTTCTCGGCGGGCATCGGCGCTTTGACCTCGATATAACCGGGGGGATGGGAGGTGATACCATCACCGCCTCGCATGATGCGCTGTCAGTGCGGCTGGGGCCGGGGGACAATCTGGTGCATGCCGGTGTTTCGGACGGCGTGATATGGGGCGGCACCGGGGCCGATGTTATCAACTGCCATGCCGGCAACAATGAGGTGCATGGCGGCGCGGGCGACAGCACCATCACGGGCGGCACCGGCAATGACACGATCTATTCCGGGCAGGGCGACAACCTGATCGTGACCGGGCCGGGGGACAATGCGGTCATGGTCGAGGGCGGCCGCAACCGTATCCTGTGCGGCGAGGGCAACAACCGTCTGGTCTTCCGGCGCGCCGAGCAGCCACAATATGTCGAAGGGTTCGATACCGGGGAGATCGACATCTCTGACTGGATCGGCATGGGGCCGCCGGTGCTGGCGCGCGAGGGGAACGGTGCCGCGCTGACCTGCGGGACCGAAAGGGTGATGTTTACCGATAGCGACTACGACAAGATCGAAGCGGCGATCACCGGGGCGGAGAAATTCGCATGAGCAAGACGAAAACGACCGCGCGCGCGACAGTGAAGCCGACCAAAGCGGCCAAGCCCGCCGCCAAACCCGCACCGAAGCGACCCACGAAGAAGGCGCCAAAGCTCAGCTATACCGAAACCCTGACCGTGCAGGGCGTGTCGATCCCCTTCGTATCCGCCATCATCACGCCGCGCATCGAACGCCCGATGCGCGCCGGGCGCTATGAGGGGGGGGAGGTCATGGCCACCCGCGACATGGTGCGCGCGGGCGACCGGGTTCTGGAACTGGGCGGCGGAGTCGGCCTCGTCTCCACCGTCGCGGCGCAGGTTCCGGGCGTCGAAAAGGTCGTGACAATCGAGGCCAACCCCGACCTTCTACCGCTGATCCGAGAAACACACAGGATCAACGGGGTGGAGAACGTGGAACTGCGCAACGGCGTGGTGGTGCGCGAGGGCGCCGGGCCGGTGGAGTTTTACCTGCGCCCGGATTTCTGGGCATCGAGCATGGAGCCGGAGTCGCGCCCCTATGACCGGGTGGTGTCCCTCTATCCATGGCCGCTGGCCGACCTGATCGCGGAACTTCACCCCACCGTCATCTCCGCCGATATCGAGGGCGGGGAGATCGAGGTCTTCGACGGCGTCGCGCTGGACGGCGTCCGGGTCATCATCATCGAGCTTCATCCGGCGGTTTACGGCAAGGCGGGGGAGCAGCGCATCCTCGACCACCTCGCCTCGCTGGGGTTCAACCCGGATGAACGCTACCTTGCGGGCAGCGTCTGGGTCCTGTCGCGCGAGATCGCGAAACCCGCCGTCGTCGCCCCCGTAGGGCAGCGCGGACTGTCGGACCCGGCCCATGACACGGCCGAACCGCGCTTTGCCATCGCCACATGCATGAAGAACGAAGGGCCCTTCATCCTTGAATGGCTGGCCTATCACCGCGCCATAGGGGTGCAGGATTTCGTCGTCTTCACCAACGATTGCACCGATGGCAGCGACCGTCTGCTGGACCGGCTGGATGAAATGGGGGTGGTCACCCACCTGCCCAATCCGGCCGTGGTGGCCGGGTCGACCTTCTTTCAGCCGCTGGCGATGAAATACGCCGTCCAGATGCCGGTGATCCGCCGGGCGGACTATTTCATCCAGACCGATGTCGATGAATTCATCACCATCCGCGCCGGGAAAGGTCACTTGCGTGACCTGCTGAAGGCGGCCGGGCCGTTCCATGTGCTGTCGGTGTCCGAGGTCAACTTCAACTCCGCCGGGCAATGGGATTTTGCCGATACCTGGATCACCGAAACGTTCCGGGAGCATGAGACCTTTGCGCCGGGCCACTGGCAGGCGCGGCGCGGGGTGAAGTCGATCATCCACGGCATCGACAATTTTGCCACCTGGCCGGTCCACCGCCCCGGCGCGATTGCGGGGCTTGAGGATCGGTACGTCTGGCTTGACGGGTCGGGCAGGCAGGTGCCGGCGGAGTTCATCACCAAGCACGAAAACGGCATCGACCGGCGCGGGCGCTATGAGCTGGTGCAGCTGGACCATCACCCGATCCGCTCGGTCCAGTCCTACCTGATGAAGTTCGATCGCGGCGATGTCGTCACGCCGAAGCGCAATGTCGATCACCACTATTTCCGCCGCCGGTCCATCGGCGGGCAGAGCGAGAACCACATCGCGCGGATACTGCCGCAGGCGCGGGCCGAATGGGCGGCGCTGATGCGCGACGGCAAGGTGGCGGATCTGCACCGCCAGACCGTCGCGGCGCATGAAGCGCGGATTGCGGAGATCGAGACGCGGCCGGAACTTGCGGAACTGCGTGAGTGGATCAGGGCGACCTATTTTCCGGGACGGGCGGCCGAATAGGGCTGGAGATCAAAAACCCGTATTTTCAGTAAATAGTGAAAACTGTTTGATAGCAGTCTGTTAAAGATCATGCTGCGCAGCATTTTTGGGCTTTTCGCTGCCCGGCGGACGGCGCCCGGCCTTTGCCATCCTCTCCAGCGATTGCGCCAGCGCGGCGCGGAAATGCGGACGGTCGGCCCGGTTCAGGACCCAGCGGCAAAGCCGGATGACCTGCGCGTCGCGCCCCGCCTTCAGCAGGTGGATCAGCAACAGCTTCTGATAGCGGGGCGATCCGTGCCGGGCGCGCAGATGGCGCAGGATCTCCATCCGCGTCGCCGTCCCCTCGATCACCCCGGCGGAGATGGCCTTCAGCACACCCATGTCGCGCCAGACCGACAGCACACCATGGCCCATCAGCGGGCAGCGGATCTTTTCGACATGCGCGCCCTGAAACAGCGCCGCATGCATGCTGTCGGCCACGATGGTGGGGTCGTAAAACAGCCAGAGCTTCCGCGCCCCCGCGACGCAATCGGGCGCATAGCCATAGCGGCCGGAAAAATCCTGCCGCCAGGCGGGACGGAACCGCCGTTCCCACCCGGCGATGTCACGGTCAAGCGTGGCCTGCGGATTGACGGCCATCACCACCGCCCCCGGCACGGCCAGGGAAAAGGCGCAGGCCGCATAGCCGCCCATGGAGGTGCCGTAAAAAACCACCCTGTCGAACTGGCGAAAGAACCCCTGATCGCGGAGCCGGTCGAAGAAGTCATGGACCGCGTCGTCGCGATACCAGGTTGAGCCATGCGCCATCAGCCCAAGCGAGGACCAGCCCTGCGCGGTCACGAACTCCACCCCCCAGGGCATGCGGTCGGGGCTTTGGCGGACATCGTCGAGATTGTCGAAGCTGACGACAAGGGTCGGCCCCTTGCGGATGAAGACCGCGCGGTGCCGGGGGCCGAGGGCTTCGTGAAACCCGTCGCCCTCCGCCGTGATGCGGTCCAGCGTGGCATCCCATTCGGTGTTCTGGCTGCTTGTCAACGTCCTACCCGGTCCTTTCCGGCCCCTGATGCGATTTGCCAAGGGTCCCCTGCTTCTGTCAATGCCGCTGGCCCGCCCCGATCGTAACCGTTTGACTGGCGGCCCCAAAAAGGCCAAGCAGTCCCAAGTTGCCTTAAGATCGCGTGAATGGAGATTGCCATGGCGTTGCCCGATACCCTGCTTGTCCGTCTGATGGAGGTGGTGAAGGACAACGATCTTGGCGGGCGCTTCGTCATGCTGGGTCGCCAGCGCTGGGTCGGGTCGCGCAAGGGGGCCTCGGCCCGCGCGCTGACGGCCGCTATCGGGAAGTACTTCCCCGGCAAGACCGAGGCCGACCTTCACAACGCCGAAGACATCTATAGCGAGCGGTTCTTTGAGGCGCTGGGGTTTTCGCAGGTCGATTCGCTCGACTATTCCGGGTTCGAAGGCGCAAGCATCGTCCAGGATCTGACCAAGCCCGTCCCGGCGGAGCTGACCGGCCAGTTCGACGTGGTCTATGACGGCGGCACGACCGAACATATCTTCGACCTGCCGATGGCCTACACCAATATCGACGCGCTTCTGAAACCCGGCGGCGTGCTGATCGGGCATTCGCCCTGCAACAACTGGATCAACCACTCCTTCTACCAGATCAACCCCGAGATGGTGTATGGCTACTGGGAACGTGGCATGGGCTATGAGGTGATCGACCTCACGTTGCAACCTTTGCTGCCGAACTTCATCGACCGGACCGCGAAGACCACCAACCCGAATGTCACCGGCGTCCGCCCGCGTATCCTGGGCAAGCTGCCGATGAATTCCCCCCTGATGCTGGTCTATGCGGTGCGCAAGCCGCTGACCCCGCGCGAGGCGGATCGGGGCATCTACCAGACGGATTATGTCGAGAAGTGGGACGGCTGAGGGGCAGGGAAGCCCCGTCAGGTCGTCGCTTTGCCCCCTCTCACCCTCGCGCGGCAAGCGTGAAGGCGCGGTCCAGCCCCTCGGCGACCGTCTCCACATCCTCCATCGTCAGGCACATCGGCGGCACCATGCGCAGGCAGGATTGATAGGGTCCCGACTTCGACAGGATCAACCGGCTTTCGCGGCAGGCCTCGAACACCTTGGCGGTGGTCTCGGGATCGGGCTCCTTGGTCTTGCGGTCTTTCACCATCTCGAAGGCGAGCATCAGGCCGCGCCCGCGCACGTCGCCGATCTTCGGATGGCGCTGTTTCAGGTCCTGCAACCGCGCAAGCAGTGCCGCGCCGACGGTGCGGGCGTTGTCCTGCACCCTGTCCTCACGCAGTACCTGCAACACCGCGCGGCCTGCGGCGCAACTGGTCGGGTTCGCGCCGTAGGTGTGGAACATGAACTTTTCCGCCATCGGGGCCGCGACATGTTTCTGCGCCACCACCGCGCCAAGCGGAAAGCCGTTGCCGATCCCCTTGGCCATGACGACGATGTCGGGGATCACCCCGTCGGCCTCGAACCCCCACATATGATCGCCCGTGCGGCCAAAGCCTGCCTGCACCTCATCGACGATGAAAAGCCCGCCCGCCGCGCGGGTCCGTTCCGCAGCGCCCGTCAGATAGCCCTTCGGCATCTCGATGATGCCGCCATAGCCCTGCACGCTTTCGACGATCATCCCGGCGATGCGGCCGGTGGTGGCGGTGGCGATGGTGCGCCCGATTTCATCCAGATAGGGGGCGGCGCCCGCGTTTTCGCCGAAGATGCCGCGATACTGGTTCGGCTCGGCGACGAAGGCGACGTTGCCGGGCATCCCGGCATGGCGCCAGCCCGCGATCCCGGTCACCGATTGCGCCGCCGCCGTCGGGCCGTGATAGGCGGTCCTGAGGGCTAGGATGTCGGCATTCCCGGTATAGTCGCGCGCCATGGTCAGGGCGAGGTCCACCGCCTCGGCCCCGGAATTGGTGAAATGCACCACCCATTCGATGTCGCCTTTGGGGTTCGGCATCACGGCTGCCAGTTCCTCGGCGAAATGGGCGGGGACGGGGTGGTAGAACATCGTTGTGCAATGGGTCAGGTCCTGCGCCTGCGCCATCGCCGCACCCACGACCTTTGGATGCGCATGGCCGACCGAGATGCAGACATTCATCCCCAGAAGGTCGGTATATCTGTTGCCCGCCTCATCCCAGAGATACTGCATCGACCCCTTCTTGAAGACCATCGGCTTGGCGAAGGGGACGAACTTCTTCTGGCTGGCGGCGTAATAGGTGTCGCGCCGCCGCGCGGTTTCCTGAAGGTTCCAGTCGACGGGCAGGGTCATCATGTCTCTCCTTGAAGGTCCCGGCTGCGGCGGGCGACGAAATCGTCCAGGCTTTCGCGCACCGCGATGTCCATTTCCGGCGGCTGATAGTCGGCGATCAGCTTCCTGACCCGCAAGGCCGCCCGTTCATGTTCCCAAAGCGCACCTTCGGCGGCCCATTGTTCATAGGTGCCGTTGTCCGACATCTCTCCCATCCAGAAGGCGCTTTCGAAATGCGCCTGGGTGTGGGTGGCGCCAAGGAAATGCCCGCCGGGCGGCACCTCGTGAAACGCTTCCATCGCCTGCGCGGTTTCCGAAAAATCGACGCCCTGAACGAAGCGCATCATGGCCGAGCAGCGGTCGGCATCCATGACGATCTTCTCATACCCCGTGGTCAGCAGCCCTTCGAGGCAGCCGGTCGCGTGGATGATGAAATTCACCCCCGCCAGCGTCGCGCCCATCAACTGCGCCTGGCTTTCATAGCCCGCCTGCGCGTCCGGCACCTTGGACGCGGTCAGCGCGCCGACCGAATGGAAGGGCAGGCCCAGCCGGTCGGCCAGCGTCTTGGCGCACATCTGGAACTGCGTCCCCTCTGGCGTGCCAAAGGTGGGCGCCCCGGTTTTCAGCGAAATGGGTGAAAAGAACGTGCCGAAGACCGCGGGCGCGCCGGGCCGGATCAACTGGATCAGCGCGACCGAGGCCATCACCTCGGCCAGAACCTGCGCCAGCGTCGCCGCGATGGTGACGGGCGACATGGCGCCGCCAAGGACGAAGGGCGAGACAACCGTGCATTGCCCGGCGCGGGCATATTCCTTCAGCGCGCCGATCATCGTTTCATCCAGCACCAGGGGCGCGTTGGTGTTGACGACGGAATAAAGGACGCAGTTCCGGTCGACGAAATCTGCCCCCATCGCCAGCCTGCACATCTCGATCGTGTCGCGGGCGCGTTCGGGCGCGGTCACGGCGCCCATGAACGGCTTGTCGTTCAGCGTCAGATGCGCGTGGGCCATATGCAGGTGCCGGATCGGGACCGGCAGGTCCACGGGTTCGACCACCACGCCGCCGGAATGGTTCACGGCGCCAAGCTGATGGTGGATCTTCGTGATGTTGCGAAAGTCCTCGATCGTGGCATAGCGACGGCCCTTCTCGATGTCATAGACGAAGGGCGGGCCGAAGCTGGGGCAATAGACCTGCGCGTTGCCGCCGATCTGGATCGACCGGGCGGGGGTGCGGGCGTGCTGGGTAAAGACCGGCGGCGCGGTCCTGATCCTGTCGCGACACCAGCCGGGATCGAAGCGGACGCGCTGCCCGTCCACCCGCGCCCCGGCCTTGCGAAAGATCTCAAGCGTTTCGGCATCGCCGCGGAACTCCATCCCGACCTCGTCGAGGATGCGGTCGGCGTTACGCTCGATGATGGCGATCGACTCCTCGTCGATCAGGCTGACGATGCCGGTGCGGCGCAGCGTATAGGGCGCGGCAAGACCCGTCCGCGCGGCGCGCGCCTTCATCCGTTCGCGCCGCCCCTCGCGCCGGTCGGTGCGCGGTTTTCGTTCGTCGTCCTGCAACATGACGCATCCTGGCCCAAGACTTCCCGGCAAAGTCTAAGCGGCGAATTCCGCCGCGCGATAGTGCCGGAATGCAGCATCGGCTTTACTAATGTTGCCGATTAGCCGGTGGGCGTGTCGTGATAGACGATCTCCTCCGCGAAACGCGGGAAGCGATGGGCGAAATGGCTGCGCAGGATGCGGCGGCATTGCGTCGCCAGCCCTTCGGCAATCGTCTCGAACTCCCCGGCGCGGGACAGGACCTGTATCCGGCGGCGGAAGCCCGGAAAGGGCAGTGGTTCGATCCGCAGCTTCATCCCCTCGGCCACCGCGTCGATGAGAAGCGAGGGGGAGAGGATCGCAAAGCACTTCCCGGTGACAACCCCCGCCACGACCATCGATGCGCGGTCGGCCTCCATCGCGCGGGGGAAGAACAGGCGGCAGCGCTGAAGATGCTGGTCTGTCCGGCGCCCGACCGGGGTCGCGGCCCCGAAACGGACCAGCGAGAGACGGCTGGCGATCTGGTCGATATCGGTGGTGTCGCCGTCGTAATCCTCTGGCAAGACAAGATAAAATGGCTCATCCAGCACCGGGATGACATGGTCGTCGTCATTGCGCACCAGTTCCGAGGTGACCGCAAGATCGATCTGGCGCGCGTTCAGCGCCGTCCTGTGATCGCTTGCCAGCCCGGCTGACAGGGTCAGTTCGGGAACCCCCAGGTCCTGCACGACATGGTCGAAGAGGCCCGGCGTCAGCGTGGTGGCGATAGAGGCCAGAAGCCCCATGCGAAGCACCGGCAGGGTCGTCGCGTTCAGGCGGCGGATATTGGCGCGCAGATCCTCGATCTCATTCAGGATGCGATAGCCGTGCCGTTGCAGGATACCGCCCGCATGGGTCAGCGCGATGGGGCGTTGCGAACGGTCGATGAAGGTCATCCCGAAGGCGGTCTCAAGGTTCTTCAGGTGCTGTGAGGCCGCCGATTGCGTCATGCCAAGGGCATGGGCCGCCGTCGTCACCTGCTGCATCTCTGCCACGGCCATAAAGACCTCGACCGCGCGGAACAGGTTCAGGTCCGGGTAACTGGCCGTTTTCTTGGCGTATTTCTTCTGGTCTGGCATCGTGCCGGTCGCTCCGTGCGCGAAGGGAAGCCCTGCCCGAAGCGGTTGGGGTCAGGGAAAGGTTCTGTCTTTCATTAGAAAGTTTAATACTGTTTCGGCAGGCTTGATCAATGCCGATCCTGCGGGATCAGTGGGCGCGGGTATTTCCTTCGGGCGGCGGATGGCACGGACACTTATCATCGGCGGCGGCGCGGTTGGCCTCAGCCTTGCCTATCACCTCGCGCGGCGGGGGGAGCGGGACATCGTCCTGCTGGAACGCAATCAGCTGACCTCTGGCACAAGCTGGCACGCGGCGGGCATCGTCGGACCGTTGCGGGCGACGCCGAACGGGACGCGGCTCGCGATGTATGCGGGGGAATTGTTCCCGCGTCTGGAAGAGGAAACCGGGCTGTCCACCGGCTATCGCCGGACCGGCGGCTACTGGTTCGCGCGGGAAGAGGCGCGGATGGATGAGCTGCGCCGCATCGCGGCACTTGGGGCGCATTTCGGCCTGACCCCGTCGATCCTTGAGGGCGCGGAGCTTGCGGTGCCGGGTGTCGATCCGACCGGCATCATCGGCGCCCTCAGGGTCGAGGAGGACGCGAACGTCAACCCGGTCGATCTTTGCATGGCCTATGCCAAGGCCGCGCGGGCAGGCGGGGTTGAGATACGCGAGGGCGTGGAGGTCGCGGCCCTTCTGGTGGAAAACGGGCGCGCCAAGGGCGTCCGGCTGGCCGACGGGGTTGAGATTCTGGCCGACCGCGTGGCGCTTTGCGCCGGGGCCTGGTCGAAAAAGCTGGCCGATGCAGCCGGGGTCGCGCTGCCCTTGCAGGCGGTCGAACATATGTATGTCGTGACCGAGCCGATGCCCCATCTGCCCCATCCCTACCCGGTGCTGCGCGATCTGGACCGGGGGATCTATGTCAAGGGCGACGCGGGCAAGCTGGTGATCGGCGGGTTCGAGCCGCATGCCAAATGCTGGAACCCGCACGGGCCGGAGGGCAACCGGCCGTTTCTGGAATTCCCCGAGGATTGGGACCAGTTCACCCCCTTCATGGAGGCGGCGCTGGCGCTGATCCCCGCGCTGGAACAGGCCGGGATTGCGCACTTCATGAACGGGCCGGAGAGTTTTACGGTCGATAGTCGCCCGCTGATCGGCCAGACGAATGAGGTGGATGGCCTTTTCGTGGCGGCCGGGATGAATTCGGTCGGCGTCATGTCCTCGGCCGGGATCGGTCGGGTGCTGGCTGACTGGATGGCAGAAAGCGCGGCGCCGATGGACCTGTGGGAGGTCGACATCGCCCGCGTCGATCCGCTGACCGCTGCCGCCGCCCATGTCGAGACGCGGATGGAAGAGGCGGTCGCCGATGTCTTCGCGATCCACTGGCCGTTCAAGCAGCCGAAGGCGGGGCGGGGGCTGCGCATCTCGGCGCTGCATGACCGCTGGGCGGCGGCGGGGGCCGTCTTTGGCCTGACCGCCGGGTGGGAACGCGGGCTGTGGTACACGGCGGAGGATGCGGAGCGGTCGCTGCCCCTGTCTGTCGGCGAACAGCCCTGGCAGGAGATCGTGCATCGTGAGGCGGCGGTGATGGACCGCGGCACCGCGCTGATCGACCTTACGCCCTTCGGCAAGTTCGACGTGACCGGGCCGGATGCGCTGCACGCGCTGCAATATCTTGCCGCCGGGAATGTCGATGTGGCGGAGGGGCGGGCGGTCTACACCCCGCTTCTGAACGCGAAGGGCGGGATCGAGGCGGACGTGACGATCACGCGGCTTGGCGCCGACCGTTTCCGCGTGACCTCGGGCGCGGCGACACGCGGGCGCGACCTTGCCTGGCTGCGGCGGAATGCGGGCGGCCGGGTGCGCATCACGGATGTCACGGAAGGTGAGGTCGTCATCGGCGTCATGGGCGCGGGATCGCGCGACCTGCTGACCACGCTGTCGCCCGATGACTGGCACGATTTCCCCTTCGCGACCGCAAGGGACGTGACCGTCGCAGGCCACCCCGCCCGCGCCACGCGGGTCAGTTTCGTTGGCGAGTTGGGGTGGGAGCTTTCGGTCCCGGTCGACGCCGCCAAAGCCGTCTTCGACGCGCCTTATGGCGCGGGGGCGAGGCCGCTTGGACATTACGCGCTGGATGGCTGCCGGATCGAGAAGGGCTTTCGCCACTGGGGCCACGACCTGGGGCCAGAGATCACGCCGATGGAGGCCGGGCTGGGCTTCACGGTGGACTGGGGCAAGGAGTTCCTTGGCAAGCAAGCGCTGGAGCGGCAACGGGCGGATGGCCTGACCCGCCGCCTGCATCTGTTTGAGATCGAGGGGCGGCCGCTTGTCCTGCATGACGAACCGATCCGCGAGGGTGGCCGGGTCGTGGGTCTGACGACCTCGGGCGCGCGGGGGGCGCGGACCCGCAAGGGCCTTGCCCTTGGGCTGATCGCCATCGCGCCGGGGGAACGGGTCGCCGACACGGCGGCGCGGGGTTTTGAAATCGAGATCGCGGGGCGGCTTTACCCGGCCAGGGTGCTGGAACGCCCGCCCTTCGATCCCAAGGGTGAACGGATGAAAGCATGACGATGGACGCGCAGGTCCTTATCATCGGTGGCGGCGCGATGGGCGTGTCGCTGATGTACCATCTGGCCAAGGCGGGCTGGCGCGACGTCGTCCTGACCGAGAAGAACGACCTGACCCATGGCTCTACCTGGCACGCGGCGGGGCTTTGCACCCATTTCGCGCATAATCCGACGATCCAGGAATTGCGCGCCACCTCGGTCCGGCTTTACCGCGACATCCTGCCGGAAGAGACCGGGGACAGCTGCGGCTTTCACCCTTCCGGCGCGATGCGCATCACCTCAAACCCCGACCGGATGGACGAATTCGCCCATGTCGCGGGCCTTTCGAGGTTCACCGGCTACGAATTGCGCCTGCTGACCTCGCCCGAGGCGGTGGCGGACCTGCATCCGCTGGCGCGGACAGAGGGCATCCTTGGCGGTATCTACGAACCCGACGATGGCCATGTCGACCCTTCGCTTGCCACCAACGCCATGGCCAAGGCGGCGCGGGCGATGGGCGCGGTGATCCTGCGCCAGAACCCGGTGACCGCGATCCGGCGCGAGGGCGATCACTGGCGGGTGGAAACCGCGAAAGAGGTGATCCGCGCCCGCCATATCGTCAACGCCGCCGGCACCTGGGGGTGGGAGATCGGGCATATGATGGGGTTGAACGTCCCGTCCGTCCCGGTGCTGCATCAATACCTTGTCACCGACACGGTTCCCGCCGTCGCCGAACGCATCGCCAAGGGTCTGCCCGAACTGCCGATGATCCGCGACCCGGAGGAAAGCTGGTATGTCCGGCAGGAGAGAGACGGGCTGATCCTTGGCCCCTACGAAAAAGACGCGCAGCCCTGGTCGATCGACGGTGTCCCGCCCGATTTCGGGGCCGAGCTGATGCCGCCAGATCTGGACCGGGTGGAACATATCATCATGGCCGCGATGGCCCGCATTCCGGCGCTGGAAACCGGGGGCATCAAGTCCGTCGTCAACGGCCCGATCACCTTTACCCCCGACGCCAATCCGCTGATTGGCCCGGCGCATGGGCTGCCCGATGCCTGGCTTCTGACCGGGTCGTCCATGGGCGTGATGGAGGGTGGTGGCGCGGGCTGGTTCCTAGCGCATTGGATGACCTATGGCGCGCCGCCGATGGATGCGCTGGCCGTGGACAGCCGCCGCTTCGGGTCCTGGGCGGACCGGGACTATCGCGTGAAGAAGGCGGTGGAATGCTTCGGCCTGCAATTCGGCGTCCATTACCCTTATGAGGAACGCCCCGCCGCGCGGGGCAAGCGTCTGTCGGCGCTGCATGACCGGATGGTCGCGCGGGGCGCGGTGATGGGTGCGGCCTATGGCTGGGAGCGGCCGAACTGGTTTTCGGATCGCGCGGGCGATGAGGCCGTGCCGACCTTCCGCCGCGCCAACTGGTTTGCCCATGTCGCGCGCGAGGTGGCAACGGTAACGGCCTCTGCCGGTCTCGCCGACCTGTCGGTTTTCTCGAAGTTCGAGGTGACGGGACCGGAGGCGCGCGCCTTCGTGGACAGCCTTGGCGCCAACCGCGCGCCGAAGGCAGGGCGCATTGGCCTGATCCACGCGCTGACCCCCGCCGGGGGGACGCAATCGGAATTTACCGTCTCTGCCCTTGGGGACGATCGCTTTTACCTGACCTCCGCCGCCGCCGCGGAAGAGATGGATGAGGACCTTTTGCGCGCACGGGTGGCGGGGCATGACGTGCGGATCGAAAACGTGACCGGGGACCTTGGCGTCATCGCCCTGATGGGTCCGAAGTCCCGCGCGATCCTGTCGGCCCTGACAGAGGCCGACCTTGGCGCCGCCTTCCCGTGGCTAAGCGTGCGGGAGATCACGGTGGCGGGCATCCCCGTCCGGGCGCTGCGCGTATCCTATATCGGCGAGCTGGGGTGGGAGTTGCACGCCAGCCGTGGCGACATGCCTGCGCTTTTCGACGCGCTGGAAAAGGCGGGCAAGCCGCACGGCATGGGGTTCTTCGGCGCCTATGCGATGAACTCCATGCGGATCGAGAAAGGCTATCGCGCCTGGGGTGCCGACTTCACCACCGAACGTAGCCCGGCCGAAACCGGCGCCGGGCCGATGATCCGGCCCGAGGGGCGCGGTTTTGTCGGGCGCGAGGCGCTGTTGCGCCGGATGGCGGCAGAGGACCGCTGGGACATGGTGCTGCTGGCGGTTGAGACAGACAGCGTCGACCCGTTCTACAGCCATGCCGTTCTCCATGACGGCAAGCCCGTCGGGATCGTCACCTCTGGCACCTATGGCCATCGCACCGGGCAGACGCTGGCGCTTGCCTATCTGCGCCAGCGGGACCTGCGCGACGGGCTGACGGTTGAAATCCTCGGCAGGCCCCGGCCCGCGCGCGTTCTCGACACGCCGCCCTATGATCCGACAAACGAAAGGATGAAGGCATGATCCACCCCATCATCGCGATGTGGTCCCATCCCCGCTCCATGTCCACGGCCATCGAGCGGATCATGCGCGAACGCGGCGACCTCGACTGTCTGCACGAACCCTTCATGTATGACTACTATGTCCACCGGCAGGTGCGCGTGATGCCGCATTTCGAGGTGCAGAAGGACCACCCGACCAGCTACGCCGCGATCCGCGACATGATCCTTGCGCGCGCCGAAAAGGGGCCGGTCTTCTTCAAGGACATGTCCTATTACGTCATGCCGCATATCCTTGGCGATACCGCCTTCGCCGGCCGACTGACCAATGTCTTTCTGGTCCGCGATCCCGTCGCCTCGATCCCGTCCTACCACAAGCTTGACCCCGATCTGACGCTGGAAGAGATCGGGCTTGAGGCGCAGGCCCGCCATTACGATGCGCTGCGGGCGGCGGGGCAGACGCCGCCGGTCATCACGGCAGAGGATGTCCGCGCCGATACCGAGGGCGTCATGGGCGCGCTTTGGGCCGCCATCGGGCTGACGCACAGGCCCGAGGCCTTCGACTGGCAGCGCGAGGCACCGAAGGACTGGGAGCAGGTCGGCGGCTGGCATGGCGCGGTCAGCAGCGCCACGGGTATCCGGCCGCTTGGCGAACAAGAGTTGGCCGCGCAGGAGGAGAAATTCGCGGCGCTGGCCGCGAAGGCCCCCCGGATGCGCGACTTCCTCGATCACCACCGGCCGTTCTACCGGCACCTTGCGGCACAGGCGCTGAAACCCTGAGCGGCGTCAGTCCGGCAGCGCGGCGCAGAACCCGCCCGATTGCGCCTGACCGGAGCCGAAGGCGAAGAGCGGCGGGGCGGCGTAGGGGTTCGGCTTCGCCACGCTGATGTCGAAGGCGATGACAAGAAGCAGCAACGCCATCGCGGCCGATGCGGTCACTTTGCGGGTCATGTCCGCGCCTCCAGCCCGAGATGGGGTCTAAGGCGGATGCCCAGCCAGGACCCGGCAAAGGCCGCCACGAACCAGACCCAGCCATGCAGGCTGCCGGTCGAGATGCCCGAAAAGAACGCCCCGACATTGCAGCCGAAGGCCAGACGCGAGGAATAGCCCAGCAGCAGCCCGGCCACCACCGTCGCCACCCATGCCCGCATCGGCAGCCGGGGCAGGGGGGTGGAAAGGCCACCCGTGCGCCATGCCGCGACAAGGAAGGCCCCCGCGATCAGCCCGAAATTGGTCAGCGACGTGTAGTCGGTCAGGATGCTTTCCCCCAGCCGCGCGGCATTGCCCGGCGCGGACCAGAAGCCCGACCCGCCAAGGTCGGCCCCGGCAGCGACCGCCCCCTTCGCGACCCAAAGGCCAAGGCCATAGACCACGCCCCAGGGCTGCCCCGCGACCAGAAGGTTGGCAATGGCGAAGACGGCCAGCAGCAGCGCGGCCGCGATCAGGCGCGGCGGCAGTTTGCGCGTGCCGGGGGCCGCGCGCCACAGCAGGAACGCCGCGACCGCGCCGAGAAGGCCCAGCGTGATGGCAAGCCCCTGCGGGCCTTTCAGGACGATGATCGGCAGCGCGCCGAGATCGGTCCACCACAGAAGGTGATAGGCGCCGAAAAAGCTGCCGATGGCGAAGAAGGGCAGGGCCAGCAGGCCGACCGGGTTGCCGCTGCCCGCGTTCACCAGCGTCCCCGAGCCGCAGCCAAGGACAACCTGCATCGCCGCGCCAAAGACGAAGGCGCCGCCGACCATGGCCCAGCCGACCGGCGCCAGCGCGCCCACCAGTTCCCCCGAATGGCTTTGCAAGAGCGGGATCGCGACGGTGGCGACCAGCGCGATGGCCAGAAGCTGTGCCAGAAGGCCTGCCGGTTCCCGCCGCAGGATCATCGCCCGCCACGGACCGGCAAAACCGAAGCGCAAGCCTTCCAGCGTGATCCCAAGGCCAAGCCCGATGGCCAGCATCACGCCAAAACGCCCGCCCGCCAGAACCGCGACCGCCATCACGGCGACCAGCGCGGCAAGCACAAGGCCCCCGCGCCGCAGGACCCGCCCCAGAACGGGGGCGGGTCTGGTGGTATCGGTCAGCGCGCTCATCAGTTGCCCGTGACCTGGCGGAGCAGGTTGCCGATCAGGCCCGGCGTGTTCGCCATCTCGTTATCCGTCTTCGAATAGGCGACCATCGAGTCGGGGTAGAGCTTCACGTTTTCGATCCCCGCAAGCTCGGACAGCGCGAACCAGTCGGTCGCGGCCCAGTGGCCGGTGTTGCAGAAGGACACGACCTCTTGCCCCGGTGTCAGGCCCAGCGTTTGCGCGATCTCCGCCGCCGAGGTGCCATCGACGACCTTGGTGCCGTCCTTGAAGAAGGAGGAATGCGCAAGGTTCACCGCGCCGGGCAGCGTGCCGGGTCGCGCGGCGGCGTCATGCGCTTTCTTCCCCTCATAGAAGGCGGCCGGGCGGGCATCGACCAGCACTGCCGTTTCCTGCCCGTTCACGACGGAGACGACCTCATCCGTATCGGCCAGCCATTTGTCCGAAAAGCTGATGTCGATGTCAGAGGGGGTGGGCGCGGTTGCCGTGGTGTCCAGCGGCAGCTTCGCCGCCTCCCACGCCGTCATGCCGCCGTTCAGGATCGCAAGCTGCGATACGCCTGAGGATTTGAGCGTCCAGTAAACCCGCGCCGCAGCGCCGAAATCGCTGTCGGTATCGCCTTCATGCACGACCACGACGGGGCGGTCGAAGGTTACGCCAAGGCCGCGCAGGGTCGCCTCAAGCTGGTCTTCCGGGACCAGTTGGCCGGGGTTGTCCTTCGGGCCCCGGAAATCGCCATAGGGGGCCGAGACGGCACCGGGGATATGGCCTTCGCCATAGGCCTTGCCGCGAATGTCGAGGACCAGCGGCGGGTTGGCGTCAAGATCGGCCTGAAGGGTGGCGGGGTCGATCAGCGGGCCGAAGGCGTTCGCCGCAGACAGAGCAGAGCCGAACCCGGCAAAGGCCAGCGCGGCAAGGGTGAAAAGCTTCATGGGGACACCTCTCATCGAATGTTTGCAGGTGATTTCTGCCTGAATGCGTGGCGGTGCAAGGGCCAGAGCCGTGACGAGGGGGCGCCGCCATGGACCGGGAATCCGGTGGAAAAGGAGGCAGAGAAACGGGTGCGATGAAAAGGCGGGTGGTGGGAAACGATGTCCCTTCGCGTGACGCATGACAGGAACAACGTCCTTATTGTGTCGCCGTTATCGCTGTATTGCCGGAACGATCATTCCGCCGCACCCTCGGCCCCCTGCGGCCGCGACTCGGCCGAACGCTCTCCCGCGATCAGCCCGGCCACGATGGCATTCTGGCGGGCGATAAGGATGTTCAGATCCGCCAGCGTCATCTCCTCATCCATCACGAAATGGATGAAGAGCTGGTTGAGGTTGTTGAACACGATCTCCCCCATCCCGGCGGCGTCCATATCGGCCCGCACGGCGCCGCGAAGCTGAAGCGTGCGCAGCATCGCGCTGACCTGTGCGCTCAGCCGTGCGTCGAGTTCTGTGTAGTGGCGCGAAAACGGCGTCTCCGGGTGCTGGATGGAGATCGACATGGCGGTGCGCCACATCTCTTTCGTCAGGTAGTTGAGCGAGTGGTCGTAATAGACCCGGATCAGCCCGGTCAGCGCCGCGGCCACGTCGCCCGGCGGATTGGCAAGGCGGCTGCGGCCGGTTTCCAGAACCTCCTCGACCTCCATCGCGACGGTGGCAAGCAGCAAGTCGCCCTTGTTCTTGTAGTAATTGTAGAACGTCCCGACCGAGACCTGGGCGCGATCGGCGATATCCTCGATCCGCGCGGCGTCATAGCCGGACTGCCGGAACAGATCGCCCGCCGCCTCAAGAATACGCCGGTTCCTGTCGGCTTTCTGTCTTGCCCTCAACCCGGCCATGGCGATCCCTCTTTCCTTCTAAAATTGACATTGACTTTAAAAATGAACCCGTTCAAGTTTTTTGTGACCGCCACAAGAAGCGGAATCCCACCATCAGGAGATGTGACATGTCCAAGACCCGTTTCCCCCTTCGTGCCGCGCTGGCCGGAACCGCCGCTGTCGTTACCCTCGCCGCGCCCGCCATGGCGGCGGAGGAACTGAACGCGCTGATCTGGTGCGACCATGCCGATGCCGATCTGCTCAAGCCCTTCGAGGACGCGCATGACGTGCGCGTGAACACCAAGGAATACGAAGGCACCGCCGCAGGGCTTGCCATCCTTGACCAGTCGCAACCGGGCGACTGGGACGTGATGGTGATCGACGCGGTGGACGTGGGCCGCGCTGTTGAACGCGGCGTTTTTGCGCCCCTTGACCCGGCAGAGTTTCCGATGGGCGACTACTTCCCCGAACTGACGCTCGACAGCCACAACAGCGTCGATGGCACGACCTATGCCGTCACCGAAAAGTTCGGCTACAACACCATCGCCTTCAACAAGGCCAAGGTGGATGAGGCGGATATGGAGGACATGGGCAGCCTCTGGTCCGGCAAGTATGACGGCAAGATCGCGATCTATGACTATTACCTGCCGGTGATGGGCCTTGTCGGCCTGTCGCAGGGCGTCGCGACCAAGGACCTTAGCGCCGCGAACCTCGAAACGCTCCGCGACCCGCTTTACAAGCTGAAGGCCGCGAGCCGTCAGGTCAGCGACGTGGTCGCCAGCCAGACCGCGCTTGCGACGGGTGAGGTCGATGTGCTGATCGGCGGCGGCGAATGGCTGACCGCCGTGCTGCATTCGGAAAACCCCGATCTGGACTGGACGATCCCGAAACAGGGCGCGCTTCTCTGGGCGCAGTCGATTGCGGTCCTGAAGGATTCGCAGAACCCCGATCTGGCGAAGGAGTTCGTGAAATACATCGTCTCGCCCGAAGGGCAGGCGCGGCTTGCGACTTCGTCCTGCTACTGGGGGATGCCCGTCAACAAGAAGGCGGGTGAGGTGCTGGACGACAGCCAGAAGGCCGTGCTGCGCTGGGACCAGCAGGCAGACTACCTGTCCCGCGCGCAGCTTTACCCGGTGCCGGATGCCGATCTTGACGCCGAGATGCAGTCGATGTGGACGGACATGCTGCAACAGTGACGCCAACGCGGCCGGCTTACGGGCCGGCCGCCTGACGGGAAGCCCGGTGATGAGCATCGAACAGGCAGAACGCCGCCGCGCCTCGGCGCTTGTCGCGCCCGCGCTTCTCTGGACGCTGGCCTTCTTCGTCCTGCCCTTCGCGGGGATGGTCTGGCTGAGCCTTGGCCATCTGGAGGGGCGGGAGGTCGTGGCGGGACCGGGGCCTGAGAACTACGTCCGTATCTTCACCGACCCGTCCTTTCTGAAGGGCATCCGCGTTTCGCTGGAAATCACCCTGGTGGTGACGGTGATTTCCGTGGTGCTGGCATGGCCGCTCGCCTGGATCATCGCCATGCGGGTGCCGCAGCGCTGGCAAAGGCTGGCGCTGATGCTGGCGGTGCTGCCGTTCTGGACGTCCTATGTCGTGCGCAGCTATTCCTGGGCGCTGGTCCTTGGCGCGAACGGCGTGGTGATGCAGGCGCTGATCGGGGCGGGGATCATCGACGAACCCGTGCAGATCATGGCGACAAGAACGGCTACCGTGATCGGCTTCGTCCATTTCTTCGTGATGCTCCTGACGCTGACGATCTATTCCAACCTTGTGCAGCTGTCGCCGAACTACGCCCGCGCGGCCGCTGATCTTGGTGCCTCTGGCTGGCAGGTGATCCGGCTGGTGATCCTGCCGCTGACGCTGCCCGGCGTCATGACCGGGGCCTTCCTGACCTTCGTCCTCTGCATCGGCGATTACATCACGCCGCAGATCCTTGGCGGGAATAACGAACTGACCCTGCCGCAGTTGATCATGCTGCAACTGGGGCGGCGGGGGGACTTTCCCATGGCCTCGGCGCTGTCGGTGGTGCTGATGGCGCTGGTGACGCTGGCCTATGCGGCCTCGGCCCGTTGGCTGAAGATGGACCGGGTCTGATGCGCGTGCTTGGCTGGATATATCTCGCGCTCGCCTACGGCTTCATCTTCCTGCCGGTCGGCGCGCTGGTGCTGTTCTCGTTTCAGGACGGGCGCCTGCCGGTGCCGCCCTTCAACGGGCCGACGGTGAAGTGGTATGCCGATGTGCTGGGCGACCGCGACCTGATGGCGGCGCTGGTCAATTCGCTGATGGTCGCCGCCGCGTCTTCGGCCGTGGCGCTGGTCTTGGGCTTCCTTGCCGCGCAGGGGCTGGCGCGGGTGGCACTGCCGGGATCGGTGGTGATGCGCGGCCTTCTGATCGCGCCGATGACGGTCAGCTACCTCATCATCGCGCTGGGGCTGTTGTCGGCCTTCAACCATATCGGCCTCCGCCCGTCGCTCATGGCCGCCGGGATCGGCCATGTCGTCATCAACCTGCCCTTGTGCTTCGCGATCCTCTTCGCCGCGATGGGCGCGCATCAGCAAAACGCCGAACGCGCGGCGCGCGATCTGGGCGCGTCGGAATTGCGGGTGCTGTGGCATGTCTCCGCCCCGATGCTGCGGCCAGCACTTCTGGCGGCCTTCTTCCTCTCGTTCACCTTCAGCTGGGATGAGTTCATCATCGCCTTCCTCCTGACCCGCTTCGACGTGACCCTGCCGGTGGAGATCTGGTCGATGCTGCGTTCGGGTCTGTCGCCCGCGACCAATGCCATCGGCTCGCTCGTCTTCCTCGTCTCGGTCGCGCTCTTGGTCGTGCTGGAATTCACCGTATTCAGAAAGGTGCGGAAATGACCGCCGATGTCGCCGTTCAGTCGGTTCGCCAGACTTTCAACACCTTCACCGCGCTGCACCGGATCGACCTTGAGATCGCGGCGGGGGAGTTCGTGGTGCTGCTTGGCCCCTCGGGCTGTGGCAAGACCACGCTGCTGTCAATTCTTGGCGGCTTCCTGACGCCCACGGAAGGCAGGGTGCTGATCGGCGGGCGGGACATGACCCATGTCGCGCCGAAAGATCGCCCGACGACGACGATGTTTCAGGATTACGCGCTCTTCCCGCATATGTCGCTTCGCGACAACGTGGCCTTCGGCCCCCGGATGCGCGGGTCGGGGCGGGGCGACCGCAACCGCCGGGCGGAGGAGATGCTGGCGCTGGTGGGTCTTGCCGACAAGGCGGGGCGGCGCCCGCATGAGCTGTCGGGTGGGCAGCGGCAGCGCGTCGCCTTGGCGCGCGCGCTGGCGGTGGACCCGGATGTGCTTTTGCTGGACGAACCGCTTGGCGCGCTGGACCTGAAGCTTCGCCGCCAGATGCAGGAGGAGTTGAAGGCGATCCAGCGCAAGGTCGGCACCACTTTCGTCCATGTCACCCATGACCAGGAAGAGGCGATGGCGATCGCCGACCGGATCGTGGTAATGAACGAGGGGCGGATCGAGGATCTGGGGACGCCGCAGAAGATCTACCTTGAACCACGCTCGCTTTTTTCGGCGGGTTTCATGGGAGAGGTGAACCGCATCCCGGTCAGGCCTGCGGGGCAGGGGGCGGAAAGCGCGCTTGGCCCGCTTGCCCTCACGACCGACAAGCCGGGAACGCTCTGCCTGCGCCCCGAGAATGTCGGGCTTAAGGGCAGCCTTGCGCTTGGCCCCGCGCGGCTGACGGATGCCGCCTTCTTCGGCACCTATCACCGCTGCCACTTCACCCCCGTCGCCGCGCCCGATATGCAGATCGTGGCGCATCTGCCGCTGGGCGATCTGCCTGAAACAGGGGCTGAGGTCGCGCTTTGGGGGACGAACCCGATGATATTGGAGGCCGCATGATCCGCGCGAGAGCAGAGGACTGGTACCGCATCCGCCCGCAATCGGATGGCATCACCTGGATTGATGAGCCGCATATCCAGGAATTCTACCGCTGCAATATCTGGCATGTCCGGGGGCGGGATCGGGATATGCTGGTCGACAGCGGCATGGGGGTGCTGTCCTTACGCGAATGGGTGCCGCTGGTCAGCGAACGCCCGCTCGATGCCGTCGCAAGCCACACCCATTTCGACCATATCGGCTGCCACCACGAATTTCCCTGCCGGTTGTGCCACGCGGCAGAGGCGGAAATCCTCGCCCATGCCAACCGCGACAACACGCTGGCGGGCCAATACGTCACCGACGACATCTTCCACCAGTTGCCGCCCGAACCCTACCAATCGGCCACCTATACGGTGAAGGGCGCCCCCGCGACGCGGATATTGCAGGACGGCGACGTCATCGACCTGGGCGACCGGCATTTCGAGGTGATCCACACCCCCGGCCATTCCCCCGGTGGTATCGCGCTCTGGGAGGCGGCGACGGGTGTCCTGATCTCGGGCGACATCGTCTATGACGGGCCGCTGATCGAAGGCACGACGGATGAAGAGGCGGCGCAATACATCGCCTCGATGCAGCGGCTTCTGGACCTGCCCGCGCGGGTCGTCCATGGCGGCCATTTCCCGTCCTATTCCGGGGAACGGCATCGGGAGATCATCACCGCATGGCTGAAGGAAAAGGGCGCATGACGACCACATTCAACCAGCCGCTTGGCGGCAATGACATGCCGCGTTTTGGCGGCCCGGCCACGATGATGCGCCTGCCCGCGGCGGAAAGCGCCGAAGGGCTGGATGCCTGCTTCATCGGCATTCCGATGGATATAGGCACCTCCAACCGTTCCGGCACGCGGCTTGGGCCGCGCCAGATCCGCGACGAAAGCCGGATGATCCGGCCCTACAACATGGCCACCCGCGCCGCCCCGTTCGAGGCGTTGCAGGTGGCGGACCTCGGGGACGTGCCGATCAACACCTTCGATCTGAAGAAATCGGTGAAGATCATCGAGGCGTTCTATGGCGAGGTCCTGAAACACGACGTCATCCCCCTGACACTCGGCGGGGATCACACGCTGACCTGGCCGATCCTGAAGGCGATGCGCGACAAGCACGGGCCGGTCGCCCTGATCCACATCGACGCGCATTCCGACATCAATGAGACGATGTTCGGCGAGGAGGTCGCGCATGGCTGCCCGTTCCGCCGCGCGTGGGAGGACGGGTGCCTGCTGAACGACAAGGTCTTCCAGATCGGGTTGCGCGGGTCGGGCTATGCGGCCGAGGATTTCGACTGGGGCCGCGACAAGGGCTGGACCGTGATCCAGGCCGAGGAATGCTGGTGGAAGTCGCTCACGCCGCTGATGGCGGAGATAAGGGCAAAGATCGGCGATGCGCCGGTTTACCTGACCTATGACATAGACAGCCTCGACCCCGCCTTCGCGCCGGGGACCGGCACGGTGGAGGTCGGCGGACTGACCACCTGGCAGGCCCTGGAGGTCGTGCGCGGCTGCGCCGGGCTGAACCTTGTCGGCGGCGATCTGGTTGAGGTCTCGCCCCCCTATGACCCCTCGGGCAACACCGCCCTGATCGGTGCGAACCTGCTTTACGAGATGCTCTGCGCCCTGCCCGGCGTCCCGCGCAAGGTCGCGGGCTGAGCTGTCAGAACCGCGACCACGGGGCGCGACAGAGGTTCGCGCCCGGCACCGAGGGTGGGCGCGGTTGATCTGGGCGCAGGGGTGCGCAGACCCGAAACCGTGACGCACCCCGAAACGCCGCGCGGATTTCGCGCCCGCCCTTGGGGGGCGGGGTCGGGCGCGAACCGGATCGCAGGCGATCCGGGGGCTTTATCGACGTGTCGCAACCGACGACAGCGGCCCTATAGCATTTCGGGTCTACGCTGAATCAGAATTTGAACTTATTTCGTTCGAATTCTGATACTTACTTTCTCAACACAAACCCGAAACGCTTTAAAACCGCGTCGCGCGATAGGGGGACAGGTCGATATTCGCCGCCCGGCCGGTGGCGATGTCGGCCACCAGTTCGCCCGTCTTCGGCGCCATCATCAGCCCGTAATGGCTATGCCCGAAGGCGGCGATCAGGCCGGGGAAGCCTTCGATTTCGCCGATACAAGGCAGGCTGTCGGGCAGGCTGGGGCGCTGGCCGGACCACGTCGTGTGCGCCTCGGCCCTCAGGTCTGGGGAGATGCGCCGGGCAAGGCTGATGAGCCCGGCCAGACGCTTGTCATTGACCGGCGCGTCGAGGCCCGCGAACTCTGCCGTGCCGGCCACGCGCAGCCCGTCGGACATGGAAGAGGCCACGAACTTCATCTCGGCATCCATCACCGAATGGGTGAAGCTGATACCGGGATCGGTGAAGCAGACGTGATAGCCCCGCTCCGCCTCAACCGGGATGCGGATGCCGAGGGGGCGCAGAAGCCGCGCCGACCAGACCCCCATCGCCAGAACCAGCTTGGCCGCCCGCACCTCGCCCTGATCGGTGCGGCACAGCCATTCGCCCTCTGTCCGGTGCAGCGATTGCACCGCCATGCGCCGGACCTGCCCGCCCATCCCCTGGAACTTTTCCGCCAGCACGGTCCCGACCCGGCCCGGCGATAGGGTGCGGGCCTGCCCCTTGATAAGGATCGCCGCGGTGAAGTCATGCGACAGCGCGGGTTCCAGCGCGCGCAGTTCGGCCGCGCCGATCCGCTCTACCTCCGCCCCGGCGGTGCGGCGCAATTCCCCCTCCAGCGTATCAAGCCGCGCGTCCCCGGCGTTGCGATAGGCGTGGACGTAATAGCTGTCGCGGATCAGATCCTCATGCCCGGTTCCGGCCAGAAGGCGGCGGTAGAGCGTCACGCAATCGCGGTTCAGCACCTCCATCGCGGCAGAGATGTCGCGCACCCGCCCTTCGCGCCCCTGGCCGAGGAAACGCAGCCCCCAGGGCGCCATGCGTGGCAGATAGGACGGGCGCACCGAAACCGGTCCCAAGGGGTCGAGCAGCCAGCCGGGGATCTTCTTCCACAGGCCCGGCATGGATTGCGGCACCACCGACCAGGGGGAGATGATGCCCGCATTGCCGAAGGACGTCGCCTGACCCGGCGCGTCGCGGTCGATCAGCGTGACCTTCGCCCCGCGTTCGGCCAGCGCGAGCGCGGTGCAGATGCCGACGATACCGGCGCCAAGGACGGTTACTTCCTCTGCCATGGTGCTACCCTTCCTCGGCGATCCGGCGCCGCTGGACGATCTGGGTCAGGACGGCGGGCGCGGCGATCAGCGCCGCGATCAGGTCGGCCTGAAGCGAGGGCGCGATGAAGACGATCCCGGCAAGCCCCATCAGGATGCGGAACCCGACACCCATCGGCGCCAGCCAATAGCCGACCACGGCGGTGGACAGGCAGATGACGCCTGCGATGCAGCTTGTCGCGGTATAGATGAAGGTCCAGAGGTCGAAGCCGGTCTGCGAGACGAACAACAGGACCGGCGCATAGACGAAGGCCATCGGCGCCACGATCTTGCCCAGCCCCAGCGAAAAGGCGGAAATCCCGGTGCGGAACGGGTTTGAATTGGCAATCGCAGCGGCGGCATAGGCCGAGGTGCAGACGGGTGGTGTGATCTCTGCCACGACGCCGTAATACAGCACGAACATGTGGCTCGCGATCGGCGGCACGCCCAGTTGCGCCAGCGCGGGCTGCGCGACCGAGACCAGCATGATGTAAAGCGCCGTCGTCGGCACGCCCGCGCCCATCAGGATACAGGCGATGGCGACAAGGACGAGGCTGATGAACAGCGTGATGTCCTCGACCGAGAAAAGCTCAAAACTGCCGAAGCTCAGCAGCGTATGCAGGTTGGCGCCGATCTGGCCCGCGCCCTGCGTCACCATGAAGCCGATGCGAAAGCCGACGCCGGTCGTGTTGATGACGCCGACGACGATGCCCACCGCGGCCGCCGCCGCGCCGACGGCAAGGGCGTATTTCACCCCCGTCTCGAACGTGTCGGCCATTTGCGGCAGGCGGATACGCTCTTGCGGGTTGAAGCTGCCCAGCACCGCGCAGGCGATGAGGATTGCCGACATCGGCAGGTCAAAGCCCTCGCCCGTGTATTTCCACGCCACGAAGGCGATGAAGGCGCCGGGATAGAACAGCGTCGCCGGGTTTCGCACCCGCGCCATGCCGGTGATGATCGCCAGTGAGATGCCGCAGAAGGCGGACATATAGGGCGTATAGCCGGAAAACAGCACCACCAGAAGGCCGACAAGTGGCACCATATTGGCCCAGCCATCGCGCCAGACCGTGCCGAGACGGGGCAGCATTTCCTTTGACAGGCCCTGAAGGTTCAGCCGCCGTGCCATCAGGTGAACGACGCTGAAGACGCCGATGTAGTGCAAAAGCGCGGGGAAGATCGCGGCGATGACGATGGTGGTATAGGGGACCTCAAGAAACTCGGCCATGATGAAGGCCGCGGCCCCCATGATCGGCGGCGTGATCTGTCCGCCCGCCGAGGCGGCCGCCTCGACCCCGCCCGCGAAATGGCCGGGATAGCCCAGACGCTTCATGTTCGGGATCGTCAGCGCGCCGGTCGAAACGGTATTGGCCACGGAAGAGCCGGAGATCGTGCCGAAGAAGGCGGAGGACACGACCGAGACCTTGGCAGGCCCGCCGGTATAGCGCCCGGCCAGGATCGTGGCATTGTCGATGAAAAGCTGGCCCAGCCCGGTGCGCTGCGCGATCACGCCGAACAGCACGAAGTGGAAGACGATGGTCGAGACGACCCAAAGCGTGACGCCGAAGATCCCCTCTTGCGGGAAATACATCGAGGACACGAAGGTGCGGAACTTCACGCCGGGATGCTGAAGGATGCCGGGAAAGATCGGCCCGAACAGCGCATAGGCCATGAAGACGCAGATGATCGCGGGCAGCACCCAGCCCAGCGTGCGCCGCGCGATGTCCAGAACCAGCACGATCAGGATGCAGCCGAAGATCATGTCGTAGATGTTGGGATTGCCCATGCGGAAGGTCTGTTCCTCGATCCCCAGCCAGGGAACGCCCTGCCACGCGAAACCGAGGTAAAGCGCCGAAGCCACGCCAAGCGCCATCAGAAGCACGTCGAAAAGGGGGACCCCGCCCAGATGCAGCGGGCCGGTCTTCATCTCATAGGCGCTGTGCGTCCTGAACATCGGGAACAGCGCGTAGATCAGGATGAAGAGGCCCGACAGGTGCCAGCCCATGTGCCAGTAATCCGCGGGCAGCGCGAAGCCGGCGGTCAGGTAGTGATAGGTCGCAAAGGCCAGCGCGACGACTTTCAGGAACCGCGCGAACCCGGTCGAGACGGCCCGCGTCCGCGCGCCTTCGTCATATTCCTCTTCGATCGCCGCAAGCTCTTCGGCGGTCAGGTCGCGGTCTTCGCCGCCGGTGTCGTTCTTCACGCTCATGTCACTCCCCTCGCGCCGTCTGACGGGTCAGTTGATGAAGCCGGAATAGGGCCTGCGCAGCACCGCCGCGTGGACCATGCCCGCCAATGTGATGATGTCGAAGACCGGGCGGCCCAGTTCCCGTTGCAGGGCATGGGCATAGGGCGGCAGGTCGGTGCATTCCAGCAGCAACGCCCCCACTTCGGGCGCGCGGTCAATCAGCCTGCGGCCCGCCGCCAGAAGCTCTGCCTCGATCTTCGCAAGGTCCATGTCGTTCCGTTCGCCGCGCAGGATGACGCTGGCGAATTCCTCGGTCTCGTCCATCCCCTCGACCACGATCGGCACATCCGCTGCGCCCACGCCGGAAAGGTGGGCGCCGGTCAGCGCCCTGGCCGAGGCCGTCAGCACCCCCACCGGTCGCCCCGTCATCGCGTGGATCAGCGGCGCCTGGATCAGGGCCGAGGCAAAGACCGGGACCGATACCGCCGCCGCGATCTCCTTCTGGAACAGCGCCAGGAACCCGCAGGACCCGGTGATCGCCTTGACCCCGCTCCGCTCAAGCCGCCGGGCGGCCGCAAGCAGGGGTTCGATCATGTCGGGGCTGGGATCGGTCAGCAGCCGGGGAACCGTCAGCCCCTCGATGACCTCATAGGCCAGCGTGAACGGCAGGCCCGAAGGGTTCTTGATATGGCCCGGAGGCTTGGGGAAGTAGGACTCCAGCGACAAGACGCCGATGGAAATCCCGCAGATGTTGATACCGCCTTTGACCTCGGCCATGTCCGGTCTCCGCGACAAGCGATGCGTGATGGCTTTGGCGGTCGGGGGCGGCCCTTGACGGACCGCCACCCGACCCGGAAGCGTGGCCTATTTCAGCAGGCCCGCTTCACGGTAGAAGCGTTCGGCGCCGGGATGCAGCGGCACGCCGAGGGTGTCCATGCCGCCGAGCGCGGTATCAAGCGTGATGAGCTTGCCCTTGGCATGGCCGTTGTCGAGAAGCATCCGGGTGTTTTCGTTCCAGAGCGCCTTGGTGATCCCGTAGACGAGGTCGTCGCTGAGGTCGGAGGAGACGACCAGAAGGGCGCTGACGGCGGGCGTATGCACGTCATAGTCGATGCCCTCATACACCCCCGCCGGAATGGTGGACGGGATATAGGCCGGGATGATCTCGTTGATCTTGGCGAGGTCTTCGTCGGCGAAGGAATGCAGCTCCATCCCCTTGGTGGAGGCGAGCTGCACCATCGCGGCGACCGGCCAGCCCGCAGCATAGAAATAGGCGTCGAGCTGCCCGTCGGCCAGACGTTCGGCGGACTGGCTGTTGTTCAGCTCTGCCTCTTCCATGTTGTCGCGCGTCACGCCCCAGGCTTCGAGCATTTGCAGCACCGCGACCTGCGTCCCCGATCCGGCCTGGGCGATGCCCACCCGTTTGTCCGCGAGGTCGCCGAGGTTGTTGATCTTCTGGCCCTTGGGCAGGACAAGATGCAGGTCCTCGGGGAAGAGGTTGGCGACGATGCGCAGCTTTTCGTGTTTCTTGCCCTCGAACTTGCCGGTGCCGAGATACATGTCGCGGGTCACGTCGGCGGCGGCCATGCCTGCCTCAAGCTCCCCGTTCTCCACGGCGGTGTTGTTGTAGACCGAGGCGGTGGTGGACTGGGCGATGGCGATCAGGCCCGGCACACCGCACTGGCCACCCTCTTCGCAGGGGCGCGAGCCGGGAGGGGCCGAGATGCCGTTGGCGATGGTGCCGCCGATCGGAAAATAGGTGCCACCGGCGCTGCCGGTGCCGATGCGGAAAAAGGTCGGGTCCTGCGCGGCGGCGGCACCGGCACAGAACACCGCGGCCAAAGCGGCGCCGGAAATCTGCTTCAGAAGTCCCATGTCATACTCCCTGTGAAAGACATTTCGCAGCAGCCTCGCGGAACGGGCATGCTTGGGGCCATCAGGACCGATGAAAGAAATAAAAGCAAATTCGTAATTATATGGTTTTCATAAATTGGATTGATATGCTGCGGCTATGAACCTGCAACAGCTTGCCGTCTTTCGCGAAGTCATGGAAACCGGCTCGGTCAGTGCCGCGGCGCGCAACCTCGGCCGGACCCAGCCTGCGATCAGCGCCTCCCTGAAGGCTCTTGAGGCGAACCTGGGGATGGAGCTGTTCGAGCGTGAGGGGCGCAAGCTCGTCCCCGTGCCGGAGGCGCATTACCTCTTGTCAGAGGCGGCAGAGATCCTGACGCGCGTGAGTGCGACGGAAACCAACCTTGTGGGGATGCGCAACCGGTCGAAAGGGTCGCTGCGGATCGTCGCGATGCCGGGTCCTTCGGTCTATCTGCTGCCGGACTTCGTCAGCCGGATAAAGTCCGGCGCCGACGATCTGCGGATCACGCTGTCAAGCCGCAGCTCGCCGCAGATCCTGAACCTGATCGCGGCGCAGGCCTTCGATGTCGGGTTCTGCGACCTGTCGGCGGGCAACCTGAACACCAACCTCTACAATGCCGAAACGCTGACCTGCGACTGCCTTTGCGCCGTGCCGGGCGACCACCCGCTTGCCGGGCGCCCGGTCATCGGGGCGCGCGACCTTGACGATGCGCCGATGGGGTTCCTGTCGGCCGGTCACCCGACCCATCGCGATACGCGCGCCGCTTTCGAGCGGGCAGGGGTAACCGTCGACCCACGGGTCGAGGCGCAGTATTTCATCCCCCTCTTGCGGTTCGTGGAGGCAGGGCAGATCTGCACCGTGCTGGACCCGCTGAGCGCGGAAAGCTACCGGCGCATGAATGGCGACAGGGGGCGGATCTGGTTCGCCCGCTTCGAACCCGCCGTTCCCTTCGGCTATTCGATCGTCACGCCCAAGCAACGCCCGCTATCCCTTCTGGCCCGCGATTTCGTCGGGCAATGGGGTCAGCATGTGCGCGGGATCATTGCGAAAACCGCTGGCGAAGGGCCACCGTTCGCCGGATAGCCTTCCCTGCCCTCACCGGGCATGGTCGGGAACCTCGGCCCCGTATTCCTGGATCGCCATCAGCGCGGGTGATCGGCGCAATTCGGACAGGAAGGTCGCCTGTATCCGCTTGGCAGGCTCGCCCTTGCGGGTGATGACGCAGACCGGGACCGGCTGGCTGGGGTAAAGCGGGCGGGCGGACAGCCGGTAGCGGTCGCCAACCGTCGCGGTCAGGGAATCGACGAAACCCACGCCCAGCCCGGCCTCGGCCATCAGGCAAGCAAGCGAGGAATAGCGCACCTCGGCCACCGCCTGCGTCCGCAACTCCCGCGTCAGGATGTCGGATGAAATCGCACGGTCGAGGCTGGTATTCGGTTCATACAGCACCAGCGGCAGGCCGGTGAGGTCGCGCGAGGTGATCGCCACCTTGTCCTCAAGCGGATGGCCGGGCGGAAAGACGCAGACCATCTGCGCCATGGCGAGGACCTCATAGGACAGCCCCTCACGCTCGGGCGGGTTCAGGCCAAGGCCGATGTCGGCCATCCGGGTTTCGACGGATTCCATGACGCCGGTGATGCGGCGCGTGTCCAGATGCACCCGCACGGCCGGTCGGCGCGAGAGGAATTCCCGCAGCGCCTGCGGGATCAGCGCATTGGCCAGGGGCGGCGTCCCGACGACGCGCAAATGCCCCGCCTCGCTGCGCTGGCGGGTTTCGATCCGGTGGCTGAACGCCTGGTAGAGCGAGAAGATGGATTCGCTATCGCGGTAGATCTCATCGGCATCGGGGGTCGGCACAAGGCGGTTGCCGAGACGTTCGAACAGCGGAAAGCCGATCCGCGCCTCCATCTGCCGGATCATGTTGGACACGGCGGGCTGCGAGACGTTCAGCGCCTTGGCGGCGCCCACGGTCGTGCGGGCGCGCACCACCTCGCGGAAGGTTTCCAACTGTCTTAGCGTGAACATGGATCGCCCCGGCTGCACAATTCGGATGCAGTATAAGCAAACATTATTCCGCAGGTGAAGTATTTAATAACCAGCTATATTGCCTCACGCTCCGCCCCTGTGTTGAACTTTCCCGTGCAGGGTGCGGGCTGGCCTCTCACCACGTTCGGCGGCCCGGTTCTTCCCGGTCTGGCCATGGCGCCCATGCAAACCAACAGAGAGGAAACACAAAAAATGAAAATCATGATCAGCAGCCTCGCGCTATCGCTCGCCCTCTGCGGCGGCGCGCTGGCGCAGGACAAGTTCACCGTCGCCCTCGACGGCACCTTCGCGCCCCATGCGATGCCGACGATGGATGGCGGGGTGGAGGGGTTCAACGTCGATCTGGCCAATACCATCGGCGAACGTCTGGGCGCCGAGATGGAGATTGTCGCGACCCAGTTCTCCGGCATCCTGCCGGGCCTTCAGGCGGGGACCTATGATTTCGTCGTCGCCCCGACCACCATCACCGAGGAACGCGCGGCGAATTACCTCTTTTCCGAGGGCTACCTGAACACCGACTTTCAGTTCCTCGTGAAGGCGGACGCCCCTGACGTGACCGATCTGAACGGGTTCAAGGGCAAGGTGATCTCGGTCAACAAGGGCTCGGCCTATGACAGCTGGGCGCGTGGCCTGGCCGATGAGGTGGGCTGGACCGTGGAAAGCTACGGCACGGCGACCGACGCGGTGCAGGCGGTGCTGTCGGGCCGCGCCGATGCCACGGTCGCGGGCAACACCGTCATCGCCTGGGCGGCGCAGAAGACCCCCGGCGTGAAGCTCAGCTATCTGCACTCCACCGGCCTTGTCTGGGGGATGCCCTTCCGCAAGGGGGATGAGGCGTTGCGCGCGAAGGTCGAGGCGGTCATCGAATGCATGAAGGTCGATGGCACCATGGCGGCGATGCACAAGAAGTGGTTCGGGACCGATCCGGCCGAAGGCTCCGCCGCGCTGACACCGCGTCCGGGCTGGGGCGAACCCGGCTTTGACGGCTATGTCGAAGACGACCACACGCCCGGCTGTGCGTAAGCCGGAGGCAGAGAATGGCGGGGCCGCGCCCGGTGCGGGGCGGCCCACGCTTGAGGTGATCGGGCTGAGGAAATCCTTCGGCACGCTCGAAGTGCTGAAGAATGTCAGCCTTGCGGTGGAGAAGTCCGAAATGGTCTTCGTCCTCGGCCGCTCCGGTTCGGGCAAGTCCACCATGCTGCGCTGCTGCAACCGGCTGGAGGAGCCGGACGCGGGCGAGATCCTTCTGGAAGGCCAGCCGATCACCGGCAGCGGCGTCAACCTTGACAAGGTGCGGCGCCGGATCGGGATGGTGTTCCAGGGCTTCAACCTCTACCCCCATCTCGACGCGCGGCGGAATATCACGCTGGCCTTGCGCAAGGTGCTGAAGCAGTCGCGGGATGAGGCCGACACCCGCGCCGCCGCCGCGCTGACCCGCGTCGGGCTGGCCGACAAGGCGGGCAACTACCCGTCGCAACTGTCGGGTGGCCAGCAGCAGCGCGTCGCCATCGCGCGCGCCATTGCGCTGGAACCGGCGGTGATGCTCTTTGACGAACCGACCTCGGCGCTTGACCCCGAACTGGTGGGCGATGTGCTGGGCGTCATGCGGGAGCTGAAAGAGGACGGCATGACGATGCTGGTCGTCAGTCACGAAATGGCCTTTGCGCGCGAGGCCGCCGACCGCGTGGTCTTCATGGCCGATGGCCATATCGTCGAACAAGGCCCGCCCGAGGATCTGTTCACCAACCCGCAGCACGAAAGCACCCGCGCTTTCCTGTCCCGCTACAGTTACGGTCCATGAGCAATCTGGACCGTTTCATAGAGACCTTCCTGAACGGGGCAGTGCTGGCGAAATACACGCCCGCGATCCTTCAGGGCGTCTGGGTGACGATCGAACTGTCGATCCTGATCGTCATCGCCGGGACGCTTCTGGGAACGTCTCTGGCCTGTATCCGCGCCTACCGGCTGCGCCCCGTGTCGTTCCTGATCGTGATCTATGCCGACATCTTCCGCGCCCTGCCGCCCCTGGTCCTGATCCTGCTGGCCTATTTCGGCCTGCCCAATGTCGGTGTGACGCTGTCAAGCTCCACGGTCCTTTTCGTGATCCTCGGCCTGACGCTTGGCGCCTTCGCGGAAGAGATCGTCTGGGCGGGCATCACCTCCACCGACAAGGGCCAGTGGGAGGCGGCGCGCTCGACCGGCCTGGGCTTTACCCAGACGCTGATCTTCGTCGTGCTGCCGCAGGCGGTGCGGATGGTGATCCCGCCGCTGACGAACCGCGCCATCGCCATCACCAAGATGACCGCGCTTGGCACCGTGATCGGGGTGCCGGATATCCTGAATCAGGCGACGACGGCGCAAAGCTTTTCGGGCAATGCCTCGCCCCTGACGCTGGCGGCCGTCGCCTATGTGGTCCTGTTCCTGCCCTTTGTGATCCTGTCGCGCTGGCTGGAAAGCCGCTTTGCCTGGAAGAAGGGCTGACACATGGACCAGTTGATCCAGCAGTTCTTCAATATCGACATCATGGTGCAAGCCCTGCCGACGATCCTGCGCGGGTTGGGGATGACGCTTCTGATCTGCGCGGTGGTCATTCCGCTGGGCCTTGCGGGCGGGCTGATGGCGGCGCTGGCCTCGACCGCGCGGTCGCGCTGGCTGCGCTGGCCCGCGGTGGCGCTGGTCGATCTGTTCCGCGCGATACCGCCGCTGGTCCTCTTGATCTTCGTCTATGCGGGCCTGCCCTTCGCGGGCATACGCCTGTCGCCCTTCGTCGCGGTCGCCATCGCGTTCCTCCTGAACAACTCCTCCTATTACGGAGAGGTCTTCCGCGCGGGTCTGATCTCCATCGGCAAGGGCCAGTGGGAGGCGGCGCGATCGACCGGCCTGACCCAGCGCCAGACGCTGACCCATGTGATCCTGCCGCAGGCCACCCGCAACGTGCTGCCCGACCTGATCTCCAACACGGTCGAGGTGGTAAAGCTGACCTCGCTCGCCTCGGTCGTGTCGCTGGGGGAGTTGCTGCATGCTGCCGACCTGGCCCGGTCGGTGACCTACAACGCCTCGCCACTGACGCTGGCGGCGGGGGTTTATCTTGTCCTGCTCTGGCCCGTGGTGCGGCTTCTCAGCCGCTACCAGCGCCGCATTGCTGTCTGAAAGGAAGATCATGCGAGAGATCGTTATCGGAGCGGCCCAGATGGGTCCGAACCAGAAGGCCGACAGCCGCGAGGCCATCGTCGCGCGGATGCTGGCGCTTCTGGAGGAGGCGGCGCGCGCGGGCTGTACGCTGGTCGTCTACCCGGAACTGGCGCTGACGACCTTTTTCCCCCGCTGGTACATGGAGGATCAGGCCGAAGTCGATGGCTGGTTCGAGACCGAGATGCCGAACGCCGCGACCCGGCCCTTGTTCGACCGCGCGCGGGATCTGGGGATCGCGATCAGCTTCGGCTATGCCGAACTGACCCCGGACGGCCATCACTTCAACACCCAGATCCTGACCGACCGGCAGGCCAACATCATCGCGAAATACCGCAAGACCCATCTGCCCGGCCATTCGGAATACGATACCGAACGCGCCTTCCAGCATCTGGAGAAGCGCTATTTCGAACCCGGCGACACGGGCTTTCCGGTCTGGCGGACGCAGGATGCCGTCGTCGGCATGATGATCTGCAACGACCGGCGCTGGCCTGAATCCTACCGGGTGATGGGCTTGCAGGGGGTGGAGCTTGTGATCCTTGGCTACAACACGCCCTCGGTGAACAGCCAGGACAGCCGCGAGGGCGAGGACAAGCGGCTTTATCATTCCGAGCTTTCCATGACCGCAGGCGCCTATCAGAACGCCACATGGGTGGTCGGCGTCGCCAAGGCGGGGGATGAGGACGGGCATCCGCTTATGGGCGGGTCGATCATCGTCGATCCGAACGGCTATGTCGTGGAACGCGCGAAAACGACGGGGGACGAATTGCTGGTCCATGCCTGCGACATGGACCTGTCGGTCTTCGGGAAAGAGACGATCTTTGACTTCAAGCGCCACCGCCGGATCGAGCATTACGGGTTGATCGCCAGCCAGACCGGCGTGGTCGTGAAGGTATGACCGAACTCGACCTCACCCGGCTGGCGCCCATCGACCGCTACAAGCTGCTGACGGCGATCGTCGTGCCGCGTCCGGTGGCCTGGGTGACGACGCAGGACAGGACGGGCCGGGTCAACGCGGCGCCGTTTTCCTTCTTCAACCTCTTCGGACAGGACCCGGCGCTGATCATCCTTGGCCTTGAACATCACCGCGACGGCTCCGGCCCCAAGGACACGGCCCGCAACATCGCCGAGACGGGGGAATTCGTGGTCAACATCGTGACGCCCGATCTGGTGGAAACGATGGTCGCCACCGCCGCCGCCTATCCGCCCGAGATGGGCGAACCGGCGGCGCTGAACCTTGATCTTGCACCCTCAACCCTCGTCGCGCCGCCGCGCCTTGCGGCCGCGCCCGCCGCCATCGAATGCCGGCTGAAGGACACGCTGCGCTATTCGCCCGAACGCGATATCGTGGTGGGCGAGGCGGTGGCACTGGCGGCGCGCGACGGGCTGGTCGATACTGGCCGCATGCATGTGGACTGGGGTGGTGAATTCCCCATCGCCCGGCTGTTCGCCGACCGTTACGCCCGGCTGGAAGAAATCGGGCGCCACGCCATACCGCAACCAATGGACCCAAGATGACAGACCTGATCCACCGCAACTCCTCCGGCGTCTTCGTGATCGCGGCGACGCCCTTTACCGAGGATGGCGCGCTTGACCTCGCTTCGACCGACCGGATGGTCGACTTCTACCTTGAAACCGGCGTCACCGGGATGACCATCCTTGGCATCATGGGCGAGGCGCCGAAACTGTCGGGCGAGGAATCGCGCAGCTTCGTCAAGCGGGTGCTGGCGCGGATCGACGGGCGGGTGCCGGTGATCGTCGGTGTTTCGGGCGCCGGGATCGACCCGATGCGCGCGCTGACGGCCGAGGTGATGGCGGCGGGCGCGGCGGGCGTGATGCTCGCCCCGATGCAGGGCATGGGGCCGGAGGACCGGATCGAGGGCTATTTCGGGCAGGTCTGCAAGGCGCTTGGCCCCGATGTTCCCGTCTGCCTTCAGGATTACCCGCAAACCACCGGCGTGCGTATGTCGGTCGAGAGCATCCTGAAGATCGCCCGCGACAATCCGCAGGTGGTGATGCTGAAGCATGAGGACTGGCCGGGCCTGACCAAGCTGTCGCGCGTGCGGGCAGAGACGGGCACGGGCGAACAGCCGCGTCTGTCGATCCTGACTGGCAATTCCGCGCTTTTCCTGCCGCAGGAAATGCAGCGCGGCGCGGACGGGGCGATGACGGGCTTCGCCTATCCCGAGATGATGGTGCAGGTGGTGGACCTGTCGCTGAAGGGCGACCATGACCGGGCCGAGGATATCTTCGACGCCTATCTGCCGCTGGTGCGCTACGAACAGCAGCTTGGCCTTGGCCTTGCCATCCGCAAGGAAACGCTGCGCCGTCGCGGTGTCATCGCCACCGCCAAGGTCCGCGCGCCGGGGCCTGTGATGACGAAGGCCGATCACGATGAACTGAGCCGTCTGGTCGCGCGGCTTGAGAAACGGTTGGGGGAGCTGGGCTGATGGATCTTGGATTGAAGGGCAAGCGGGCGCTGGTCATGTCCTCCTCGCGCGGGCTGGGCCTTGGCATCGCGCGGGTGCTGGCGGAGGAGGGCGCCGATGTGCTGCTTTCGGGCCGCTCGGAAGACAGGCTGGCGGCCGAGGCGGCGGCGATCAACGCGAAGGGGCAGGGCCGGGCGCATTGGGTCGGCTGCGACCTTGCAAGCGACGATGCCGCCGACACTCTGGCGCGGGCGGTGGCCGACACCATGGGCGCGGCGGACATTCTTGTCGCCAACACAGGCGGGCCGCCGCCGGGCAAGATGGTCGAGGCCGACCTGACCAAATTGACCGCGCAGTTCAACCAGATGGTGCTGCGCGTGGCCGAGACGACCGATCGCCTGCTGCCCGCGATGCGCAAGGCGGGCTGGGGCCGGGTGCTGGCCATCGGATCGTCGGGCGTGATCCAGCCGATCCCGACGCTGGCCGTGTCAAACACGATCCGTTCCGCCCTTGTCGGCTGGTCGAAATCGCTGTCGAACGACCTTGCGGCCGAAGGGATCACCGTCAACATGCTGATCCCCGGCCGCATCCATACCGAACGGGTGGACGAGCTGGACGAAGCGGCGGCGAAGCGCGGCGGCATCACGCTGGACGAGGCGCGTGCGGCCTCGGCCAAGACCATCCCGGCGGGGCGCTACGGCACGGTCGAGGAATTCGCCAAGACCGCCGCCTTCCTCGTTTCCGAACCCGCGAGCTATATCACCGGCAGCCTGATCCGTTGCGACGGCGGCTCCATCAGGTCGGTGTGACCATGGACCTTGTCATCAGGAACGGCACCGTCGCCACCGCGTCCGATACCTTCAAGGCCGACATCGGCATCACCGGCGGGCGCGTTACCGCCATCGCCGAAAGCCTGTCGGGAGAGAGGGAGATCGACGCGACGGGCAAGCTGGTCCTGCCCGGCGGGATCGAGGCGCATTGCCACATCGCGCAGGAAAGCGCGACGGGGGGCATGACGGCGGACGACTATCGCAGCGGCTCCATCTCCGCCGCCTTTGGCGGGAATTCCTGCTTCGTCCCCTTCGCGGCCCAGCATCGCGGCATGGGCGTGATCGAGACGCTGGACCTTTACGACAGTCGCGCTGAAGGTGCCTCGGTCATCGACTACGGCTATCACCTGATCGTCGCCGATCCGACGGAAAAGGCGCTGGCCGAGGAACTGCCACAGGCCTTCGCGCGCGGCGTGACCTCCTTCAAGGTCTTCATGACCTATGACCTGATGAAGATCGACGACGGCCAGTTCCTCGACATTCTCTCGGTCGCGAAACGCCACGGCGCGCTGACCATGGTTCATGCGGAGAATTCCGGGATTATCAAGTGGATCTCTGACCGGCTGGTCGCGGCGGGCCATACGCAGCCGCGCTATCACGCGATCAGCCACCCGGCGGCGGCCGAGGCCGAGGCGATCAACCGGGCCATCACGCTCGCCCGGTTCGTCGATGCGCCCCTGCTGATCGTCCATGTCTCCACCCCCGAAGGGGCGGGGCTGGTGGCCAAGGCCCGGCTGGACGGTGCGAAGATCTTTGGCGAGACCTGCCCGCAATACCTGTTCCTGACCAAGGAGGATCTGGACCGCCCCGGCATGGAGGGGGCAAAGTTCATGTGTTCCCCCCCTGTCCGCGACACCGCCACGCAAGAGGCGCTTTGGCGGCATCTTCAGGCGGGGACATTCTCCGTCTTCTCCTCCGACCACGCGCCCTATCGGTTCGACGCCAGCGGCAAGCTGTCGAAAGGGCCGGACGCCAGCTTCAAGCAGATTGCCAACGGGATGCCGGGGATCGCGCTGCGGCTGCCTCTGCTCTTCTCCGAAGGGGTCAGGGGCGGGCGGATCACGCTGAACCAGTTTGTCGCCCTTGGCTCCACCAACGCGGCGAAACTTTACGGGATGCACCCGCAAAAGGGGACGATCGCCATCGGCGCGGATGCCGACATCGCGATCTGGGACCCGGAGGAGACGCGCACCGTCACGGTCGAGGATCAGCACGACAACATGGACTATACGCCGTTCGAGGGGCGTCAGGTGACCGGCTGGCCCGTCACGGTCCTGTCGCGCGGGGAGGCGGTGATCGAGGGCGGCAAGCTGGTGGCCGAACCGGGACGGGGGCGGTTCGTCGCCCGCGCGCGGCCCGATTTCACCGGCCATCCCGGCACCCGCACGCCGGAACTTGACCCGGGCTGGAACTTCGGCGCGGAGATCGCGCCATGACCGGGCCGATCGTCGTCATCAACCCGAACTCCAACCAGGCGGTGACGGATGGGCTGGACCACGCGCTGGCGGGATTTCGCGGCGCGGCGCGGATCGAGTGTGTGACGCTGGCCGAAGGCCCCTTCGGCATCGAAAGCCAGCGCCATGTCGATCAGGTCGCCCTGCCGCTTTCCGCGCTGATCGAGACGCGCCCCGACGCGGCGGCGTTTGTTATTGCCTGCTATTCCGATCCCGGCATCGACCTTTGCCGGGCTACCGCCAAGGTGCCGGTCTTCGGCATCCAGGAATCCGGTGTGCTGACCGCGCTGGCGCGGGGCGATCGTTTCGGCATCTTCGCCATTGCCGAGGCCTCGATCCCGCGCCATCTGCGCTATATGCGGCGGATGGGGGTGGACCATCGGCTGGCCGGGGAACGGGCGCTGAACATGAGCGTGGATGAAAGCGCGCGCGGCGAGGGGACGCTGGCGCGGCTGACAGAGGTCGGGCAGGACCTGATCGGGGACGGGGCGGATGTGCTGATCCTCGGCTGCGCCGGGATGGCCCGCCACCGCGTCCCCTTGCAGGCGGCGCTGAAGCGGCCCGTCATCGACCCGACGCAGGCCGCCGTCGCGATGGCCATGGGCGCGGTGCTGGCCTGACCGCGCCCTTCGCCTAGATCGCCCAGCCGACCTTCAACCCCTCGAACACCGCCTCTTCCGCCGTGCGGGGGGCGAGGCAGTCGCCCAGAAGGTGCGGCCGGATGCCAAGGTCTTTCAACTCGGCCTCAAGCGCGGTTTCCGGCTGATGGCCGTGGCAGAGGACGAGCATGTCGACATTTTCAAACAGGATCGGCTGGCCGCCCGCATTGTGCTGCATATAGACCGTGCCGCCGTCGATGCCGAAGGGGCGCGCATAGGTCGTGATCGGCACCTCAAGCCGGTGCAGTTCGGCCACCGTGTTGTCGCGGACATAAAGCGGCAGGGCTGAGCCGGCATGGGTGCTGTTGACCGCGAGGTCGACCGCCGAGCCTTCGCGCACCAGCATCTCGGCGATCCCCGGCCCGATCCAGTCGCCGCGCCAGTCCGAGACGACGACGCGCCGTCCCGGCCTGACCTCGCGCCGCAGGATCGCCCAGGGGTCGACGATCTGGACCGATCCGTCGGTTTCCAGCGGCGGCAGATAGGGGCGGGCGCCGGTCGCGAGGATCACGTTATCGGGCGCCTCGGCCGCGATCAGCGCGCGGTTCACGCGGATGCCGCGCCGGATGCGGACCTGCTGCGCCTCCAACTCCCGTTGCAGGTTGGTGATGATACCGCCGAATTCGGCGCGGCGCGGCAGAAGCTGCGCCAGCCGCGCCTGACCGCCGAGCTGGTCCCCGGCCTCATAAAGCGTCACGTCATGGCCGCGCCGGGCCGCGGTGATCGCGGCCTTCATCCCGCCCGGACCGCCGCCCACGACCATGACCTTGCGGGGCGTCGCGGCGGGGGCAAGCCGTGCGAACTGCAATTCCCGCCCGGTTTCGGGGTGCTGGATGCAGGAAATCGGGACGCCCCGGTGGAAATGTCCGATGCAGGCCTGATTGCAGGCGATGCAGGCGCGGATGTCGTCGGGGCGGTTTTCCTTCGCCTTTCGCGGCATCTCGGGATCGCAGATCATCGCGCGGGTCATGCCGCACATATCGGCGGCCCCATCGGCGACCAGCGCCTCGGCCTCTTGCGGCTGGTTGATGCGTCCGGCGACGAAGACCGGGACGGTCAGCGCGGCTTTGATGCGCTTGACCTCGGCACCCAGATAGGCCGCCGGATAGGCCATCGGCGGCACGATATGCACCGCGCCCGCCTGCGTGGCAGAGGTTCCCGCCGTCACATTGATGAAGTCGAGAAGCGGTTCGAGGTGACGGCAGGCGGCCAGTGTTTCGGCCGCATCAAGGCCGGTATCGTCCCTTTCATCCGCGCTGATCCGCAGGCCGATGACGAAATCCCCGTCCGTCGCGGCCCGGATCGCCGTCAGCGCCTCGACCGAAAAGCGCAGGCGGTTTTCCAGCGACCCGCCATAGGCATCGGTCCGCAGGTTGACGGCGGGGTTGAGGAATTGCGCGGGCAGGTAGCCGTGGCTGGCAACGAATTCCACCCCGTCCAGCCCGGCGTCGCGCATCCGCCGCGCGGCAGAGGCATAGCCCGCCACGATCTCGTCGATCATCGCCTGATCCAGCGCGCGGGGCATGACGTGGAACCGTTCGTTCGGCACGCATGAGGGCGCATAGGCCACCGCCAGCAGGCCGTCGGCGGTCTCCATGATCTCTCGCCCCGGATGGAAAAGCTGCGAGAAGACGGCGCAACCCTCGGCATGACACGCCTCGGCCAGCGCGCGGAAACCGGGGATGCAATCGTCGTCGGTCGCCATCAGGACATGGGCGCTGTAGCGCGCCGTTTCATGCACCCCGGCGACCTGGGTGACGATCAGCCCGACGCCGCCTTTGGCCCGCGCGCGGTGATAGGCGATCAGTTCGTCATTCACCTTCGCCTCGGTCGGCAGGGTGGTGTCATGGCCGGTGGACAGGATACGGTTGCGCAGCGTCAGTCCGCGCAGTTTCAGGGGCGAGAAGAGGTGGGGGAAACGGTCGGTCATTGCGCCATCCGCGCCCGCCAGTCGACCGGCGACAGGGCGTAGAACACGGTCGCGCCCTGACCTTCGTAATGCAGCGCCGTGCCTTCAGGCACCCAGAGGACATCGCCGGGACCGCAGTCGAAGACCTCATCCCCGACGCGAAGGCGGAACTGCCCCTCAAGCGTCACGATCAGTTCGTCGTAAAGGACCGTCCAGGCGATGGAGCAATCGTCGAACCGCGCCACGCCCGCGCCCATGGAGCGGCTGACCTCAGGCCCGACAAGGCGGCTGATGGAGGCCCTGGCGGCATCGTCACCATAGGCTTCGAAGACACGGTCCGCCTTGCGGTAGTGCAGAACCTTCGACATGGGATTCCCTTCAGGACAAGAGTCTTGCGCATAATTATACTGACATCTAAAAAAGCAATGAAAATTTTACTATGTGCGCATCTGCGTTCCGGTTAGCTTGGGCGCCGGAGCGAAGGGAGCGGAATGGCCGAACCAACCTTGCCTGAAACCGCCGTCCTCGGCGAACGCATCCGCGGATTGCGCAAGCGGCGCAGGATGACGCTGGGCGCTTTGGCGGAATCGGCAGACCTTTCCGTCGGCTATATCAGCCAGATAGAGCGCAACCTTGCCTCCCCCTCCGTTCCCGCGCTGGTCCGGCTGGCGCAGAGCCTTGGGGTGACGGTGCAGTGGTTCTTCTCCGGCCCCGCCGCCGCCCCGGTGGAAGAGAGGGATTATGTGGTGCGCGCGGGAAACCGGCTGAAGCTGCACTACGAACAGGGCCTGACGGATGAGCTTTTGACGCCGAAGCTGTCGTCGCAGGTGGAGATGATTCTCTGCCGCATCCCGCCCGGTGGCGCCAGCACGCAATCCTACAGCCATGACGGAGACGAGGTCGGCTTTGTCATGGAAGGTTCGCTGGAAATCTGGATCGGGTCGCGTCATTTCCTGTTGCACAAGGGCGATTGCTGCGCATTCTCCTCACGCGAACCACATCGCTATGCCAATCCCGGCGCGGTCGACACCGTGGTGATCTGGGCCATCAGCCCGCCCTCCTTCTGACTGTCCCCCATACGCCCGCAAAACCCCGCCCGCGCTGAAAAGCGCCCCGACGGGCGTTTCCATCAAACGACTTGCCGGGCAAATAAAAAGGAGTATACTACCTAATATTGCCGGCGAACATTCCGCCGGCCACCTGACAACGCGCGGGAGGATACAGATGGCGGATATGAGCGTGGACTTCTGCGGAGTGAAGTTCAAAAACCCCGTTATCATCGCGTCGCTGGAAACCACCAACAGTCCCGACCTGATGCGTCAGTGCTTCGATGCCGGTGCATCCGGCGCGATCATCAAGACGCTGACCGATATCGAGGACATGGCGCGGCTGACGCAGAACTCGAAATACTGCGTGATGAATTCGAAGGGCGACATCATCCGCGGCAAACCGGCGCGGGATTTCGTCTTCTACAGCCGCTCGGGCTATTCCAGCACCTATTACAAGGACTGGATCCCCGACCTGAAGGAAACGCAGAAATACGCCGCGGAACGTGGCGCGCATCTGATCGGCAGTGCCGGGGCCAAGGACATCAACGGCTGGAAGGACATCTGCCGCACGATCGAGGATTGCGGCCTGCCGATGGTTGAGCTGAACTTCGGCTGCCCGCACCCGGCGATGATGCCGGGCGTCCATGGCGGGTCGATGATCGGGCAGGAGCCGGAGGTGGCCTATGAGGTCACGCGGCAGGTCTGCGAGTCGGTCGATATTCCGGTCGTCGTCAAGCTGACGCCCGATCAGTCCAAGCCGCTCGCCATCGCCAAGGCGGTGCGCGAGGCAGGCGCGGCGGGCGTCACCGCGATCAACCGCCACACCGGCTTTGTCGTCGACATCGACACCGGCCAGCCGCGTATCGGCGGCCCCGCCGGGATCGGCGGCACCTGGGTGAAGCCGCTGTCGCTGCGCTGGGTCCACCGCATCCACGAGGAACTCGGGATGCCGATCTCCGGCTCCAACGGCATCTTCGACCACCGCGACGTGATCGAATTCATCATGGCGGGGTCCACCATCGTTCAGGTCGGTTCGGTCCTGATGGTCAAGGGCATCAAGTGGTTGCCGAAGATCATCGAGGGCGTTGAAAGCTTCATGGACGAAAACGGCTATGCCAGCGTCGATGAGATGATCGGCCTCGCCTCTACCCGGTCGGTGAAAGACTATTCCGAACAGTTCTCGAAGAACCGCATCCATGCCGTCGTCAATGACGACACCTGCAAGAACCCGACCTGCAACATCTGCATCCAGGTCTGCTTCTATGAGGCCCTGTCGCAGACCCCGGAAGGCACGGTTGAGGTGCATGCCGGCAATTGCATCGGCTGCGAGCTTTGCATGGATGTCTGCCCGTTCGATTCGATCGAGATGAAGGAAACCTCACCCGCCCAGCTTGACGCCGGTTTCTTCAACATCCCGGCGGATGTCTACGAGAAGGACAAGTTCAAGACCCGGCGCAACAACATGGACACCATCCGCGCCAACAGCCCCAAGTTCAACAAGGAACCTGCCGAGTAAGGAGACGATCATGGCCGTCAACAAGGAACACCGCGAATTCTACCAGCTCGACATGGACAGCGGCTGGGAAACGCCAAAGGGCTACCCGTCCGGGATCAAGCAAAAGATCCTGTCCGGCCATCTCGACATGGAGAACCGCAAGGGCGGCTGGACCCGTCTGCTGAAGTTCGAGCCGGGGACCTATACCACCGTCCCGTTCGAGCATGACTACTGGGAAGAGGTCTTCGTGATCGAAGGCGACATGTGGGTCGGCAACGAAGGCCCGGCGGGTGGTGAGCGGTTCGGACCGTTCACCTATTGCGTCCGCCCGCCGCATGTCGCGCATGGCCCGTTCCGCACCGAGGAAGGCTGCCTGCTGCTGGAACAGCATTACTACGACCCGCAGTAAACGCAGGCCTTCCCTGACCGCCCCGCTCTGGGGCGGTCTGTTTTTGCGGGACCGTGACATGATCCAGAACCTGACCGACCTTTCGCGCAAGCTGAACCGGGGCAGCCTGAAAAGCGCCGATCTGGTGCAAGAGGCGCTGTCGCGCATCGCCGACCCGGCGGGGCAGGGCGATGTGGTGTTCCTGCGCAGCTACCCCGACGCGGCGAGGGCGCAGGCGGACTGGATCGACGCGGCCCGCGCCAAGGGGATCGCGCTGCCGCCTTTCGCCGGGGTGCCGCTGGCGATCAAGGACCTGTTCGACGTCAAGGGAGAGGTGACGACCGCCGGGTCGCGGGTGCTGGACGATCAGCCGCCCGCCACGGCCGACGCCCCCATCGTCGCGCGCCTGCGCGCGGCCGGGTTCGTCATCGTCGGCAAGAACAACATGACGGAGTTCGCCTATTCCGGGCTTGGCATCAACGCCCATTTCGGCACGCCCCGCAATCCGCATGACCAGACGGCGCATCGCATCCCCGGTGGCTCCTCCTCCGGCGCGGCGGTGGCGGTGGCCGAGGGGATGGTGCCTGCTGCCATCGGGACCGATACCGGCGGGTCCTGCCGCATCCCGGCCGCCTTCTGCGGTGTCGTGGGGTTCAAACCGACATCGACCCGGGTGCCGAAAGACGGCACCGTGCCGCTGTCGAAATCGCTCGACTGTATCGGCCCCTTCGCCAATTCCGTCTCCGACTGCGCGGTGCTGGATTCCATCCTGTCGGGCGGCGCGGGGGAGGATGTGGAGTCTTTCCCCGAAGGCGGTCTGCGGCTGGCCGTGCTGGACGGCTATGTGACCGAGCATCTGGATGACGCGGTCGCCGCCGCCTACGAGAAGATGCTGACCCGGCTGTCGAGCAGGGGCGTGCGGCTGATGCCGCTGACCATCGACGAACTGGCGGAACTGCCGAAGATCAACGGCAAGGGCGGCCTCGTCGGGGCCGAGGCCTATGCCTGGCACAAGCCGTTTCTGGAATCGCGGGCCGGGTTCTACGACCCCTGGGTCCGGGACCGCTTCAGCGCCGGGCAGTCGCAAACGGCCGAAGATTATATCCGCACGGTCGAGGCGCGCGCGACGATGCGCGCGCTGGTGGCCCGCAAGACGGATGCCTTCGACGCGCTGATCCTTCCCACCGTGCAGATCGTCGCGCCGACGCTGGAAAGCCTTGCCGACCCCGAGAAATCGGCGGCAACCAACCTTCTTTGTCTGCGCAATACCGCTGTTGGCAACTTCCTCGACCTGCCCGCCATCTCCATCCCCTGCCACGGGGAGGGGGCGCTGCCGGTCGGTGCGATGCTGATGGGCCGGACGGGCGGGGACCGCAGGCTTCTGTCCATCGCGCGGGGATTGGAAGGCACCATCCGGGGCCGTTAACCGAAAGGGCACATCATGTCAGCCAGGGTCGAATTCGACGCCACCTTCACCTCACGAACCGGGCAGGAGCGTGACCGGGTCACCATCGAAAAGGTCATCGTCGGCGGCTGGACCGGGCGGGACAAGGCCGCCCTTCAGCATCATATCGACGAACTGGCGAAGATCGGGGTGAAGCCGCCCGCGAAGACGCCGCTCTTCTACCGCGTCGGCGTCTCCCGCCTTTCGGTGGCCGATGCGATCGAGGTCATCGGCGACGGGTCGAGCGGTGAGGTGGAATATGTCCTGCTGAACCACAAGGGCCGGATCTGGGTCGGCGCGGGATCGGACCATACCGACCGGGTGGTGGAGCATATGGGGATTACGGTGGCCAAGCAGCTTTGCGACAAGCCCATCGCGACGGAGTTCTGGCCGCTGGACGAGGTCGAGGGGCATTGGGACCAGATCCTGATCCGGTCCACCATCCACGAGGCGGGCGGGGAGGTCGTCTATCAGGATGGCGGCGTGGCCGGGCTTTTGTCGCCTGCGGAACTGCTTGGCCATCTGAAGGCGGATGGCGGTGAACTTGCCGAACGCACCCTGATGTTCGGCGGCACCTGCGGCGCCATCGGCGGGGTCCGGTTCAGCCCGCGCTTCGCGCTTGACCTTATTGACCCGGTGCTGAACCGCCGGATTTCGCACGCCTATGACGTGGTTCCCGTGCCGATTCTGGGATAGGAATTGCCTTCTCTGATTTTACGGAGTATACGTCCTAAAAATGAGAGGTGATTCATGACCTATGTCGTCACGGAGAACTGCATCAATTGCAAGTTCCAGGATTGCGTCACGGTCTGCCCCGTGGACTGCTTCTATGAGGGGGAGAACTTTCTGGTCATCCACCCCGAAGAATGTATCGACTGCGGTGTCTGCGAACCCGAATGCCCCGCAGACGCGATCCGCGCCGATACGGAGCCGGGGCTGGACGAATGGCTTGCCCTCAACGCGAAATACGCCGAGATCTGGCCGAATATCACCGAGATCGGGACCGTGCCGCCCGATGCCGAGGACTGGAACGGCAAGCCTGACAAGGCAGGGCTTCTCATCACCGGCGAAGCGCCGCCCGAACCCCATGCGCAAAAGCCGATCTATGAGGCGGGTGAGATGCCCGACGACGCCGATGCCGAACATTATGAGGTGGACGGCGCCGCCGTTCCCTTCCCTGAGCCTGCGGGTGATGCGCCCATCGTCCGGCTTGACCCGATCGACACTGATGAGCCCGAAGGCTTTGAGGTGGACGGCCTGCGCGTGACCCCCTGACCGGCCCGCGCAGCCCAACCCTTTCCCGAACCGGAGACCCCCATGACCGTCGCCCCCGATCCGGCCGCCGCGCCCGTTCAACCCATGCCCGATGCGCAGACCGTGCTGAGTGTCCGGCACTGGGACGACCGGCTGTTTTCCTTCCGCGTCACGCGACCGTCGAGCTTTCGCTTCCGGTCGGGCGAATTCGTGATGATCGGCCTGCCGGGGGAGACCGGCAAACCGATCCTGCGCGCCTATTCCATCGCCTCGCCCTTCTGGGATGAAGAGCTTGAGTTCTATTCGATCAAGGTCCCCGACGGCCCGCTGACCTCGCGCCTGCAAAAGATCAAGGTGGGCGATCAGGTGATCGTCAGGACCAAGCCGACCGGCACGCTTGTCATCGACGCGCTTCTGCCCGGCAAGCGGCTTTGGATGATCTCCACCGGCACCGGCGTCGCGCCTTTTGCAAGCCTGATGCGGGAACCGGAGACCTATGAGAAATTCGACAGCGTCATCCTGACCCAAACCTGCCGTTTGAGGAGTGAGCTTGACTATGGCGACGATCTGGAACGGCGTCTGGCCGAAGATCCGCTGGTGGGGGAGGATGCCGCCGTCAAGTTCCGCCGCTACGCCACCACGACGCGCGAGACCTCGGACAGGATGGGGCGTGTCACCGATCTGATCGAAAGCGGAAAGCTCTTTGCCGACCTTGGCGTCCCGCCGCTTGACCCGGCGCATGACCGGGTGATGATCTGCGGCTCGATGGCGCTGAACCTTGATATGAAGCGGATATTGGAGGCGCGCGGCTTTACCGAAGGGGCGAACAGCAAGCCCGGCGAATACGTCGTCGAACGCGCCTTCGTCGATTGAGGCTTGCCCGCCTTAGCGGGAGAAGCGCGCCTTCAGCACCGACCACAGCATCCCAAGGACGCTCAGCCGTCTCGCCGGTCCGGCCTCGCCCCCCGACAGGACGGCATCGCAATTGGCCGCGAACTGCGCCAGGATGTAATCGACGAAACCCGTCACCAGCTCCGGCCGGTTGAACTGCGCCAGCATGCCGTCGATTTCGAACCGAAGCTCGACCTCTGCGCGGCTCACCTGGGGCGTCGTACCTTCCGCGATGGCATAGCGCAGCGCCCCCCGGACTTTCGACTTGCCCTGCTTGTCGTCGCCCTCGCCCCGGATCGTCCCCGCGCGGGCGGCATCGTCATTGTCATAGCTGCCGCGCCCGCCAAAGCGCGCCCGGATCGGGCCAAAGCGGATTTCGACCGCGCCGGTGAAGCTTTCGGCATCAAGGCTTTCCACCGTCGCGCCGGGGATGCAGGGGGCCACGCGGGCCGGGTCGCGGAAAAGCTGCCAGACGGAGTCCGGCGCATGGCTCAGGGCAAAGCTGCGCTTGACCACCGTCCAGCCGCCCTCGATCGAAACAGAGCCTTGCGGGGCGGTCGGGGTAGGGGCTGCGGCGGTCTCGACCGGCTCGAACGGCGCGAAGGGCTTGGTGTCCCGCGCCGGGGCAGGGGGGGCGGAGGTCGCACCCTTCGCCGCGATGACCTCGGAAATCGCGCCGACGATCCCGACATAGCCGGTGCAGCGGCAGAGATTGCCGCTCAGCTCATGCCGGATCGTGGCTTCATCGGCTACGTCGAAGCGCGTCACGATGTCCCGCGCGGTCGCCAGCATCCCCGGCGTGCAGAACCCGCATTGCAGCGCGTGGTGGCGCGAGAAGGCATCGCGCAACTGGTCCATGACCGGGTCGCCGCGATGCCCCTCGATCGTCTCGATCACCGCGCCGTCGCAGGCATGGGCATAGGTGATGCAGGACCGCACCGGCCTGCCGTTCATCATCACGGTGCAGGCGCCGCAGACACCCTGTTCGCAGGCAAGATGCGTGCCGGTCAGGTCGAGATGGTCGCGCAGCACTTCGGCCAGTTGCGTCCGGGGCGGGACGGTGACGGTGCAATCCTCGCCATTGACGGTCAGGGTCAGGGTCTCAGGCATCGGAAAGGGCCTCTGTCACGGCGCGGGAATGGGCGATGGCGAGTTGGTGGATCTTCACGTCGGACAAGTTCAGGCCGCTGTCACGCAGCACGGCCTTCACCGTCTCAACCGGCGGGACGGCCCCCGTCGTCGCGATCTGCCGGGCAAGTTCCGCGCTGACGAACGGCGCGCCGCCGGTCGATCCGAAGACGACGCGGCAGGTGCGGCTTGCCGGGTCGGCGACGAAGGCCGCGATGGCGTCCGCGAATTCCCCCACCTTGCGGCAGATCTTGTAATAGCCCCAGCGCGCCTGGTCCGAGTAGCGCGGGATGCGGATCGTTGTCAGCACCTCATCCTCCGCCATCGCGGTGCGGTAGGCGCCCAGCATGAAACCCGCCATCGGGATTTCGCGGGCGCCGGTGCCGCCCCGCACCACCAGCACGGCCCCAAGGGCCGTCATCGCCGTGACCCAGTCGGCGGCGGGGTCGGCATGGCAGAGGCTGCCGCCGATGGTGCCGCGGTTGCGCACGGCGCGATAGGCGATGCCCGAGGCGACATGGCGCAACATGCCCGCTATCGGGTCCGGCACCTCGCCATCCTCGATCCGCGCATGGGTGACGGCCGCGCCGATCTCCACATGGCTGTCCGTCTCGCGGATGTCGGCAAGGCCCGGCAGGGCGGTGACATCCACCAGATGCGCGGGCCGGGCAAGCCGCAGGTTCAGCATCGGGCCAAGAGACTGCCCGCCGCTGATGAGCTTGGTGCCGTGATCGTCCCCGCGCAGCGCCGCCTGCGCCGCGTCCAGCGTCACGGGTCGCGAAATCTCGAAGGGGGAGGGTTTCATTCGGCAGCCTCCCGCGCGGCGCTGGCCCGAAGGATCGCGCCCAGCACCTTTTCGGGGGTCGCCGGGATGGCGTTGATCTCAACCCCGAAGGGCGACAGCGCATCGTTGATCGCGTTGACGATGGCGCCCCCCGGCGCGATGGCCGCGCCTTCGCCAACGCCCTTGATCCCGTGGCGCGTATAGGGCGACAGCGTTTCCGCATGGCCAAGCCGGAAATGCGGAAGCTCCGCCGGGCCGGGCAGAACATAGTCGGCGAGGGTCGAGGTCAGCGGCTGCCCGTTGGCATCGTAAAGCACCTCTTCGAACAGCGCTGTCCCGATGCCCTGCGCCGCGCCGCCATAAGCCTGGCCTTCAAGGATCAGCGGATTCACCCGGCGTCCGCAATCCTCGAAGATATAGTAATCCTCGATCGCGACCTTGCCGGTATCGGGATCGACCTCGACGATGGCGGCGTGGGTCGCATAGGTGAACACTCCGGTGTCGATCTCCGGCTTGTACCCTTCGGTGACCTCAAGCCCCGCCGTCTCGACATCATCAGGAAGCTGGTCGGGGCGCAGGTACCAGGCGCGCGCGATGTCCTCGAACCCGACATGCGCCTTTCCGAACCAGGCCTTGCCGTCGGACAGGCGAATATCGCCCGGCTTGCATTGCAGGAGATGCGCGGCATGGGTCTTGACCCGTCCGGCAAGGACCTCTGCCGCCTTCGACACCGCCCCGCCCGCCATGACCATCCCGCGCGACGCATAGGCGCCGGTCGAATAGGGCGTCAGGCCCGTGTCGCCCATCGTGACGTTGATCCGGCTTATGTCGACCGTCAGCCATTCGCTGGCCACCTGCGCAAGCGTGGTTTCCAGACCCTGACCGAAGCTGTGATTGCCAGACCGCACCTCGACCGAGCCTGAGGGCGTGATCTTGACCATCGCCTGTTCGTAGCCCGGTACAAGCGGCAGACCCCAGGCAGCGAAGACCTTCGTCCCATGCGCCGACTGTTCGGTGAAGGTGGAAAACCCGATGCCGAGGAAGCGGCCATTCGCGCGGGCCTCGGCCTGACGGGCGCGAAACCCGGCCAGGCCGATATGCCGTTCCGCCTGCGCCACGCTTTCGGGGTAATCGCCGCTGTCGTAGAATTTCTTCGTCACGTTGGTGAAGGGCATCTTCCCCGCGGGGACGAGGTTTTCCTTGCGCACCTCCGACGGTTCCCGCCCCACGGCGCGGGCGATGGCGTCGATCGTCAGTTCCATCGCGAAGCACACACCGGGGCGGGCGACGCCGCGATAGGGGGTGAAGGCGGGCTTGTTGGTCGCGACCGAAAAGGTGCGGCAGCGATAGGTGCCGAAGTCATAGGGACCCGGCAGGTTGCCGCCCGCCTGCGCCGCCTCAAGACAGGCGGTGAAGGGCCAGACGGAATAGGCGCCGACATCAACGGTGATCTCCGCATCCAGCCCCAACAGCCGCCCGCGTTCGTCGGCGAACGCGGTCAGCTTGTAGTGATGCTGGCGGGTATTCGCACCCGCGACGAGGTGTTCGCGCCGGTCCTCGGTCCAGCGGATCGGGCGGCCGGTCTTGCGCGCGACCCATGAGACGGAGAGTTCCTCGGGCTGAAGCACGCATTTATAGCCAAAGCCGCCCCCCACATCGGGAGCGATGACGCGCACCTGCCCCTGATCGAGGCCAAGGCATTCCGAAATCCCGGTGCGGATCAGATGCGGCACCTGGGTGGAGGTATAGACGACAAGCTGGCCCGCCTTTTCATCCCAATGGGCAAGCGTCCCCTTGCCCTCCATCGGGTTCATGCACTGGCGCGCGGTCGAATATTCCCGCTCGACCACGACCGGCGCTGTCTTGCGCAGCGTCTCGATATCGCCGTCGAAGAAGGTGGTCAGGAAAAGGTTGTTGCCCCATTCTTCATGCAACAAAGGCGCATCCGCTTCGCGTGCCTTCAGCGCGTCGATCACGGGGGGCAGGGGGTCGATCTCGATCTCCACCTGTTCGGCCAGATCCTCGGCCTCGGCGCGGGTGGGGGCGATGCAGATCGCCACGCATTCGCCGACGAAACGGACCTTGCCGCTGGCAAGCGGATACTGGTCCGAGGCGTTGTAGGTGGGTAGCGAGGATTCGGCGCGGATCGGGCGGATGTCGGAGAGATCGGCGGCGGTGAAAACCCGGTCCGCCATCCCCTCGGGCTTGCGGATGGCGCGGATGCGGCCATGCGCCACGGGGCTGCGGACAAAGGCGGCCTCCCATTGTCGCGGCAGCTTGATGTCGCCGACGAACTTCGCCTGCCCGGTCAGCAGCCGCCGGTCTTCCTTGCGTTCGATGCGTGCGCCAATTCCGGTGGTCAAGACCTGTTCCCTCCAGCCCCGGACCGTGCGATCCCTTGTCCAGCGACGGGCAAGGGGGTTGCCGGACCCATGACGATTGGATCATAAAGGAAGCATACTGCATAATTTTTACGATGCAACAAGCTCATGCCCGGACTTGTCTGGAAGGACCAAACTGGGCAATAAGCGCAGGTCGCACCTTCTGGCGCCGCCGCCCGCATCTCTAGTCTGCAACATAGCTGTGAGCAGGGACATGGAAAACACACCGAAAAAGACGGCGCGGCCGGGAAAAGTCAAAAGCCGGACCTATGAAGAGCTTTGGACCCGGCCCGGCTACCTGATCCGCCGCCTGCACCAGATCCATGTCGGTCTGTTCGCCGAGGAATGCGGCGGTGAGGATATCACCCCGGTGCAGTCGGCGATCCTGTCGGTTCTGCAGGGCGGGGAAGAGATGGACCAGCTGACGCTGTCGACCTCGGTGGGAATCGACCGCACCAGCGGCGCCGACGTGATCCGGCGGCTGGAACGGCGCGGGCTGGTGACGCGGATGCCCTCGGAATTCGACCGGCGCGCGAAGATCGTGAAGATCACCGATGCGGGCAAGACCTTCATCAGGCGCGTGCGGCCCCGGATGGCCAAGGCGCAGGACCGGCTGATCGCGCCCCTCGACGATGACGAGCGGGAAGAGTTCTTTCGCCTGATCAACAAGCTGGTGGACGCCAATAACGAGGCAAGCCGCGCCCCGATGGGGACGATCTGACGCCTGGCCCGTCGGCCTTTTGCCCTTGATCCGCCGCCGATCCTGCCCGTTCCCGCAGGCCCCGAATTCATTCGCGCAAGAAAATCGTTGCGTTTGAATGAAAGAGGAGCATACTTCGTAAATAGAAACCGATCGCGCCCCGCTGGGTCCGGCCTGACCGGGCGGCGGGAAACCGCGACAGAGACAACAGCCGACGGGAAAGCGCCCGCCGGACGAAGGGAGCGACGATTGACCTTGCTGGCGCAATACGCCCTGACCGGAGTCGTGACCGGATGCTTCCTGATCCTGGCGACGATCGGCTTTTCGCTGACCCGGCAGGTCGAAGGCTTCCTCAACATCGCCCACGCGGAAATGCTGGGCGTGTCGGCCTTCATCACCTGGGGCCTGAACGCAGGCGCGGGCTGGCCGATCATCCCCTCTGCCGTGGTCGCCATCGTCGCGACCGCCCTGATCGGCCTTTTCATCGGCCGCGTCGTTTATGACCCGATCCGAAAACTGGGTCCCGCCGTGGTGCTGATTTCCTCGGTCGGTGTCGCCTATGTGATCGCGGGGCTGATGCATGCAATCATCGGCACCGGCATTCGCACGCTCGATATTCCGCTGGCGACGACCTACAAGTTCTTCGGCCTCAGGATCACCAACTACCAGATGATCGTCGTCGGGCTTGCCGCGCTGACCGGCATTTCGCTGGCGCTGTTTCTCAACCGCACCAAGACCGGCCTTGCGATCCGGGCCATGTCGGCCAATCCCGAGCTTGCCGCCTCACGCGGGATCGACGTGCGCCAGACCTCGCGCGCCACATGGCTTCTGTCTTCGGGGCTGGCGGGGCTGGCCGGTGTCATGCTGGCCCTGATCGCGACGCTGTCGACCGACATCGCCTTTCACCAGATCCTTCAGATCCTCGCCGTCGCGATCCTTGCCGGGCTCGGCTCGCTTTACAGCGTGATCGTGGCCGGGCTGATCGTCGGCATCGCCATGGATGTTTCGGTCTTCTGGATCCCCGCGGGCTACCGGCCGCTGATCGCCTTTTCGGTGGTCATCATCGCTCTTCTGGTCCGGCCCGAGGGCTTGTCGATGAAGAGGCGCTCATGAACACCGTCTTCCAGATCGGCCTTACGGTCCTGATGTTCGGCAGCCTTTTTTCGGTGCTGACGCTGTCGCTGAACCTGCAATACGCGCGGGGAGGCATGATCAATTTCGGCACCGTCGCCTATTTCGCCGCCGGGGCCTATGCCTATGCCATCGTGACGCAGGAACCGCCGCACGGTCTTGACCAATACCTTGTCGGACTGGACATGCCGTGGTGGGTCGGTTTCATCGCGGCGGGCATCGCCGCGATGGCTTTCGCGATCCTGACCGGTTGGCCCACGCTGCGGCTGCGCGGCGAATACCTCGCCCTGACCACCTTCGCCTTTGCCGAGATGCTGAATTCGCTTCTGGTCAACGAACGCGGGATCGGGAACGGCACCGTCGGTCTTGCCAATGTCGAACGGCCCGATGCCAATATCCTTGGCCTGTCGGAAAACATCGTCTATGCGCTGGCCGCCTTCGCCCTGATGCTGGCCACGGCCTATGCGTTCCGCCGCCTTCTGGCCTCGCCCTATGGCCGCGCGGTCGATGCGATCCGGGATGATGAGGTGGCCGCGCAGGCCATCGGCAAGGACATCGCCCGGCTGCGGTTTCAGGTCTTCGTCATCTCTTCCATCCCCATCGGCTTTGCCGGGGCGCTTTACGCGATGATCACCACGCTGGTGAATCCCGACCTGTTCTCGGCCGAAGTCACGTTCTTTGTCTGGATCGCGCTGGTCCTTGGCGGCGAACGCACGCTTCTTGGCGTGGTCATCGGCACCATGGCCCTTGTCGGGTTTCAGGAGGTGATCCGCGCCATTCCCTTCGAATCCGTCCGCGCGGCGGAAATCGCTGCCTCGGCCGAAGATATCGTGACCGGCATCCTCTTCATCGTGATCCTGCGCTGGCAGCCCTTCTCCGCCCTCGCAAGACGGAGGCAGGCAGCATGACGCGCGATCTTCTTGTCGTCGACAAGGTCACCAAACGCTTCGGCGGGCTGAAGGCCGTGGGTGGCGATGCGGGGCTAAGCTTTTCGGTTCCCGAAGGCACGTTCCTTGGCCTGATCGGCCCGAACGGGGCGGGGAAATCCACGACCTTCAACCTGATCTCGGGCGTGCTGAAGCCGACCTCGGGCGCGGTCATTCTTGACGGCAAGGACCTGTCCGTCGCGCGACCGTCAGACATTGCCTCTTATGGCCTTGGCCGCACCTTCCAGACCCCGCGCGCCTTCCCGTCGCTGACGGTTCTCGAAAACGTCATGGTCGGGGCGGATAATGAAGGCGAGACGCTGCTTTCGGTTCTGCGCGGTGGCTGGCGGTCGCGGGAACGGGCCTTGCGCGCCAAGGCGGGCGAGGTGCTGGACCGGGTCGGCCTGACGGAACGCATCAACGATGTCGTCGCCAACCTGTCGGGGGGGGAGCTTCGGATGCTGGAGGTCGCGCGTCAGCTTGTGCGCGACCCGCGCATCCTGCTTCTGGATGAACCGACCGCCGGGGTCGATCCCAGCCTTCAGGCGAAGCTCAGCCGCATCCTCGTCGATCTTCATGCCGAGGGGCGCACACTCGTGGTGGTCGAACACAACCTGCACTTCCTGTTGCAGATCGCCGATTCCGTCGTCGTGCTTCAGAACGGGGAACTGCTCTCCAAAGGCACACCGGGTGAGATCAAGGCAGATGAGAAGGTCATCGCAGCCTATCTGGGGGCCGATCATGCAGCTTGAGGTCAAGGCCCTGAAATCCGGCTATGGCAAGGTCCAGATCCTGCACGGGATCGACCTGATCGCGCCTGCGGGGGAAATCACCGCCGTTCTCGGCCCCAACGGGGCGGGCAAAAGCACGCTGATGAAGACCATCGCCGGGCATCTGCCGGTGATGGCGGGGGAAATCCGTTACCGGGGCAATTCCCTTGCCGGTCACACGGCCCTGTCGATCTGCAAGGAAGGGATCGGCTATGTGCCGCAGGAAAGGAACGTCTTCGCCGAACTGACGGTGCGCGACAACCTCTCCGCCTCGGCCCTTGCCTTCGAAGGCGCAGGGGAGCGGATTGGGGAGGTGTTGCGGCGCTTTCCGATCCTTGGCGAACGCGCGGGGCAACTGGCCTCGACCCTGTCGGGTGGGGAACGCCAGACGCTTGCCATCGCGATGGCGCTGGTCGCCGGGCCTGATGTCCTGATCCTGGATGAACCGACGGCAGGGCTGGCCCCGATCTTCGTCGACCGGATCGTGTCATGGGTGCGCGAACTTGCCCAGGACGGGATGGGCGTGATCTGGGTCGTCGAACAGAACCCCGAAAAGATCCTGGCCACATCGGGGACCGCCTATGTGGTCGATGCCGGCCGCAACTCCGAGACGATGGCGGCGAAAACCCTCCTCGAGCCCGGCCGGCTCGAAGAGGTTCTGCTTCAAGTCCACTAGAAGAAATAACAGGGAGAAGTGAAATGAAGACCAAAGTCTCTATCAAGGGTGTCCTTCTGAAATCCACCCTGCTTGCCGGGGCCGTCGCGGCCTCGACCGTCGCGGCGCGGGCCGAGGATGTGACCATCGGCGTTCTCGTTCCGCTGACCGGCGAACTGGGCGAATTCGGCAAGATCGTCGCCGGTGCGGTCGAACTTGGCGTGGCCGAGGTCAACGCGGCGGGCGGCACCAAATGCGGCAACCTGCGCACCGTCATCGCCGATACCGGCGGCAACCCTGAGGTCGGTATCCGTGAGGCCACCAAGATGATCGAAAGCGAAGGCGCCGTCGCCGTCGTCGGCCCGACCTCGGGCGTGATGGTGGCGCTGGTCGATCTGGCGAAGCGGACGAAAACCGTCATCATGTCGCCCTATGCCGGGACCATCACGCTGAACGAACTGGGCGGTGATTACGTCTACCGCACCGTGTCTTCCGACCTTGGCGATGGCGCGGCCTCGGGCCTCTGGCTGACCGACAAGGGCTACAAGCGCGTGGCCGTCATGGTGCAGAACGAGGAATCCACCATCTCCCCCGCGCAGGTCGCGCAGGACAAGCTGAAAGCCTCGGGGATCGAGCTGACGGATTATATCATCTACAACCCCGGCCAGCCCTCCTATCAGGCCGAGCTTGTCTCGGTCCTCGCGCATGAACCGGACGCGATCTACCTTGCGGGCGGGCAGGAATCCGGTGTGACCGTCATCAAGGAGGCCACCGCAGGCGGGTTCGAAGGCGAATGGCTGTTCACCGCCGACCTTGCCGTGCCGGAGATATTTGACGCCGTCGGCGCGCAATACCTTAACGACCGGGCCTATGTCGAATTCGCGGATTCCGACAGTTCGCTGCCGGAATACAAGGCCTTCGAGGCGCTTTATCAGGAGAAGAAGGGCGGAGAGCCGGGTCCCTTCGCGTCGAACTCCTTCGACATGGCGACGCTGATCGCGCTGTCGCTGGAAAGCGCGGACGCCTGCACCGGCGAGGGGATCAACAGCGTGATCCGCGCTGTCGCCGATGGCGGTGAGGCGGTCGGTTCCTTCGCCGCCGGGAAAGAGGCGATCGCGGCCGGGAAGGACATCAACTACGAAGGCGCCTCCGGCCCGCTGGCCTTTGACGAAAGCGGAACGCCGGACGGGGCTTACTCGATCCAGCAGGCCAAGGATGGCAAGTGGGAGAACGTGAAGTTCTACCCCGCCAGCGCCTTCAAATAGGGCCTGCCCAAGCCATGACAACACCCCCCGTCCGCCATGACGGGGGGTGTTCGTTTTGTGCGCGTCGGGGGGCGCCGGGATGAAAGCCACGGCTTCAAGCCACGCCGCGATGCTGGCGGTTTCGGCGCTGGTCGCCGGGTCGTTCAGCCTTGGCGCGATGGCCGCCCCGCATATCACGCCGCTGGCGCTGACCACACTGCGTTTCGCGCTGGCGGCAGTGGTGCTGTGGGCATTTCTCCGCTTTCGGGGCGAACGGGTCCCCGCCGTCGCCTTCCACGCGCTCTGGCGCTACATCCTGCTTGGCGGGCTTTTCTCGCTTTACTTCGTGCTGATGTTCGAAGGGCTGAAGACCGCCCGCCCGGTGTCCGCCGCCGCCGTTTATGCGACCACGCCGCTTGTTACCGCAGGCTTCGGCTGGCTGCTGTTGGGTCAGCGGCCTTCGGCGCGGATGGCCGTCGCGGTCTGGATCGCCGCCCTTGGCGCGCTTTGGCTAATCTTTCGCGCCGACTTCGCCGCTTTGCTTTCATTTCAGCTCGGCCAGGGGGAGGCGATCTATTTCCTCGGCTGCGTCGCGCATTCGCTTTATATCCCGCTGATCCGCATCCTCAATCGCGGGGAAAGCGCGCTGGTCTTCACCCTCGGCACGGTGATCGGCGCCATGGTTGGCCTGATGCTCGCGGGTCTGCCCGCGCTGGTGGCGACGGACTGGGCAGCCCTGCCGCCGATTGTCTGGATCACGATCGTTTACACCGCCGTCTTCGCCACCGCGGCCAGCTTCGCCCTGACCCAGTTCGCAAGCCTGCGCATCCCGGCGGCGAATGTGATGGCCTATACCTACCTCGTCCCGGTTTGGGTGATCCTCTGGGAAATCGCGCTTGGGGCAGGGGGACCGCCGGTGATGATCCTGCCGGGGATCGCGCTGATCCTCCTCGCCCTGATCGCGATGCTGGGGGAGGACGGGCGCGGGCGTTATAGCATTTCGGGTTTACACTGAATCAGAATTTGAACTTATTTCGTTCGAATTCTGATACTTACTTTCTCAACGAAAACCCGAAACGCTTTAGGACGTGCTGGCCAGAATGCGCCGCGCCCCTTCGGCAATCGCGGCGACACGGTCTGCGGCGGGAATGACCGCGTCGATGGCCCCGGCGCCCTCACCGGCGTAAAGCGCCATCGCCTCAAGATCGCCGGTCGTGGTGCGCAGGGGCGAATCCGTGCTGAAGCGCAGGCGCGGCTGATCGCCGTCCCAGGCGATCGCCTCACGCGGCAATGTGTCGGGGTCGTGTCCCAGATAGGCGCCGCCCAGGGCCTTGGTCACGCTGTTGTCGATCACCCGCACCGCCGCACCCTTCGGCCAGTTCAGGACGAAGACATCGGTCAGCACCGTATCCGCGCCGGTCGCCTCGACCACGCGGGTCTTGTGATAGGGATGGGCAAAGGATTCCGCGGTCGCGATAAAGGCCGTGCCGCAATGGATACCGGCCGCGCCCATCGACAGGGCGCGCGCAAGGTCGGCCCCGGTGCCAAGCCCGCCCGACGCGACGACGGGGGCAGAGACGGCGTTCAGCACCTCTTCGGTCAACTCGAAAACCGGCTGGCGGCCATGCACATGCCCGCCCGCGCCGACACCCTGCGCGATGATGACGTCGGACCCGGCATCCTCGGCCATCCGTGCCGCATCGACCGTTCCGACCTGATGCAGCACCAGGCAGCCCGCGCGCTTCACCCGCGCCACGACATCGGGCATCACGTCCCAGAAAAAGCTGAACGCGGTGACGCCAAGGTCGAGGCAGCACCCGATCTGCGCGTCGAGCAGCCCCGGTTCCGTCGCCGACGGGATCACGTTCACCGCAAAGGGCCGGTCGGTCGCGCCCCGGACGCCCGCCACCTCCTCGGCGATCAGGGCAGGACTTTCGCGGACCATGCCAAGGATACCGTACCCCCCCGCCTTCGCCACCGCTGCGACAAGCTCCCAATGCGACACGCCGCCCATTCCGGCGAGCAGGACGGGAACCTCGCAGCCGAGCAGGTCGCAGACCGGCGTGTGCAGGGCATTTCGCGTGTTCTCAGCCATTCCCCGTCTCTCCCTTGACGATCCGGTCGCGCAGCACGTCCCGCAGCACGACGGCGTTGTTTCTTTCCTCGTCCTTCGAGGCATAGATCAGCGTCACGATACCGTCCTGCGTATATCCGGCAAGCTCATCCATCAGTTCACCCAGCGCGGCAAGCTCCGCGCGATAGCGCGCCTCGAACTCCGGCCAGCGGTCGGGGTTGGCATGGAACCAGTGCCGCAATGCATCGCTTGGCGCGATCTCCCTGCACCAGGAAAAGAGCCGCGCCCGGTCCCTGGCGATCCCGCGTGGCCAGAGCCGGTCGACAAGGATCCGCTTGCCGTCCGACACGCGAACCGCCCGATAGATCCGCTTGATGCGAAGGCGCTCTGCCGGATCGTCGGGAACGGGCGGGCGCTCTGGCATCGCGGTCACTGAAGCGAGGGGACGGGGCGGGCGGCGCCTTCGACCGCCATGTGGAGCGATCGCGCGATCCGTTCGGCCGCGGTGATGACATGCGCGGCCCCTTCGGCGGGACAGGTCTCCTCCGCCGTCTCGCGAAACAGCGCCAGCCAGCGTTCGAAATGTTCCCATTCGATCGGCAGTTCGGCATGGGCGGGCATCGGCGCGCCGTGGTAGCGCCCGGTCATCAGCGCGACCGAGGACCAGAAGGCAACCATCCGGTCAAGATGCGGACCCCAGTCGGCGATCCGCGCCTCGAAGATCGGCCCCAGAACCGCGTCGGCACGGACCTTGGCGTAGAAACGGTAGACAAGAGCCGTCAGCAACCCCTCGGTCAGCCCCGTGCGTTCCATCAGCGCGGCGGTCATCTTCGGGCGGACCGAGACGATCCGTGATCCGTCATTCCCGGACTCATGCATCTCGCGCCTCCTTCCGTCGGGTTGCCAATCTTTCTAGGACTGCTAATAGGTATTGTAAATGTTTATTCATAAGGCCACCCGCCATGCGTCTGACCTCTTTCACCGATTACGGGCTGCGCATGTTGATGCGCCTGGCCAGCGCGCCGGAGACGGCCTTTTCGACCGCCGAACTGGCCGAGGAATTCGGCCTGTCGCGCAACCATCTGACCAAGATCATGCAGCAGCTCGCCCGTGGCGGCATCGTGGAAACCCGGCGCGGCGGCGGTGGGGGCGCGCGGCTGGGCAAGGACCCGGCCAAGGTGCGGCTTGGCGATGTCGTGCGGCTGCTGGAGCAGGGGCAGGACCTGGTCGAATGCTTTGGCCCCACCGGCGGCGACTGCACCATCGGCGGGTGTTGCCGCCTGAAAGCGCGGCTTCGCCATGCCGAGACGCGGTTTATCGAGGACCTCAACCGCTCCACACTCGCCGACATCGCGCTGCCCGCCCGCGAAGTCGCGTGAACCGTCTGCAACCGTCTTGACAGGTGTCGGGATGCCGATAAGGTACAGGTAGGAACAGGTTCTGCGAGAGGCTCATGTCCCCCCGTACCGGCATCGCGAAATCCGAACTCGTCGCGCAGACGCTTGAGCGTGAGATTCGCGAAGGGCGCGTCGGTCACGGCGACCTTCTGGAAAGCGAAGTCGGGCTGATGCGGCGCTTTTCGGTCAGCCGCAACACCGTCCGCAAGGGGCTTGAGATCCTGTCACGGCAGGGCCTTATCACCACCCGCACCGGCATCGGGTCCTTCGTGACCTATGACGGCACCACCATCGACAGCAACCTGGGCTGGACCGTCGCGCTGTCCCATGGCGGGGGTGAGGTGACGACGCGGCTTTTGCGCCTTGACCGTGGCGGCAGCGGCCGGGCGGACCGGGCGCTGGGGACGGCGGCCGACTATCTGCATGTGGATCGCCTGCGGTTCTGCACCGCGACGAAAACCGGAATTTCACTGGAACGCAGCCGCCTGCCCTGGCGCGAAGGGTATGGCGATGTGATCGGGGCCGGGCTTGCCGAAGGGTCGCTGAACCGCAGCCTTGCCGATCTTGGCCTCTTCGCCGCGAAGGGGCAGGAAACGGTCAGCGTCATTCCCGCCCTGCCGGAAAGTGATGCAACGATCATGGAGCGTCCGTTCGGCGCGCCGATGCTGCGGCTGGAGCGGGTGACGCGCTGCGCGGATGGCAGTGTGTTGGAATATGTCGACAGCATCCTCGACCCCGCCCGCTTTGGCCTGAGGATTGATTTCTGATGGGCGGGCCGGGGCATAAGATGGATCGCGCGCTTGGCGCCCTGATCGGGGTGGCGCTTGGCGATGCGCTGGGGATGCCGTCGCAGACGCTGCCCCGCGCGCGGATCGCAGCGGCCTATGGCCGGATCACCGATCTGATCGACCCTGTCGCGGATCACCCCGTTTCCCATGGCCTTCGCGCCGGGATGGTGACGGATGACACGGAACAGACCCTGCTTCTGGCCGATCTGATGATCGGCTCCCCCGCTGGCGTCGATGACCGCGCATGGGCCGAGGCGCTGCTGGGCTGGGAACGCGACGTGCGGGCGCGGGGGCTGCGCGACCTTCTCGGCCCGTCGTCGAAACGCGCGCTCGATGCGCTTTTGGCCGGAGTGCCGGCGAGCGAGACGGGGCGGGAGGGGACGACCAACGGCGCCGCCATGCGGATCGCGCCGGTCGGCATCGCGACCCCGCCCGGCGATCCGGCGGCGCTGGTCGCCCGCGTTGCCGAAGCCTGCCGGGTGACCCATAACACGCGCGAAGCAATCTCTGCCGCGGCGGCCGTTGCCATGACCATCAGCCTTGGGGTCGCGGGCCAATCCTTCGCGGCGGCGCTGGACAAGGCGATGGCGGTCGCGCGGATCGGCGCAACCCTTGGCGCGCCGGTGGGTGAGGCGGACATGGCAGGCCGGATCGCGGCCGCCATCGCGCTTGCCCGGACCGGCACGGAAGAGGATCTGGCCACCCGTATCGGCACCTCTGTCGCCAGCCACGAGGCCGTGCCAGCCGCCTTCGGCGTCGTCGTGCTGGCCAAGGGCGATCCCTGGCAGGCGGGCCTGATCGCCGCGAATATCGGCGACGACACGGACACCATCGGCGCGATTGCCTGCGCCATGGCGGGGGCCTGCGCCGGGCTTTCCGGCTTTCCCCCCGACAAGGCCGCGCAGGTCGTCGCGGTGAACCGGCTTGACCTTGATCCGGTCGCGCGGGGGCTGCTGTCTATCCGCGCGCGGCGCCTGGCGGAGGTGTCGGCATGACCCCCCGCCTTGTCCAGCTGTCCGGCGTGATCGTCGATCATATCTACTGGGTGGAGGCCGTCCCCCGCGCCGGGGAAGAGGCCATCGTGCGGCGCGCGGTACTGTGCGCCGGGGGCGGCTACAACGCGATGGTTGCCGCCCGGCGGGCGGGCATGGCCGTCGCCTATGCCGGAACGCTCGGCACCGGGCCGTTTGCCGATATCGTGGCGGCGGCGCTGGCGGATGAGGGGATCGACACCCTGCGCGAAAGGCTCTCCGGGCAGGATCAAGGTTGCTGCACCTGCCTCATCGACCGGGCGGGGGAGCGGACCTTTGTCGCCGCATCCGGCGCGGACGGCATCGTGACGGCGGCGGACCTGGCGGCGCTGATGCCCGGCGCGGGGGACTGGTGCCTTCTCTCCGGCTATGCGCTTGGCTACCGCGACAGCCGCGCGGCGCTGACGGAATGGCTTGAGGCGCGGGCGGGCAAGATCGACCTTGTCTTCGACCCCTCGCCGCTGGTGGCGCAGATCCCCGACCGCAGCCGCGACGCCGCCCTGTCCGCCACGACCTGGGTCAGCGCGAACCGCGCCGAGGCGATGGCCCTGACCGGCTGCGCCGACCCCGAGGCTGCCGCCGCCACGCTCGCCAACCGGCCCGGCGGGGCCATCGTTCGCGACGGCGCGAATGGCTGCTTCCTCGCCACCGCAGACAGCCCACCGCGCCACATCCCCGGCCACCCGGTCCGCGCGGTCGACACCAACGGCGCGGGCGACACCCATATCGGCGCCTTCATCGCCACGCTGGCCGAAACCGGCGACCCGTTCCGGGCCGCACGTTTCGCCAACATCGCCGCCGCCCTTTCCACAACCCAAGAAGGGCCGTCCACGGCCCCGACGAAAGCTGATGTCCTTTCGGTTCTTGCGCAGGCCAATGAACCGGCACGGACGGCATGACACAACCGACACAGGAGGACCCCATGAAACGACTGCTGCTGACATCCGCCCTTATCCTTGCCGGACAGGGCGCATTTGCCGACGAAATCCGCGTGCTGAACTGGCAGGGCTACGGCACCGACCTTGACTGGGCCATCGCCGCCTTTACCGAAAAGACCGGCAACACCGTGGTCCACGAATACTTCACCTCCGAACAGGAGATGCTGACCAAGCTGCGCACCAATCCGGGCGCCTATGACGTGGTGCTGATCAACTCTGCCTATACCGCGCAGGCCAAGGACGAAGGGCTGATCGACGCCATCGACACGTCGAAGATCGCGCATTTCGCCGATCTCGACCCTTCGCTGGCGGGGAATGAGGACCTGAACCCCGGCGGCGCGCTTTATGGCGTTCCGTGGACCTGGGGCCTGACCTCCATCGCGGTGAATACGGGCGATTTTGCCGAGATGCCGACCTCTCTTTCGGTCCTCTGGGACCCGGCGTGGAAGGGTCGCGTCTCGATCCGCGACGACGGGCTTGAGGCGGTGCAATTCGCCGCGATGGCGCTGGGGCAGAACATCAACGAGATCACCGACCTTGACGCGATCAAGGCCAAGCTGACCGAGCTTCTGCCGCAGATCACGACCTTCTGGTCCTCGGAAAACGACTGGAATCAATTCATGTCGGCGGGGGAATTCGCGGTTGCGACCTACTGGTCCGGTTCTGCGTCGCGTTCGCAGGCCAAGGGGCTGCCCATCGCCTTCGTCGTGCCGGAGGAAGGCGCGATCGGCTGGCTTGACGGGCTGTCGATCCCGGCAAGCTCCACCCACAAGGGCGCGGCGGCGGCCTTCATCGACTGGATGGTCGACCCGGAGTTCTACGTCAAATGGGACGCCGAGGGCGCGCCCGTGTCGTCGAACACCAAGGCACTGGCCGCGCTGCCGGAAACCAGCTTCAACCGCAAGCTGGTGGAGGACCCGGCCACGGTCGCGCGGGTGCAGTTCATGAAGCCGGTTTCCGACGAAGACCGGGAAGCCTACCTGAAACTTTGGCAGGACCTGAAGGCGGCGCAGTAACCGCGAGGGAAGGGGGGGACAGATGGCCACGACCATCGCAGGTCAGGACCGGCTGCGCGCCGTGACACTTCTGTCCCCCGCCTATCTGTGGCTGACGGTGGCGGTCTTCCTGCCGCTGTCGGCGATGGCCTTCTTCAGCTTCCTCTCTGACGTCCCCTTCGGGGGCCGCGACTGGCACGTCACGCTGGACAACTACCGGGCGTTCTTCGAGACGACAACCTATGCCACGCTGCTGTGGAAATCCCTCAAGCTTGGCCTGATCGTGACCGCCGTGTCGGTGATCGTCGGCTTTCCCTGCGCCTGGGTGCTGGCCAAGGTGGTCAAGGGCCGGTCGCGTGAGGCGCTCTTTCTGCTGGTGATCCTGCCCTTCTGGTCGAACTCGCTCGTCCGCATCTTCTCATGGGCCATCGTGCTGCGCGGCAATGGCGTTCTGGACCGGGCGGTGAACGCGGTGCTGCCGTGGGACGTAAAGCTGAACCTGATGTTCAGCCCGACGGCCATCGTGATCGGCCTCGTCCATTCCTACCTGCCTTACGTCATCCTGACCTCCTACCTCGCGCTGCAAGCCATCGACGACAGCCTGATCGAGGCGGCGCGGTCGCTGGGGGCAAAACGGCGGACGATCCTCTGGCGGCTGATCCTGCCGCTTTCGGCCCCCGGCATCATCGCCGGTGCGGTGCTGATCTTCGTCCCGGTCGTGGGGTCCTTCATGGAGCCGCGCCTACTTGGCGGACGCCTTGGCACCTATTACGGCACGGTGATCGAGGATCAGTTCGTCGCCGTCTTCAACTGGCCCCTTGGGGCGGCGCTTTCCTTCATCCTGCTCGCGGTGGTGTTGGCGATCCTTGCCGCCGCAAGCCCGATCCTGAAAAGGGCGCGGACATGAGCAACGCTTTCCTCGCCCATCTCGGCCGTGCCTATGTCGGCCTGATCCTGTTCTTCCTGTACGCGCCGATCCTTGTCATGGCGGCGATGTCCTTCAACGCGTCAGAGTTCTATCAGCTTCCCTTCAGCTTCACGACCGACTGGTACGCCAAGCTTGCCGGGAACCGGGAAATCCTTTCCGCCGCCTGGCGATCGGTCTGGATCGCGGTCATTGTGACGGCGATCGCCACCAGCCTCGGCACCGCGGCCTCCATCGCGCTTTTCCGCTATGACTTCCCCGGCAAGCGGGTGTTGCAGGTGCTGCTTTTCCCGCCCATTGCGATCCCGTGGCTGATTACCGGGACCGCGATGCTGATCTTCTTCTTTGGCATCGGTCTGGGGCGCGGGACACCCGCCGTCATCCTTGGCCATGTCGCCCTCGCGCTGCCCTACGTCATCGTCGTCGTCTCGGCCCGGCTGACGAGTTTCGACCGCACGCTGGAAGAGGCCGCGCGTTCCCTTGGCGCCTCGCCCTGGCAGATCACCCGCGCCGTCACCGTGCCGTGGATCCTGCCCGGCATCATCGCGGGCGGGCTGTTCGCCTTTGCCGTCAGCTTCGACCAGTTCGTCGTGTCCTACTTCCTGTCCGAACCCGGCGACAGCACGCTGCCGGTGCTGATCTACACCTCGATCCGCAAGGGCTTCACGCCCGAGATCAACGCGATCTCGACCATCATCATCGCCGTGTCGATGGGCATCATGCTGCTTGCCGCACGCTATTCGAATTTCGGAGGGGAACGCTGATGGCGATGGTCCGGGTCGAACATCTGGTCAAGACCTATGGCGCGGCGCGGGCGCTCGACGACGTGACGCTTGAGTTTCCCGATGGCGGCTTCTTTGGCCTTCTCGGCCCGTCGGGCAGCGGCAAGACCACGCTTCTGCGCGCCATCGCCGGGTTTGTCCTGCCGGAAACCGGCAGGGTTTTCATCGACGATGAGCCGGTGGAAAATGTCCCGGTCGAAAAGCGCGGCATCGGCATGGTGTTTCAGAACTATGCGCTGTTCCCGAACATGACGGTGGCCGAAAACGTGGCCTTCGGTCTGGCCGTCCGCAAGGTGACCGAGGCGGAGAAGAAACGCCGCGTGGCCGAGGCGCTTGAGCTTGTGCAGCTTGCGGCCTTCGGTGCGCGCAAGCCGCATCAGCTTTCGGGCGGACAGCGTCAGCGGGTCGCCATGGCCCGCGCCATCGTCACCCAGCCGCGCGTGCTGCTGCTGGATGAACCGCTTTCGGCGCTCGACAAGGCGCTGCGGGTGGACATGCAGATCGAACTGAAGCGCATCCAGCGGGAAATCGGCATCACCACGATCTTTGTCACCCACGATCAGGAAGAGGCGCTGACGCTTTCCGACCGGATCGGCATCCTGAAAGACGGCCGCCTGATCCGCCACGGCCCCCCGCGTGAGGTCTATGACGACCCGCAGGACAGCTTCACCGCCACCTTCCTTGGCGATGCGCGGATCTTTTCCGGCACGGTGGAGGCGGGCGGGCTGCGGCTGGCCGACGGGACGCTGGTTCCGGGCGTGCGGACCCCCACCGTCGCCGTGCGGCCCGAAAACCTGCACCTGTCGGTGGCCGAACCGGACCTGCCCTGCCGCCTGCAAGCGCGGCTGGGGCAGAAGATCTTTGGCGGTGCGCTTGGCACCTGCCTGCTCGACTGGCGGGGGGAGGTGATCAAGGTCCTCGGCCGCGATGCCGATTTCCGCGACCTGCCCGAAAGCGGGCCGGTCTGGGTCGGCTGGCGGCCCGAACACTCCATCCAGATGTCCGGCTGAGGCGGGCGCTCAACCCGCGCCGGTCAGGAAGCCCGGCAGATCGTCAAGACCGACGACATGGCAATAGATCATGTTGATGATCTCAAGCTCGCGTTCATGCAGCGCATCGGTCGCCGCCGCGCAGGCATCGTGGACGACGAGGACGTCGAAGCTTTCATCAGCCAGCGAGCGGACGGTGGAACTGACGCATTGGTCGGTGAAGATGCCCGCCACGATCACATGGGTGATCCCGATATTGCGCAGCATCAGCCGCAGGTTGGTGCCTGTCAGGGCGCTGTCGGTGGTCTTGGTCACCACGATCTCATCCCCGCGCGGGGCCAGCGCGTCGACGATCTGGCTGTCGGTGCGGTCTTTCGGCAGAAGCAGGTAGTTGAAGCCGGGCTTCTTCTGGCTGAGAGAGCGGTCGCGGCCATCCTCGGTCTGGCAGGCGATGCGGGCATACATGACCTCGATCCCTTCGGCCCGCGCCCAGTCGATCAGCCGCGCGCAATTGGGGATCACCGTCCCGCTCATCCGGTCGAAGAAGGGCTGCCAGCGGCGCTGCTCCTCGGGATCGTCCTTGGGTTCAAGGTAGGTGTTCTGGATGTCGATCACCAGAACCGCCGTGTGGCGGCGCTCCAGCGCGATGTCCTCGGGGTCCTCGGCCGTCTCGTAGTAGAAACTGCGAAAGGCTTTCTTCCAGTCGCTCATCCCCTGCTCCTCATCCCATGGCGCGCACACGCTCCATATAGGCCTGGCCCAGCCGCGCCGTCGTGGCGGCGAAACCGGGGGCCAGCGCCTGTGGTTCCGGCGCCTCGATATGGCTGCCGATCCAGGCCAGAAGCGCCATCCGCCGCAGCATGACGAAGGTGTCGATCTCGACCTCCTCCGCCGCGCTCAGATCGCGAACCGACCGATAGCCCTTCACCCAGGCCGCCTTGAGCGAAGGAATACGGGGATCGTCCTCGATGAAGCTGATCGCGGCGGCGAAATCGTAAAGGAACCAGCCCCAGCCGCAATCGTCGAAGTCGATCAGCCGCGTCCCCCTGTCGTCGATCAGAAGGTTGGCCAGCCGCATGTCGGCATGGATCAGGTTGAAACGCTCCGGCGCCTTGCCGAAGGCGGAAAGGCGGTCGCGCACCGTCTGCTCCACCTTCTCCAGCACCCCGGCCATGTCGGGCGTCACCTCGGGCGCGTCGCGCCAGTTGCCCCAGGTCGGGGTCGGGCCGAAGACCGCCTTTTCGTCCCAGGTCAGGCGCTGAAAATCATCCGGTTTCTTCCAGCCAAGGACATGCTCGTGGCAGCGCGCGGCAATCGCGCCAAGCTCCTCATACCCCGCCGTCATATCGCCGCTTTCATCGGGGGCTTTGCCTTCGACGAAATGGAACAGGACCATGTAGCGGGGCGCGGGCAGCCCGTCGCCATGGGCCTGCTGGATCGGGTCGCGGTTCCGCCCGGTATAGACGCCGGGGGTGATGACCACGCCCGCGCTGTCCAGCGCCTCAAGCCATCCCAGCTCGCATTCGATCGCGCGGTGGGTGTGGTAATTCTCCCGGTGAATGCGCAAGACCGCACGGTAGCCGCCCGGCGCCTCGACCAGATAGGTCGCGTTTTCGGAGACGTTGATCAGCCGCGCCGTCGCGCCGTCCGGCACGTCCCAAAGCGACAGGGACGACTGGGCCAGATCGTTCAGATGGCCCAGCAGTTCTTCCAGCGGCATGTCGGAACCGGACATCGCGCCCTCCTTCAGATCTCAGCGATGGCTTCCAGCGATTCCGGGATGATCTGACCGCCATCGACGACGATCTGCTGGCCGGTGATATAGCCCGCCTCATCCGAGGCGAAGAACAGCGCCGCGTTGCCGATATCCTCAACCCCGCCCAGCCGCTTCAGGGGGATGGAGGCGGCCATCGTGGCCAGGTAATCCTCGCCCAGATCCTGAAGCCCTTCGGTATAGATATTGCCCGGCATGACCGCGTTGATGGTAGTGTTATAGCGCGCCAGTTCCATCGCGGCGGTCTTCAGGAATCCAAGCTGCCCGGCCTTCGACGCACCGTAATGCGACCAGCCCGGAAAGCCGGTGATCGGCCCGGTGATGGAGGAGGTCAGGACGACGCGCCCCTTGCCCGCCTTCTGGAAATGCGGGATCGCCGCCTTGACCGAGAGGAAGGCGGACCGAAGGTTCGTGGCCATCACCCGGTCCCATTCGCCGGGGTCCATATCGACGATCTTCGTTTGCGGGAAGGCGCCCGCATTGGCGCACATGACATGCAGGCCCCCCTGCGCGGCGGCGGTGCTGTCCACCATGCCCTTGACCGAAGCCCAGTCGGATACATCACAGACCTCATAGCGCACGTCGCCCGCGATCTCGCCCGCCGCCTTCTTCAGGTCGTCCTCATTCCGTGCGGCGATGGTGACCTTCGCCCCTTGGCGCGCAAAGACGGTGGCGATGCCGCGGCCGATCCCCTTGGACCCGCCTGTGACGATGACGCTTTTGCCTTTCAGTGACGTAAGCATGATGCGATCTCCCTGTGAGTTTCTCGTTGTTTTCAGTCCTGCGCGACCTTTGCGTCCCGGTTGGCCCGCACCAGCCAGGCCACAGCGAAGGCGGCAAGGATCAGGACAAAGGATCCAACCACCGACATGACGCCCAGCGTCGGCACCAAAGGCGAATAGCCCGACACCATCTTGGCATAAAGCCATTCGGGCAGGGTGGAATCCGCGCCGGTGGTGAACAGCGACAGCGGGAAGTTCCCCCAGCTGAGGAGGAAGGCGAAAAGCCCGGCCGAGACCAGCCCCGGCATCAGCAGGGGCAGCGTGACCTCGCGCAGGATGGTGAAGGTGCCGGCGCCCATGTCGCGCGCGGCCTCTTCCAGCGCCGGGTCGAAGCTGTAGGCGCGGATGGCGACGATCAGCGTCGCGATGGGCGCGATCCAGACCAGATGGGCAACGACCGCCGTCTTCCAGCTTGGGATGATGCCAAGCGAGTTGAACCACATCAGCAGCGCAAGGCCCAGAACCGTCTGCGGAAAGAAGATCGGCAAGAGGATCAGCTTCTGGAACGTGGTGCGGAACCGCCAGTGATAGCGCGCGAAAGCCAGCGCGCCGAAGAAGGCCACGACGACCGAAATCAGCGTGACCAGCACCGCGACCGAAAGCGATGTCGTCAGAAGATCGCTGACCGTGCTGCTGGCCAGCGCCTCGCCATACCACTTGGTCGAATAGCGCTTGATCGGAAAGCTCAGATACCGCGCCTGCGAGACGGAGGCGAAGCCGACAGAGATCAGCGGCAGGTAAAGGAACGCGATGACAAGGATGCCGTAGACGTAAAGCACGATCCGGGTCGAGCGGCTGGTGGTCATCAGCGTTTCCTTCCCATGATCGCGTCCAGATCGACCTTGGAGACCCCGAACAGCGCAAGCCCCCCGATGATGACGATCAGGATCATCGACAGGGCAGAGCCAAGCGGCCAGTTCTGCCCGAAGGTAAAGGCCGTCTCGACATCGTCGGCAATGGCGATCACGGCCTGCCCGCCAAGGATCTTCGATTCCGCCAATGCCCCCGCGGCCAGCACGAAGGTCAGGAGCGAGCCGACCACGATCCCCGGCGCGGCCAGCGGCACCTCGATCTGCCAAAGCACCTGCCAGCGCGAGGCGCCAAGGTCATAGGCGGCCTGCCGGGTGTCGTCGGGGACCATGGAAATGCCCTGCGCCAGCGGGAAAAGCATGAAGGGCAGGTAGACATAGACAAGGCCGAAGACGATGATCGGCACGGAATAAAGCGGGCTTTCGAAGCCCATCCCGGTCCAGGCGCGCAGATGGCCTTCGATCAGCCCGCCCTTCATCAAGGTCAGCACCCAGCCGAACAGGCGGATGTTTTCCGAGACAAAAAGGCTCATCACCACGGCGACGGTCAGGATCAGGCTGAAGCGGCCAAAGACCTTCGCCATCGCATAGGCCAGCGGCCAGCAGATCACGACAAGGATCGCGGTCGCGGACAAGGCCATGCCCAGCGACCACAGCAGCGACTTGTAGTAGCCTTGCGAGAAGAACAGCGAATAGGCCGAGAAATCCGGCATGTTCGCCAGCGAAAAGACCTTGGGCGGCATGATCGAGAAAAGCGCCACGACCACAAGCGGCGCCAGAAACGACAGCAGCAGGACCAGCGCCAGCGGCAGCGCCGACAAAAGCCCCAGTTTCCCGTCGAGCCGGTTCATGCCGCATCCCCGATGAAATGCGTGTTCGCGGCGTTGAAGCCCAGCGTGACGGTCTGCCCCTCGGCCGCGCTCAGCCGGTCCTCGCGCAGCTTTTCGACCGTCACCATGCCGTTTTCGGTCTCGATCTCATACTGGATGCGGGAGCCGAGCGCATATTCGCCATGGACCACACCGCTGAGGGTGAAATCGAAGCCACCGCCATCGGCAAGGCGCAGGTATTCCGGGCGCACCATCAACAGGCCCTCATGCCCCGGTGTCAGGTCCGCCAGTTCCACCCCCGGCCGAACCGACAGCGTCGGGCTGGCGATCTTTCCATCCGCCCCGGCATGCAGCGGGAACAGGTTCACCTCGCCCATGAATTCGGCCACGAAGCGGCTGACCGGGGCGCTGTAGATCTGGTCGGCGACGGCGATCTGTTCGAACTGCCCGTCCTTCATGATGGCGATCCGGTCGGACATGACCATCGCCTCTTCCAGCGAATGGGTGATGTAGACAAAGGTCTTGCCGGTCCGGGCGTGCAGGTCCTTCAGCTCTTTCTCAAGCGTCTTGCGCAGCCGGTAGTCGAGCGCGGAAAGCGGCTCGTCGAAAAACAGGATCTCCGGGTCGAAAGCCAGCGCGCGGGCCAGCGCCACGCGCTGCCTCTCACCGCCCGAACATTGGGAGATACGCTTGTCGTAATAGCTTTGCGGCAGGCGCAGAAGGTCCAGCAATTCCTCCGCCCGCGCGCGCCGTTTGGCCGGCGCCTCCTTGCGGATCTTCATCGGGAACTCGATGTTCTGCCCGACCGTCATATGCGGGAACAGCGCCAGCGACTGAAACACCATGCAGGTCGGGCGCAGGTTCGCGGGGGTCTGGTCGATCCGCTTGTCACGCAGCCAGATCTCGCCCTCGCTCACCTCATCCATCCCGACGAGAAGACGGATCATCGTCGACTTGCCGCTGCCCGACGGCCCCACGATCGTGAAGAACTCGCCCTCGGCAATGTCGAGGTCGATGCCCTTCAGCGCCGTGAAGGTTCCAAACCGCTTGACGACGCCGCGCAGGCGCAGAAGTCCCGAAGAGTCCATGCCCCAACCCTGTTGAATTCTTTCAATTTCAGGCACCTCCGGGGCAGCCCGCGCCGCCCCGGAGCCGCCGGTATCACGACCGGCGTTCTTGCGTGTAGATCTCGATCAGCGTGTCGTAGGAGGTGACGACATCGTAATCGAGAGAGCGTGCCATCTCTTCCTCAAGGCTGTCCATCTGGATCGCGTCCAGCTCTTCCTCGTCGAACTGGGCCATGACCTCGGGATTGCCCATCTGGGCGACCGGGTTATAGGTCCCTTCGGTAAAGGCCACCGCCTTGGCAATCTCGGGCGCCTGAACGAATTCGAGGAAGTCCTCGGCCAGATCGCTTGGGTTCGGGTTGTTCACGGCCGAGGTCAGCTCGATCCAGACGCAGCCGCCCTTGCCATCGACCGGCCCGCTTGCCGGCGTGATCGCGCGCACATTCGTCGCGCCATCGTACCGCGCGGGCGATGCGGTGTAGGTGCCGCCGGTGAAATAGGCGTCGATCTCACCATTGATAAGCGCGGTGTTCATCGCCACCAGATCGTCGGTCAGAAGCTTCGCGCCGCCGAAGATCGTCTTCGCCGTCTCGCGGAACTTGTCGACATCGCCCCCTTCGATCGGCGCGAAGGGGTTGAGGCCGGCGGTCAGGCACATGTGGATGACGTTCCAGTTGTCATAGGTCAGAACGCCGAAGCGGCCCTTCATCGCGGGGTCAAGGAAGAGGTTCCAGCCCTGCTCCTCGGCCGTTTCGCGGCTGATGACGTCGGTGTTGACGACAAAGCTGAACGGGCCATAGCGCTGCGGCATGCCGATCAGGTTGCCGTCATCGGCAAAGGCCAGCGGATAGGCGGGGCTGGCGAATTCCGGCAGCATCTTTTCGAAATAGGGCATGAACCGGTCTTTGTTCAGCGGCTTGATCAGCCCCTCGGGGTACAGCTGGTCGCGCGCCCAGGGCTGGTTGACGTTGATGAGATCCCAGACCGAGGTTTCGCCCGCGCGAAGCTTGTTGATCATGTCGGGGTCCGAGGTGCCGCTTTCGGCGCGCACCGTTGCGCCGGGATGGGCAGAACGGAAGGGGCCAAGCACCTGGTCGGAGTTGTAGCCTTCCCAGCAGAGAATGTTCATCCCGTCGGTGCGACCCGCGAAGGCGGGGCCAAGCGGTCCGGCGGCGGCAAGCCCTGCAAGGGCTGCGGTGCGTCCAACGAATTGCCGTCTGGATAGTCCTTTGGTCATTGGTTGATCTCCTGTTGGTTGGTTCGGGGTTTCCCCCCTTCTTTTGCGCCCCGTTCAGGCGGGGCGGCCTTTGATATTTTCAAGAACCTCGGTGATGCGGTCGCGGGCCAGCTTCATGTCGGCCAGCGTGCCGGACATGAAGATACGGCCCGTCGCGCCCATCATCTGCACATCGTTCAGCGTGCAGTTCGGCGCGGCCTTTTCGGCCTCGTTCGCCGCGACGCAGGCGAAAAGGGCGGGCGTCATCTCATAGATCAGCAGCGCCACGCCCGGCACCAGGATCGACCCGTCGCGCGAGCGGTTCAGGATGATGGCATGCTGGTCCGACAGGTCCTCGATGATGTCGTGGTAAAGGACCTTGGGGGCCAGCTGATCCGTGGGCTTCGCACCGATCCCCTTCAGGATCGCCTGACCCGCTGCCGTCAGGTCGGCCATGTCGTCGGCATGAAGCTCAAGCAACCCGAACTGGCGTTCGGTGAAAAGGATGCCCGGCTCCATGTCCGGCGCCGCCTTCAGCGCCAGATCGGTGATCCGGTGGATGCTGAGCGCGGGCGCCACCTCGATGATCAACGAGTTCTGCCCGCGAAACGGCGGATAGGCCCGCGCGCGCGACGGCGACGACAGGTAGGCCGCGAACTGCGGTTGCAGATCCTCGATCGGCAAATAGACGCGAAGCTCGGTCATGCCCTCGTCACCCTTTCCTGCGCGCGGACGATCATCACTTCGCGGCGGCGGCCGAGAAATGCTTGCCAAGATCGGCATGGGGGCGCGGGATCACATGCACCGCCGTCACCTCGCCGACCTGGCTGGCGGCTTCCGCCCCCGCCTCGGTCGCGGCCTTGACCGCGCCCACGTCGCCGCGCACGACGACGGAGACAAGCCCGCCGCCCACCTCGTTGCGCGCCACGATCTCGACATTCGCGGCCTTGACCATCGCGTCCGCCGCCGAAAGGGCAGGCACATAGCCCTTGGTTTCAATCATTCCGATAGCCAGGTTCGCCATGATATGTTCCTTCATGCTTTGCTTTTGCTGGTGTTGTCTTCGTCGATGGAGCCGATGATCAGGGCATCGACCGGCGCGGTCTTGCCCGTGAAGAAGGCGGCCGCCACCGATCCTTGCGTGATCAGGACCGCCTCACCCGTGTTGCAGCCGAGGGGGTCGAAGGCGATCAGCCTTGCGCCGCTTTCCGTCTCCACCTCAAGCAGCGCGCCCGCGGGCAGGGAGGAGACGCGGCGCGATGACCAGATCTTGCCTATGACGCGTCCTTGAATCATCTATCCGCCCTTTCGATCCTGATACCCCGGCGCCGCGCCTCGTCCCGGGCCAGCGGCGTCAGCCGGTTTTGCGGGCCAAGCCGCAGGGTGCGGACCCCGCCACCCAGGGCCGCGATGTCGCGTTCCGTAATCAGCGCCTTGTCGATCGTGCCGGGCGGCGTCCGGGCCGGGCCGGTGACAATCGGGGCGCTGTAGGCCGTCCCGCCCCGCGCCCCGTCGTCCAGATCGAAGCGATGCGCGCCCGCCATCACCCGCGCAGCAAAGTCGGGCGAGGATGCGCGCCGCAGAAGGTCCTGCGCGAAACGGTTCAGATCGGCGCCCGTTGCGATGCGGACCCGCTCCGTCTGCGGCGCGGCGGGCGCGGCATCGGCGCGAAGCGCAGCGATTTCCTCGCGCAGGATGGCGCGAATCTCGTCCCGAAGGGCTGACATCACAACGCCCCTGCATCGCGCAACGCGCCTTCGGCCGCGTTTCTGGCATTGCGGACATCGGCCTCGGTCCCGGCAAGGTAAAGCCGCCCGTTGGCGCCGATCATCCGCATGTCGATCAGTTTGACATCGGCTTCCTTCTCCGCCTCGTTGCAGGCGAGGATGGCATAGGCCGCCGACTGGCATTCCAGAAGATAGATGCTGTCGCCGCCCAGCACCATCGACCCCAGCTTGTTGCGGTTCATCAGGAAAGCGTGCTGGTCGCTGACGTTGGTGACGAGCTTGGAGGCGAGGATCTTCGGCGGCGCCACGTCATCCGCCGTCTTGTCCAGCGCGGCCAGGATCGCCGCCGCGCCCGCCTGTACCTCGGCGGTGGAGCGGGAGTGGAACTGCAAGGTGCCGAACTGGCGTTCGACGACCAGAAGCCCGGCCCGCACATCGGCGCTTTTCAGCACAATGTCCGTCAGCGCCTCGACATCCAGGCCGGGTGCGATTTCGACGATCTGCGCGGCCATGCGCAGGCGGGGCAGGGTGCCGCGCATCCAGGTGGAAATATAGGCCAGCGTCTGCGGCTGAAGCTGGTCGATGAAGATGGAGGCCCTGAGGTCGGTCATTTCCCGGCCCCCTGAAGGCTGCGCAACTCTTCAAGGATCAGCTGCCGCAGCGCGTCGCGGTCGAAACTCTCCCGTTCCGGGGGTGGCGCGGCCACCGGCGCGCGCGCGGTGGCGCGGTCGGTCGAAACGGCGCTGAGGTCGATGCCCGAAAGGTCCGCCGGTACATCCTTGCCATAGGCGATGCGGGTCCATTGCACCAGATGCTGCGGCCCCACATTCTCGCCCACCGACGACCGCCCGGCAAAGCCGGTGCCGATGGTGAAGGAGGGCGGCAGATAGGTCGCGAAACCCGCCGCGCCCTGCGAACAGGGTGCGTTGACGACCACGCGATAGACCGGCATTTCCTGCGAGAAGCGGACCAGCCGCGCGGTATCGTCGCCATGGAAGGCCGCCGAATGCCCGGCGCCCCGCCGCGCCGTGTGCTTGGCGAAGGTCAGCGCCTGCTGGAAATCGACCGCCGAGGTCAGCGTCAGCACCGGGCAGAGCTTTTCGCGGAACAGCAGATCGTCCTGCCCCGGCGTCGCCACCACGGGGACAAGGATACGGGCCGAGGGGCTGACCCGGATACCCGCGCGTTCCGCGATCCAGGTGGCGCTTTTGCCGATGGCGGCAAGGTTCAGGCTGCCCTTGCCGAAAAGGTATTCGCGCAGCCGGTCGGTGTCGGCCTCATTGCAGACATGGGCGCCCGCGCTGCGCAGCGCGCGTTCCATGTTGCCGCGATTGCTGTCCAGCGTCAGGACCACGCTTTCATTGGTGCAAAGGATGGAATTGTCGAAGCTCTTGCTGTCCACAAGGCACCGCGCGGCGGCATCGACCCCGGCGGACGGATCAACATAGGCCACCGCATTGCCCGGCCCAACGCCAAGCGCCGGGTTGCCCGAGGAATAGGCCGCCCGCACCATCGCGGTGCCACCCGTGGCGATGATGACGTTGATCCGGTCGGACGCCATGATGTCCTGCACCAGCGGGATCGACGGCTCCTCGACACACTGGATCAGGCCCGAGGGCGCGCCTGCCGCCTCGGCGGCCTCGGCCAGATGGCGCGCGGCGGCGACAGAGACGGATTTCGCGACGGGGTGGGGGCTGATGACGATGGCATTGCGGCTCAGGATCGCCAGCATCGCCTTGTAATAGACCGTCGCAACCGGGTTCGTCGCGGGGGCCAGCGCAAAGACCACGCCCGCCGGTTTCGGCAGTTCGACGATCTTGCGTTCGGCGTCGATGCGCGGGGTGACCAGATCAAGGTCGCGGTAGTGATCGAGAAGCGTGTGGGTGCAAAGCTCGTTCTTGATCTTCTTGTGTTCGACGACGCCAAAGCCGGTTTCGGCCACGGCGAGGTCGGCGAAATGGCCCGCCTTCTCATACCCCGCCCGCGCGACCGCCTCGGCAATCGCCAGCACCGCATCGCGGCTGAAGCTGCGGTAGTACCGCGCCGCCCAGGCCGCGCGGCCGACCTTCATCCGGGCGCTGGACAGCGCGCGGTCCGGTACCGAAAGGCGGGGCGCATCGAATGTCATGTGTTCGCTCATGCTGCCCGCCTGCCGGATTTGAGAAGTTGCCTTGCACGGGGCATGGCTGAATCGAAGCGGTCCAGAATCTCCTGGCAGAGATCGACGTCCAGAACCACGCCCGGCTTGAACTGCAACACCCGCTTGTCGAGCGACGAAAAGATCGCCCAGACCCCGTTTTCATAAAGCGCCCGCGACACCGCAACCGCGCCTTCGGGGTGGTCGAATTCCAGCCCCAGCACCACGCCCCGCTGCCGCACGCCCACGAAGATGTCGCTGTGGCGCTTCATCATCTCGGCCATGCCGCGTGCGAAGAACTCTGCCACGAAATGCACGTTCGATATGACCTCGGGCCGTTGCAGCATCTCGATGACGTGGTGGCCGACGACGCAGCCAAGCTCTGACCCGCCGGAGGTGGAGATATGGGCCGCCCCATCCTCGATCAGCCAGCCGCCGCAGTCCTCATCGACCATGCAGGCGCTGATCGGATAGATGCCACCGCCAAGGCCCTTGCCGCAGACGAAGATGTCGGGTTTCAGGCCGTATCCTTGCCAGCCCCACATGATGCCGGTCCGCATCAGGCCGGTCTGCACCTCATCGGAGATGAACTTGGTGCCGTATTTGTGGCAGAGGTCCTGACAGGCTTTCAGATAGCCGTCGCGCGGCATCGGGAAACCGTAGGTCGCGGGGATGGTCTCGACGATAAAGGCGGCGACGTCGCCGTTGCGCAGCACCTCTTCCAGCGCGCCTTCGTCGTTGAAGGGGACCTGGATGAATTCGTCGGGCCGATCGGCGAGGAAGATCTTGGAAAACCGTTCATCCCCGGTGGCGACCGACAGGCCGGAATGGCCGTGATAGCCCTTGATGATCGACACGATCTTGCGCCGCTTGGTGGCGTAACGCGCCGTTTTCAGGGCGATTTCCACCGCCTCGGCCCCGCCCGACCCGAAGATCGCGTATTTCATGTGCGGCGCGGTCTTGACCAGCTTTTCGGCAAAGGCCGCCCGCGCGACGGAAGGAAACCAGTGGTTGCCCATGTCGAAATAGTCGAGCCCGGATTTCAGCACCTCGACCAGTTCGGGGTGACGGTGGCCGAAATTGTAGGTCCCGCCGTTCAGGTGCAGGTCGATCAGCCGCTTGCCCGACATGTCGTAAAGGAAATAGCCCTCGCGACGGTCGATCACCATGGGCGTGCCGGCATCCTTCCAGAAGCTGACCTTGCCGGGGTTCCAGTACTCCGCCGCCTTCGCGAGGAGGTCCTCCTTCGAGTCAAAAGCGAAGTATCCGTAGTTGAACACCTGATTCTCCCGTCCTGCCACAGAAAGCCTAGCATCAGAGTTTTGTCTTGCAACATATTTTGCCCGACTTCGGTCATTTTATGTTGGGATTTTTGTCCGCCTGCCCATAGAGTAGGCTCTGGAAGAATCCGCCACGGGACCGCGCATGTCGAAAAAGTCGATCCGCCACGACCAGATATTGAGCGCGCTTGAGGTCAATCCCTCGATCCGCGTCAGCGCGCTGTCCGAACGGCTTGGCGTCTCGGCCGAGACGATCCGCCGCGATCTGGCCGAGCTTGACGAAACCGGCCGGATCAGGCGGACCTATGGCGGCGCGGTACGCACCAAGGCGTTCGAACCGGCGCTGTCCGAACGCTCCAAGCTGCATATCGAGGCGCGCGAGAGGATCGCGCAACTGGCCGTGGCGCGGATCGGCGAGGCGCACAGTCTTTTCATCAGCGGGGGCGCGACCGCGTTGCATTTCGCCCGCGCCCTGCGCACGATCGAGCGTCCGCTGACCGTGCTGACCGCCGCCTTCAGCATCGCCACCGAATTGTCGATGAACCCGCTGATTCAGGTCATGGCGCTGCCCGGCTTCGTGGAACCGAAAGAGGGTCTGGTCCACGGCGCCGAGACCCTGAAGTTCATCCATCAGTTTCACGCCCCGATCACCGTCATGGGCGCCTCTGGCATCGACGAGGACGGCGCGAGCGAGGCGCTGCCCCATGCGGCGCAGGTCTATTCCGCGATGACCAGCCACGCCGATGAGGTACTGATCGTTGCCGACAGTTCGAAATTCGGGAACCGCTCGCTTCAGCAGATTGTTGACTGGGACCGCAACGTGACGCTTGTCACCGATGCCGCCCCGCCGCCACGGATCGCCAGTGCGATCCGGCAACGCGGGGCCGAGGTCATCTGGGGCTGACCGGGCAGGGCAGGGGGGCCGAAATGGACAGCAATCGGTGGAAGCGGTTCGACGACTGGGACGCGCGCGCCCTGCGGCTGGACAAGTTCGCGGCCGAGGACCCGGAGAACGGCTTTTCCGCCTTCGCGGGCAAGGCGGACCCGGCGCCCGGCCTGGGCCTTGCCGATGGTGTCGTCACCGCCATGGACGGTGTCGCAGCGGCCGATTTCGACATGATCGACGCCTTCATCGCCGCCCATCACATCGACCCCGCCATCGCGGAAGAGGCGATGGCGATCCCCTCGACCGACCTTGCGCGGATGCTGGTCGACATCAACGTGCCGCGCACCGACCTGACGCGGCTGGCGCGCGGGCTGACCCCGGCGAAACTGGCCGAGGTGGTGGCGGGGCTGAACGCGATGGAAATCGCCTTTGCCTATTCCAAGATGCGCGCGCGCCGCACCCCCGGCAATCAGGCGCATGTGACCAACGCCAAGGATGATCCCTTGCAACTTGCCGCCGATGCCGCCGTCGCCGTCGCGCTGGGATTTGATGAGATCGAGACGACGATGCGCGTCGCGCGCAATTCATGGTCAAACGCACTGGCCTGCTGTGTCGGCGCCGCCGTGGGCAAGCCCGGTACGCTGTTCCAATGTTCCAGCGAAGAGGCGGAGGAGCTTGAGATCGGCATGGCCGGCTTCACCTCTTACGCCGAAACCGTGTCGGTCTACGGCACCGAAAGCGCCTTTGTCGACGGCGACGACACGCCCTGGTCGAAGGCCTGGCTGGCGGCCGCCTATGCCTCGCGCGGGATCAAGATGCGCTGCACCTCGGGCGCGGCCTCCGAACTTCTGATGGGCTTTCATGAGGCCAAGTCGCTGCTTTATCTTGAGGCGCGCTGCCTCTGCCTTCAGCGTGGCATGGGCGCGCAGGGGACGCAGAACGGCGGCATCGACGGCGCGCCGCTTGCCTCCTCCATGCCGGGCGGGGTGCGGGAGATCATGGCAGAGAACCTGATCGCCGTCTGGCTCGACCTCGAATGCGCCTCGGGCAACGATGCGCGGCATTCGGAATCCGACATGCGCGTCGGGGCGAAGATCCTGCCCTACCTGATCGGCGGCTCCGACCTGATCTGTTCCGGCTTTGGCAGCATCCTGAAATACGACAACTCCTTCAACCCGTCCTCGTTCAACGGCGAGGAGCTTGAGGAATATCTGGTCCTTCAGCGCGATTTCGAGGCCGATGGCGGGCTGACCTCCATCGAGGATGCCGCCGCGCTGGATATCCGCCGCCGCGCCATCGACGCGCTGGCCCATGTGATGAAGGACCTTGGCCTTGCCGAGACGACGGAGGAGATGAAGCGCTCGGTCGCCGTCGCGTCGGGGTCGCGGGACACGCAGAGCTTTTCGCCCGGTGAGGTCGCTGTCATCAGCGACAGGATCAAGGGCAGGGGGCTGACCATCCTTGACGTGATCCGGTCCCTCGATCGCGGCGGGTTCCGGGCGGAGGCGGAGAACCTGCTGTTCCTCGTCAAGCTGCGCGTTTCGGGCGACTATCTTCAGACCTCCGCCGTGGTGCGCGACGGGCGGGTCGTCAGCGCGGTGAACGATCCCAATGACTATACCGGCCCCGGTACCGGCTATCGCCTGACCGAAGCGCGGCGCAAGGAACTGGCCGCGATCCGCGACGTCCTGACGCGCGAGGAGGTGCTGCGCGCCGAGGCCGCCGCGGAGGAGGGCGAGGCCCGCGCGGTTCGCTACAACGACATGGGTCCTGCCAGGGCGGGGACCGATCCGGGGGAGGTGGTCGTCGGCCTCAGCCCCGGCTTTGGCACACGGATCTTCCGAACGCTCGCCGGGCATCGGCTGAGCGCCGTTGTGCGGGCGATCGGCGCGGGGGTCGCGCGCGGCGGCGGGCGGATGCGCGTCGTCCGGTTGCGCCATACCGCCGATACCTCTTTCCTTGGCCTCAGCGCGGCGCGGTTGTCGGGGTCGGGCATCGGCATCGGGCTGCAAGCGAAGGGGACGGCAGTGATCCATCAGAAGGACCGCCTGCCGCACAATAACCTTGAGCTGTTTTCGAACGCCCCGATCACGACGCTCGATCATTACGAAGGGATGGGGTTCAACGCCGCGACCTATGCGGCGGGCGGCTTTCCCGAACCCGTCGTCGTGCCGACGAATGGCGAGGCGCTTGGCGCGCGCTTCCATGCCCGCGTCGCGCTGACCTATGCCATCGAAACCGCCATGACCGAAAATGGCGCCTCTCCCGAAGAGGTGCGGATCGAATTTGTGGATCAGAAGACATGACCCGGCCAAAGGACTATCCGCTTGCTGAAACTTCGCCGGAAAGCGTGACCGGCCCGCGCGGCAAGACGCTTGATGCGCTGACCATGGATGCGGTCGCGCAAGGCGCGCTTGGGGTCGAGGATATCCGCATCACGCCCGAAACCCTCGCCCGGCAGGCCGGGGTCGCCCGCGCGGCGGGGCGGGGGGCGTTGGCGGAGAATTTCGAACGGGCGGCCGAAATGACGCGCCTGCCCGAGGCGGAGATCATGCGCATCTACGAACTGCTGCGCCCCGGCCGCGCCGGGTCCGGTGCGGCGCTGGCCGAGGTGGCGGAGAGGCTGGAGAGCGAGTTCGCCGCCCCCCGGCTGGCCGCCTTCATCCGTCAGGCGGCGGTGCAATATGACCGGCGCAATCTCTATCGCCAGCGGTTCTGACGGCGCCCGCCCCGACCGGCAGCCGCCTTGACAAAGTGGCAGGCGAAGGATTGCTCTGCCTGACGCAATCCGCGATGTCGCTAAAAAAGGCGCTGGAATCCCCCGGCGGGGAATGACAAGGTCACGCCTGAAAGATCGCAACGCGCGGCAACGGCCCTGCGGGCGGCGTAGACAGTTTCATGCACAGACCCCGGCCGGGGACGGGCAATCGGATTGCCGCGTCGCCACCGGGGACGGACGATAGGGGAGATGCGACATGCGCTATCACACACCGGCAACATTCGAGGCCGCCGCGGCGTTGGCGGCGGAGGCGTCCGGCGTGACGCGGTTTCTGGCTGGCGGCACGGATGTTCTTGTGCAGTTGCGCGCGGGCATGGTGACCCCGGACGACCTGATCGACCTGAAGAAGATCGACGGCGTGAAGACGATGGCGCGCACGAAGGATGGCGGCTGGCAGATCGGCGTGGCGGTTTCGGGGGCCGAGCTTGGGGCGAACGCCGCGCTGGTCGCGGACTGGCCCGGCGTGGTCGAGGGGATGGAGCTTGTCGGCTCCACCCAGGTTCAGGGCCGCGCGACGCTGGTCGGGAACCTCTGCAACGGCTCCCCCGCCGCCGACAGCGTGCCGGGGCTGGTTGCCGCCGGGGCGACGGTGACGGTCACCGGCCCGTCGGGCAGCCGTGAGGTTCCGGTCGGGGAGATCCCGGCAGGGCCGGGCAAGACCGCGCTGAAGAAGGGCGAGGTGATTTCCGGCGTCACGCTTCCGCCGCGCGGCAAGAACGGCGGCGACGCCTATCTGCGGTTCATTCCGAGGACGGAGATGGATATCGCGGTCGTCGGCTGCGCCGTGAACCTGCGCCTTGACGGCGACAAGATCGCCGAGGCGCGTGTGGTTCTGGGCGCGGTTGCCCCCACCGTAATCGTGGTGCCGGAGGCCGCGAAGGCCATCATCGGCACCACGCTGGACGACGCGGCGCTGGAAAAGCTCGCCCAAGCGGCATCGGCCGCCTGCAAACCCATCGACGACAAGCGCGGGACGGTCGCATTCCGCACCGACGTGGCCGGGGTGCTGGCCCGTCGGGCCGCGAAGATCGCCTATGACCGCGCCAAAGGAGCCAAGTGATGAGCAAGATTCATGTGACGACGAAGGTCAATGGCGACGACGTGGAATTCCTCGCCGACCCGCGCGAAAGCCTTCTGGATTGCCTGCGCGACAAGCTTGACCTGACCGGCGCCAAGGAAGGCTGCGGCACCGGCGATTGCGGGGCCTGCTCGGTGTCGCTCGATGGGACGCTTGTCTGTTCCTGCCTCGTCCTCGGGGTCGAGGCGCAGGGCAAGACCATCGAGACGGTCGAGGGCATGGCGCAGGACGGCGACCTGCATCCGCTTCAGCGCAAGTTCATCGAACATGCCGCGCTGCAATGCGGCTTCTGCACGCCGGGCATCCTTGTCGCGGCGAAGAACCTGCTGGAACGCAACCCCGACCCGACCGAGACCGAGATCCGCTATTGGCTGGCCGGCAACCTCTGCCGTTGCACCGGCTATGACAAGATCGTCCGCGCGGTACAGGATGCCGCCGCCGAAATGAGAGGAGCCGCGTGATGCCGAAGGATGAACTGAAGACCAGCTTCAAGTGGATCGGCACCCGGCCCGACCGGCCGGACGGTCTGGATAAGGTGACGGGCCGGGCGCGCTATGGCGCGGATTTCAGCCTGCCCAACATGCTTCATGCCGCCGTGGTGCGCAGCCCCCACGCCCATGCGCGGATCAAGAAGATCGACGCCTCGAAGGCGCTGGCGCTGGATGGCGTCAAGGCGGTGGTGACGCGCGCCGACCTGCCCACGGGCCTCTCGGGTGAGGATCTGAACCTTCAGGACAACACGCTTGCGGGCGACGTGGCGCTTTATGACGGCCACGCGGTCGCGGCCGTCGCGGCGACCTCGGCGCTTCTGGCGAAGGACGCCGCGAAGCTGATCGAGGTGGAGTATGAGGTCCTGCCCCATGTGATCGACGTCGATGACGCTTTCCGCGCCGACGCGCCGGTGATCCGTCCCGGCCTGGCCGACCATTCCGTGCCGAAAGGCGCCCCCGGCAACGTGACGCGCTATATCGAGTTCGGCCATGGCGATGTCGCGGCGGGCTTTGCCGAGGCCGATCTGGTGCGGGAGGAAACCTACAAGACCGAAGCCACCCATCAGGGCTATATCGAGCCCCATGCCTGCGTCGGCCAGATGGGCGCCGACGGCAAGGGTGAGATGTGGGTCTGCACCCAGGGCCAGTGGTATGTCCGCCGCATGTGCGCGGCCGTGCTTGGCACCGAGGCATCGCAGCTGCGCGTCACCCCGTCCGAGATCGGCGGCGGCTTTGGCGGCAAGACGACGATCTTCATGGAGCCGCTGGCGCTTGCCCTCAGCCGCAAGGCCGGGGGGCGTCCGGTAAAGCTGGTGATGAGCCGGTCCGAGGTGCTGCGCGCCACCGGGCCGACCGCCTCGGCCTCCATGGACGTCAAGATCGGCATGAAGAAGGACGGTCGCATCACCGCAGGCACGGTCAGCTTCCGCATGCAAGGCGGGGCCTTCCCCGGCATGTCCCCGATCGGCGAGGCGCTGCCTTGCGCCTTTGCCTGCTATGACATGCCGAACGTGCATCACGAAGCCTATGAGGTGCTGGCGAACCGCCCGAAAGCGGCCGCCTACCGCGCGCCCGGCTCGCCCATGGCGGCCTTCGCGGTCGAAAGCCTTGTCGATGAGATGTCGCGCGAACTGGGCCTTGACCCGATCGACGTGCGCCTGACCAACGGCGCGAAGGAAGGCACCAAGTCGAGCTATGGTCCGAAGTTCAACCAGATCGGCCTGGTAGAGACGCTGGAGGCCGCCAAGGCGCATCCCAACTACGCCGCCCCGCTTGGCCCCAATCAGGGCCGCGGCGTCGCCTCGGGCTTCTGGTTCAACCATGGCGGGGAGACCTCCGTCTCTGTCGCCATCGGTGAGGACGGGACCGTGCAGGTCTCTGTCGGCACACCGGACATCGGCGGCAGCCGCGCCTCCATCGCGCTGATGACGGCGGAAACCTTCGGCATCGACTATGACGATGTGCGGGTGAACGTGGTCGAAACCGGCGCGCTTGGCGTCAATGAACCGACCCATGGCAGCCGCGCCACGCATTCGAACGGCAAGGCGATGTATGAGGCCGCCGGTCAGGCGATCCGGGAACTGTGCAAGCGCGCCGCCGCCGACTGGGGCATCGACGCCGAGGCCGTGGAATGGGCCGATGGCGCGGCGCAACCCGCAGGACCCAACGCCGGAAAGTTCCCGCCGATGAGCCTGCGTGAGATCGCGGGCAAGATGGGATCGACGGGCGGCCCGATCTCTGGCCACCATGAGATCACGATGGGCGGTGTCGGCGCCAGCTTTGGCACCCATGTCGTCGATGTGGAGGTCGACCCCGAAACCGGGCGGACCACGATCCTGCGCTATCTGGTGGTGCAGGATGCGGGCCGCGCGATCCACCCGGCCTATGTCGAGGGCCAGTATCAGGGCGGCGCCGCGCAGGGGATCGGCTGGGCGCTGAACGAAAGCTACATCTATGGCAAGGACGGGCGGTTGCAGAACACCGTCTTCCTCGACTACCGCATTCCCGTCGCCTCGGACCTGCCGATGATCGACACGGTCATCGTCGAGGTGCCGAACCCCGGCCACCCCTACGGCGTGCGCGGCGTGGGCGAGACCGGCATCACGCCGCCCTTGCCCGCCATCGCCAGCGCCGTTGCAGCCGCCACCGGCGTGCGGCTGCGCGAACTGCCGATGTCGCCGCCCAAGGTCCTGGCCGCCATCAAGGCCAGGGGCTGATCACGGATGGTCGAGGTCAACCTCTGGTCCGGCCTGACACGCTTTACCGATGGCATCGCCACGGTCGAGGTTGAAGGCACAACCATCGGTGAGGTTCTGGATGCGCTCATCGCGGCGCATCCAGACCTGAAGCCTTTCATCGACGCGGGGATCTCTGTCGCCGTGGACGGGGAGGTGATTGCGAAGAACCGCAGCGCCCCCGTCAGGCCGGACAGCGAGGTCTACCTGATGCAGCAGTTGAAGGGCGGTTAACCCGGACGGTCAGGCCGATTTGTCGTCGATCAGCGGATCGGGCTTGGCGAACCGCTCAAGCTCGGCCGGGTCGGTGATGGTGATCCGTCCGCCGCGCACCTCGACCCCGTAACCTTGCAGGTTCTTGAACGCCCGGCTGAGGTTTTCCGGCGTCATGCCAAGCCGTGAGGCAAGGCGGCGCTTGTCGATCGGCAGGTCGAAGCTGTCCCCGGCCTTCTGGCGGTGCTGCTCCCGCAGCAGATAGTTCGCCAGCCGTTCAAGAGAGGTGCGAAGCTTCAGGTCCTTTATATTCTTGACCACCGACCGATAACACTGCGCCAGCTCCGCGATGATGGAGCGGGCGAAGTTCACGTCTTCCTCAAAGACATCCCTCACATCCTCGCTCGGAATCAGGACGATCCGGCTTTTTTCCAGGGTCTGCGCCGACATCAGGTAGGGCGCGTCGCGGATCGTTGCCGCCAGGATGAAGGTGGAGATCGGCCGCACCGTGGCCATCACCGTCTCGCGCCCGTTCCAGGAGGACAGCATCTCTACCGACCCGTCGACGAGGACATGCAGGAAGTCGCTTTGCTCCCCCTCCGTCACAAGCTCGACCTGCGGCGGGAAGTTCTGGACGTAGGAGCCGCGCATCAACGTCAGAAAGCTCTCTTCCGACATTTCGGAGAAGAGGTGCAGGCCTCGAATGTCCTCGAAATGAGAGTCGGGTCGCTCTGATCGGAGTGCGGTTCGCATGGGCGGAGAGTCCATCTAAAAATTGATAAATGTCAAGAAGAGGTTTCGGATTTGCGGCGGCCGGCCTTGACAAGTTCCGGTGTCGCGCATGACGAATTTCTGTAACCCATTTATTTTGCTATGTTTATTGCCCGTTTATGATCCAGATCAAGTTTCCCCCGCCACGCCCGGCGCAGGTGTGCCGCAAGCCCGCGATCGCGGATCGCGCGCAATCCGATCCTTGGAGGGATGGTCATGCACACACTCGACGGAGTCTCACACCCGGACCAGAACCGGGCTTTGGGGCTAAGCACGGTGGCCTTTACGGTCTGCTTTGCCGTTTGGACGATTTTCTCGATCATCGGTGTCGCGATCAAGCAGGAGCTGTCGCTGAACGAGTTTCAGTTCGGCCTTCTTGTCGCCACGCCGATCCTGACCGGCTCTCTCACGCGGCTGTTCCTTGGGGTGTGGACCGAGAAATGGGGCGGAAGGATTGTCTTTTCGGCGCAGATGGTGCTGACGGGTCTGGCGACCTGGATGCTGACCTGGGCGCATACCTACCCGATGTACCTGATCGCCGCGCTTGGCATCGGGCTTGCGGGCGGGTCCTTCATCATCGGCGTCGCCTATGTGTCGCGCTGGTATCCGGCGGGCAAGCAGGGGACCGCGCTTGGCATCTTCGGGGCGGGCAATGTCGGCGCCGCCGTGACCAAGTTCGTCGCCCCCTTCGTGCTGGTTGCCTATGGCTGGCACGGCGTCGCCCATGTCTGGGCGATCGGCATCATCCTGATGGGCATCCTCTTCTTCATCTTCGCGAAAGATGACCCGGAACTGGTGGAACGTCGCGCGAAAGGGATGCGCGCACCCAGCCTCGCCGAGCAATTCGCGCCGCTGAAGAACCTTCAGGTCTGGCGCTTCTCGCTTTACTATTTCTTCGTCTTCGGGGCCTTCGTCGCGCTGGCGCTCTGGCTGCCGCATTACCTTGTCGACGTCTATCACCTGGATATCGAAACGGCAGGTATGTCGGCGGCGGCCTTCTCGCTTTCCGCCTCGGTGTTCCGGGCCTATGGAGGCCACCTCTCTGACCGCTTCGGCGCCCGCGCGGTGATGTACTGGAGCCTCGGCTTCTCGCTGATCCTGCTCTTCATGCTGTCCTATCCGCCGACCGACTATGTCATCACCGGCAAGAACGGCGTCATCACCTTTTCGACCGAGATGGACTTCTGGCCCTTCGTGGTGACGGCCTTTGCATTGGGCTTCTTCATGTCGCTCGGCAAGGCGGCGGTCTACCGGCACATTCCGGTCTATTACCCCAAGCATGTCGGCGCGGTCGGCGGCCTTGTGGGCATGATCGGCGGTCTTGGCGGTTTCATCCTGCCGCTGGCCTTCGGTGCGCTGCTGGATCTGACCGGGATCTACACAAGCTGCTTCGCGCTTCTCTTCCTGATCGTCGCGGTCTCGCTCGGCTGGATGCACATGTCGATCCGCGCGATGGAGCGCAAGGCGCGCGGCGTGGAACTCGATACCCTGCCGGAACTGCCGGAAATGGCCCCGATCCACGTTCCGGGCCAGACGGTCATGTCCGGCGCGCTTCAGGACTGGCGCCCGGAGGATGCAGGGTTCTGGGACACGACCGGCCGCAGGATCGCCCGGCGCAACCTCTGGATCTCGATCCCGGCGCTGCTTCTGGCCTTCTCGGTCTGGATGGTCTGGTCGGTCGTGGTGGCGAAACTGCCCGCCATTGGCTTCGACTTCACGCCGGGCCAGTTGTTCTGGCTGGCAGCGCTGCCGGGCCTGTCGGGCGCGACGCTGAGGATCTTCTACAGCTTCATGGTGCCGATCTTTGGCGGCAGGCTGTGGACGACGATCTCCACCGCCTCGCTTCTCCTGCCTGCGATGGGCATCGGCTATGCGGTGCAGAACCCCGAAACGCCCTACTTCATCTTCCTTGTCCTCGCGCTTCTGTGCGGCTTCGGCGGCGGCAACTTCGCCTCGTCCATGGCCAATATCGCCTTCTTCTTCCCGAAGGCCGAAAAGGGTAACGCGCTGGCGCTGAATGCGGGGCTTGGAAACCTCGGCGTGTCGGTCATGCAGTTTCTGGTGCCGATCGTCATCACCACCGGCGTCTTCGGCGCCATGGGGGGCGACCCGCAACCGCTGTCTGACGGCGGCCAGCTTTTCATGCAGAACGCGGGTTTCGTCTGGGTGCCGTTCATCCTGATTTCCACCATCGCGGCCTGGATGGGCATGGATGACATCGCCGATGCGAAGGCGAGCTTCGCCGAACAGGCGATCATCTTCTCGCGCTTCCACAACTGGATCATGTGCATCCTCTACACCGGCACCTTCGGCAGCTTCATCGGCTATTCGGCGGGCTTCCCGCTGCTGACAAAGCTGATGTTCCCCGACGTCAACGCCCTGCAATATGTCTTCCTTGGCCCCCTTGTCGGCGCGCTGAGCCGCGCGGGAACGGGCTGGGTCAGCGATCGCTTCGGCGGCGGGCGGGTGACGTTCTGGACCTTCGCGGGCATGATCGTGGCCGTCTTCGGGGTGATCTTCTTCCTTGGCATCAAGGAACAGCCCGGGGCGTTCTGGGGTTTCTTCGCCTCGTTCATGGCGCTTTTCTTCCTGACCGGGGTCGGCAACGCATCGACCTTCCAGATGATCCCCGCGATCATGGGGAAAGAGATCCCGCGCCTGATGCCGGATCTGGACGCGCAGGCGACCCGCCGTCAGGCAGAGCGTGAAAGTGCGGCGATCATCGCCTTTACCAGCGCGATCGCGGCCTATGGCGCCTTCTTCATCCCCAAGGCCTACGGCACCTCGATCGCCGTCACCGGCGGCCCGGTCGCGGCACTTTGGGGCTTTCTCGGCTTCTACGTCCTCTGCCTTGTCCTGACCTGGCTCTACTACACGCGCCGGGGCGGTCTTCTGCATGACATCGAACATGGCCGGGCGGCCCGCCTCGCCCAGCCTGCGCAATAGGAAAGGAAACGCCATGAGCAATCTGCTCGACCGTCTGAACTTTCTTCAGTCCAGGGAGCTGGAGCAGTTCTCCGGTGGCCACGGACAGGTCACGAAGGAAAACCGGGGCTGGGAAGACACCTACCGGAACCGCTGGCGCCACGACAAGATCGTGCGATCAACCCACGGGGTGAACTGCACCGGGTCCTGTTCGTGGAAGATCTACGTCAAGTCGGGGATCGTCACCTGGGAAACCCAGCAGACCGACTATCCCCGGACCCGCGCCGGTCTGCCCAATCACGAACCGCGCGGTTGTGCGCGTGGCGCCTCCTACAGCTGGTATCTTTATTCCGCCAACCGGGTGAAGAACCCGCTGGTCCGGGGGCGGCTGATGAAGGTCTGGCGTGAGCTGCGCCAGACCAAGACCCCGATCGAGGCCTGGACCGCGATCCAGTCCGACCCGATCCTGCGGTCGTCCTACGTCACGACGCGGGGCAAGGGCGGTTTCGTGCGCGCAAGCTGGGACGAGGCGACAGAGATCGTCGCGGCCGCCAATGCCTATACGGCGAAGAAATACGGCCCCGACCGGATCTTCGGCTTTTCGCCCATTCCGGCGATGTCGATGATTTCCTACGCCGCAGGCACCCGCTACCTGTCGCTTCTGGGCGGGACCTGCATGTCCTTCTACGACTGGTATTGCGACCTGCCGCCCGCCTCGCCGATGACCTGGGGCGAACAGACCGACGTGCCGGAATCAGCCGACTGGTACAATGCGGGCTACCTTCTTCTCTGGGGCTCCAACGTGCCGCAGACGCGCACCCCGGACGCGCATTTCTATACCGAGGCGCGCTATCGTGGCACCAAGTCGGCGGTGATCTGCCCCGACTATTCCGAGGCGGCGAAATTCGGCGATGTCTGGCTGAACCCCAAGCAGGGGACCGACGCGGCGCTGGCCATGGCCTTCGGCCACGTCATCCTCAGGGAATTCCACCTCGACCGGCAGGCGGAGTATTTCGAGGACTACTGCCGCAAGTATTCCGACTTTCCCATGCTGGTGAAGCTTGAGGAAAAGGACGGCCGTCTGGTTCCCGGCCGCTTCCTGCGCGCCGATGACCTGAAGGGCAAGCTTGGCGCGAAAAACAACCCCGAATGGAAGACCGTCGCCTGGGATGAGGTCTCGGGCGGGCTGGTCGCGCCGAACGGCTCTGTCGGCTATCGCTGGGGCGATCAGGGCGAATGGAACCTTGAGGAGCGGGCCGGAAAGGCGGACACGCGGCTGAAGATGTCCTTCATCCTCGATGAGGATCACGACAGCGTCGCGACCGTCGATTTCCCCTATTTCGGTGGCGCCGCCACCCCGGCCTTCGCGACCGGCCAGACCCATCCCGACGTGCTGCCGCGCAACGTCCCGGTCAAGACGATCAGGACGGCGGCAGGCAATGTCAGGGTCGCCACGGTCTTTGACCTTTTCTGCGCCAATTACGGGCTTGATCGCGGGCTGGGCGGTGACTGGGTCGCCAAGATCTATGACGCCGATGTTCCCGGTACGCCCGCCTGGGCCGAGAAGATCACCGGCGTGGCGCGCGACAAGATCGTCCATGTCGCCCGCGAATTCGCCCAGACGGCCGAAAAGACGGGCGGCAAGTCGATGGTCATCCTCGGGGCCGGTCTGAACCACTGGTACCACATGGACATGAACTATCGCGGCATCATCAACATGCTGGTGATGTGCGGCTGCGTGGGCCAGTCCGGCGGCGGGTGGAGCCATTATGTCGGCCAGGAAAAGCTGCGCCCGCAGACCGGCTGGCTGCCCCTGGCCTTCGCGCTCGACTGGGGCCGCCCGCCGCGGCACATGAACTCTACCTCTGCCTGGTACGCCCATGCCGACCAGTGGCGGTATGAAACCCTGACGGCGGGGGAAATCCTGTCGCCAACCGCGCCCGAGGGCGACTGGGACATCTCCATGATCGACTACAACATCCGCGCCGAGCGGATGGGGTGGCTGCCCTCGGCGCCGCAGTTGAGGACCAACCCGCTTGAAGTGGCGAAGGCCGCCAAGGCGGCGGGCAAGGACGTCCCCGCCTATGTGGCCGAACAGTTGACGTCCGGCGCGCTGGAAATGTCCTGCCAGGACCCGGACGCACCGGAAAACTGGCCGCGCAACCTTTTTGTCTGGCGCTCGAACCTTCTGGGGTCGTCGGGCAAGGGGCATGAATACTTCCTGCGCCATCTGCTTGGCACCGATAACGGCGTCCTTGGCAAGGATCTGGGCGAGGAGGGGCGGCAAAAGCCGAAAGAGGCCGTCTGGCACGACGATGCGCCGAAGGGCAAGCTTGATCTTCTGGTGACGATCGACTTCCGCATGTCCACGACCTGCGTCTATTCCGACATCGTCCTGCCGACGGCGAGTTGGTATGAGAAGAACGACCTCAACACCTCCGACATGCACCCCTTCATCCACCCGCTTCAGGCGGCGGTGGACCCGGCCTATGAATCGAAGTCGGACTGGGAAATCTTCAAGTCCATCGCGAAGAAGTTCCAGGAGGTCGCGCCCGAGATCCTTGGGCAGGAAACCGACATCGTCGCGCTGCCGATCCTGCACGACACGCCCGCCGAGGTGGCGCAGGATCAGGTCAAGGACTGGAAGCGCGGCGAATGCGACCTGATCCCCGGCAAGACCGCGCCGAACTATATCGCGGTCGAACGCGACTATACGGCGATCTACGACCGTTTCGTGGCGCTTGGGCCGCTTTTGGACAAGCTTGGCAATGGCGGCAAGGGGATCGGCTGGAAGACCGACCATGAGGTCGAGGCGCTGCGCAAGCTGAACGGTGTCTGGCAGGACGGACCCGCCGAAGGCTGCGCGAAAATCGTGACCGACATCGACGCGACCGAGGTCGTCCTGATGCTTGCCCCCGAGACCAATGGCGAGGTCGCCGTGAAGGCGTGGGAGGCGCTGTCGAAGGCCACGGGCCGCGAACACGCCCACCTTGCCCTGCCCAAGGAGGATGAGAAGATCCGCTTCCGCGACATCGCCGCGCAGCCGCGCAAGATCATCTCGTCCCCCACCTGGTCCGGCATCGAAAGCGAGGAGGTCTGCTATAACGCCGGTTACACCAACGTCCATGAACTGATCCCCTGGCGCACGCTGACCGGGCGCCAGCAGCTTTACCAGGATCACCTGTGGATGCGCGCCTTCGGCGAAGGCTTCATGTCCTACCGACCGCCGGTGGATCTGAAAACCATCACCGAGGCCGTTAACACCGACCGGGGCCAGCCCCATGTCGTGCTGAACTTCATCACCCCGCACCAGAAATGGGGCATCCACTCCACCTATACCGACAACCTGTTGATGTTGACGCTGAACCGGGGCGGTCCGGTGATCTGGATTTCGGAGAATGACGCCAAGACGGCCGGGATCGTCGATAACGACTGGGTGGAGCTTTACAACACCAACGGCGCGCTCACGGCGCGGGCGGTGGTGAGCCAGCGGATGAAGGACGGCACGACCTTCATGTACCACGCGCAGGAGAAGATCGTGAACACGCCGGGGTCCGAAAAGACCGGCAAGCGCGGCGGTATCCACAACTCCGTCACCCGCGCGGTGCTGAAGCCCACGCATATGATCGGCGGCTATGCCCATCAGTCCTACGGTTTCAACTATTACGGCACCGTCGGATCGAACCGGGATGAATTCGTCATCGTCAGGAAAATGCGGAAGGTCGACTGGCTTGACCGCGAAGCGACCCAGAAGGAGGCCGCGGAATGAGAATTCGCGCACAAATCGGCATGGTGCTGAACCTCGACAAATGCATCGGGTGCCACACCTGCTCTGTCACCTGCAAGAACGTCTGGACCAGCCGCGACGGTGTCGAATACGCCTGGTTCAACAACGTGGAGACCAAGCCCGGCACCGGCTATCCGACCGACTGGGAAAACCAGAAGCGCTGGAACGGCGGCTGGGAGCGGACGAAATCGGGCAAGCTTCAGCCCAAGCAGGGCGCGAAATGGCGTATCCTGGCCAACATCTTCGCCAACCCCGACCTGCCGGAGATCGACGACTATTACGAACCGTTCGACTTCGACTACGACCACCTGAAATCCGCGCCCGAGATGGAGGCCTTCCCGACCGCGCGGCCGCGCTCGAAGATCACCGGCCAGCGGATGGAGAAGATCGAGAAGGGCCCGAACTGGGACGAAATCCTGGGCGGCGAATTTTCAAAACGCAGCCAGGACTACAACTTCGAAGGGGTGCAGAAGCAGATCTACGGGGAATATGAGAACACCTTCATGATGTATCTCCCCCGGCTGTGCGAACACTGCCTGAACCCGGCCTGCGCGGCCTCTTGCCCGTCGGGCGCGATCTACAAGCGCGAAGAGGACGGCATCGTCCTGATCGACCAGGAGAAATGCCGGGGCTGGCGCATGTGCGTGTCGGGCTGCCCCTACAAGAAGGTCTATTACAACTGGTCGACCGGCAAGTCCGAGAAATGCACGCTGTGCTACCCCCGGATCGAAAGCGGCAACCCGACGGTCTGTTCGGAAACCTGCGTCGGGCGCATCCGCTATATCGGCGTGATGCTTTATGACGCCGACAAGATCGAAGAGGCCGCGAATGCCGCCGCCACGACCGATCTTTACGACGCCCAGCTTGGCGTTTTCCTTGACCCGAACGATCCCGTGATCATCGAAACGGCGCGGGCCGACGGCATTCCCGAAGACTGGATCAAGGCGGCGCAGCAAAGCCCGATCTGGAAGATGGCGATGGAGTGGAAGGTGGCCTTCCCGCTGCATCCCGAATACCGCACCCTTCCGATGGTCTGGTACATCCCGCCGCTTTCCCCGATCCAGAACGCGGCCGAGGCCGGCGCGATCGGCATGGACGGCGCGATGCCGGATGTCCGCAACCTGCGCATCCCGCTGAAATACCTCGCCAACATGCTGACGGCGGGGGATGAGGCGCCGGTGGCTCAGGCGCTGGAACGGATGCTGGCGATGCGCGCCTATATGCGGGCGAAGACCATCGACGGCGTGATCGACGAAGGCATCGCCGCCCGCGTCGGCCTGTCGGGCCGGGTGATCGAGGATATGTACAAGATCATGGCGCTGGCCGATTACGAGGACCGTTTCGTCATCCCCACCACCCACCGCGAACAGGTCGAAGAGGCCTATGACCTGCGCGGCGGATGCGGTTTTACCGATGGCAACGGCTGTTCGACCGGCATCTCCAAGGGCTCGCTCTTCGGCGGGTCGAAGAAACCCCTGCGCATGCCCGAGGAGATCAGGAAATGACCGCCCGACTGAAAGACCGCACACTGAAGGCGCTGTCGCTGCTTCTCAGCTACCCGACCCGCGATCTGCAGCGGGCGATGCCGGAGATCGGCGGTGCCCTGGCCGCCGAAACCCGCCTGACGGCGGTGGCCCGGCGCGACCTGCGCCCGCTGGTGGAAGCGCTGGCGGCGAGCGATATCTATGAGCTGGAGGAGCAATACGTCATGCTCTTCGACCGCTCGCGCACGCTCTCGCTCAACCTCTTCGAACATGTCCATGGCGAAAGCCGGGACCGGGGCGGGGCGATGGTGTCGCTGGTCGAAACCTACCGCGAGGGCGGCTTCGATCCGGCGACCAGCGAATTGCCCGACCACCTGCCTGTGCTGCTGGAATTCCTTGCCACCCGGCCTGAGGGTGAGGCGCGTGAGGTGCTGGCAGATGCGGCACATATCTTCGAAGTCCTGCGCGAACGGCTTCTGCGCCGCGACAGCGCCTATACCGCCGTTTTCGCCGCGCTGACCCAGCTTGCGGGCGGCACGGCGGATGCGGAGATCGTTCAGGACCTCCTCGCCCAGCCCGAGGCCGATCCGAACGACCTTGAGGCGCTCGACGCCGTCTGGGAGGAAAGCGAGGTCCGCTTTGGTCCCGACCCCAATGCCGGCTGCCCGCAGGTGCGCGACATGCTCGCCCGGATGGACATGCCCGCCAAGCCCGCGCCCGACCTGGCCGCCGAGTAACGGAGAGGACACATGCACAACTTCATCTTCGGTATCTATCCCTATATCGCGCTCGCCGTCCTGCTGGTCGGCTCGGTCGCGCGGTATGAACGCGATCCCTTCACCTGGAAAAGCTCCTCCTCGCAGCTTCTGCGGCGCAGGCAGCTGATCCTTGGTTCCGTCCTCTTTCATGTCGGCGTTCTGGTGATCTTCTTCGGACATTTCTTCGGCCTTCTGACGCCGCTTTGGCTGATCGAGCTGTTCGGCATCAGCCATGGTGCGAAACAGGTGCTGGCCGTCGCCGTCGGCGGTGTCGCCGGGATCATGGCGCTGACCGGGGGGATCATCCTGATCCAGCGCCGTCTGGCCGATCCGCGCATCCGCGCCACCTCAAGCACGATGGACATCGTGATCCTGTCCCTGCTTCTGGCGCAACTGGCGCTTGGCCTGCTGACGATCCTCGTGTCGCTTCAGCATCTCGACGGGGAAGAGATGGTGCGCTTCATGCACTGGGCGCAGGGCATCTTCACCTTCGACCCGAACGCGGCACGCTATACCGAGGGCGCGTCGATCATCTTCCAGCTGCATATCTTCCTGGGGCTGACGATCTTCGTCCTCTTCCCGTTCTCGCGGCTGGTTCACATGCTCTCGGCGCCGGTGCGCTATCTCTGGCGGCCGGGCTATCAGATCGTGCGCTCGCGCCGCACCGAAGCCCTGCCGCAGCACGCAGGGCCGGTGACGCCGTCGCGGGCGGGCAGGGCGCCCCTGACCCGCAAACCGGCGGAGTGACGGGGATGGGCGCGGTACTTTTCCCCGATCTGGTCGTGAACGGTGAGGTCGTCCCCCATGCGGCGGTCGCGGCCGAGGTCCAGAACCACGACGCCCCCAAGGGCAAGCCCGGCATCGCCTGGCGCAAGGCCGCCAATGCCGTCGCCGTGCGGACGCTTTTGTTGCAGGAAGCCCGGCGGCGTGGCCTGAGCGCGGAACCGGCCGAGGCCGGCCCCGGCCGCTTCGAAACCGAAGAGGAGGCCCTGATCCGGGGCCTTCTCGACCTGGCGGTCAGCGTCGCATCGCCCGACGAGGCGGCGATCCACGCCGAATGGGCGCGCGACCCGTCCCGTTTCCGCGCGCCGCCGTTATGGGAGGTGTCGCATATCCTTTTCGCCTGCGACCCGCGCGATGAGGGGGCGGTGCGTCAGGCCCGCGCCAGGGCCGATGCGGTGATGGCTGCGCTTCGCCAGCGTCCCGGCGATTTCGCGACCCTTGCGGCGACGCATAGCGATTGCGGATCGAAATCTTCGGGCGGGGCATTGGGCCAGCTTGGCCCCGGCGACACCGTTCCGGAATTCGAGACCGTCCTGCGCGGCCTTGCCGATGGCGAAACCACCGGCGCGCCGATCCTGACCCGGCATGGCTATCACATCGTGCGCATGGACGCGCTGGCGGAAGGCGCGGTGCTGCCGTTCGCCGCCGTCCGCCCGCAGATCGCCGCGGCTATGGAAAAGGCCGCCTGGGCGCGGGCGGCACGGGACTTCGTCGGCGCATTGATCGCGGCGGGGGATATCAGCGGCGCCGATCTGCGCATGGCCCGGTCCTGAAGGGAGGGTAGTGCATGGCACTCCATACTCCCCCAGGGGCAGGGCAGCGGCGCGCCCGAGGTTGATGACACGCTGATCGGCAGCGACCAGGCGCTGGCGCGTATCGCCAGCCCCTTTCCTCAAACCAGACGGTCAGATCGCCAGGACAAAGCAGCCAATCGGTGACCGGTGCAGGAGCGCTTCAGGACGCGGTCGGCGCGTTAAGGTGACAACCTCGGCAGATCCACCCAACCATCAGGTTCTGCCCGCGCCCCGGTCCCCATCCCGCTTATCATGGTTGTGGCATCGCATCGCCAACGCCCGGCCTGCACGGCACAGGACGGTCGTCGAACCTTCAAGAATCTTTCATTGTAACCGGGGTCTCTCCATCTTAGGTTGTTTTGAGTTGCACAGGACCATTGCTATGGTGTCGATTCCAATCTCGTTTTTGTTTGCCTTCATTCTGGCGGGCTTGCTTTTATGGGTTGCGGTCCGATACCGTGACCAAATCTCGAAACTGCCCAAGCTCACCCTAAGCCTTATCTTCATCCAATCCGTTCTGGTTGGCCTGCGCTGGACCTACGGCATCACCGATCTGCTGCTGGTCCAGGCGACATTGGCAACGATCATTCCGCCTCTGGTCCTGATGAGCATGCGGCGGATGGTCTCGACCGCCGCGGCGGAAGAACCCGTAGAGCGGCAGGTGCTTTATTTCCTGCCCGCCGTGCTGGTCATGGTTTCGCCGGCCCTTGGGCTGAACCTTGTCGATGCGGTTCTGCTGCTGGTCTATGTCGGCTTTGGCGGGGCGCTCGTCATGCTGGGGCTGACCTCGGACCTCGAATGGCGCGACCGCGTACCTTTCGAAGGGGTGGTGCAGACCGGCGTGGCCTATTGTATCGCCGGGGGCGGGTTGCTGCTTTCCGCGGCTGTAGATATTGCGGTGGCGCTGGACATGCGCAGCAATGGCGGCAGCTTCGCGCCGCAGCTCATCGGTATCACCAACACCGCCATTCTGCTGTTCCTGGCCGCATCGGTGATCTTCGTGAACCGCCCGTTGGACATCCACCGGCCGGCGCGGTCGCTCCAGCAGGGACCGAGGCCCCAGCCGCTGTCATCCCGGCCGCTGGCTGCGGCGCAATCGGATGAGGCGCCGGACACAGCCGAGACGGCCCTGGAATTGCTTCGCAAGATGGATGCCGCGATCGCCGAGCGAAAGCTCTATCGCGACCCGGAACTTAGCCTCGACAAGCTTTCGCGCAAGCTCGTGATCTCATCCCGGCACATATCGTCGGCGGTGAACAGCCAGCGGGCGATGAATGTGTCGCAATACATCAACATGTTCCGTGTCGCCGAGGCTGCGCATCTGCTGCTTAACGACAAGGCCACGATCACCGAGATCCTCTATGAGGTTGGATTCAATACCAAGTCGAACTTCAACCGCGAGTTCCAGAGGATCGTCGGAATGAGCCCGAGCGAATTTCGCAAGAACGGCGACAGCGGTGAAAACACGCCTCTGCAACGCTTCCAGGCCGAGCTGGCCCGGGATCTGGCCTTCAAGCCGGTCGGGACATGACCCTGATATGTCGTACCCGGTCCGGGGCGCGGCAGGGACGGGGGCGTCATTCGGCCGCGACGGTCCCGGACGTCTCGCGCTCGACATAAACGGCGGGCGTGCCGCCCTCCATCCGCTCGACGAAGCGCCCGCGATCGAGCTTGGAATTCGCGTTCATTTCGAACCCGTCCGCACCGTACCATAGTTTCGGTACCATATGCGGCGCCATATCCCGTCCCAACCGGCGCCCGATGGCCAGCAGCGCGTCTCGCCCGGTCGGCCCGAGCAGGAAGGCGCGCAGTTGCTTGCCATTGGGGTGCAGGTCTACAACGGCATCCTTGACCCCGTCGATGCCGCGCAGCGCGGCTTCCAGGATGTTAAGGTCGATCCGGTAGCCGTTAAGCTTGATCTCGCGGTCCTTGCGCCCGGCGAAAAACCAGTTTCCCATCCCGTCACAGTCGCCCCAGTCTCCGGTTCGGTAGGTCGCGGCTGCCGGAAAGGCGCTGGCCTGTCTTTCGGGATCGCCAAGATAGCCGAGCCCGACCGATTTCCCCTCGATAATCAACTCGTCGAGGCCCGATGCGGCCGAGGCGCGGCGCAGGCGGGTACCCGTGCGGGGCGGGCCAATGGGCAGGGGGCGGCTGTCGGCCAGATGCTCGGGCCGGATCTCGATCGAGGTGACGGCGACGGTGCATTCCGTCGGACCGTAGGTGTTGATGATCCGCAGGCCGGGGAAGCGGGACCAGAGGGTTTCGACGAGGGACTTGGTAAGGACCTCGCCGCAAAACAGCATGGTGTGCAGGTCGGGCAGGGTTCCGGCGTCGAAGCGGCGGTCCTTCAGCCAGTGCAGCGCAAGCGCGGGGGTCGAAACCCAGGTGGTCAGCTTGTGGTCGCGATAGCGGTCCAGGTGCTTGCGGATGTTGAAGATGTCGCGATGGTCGGGGGCGACGATCGGGCGCAGGCTCAGCCATGCAAACCACATCTCGAACAGGGAGACGTCAAAGCAGTAGCGCACATTGCCGCTGATGCAGCCGGTGGGGTCCATCCCGGCCAGGAGCGTCCCGGCCCAATCGGCGAAATCCGCGAGGTTGCCGTAGGAAATTGCGATGCCCTTGGGCTGGCCGGTCGTGCCTGAGGAGAACAGGACATAGGCGGCTGCAGTGTCGCGGATTTCGGGAAGAACGGGTGCGGCGTCCGACGCGATGCCATCGACATGGACCCAGCCGGGTGCGGGGGCCTCAATCTCGACCGGCCAGGCGGGCAGGTCGCCAACCCGGCCGGGCAGAGATCCCGGGGCCGCGAAAAGTGCCAGTGTCGCGCCGCTGACGCGGGCAATCTGGCGGATACGCTCGGACCTTTGGTCCAGTTCCACCGGGACGATGGTCCGGCCCGAGAGCAGGCAGGCCCAATAGGCGATGAGGAAGCGGCGGTCCTTATGGCCGTGGATCAGGACGGGCCCGCTGCCGTTCCCCGCCAGACGGGCGGCAAGGCGTGAAGCGGCGTTGTGCAGGTCACGATAGCTCAGCTGGCCGTCCTCGTGCCAGTAGGCAAGACCGGTATGCCCAGCGAAACGGTCGAAGACCGCGCGCAAGGAGAGATGTGCCGTCACGGCGCAGGTCATGCCGCGACCCGAAGCTCGATCATGCGGCGGACAATGAAATCGGAGAGCGCCTGAATGGTGCTGAAATCCTCGGGCGCGAGACGGGCGGAACCGAGAGTGAAGCCCTCGACGGTTTCCTCGAGGATCAGGAAAAGCTCGATAAAGCTGCCGCTGTCAAAGCCGAGGTCGGCCTCGAACCGGGTTTGCGGGCCAAGCGACCCGGGGCTGCGGGTCTCATCGATCTCACAGATGGCTTCGATGATCTGCGCGGAATAGTCGGTCATGGGAAAGGGTCCTTGTCGGGCGAGCGTTACGGGAAAGCAGGCGGGCGGGCTGCCCCGCCCCGGGCGCCCCGATGCCCAATAAACCATCACGGGCGCTGGTGGTTCGACCTTGAAAGGGGCGGGTCGGGACGACATCGTGATCTTGGTCCGTCCGGTCCTGGAAGGCGGGTTTTAGGAACCGCGCCTTGATCGAGGGGGCCGGGCATCTTAATTTTCGTAGTAAATTCAATAAAATGCATGATTTAGGCCCTCTCCCGGCTTGGCATCTTCACATGTCCAGCATTCGGTTTCCCGTTCTGGATCGTGATACAGGAAGGCGGCGCTGGTATTTAGGACGCAGCGGGGCAGGGCCTTGGGCATTCTGGCCTCATGACCGCACAAAGCACAAATATCACCCATATGGCCGCCCAGCTCCGTTCGCTCTCGCTCGAACAGGAGCCCGTGGCCGCCCGCGTCGATGAGGGCGCCGAAAAGGGCCAGCGCCGGGCCGTATGGCCCCGGACTATCGCCGTGCTGATCGGGATTGGCGCTACCGGCTATGGCGCCAGTCTGACGCAACCGGGCCACGCGGCCCTGGATTTTGCCCGGCTCAAGGCCGCGACGTTGCTGACGCCATATTTCGGGGTCGCCGCGACGGGGGCGGCGGAGCTGCCAGAGGCGGCGCCTGAGATGGTGACCCAGGCCGACCCGACGGCGGCGCCCGCTCCGGCTATTCCGGCGCCAAGGCAGCTTCTTGGCTCGGGCTATAGTCGCGCCGGGCGGGATGTTGTGCTAGGCGCGCCGCTGCCCGCCCGGATCATGTCGGTCGAAGTGACCGAAGGGGCCGTCGTCAAGGCGGGCGCCGTGCTTGTCCGGCTTGACGACAGGTCCGCGCAGGACGCTGTTGCGCGCGCTGAGCTGACGCTGCGCGAGGCGCAGCTCGCGGCCGCGAAGGCGGCGCTGACAGTGACGCAATCCGTCAAGGACCGCGTGCGGGCCGAGGCTTTGGCCGCCCGCAAGGTCGGCCCGCAGCGCGCGGCGGACGATGCCGGCCATGCGCTCGACATGGCCCGGATGGAAGCCGAGATCGCCACGCTTGCCGTGACAAGCGCCGAAACCGCCCTTGCCGCGGCCAGGACTGATCTGGCGGACTACGCCGTGCGTGCGCCCTTTGGCGGCGTCGTCGCGGACCTGACCGCCGCGCCCGGCATGATCACCTACGGCGACCAGAGCGACGTCTTGCTGCGTCTCTTCGATCCCGCCAGCCTGATGGTCGATGTCGATATCGCCGAACGCAGCCTCGGCGATCTGGCGACCGGCATCGCGGCCGAGGTCGGTTTTGACGCCTGGCCCGACCAGAGCTTCCACGGGCGCGTGACCGAGATCGCACCGATCCTGTCGAAAGAGCGTGGCACGATCCGCGTGACGGTCGTGCTGGACGCGCCCCCGCCCGACCTGCGGCCGAACATGGCCGCACGCGCGACCCTTCTCCTTGAGGAAGGCCCCCAGAAGGCGACGGGGCCGCTTTCCCTGACTTCCCATCCAAAGCGCAAAGGCGACGACGATGTCTGATCCTATCCGTCTGCAATCCTTCATAACCCTGTCCGAGATCGACAAGAGCTACCGCATGGGCGGCCAGACGGTTCCGATCTTCCAGGATCTTAGCCTGACCATTGAACAGGGCGAATTCGTCGCCGTCATGGGGCCTTCGGGGTCTGGAAAGTCGACGATCCTGAACATGCTGGGCGGCATCGACCGTCCCGATCGCGGCAAGCTGACCATCGGCAATTCGCAGTTGCACCGCATGGGCGAAGGCGCCCTGACCGCCTGGCGCGCGCAGCATGTCGGCATCGTGTTCCAGTTCTACAACCTGCTGCCCATGCTGACGGCGGCCCAGAACGTGGAAATCCCGCTGCTGCTGAAACCGCTGAACGCCCGCAGCCGGCGCGAGCGGATACGGACGGTGCTGGATCTCGTCGGGATCGGCGATCGCGCCCATCACCTGCCCTCGCAACTGTCGGGCGGCCAGCAGCAGCGCGTGGGCATCGCCCGCGCCCTGATTTCCGACCCGCAGTTGCTGCTCTGTGACGAACCGACGGGCGATCTGGACCGCAAATCGGCGACGGAGATCATGGAGATGCTGCAATTCCTGAACAAGGAACTGGGCAAGACCATCGTCATGGTGACCCATGACCCGGAAAGCACCCGTTACGCGGACCGCACCCTGTTCCTGAACAAGGGCGTGTTCGAAAGCCGCGAGGTCGCCGCATGACCTTCCTCGGATTGGCGTCCAAGAATGCCTGGCGAAAGCCGGGCCGGACGATCCTGCTGATTGTCTCCGTGACGATCGCCTTCGCCCTCTACGCGGTTCTTCAGGCCTTCCTCAACGGGGCTAGTGGCGCAGCGGTGGATCAGGGTCGGCTGGTGGTCGCCAACGGTGCCAGTGCCGCGCAGAGCCTGCCAGTGCGGTATCTCGACACGCTTGAAACCCTCGACGGGGTGGACGACGTGGCCTTCAGCGCGCGGATGCGCGGTTTTGTCGGGACCGAGGACAACATCGCGGTGGTCACCGCGGTGGACCCCGAGCGCGGCTATCGGGTCTTTGGCCAGGAGCTGGGGCTTGACCCGGCGATGATCGAGGGGCTGAGCGCAGAGCGCGACGCACTGCTGGTCGGACAGATGCTGGCGCGTGCCATGGGCTGGCAGGTCGGCGACCGCGTGTCGATTACCGGGTTCCACGACGTGCAGAAGGACGGGTCGCGCAACTGGGCCTTTACCGTGGCCGGGATTTTTCCCGGCAAGACGGCCAGTACCGACACCTACTTCGCCATCGCACAGTACGGCTATTTCAATGCGATGCGGCAGAACGGGGCGGATACGGTAAAGAACTTTGTCGTGATACCGGCCGAGGGTGTCGACCCGCAAAGCCTGGCGCCGAAGATCGACGCGCAGTTCGCCAATTCGCCCTACCCGACACGCACACAGAGCGAGAAGCAGTTCCTGCAATCCTTCATGCGGCAGATCGGCGATCTCAAGGCGGTGGTCGGCATGGTGGTGGCGGCGGCTCTGATCACGATCTTCATGATCGTTGTGAACACCATGGCCTTCGCGGTGCGCGAACGGACCTTCGAGATCGGCGTGCTGAAATCCATCGGCCTGTCGCGTCATCGCATCATGTCGCTGATCCTGAGCGAGAGCCTGCTGGTCTTTACCATCGGCGGCGCCCTGGGCGGAATTCTGGGCTGGATCGCCTGCCGGTTCGCCGATCCGTCCATCGGCCTCGTATTCAGTGTGGCCGGATGGGTGAACATCGCCGCTCTGACCCTGGGCCTCGGGCTTCTGTCGGGCCTTCTGCCAGCCCTCAACGCCATGCGTCTGCCGATCGTGCAGACCTTCAAAGCGAGGTAACCCGGACATGGCTACCAAGTTCAAGCAGATTGCCGTGGTGACCATGGCGAACATCCGAAGCCTGGGCCGCCGGAGTTGGATCTCCGCGTCAATGATCCTCTCCATCGCGCTCGTCGTCGTCGTGCTGGTCGGGTTCCTCGCCATGGCGCGGGGCTTCGAGACAGCGCTCGCCGCGGCTGGCAGCGATCGCGTGGCGGTCGTGCTGGCAGGCGGCGCGCGGGACGAGAAAGGTTCCTCGATCCCGGTGGCGGTGCTGCATCAGATTGCGGCGGTACCGCCCGAAATCGGGCTGGCGCTGACGGAGGGCGAGCCGGTCGTTTCGGCCGAACTGGTCGTGCCGGTGGATGCCCGCCTCGCGGGCAGCACCGAAAGCCAGACCGTGGGTTTGCGCGGCCTCGGCTCCGACGGGCCGGGCCTGCGGCCCAACGTAAAGCTGACCGCAGGCCGCTTTGCCCAACCGGGCGCGGCCGAGATTGTGGTCGGCGCGGACATCCAGCGCCGCTACGATGGCTTCGGCCTGGGGCAGACCGTGACCTTCGGCGCGACGCGCTGGACGGTCGTGGGTACGTTCGAGGCCGGCGGCGCGGCCTTCGAAAGCGAGATCTGGGCCGATCTCGGCGTCGTTCAGGCCCTGTTCAAGAGAGAGGGCGAGATCCAGTCGCTGCGCGTCGCGCTGGCCGAGGGCAAGGACGGTTCCGAACTTGCCCGCTACCTGGAACAGACATTGTCAGCGCCGGTGACGGTGATGACAGAGAAGGCCTATTTCTCGGACCAGTCGCGCCGGGTGTCGCAGATGATCAGGATGTTCGGCTGGCCAATCGCCCTGGTCATGGCCATCGGCGCGGCGGCCGGAGCGCTGAACACGATGCTCAGTTCGGTTTCCGACCGTTCGGTCGAGATCGCGACACTGCGGGCGATCGGTTTCAGCGGGCTGGCGGCCTTTGTCGGCACCTGGATAGAGGCGCTGCTGCTGTCGGCCATCGGTGCCGCGGTCGGCGCGGCGATATCGCTGGTCCTGCTGAACGGCTGGCAGGCCTCGACCCTTGGCGGCGGCGGGCAGATCGCCTTCGACCTTCAGGTTTCGGCCGACATTCTCGGCCAGGCGATCCTTCTGGCGCTGGTCATCGGTATCATCGGTGGCGCCCTGCCGGCGATCAAGGCAGCGCGGATGCCGCTCATCAAGGCGATGCGCGCGATGTCCTGACCCCCGTGCATCGCGGCAAGGTGCCGGGGCCACGCGCCGCGGTGCAATTGCCCGGCCTTCCCTCATTCCCCAAGTTTCATCCCCCTCAATATGGAGTGCTTCCCGTGACTGATATTCTTGCGCGCATCAAGGACGCCCTGGCCGCCGTAAGTGGCGAGGATACGTCCGACATCACTCTGGCGACCGATATCGGCGCCGATCTGGACCTCGACTCGATCCTCTTCGTCCAGTTCCTGCTGGCCCTAGAAGACGGCTTCCCCGGTCTGGAATTCAGCCAGGAAACCCTGGTCGAGGCCAGTTTCGACACCATCGGCTCGGTTGCCGCCTTCATCGCCACGATGACCGGAGCCGAGGCCGGTGGCGAAGCGGCGGCGGCCTGATCCGACAATGGCCCTGGATCACACCACCCCGTCCTTCATTCTGCCGGCCCGGATGGGTCGGCAGGCACCCCTGGCCAAGGCGGTCGCATCGCTGGGCATGGCCACCCTGGGGCAGGAAGGCGCCGTCGCCGCCAATGGCATGGCGCTGACCGCCCCCGGGCTGCCGCTTTACGCGGCCTCGGGCGCGGTCCCGGATGCGGCCGCGCTGCGCCCCGTCGCGGACCGTGTCCTTGAGGCCATCGGCCTCAGGCTTGTGGCGGTGCCGGATGCGGGGCCGGGCGATCCGAACCTGTCGCTGGCCGCACTGATGCTCCGGGTCGGCCTTGTCGGCCGCATCCTCGATCTCGCGCATCATCACCTGAAGCCGCGTCGCAGCATGGGGCAGAAGATCCTGTCCCACCAGCTGGTCAAGGTCGGCTTCTCGGACGCCTATGCCGCGATGCGGCTGGCCGAGGAGACAGCCGCGCTGCGACTTGCCACGGGCGACATGAGCGGTCTCGACGCCGATCACAACCGCCTTACCGAGACCACACTGGCGGCCGAAAAGCTGATGGGCGGGCACGGCTATCTGCTGAGCGGCACACATCCGCTCGGTTATGCCTCGGTACTGATCCAGACCATTTACGGACCGCAGCCATGACGGGTGTGGCGGCCCATTGCGACCTGCTGGACCGGGTGCGCGCGCGGTTCGCGCCCCTGACCGGCCCCGGCCGTGCGCTTGGCGCGGTCATTGCCGATGATGCTGATGCGACGCGGCGCCTGGCGGATCTGCCCTTGATGCGCGCGGTCGGCCAGCTGGGGCTTGACCCCGGCGCCAGCCATGCCGAACGCATCGCGATCTACGAGACGCTGGGCCATATCGACCTGAACATCGCCGCTGCGGCGCCGGGGCCGGTGATGACCGGCTTCGTGGTCGAAGCCCTGGGCTGCGACGTGCAGAAGGCCGCGTTTCGCGCGATCTTCGAGGCGCGGCCCGCGTGGAGCTGCTTCGCCCTGACCGAACCCGACTGCGGCACCGACGCGGGAGCTATGACAACCCGGGCCGAGGCGGTGGCCGATGGCTGGCGTCTTGACGGGCGCAAATACATGGTCGGGCAGGGGGTCACGGCGGATGTGACCGTTGTCTTTGCCCGTACCGCGCCCGGCCCGCTGGGGATTGACGCTTTCCTGGTCCGCCCGGCGGAGCACCCCGGCTATAGGGCCACGCGGCTTCCCCTGACCGGGATCGCCGGAACCAACCTGTCCGAGATCCGTCTTGACGGGGTCGTGGTCGCGCCCGGCGCGCGGCTTGGCGCGCATCTGAGTGCGGCGGACCGCTCGCGCCGGATGCTGTCGGCGACGCTGGATGCGATGCGCCCCTGCCTCGGCGCGATGGGGCTTGGCCTCGCGCGTGCCGCGCTTGACCGGGCCGAGGCTGAAGGTCTTGTTGATGCCGCTTGGAGCGTCCCCTACAGGCGGCGGCTTGCGGCATTGCTGGAGTGGGCGCTGAAGCTGGGGGCGGCGCGCGACCGGGGCGTGATCCTTGATCGCGACGCCGGACTGATGAAGGCCGGTGCCGTGGCGGCGACCGAGACGACGATCACCGCGCTGCTGCTCAGGGCCGGTGCCGGTGCCATGGCAGCGCACCCCTGGCTGCGCCGCGCATGGTGCGATGCATCCGCATTTGAATACATGGAAGGCGTGACGAATATCCACCGTCTGAACGCCGCCCACGAATTCCGCTCTCATGGGAGGCACTCAGATGTTTGACACGCCGTCCGTTCCGCCCGTTCCGGTCGGGTCAAGGGTCGCTGCGTTCGCCCACGTGGCGATCCAGTGTGCCGAGGAACCCGAGCCGGTGGAAGACACGCCCCAGGTCAGGGTCTGGCGCCGCCACCACGGAGCCAGGGGTATGGCACGGGTTCACCCACATCTGGCGCGGAACGTACACGACCCGGTGGTCGTGCAGATGATCCTCACCGCGCTTGCGCCCTTCGCCGACCGCGCCTGCGGCCTTGTCTACGTGACCAGCGGCTTTGCGCTGAACTATCGCAGCCCGGTCCTGCCGCATCTTCTGAACGCCCTGCCGCCCTTCGCCTCGGTCGCCGCACTGCGGCACGAAGCCGATACGTCGCTGCCCGCAGAGGCGCTTCGCCTGGTCGAGGCCGTCCTGCGCGAGGGCGAGGTCTGCCTGCTGATCCATGACCGTTCGCGGCGTCTGGTCGCGGCCGACGACGCTGCTCGCGGTGCGGGCGGGGTGGATTTCATCCTGCTGACGCCGTCTGCCACGACCACCTGTCCCGCCCTTTCCCAAGTCACCGACCTTCTCAAGGAAGGAACCCTGCAATGACCGCAATCGACACGCCTTATAATCTGGGACCTGACCCGGCCCCCGTTCATCTGAGCTGGAGCAAGACCTGGTCCGACCTGCTTCACATGGCCTGGCCCATCATGCTGGGGGCCGGCGCGATGGCCTTGCTGCATACCGGGCAGGCGAGCCTGCTTGGCCATGTCCCCGACACCCGGCCGCTTTATCTGTTGTCGATGTTGCAGCCCTGGTATCTGCTGTTCTTCGCCTTCCTCGAAGCGCTTGCAATCACCGCGCAGGTGTTCAGTGCCAGGTCCTGCAAGGCCTGGCCGAAGGGGGGGATCAAGGTGGCCGTGCTGCTGCTGTCGTTGTTGTCACTTGCGATCACGGCGGGCCTGCTCTGGTGCGTGCGCGAAAGCGACTGGCTCCTGATCCATTATTTCAAAGTGCTGGACGAGGCGACGCTGGCGGTGCTGCCTGCCTATATCCTGACCCTTGCGCCCTTCGCCCTGTTCGAGATCCTGAACGGCACGATGCGCGGGCAGGGGCGGACCCTGCCCGGGCTGATCGTGCTGGGAATTGCGGTCGTAATCAATCTTGGCGTGACTTATTACCTGCTGCACGCGGTGGGTATGGGCATCGAGGCGCTGTTCTACGGCAACCTTGTCTCGGGCGGTGCGGCCACGCTGCTGATGGCCGGTGTCGTCCTTTTCTCGCTGGACGGTTCAGGCCCCGCGCCGCTGTTGCCAAGCGTGATACGCGCGGCCACCTTGCTGGCTGTCGTGGGCGCGCCGGTCTTTCTGTCGATGGTGGTGGGCTTTTTCAGCTCCACCGTCCTGTTCGGCCGAATGGCCGAATTCGGCAGCGAACATGCCTCGGGCTTTCTGCTGGCGACGCGGCTACGGTTCTTCATGCTGATCCCGGCGACGGCGCTTGCAACCTCGCTGGCGGTTCTGCTGAACCAGGACAATGAAGCCGATGGCGGTGGCGCGCATCACATGGCGCGGTTGCTGCAATCTGCGACGGGCCTGCTGGTGTTTTATGCGGTGCTGGTGGCCGCTCTCTACGCGGCGCAACCCTTCCTGATCGCGGCGTTGGCCGAGGATCAGCAGGTGCGGACCGCCGCGGATGCGATGTTGACCCTGCTGTTGCCCACCTACATCATCGTCGCCTTCGTGGTTTTCTGCCATGTGGTGATGGAGAACCTGGGCCGCGGCGGCCGTGTGCTGTTCTGGACCCTGCTCCTTGAGGGGGCCACCTGCTGGGCGCTGCTGCGATACGCCACCGACATCGACCGCGCAATGTGGGTGCTGATCGGCTCGGCTCTGGTCTACGGCACGGTCTTTGCCGTGGAGTACGGGCTGATGGCCCGGGCGCTGTCGCGCCGGGCCGAGGCCACGAGCCGGAAGGCGGCGGCATGAGTCGGGCGGAGCCCTTGACGATCCGCGCGATGGCGGCCCATGTCCCCTCTGCTGCACAGACCCTGGCCGAGGCAGCGGCCGAGATCGGCCTGAACGGAATGCAGGTACGGATGTTCGGGCGCCTCTTCGGTCTTGAGCGTCTGCCCTACGATCCCGGCGAGAGCCTTGAAACCCTGCTGGTCAGCGCGCTCGACGCGCTGGCCTCTCAGGACCCGGCGGCCATCCGGCGTGTACGCTATGTGATACACACCCACACCATCCCCGCGGTGCGGCCTGCCTTTGCGCGCATCGGCCTGAATCTGCCTCAGCGGATCGAGACGCTGAGCCTGACCATGGCTCACTGCGCCTCTGGCTTGGTGGCGCTGGAGATGCTGGACGATCTCCTGATCTCTGGCGAAACGGCGATCATCCTGGCGGGTGAGAAGGCATTTCACCCTCGCGTGCGGGTGATCCAGGATACGACGGTCATGTCGGACGGAGCAGTCGCCCTGCTGGTCGGCCGCGGTGAGGGGCGGATCGCGGTACGCGCCACCCATGCCATCCATGACGGACGCTTCGCCATCAGCCGCGGCCATCGCGGCGAGGAACCGGCCCTGCCAGACAATTATGTCGGCTTCGTCGGCGCCCATATCCGCGCTGCCCTGACACGGTTCGGACTGGCACCCGGCGATCTGCGCCTGATCCTGCCGCATAACGTCAATCTGGTTTCCTGGGGAGCCATCGCCAAGACGCTGGGTCTGCCGTTGACGGCGGTCTACACGCGCAACATTCCCCGCTATGGCCACTGCTTCGGCGCCGATCCTCTGCTGAACCTGATGGATGCCGAGGCTGACGGGCTGCTTGCCCCCGGAGACCGCGCGCTTTGCGTGTCGGTCGGAATGGGGATGAGCGCCGCCGCCACCCTGATCGACATCCTGCCCGCCCCCGTTCCCGCTTCTATCCCCGCCCAGCGAAAGGATCTTTCCCCATGCTCCTGACCGACAAAGTCCTGGCTGACATTGCCGGGCATGTACCCACGCCCTTCTTCGCCTATGACCAAAGCGCAATGAAGGCGACGTTCCAGGGGTTGAAACGCTACCTGCCCGAGGGATCGGACATCTACTATTCGCTCAAGGCGAATCCGAACAAGGCCGTGGTCAGGACCCTGACCGAAGAGGGCGCCGGCTGCGAGGTCTGCTCGCGCGCAGAGCTGGAGACCGCCGTGGCCGCAGGCGGAAATCCGCGCCGTATCATCTATGTCGGCCCCGCCAAATCGGAGCGGGATATTGAGCGCGCCATGGATCTCGGCATCAAGGCGATCATCGCCGAAAGCCGTGCCGAGCTGGAGTTGATCGGCAGCATCGCCGCGCGGCGCTGCGCGGTGCAGCCGGTGGGTCTGCGCATCAACCCCGACTTCAAGAGCGCTTCGGTGCGGATCAAGATGACCGGCGTGGCCAGCCAGTTCGGCATCGACGAAGCGGAGCTTTGGGACGTGCTCGACATGGTCGAGGCACATGCCAGCCTGATCCCTGTGGGCATCCATGTCTATCTGGGCTCGCGCATCCTTGAAGAAGAGGCGGTATTCGCCAACACGCGCAATATACTGGAGCTTGCCGAGCGGGTTTCCGCGCATCTTGGCCGCCCCCTTTCCTTCGTCGATGTGGGTGGTGGCTTTGGTCTCGCCTATTTTCCGAAGGAACGGGATCTGGATCCGGTGCGCCTGGGCGGGGGGCTGGCAGACCTGATCGCCGAATTCCGCGCCCGCCACCGCAGGACACGGGTGCTGATCGAACTGGGGCGCTATCTGGTGGCGGCCAGCGGCGTCCTGGTGACCAGTGTGCGCTACGTCAAGCAAAGCAAGGGCAAGACCTTTGCCGTCTGCGACGGCGGCTCGAACATCTTCGCCGCGGCCGCGGGCTATGGTTCCGCCTTCCGCAAGAACTGGCCGGTGCGGCGGCTGGGTGCCTGCGATGGCGATATGACCGAACAGATGCTGACCGGGCCGCTGTGTACGCCCTCGGACACCACCGGAGACAAGGTCATGCTGCCGCGGCTGAAGCCGGGGGACCTGCTGTGCTTCGAGCGGGCGGGGGCCTACGGACCCTCCGCCTCGCCCACCCGGTTCCTCAGCTTCGGTCACCCGGCCGAGGTGATGCTGACGCCCGCAGGTGCGGTCCTCGTGCGTGAGGCAGACCCGGCCGACCAAGAGATCCCGCATCAGGTCTGGCGGCCCCTGCCGCGGGATACCGGGATGGCGCAGGACGATACGGGGGTGCTGGCCCATGCCTGCTGAGACAGCGCTGCGCCTGGTTCAGGCGCTGGACCACCAATTGCCGCGCCTGGCCGAAGCCGCCGACGCGCAGGAAACCGACGCCGAAGCCTGGCGTACTGTGTGGTCCGATCCGCAGATGCGGGCGATTTCCTATGTTGGCGTACCCGATGCGATCACGCCCTACCGTTTTGCCGAGGCGGGGCTGGGTGCCGAATGCGGCCATGCGCTGCACCTGGCGCTTGTCGAAAGGCTGTCGCGCGGGGCGGCGAGCGCCATGATGGCGCTTCCGGCCTCGGCGATGTCAACACGCGCGGTGCTGCGACTGGGGACCGAAGATCAGATTGAACGGTTCTTTCGGCCCTTTTCCGATGGCGCGGCCTGGACCTTTTTCGGGGTGACAGAGCCCGCAGTGGGTTCGGATGCCGGGCAGTGTCGCATGCGGCTCGATCCTGCGGGCTCGGGCTGGTTCCTGACCGGGGAAAAGACGCTGATCGGCGGTGCGACACTGGCGCAGCGCGGGCTGGTGCTGGCCACCGACCGGACGCAGCTTCGCCTGGCGATGGTGATGCAGGCGGCGGACGGGCGCGCGTTTTGCGCCGAGAAGCTGCCGATGACCGGGCTTTGCGGTGCCGGTATCTCGCACCTTCGGTTCGACGGGCTCGCCATCGGGGCCGAGGATATCCTTGCCATCGACAGTCGCCGCCCCGTCATGCTGACCCTTGCCGATGTCTTCGAGAAGCACCGGCCGATGGTGGGCGCCATGGCGCTTGGTACCGGTCGGGCCATGCTCGACCGGCTGGCCGAGGGCGGCGCGACCGGGGGTTTCGACGACCTCCTGCGCGAACATGGCGCCTTGCTGCGGCGGATGGTGGGTTTGGGTGTGCAGGCCGATACTGGCCCCTTGCCGGTCCATGCTGTCAGCCAGTTCAAGCGTCAGGCCACCGCTTTCACCGATCGGGTGCGGGCGCGCATTGCCGCCCGCGCCCCCGCCATTCTGCTTGCCGATCGCCGGATGCGGCGGCTTTGGCGTGATGCGGGCGCGTTCGAATACATGGAAGGTACGACAGCCATCCACAGTCTCAATGCTTATCGCGATTACGTCACCAGAGAGGTTTTCCATGACCGTGCAGTTTGACCCCGGCCGCCTGATCTGGGACTGCTTTGGCGGTCTCGAAGTACCCGAACCCGCCTGGGAGGGCGACCGCGACTACTGGGAGGGTTTCAACAAGGCCTTCTTTGCCGCCAACGGCATGGATTACGATCCCGCGCGTGACAGCAACGTCGCCGTCTGGATCAGGTCCGAGGATAGGGCCTCGTTCTCGGACATGGTCGCGGCTCTCGCGCCGCGGCTGGCGGGGGCCGAGGATGCCGACCTGGTCCTTCTTGCACATTGGCTGCCGGACCTGCACATGGGGACCTCGGTCACCAATTACGCCATGCACCGGCTGGGGCTGACCGAAGCCCTGGGCTTTGCCATCAGTGACCGGGGGCTGTCGGCCCCGCTCTTCGCCTTCGATTATGCGGCGCGGGTTCTGCAACAGGGCCGCCGAAGGAAGGTCCTTCTGATGGTCATGGATCAGCGCACCATGCTCTATCGTGATCCTGCGATAGAGGCGCTTGCCCCGGCCAATGTCGCCGCGTTGATGGTGCTGGACGGGAAGGCGCCCGATGGCATGACCTATCGCGGCTATGCCAGGCGGGTCGTGGCCGAAAAGGCCGGGCTTGCGGCTGCGCTGGCAGAGATCCGGGCCGAGCTAGGCTTGCCCGAGACCACGACGGTGATCGGACCCAACGCCGTGGCGCCGGATGTGGCCATCGACCCAAGCCTTGTCTGTGCCGCGCCTTTCATCGCGCTGGCGAGGCTTGAGACATCACCAGCGGCAGCGCTGCTGGCGACTTGGCACCAGGGCAGTCTTTGCGCCATCGGCTTTCAGCGCGAAGGGATCCGTGATGCGGCTTGAAGCCATCGAAACCATCGTTCCCGAGCAGCGCATAGACGTTGCGGACACGATCCGCGATGCAGGCGGGGGCGTCGATGAAATCCGCCTGTTTCAGCAGCTTTTCGAAATGCAGACCCTGGCCGCGGCCGATCCGGCCAAGGGGATGCACGGCTATCTTGCCGATCTGCTGGACCGGATCGGCCCGGCGCCGCAGGAGCTTGGGCCGGTCGCGCTGCTCCACGCCCACTCCCTGCCGGCGCGCAGCGGGCAGCGCCTTGCCGATCTGGGTCGGCTGGCCAGCCATCCCGCTTTGGCGACGCTGAACGGGACATGGGACGTGGACCAGTTCAACTGTGCCGGCATGTTCTACGCTCTGGCCGCTGCCGAGCGCATGCTCAGGGCCGGGACCGTTGGTAGTGCGCTGATCTTCGGTGGTGATTGCCTCTCCGACTGGCCGCTCGCGCAGCGCTACGTGCCGACCTGCACCGCGCTTGGCGACGGCTACGCCCTTCTGCGGGTGTCGAAGCGGCCCGGCGGCCTGCAACTCGGCGCGATCTCGACGCGCTATTTCGCGGGCTATGCGGGCGGTCTGGATGGCCCGGCCGAGGAAATGGACCGCTACAACCGCGCCCATATCGACATTGTGCGCCAAACCCTTGCCATGGCGGGACACGACCCCGATCGGGGGAGCCTTTTCCCGCACAACATCAACGGGCTGAGCTGGCGCCTTTTCTCGCGTATGAGCGGGCTGGCACACGACCGGATCCATGACGGGCTGGTGCGGGATATCGGTCACTGCTGCAATGCGGATCCCTTCATCGTGCTGGATCGCGCCCTGGCCGTGGGCGCCGTGGAGGGTACGGTGCTTTCTGTGGGTATGGCGGGCTTTGCCGGTGCAGCAACGATTCGCGGTACGCGGGAGACGGTGCTGGCGGCGGCCTGAACAGCGCCGCGCCCGCCACAGCCAGACGTAAAACCGCCGCCGGTGTGATCCGGCGGCGGTTTTCTTTTGTCCTTTCGAACCGTGGGGTTCAGGCAAATTCAGCGATGGACGGACGGTCCTGCAGACCCCAAAGCTCGGTGACCTCCTCGATGAAGGGGGTGATGGTCTTGCGGTCCACCATGCGGTCCTGTCCCCGATCCATCGCGGCAAGGAGCGTTGCGGCGAAGTCGCGGTTGCGGCGCGCCTCGTCCATCGCCACCGCGCCGGTGATGATCCGCGGGCGGCTGGCATTCGAGAGCATAGATGCCTTGAGACGTTCGATCCGCTTCTCGAGGCGGGCAATCTTCTCGTCGGGGGTTTCCGTCATTTGGGTCTCCTCATTTTGGGGCGATGCGGGAAGGATGTCCCGGCCGGAGGATCGCTGCGACCTGAATGAGGATATTGTCCCCGCGGCGGATTCTTGCACCAGGCGCGGAAAGCTGGACGTCCAAAATGACGTATCGGGGACCTGCCATCATTCTGGCCTCACTGACAAAATCATCATCTGGGACGAAGCTTGGCGAATTACCTGACTTGGTGGGGTTCAACTGTAGGCACCAGGAGTCAGCATGTTCGATACCGCCCCCCAGTCCACGGCCGCCGCGCCGATCTGGCGCCCGGCCCGCGCCTTGGGCGCTTCCCCGTTGCAGACGCTTAGCGCCGCGCCCGGCGCGGCCACGCGCGTGGTATGTTTTGCCGGGGCGGGAACCTCGGCCAGCTTCTTCAAGCCCTGGCGCGATCTTGGCGGCCCGGCGGTGGCGGTTGCGGCCTATCAGCCGCGCGGACGCGACAGCCGCTGGCACGAGCCGCGCGCGGGCCTGTCGGCCACGGTGGCCGAAGCCACCGCCGCGCTGATCGAAAGCGCTGTCGAAGAGCGGTTGGTTCTGGTAGGGCATTCCTACGGCGCCCTCGTGGCCTATGAGGTGGCGCAGGCGCTGCGCGGGACCGCCGTGCGTGTTGATCACCTTGTCGTGATGGCACGTCCAGCGCCTTTCATGGCGCCACATACCCATCTTGTTGCTGACATGCCCGATGCGGAACTGGTCGCCACTCTGCGGGCCATCGGTCTCGAAGACAAGGGTATACTCAGCCATCCCGGGCTGGCGCATCTGTTCCTCGATACCCTGCGGCACGACCTGCGCGAGAATCACGATTACGTTCATCTGCACGCACGGCCGCTTGACTGTCCGATCACCGCCTTCAGCGGCGCGCGCGACCCGATCGCCACGCCACTAAGCATGGCCAACTGGGCCGCCTGCACCAGCGCTGCTTTCCGCCATCTGCGGATGCCGGGCGCGCATTTCTTTCCCGTCGCCATGCCGCATCGCATGGTCCGTCTCTTTTCTGGTCTGCTGGAGGGCAAGACATGAACGCGAAGATCGACACCGCCATGACCGATATGGCCCACCGGGCCGACGGTTTTCTGCCCGCCGAGGGGCGGGATGCCGATCTGCGCGCGGCCATTCTGGCCCGGCCCGACGTGGTCGATGCCGTCGTGCGCCGCCGTCTTGGTCTTGACGGGCGGCCCCGTCGCCTGGCCTATCTGGTTTCTGGGCGGCCGCAGGATGCCGCACTGCCCGAAGCGCTGGCGGCCGAAGTCGTCGCCGTTCCGGTCAGCCGCATTCCGAGGGATGCCAGCGGGGCGCCGGACCTTGCCGCGCTTGCGACGCTGCCGGTGATCGAGGCGAAGTCCCTGGGCCGCGGCGCCAGCCTGCACACCCTGGACCGGATGCCCGCCCCGGACACCGGCTGGACCGAGGAGCAGCTCACCCCAGCAGAGGTCTTGGCGCGGCCCGCGCTGTTAACGGGCGGGCCGCTTCCCGACGCGCAGCCGGGCGTTCGTACCTTGGCCGATATCCTCACCCGGGCGGCGACGTTGGACGCCGCGCGCGGGCTCACATTCCTCTTGCGTGGCGACTCTCCGGTCGAGTTGAGCTATGCCACCCTTCACGCGGAGGCGCTGCGCATCGCGGGCGGTCTGGCCAAGGAGGGTTATGGACCGGGTACGCCGGTCATCTGTGTTTACCGCGATTGCGAGGACCGCCTGGCCTTGCCCGCCTTCTGGGGGGCGGTCTATGCCGGGCTGGTACCCGTGCCGCTGCTGTCGGCGCGGCGGTTCTCTTTCGACGATGCGCAGGTGCGGCGACTGTCGGATGCGGCCGAACTGCTGCCCGAGGCGGCGCTTCTGGCCGCCGGTGCCGCCGACGCAATCCGCGACCTGCTGCCGGGTCGCCCTGTGCTTGTTCACGACCGCCTGCTTGCCGCAGCGCCGCGCGATGTGGCCCATAGCGCGGACCCCGGAACCCCCGCCGCGTTCTTTCTGACCTCGGGTAGCACGTCGAAACCCAAGGTGGTGCGCCAGACCCATCGCGCGATTCTGTCGCAGGTCCTTGGCAGCGCCGCGCAGCAGGGTGTCACCGCTGATGACATCTCCCTGAACTGGCTGCCGATCGACCATGTCGCCTCGATCGTCATGCTGCACATGCGCGACCTGTATGTCGGGGCGCGCCAGATTCGCGCCGTGGCGGGCGACATGTTGCGCGATCCGCTGACCTGGATCGACTGGCTCTCGCAATACCGGGTGACGAATGGCTGGGCGCCGAATTTCGCATTTGGCCTCGTCGCGGCCGATCTCGCCGAAAAGGGCGGGCGCGATTGGGACCTGCGCCCGCTGAGGTTCCTGCTGAACGGCGGCGAGGCGGTAACCCGCTCCACAGCGGTCAGTTTCCTTGACGGGCTTGCCCCCTTTGGCATGGCGCGAAGCGTCGTCTGGCCCGCCTGGGGCATGTCCGAGACCTGCTCGGGCTGTGTCTTCAATCTGGGATTTGATCCCTTCGACGGCGCCCGTGGCCCGGTTTCAGTCGGTCTGCCCTCTCCCGGCGTCGCCCTGCGCATCGTCGATCCGGCGAACCCGGTACGCGTCCTGCGCCGGGGCGAAACCGGCGCACTCCAGATTGGCGGCGCAACCATTCTTGACGCTTATCACAATGCCCCTGAAAAGACTGCCGAGAGTTTTCCGGAACCGGGCTGGTTCGACACCGGCGACCTCGGTCGGATTGATGACGCCGGTCTGTCGATCACCGGACGGCAGAAGGATGTGCTGATCGTGAACGGGCTGAACATCAGCCCCGGCGAGATCGAGGCACGTCTGGACCGGATTGCCGGGGTCAAACCTTCTTGTTCCGCGGTCCTGTCACTGCCGGATGCCGAAGGCGGGCGTGATCGTATCGCTGTCGTCTTCGTCCCCGAAATGATGCCGGCAGAGGCGACCCTCGTCGGCAGCATCCGATCGGTCCTCGCCGCGGAACACGGGCTGGGTGCCGACGTGGTCGCCGCCCTGTCGCTGCAAGAGATGCCTAAGACCTCGATCGGCAAGATCCAGAAGGAGAAGCTACGCGCCAATCTGCTCTCGGGTGCGATCCGGCCGGTCGATGACCCGGCGGGCGGCGAAACCGTGCCGCGCCTGCCCACGCTTTGGCGCGAGACCTGGGAACCCACCGCCGCCGAGACCGGCCCCTTGCCGGAGGGCATCACCCTCTGCGGCACCGCCCCCGCGGGGCTGATTTCGGGCCTGAAACAGCAAGGGTTGCGCGTCGGGTACGTCTCGGAGGCCGCCCTTCTGGGGCAGGAGATCGGCATCGTGCAGGGTGAGGCGCTGGTGATGTTGCCGGACGCGGTGAGTTCGGCGCGCGGTGCCGTCGGCCTTGTGCAGGGCGTCCTGAAACTTTGCCGACAGGCGCGGCTGCGCCTGCTCTGGGTGGCTCCGGGGCTGGCTGATGGCTGTGCCGAGGCCGGGATGATCGCCGCCCTGCTCCGCTCTGCCGAAGCAGAGACCGACGGCCTTTCCGTCCGGCTCATTGATCCGGGGGCAGAGCCACTGACGGCGTCATGTCTGGCCGCCGAACTGGGGGACAGGGCGCGGCAGACCGAAGTCGTCTGGACCGGTGGCCAGCGCTCGGTGCGGCGGCTGGAGGCGCTGACCTGTCCTCGCGATGGGGCCGACCCCATCCGCATAGCGCGCGGCGGGCGTTACCTTGTCACCGGCGGGCTGGGCGGGATTGGCGCCGCGCTTTGCGCCCATTTGCTGGACCGCGGCGCGCAGCGTCTTGTCCTGACCGGACGGCGGCCCGAATCCGCGCTGAATTCCGACAGTCGGGCGCGACTTGCCGATCTGCGACGCCGCGCCGGATCGGGGGCCGAGTTGGTCTATCGCGCGCTGGACCTCGGCGACGCCGACCTTGGCGAACGCCTCGGCGACCTTCGCCTTGATGGCATCTTCCACCTTGCGGGGCTTGCCCAGCATGCTCCGGTGTCCGAGATCCGCGCCCAGAGCCTTGACGCGATGTTCGCCGCAAAGCAGCGCGGCACCGCTGCCCTGGCGGAACTGGCTTCGACGGTCGGCGCGGACTGGCTGGTCTGCTTCGGTTCGCTCAATGGCAGCTTCGGCGGGGCGGGCTACGGAGCCTATTCCATGGCCAACCGCTATCAGCAGGCCGTGGCGGGAAAGCGACACGGCTGTCGCATCGTCAGCCTCAACTGGTCTATGTGGGAGGACACCGGGCTGAGCGCCGGTTTCGCCGAGAAGCGGCTGGCAGAGCAGCGCGGCTACCAGGTGATGGCACCATCCGACGCCTTGTCGGTGCTGGATCGGACCCTGGCCAGCGGAGTGGACTCGGTCCATATCGGCATCGACGCGACACGCGGCGCCATGGCGGCCGACCTGATCCTTCCCCTGGCGGGGCTCGCGCGGGTGGAACTCGGGCCCGAAACACCCGCGACCGGGGTCGATCCGTTCGGCATGCCGATCCCGTCGCAGCGTCGCGCCGAGGGCAAGCGCCTTGCCGGGAATGCGACGCCCAGCAGTGATCCCGTGATCGCGGCCCTGTGCCGGGTCTGGCAGGAGGTGCTGCGCCTGCCCGCGCCACCTGCGGCGGACGACTGCATCTTCAGCCGCGGCGCCACCTCGCTGGACCTGCCACGCGCAGCGGAACGCATCCTTGACGAACTGGGCTGTGACATCGACCTGCTCGACCTGTTCGAACGGTCGAGAATATCGGATTTCGCGGCGCTGTTGCGCGGCTGATCCTGCCTTCGTCTTCGCTCCTTCCTCCCGACTGGCCCCCGCATGGACGACCACCCTGCGGGGGATTTTTCTGCCTCGCCACGATGCGCAGGACGCGCGCGCCTACATCTGGCACAGGCTTACCACCAATCCGGCGCAGACCCATTGCCGCAGCGCGCCAAAGCGACCCAGGGCCGCCCAGGCGATGCGACCCGGTTCGGTCCCGGGCGTCAGCGCTATATCCGGCAGCCAGAACCGTTGAGCCGGGTCCGCCAGATCGGATAGCGCCTTGAACACCGCCTCCTTGGCCGAAAATGCCCGGATCACGTCTGCGGGTGTGGCAAAGCGGGCGCGTTCCGGCCCGGACAGGCAGAGACGGGCGGCGGCAGCGGCGGTCCCGACCCGACCGAGGCCCTCCATATCCAGCCCGAGCCGACCGGGCCGCGGCCCGGCAACGGCCATGGCCCGCGCGCCGTGATGGGTGATCGCGCCGGTCCATCCCTCGGGCCATAGCGGCGCACCGCTTTCCAGACGGCCGATCGGCAGCTCGGCAGCGGCACCGGCACCGGCCCGGACAAGCGCGCGATGTGCAGCGCGCCGCCCGGCCAGGAACGTATCCCGCCGCCTTGCGCCCCATGCATCGACCAGCCCCACATAGGCGGGCGGGCAGTCGGCAGCGGCGCGGATCGGTACCAGGGCGCCGGCGGGCAGGGGGTGCAGATCGCGCATCGTGTCCTCCATCGTGCCGAGCCTAGCGGAGCTTATCCTGCTCCGCTTCCCAAAACACGAAAACGGGCGTCCAACATCACGATCCCGGACGATACCGCCGTCTCTTTCCAGGCCCTTAGGCGCTATCGCCGCCGCTTGCCGCAAGGATCCCGACCGATGCACGACCCCGATCAGTACGCTCGACTCTCCGACATCCTCGTGCGCCGCATGCGGGCCACGCCGCAAAACCCTGCTGTGCAGGACCGCCGCACCGCGCTGGACTATCAGGAACTCGTCGGCAAGGCCGCGGCCCTGGCGCGTGAGATGGTCGCGGGACAGGTCCACATCGGCGACCGGGTCTTTCTGCTGATTGGCAATTCGGCCTCTTTCGCCGTGGCCTTCTGGGCCATCCAGATGGCGGGCGCCGTCGCCGTCCCGCTGCCAGTGGACACCCCCGCCGACCGTCTCGAATGGATGATCGGCGACAGCGAGCCCGCGCTGATCCTCGCCGAACCTGGCGTTACTGTCAGCGTCGCCCCGCTCTGGACAGTCGAGATCGAGCAGCTGGGCGATGCCACCCCACCTTCGACCTATGTCGCCCCCGAGGACCTCGCGCTTATGATCTATACCTCCGGTTCGACCGGGACGCCCAAGGGCGTGATGCTTAGCCAGCGTGCCGTGGTGACGGCCGCATGTTCCGTCGCTTCCTACCTGGGCTACCGCGCCGATGACCGGATTTTCTGCGCGATTCCCTTTACCTTTGACTACGGTATGCATCAGCTGACCATGGCCGCGCTTTCGGGCGCGTCGGTTTATGCCGAACGCGACTTCTCACGGCCCTTCGTCAGCCTGCACACCCTCGCCCGAAGCGGTGCCACCGTCCTGCCTCTCGTGCCGACGCTGGGCGCGCTTCTGGTGCAGATCGGCAAGCGCTTTGACCTTGGTGGGCTACGCATCGTGACCAACACCGCCGCAGCCCTTGGCACCACGCTGATCGACGACCTGCGTGCCATGATGCCCGGCGCGCGACTGTTTTCGATGTACGGTCTGACCGAATGCCATCGCTGCACCTATCTTGAGCCCGACCAGCTGGATATCCGCAAGACCTCGGTCGGCAAGGCGATCCCTTATACGCGCATGTGGGTGGTCGATGATGAAGGCAACCGTCACGAGGCCAACGCGACCGGAGAGCTGGTCATCGCTGGCGACACCATCATGCAAGGTTACTGGGGCCGTCCCGACGCAACTGCTGCGCGCCTGAAGATCCGGCCGGAGACCGGTGAAACCACCTTCCATACTGGCGACATCTGCCGCCTGGATGAGGAAGGCTACTGCTATTTCATTGGCCGCGCGGACGACATCCTCAAGGTGCGCGGGCAAAAGGTCGCCCCGGTCGAGGTCGAGCGTTGCCTTGTCACCCATCCAGGCATCGCCCAGGCCGCCGTCCTGGGGCAGGACGATCCGCTGCTGGGAACCGCCGTGGTTGCGGTTGTCGAACCCGCGCCCGGCGCCACGCTCGATCCGGCCGAGGTGATCGCCTACGCCAGCGCCCGCCTGCCATTGCCCGCGCGCCCGGTCCGCGTCCAGATCGAGCGTGGCCTGCCGCGCAACGCGAACGGCAAGATCGACAAGCGCGCTATCCGTCTGGCTGAGCCGGTCGCATGACGCCCCATCTCGTCGATATCTCGATCGGACAAGCCGGGCGCGATAGCCGTGTGCCGGCCGGCGATCTGGCTGAGGCACGCGGCGTACCAACCTCCAAGCGACGGCTTCTGGAACGGTATTTCATGCTTGAAACTGTCCTGGTCCACCAGGACGACCAGCCCGAAATGCTGTTCGGCGCCGTTGCCGGCCTGGTGCGGCGCCACCCGGATCTGCGCCGGAAGCGCGGCACATTGCTGCACGTCCGCACGCAGACACATGCCACCCATGCCGGAACCGATTGGCTGCGGCACCTCGCTTCCCGTGCGGGCCTGCCGCACTGGGAGGTCATGGCCCAGACGCAGACGCATTGCGCCGGGGGACTGGTGGCCGTCGACCTGGTCGAAGGCCTCGGCCCCGACAGGCCCGCCATCATCCTGACCGGGGAAAAGGCATTCCACCCGATAACCGCCAACCAGCCCGGCGCCGTCCTTGGCGAAGCCCCCGCGGCGGCCCTGATCGGTGCCGGTCCCGAAGGCTGGGCCATCCGCCAACGCCACCTGCGCCACGCACCGCAATTCCACGACAACCCCCGCCGCATGGCCCCCGAACTGCGCCGCGACTGGGAACGCGGATTCGCCACGCTGATGCAGGATTTCATCGACGATAGCCTTGCCCGGTTCCGCCTTGCCCCCGGGGCGTTCGATCTGGTGGTTCCCTACAACCTCAACCTGCCGCTGCTTCAGGTCATCGCCGAACGCTACGGGTGGCAGGACCGGATCCACCTGCGGAGCGTCACCCGAACCGGCCATCTGTTCTGCGCCGACGTGTTCCACAATCTTGCAGAGTTGCTGCCCGGGACCAAAGCCGACCGCATCCTGTGCTTCGCCGCCGGGATGGGCGCGACCTTTGCGGCGCTGGTGCTGGAACGGTCCCGGATCGCGATCCGGGACGTCCAGAAACCCGCATTCGGTCGCAATCGGGCCGTGCCGTCCCCAAACTGACAACCATCTGAAAGCCAAGCCGCCCCTGAACCGCCACTCTACCGAAGGACCGACCGCCATGCGCTTCTACACGACCTGCCCGCCCTCGACAGCCTATGATGCCCAGAGCTATCCCGCCCGCGTGTCCCAGGTGGCCCGCTGGAGCGAGGCGGCCGGGGCCGAGGGTGCGCTGATCTACACGGATAATTCGCTCGTCGATCCCTGGACGGTCGCACAGATGATGCTGATGGAGACCAAACGCTTCATCCCCATGATCGCCACCCAGCCGGTCTACATGCCTCCGTTCAGTGTGGCCAAGCGGATCGCGTCCCTGGCACTGCTGACCGGCCGCAAGGTGGCGCTCAACATGGTGGCGGGTGGCTTCCCCCGCGACCTTCAGGCGCTCGGTGACGATACGGCCCATGACGACCGCTATGCCCGGCTTGAGGAGTACTGCCACATCGTCCAGGCCATGCTGCGCGGCGAGACGGTCACGCTCAGCAGCCGTTTCTTTCGGGTCGACAATCTCAGGCTGATGCCGGAAATGCCTCGGGCGCTCCTGCCCGAGATATTCCTCTCCTCCTCTTCCCCCGCCGGGCGTGAAACGGCGGCAAGCCTCGATGCAACGCCCGTCAGCTATCCCAGCCCGCCGGGCGAACGCCCTGAGGATCCCGAACAGCGCCCGACCCGCGTGATCCGCATCGGCCTGATCGCGCGCGACACCGCCGATGAGGCCTGGGGCCTTGCCGGGCAGCGCTTTCCCAAGGACCCGCGCGGATCAATGATGCACCGCATGGCCACCGCCACATCGGACAGTCAGTGGCATCGCCAGTTGACCGAAACCGGCGCGCGCCTCGCGCAGTCCGAACGCAGCACCTACTGGCTACACCCGTTCCAGACCTACAAGACCTTTTGCCCCTATCTCGTCGGCACGCATGCCGAAGTGGCCGAGGCCCTGGCCGATTACCGCGAACAGGGTGTCGATGGGCTGATCCTCGACGTGCCGGCGACCCGCGACGATCTGGTTCACTCCGCCCGCGCGATCGCGCTGGCGAGTGACGCCCTCATTCACTGACCTTCCCGCAACCTCCGCAACCCAAGGACCCCAACGATGACCCAGACCCTTCGCGCCTTTCTTGTCGCGCTCAGCTTCGGAGCCATGACCATGCCGCTTGATGCACAGACCCCTACGCCGGATCTCTCCGGCATCACCGCCCTCAGGATCCAGGGCCAGGGCAGCCGTACCGTCGTCATCGCCGATGCGACGGCAACCCCCGGGATCAACGTCACGCAGAAAAGCAACGTATTTTGCCAGGTCGAACCGGCCTTCACCCGCCAGGGCGACACCCTCATTGTCGAGATCCAGCATCGCGGCTTCCTGGTCGGCTTCAAATGTGACGCGACGGTGAATGTGACCATGCCCGCGGGCATCGCGGTGGCGGTCGATCAGCCGCAGGCGGTCGTCGAGTTGAAGGGCCTGTACAGCGATATTGCCGTCGCGACCGACAAGCTGGTGCTGACCCTGGATGGTGGCGCCGACAGCCTGCGCGTGAAGGCCGACAAGGCCGTGATCACCGCCGATTTTACCACCCACAAGGCGGGCCAACCCCCTGTGATCGACATCGCCGTACCTACCTTGGTGGCCAATGTCGGTTACCCGCGCGACATGGCGATCGAGTACACGGTCGATGCCCCCGTCGCCGTCTTCTCGCGCGGCATGCCGCAGACCCCGGGCGCCGACGGCCGGTTGACCATCACCAGCCAATTGCTCAAGGGCGCGCTCTATCCTGTTCCCGCCCGGTCCTGAGAACCCCGGCCGGGGGGGCGTCCAGACTTTGCGGATGTATGCGCAAGGTGTGAGGTCGTTCAGCGTCTCGAGCCGGTGAGAGAAGAGGCCTTCCTCCATGTCGCCGCGCGGCTGGGGGTCGGCCCGCACCGGATCGAACAGGGGACTACGACTGCGAAACCGGCCGCAGTTGCGGGGGGTGCCTTCCTGTGCTTTCCGAACGGCCGACGGCCATCGTTGCCGCGAACGACTTTGCTGCCATGGGCGTCATTGCCAAGGCATGCGAGCTTGGCCATTTCGGTCGTCGCGCCGGCAAAGGCGGTCCACCGGCCCCCGGCCTGTCAGTAGACCGATCCGTAAGCCTTGCAGCGGGCGGCCGTGTCCACATCCTTCAACCAGTTCATCTCCCCGCCCTTATGGGCGAGATAGACCTCTGCGAACCCCTTGGGGAACCAGCCGGTGACGATCTTGTTTTCCGCAAAGCGCCGCAGGGCTTCGGGCAGGGTTTCGGGCAGCCGGACATAGCCGCGCGACGCAAGCTCCGCCGGGGAGAGAAGCGACAGGTCCTCTTCGGTGACGCGCGGGATCGCCAGTTTCTCCTCAATGCCCTGCGCGCCTGCGTGGACAATCGCCGCCAATGCCAGATGCGGCGAGGCGGCGGCGTCGGCCGCGCGGAACTCGAAATTGTACTGGCGCGCCGTGCTTTCGGGATCGGTCGAGGTGACCGGGCAAACCCGCACCGAGGCCTCGCGGTCGCGGAAGCCGAGGTTGTTGAACGCCGCGCTCCAGCGATGCGGGGTAAGACGCAGGTAGGAAATCTCCGACGGTGCAGTCAGGGCCACGATTGCGTCGAGGTATTTCAGCACACCGGCGATGAAACTGCCGGTCAGGGGCGACATACCGGCGGGATGGGCGGGATCGTAGGTGGCAGGCTGTCCCGCGGCATCGACAAAGCTCATGTGAATGTGGACGCCGTTGCCGACGCTGCCCGGGTCGAGGATCGGGGCGAATGTCACGGCCTCGCCCATCCGCCGTGCGGTCATCCGTGTCACTTCACGCAGGATCACCGCCTGATCTGCCGGGGCATGCCCCTGTGCCGGCGCGTTGGTGACCTCGAACTGGTCGGGGCCGAATTCCTTCATGAAGGTATCGGGTTTCAGCCCGCCCTTCGCCAGCGCCGCCATCAGCGTTTCGGCAAAGGCGCGACGGCGGGAAAAGCTGGACAAAGCAAAGCCCTGGCCCGGCGAGGTATCGGTCGGAAGAAACTGAAACTCATGCTCGAAGGCGGCGACAAGGTCGACCCCGCCCGCGCGTTTCAGCCGGGCAAGGGCATCCTTCAGGATCGACCGCGTGCAGCAGGACCAGGCCTTGCCGTCCAGATCGGTGATATCGCCAAGCGCGAAGCGTTCCACCGGACCGCCGTCCTCGAAATCAAGCGTCACGGCGGCCTCCGGGTCGGGAATGAGGAGCAGGTCGCCGAGCGAGCCGAAGGGGCTGTCGCCGATCACGTCGAAGCAGGTGATCATCGCATTCGTCGGCACCCAGCCGACGCCACGCTTCATGCGCTTGTCCAGGTCGGTCTGCGGAAAGGCCTTGCCGCGCGTGATACCGGCGAGATCGGAGGTCGCGGCGAAAATCAGCGGTTCAGAGATCATCTTCTTCGGTTTCCCCAAAATCGAGGCGCAGCGAATCCCAGTCTTCGATACGCGCCTTCACCGTTTTCCAGTTGGTTTCAGCAATGCGGGTCAGGGCGGCCTCGACGACCGAGAAGGCCCCCGAATAGCTGTCCCAGAGCGTATTGCTTTCGATCGGCACTGCCAGCACCTCTGTCGCGTGCTGCGACACCGGGGACAGCCAGCGATCGGTCAGCAGGATCGCCAGCACCTTCCGGTCCTGCACTGCCCGCTCGGCAAGCCGTTCGAGGTTCTTCTGATAGCGGCGGAAGTCGGCGACGAAGAGAATGTCGCGCGGCTTCATCCGCAGCAGGTATTCGGGCCACATCTCCGGGTCCGTCGGCAGGTGATAGACCTTGGCGCGGGTCTGGCGCAGGTGGCGCGACATGTAGCTTGCGATCGTGTCGCTCATCCGGCCGCCGATGACATAGATCGCGCGCCTGGGGTCCGAGAGCAGGCCGCATATCCGTTCGAACTGCGCCTCGGGGATGGCCATTCCGGTCTGTTCGATGATCTTGCTGGCGCGGGCCAGAAAGCTTTGCAGATAGGCGCCATCGACCGGCTTCGCGGTGCGTTGCAGATCGACGGGGGAGCGCTGCCGCTCTTTCAACTCGCTGATCAGGCTGCGCTGGAAGTCCTGAAACCCGTGGAACCCGAGCTTTGTGACAAAGCGGGAAATCGTCGGCGGCGAGGTATTGGTTTTCTGCGCGATCTCCTGAATCGGCTCAAGCCCGGCGAAGGGATAGTCAACCAGGATCGCGGCGCTGAGCCGTCGTTCGGTGGCGGTCATTTCGCCCGACACCCGTTCGATCCTGTCGCGTACCTGCATGCGCGCCCTCCGTTTGTGCAATCACCATTGGAGAATGAAAATAATTTGTCAAACTACAAAATTTTCTTGCAAACAAAAATTTCATGTCATTGGCTTGCGGGGCCGACAAAGGATTCGCCATGATCACCGCTCCGCCCCGAAACATCGTTCCGGCCCTCGCCGCCGCCATTGCTTTCGTCGTGCTGGCGGCAGGTGCGGCGACGGTTCTGGGGCCTGCGGCGGAACGGGTTCTGACCGTCTTTTTCGTTTCCCTGATCGCGGTTCTGGGCATCGGCGTCTATTCCGGCAACAGCGGCGTGCTGAGCTTCGGGCATCTGTCCTTCATGGCGATGGGGGCCTATGCGACCTCGCTCCTGACCCTGCCTGCCGCGGTGAAGGCGGCGACCTTGCCGAAACTGCCGGACTGGCTGGCATCGACCGAACTCGGCCTGTTCCCTGCGATCCTCGTGGCGGTCGTTTTCACTGCGGCGGTTGCGCTTGTCGTCGGGCTGGCCATCGGTCGGCTTGACGGGTCGGCCGCCACCATCGCGACGCTGGGCCTGCTGATCATCGTCCATGGCATCATCATCGGCTGGCGTGACGTGACGCGGGGGTCGGGAACCTTCTTTGGCGTTCCACGCTCGACGACGCTTTGGGTGGCGGCGGCGGGGTGTATCGTCGCGCTGATCGTGGCGCGGCTTTACCGGGATTCCGTTTCGGGCCTCAGGTTGCGCGCCAGCCGTGAAAATGCCATCGCGGCGGGGGCGATCGGCGTCAACATGCGGCGCGAGCGGCTGATTGCCTGGGTGTTGAGCGCGACGCTCATGGCCCTGTCGGGCGCGCTGATCGCGCATTTCCTTGGCGCCTTCAGCCCGAAGAAGTTCTTTTTCGTCGATACGTTCCAGCTGCTCGCGATGCTGATCGTGGGCGGCATGACCACCGTGACCGGCGCGGTGGCCGGCGCCGTCACGATCACCATCGTGACCGAGGTGTTGCGCCGCTTCGAAAGCGGTTTCGACATCTTTGGCGTCGCGGTCCCGCAGGTTTTCGGTACCACGCAGATCGGCATCGCGCTGATCATCCTGATCGCGATGTTCCGCAAGGCGGACGGCATCTCCGGCCTGAAGGAATGGGAGGAACGCCTGTTCCCCGCGCAGAAGGTAAAGGCCGTCGGCTCCCGGTCCTTCGCGGTCACCGACAAGGCCACCCTTACAGCCGAAGGCATGACCATGCGCTTCGGTGGGCTGACGGCGGTCGACAACGTGTCGCTGACCATGGCGCCGGGTGAGATTGTCGGCCTGATCGGGCCGAACGGATCGGGCAAGACGACGCTGCTGAACATGCTCTCGGGCGTCCTTGTCCCGTCGGAGGGTGCGTTCGCATTGGGTGACCAGCCGCTGAACGGTCTGCCGACCTACAAGATCTCCGATCTTGGGATCGCGCGCACCTTCCAGAACATCCGCCTTTTCCCGGCGCTGTCGGTCCGTCAGAACGTACTTGTCGCGGCGCTGTCGACGGCGGGCGGGAAGGACGCGGAAGACCGGGCCGACGCCGCCTTGCAACGGCTTGGCATCGCCGATCACGCCGGGGACGATGCAGGCACGCTATCCTATGGCGACCAGCGGCGGGTTGAGATCGCGCGGGCGCTGGCCTGCCAGCCGAAGGTTCTGTTCCTTGACGAACCGGCGGCGGGCATGAACCGGGAAGAGACCGACGCGCTGATGGATACGCTGCGCGGCCTGACCCGCGATCTCGGGATCGGCATCCTTCTGGTCGATCACGACCTTGGGCTGATCAACCGGCTCTGCCACCGCATCCTGGTCCTGAACGAAGGCCACCTGATCGCCGAAGGCACGCCCGAGGCGATCCGCAAGAACCCGGCCGTGATCGAAGCCTATCTTGGACAATCCAGTACCTGAAACCCCCGCCAAGGGGGAAAACCAACAGAGGAGCCGACATGAAGACGCTAGCATTGACCACCGCCCTGATCGCCGCATCGTTTGCGATGCCGGTCACGGCCGAAAGCCTGCGCATCGGGGTCGCCACGGCGCAGACCGGCGCGCTTGCCCCTTTTGACGCCCCGGTCATGGAAGGGGTTCATATCGCCGTGGATGAGATCAACGCCGCGGGCGGCATCGGCGGGACGACGAAGATCGAGCTGATCGAAAAGGACGTGCGGTCGGACGCCGCCCAGACCTCGATCGCGGTTCAGGAACTGGTGGATCAGGGTGTGTCCTTCCTGATCCTGCCCTGTGACGCCGATCCCGCGCTGGCCGCCATCGGCATCGTCTCCAGCGCCGAGATCCCGGCGGTGTCCACCTGCGCCTCTTCGCCGACCCTGCCGCTTGTGGGGGGCGATTACATGTTCGCCAACTTCCCCGGCGACAACGTCCAGGCGACCGTTTCGGCGGAATGGGCCTGGGGGCAGGGGATGAAGTCCGGCTACATCCTTTATTCGCCCGATACGCAGTACACGACCATGCCGCTTTACTTTGCCGAAGTGTTCGAGAAGCTGGGCGGCACGATGCTGGGCCAGGACACTTATTCGATCGGCCAGCAGGACTTTTCCGCCATCGTGACCCGGATCGCGTCCCTGCCCGAACAGCCGGACGTGATCATGACTTCGGCCTATGAGCCGGACTTCCCGTCCTTCCTGAAGGCGCTTCGCGCCGCGGGCGTGACCTCGCAGGTGATAGGCTCGGACGGGATCGACAGCCCGACGACCTTGTCGCTGGGCGATGCGGCCGAGGGGCTGGTCTTCACCACGGCCGGCCACGCCGCGCCGGGCAGCGCGCTGGAAGGCTTCAACAAGACCTATGAGAAGATCATGGGCCATCCGTCCGAGACGGTGTTCAACGCGGTCGGCTATGACCTGATCAAGGTGGTCGAGGCCGCGCAGCTTGCCGCTGGATCGACCGATCCCAAGGCGCTGCGCGACGCCATGGCGAACCTTGAGAACGTTCAGGGCGTCACCAGCACGATCACCTACAAGGGGACCGACGGCATGCCGGTGCGGCAGGTCTCGCTGATCCGGGTGAAGGCGGGCGGGCGTGAACTTGTCGGGCAACCGTCGCCGACGGCGGACCTGATCCCCGCCCCGCGGATGCAGTAAGGGGAACCCGATGGCACCGCTTCTGCAAGCGACCGGACTTGAGGTTCACTACGGACCTGTCGAGGCGGTGCGCGGGGTCGACTTCGAGATCGGGGAAGGCGAGATCGTCGTCTTCCTCGGCGCCAACGGCGCGGGCAAGTCGTCAACCCTGAACGCGCTGGTCGGCCTCGTGCCGGTGCAGGCCGGAACGGTGCAGTTCGCGGACAGCGACATCACCAAGGCGCGGGCCGAAACGCTGACCCCGGCGGGCCTGACCCTGGTGCCAGAGGGACGGCGGGTCTTCGGAACGCTGAGCGTGGCCGAAAATCTGCTGATGGGCGCCTATGGCATCCGCGACAAGGCGCAGGTCGCGGCCGCCTGGGACCGGGTCTATACCCTGTTTCCGATCCTGCACGAACGGCGCGGGCAATTCGCCGGAACCCTGTCCGGTGGCCAGCAACAGATGCTGGCGATCGGCCGCGCGCTGATGAGCAATCCGAAGCTTTTGTTGCTGGACGAGCCTTCGCTGGGCCTAGCCCCGAAGATCGTCGAGCAGGTGTTCGACCTGATCGTCACGCTGCGCGATCAGGGGGTGACGCTGGGCGTGGTGGAACAAAACGCGATGCAATCGCTCGCGATTGCGGACCGTGGCTACATCTTCGCCGGCGGCAGGATCGTCGGGTCGGGATCGGCGCAGGACCTGGGCGAATCCAGCCTGTTGAGCGGCGCCTATCTGGATGCCTGAGGATGACGGCGTCGAATGCAGGATGCGCGGCGGGCCGGCAGGCAGGGCCGCTGACCGAATGGATGTGAAGGGGCGGGTCTGACATGGATCTCTTTCTACAGCAGACAGTGAACGCGATCTCGCTGGGCGGCACCTATGCGCTGCTTGCGCTGGGGCTGGCGGTGGTCTTTTCGATCATGGGCCTCATCAACTTCGCACATGGGGAGTTGATGACGATCGCGGGCTATGTGCTGATGTTCTGCGGCCTCGCCGGGATGCCCTTCGTCCTGTCGATCCTTCTGGCGGTCTCTGCCTCGGTCGTGGCTGCCGTGCTGATGGAACGGATCGCCTTCCGGCCGGTCCGCAACGCCTCGGGCGCGACGCTTCTGGTGACATCATTCGCCGTCTCCATGGTGCTTCAGGTGCTGTTCCAGAACCTGATCTCCGTCCGGTCGCAGCCCGTGCTTCTGCCGCAGATTCTGTCGGAAAGCGTTCGCATCGGCGGCTTTGTCATCGGCGTCAACAAGATCCTCGCCATCGTCGCGACGGTGGTCATGCTGATCTTCCTCGACTGGTTCATGAAGCGGCAGAAGGCGGGCATCGCGATGCGTGCGGCCGCCGAGGATTTCGCCGTCGCGCGGCTAATGGGCATTCGCGCCAATACCGTCATCGCGGGGGCCTTCGCGCTGTCGGGCCTTCTGGCCGGGGTCGCGGCCGTCCTGTGGGTGTCGCAGCGCGCCTCCGTCGATCCGCTGATGGGGTTCATGCCGGTCCTGAAGGCATTCATCGCCGCCATCCTCGGCGGGCTCGGTTCCCTGCGCGGGGCGGTTGCGGGGGGCTTCCTACTGGGGTTCATCGAGATTTACCTTGCCGCCTTCCTTCCGCCGGAATGGCAGGAGTTCCGCGATCCGATCGGACTTGCGCTGGTCGTTGCGGTGTTGCTGATACGGCCCAACGGCCTGATCCCGGCACCCGCGTTGAAGGCACAGAAAGTATAGGGCGCGGCACGCATGACAATATCTTCATTGCTGGGGCCGCGCGATCCCGCGCCGGTCGAGGTCCTCAACCCCACGGGCAAGGCGCCGCTTCTGTTGATCTGCGAACATGCCGGTCAGGCGGTCCCCGCGCGGCTTTCCGGCCTTGGTGTCACCCAGGATCAACTCGACGCCCATATCGGCTGGGACATCGGCGCCGCCGGGGTGACGCGGCGTCTTGCCAAGGCGCTGGACGCGCCAGCGGTCTTGCAGACCTACAGCCGGCTGGTGATTGACTGCAACCGCCCGCCCGAGGCCGCCGATTCCATGCCCGAGGTCAGCGACGGCCATGTCATCCCCGGCAATCGCGGCCTTGCCGAAGCAGACCGGCAGGCCCGCATAGATGAGATATTCGCGCCCTATCAGGCCGCCGTGGCCGACATGCTTGACCGCGCGCCCTTCCGCGCGACCGTCTCGATCCACAGTTTCACGCCGCGCATGAATGGCTTCGACCGACCCTGGGACATCGGCTTTCTCTTCCGGCGGGACGAGGCGACATCGACCCGGATCGCCCGAACGCTTGCCGCGCAGGCCCCCGAACTGACCATCGGTATGAACCAGCCCTATCAGGTGGACGATGCGTCCGACTGGTTCGTACCCCGGATCGGCGAGGCGCGCGGCCTGTGCCACAGCCTGATCGAGATCCGCAACGACCATATCCGATCTTCCACCGGCCAGGCGCTTTGGGCAGACCGCCTGTCCCATGGCCTGCGCCCCCTCATCATGGAACACCTGACATGACCCTGACACGCAACGTCCCCCTCACGCCCGCGCAATCGGCGCTGCTGTTCATCGACGTCCAGAACTTCAGCGCGCATCGCAAAGGGGCCGAGTTCGCCGACCTGCCCGAAGCGGAGTTCCGCGAGACATACGGCTGGTTCTTCGACGAATTGAAGGGCCGCGTCATTCCCAACATGCAGGCGCTGCAAGCGGGGTGCCGCACGGCCGGGGTGGAGGTGATGTACACCACGATCGAAAGCCTGACGCTCGACGGCCGCGACCGCAGCCTTGACTACAAGATCACCGGCTTCAACGTCGCCAAGGGATCATGGGACGGCAAGGTCATCGACGAGATCGCGCCCGAGGGCGATGAGATCGTCTTGCCAAAGTCCTCCTCCTCGGTCTTCGTTTCCACCCATATCGACTATGTGCTGCGCAATCTGGGGGTGCGGCAACTGGTGATCAGCGGGCTTATCACCGATCAATGCGTGGAAAGCGCGATCCGCGATGCCTGCGATCTGGGCTATCTGGTGACGCAGGTGACCGATGCCTGCCTGACCTACAGCCAGGCCCGCCACGACAATTCCCTGCGCACGATCAAGGGCTATTGCCGCCAGGTGACGACGGCCGAACTGCTGGCCGAACTGGACGGTTAGCCATGCCCGGTAACAGCCTTTATGCCCGCGACACGGGCGCGATCTCCGACCTGCAAAAGCTGCGCTTCTTTCCGCAGGAAGTGTCGCACGGCGAAGGCTGTTACCTCTACGATCCCGACGGGCGCGGCTATCTGGACCTGTCGGCGGGCTGGGGCGCGGCGAGCCTTGGCTATGCGCATCCCGACTGGGTGGCGCGCGTCCATGCGGCGCTTCTGAACCAGGCCGGGGCGACGCTGCTGTCCTCGGCGGTCGCCCCGGCGGTCGAACTGGCCGAACGCCTGCTGGAGATGACACCGGGCGGCGCGGAGCGCCGGGTCTGGCTGGGCCATTCCGGCAGCGACGCGAATGAGACGGTCGCCCGCGCCGTCGCCGCCGCGACGGGACGGCCCCGGATCATGTCCTTCGCCGGCGCCTATCACGGCGGCACGCAGGGGTCGATGGCGGTTTCGGCGCATCCGGTTCAGTCGCATGCGACACGCGACACCGGCCTGACCTCCGTTCCCTATCCCGACACGTTCCGGCCCTTCGACGGCGACGCAAGCGGCGGCGCGCTGCTTGACCATATAGAGACGCTTTTACGCATCACCTGCCCAGGGGATGAGGTCGCGGCCTTCTTCATCGAACCGATCCAGTCCGATGGCGGACTTCTGGTGCCGCCGCCGGGGTTCCTGAAGCGGTTGGGTGAAATCTGCGCGCGCCATGGCATCCTGACCGTCTGCGACGAGGTGAAGGTGGGGCTTGGGCGCACCGGAAAGCTGCATGCCTTCGAACATGAAGGCTGGACGCCCGATATCCTCGTCTTCGGCAAGGGGCTGGGCGGCGGCCTGCCGGTTTCGGCCGTCGTCGGCCCGGCGACGATCCTGAACCATGCGACGGCCTTCTCGATGCAGACCACCCACGGCAACCCGATTTCGGCCAGCGCCGCGCTTGGGGTCCTCGACCTGATCGAACGCGACGGGCTGGCGGCCAATGCTGCCCGCACCGGCGCGCATCTTATGGAGGCCCTGAAAACGACCTTGAAGGGCAATGCCCATGTCGGCGACATACGCGGGCGCGGTCTTGTCATCGGCATCGAACTGGTCGGCAGGGACGGCTCAGCCGCCCCGCAACTCGCCCGGCGCGCGGTCTACCGGGCGTGGGAGCTTGGGCTGATCGCCTATTACGTCGGGGCCGGGTCCAATGTGATCGAGCTGACGCCCCCATTGATTCTGAACAAGACGGACGCGGACCTGGGCGCCGCGCGTCTGGGGCAGGCCATTGCCGATGCCTGCGCGGGCAGGGTTGACGATGCCGCCATCGCCGCGTTTCAGGGGTGGTAGGTGCGGCAGGGACCACGAGGTCAGCGAAGGAGCATGGGGTGGACTGGCTGAAACCGGCGATGGATCACTTCCGCCTGCGCCCCGAAACGGAGCGTCTAGGCGGCGAATACGACCTGAATTTCCGCGCCACTGACGATGACGGGCCGGTCATCCTGAAGGTCATGCGCGACGGCTGCGATCCCGCGCTGGTCGGGATGCAGATCGGCGCCATCAACCATGCGCGGGCCATGGATCCGGATCTGCCCTTGCCCGCCATCATCGGCGCGCCGTTCTCATTTCCCGACGATGCCGGGGCGCAGCGCCTTGGCTGGGCGCAGCGCGCGTTGCCCGGCCGACCCTTTGCCGAGGTGGTGGAACCGTCGCTTCCTCTCCTGCACGATCTCGGGGCCATGGCGGGCAGACTGTCGCAGGCTTTGCGCGGTTTCGATCACCCGCTCTTGGACCGCGCACAGAAATGGCAGTTGACCGAGGCGGGCTGGATCAGGGACCATCTGCATGTCCTTTCCGGCGCCCGCCGCGCGCTGGTGGAGGGCATCCTTGCCGCGTTCGATGCCCTGCGCCCCACGCTTGACACCTTACCCCGGCAGGCGGTCCACAACGACTTGAACGACTGGAATATCCTGATCTGTCAGGGGATCGCCGCGCCATCCGCCGTCACCGGGCTGATCGACTTTGGCGACATGACCCGCGCCCCGGTGGTGACCGACCTCGCCATCCTGGCAGCTTACGCCATCCTCGACCGCGATGATCCCGAGGCGGCGCTGGCCGCGCTGGTCGCGGGCTATCACGGGACCTGCCCGGTGGGGGAGGGTGACCTCGCGCTTCTCTGGCCGCTGATCCGCATGCGGCTTGCTGTCAGCGTGGTGAATTCGACGATCGAGGCCGCCGGGCGCCCGGACGATCCCTATGTGACGATCTCGCAGGCCCCGGCCTGGCGGCTTCTGGAACGGGGTGACCTTGACCCGGCGCGGATCCTCGCCCGGCTGCGGCTGGCCTGCGGCTTGCCGGTCGTGCCTGAGGCGCCCGCGATCCTTGGCTGGCTCGATGCCATGCGCGGGACATTCGCCCCGGTCATTACCGATGACATCACGCGCTTTCCGGTCGGCGATCTTTCGGTCAGCGGCAGCCTTTGTCCCGAAAACCCCTTCGCGCTTTCCCCGGACGAGGCGGCAGGGCTGGGCCGGGCCGATACCCGCTGGCTTGGCCGTTATGGCGAGCCGCGGCTGATCTATACAGAACCCGCCTTCACCGGCGCGACCAAAAGCGCGACCCGCCGCACCGTCCACCTTGGGGTTGACCTGTTCGCCCCTGCGGGGACAGCGCTGCATGCCCCCCTTGACGGCAGGGTCGTCCGGGCCGGGGTCGAGGACGGCGCGCAGGGCTATGGCGGGATGGTCGTCCTGCGCCATGACACGCAAGCAGGTAGCCTCTACACGCTCTGGGGCCATCTGGCCGCCGGGTGCGCCCGCCTGAAACCGGGGCAGCGGATCGCGGCGGGCGAGGCCTTCGCCCATGTCGGCGATCTGCCCGAAAACGGCGGCTGGGCGCCGCATCTGCATCTGCAACTGGGTTTCGCAGACGATCCCGACTGGGACGGCGTGGCTGACCCCGATGCGCGCGAACTTCAGATGGCGCGCTTTCCCAACCCCGCCGCGCTCCTGAACCTGCCCGACGCGCATCTGGCCTTCGCGCCCGAACCGGAAGCCGATCTGCTGGCCTACCGCAACGCCCATTTCGCCCGGAACCTGAAACTGTCCTACCAGAAGCCGGTGATGTTCCTGCGCGGCTGGAAGCACCACCTGTTCGACCAGTGGGGGCGGCCCTATCTGGATGCCTACAACAACGTCCCCCATGTCGGCCACGCCCATCCCCGTATCCGTGCGGTGGCGGCCGACCAGCTGGGCCGGATGAACGCGAATACCCGCTACCTGCACCCGGCCCAGCGGGCCTTTGCCGAAAAGCTGACCTCGAAGATGCCCGAAGGGCTGAACGTCTGCTTCTTCGTCAATTCCGGGTCCGAGGCGAATGAGCTTGCCCTGCGCCTCGCCCGTGCCGCGACAGGTGGCCATGACATCGTGACGCCCGATCACGGCTATCACGGCAACACCACCGGCTGCATCGACATCTCGGCCTACAAGTTCGCCAAGCCGGGAATGGACGGCCGAAAGCCATGGGTCCATCTTGTCGATGTCGCCGACGATTACCGTGGCCGCTTCCGCGCCGACGATCCGACCTGCGCGCAACGCTACGCCGCCCAGATCGACGGCGCGCTGAAGGAGGTGACCACCCGTGGCGGCAGGCTTGCCGGATTCATCTGCGAAACCTTCCCCAGTGTCGGCGGCCAGATCATTCCGCCCAAGGGCTATCTTGCCGGCGTCTATGACCGCATCCGCGCGGCGGGCGGCATCTGCATCGCCGATGAGGTGCAGACCGGGCTTGGCCGTCTTGGCGACTATTACTTCGCCTTCGAACAGCAGGGCGTGGTGCCTGACATCGTCGTGCTGGGCAAGCCGATCGGCAACGGCCACCCGCTTGCCGCCGTCGTCACCACGGCGGAGATTGCCGCCCGTTTCGCGAAGGGGGCGGAATATTTCTCGACCTTCGGGGGATCGAACCTGTCCTGCCGTATCGGGCGCGAGGTGCTTGACATCGTCGATGAGGAGGACCTGCAAGGCAATGCCGCGCGCACCGGCGCGCGCCTGCTTTCCGGGCTGCGGGCGTTGCTGAACCGTCACGAGGCCATTGGCGAGGTGCGCGGCATGGGCCTTTTCACCGGCGTCGATCTGGTGGAGGACCGTGAAACCCGCGCCCCCGCCACCCGCATTGCCGATCACGCCATCAACCGCCTGCGCGAGATGCGCATCCTGATCGGCCGCGAGGGGCCAGCCGACAATGTCCTCAAGATCCGCCCGCCGCTGACCATCGACGCGGAAGGTGTGGACCTGATCTGCGCGGCGCTCGACACGGCGTTGTCTGAGGTCGCACGCTAAAGCGTGACGGACCTTGAGGATGGGGCAGGGGACCGCAACACGGAAAGGGCTTGCCGCAGGGTCGCTGCGTGGCATCCTCACTTGCCCGCGAGCAATACCCGTGGCGACATGATCCCCTGCGGGTCGATCGTGCGCTTGATTGCTGTCATCAGCGCGATCTCGGCCGCGGGTTTCCTGGGGCAAAAGTTGGAGGTCTTCACGCGTACACTGGAGCTGAACGCGGCCTATCCCCGCCAATGGCGCCACGCCGTTTCGGGTCTTCGCCGGGCCGCCGGACAATCACGCCCAGCGGGCCGCTCCTCTCAAGCGACTTCAAAGTTTGCGACAGAACGCACTATTGCGGCGCGGCTTTCTGATAGCGGGGAACATTTGTGGCCGGTGTGGACAGATGCCCATGCAGCTACTATTTTCGAAGAGTAGCGGGCTCTGGTCGGCACGCCAGTGAGACAGGATTTTGGCGATGTCAGGAATTTCTCCTCCTCTCAACGACATCCTGCGGGGCATTCGCTCGGGGATGACGGCAGGACGAATTGCGATCACCCCCTTCCGGGAGATCGTTCCACCGCCGGTACGAGGTTTCGTGGGCGATCTGGTTTCCGGGGTGGATTTCTTCGCCAACAAGGTGGACCGGGCTTCATCTTTCGTGGCGCGCAACTTCATGGATTCGGATCGCGTCTGGCGGCGCGATGGCTGCTGGACACTTGGAGAACTCGCCGCGAGGCCAGACGGGGACAGCATATTCGCACCGCTCGCCCATGGGGTGCTTCGGTCTGCCTACCGGCGCTTCGCGACGGGCGAGTTTCTGGTCAGCGAGATGCGCGCGAGCCTGGCGTTCAGTCAGGCTGTCGCCGTTTCCGACCGGGATCATTCGTTGTTGCCCGTCGAATTGCTGCGCCGTCTGCTGGATGGAGAGGTGATACATCGCGCTCCGTTCGGTGAACCTGTCGAGGGCGAAGCCGCACGGCTGTCGGCGATCGCCCTGATCCTGTGGCTTCTGGCGGACCGCACACCCCAGACGGAGGACAATGATCTTCTGGATGTCTGCTGCGACGCCGCGGGGCATATCGACAGGCATCTGTCAGTCGAGACGTCCGACCCCGCTGCGATTGTCGTCGCGATTAGCGAATGCGCGAGGTTGATCTGAAAGGTTCTGCAATGTCGCGGCCCGCACTTTCAATCGTCAGGAATCGCGCCGGAGAGGTTAAACGAGACGTGCGCCGGTTGCGCTGGTTCCGCCGCGCATTTCTCGAACAGGTGGCCTCGGTCTCCGGGCATACGCGCACAGGATACGATGTCGATACCGCGCGGCTGGCGGGTGCGTTCCTGACATGGAGCAAGGAAATTGACCGTCAGAAGCCCTCTGCCGAGGCGGACAAACGTCCCTTTGTGGACTTCGCTGCGGGCCTGATGCTTCGCGAACTGATCGTGGCGGGGCCGCTGACTGCGCGTCGGTCGGGGTCGGATGATCCCGGTGCAGAACCACATGCCTTCTGGCCCGAGGGATATGCTTATGTGACCTTCTGCCTGAACATACGCGATGCGGTCCTGCAACAGACCTACCATGAGACCGCCGGGACCTCGGCGACCTTTCACGATCTTCGGACCTGGTGGTCATTTCGCGAAAATGTCGCCGAGGATCCGCGCCTTGCGCTGCCGTTTCTCGAACTGTTTGCAGGCATATCGCCGGTATGGACCCGGCCCGACAGTTTCCTTGCGCGCAGAGAGGCAAAGCCTGCGCCTGTCGGTGCAGGCAAGCTTCGTCTGGTATGGAATGAGGGGCAGGGGCCGACCGCAGAAGGCCCCCGGGATCTTGCCCGCGGGACCCTCGACCCATCCGTCTCTCTGGTGATCTTTGATCTGGCGACCCTGTCCAATTATTCGGATATCTACGTGACGGCGCTGGCGGGTTACATTCAGGACTTCGGCACGTCCATCAACCTTGACGAGACAAGGGAACGCTTCCTGCGCGCTCCACTCAATCTGGCCATGACCTATGTGGCACTCAAAACGGGCCAAGTGTGTCCATCCGCTTTCATCAGCCGGTTCAAGGATATTCTCGCTGAGCGCCGGGAACAGGATTTGCAACTTCTGCCGGGCATTCAGAGCGTCCTTAAGGATCTGTCGGCGGCATCGGTTGATATCGCCGTTCTTTCCACCGGCGACGCTGAGGAAGATGCGGCCGTTCTCGGGCGGCTGTCACGGTTAACCCCTGGCGGCAGTGCTTCTGGGTTCGGAGATGTTCTTCTGGATGACGTCGGGGGCGGACTTCTGGATGATCGTGCCGTCGCTTCCTGCGTCTTGGTGAGCGACGACCGGCAAAAGCTCATCGCGGCCCGGAAGGCAGGGATGTGGACGATCCGCCTTGTCGGCGAGGGCGGCCCAGAGAAACCATCCGGCGCGGGGTCGCAAGACTTTGTGATCGACAGCTTCTTCAGCTTCCCAGGTCCAGCCCTCTGAGGTGCGCGACGTCAGGGTCGTGGTCTGGCTTGCGGTGTAGATCTGGCCGATGGTCGCCCTTTCGCGCGACGACAGACCCCGGTCAGCGCCCTACATTTCCAGGAGTTTCTCTGCCGTTTCCGAGTCTGTAATCAGTATTCGAGCCTTGACGGCACGCAGCGCCGCCCTGATGCCTGCGACCTTTTGCGTCCCACCCGCAGCGAGAATGATCCGGCCGACAGAGGCGACCTCTTCCGGGAGCAGGGACATGATGCAGCGGTTGATCGGATGATCGACGAGATGACCCTCGGCGTTCACGAAGCAGCACAGGATGTTTGCGACGGCGCCAAGCTTCTGAAGCGGTTCGATCAGTTTCGTCGGCACGATGCCATGTTTGAAGATCGTCGCCGTCGGCGCCACTTCACCGACGGTCAGGATCGCGAGATCGGCCTTGCGCGCACGCCGACGAACCTCGGCAAGCATTGGCTGCGCCCAGAGCCGGTCGCGCAGATCCGCATCGTCCAGCACCACGGGGGCCGAGATCTGATAGCTTTCGACGCCCAGCCGTTCGGCCATCTTGCTGGCGACGATGGAGGGATTGATCCATTTCGAAAAGGGCAGCGAGCCCACCAAGCTTACCACGACGGTGTCCTGAAGCATGCGCCGATGCATGAAATCGAGGCTTGAATGCAACGTTGCACCACCGCCTACGGCGACTGTCATGCCGTCATTGACGTGCTGGTTGACATAGGTCGCCACCGCATGACCGATAGAACGTTCAAGATGCTTCGGATCATGCGGCGCGGGTACGACAATTGCGCTTTCGAGACCCCATCGTTCTTCGAGTTTGCGCTCAAGTTCGACCTGGTAGGCCGACTTCGCGTTGACAGTCGTTATCACCAGGTGGTCCGCGCTGCTGGCAGCAAGCGAACGCACGACTGTTGACCGCCCGACGTCAAGGAGTGACGCAATGGCCTCCTGTGTCATACCTTCGACATGATAGAGCCACGCAACCTTTACGTTCAGATCGGATGAGATGAACGCGGCATTCTTGGACTGGAACTTGGTATCCATTGTGCGTCCCTTCCAGAATGCGTGGTCGCCTGACGCCGGGGCGTACCGTGTGCTGACAGATAGGAGAAGGTGGCAGACAATATTGCCGACCGCAATCCCGGTCAATTGTTGTTGACGAGGTCAAATGTTCACACTTAGTCTTGCAGTATTCAGAGTAAGGTCTGAAAACCAGAGGGAGGATGTCACGAATGGCCAGGTCAAAGGCACTGCTCGAACTGGGCACCGCAGCCATGATGCTTGCGGGTCTCGCGAACACGGCGGGCGCCGGGGAGTTGATGCTCTACACGTCTCAGCCGGAATCTGACGCTGCCGAGACGGTCGCGGCATTCGAGGCGGCGAACCCGGACGTGACCGTTCAGGTTTTCCGTTCAGGGACGAGCGATCTGCTCACCAAGCTGGCGGCGGAATTCGCGGCTGGCAGCCCGCAGGCGGATGTGCTGCTGATCGCCGATGCCGTCTCGATGGAGGGGCTGAAGGCCGATGGCCGGCTGGCCGCCTATCCTGAGGCCAATACCGACGGCATCGAAGCGAGCGCGGTCGATCCTGAAGGCTACTATTTCGGGTCCAAGCTCATCACGACGGGCATCGTCTATAACACCTCCGCTGCCGAACACCCGGCGAAGTGGTCGGATCTGACCGGTCCCGCCTACAAGGATCTGGTGGTGATGCCGAGCCCGCTCTATTCCGGCGCAGCCGCCTATATGTTGTCGGCTTTTGCCGAGCGTGAAGATCTGGGCTGGAGCTTTTTCGAGCAGATGCAGGCGAATGGCCTGACTGCGGTGCGCGGAAACGGCGCGGTTCTGAAGTCGGTCGCGACCGGCGAGAATGCCTATGGTATCGTCGTGGACTTCCTTGCGATGAACGCAAAGAAAGATGGCGCGCCTGTCGAGTTCGTGTTCCCGGAAGAAGGCGTCACGGCCGTCACCGAACCGGTGGCGATCATGTCGACGGCCAAGAACCCCGACGACGCGCACAAGTTTGTCGATTTCATCCTTTCGGACGACGGTCAGAAGCTGGCCCTCAGCCAGGGGTATCTGCCCGCCCGTGAAAGTGTCGGTCGACCCGAATGGCTGCCGGAAGGCGTGAAGGTCAAGGTCATGGAGGCCGACGTGGGCGCGATCGTCGGCAAGATCGACGAAAACAAGCAACGCTTTTCCACCCTGTTCGGCGGATAAGAGCAAACGCGATGGGCGTGTCCGCACCGGAAGGTCAGGGCCAGAGAATGGCCCTGACGGCGATGGTCGTCGCTGTCATCGTCGTCTTTTCCCTGATGCCGATGCTCCGGCTGTTGCAGGAGATCGTCCTTCCCGGCGGCCATTTCTCATTGGCGGCGGTCGGCAAGGGGCTTGGCGACCCGGTGGTCTGGCGCGCCACGATGAATTCGCTGGTCGTCGGGCTTGGCGGGACGGCGCTGGCGCTTGTCCTGGGCGTTCTCGTGGCGTTCATCGTCGGGCTGACCGACATACGGATGACACAGGCGTTGGTCCTGTGTTTCGTGACGCCCCTTATGATCGCGCCGCAGGTGACTGCGCTCGCCTGGCTGCAACTTTTCGGCCCGTCAAGCGCGCTTTTGCACCTTTTCGGGATAGCGCCCCCGCTGGGGACACCCAACCCGCTCTACTCCGCCGGTGGGATCATGGCCCTTCTCGGCATTCAATACTCGCCCCTCGTCTTCCTCGTTGTCCGGGCCGGTATGCGCCGACTGCCGCGTGAGCTTGTCGAAGCCGCCAAGGCAAGTGGGGCGGGACCGTTCCGCGTTGCGGGTACGATCATCCTGCCACTGATGACGCCGGTCATCGTCGGTGCCGCTGCGCTGACCTTCGTCTCCTGCGTCGGAAATTTCGGCATTCCCGCGTTTCTTGGTATTCCCGCGAACTACCTCGTCTTGCCGACGCTGATCTTCCAGCGCCTCGCGGGGGGCGGCCCGGCGGTTCTTTCCGACGTCGCGTTCCTTTCGGTGATCATCGGCGTCATCGCCATGGCCGGTATCTTCTTGCAGGACTTCTACAGTCGGCGTCGCGACTTTCGCATCACCACGGCGTCGCTGCCGCCCGAACCCTATGCGCTCGGCCGCTGGCGGCTACCGCTTGAGCTTTCGATGATCGCGCTCATCGCGGTTATTCTGGTGCTGCCGATCTGCGGTCTGCTGATGACTTCTCTGGTGCGTGGATACGGTGTCATGCTCACGGCCGACACCATCACCCTTGACAACTACCGGTTCATTCTCTTCGAGCACGCGGCATCCCGCAGGGCGTTTCTCAACAGTTTCAGCCTGTCGATAGCCGTCGCGATCTTCGCGGTCTTCGTCGCGGTTCCGGTGGGTTATGTGATCGCCTGGGGCAAGGCCCGCTGGATCAAATGGCTGAGCGTCTCGGTAGAGCTGCCCTATGCCCTGCCCGGTGTGGTCTTGGCGATTGCCTCGCTTCTTCTCTTCCTGAAGCCGCTGCCCGTCCTCGGTGTTCAGCTCTATAACACCGTCTGGATCATCCTGTTCGCCTACCTCGCCCGTTTCCTCGTGCTGAGCGTTCGGCCAACAGTCAACGCATATGCCCAGATCGACCGGTCGCTTGAAGAGGCCGCCGAGGTTGCAGGCGCGCGTCTTTTCACGCGCCTTAGCACAATCGTCTTCCCTCTGGTTGCTCCGGCCGCGATCGCCGGCGGGATATTGGTGTTCATGACCGCGCTGAGCGAACTGACCGTCTCGGCGCTGTTGTGGTCCTCGGGCGCCGAGACTCTGGGCGTGGTCATCTTCTCTTTCGAACAGGGCGGCGATTCAAAATATGCCTCGGCGCTGTCGGCGGTTGTCGTGGCGATTACCTTTCTCATGATGCTGGGCGTCAACCTGTTTGCCCGCAAACTTCCAAGCGGGGTGCTGCCGTGGCGGGATTGACCATTCGAGGTCTGACAAAGACTTTCGGCGCAGTCGACGCGCTCAAAGATGTTTCATTGGAGGTCAAGCCGGGGGAGTTCCTGGCGGTCTTGGGTCCGTCCGGTTGCGGGAAGACAACGCTCCTGCGCATGATCGCTGGGTTCGAGACGGTATCCTTCGGTGAGATCGAAATCGAAGGCGAGGTGGTATCACGTCCGGGTTACGAGGTTCCACCGAACCGCCGCCGGATCGGAATCGTCTTCCAGAACTATGCGCTCTGGCCCCACATGAGCGTGGCCGAAAATATCGGCTATTCGCTCAAGGTCGCGAAGATAGCCGCGGGAGAGCGAAAGCGGCGGATAGAAGAGGCGCTATCGGTCGTCAGTCTCAGTGGCATGGGCGACAGATCTCCGGGGAGTTTGTCCGGTGGCCAGCGGCAGCGCGTTGCGCTGGCCCGGTGTCTGGTTGCGGAACCGGCTCTGGTTCTGTTCGACGAACCGCTGGCCAATCTCGACGTACACCTCCGGGCGTCGATGGAAGACGAATTCGCTGCATTTCACAAGCGTACCGGAACGACCGTCGTCTACATCACCCATGATCAGACAGAGGCGATGGCGCTGGCCGACAGGATCGCCGTCATGGATCACGGGCGGATCATGCAACTCGCCGCGCCGCAGACGATCTATCACGAACCGGCGAATGAAATGGTGGCCAGGTTCATCTCGCACGGGATGGTCATCCCGGTGACCATGCGGACATCCGAACGCAACGGCACCTGCGAGGCGGATATTCTGGGGCAGCCCATCACGCTGCGGTGCCGCACCGGCGAGGCCCCCCGAAGCGGAGCCGTCGTATGCTGCCGCGCCGAGGATGTCCGCCCCGCGAAGGACAATGAACCGGGCTTTGACGGGACGATCAAGCGCGTGGTCTACCAGGGCGGCGTTGCACGGATCGACTTTGCGCCCGCTGCCGCGCCCGATCTGAACATTCATTTCGTGCAGCCCGACCCGCAGCCCTTTGCCGCCGGAGACAGCGCGCGGCTTTGCTTCACGGGTGGATGGCTTATCCCAGAGAATACGCAGACAGGTCATTCAGCGTGACGGACCGTATCCATCTGCAAGGCGGCTTCGGCGAAAAGGGTCGCACCAGCGTCTGCATTGATGACGGCCAGAGCGTGGTCATGCTCGACGCGGGGATCCGCGTGGATGGTGGTCCGCATGACTATCACCCGCGCCTCGCCCGTTCCGCCGACGGTATTGATGCACTGGTGATAACCCATGCGCATGAGGACCACATCGGGGCTTTGTGCTGGATGCTCTCCCAAGGCTTTCGCGGGCAGGTCTACATGACCCCGTCAACGCGCGCGGAGATGCAGATGACGCTTGAGCAGTATGCCCGCCCGGAAGACCTGACGGATTTCCCGGTCACCGACGACAGGATCGAACTCTTCAACCCCGGCGATTCATTCGGCATCGGCAGCCAGACTATCCGAACCGGCCATTCCGGTCATGTCGCGGGCGGCGTCTGGCTTCATGTCGCATCGCGCAACCAGAGGACACTCTATTGCGGCGACGTTCAGCCCGACAGCACGGCTTTCCCGTTCACCTCGGTGCCCGAAGCTGACCTGGCGATTCTCGATTGTTCATATGGTACCGACCAGACAGATGCGGCCATCCGCTCTGACCGCATTCTTGGCTGGGTCCGGGCGCATAAAGGCGGCTGTGTCCTGCCGACGCCGCTGGCCGGACGCTCCATCGAGCTTGTGATCCTTCTTCCTGATGAGATCGCGGTCGTCGAGGGCATGAAAGATGCGCTGAGACAGCAGATTGCGGACCGTTCGCTTCTGAGACCCGGCGTGTCCGAGAGGGTTTCGGCCAGGATTGATCGTGCGCGGGACTGGCGCGTCGGGTCCGAACTGCCGGACTGCCCGCTGCTGGTCCATGACGGGATGGGCGCCGCCGGACCGGCATCGGACGCCCTTGCGCAGGCCGAGAGAACTGGCCAGCCGGTTCTGCTGACCGGCCATCTTCCCGCAGGTTCTCCCGGCCAAAGGATGTTCGGTGCGGGTTCGGCTGACTGGCTTCGGTATCCGACCCATCCGGTTCTGTCGCAGAACATGGCGATCTGGGAAGCCGCCGGTCGCCCCGCGCTGCTTGGCCATTCCTGCGATGCAGCCGCCTTGATGTCGCTTGGAGCGGTACTTCCGGGGCTGAACGTCACTGCCAGAACCGGCGACACGATAGGGGATGTCAGGCGCACATGATGCGGCTACTGCTTGCAAACGATGACGGAATCGATGCGCCGGGCCTCGCCCTTCTGGAACGTGCCGCGCGGGAGATCAGCGACGATGTATGGGTCGTGGCGCCGTCCGAAAAACGCACCGCAGCGGGACATTCGCTGACCATCGCCCGGCCCTTGACGATGATCCGCAAGGGCGAAAGGCGTTATTCGTGTTCGGGAACACCTGCCGACTGCGTTCTGACCGCGATGACCTGGCTCTTCGGTCCGTCTGAACGCCCCGATCTGGTGCTTTCCGGTGTCAACGATGGCAAGAATGTCGGTGAGGACATCGGATATTCGGGGACGCTTGGCGTGGCGCGCGAGGCGACCTTCTGGGGGATCCCGGCCATCGCATTCTCGCGCGTGAAGACCCCGGTATTGTCCGAGCGCGACGGCGATTTCGTTGCCGACCTCATCACGAAATTCTGGAGCAGGAAAAAGGATTGGCTGATCGAGGGTCACTGGCTGTCGGTCAATCTTCCGGCGTCCCTTCCGGCGCCGCTCGGTCTGGCTTCGATCGGACGAGACAAGGTTGGCGTGTCTTGCGAAGTGGTGCGGAGCGAAGGTCCAAAGACGGAACTCATCGTTCCGCGCGGGCGGCAGAATACGACAAGAGACGGCGATGAGAATGACGCGCTTGCGAGGGGGATCGCGACCGTCAGCCGTCTGAAATGGGCGGGCGAGACCGCGTTGCCGCCTGAGTTTCTGAATTCGCTCTGACGGTTTGGTGCTTGGCGCGCATGTCAGCCATGACTGCCGCCGGGCGCGTCAACTCAACGTCTCTTCCCGTCCATCCGCGACCCGGATGACCGCGCCTTGCGGGGCGCTGATCCGGTGCCAGTCGGGGCGTGGGAGGTTGGTCAGCAGCCCGCGGATCACGGTCAGCACGACCTTGTGCGCGACGATGACCGCCGGTCCGGGGATATCGGACAGGAAATCGCGCAGGCGGCTTTCGAGGCGCGTCAGACCCTCTCCGCCCGGCGCGTTCATGTAGAGGTCCCAATCGGTCGCGCAGGTCGCCACCAGATCGGGATCGCGCCCGGCGCGCTCGGCCGGTGTCAGCCCCTCCCACGCGCCGCAGTCAAGCTCCCGCAGCCGGGGATCGACGACGGGCGCCACGCCGCCCAGGGCGATCCGGGCGGTTTCGCGGGCGCGGGGCAGGGGACTGCAATAGTAGCCAAGCGCATCGGGCCGAGGCAGGTCGCGGGCCAGAATCCCGGCCTGCCGGGTGGCCTGCAAGCGGCCAAGCTCGGTCAGGGGGGAATCCAGGCTGCCCTGGATCTTCCCCTCACGGTTCCACTCCGTCTCACCGTGGCGCAGCAGGAAGAGCGTATGCGGCATGTGGACCGCGCCGCGATCCCCGCTCACAGCACGACCGCGCTGTCGGTATTGGCCAGCAGGTGAACCGCCATCCCCGGTTCGAACCAGTCACGCCCGGCGCGGTGGCTTTGATCGACGACGATCTCGGCCCCGCCGGCCTTGATCAGATAGCGAATCTGACCGCCGAGGAATTCGCGGTGCAGGACCTGCCCGGCCAGCGCATTGGCGCCGGGGTCACGCTGAAGGGTGATGTTTTGCGGCCGCAGGACGATATTCGTACCGCTCGCCGTCTTGCCTTCGGGCAGCGCCAGCGTGTCGCCGGTCGTGGTGCGGAACCGCGCCTGTCCGCCCTCCGTCTCGACCTTGCCTTCCAGAATGTTGGCCGTGCCGAGGAAGTTCGCGACAAAGAGATTGGCGGGGGTGTCGTAAAGCTCCTGCGGGGTGCCGATCTGCTGGATCACGCCGCCATCCAGCACCGCCATCCGGTCCGAGGTGGTGTTCGCCTCTTCCTGATCATGGGTCACGAAGATCGTCGTCAGACCCAGCTTGCGTTGCAGCCGCAGCAATTCGCGGCGCATCTGCACCCGCAATGAGGCATCGAGGTTCGACAAGGGTTCGTCGAGCAGCAAAACCTCCGGCTCCGTCACCACCGTCCGCGCCAGGGCGACGCGCTGTTGCTGACCGCCCGACAACTGGTTCGGCATCCGGTCGGCCAGATGGGCAAGCCCCACAAGCTCAAGCCCCTCCTGCACCTTGGTGGCGATGTCGGCCGCCGGAATGCGCCGTTCGCGCAGGCCGAAAGCCACGTTATCGCGCACGCTCATATGCGGCCAGAGGGCGTAGGACTGAAACACCATGCCGACGTTCCGCTTCCACGGGTCCAGCGCGACGACATCCTTGCCGCCGATCAGGATACTACCCTTCGGCCGCGGACCGAACCCCGCGATAGAGCGCAGCAGCGTGGACTTGCCCGAACCGGAGGGGCCGAGAAAAGCGAAGAACTCCCCCGGTTTGATGTCGAGATTGACCCCCTTGAGGACTTCGGTCGGGCCGAAGGAGAGGTGGAGGTCCTTGATCGTGATACCAGCTTTCTTCATTTTCGTGTTCCCTATTGAACGTCGCCGGAGGCTTTGAGCTTCTTGTCGCGCTCGATGATGATCTGCGAGGCGATGGTGCCGATGGCGACGACGATGACGGCGACGATACCAAGGGCCGCCCCCGCGCCGCGCCCGGAGGGCGTCTGCATGAATAGATAGATGCCATAGGCCAGCGGCGCGTCATTGTTGGAACTGACGAGCATGATCGTGGCCGACAGTTCAACCGCCGCCGTGGCAAAGCTGGTGACGAACCCGGCGAGGATACCACCCGTCATCAGCGGCACGACAACCTTCTGGATGGTCCGCCGTTTGGTCGCGCCAAGGCTTTCTGCGGCTTCCTCAAGCGCGAGGCTGACCTGTTGCAGCGCAGCCATGCAGGCGCGCAGCGCATAGGGCAGGCGCCGGATCATCAGGGCCATTGCGATGATGACCCACCAGCTTGCCAAGGGCTTGCCAATCAGCGGCACGTCGATCGCGTGGAAGGTGCGCAGATAGCCGATGCCCAGGACGACCCCCGGCACCGCCAGCGCCGCCGTCGCGAGGTAATCGAGACCCTTGCGCCCGAAGATCTTCGTGCGGATCACGATATAGGCGATGGCCGTGCCAAGGATCACGTCCAGCGTCGCGGCGATCCCGGCATAAAGGACGGTGTTGACGATGAAGGTTTTCGATCCGGCCCACATCGTGACGTAGTTCTGCAACGTATAGGCATCGGGCAGGGGCGCAAAGCTCCAGATCGTGCCGAAGGACAAAAGCGCGAGGCCGATATGGGGCGACAGCACCACCAGCAGGATGAAGATCACCACGCCATAGGCCGCGACCTTTTCGGCGGGCTTCAGGTCGCGCTTGGCCATGCCGCCGCCGCCCTTCTGCACCGTGGCATAATCCTTGCCCCGCATCACCAGGAACGACGCCCAAAGCGACAGGATCGAGAAGGCGACGAGGATGACGGAGATGACATAGCCCATCGGATCGCTGATCCCGACGCCCGAGATGCGCAGATAGGCCTGCGGGGCGAGCATGTTGTTGACGTTCAAAAGCAAGGGCGTGCCGAGATCGTCGAAGACCTTGATAAAGACCAGCGCCGCGCCCGCGACATAGCCCGGCATGGCAAGCGGAAAGACGATCTTGCGAAAGAGCCGCATGCCCGAAGAGCCAAGGTTCTGCGCGGCCTCTTCCATCGAACGGTCGATGTTGCGCAGCGAGGCGGAGAGGTTGATCAGGATGAAGGGGAAATAATGGATCGACTGCACGAGGATCACCCCGTTCAGCCCTTCCATGAAGGGTATGTTGATCCCGAAACGCTCCCCCAGCAGCAGGTTCACGGTGCCGTTGCGCCCGAAGATCAACTGCATCGCGACCGCGCCGACGAAGGGCGGCATGATCAGCGGGATGAAGCCAAGGCTCTGGATCAGGATCGAGCCGGAGAAGTGGAAGCGGGTCGTGATATAGGCCAGCGGCAGCGCGATGGCGGTCGCGACGACGACTGACATCGCCGAGACGTAGAAGGAGTTCCAGAAGCTTTCGCGAAACAGCGAAGTACCGAAGAAATCGACAAAATTCTGCAAGGTCAGCGCCCCGGTCGCGGGGTTCTGGAAGGCGACGAAGATCACCTGCGCGACCGGGATCAGCAGCAGCCCGGTCAAGAGGAGTGCGATGAAGAGCGCGACGATATGCAGCCCGCTCAGGCGCGGAAACAGCCAGCCGGGCATACGTTCCGCAAGGCCCGTCGCGACGGGCGTCTCATGTGTGTTCGACATGGTGAGGACTTTCGGAAGGGGCTGCCACCGTCCATTGACCCTTGAGGACGATGGCAGCCGACGGCCGGTCGTTACCCGGCCGAGGGGCGTTACATCGACAGCGCTTTTTCGGCCAGTTCGCGGGCCTTGCTGTAGTTATCGACCACCATCGCGTCCCAGCGCGATTCAACTTCGGCCTGACGCTGTTCCACCTCGTCGGTGGCCTTCTTGCGCTTCTTGGTGAAGATCGCGGCAAACTCCGGGTCAAGGCTCTGCGCCTCGTCGATCGGGGTCTGGTCAATCAGCGCGCGGGCCTCCTCGATCAGCGCCAGCGCTTCGGCATTGCCGCCGCCCGCGTGCTTTTCTTCGGCCTGCTGGACGGCGCGCACGGCGGCCTGAAGATCGGTCAGGCGATAGGTGATCATCACGTCGAAGAGCGAGTTGACCAGGTTGTAGCGCGCGCCGGACTTGTCCACGTCGAACTTGACGGTGGCTCCGATGGAGCTGTCTTCGAACGGGTTCGGGAAACCTTCGGGCGCATCGGCATAGGCGGCCGGGTTCACCGGCAGACGCATGATCGCCGGGTCAAGCAGCACCTTCTGGCCTTCGGGCGACAGCAGGAATTCCACGAAGCTGACCGCGCCGTCATGGTTGGGCGCGTTCTTGACGACGCCGACATTGGCCGGGACCAACGCCGTGACCGTCGGATAGGCGAAATCGACCGGGAAGCCCGAGGCGCGCGACGAGAAGCCGAAGAAGTCGATCACGATACCAAGGCCGAAATTGCCGGTATTGACCCCGTCCGGCACACCAAAGCTGCGTTCGGTCACGGTGCGGAAATTGCCCGCCATCCATTTCCATTGCGACCAGCCTTCCTGCCAGCCATCGCCTTGCAACAGCGTCTCCACCGTCAGGTGCGTGGTGCCGGAGCGCGAGGGCGCGGACATGCCGACATGGCCGAAATATTCGGGCTTGGTCAGGTCGCTCCACTCCCTTGCCGGCTCAAGCTCATGCGCCTTGAGGTAGCGTTCGTTCCACATGATGCCATAGCCCGAGGCCGCAAAGCCGAAATAGGTGCCGTCGGCGTCGTTCATCGGATAGGCGCCGATCTTTTCGGGGATGCCGTCGCTTTTCGGGGCGACCTTGGCGAGCAGGCCGTCGGCCTTCAGCACCTCGAACGCGTCGGGCGCCGAGGCCCAGAAGATGTCCGAGGTGTTCGACCCGGCCGTCTCTTCAAGGAATTTCACGCCCGAGGAGGTGCTTTTGTTCAGCACTTCAAGGTCGTAGCCCGGATTGGCGGCCTCGAAGGCCTTTTCGATCGGGCCGGTCATGGATTCGGGGAATGAGGTGATGACAGTGACCTTGCCGTCGGCAAAGGCGGCGCCTGCCGTAAGTGCTGCAACCGCGATCGAGCCGCAAAGCGACGCTTTCAGTTTCATGGGGTTCCTCCCTAGGATTTTTGCGCCTTCCTCCCGGCGCGGGGTCATCTTTCGGGAAGGGGTGTTGCCCTGTCAAAATTCCTGTTTTTCCATGGATTTCCAGCAGGATTGGGTCAGTTCTGACATGCCGTTCGGGTCAGTTCTGACCTATTCGAGAAGGCCGGTCGCCTTCATCCGCAGATAGAGCCGCTTGCGGGGGATACCCAGGATCGCGGCCGCGTCGCCCTTTTGCCCGCCGCTTTCCATCAGCGCGCGTTCAAGGATCGCGCGTTCATGGGCCAGCATCGAGGCGTCGTAGCTTTCCGCCTGTCCCGTTGCGGTCGCGGTATTGCGATCCAGCCCGAGGGGCAGCCCCAGAACCATGCGTTCGGCCACGCCGCGCAGCTCGCGCAGGTTGCCGGGCCAGGGATAGGTGCGGAACGGCTTCAGCGCCTCTTTCGTGACCATCGGCAGCGGTTTCTTGAAGCGGGCCGCGGCGTCGCGCAAGAACATTTCCAGAAGAACGAACATGTCCTTGTCCCGCTCTCGCAAGGGCGGCAGGCGGATCGGCGCGACGGTGACGAGGTAGTAAAGCTCATCGCTGATCTGCCCGGCATCGTGGCATTTCGACGGGTCACCGGTCAGCGAGGCGATGGTGCGCGCGCGCGTCGACTGGCGCAGGAACTCTGCCACGATGCTTTGCGCCTCGGTGCCAAGCCGGTGCAGCGCGCGGAAATAGACGGTGTCGTCGGGGCTGGCGGCGGTCAGGTCCTGCCGCAACTCTGCCTCGCTCAGATTGGCGCAGTTGATCGTGTGAAGGTCGCCGCTTACCTCGGAAAAGTCGTGAATCGCGCGGGCCGTCACCTCCTTGCCGGTTCCGGCCTCGCCATGCAGCAGCACCGTGATCGGCAGGGGTGCCAGGTCGAGAAGTTGCTTGCGGCAGTCCTTCATCACCGGCGAGGTGCCGACAAGACGCGACCGCAGGTCGCCAAAGCGCGCGACCCGGCGGCGCAGGCGCGTGTTCTCGATCGCCAGTTTGCGCGCGTTCAACGCCCGCCGCACCACGCCGAGAAGGAAATCCGGCTGCACCGGCTTTTCAAGGAAATCGTAGGCGCCGCCCCGGATGGCCGAGATCGCCATGCGCACGTCGCCATGCCCGGTCATCATCACGAACGGTACCTTCGGCGCGCGCGCCCGCATGTCCTTCAACACCCCAAACCCGTCCATTGACTGCATCCGCACATCGCACAGGACAAGCCCGTTCCATTCCGGGTCGATGATGTCGAGCATCCGCGCGCCGCCATCGAAAGCGCGGGTCGCGAAGCCCTCGCTTTCCAGAAGCTCGGCGGTCGCCTCGCGAAAATCGGTGTCGTCATCGACAAGATAGATCACCGGATCGCGTTTCATGCCTGTCCCTCCGGCAAGGTGATCGTCGCCCGCGCCCCCGGTCCGTTCGCCCGCCGCGCCAGCGTCAACCCGCCACCCATCCCCGTCAGGATGTTGAGCGAGATCGACAGGCCAAGGCCCATCCCGTCGCCGGGTTCCTTCGTCGTCACGAAAGGATCGACGGCGCGGTCGGGCGACAGCGCGCCGAAGCCGGCCCCGGTATCGACGACGCTGAAGGCGACCTTGCCGGGCGGGGCCGGTTCCACTCGCACCCTGATTTCGCCTTTCGCGCCCGTTTCGGCAATCGCATCGGCGGCGTTGGAGATCAGGTTGACCATCACCTGCGAGGTCAGGACGGAGTCGCCAAGGAACACCACCTTGGCGACCTCCGGCTCCACAATGAGCGTCGCGTCGCAACTGTCGAGTTTCGACCGCAGCAGTTCGCCGACCTCGGTCAGCAGGGGCGCAAGCTCCACCGGCTCCTTCGTGTAGTCGGAGCGGCGGGCGAAGCGGCGCAGATGGTCGATGATCTTCTCGATCCGGCTGACCAGATCGTCGATCTTGCCGATCTGCCGCGCCGCCGCGTCGGTGTCATGCGCGGCCAGCGCCTTTTCGGACAGGCGCAGCCTTTGGCGTATGGCGCCAAGCGGCTGGTTCAGCTCATGGCTGATCCCCGCCGAAAGCGACCCGAGTGCGGCGATCTTGCCGGCCTGAACCAGTTCCGATTGGGTCTGGCGCAGGCGGCGGATCGCGTCATCCCGTTCGCTGACCGAGGTCTGAAACGCCAGAACGGCGCGCGAAAGCTCGGCAATCTCGTCATTGCGCGCGGGCGGGTCCTCAAGCACGACGCGCTCCCCCGCCGCGATCTGGCGCATATGTTTCGTCAAGACCTGCATGGGTCGAATGATCGAAGGGCGGACATAGAGGAACAGGATCGACACCCCCGCAACCGCGCCGAAAAGCGTCAGAAGCAGCAGCACCCGCGCAGTAGCGGCGGAACGTTCGGAAAACGCATTGCTGACCGCAATCAGGTCGGCCCGTTGATGTTCGGTCAGATCGCGGATCTGGACCTGCACGTCGTTCAGGATCGTGAAGCTTGCGTCAAGCAACGTGCGCAGGCGTTCGCGTGTGCGAAACCAGGCCCGGCGCTTCTCGATGATGCCCGTCTTGCTCAGCGCGTTTCGTTCAAGCGTTTCCAGCCCTTGCACCAGCGACACGGTTTCGGTGGAATCGCGCAAGGTGGACTGCCACCTGCCGGCCCGCAGATGCGCATCGGCAAGAAGGGCCTCGAACTGTTCAAGCTGTTCCGGCGTCTGGCTTGCCGCGCTCTGGATGCCGAGGGTTGTTGCGACCGACATGGCGTCACCCAGATCGGCGAACATCTCGCCGTTGCGCTGTTCCTGCTGAAGCGTGTCGATCAGGCGCAGCCGCCTGGCATCGTCCGGCTCCTGCTTCAGCGCCAGCATCATGGTTTCGATATTGTAGGTGGTATCGGCCTTGAAGGCGGTGATCTCATCCTGGAAATCGACGTTCAGCCAGCGCAGACGCTCTGCCTGCGCCAAAAGGTCCACCTCGATGGTCCGCGTCTCATCCAGCGCGCGGATGACGCCCGTCAGGTTCGCTTGCAGCCGTTGCGAAACGTCGGTCCCGAACCCGTCCCCGCCTTCGCTTTGCAACAGGGCCTCAAGATCCGCGATAGAGGCGCGCAGCGCGGTTTCCTGCCCTTCGGGGTCGGGCTTTTGCGCCGACAGGATGCGGTTGCTGAGCATGGCCAGCTCGGCCGCATGGGAAGACAGCCGGGTGGCGTTCATCAGCTTCGGCACCTGCCGCGAGCCCAGCCCCTCGACCACACTCTGCGCGGTGCCGAACCAGAAGAAGGCGACACCGACAACGACCCATGTCAGGAAGACCGCCGTCAGGATCAGCAGGAAAAGCCGGGTCCAGATCGTCGGTGCGATGCGGTTCAGGATGTTCGTCATCTTCCGGCCTGCCGCTCAAGCGCTTCAAGCTCTGCCCTGGCGTCGGCCAGCGCTTTCCCGATCCGCGGGCGCCAGGCATGGACGATCTCGCGTTCCGCATCGCCCAGAGAGACCAGAACCGTTCCGCGCACCCCACCGGCGATCCGGCGCGACGCCTCTTGCGCCTCGTCCCAGCTGATCGGGATCGCGGTCAGCGCGCGGCGCAGATGCGCAAGCCGTTCCGGCGCCACCCGCCCGTCAAGCGCATGGGCGCGGCGCCAGAGGTCGCGCCGTTCGGTCAGTTGTTCGGTGACCATCAGGTCGAAAAGCGTGTTCACCGACCAGTAGCGATCCGCCGACATGCCGGCATCGTAGTTCAGCCAGGGAAGCCGCAGGGTCTGGATGATGCCTTCGGGTAGCTGATCCTCGAACTCCGCCCGGATTGCCGGATCGTAGGGAACCCGGCCGATATTCGGCTTCAGAAGCGCCAGCTGCCCCTCGCGCGACAGGATCATGCTGACGAATTCGCAGGCCGCCCTGGGGTCGCGGACCTGCTTCAGGATGCCGATCTGGGCCTTGGCCAGAACCACCGGACGGCCGTAGCGGAACTGAAGCGCCTCGGCGCGGGATTGCGCGAGAAAGTCGATGGTAAAGCCGATGTCAAAGCGGCGATCCATCAACCCTTCCGGCACCCCGAAGCTGCGCGCGGTAAGGGTCGAAAGATTGCCCGCCAGTTCAAGCAGATAGGCCCAGCCGTCGTCCCAGCCCCGCACCTGGAGGAGCTGTTCGACCAGCATATGCGTGGTCCCGGACCGCGACGGCCGCGCCATGGCCACCTTGCCGCGATAGATCGGCTTGAGAAGGTCGTTCCAGTCGCCCGGCATGAAGACCGCCGCATCGCGCCGCTTCGCCCAGCCGACGGCTGAGATCGCGAAGGGTTCGACGGACGCCGGACCGCCTGCGCCGCAGATCCCGGCGGGCGCGAAAGCCCCGGCGCGTTTCAGGATCGCGAACGCCTCCGGCGCCGAGGCCCAGAATATGCCGAACCGCCGCGTATTGCCGCGCAGCACCTCATCCACGGCGGCGACGGTGTTCTTGTTCAGGACACGAATGTCCCGCTCCGGGTGGCGGGCGGCGAAGGCTTGCACGAACTCATCGGAGAACTGTTCGGGAAAGGATGTCAGGATCGCCAGATCCTGCGCCCTGAGCGGTCCGGCTTGGGCCAGACACAGGAAGGCGAGGATGGACAGAAAGGCGCGCATGGCGGAAATCTAGCATGGCGATGGCCGATTGCCATGCGGCGCGGCGGGCGTCGCGAGGATGGGTCAAAAGTGACCTATGTGGGCACCGTAAAGTTAATGCCTGCACCGATGATTTATGGCATCTGGCAGCATGTCTACGCCCAACCTCTACCGCCGCCACCGCTTTCCACCCGATCTGATCGCCCACGCGGTGTGGCTCTATTTCCGCTTCCCGCTCAGCCTGCGGATGGTCGAGGATCTGCTGGCGCAGCGCGGCATCATCGTTTCACACCAGATGGTGCGGGCTTGGGCCGAAAAGTTCGGACGGTCCATCGCAAACACGATCCGTCGCAGATCGACAGGACGGTTTGACGACAAATGGCATCTCGATGAGGTTGTCGTCTCGATCGGTGGTCGCAAACATTGGCTCTGGCGCGCTGTCGACCAGGCGGGCTTCGTGCTCGATGTCCTGGTCCAGAGCCGCTGTCACTGTGCCCTAATTAATCAGAATCCGGTCTAAAATTCTCCAATGATATCAATGGCCGATTGCGCCCTTAATTTTCGTATTGTACCGTTAATTGCAATACTGTACCCTTAATTGCCGTACGGTCGGATCTGTGGATAAGTACTGACCACATGGGGCAGGGGATCGGCGTGGTCAACGAGCGTCTTGCAAGGCACCGAGCAGCAGTTCTCCGTCCGATCCTGGAACTTGAGAAGAGGGGCGCGCCGATCAGCGCGGCGATTGGCGATGCTGCCTGGGAGCTGGGCTTGGCGAAGAGCCACACCTGGTCGCTCTACCGGCGCCTGAGAGAGAACGATGCGCGTGCCGCCGCTCTCGAATTGGGCCGTCGCGGGCCGAAGCCGGGATCGAAGCGGATCGCGCAAGGGGTCGAAGCTATTATCGACGCCACGCTGCAGCGCTACTATCTGGTCCGCGAGCGGTCGAGCTTTCTGCGGATCTGTCGAGAGATCCGTTCGGAATGCGAGGCGAAGGGGTTTCAGCCCCCGACCCGGAGGACGGTGAAGGCCCGGCTCGACGTGATGGATCAGCGAGAAGTATTCATGAAACGACGCGGCGCGCAGGAAGCTGACCAGGTCTTTTCCGCGCGTCCCGGCCGCCTCAAGGTTTTGGCCCCGCTTGAGGTCGTTCAGATCGATCATACAACTTCGGACATCACGCTGGTCGATCACGTCAATCGGCGGCCACTTGCGCGACCTTATCTGACGGTTGCCATCGACGTCGCGACCCGGATCGTTCTCGGGGTCTATATCACTTTCGACGAGCCGTCTGTCTTGTCGATCGCGCTCTGTCTCGATCACTGCGTGCGCCGGAAAGCGGTACACGTTCCGGGGACGCTGGAAGAACTGGTTTGGCCGACGGCCGGCATCCCGACGGCGATCCACGTCGATAATGCGCAGGAGTTTCACAGCGATGCCTTCAGAACGGCCTGCGAAGATTGGGGTATTGCTGTCGAGTATCGTCCGCTTGGCGGTAAACACTACGGAGGCCATGTCGAACGCCTGATCGGAACGGCCATGGGGGCTGTTCATGTGCTGCCCGGGACGACCCAGTCCTCAATCGTCGAGAAGGGTGACTATGACAGTGAGAAGCACGCGGCCCTGACCCTGGCCGAGTTCGAGGACTGGCTTCATCTGGAAATATGCCGATACCACAATACGGTTCACGAAGCCCTTGGGCGAACGCCGTTAGCAGCCTGGGCTGACTTGGGCGGGGATACCGCCGGGCGGCAGGTTGTCGATGTCGAGGCCTTTCGGACAAGCTTCCTGCCCTTTGAGTGGCGTCGGCTCGGGCGCACCGGGATCACACTCTTCGAGGTGCATTACTGGAGCGATGCCTTTGCGTCGCTGGTCGGACGCGGGCAGGGCAAGGTGCAGGTGAAGTACGACCCGCGAGACTTGTCGCAGGTCTGGGTCATCGTCGACGACGGCCGCATGATCGCGGCGCGGTACCGGGATCTCAGCCACCCGCGAATATCGCTTTGGGAAAGTCGACGGGCGCGGAAAGAATGGAAGGATAAGCATGGCGGCCGGATTAACGAGCGGGTCCTGTTCCAGTTGATTGACGCGCAACGGCGGCTGGCCGAGGTAGCGCGCCAGACGACAAGGGCTGTCCGGTTGGAGAGTGAACGGGGCGCTCGGCTTCCACAGCACCAAGCGCACCGTGATCCGTCGCGCGAAATGTTCGCGATCGACACGGGCAACCCTGATCTCCCAACCTATCCGATTGATGAGTTTGATGACCCCAGACGAAAGAATTGACCGCATCCGCGGCGATCACTGGATCGCCTTCGACCGCGCCACGATCGCTCTCAACCGATTGACATCCCTGATGGAAATGCCGCAGCAGAGCCGGATGCCCGGCCTGATGGTCTATGGGAGTTCTGGTATCGGCAAGACGATGATCGCCAAGCGTATGGCGAGCAAGTACCCGACACAGTACAATGCCGAGCTGGGCGCGACGAAGACGCCTATCCTGCTGGTTCAGGCCCCGCCTGCACCGGACGAGCGGCGGTTCTATCAGCACATCCTGGCGACGATCGGTGCGCCGATGTGGGGTCGGCATACCGTTTCCGAGCTCGAGGTGCGTGCGCTTAGCCACCTTCGGGACATGGACCTGAGAATGCTGATGATCGACGAGGTGCACAATCTTCTTGCTGGAAGCTACCGGGAACAACGTCGCTTCCTGAACATGCTTCGGTTCCTCGCCAACGATCTCTGTGCCTCGCTCGTCGTCTTCGGTGTGAACGAAGCCCTCGAGGCGGTTCGAGGGGACGACCAACTGGCCCGACGGCTGGACGAACACTACCTGCCGCTCTGGACGGATGACGTGGAGTTCTCCCGCCTCATCCAGACTCTGATCGCGGCGATGGCGCTTGAGCAACGCTCCGGTCTGACGGTGGCGTCGCTTCGAACGATCCTGAAAGTGACCGGGGGGATCACGTCGCGCGTGTTCATCATGATAAAGTCCCTGGCCAGCGATGCGATCGAAACCGGTGAGGAACGGATCACCGACGAGGCGGTTCAGGCCTGGCAACCGGTATGGACGAAGCACGCCTGGAGCATTCCTCGCCAGCCGGTCGCCACGTTCGGGTGACGCTCAAGGCCTTGCCGCGGCGACCGCACCCGGCACGCGATGAGCTTCTGGCCAGCTGGATCGGGCGATTGGCGAAGGCCAATCACTGCTCCGCCGAAGAGCTTTGCGGATATCTGGGTTTGGGGCAGGGCAGGGTGCCCGAGCATGCGAGCGACCTGCGGGTGGCGGACTGGGTGCGGCTTTGTGCGGCGCTTCAGCGGACCCAGGATGAGATAACCGCCATGACCCTTCCGGACAAGATGCAACATTCCGTCCGATGCGTGTCGCCGCACGACTTCCAGTATTGTCCGGTCTGCGTGGAGAGAACACCTGATATTGTTCTTCGGCATTGGCGCTTTGCGTGGTCGATGACCTGCGAGATCTGTGGACAGACCCTCGCGACGAAGCGGCCAGCCGAAGCCGTATCAGACCGGCTTCTTGCGCGCGCTGCTTGCGGCGCGCAAGCCCTGAAATCGGCTGTCGCGACGAACGATCTCAGGCGGCTGCGCCGGATGGATTTGACCTTGCATGTCGTATCGATGCTGGACGTCGGCCGCTCAGCGTCCGTCATCTCCGCGAACGAGCGCGAAAGGTTGATGGCGCTCGCCGCGATCGGTGTCGGCATGACCCGTCCCTTGTTGGGCGCCGCCATCATCCTGCGAGGAAACGACCGGGCGGTCCGGGAATTGCGCCGCGTTTTTCCTCGGCATCGTCGGGTGATCGAGCGGATCCGTAGATTGTCGCAGGACCTTGATCGACGGCTTCCGGACCGACCTGAAGCAGATCATGCGCCTAAGCAGGAAACATGTGAAACGAGCCGCCAAGGTGGATCCGAGCGCGCGCTGCAGGCAGCTCGTCAGGCCATCTCCGAACTCGGACCGGACGCAAATCGCCAAGCGCTTCTGACGCGCGCCGATGCAATCTGGAGGCTCTTAAGTAGCGTCAAATCCTGAACCGCGCAGCCTGTGGATATATTGTAATTAAGGGTACAAAAGGGTCCCAAAATGCTCTGAATCCACAGAATCTGATTAATTAGGGCACAGTGACACCGGCGGCAGATGAGGCCGACTATGCCGAGATGGCGCTCACGGAAAACGAGCTCGACTTCGTGCTGTCGGGCGATCCTGTCCGGCGGCTTGCGCTCTGGCGGACCCCGCGCGGCGGCACGCTGCTCGACGTCGATCTGAAACCTCTCGGGTCCCTCCTGACTGTTCTTGGCGGCGGCAAGGCAGGGGTCGCGGCCTTCGGCGCGGATTACGAGGAGCGCCCACAGTTCTGGAAAACTGCCGTTCAGGAATAGTCAAATGAAATCAATATATTACATAACTATGCTTATCGGTTTCAGCTCTCTGATCGCGCTCGCGGCCTGCGACACGCCCTCCCTGCGCACGAATTGCTGGGCCAAGGTGCCGGAGGTTTCGCGGGGATATTCCGGGGGAATGTGCTGATGCGCAAGACCGCAACCGCCCTCGTTCTGGCAGCTGTGCCCTTCGGTGCGCTGGCGCAAAGCGTGCCGGTCGTGGATGCGAAAGGTCTGGCCAAGGTCGCCGCGGTTCTGGCCAAGGAACAAGCCGTCACCGCCGCCGAGGTCGATCAGACCGCGAAACGCGCCTCGATCTCGACCATCCGGCAGGATCAGCTTGATGCCATCGACGCCGTGCTGTCGACCGTCACCGGCGCGAGTGCTGCCACCGGCTCCATCGAGACCTTGGCCAGCGCCCCCGCGACGGATGTCTATGCGATAGACGACAACAACCCCTATGCGAACCGTCTCTTCGGCGATGCGCGCGTGACCATCGAACAGATGATCATCGCCACGGCCCAGAAGCATGGCGGCCACCCTGCCCTCGCGAAAGCGGGCATCAACCCACAAGACTTCCGCTGCTGGTTCCAGGCGATGGTGAAGCAGGAAAGCAATTTCTCCATCGGCGCCCGCTCGCCGAAGGCGGCCTTCGGGCTGACGCAGATCATTCCCGGCACCGCCCAGGGTCTTGGCATTTATCCGGCCTATTACGATGACCCGATGCTGCAACTCGATGGCGGTGCGCGGTATCTCCTGCAACAACTCTCGACCTTCGGATCGATGCCGCTGGCACTCGCGGCCTACAATGCCGGGCCCGGTGCGGTGCGGAAATACGGCGGTATCCCGCCCTACCGGGAAACGCAGGACTACGTCGTCAAGATCACCGGATATTATAACCGCTACGCGGGCCGCGTCTCGGGCGTCGATACCGAAGGCACGTTCGACCCGCGCGACATGGTGATTGCCGAGGCGAGCAACCAGGCCGATGCGGGCCTGCATTACGGTGTCCAGGCCGCCAGCGACATTGTGCGCTCCCTCACGCGCCTCCGCGAAATCACCACCCGTATTCCGGCGACGGCAACGGCCAAGGAGGAGATGGACCTCAACGCCTATGCCCGCGTCGAGGTCGCGCGGATCGCGTGGATGGTCCAGCGGCTGAAAGCCGCCCGCGCGCAGGTCGAGCACGCCCGCTACGCGCTCCTGCTGCAAGCCTATGCGCAGGACGAGAAATTCCTTCAGGTGAGGTATACCCCATGAAACAGCTTCTTCTCTCCGCCGCACTTGTTCTCGGTCCCGGTGTTGGCGCCGGCCTCGCGCAGGGCGTGCCGACGACAGACGTCAAGAACCTCGCCCAGCTCGTTCAGATGCTGACCGAGGCGCAGGCGCAGTTGAAGGAAGAGATTCTGCAAAACGTGAAGCTCGACGACCAGACGCTGAAACTTATCCAGCAGGTCCAGACGCTTCAGGCGCAGTATGATGCGCTGACCAAGGGCCTGACGCTCGCCCAGCTCAACATCGACCCGAAGACCTGGTTGCAAGACATGGTGCCGACCTGGGGTGACCTCACGACCTCGCTCACAAGCGCGCAATCAGGCCACTGGGGCGCGGTCACAAGCTCGGGCAAGATCGGATCGACCCCCGCAGGAACCTTCGTCGACGATCTATTTAAATCCGCAGGTTTGACGCAGGCCGACGTCTCGGCGCTGACATCAAGCACGGACCCCTCGGCGGCGCGCATCGGGACCTCGGCCAATACGAGCGCGTTCCTGTCGGTGGCGGCGCAAGAGAGCGCCCGAGGTATAGCGCGACAAACTGGGTGAGACGCGGGCGACAATCTGGATGAGATTCTATGTCGCGGCATCTGCGACGATAGCATGCTGATTGTCGCAGGCAAGTTTCTCTTTCGTTTCTGAT
>NZ_PVEP01000007.1 GCF_002973535.1 Albidovulum denitrificans
AAAAACCGTTGCAAATCAACGCACCACACCTCCCCCGGTTTACCGGATAGCGCATTGAATCTTTGCGGTTCTTTCACTCCTGCCGGGGCCGCCATTCCAGAAGGGCCGAATGTTGAGATCGGGGTTGGCTTCTCCATTGTCAGGCTTCTTTGTATGCGCCGTCGCCGGGGCGCCAGGACCGAAATCCCGGCCCGTCACGATTGATCTTCTACCGATGAAGGACGCTTTGGAACCACGCCGGACGACACCTGCGAACAATGCCGCTTTTCAGGTTTCCTGAAGGGCCTTCTGGGCGCGAAAACGTATTACTGCCATCGCTACCCCCCACATCCGATCCGCGAGGTTCGGTCGGACGGGACGGCGGACCCGTACAACCTTAAAAGCGTTCACCCGAAGGTCGAAGCGACGGGGTGGTGCGGCGAATTCCAGCCCGCCGGAAGCAGATAGGGAAGGGCGGGCGCGGGTTGGTTTTTCTGATCCAGCGGGGCCCAGGGATGGCCTCAATCCTTCGGGGTCTTCTTTCCATAGGCCGCCCAGATGTCGGGACGCTCCGAGATGACGCTGGAATCACCTGCCATTGCGCGGGCGATCAGCAGGCCATCTTCACCCGGCTCATGTTTGGCCCCGCGATTCAAAGGAACGAACTTGCTTGTATCCACGGGTGTTTTCCAAAAGCCCTTGGCGCCAGCAACCACGACGTCTCTTGCGAGAGCCACTACCTTCGTTAGACTCATGTCGCCCTGCTTTCGGCTTCAGGATCAAAAATCGCCTCGGGCTTTCTATAGCCCCCAAAAACGCATTCTCAAAGGCCCCGGCAGAAATGCGCGAAGGCCCCGCGCCTAACCCTGTCCGGCCTCATAAAGCGCGTTCTGAAGGTCCACGGCCTCTTCGCAGCCGCCGCAGATCGACTGGAGCATCAGCAGGTTCTGCCGCGCCTTGGCGTAATCTCCGGTCTCAACGAACAACTCGCCCTGATATTCCAGCGCGCCGACATGGCGCGGATTGGCCCGCAGCGCGAGGGCATAGTAGCGCGCGGCCTCGGTGTAGTTCTTCAGGTGACGGCTGGAATAGCCCATCAGGTTCCAGGCATCGGCATTCTTCGGCTCTGCCTTCACCACGGGGACCAGCAGGCGCAGGGCCTGGGCGTATTGCCTGGCATCGACGGCGGCCTTCGCCTCGGCATAGCCGGACGGGGCGGCCGTGGTCGTGGTGCTGGTATCGGCGGCGCTGACCGGCCCGGCCAGCATCAGCGCGGCCAGACCTGCGCAAAGAAGGGCGGTTCGGGACATCGGGACACCTCCTGGCATGAAACGCGCGCAGGATAACACGCGGATCGCGGCACCTCCATCACGATTGCAGCATCAGGCGGCACGGGTCTGGCTGAGGGGGGCCGCGACGGGCTCGCCCGGAAACGGCGCGGCAAAGCGCAGCGTCAGCCCGGCCAGCGTATAGCCAAGGTCCGAAAGCGGCAGGACCGGGCGGTCGAACGGCCAGTCATGCAGGTAAAGCCCACCGTCCCGGTGCCGTCGTAACACATGGCCCGCCTGCCGGAGCCGTCGCTGAAGATCAAGCCAGTCACCGGCAAGGCCAAGCGCCTGGCGCACCCCGGCGGTGGCATCGCCGGGGGGATGGCCCCGCTCATGCAGCGCGTCCGTCAGGGCGAGGATCACGAAATCGGTCGGCGTCACACCGGCGTCCCGCGCCGCCTGCCCAAGGGCGAGGATCAGCGGAACCGGCAGGTCAAGGGCGACGGGCATGGACTGTGTCATGCCCGAAGGCTTGCGCAACAAGGTTAATGCCGGGTTCCCGTCACCCGGTCAGATCGGCTGAAACGACCGCGTGAGCGGGTCGTATTGCTCAAGCGTCCCCTCGCCGATGTCGTTCCAGAGGCCGTGAACGGTCATCTGACCGGATTCGACCGCCTGGGTGACGAAGGGGAAGGTCATCAGGTTTTCCAGGCTGATCAGGACCGCCTCTTTTTCCAGCGCGCGCAGACGCTCATCCTCGGGCAGGTGGCTGATGCGTTCATAGCCGGGGCGCAGGATGTCCATCCAGCGGCCCACGAAGCTTGTCTTTTCCTCAAGCTCCGGCGCGTGGCCGGAACACATGTCATGGCAGCCCTTGACCCCGCCGCATGAGGAATGCCCGACGATGATGAGATGCGCCACTTTCAGTGTGTTCACCGCATATTCCACCGCCGCCGAGGTGCCGTGCTGTTCGCCGTCCGGCGCATGGACGGGGACGAGGTTGGCGATGTTGCGGTGAATGAAGAACTCCCCCTGATCGGCGCCGAAGATCGAGGTGACGTGGACGCGGCTATCGCAGCAGGAGATGACCATCGCGCGCGGACGCTGGCCATCTTCGGCAAGGCGTCGGTACCAGGCGCTGTTCTCGCTCCAGGTGGTTGCCTTCCAGCCGTTATAGCGCTGGATCAGGTAGCTCGGCAGAGGTTTGACGCGGTCCATGCTTCCTCGCTTGCATCCGGTGACGTTCTGCAATTAGTGCGAACTTGTCCAAATTTCGAGGGATATTTCCCCCGGCGATCAAGCAAATCTTCGCCGTAGCCTCCATAGGCTCAACCCGCGCGTGGGGCGCATATCGGAGGGTGAAGGGTGACGACACTGGCGATTCTGCGCCATGAGGAGGCGATCCGCGTCGATGCGGCCTGCCTTGTGGCGATCTATGTGGGACGGGCGAAAACCGAGGCCGAGGAAATCCTTGGCCGCGGGATCGAGGAGCTGGCGGCACGGGTGGCGGAGATCACGGTCCACCATGAGCGTGGCAACCGCGTCGGCCTGGTCCGGTCCACGCGGCTTGCGGCACGGCTGGCGGGGCGGCTTGGCATGAAAAGCTTCACCCGCGTCGCGGGCGACCTGATCGCGGCGGCCGAGGCGGGGGACCGGCCGGGACAGGCCGCCATCCATGCGCGGCTTTTGCGCATCGTCGCGCGGTCCGAAACCGCGCTTCTGGACCTGCGCGACATGACGATGTGACTTCGCCCTTGCGGGCGCACCGGCACCGGCTAGTCTCTCCGCCAGACCTTGTGGAGAGACGATATGCCCGTTGGATTTGCCGCCCCCGATGCCGACAGCCGCCCGCTGCACCTGATTGACGCGGCCGGGGCCGAAGCGTTCGTCGCGGCGCTGTCCCCGATGGCGCGGCGCTGGATCGAGGCGGCGGGGTTCACCGGCAAGCTGGGGCAATTCGCGCTGCTGCCGGGTGCCGACGGTGCGCCGGGGGCCGCCGTTCTGGGGATGGGCGACACCGCCGCGCGGCGGCGCGGGCGGTTCCACGTCGCCCGCGCGATGGACCGGCTGCCCGACGGCGACTGGCATATCGCGACCGACCTGCCAAAGGCCGAGGCGGAAGAGGCCGCGCTGGGCGCGCTTCTTTCCGCCTACCGTTTCGACCGCTACAAGGCCGGTTCCGCGCAAAAGGCGCGGCTGAAGGCCCCGAAGGGCGTGGATGCCGCCCGGCTTCTCGCCATCGCCAAGGGCGAGGTGCTGACCCGCGACCTTATCAACACCCCGGCGTCCGATATGGGACCGGAGGAGCTTGAGGCCGCCGCGCGGGCGATCGCGCGCGACTTCGGCGCGACGGTTGAGGTGACCACCGGCGACGACCTGATCGCCGCCAATTTCCCGATGATCCACGCCGTTGGCCGCGCCTCCCCCCGCGCGCCGCGTCTGATCGACCTGCGCTGGGGGCAGGGCGGGCCGACGCTGACGCTGGTCGGCAAGGGGGTCTGTTTCGACACCGGCGGGCTGGACATAAAGCCCGCCTCCTCCATGGGGCTGATGAAGAAGGACATGGGCGGCGCCGCGACCGTGCTGGGCCTTGCGCGCACGATCATGGCCCTTGCCCTGCCGCTGCGCCTGCGCGTCCTGATCCCGGCGGTGGAGAATGCCGTGGGCGGCAATGCCTTCCGCCCGCAGGACATTCTGACCAGCCGCAAGGGCCTGACGGTTGAGGTCAATAACACCGATGCCGAGGGGCGGCTGGTTCTGGCCGATGCGCTGGCCTTCGCGGATGAGGAGAAACCCGACCTCCTGATCTCCATGGCGACGTTGACGGGGGCGGCGCGGGTCGCGGTCGGCCCCGATCTGGCGCCCTTCTATGTGGATGACGACGCGCTGGCGGCGGCCATCGGCGCGGGCGGCGCGGCGCTTGCCGATCCGGTCTGGCGGATGCCCTTCTGGGCGCCCTATGAGGGGCTGATCGAACCGGGCATCGCCGATCTGGACAACGCGCCGGGCGGTGGCATGGCCGGGTCGATCACGGCGGCGCTGTTCCTGCGCCGGTTTGTCACCGAAACCCCGGCCTACGCGCATTTCGACATCTACGGCTGGCAACCCAGGGCCGAACCCGCGCGACCCAAGGGCGGCGTCGGGCAGGGCGCGCGGGCGATCCTTGCGGCCCTGCCGGGCGTTCTGAACCTATGACCGGCCGCCGCCTGACGCCCGCCAACGACCGTGTCGCCCATGTCTCGCTGAAGGGCAGCGTGGCCGCCGCGCGGTTCGTTGAAGGCGAAGCGGCCTCGGTCGCCGTACCGCTCGCCGACCTGCTTGCCGCGCCGGGCGGGGCGCGGGACCGTCAGCTTCTGATGGGGGATGAGGTTCTGGTGCTGGACCGGCATGAGGGCTTCGCCTTCCTTCGTTCCGCAAAGGACGGCTATTGCGGCTATGTGGCCGAGGCGGCCCTCGGCCCGTTCCATGCCCCGACCCACTGGATCGCCACCCCGGCGAGCCATCTTTACCCCGCCCCCGACATGAAGCGGCGCGAGGTGGCGGGGGTAAGCTTCGGCGCGCGCCTGACCATCACCGCCGAACACCCGAAATTCCTTGAAACCGATGGCGGCCTCTTCGTCCCGCGCCCGCATCTCCGGCCCATGGGACAGGTCATGGACGACCCCGCCGGGGTGGCGGAGATGTTCCTTGGCACGCCCTATCTTTGGGGTGGCAATTCTCGCGCCGGGCTTGATTGTTCCGGCCTCGTGCAGGCATCGCTTCTGGCCTGCGGTATCGGCTGCCCCGGTGACAGCGACATGCAGGCGGCGTTGGGCGGGCCGTTGGACGGCCCTGAGGCCCTGCGGCGCGGCGACCTGATCTTCTGGAAAGGCCATGTCGCGATGGCGCTGGACCCCGCTCGGCTGATCCATGCCAATGCCTTCCGCATGGCGGTTGCCATCGAAGGGATACCCGAGGCCATCGCGCGGATCGAAGGGCAGGGCGACGGCCCGCCCACGGCGTTCCGACGGGTCGTCTATAGCATTTCGGGTTTACGCTGAATCAGAATTTGAACTTATTTCGTTCGAATTCTGATGCTTGCTTTCTCAACGTAAACCCGAAACGCTTTAACCGATCGGCCGGATCAGCTTGCGCTCAAGCACCCGCAGAACGGTCGGCAACTCATGCCCGCGTTTCAGGATCTGGCCGTCCATGCCGATGACCGAATACATCCCCTGCCGCCCGCGCAGGCGGGGATGCTTCTCGATCCGGTAAAGCGGGTTTTCGGCGGCGCGGCGGAAGACGGAAAAGATCGCCCGGTCGCGCAGGAAGGACATCCCGTAATCGCGCCATTCCCCCGCCGCGACCATGCGCCCGTAAAGCCCCAGGATCACCGACAGTTCGTGACGGTCAAAGGCGACCTGGTCCGGCGCCCGGGCGGTATGGGGAAAAGGGGTCGGCGACTGCACCGTCATGGGGCGATGTTAGCCGCCCCGCGCGGCAAATCAAGCGCCGCCCGGATTTGGCCGCAAAAAGACCTTTGCCTTGGCGCGCTTGCTTCAAATCCTTGCCGCGATCTTTACCGAAAACATACCCATAGCGAATGACGCTAGCCCCCGGCGGTGCGGTTAACAGCCCCCACCCAGTCCGCACCGCCGGGAGCGACTTTTCCCCCGCCACCGGCGGGGTTTTTCTTTTCCCGGCCTACCCGCAGTTGTAGCTGTCGATCACCCCGTCCGCCCCCACCGACACGGTCAGCCGCGCCGCGGAGTAATCCATCGTCACCGCCATGCCCGGCCGCACGACGCGCACCGGAAAGCCGAAATCGTCGAAGGGGATACTGTCCGCCCGGCGCCCGATCAGCGCCTTCGGCCCGAACTTCGTGTCGCTGCACCCCGCGCCAAGGACGATGCCCTTGTCATAGCTCTCGGGCCGGATGACATGTTCGGTGCCGGTGTCCGCCGCCGTCTGGCAGGCGGCGAGGAGCAATGGCACCAACATAAAAATGCGCATTTCGCGATCTCCCGTTCTTGCCTCGCGGGGCGGTTTCGCCCAAGGTCGCCGCAAATCATAGCAGGGAGGATGCCCCGATGAGAACCCGTGCCGCCGTCGCCGTTGCCGCCGGAAAACCGCTTGAAATCATGGAGGTCAACCTTGCCGGTCCGAAGGCGGGCGAGGTGCTGATCGAAATCAAGGCCACCGGCATCTGCCACACCGACGAATTCACCCTGTCGGGCGCCGATCCCGAGGGGCTGTTCCCCGCGATCCTCGGCCATGAGGGCGCGGGCGTGGTGGTCGAGGTCGGCGCTGGCGTGACGAGCGTGAAGCCCGGCGACCATGTCATCCCGCTTTACACACCCGAATGCCGGGCCTGCCCGTCCTGCCTTAGCCAGAAAACCAACCTCTGCACCTCGATCCGCGCGACGCAAGGTCAGGGCCTGATGCCGGACGGGACCAGCCGCTTTTCGACCCTCGATGGCGACCCGATCCTGCATTACATGGGCTGCTCGACCTTCTCGAACTACACCGTCCTGCCGGAGATCGCCGTCGCCAAGGTGCGTGAGGACGCGCCCTTCGACAAGATCTGCTATATCGGCTGCGGCGTGACGACCGGCATCGGCGCCGTCATCAACACCGCCAAGGTGGAGATCGGGGCGAAGGCGGTGGTCTTCGGGCTTGGCGGGATCGGTCTGAACGTGCTTCAGGGCCTGCGCCTTGCCGGGGCCGACATGATCATCGGCGTCGATCTGAACGACGACAAGAAGCCGATGGCCGAACATTTCGGCATGACCCACTTCATCAACCCGAAGAACTGCGACAACGTCGTGCAGGAGATCGTCAACCTGACGAAAACCCCCTTCGACCAGATCGGCGGTGCGGACTATTCCTTCGACTGCACCGGCAACGTCAAGGTGATGCGCGACGCGCTCGAATGCACCCACCGTGGCTGGGGCCAGTCGATCATCATCGGCGTGGCGCCTGCCGGTGCGGTGATCGAGACGCGACCCTTCCAGCTTGTCACGGGCCGTGTCTGGAAAGGCACGGCTTTCGGTGGCGCGCGGGGCCGGACCGACGTTCCGAAGATCGTCGACTGGTACATGGACGGCAAGATCGAGATCGACCCGATGATCACCCATACGCTGAAGCTCGACGACATCAACAAGGGCTTCGATCTGATGCATGCCGGGGAATCGATCCGCTCCGTCGTCGTCTACTGACGGGCAGGGGTGACGATTGGCGGATGAAACGGGTCAGGCCGTGCCGGTAGCAGGGCCTGACCGCCCGCCCGCACGGGGGCGGGTCGATGCGCTTGACCTCGCGCGGACCTTCGCGCTGGTCTGCATGGCGATCTACCATTTCACCTACGATCTTGAGATGTTCGGCTACATCCCGCCCTACACCGCCGTGACCGGCGGCTGGGCGATCTTTGCCCGCATGATCGCGGGCAGTTTCCTTTTCATGGTCGGGATCAGCCTTTACCTTGCCCATGGGCGGGGCATCCGCTGGCGGCCCTTTCTGCGCCGTCTTGGCGTGATCGTATTGGCCGCGGCCCTCATCACCGCCGTGACGCGCTATGCGATGCCCCAGACCTATATCTTCTTCGGCATCCTCCACTCCATCGCGGCGGCGAGCCTTCTGGGCCTTGCTTTCCTGCGGCTGCCGTCCTGGATGACGCTGGGCATCGCTGCGCTGATCGTCTTCGGCAGGTCCACATTGTCGGCAACCGGGCTTTTCGACGCGCCGGTGCTGGCGGGGCTGGGGCTGACGAGCTGGCCGGTGCGTTCGGCCGATTTCGTGCCGGTCTTCCCGTGGTTCGCGGCGACACTGGCCGGGATCGCCTTTGCCCGGATCGCCGGGGCGGGTGGCCTCTGGCGCCGCCTTGCCCGTTCGGGCGAAACGCCGGGCCGCTGGCGGCGGGCGCTGGCCTGGCCCGGACGCCACGGGCTGACGGTCTATCTGTTGCATCAGCCGGTGCTGATCTCGGCGCTGTGGGTCTTTGCCCGGCTGACGCGCTGACACCCGTCCTGCCTGTGGCCCCAATTCACCTGCCTGAAAAGATTATTCATACTTGATCCGCATCATGGGCGCGTCTGCGGAACCCTGCTAGGCATCCTTCAGGGAGGAACCGGCCGAACGGCGGGAATCCCGCCGGACCGCCGGGCCATGCAAGCTTTCTTGTGGTGATGCCCGATGTCCATGCAAGATCTGTCGACCCCCGGATTTCAGCCCGTCGCACCCAGGCAAAGGCGGGCCGTCAACGGGATCGTTCCGGCCCTCATCTGCCTGACGGCCTTTGCCTTCCTGCTTCGCCTCTACGGGATCGACGCGCGCTCTCTCACACACCCCGAGGTCTATGTGCCGGGGATCGAGCTTATCCCCGGCCATTCGGTCCCCGAACCGCGCCTGACGCTGCCCGACATGCTCTGGATGCACTACCACGATGAACCGCATCCGATCGGCTGGTATCTGGCCATGTTCGGCTGGGTAAAGCTGTTCGGAACCGGCGAAGTCGCGCTGCGCCTGCCAAGCGCGATCCTCGGCGCGGCTTCGGTGCCGGTGATCTTCCTGCTGGGACGGCGCGTCTGGGGGCCTGCGGTCGGCCTTGCCGCCGCCATCCTTCTCGCGCTGCACGGCTTCCACCTGCTCTGGAGCCAGGAGGCGCGCATGTATGTCGCGGGCGGGTTCCTGTCCATCCTGGCGACCTGGCTCATGATCCGGCTGGCCAGCGACAGGACCGCCGGGCGTGGCGCCGCGGCGGCCTATATCGCCACGCTGGTCGCCGGGGTCAGCACGGTGGAACTGTTCTGGCCGCTGATCGGGATGCATGTCCTTTGGGCCGTGATCCTGCTGCCCCGCGACCCCGCCACCCCGCGCGCCGGGCTGTTTGCCGCATCGCACCGGATCGTCGGCTTGCAGACGGTCGCGATCATCCTTTCCGCGCCCGAGCTTCTGCACGGCGTCTATCGCGCCCGGCGCGGCGCGGTAGAGCCTGTGGCGCTGGACTGGCTGCGGGAATATCTCTCCTTCGGTTTCCTCTTCCGCTCCACCGACGGGGCCGCGGGGCCGCTGAACATCGGCGCCGGGGCGGGCCTGCTTCTTTTCACGCTGGCGGTGATCCTGCTTTTTCTGGCGCTGCGTGCGCCGGGGCGGGGCGCGCAGGTCGTGGCCCCGGCCTCGGCCCTGCCGGTCTGGCCGGTCGTGCTGCTGGCGGTCCTTGCCTCCGGCTTCATGGTCTGGCTGGCGAGCATCGCGCTGCACCGGAACTGGGCGCTTTACCTCGTCGCCACCGGCCCGCTCCTTGCCCTGACGCTGCCGCGTCTTGCCGCAGCGATCGACGCTGCCGCGACCCGGTTCGGTGCCTTCGACGCCTGGCGGCGGCGGGCCGATGCGCCTGTCGTGCTGATCTGGCTTCTCGGTCTTGGCGCGCCGCTGGTCCTTTATGCCGCCGCGCCGATCATGTCGCTGCTGGCGGACCGCGCCTTTCTGGCCTTTGTCCCCTATCTTCTCCTGCTGCTGACGGTCCCCATCGCCCGCCTGCCGCGGGACGGCGCGGCCCGCCCCGTGGCCTTCGCGCTTCTGGTGCTGCTTGGCGCGGCGAGCGTCCCTTATTCGTGGAAAATGCCCGGCTCGCCGCGCGACTACAAAGGTCTGGTCACGCAGATGGCGCCGTTGATGCAGCCGGAGGATCTGGTCCTTGTCCTCGACAAACGGTGGGAGGAGGCGCCGCTTTTCTACTACCTGCCCGACGCCCGCTATGTCTTCACCGGCTACGCCGACGCGCTGCAAAAGGACCCGGCGGCGCGGGTCTGGTTGGTCACATGGACCTCACCCTTCGTCCCGGTGGTCAACGACGCCCGTCGCGCCGCATTGGCGGGATATACGGCCGATGCGCATGTCACCGCGCTCAGGGCCTCGGCAGAGCTGTTCCTGCCGCCGGACCCCGGTCAGGCGCGGCCCTGATCCGTCCCGTAGCGCGCCAGGAACATCGCGACCGCGCCATCGGCGACGCGGTCCCGGTCGGCTTGGGTGAAATCGCTGCGGACCCCGAAGATCACGGTGGGGAAGATGTCGGCCTTGCACAGTTCGGCGAACTGGTCGGCGGCAAGGAACACGTCGTCGATCACCAACTCCCCCCGCGCGATGGCCCCGTTCATGTAGGACGCCAGACGGTCGCGGATGATCTGCGGGCCAGAGGCGTAGAACTGCTGCCCAAGCTCGGGAAAGCGGTCGGCCTCGGCGATGCAGATGCGATAGACGGCGCGGCCGAAATCCGACAGCAGGAAGTCGATGATCCGCCGTGCCGCCTGTGGCAGCACGCATTTCGGCGGCGCGGTCAGGGTGATCAGCGCCTCTGCCTCATCCGCCTGACGTTCGCATTCGCGCTTGGCGATTTCGACGAACAGCGCGCGCTTGTCGGGGAAATAGCTGTAAAGCGTGGCCTTCGACACGCCCGCGGATGCCGCGATGTCATCGACATTGGCGCCGTCGAACCCGTCGCGCATGAACACGACCCTGGCCCCTTCCAGGACCTGGTCGAACTTGCGTCCGCGCTTGATGTGAATAGCCTCGACGACTGCTGCCATAACGCCCTCCGTCCGGCGATCATAGACGGCGGGCTGGCGGGCGGGCAAGCCAGCTTAAGGTCAGGCTCGCCCCGCCCGGCGAAAAAGATGACGTAGCGTCAGGATTTATGCTGCCCGCAGGCGGGCGCGATGCCGGACGTCGTGGCGCAATCGCGGGTCGTCTGCGGCTGCGGCGCGGGAAAGTCGAGACGCGGCAGGTCAAAGCCGATCCCGCCGGCAAAGGCCGGGGCAGTCCCGAGAAGGGCCGTGGCAAGCGCGAGGGGAAGAGCGAAGCGTTTCATTGTCTGTCCTAACTGAACTTATCGGTTCACTTTGCCTATCTGAACTTCATGGTTCAGTTTGTCAATAGTATTCTGAACCAAACAGTTCACTTTCGCCGCCATTGACCGCTTGCAGCCCCCGCGCGGGCGGCCTAGTTTGGAATCATTCCAAGATGAGGCCCCCGATGCTTTCTGCCCTGACCAATCGCAGGCGGTTCTCCGATCTGAGCGAGCAGGAGATCCTCGCGCTCGCCATTTCCTCCGAGGAGGACGACGCGCGCATCTACCGCACCTATGCCGAACGCCTGCGCGCCGATTATCCCGCCTCGGCCAAGGTGTTCGAGGATATGGCGACCGAGGAGGACAAGCACCGCCACTGGCTGATCGAACGCCACCGCGCCCGCTTTGGTGAGGTCATCCCCCTGATCCGGCGCGAGCATGTCGCGGGCTTCTACGCCCGCCGCCCGGTCTGGTTGGTGGAAAACCTTGGCCTCGACCGGATGCGCGAAGAGGCCGAGAAGATGGAGCGCGACGCGGCCGACTTCTACCGCATGGCCGCGCAGCGGTCGCAGGATGCCGATACCCGCAAGCTTCTGGGCGATCTGGCCGCTGCCGAGGCCCGGCATGAGGAACGCGCGGGCGACCTGTCGGACCGCCATCTCGACGGCGACCAGCGCTCGGAAGAGGATCGCGCCGCGCACAAGCAGTTCATCCTGACCTGGGTGCAGCCGGGCCTTGCGGGGCTGATGGATGGGTCCGTCTCCACCCTCGCGCCGATCTTCGCCACCGCCTTCGCGACCGAGAATACCTGGACCACCTTCCTCGTCGGCCTTGCGGCCTCGGTCGGGGCGGGGATTTCGATGGGCTTCACCGAGGCCGCGCATGACGATGGCAAGCTGTCGGGGCGCGGATCGCCGGTCAAGCGCGGGATCGCCTCGGGCGTGATGACGACGCTGGGCGGGCTTGGCCACGCGCTGCCCTATCTGATCCCGGATTTCTGGACCGCGACCACCATCGCGGTCATTGTCGTCTTCGTGGAGCTTTGGGCCATCGCCTGGATTCAGAACCGCTTCATGGAAACGCCCTTCCTGCGCGCGGCCTTCCAGGTCGTCCTTGGCGGCGGGTTGGTCTTTGCGGCGGGCGTTTTGATCGGTGGCGGCTGACCGCCCGGACAGGAGCAAGGCGCATGTCTTCCCGCGACACCCCCGTCTACCGCCCGCTGCCCCTGCCGGATCGCGTCGGCAAGCCCGATGACGTGGCGCTGAGGGCGGCCGAGGCGTTTCGCGACTATCTGGCCAAACGCCACACCGTGCGCGATTTCCGCCCCGACCCGGTGCCAGAGGCGGTCATCGCCGCCTGTGTCGCGGCGGCGGGGCTTGCGCCATCGGGCGCCAACCACCAGCCCTGGCATTTCGTCGCCATCGCCGACCCGGCGATGAAGGCGAAGATCCGCAAGGCGGCCGAGGCGGAGGAAGAGGCGTTCTATGCCGGGGGTGGCGGCGACGAATGGCTTGCCGCGCTGGAACCGATCGGCACCGGCGCGTCGAAACCGCATCTGGATATCGCGCCCTGGCTGATCGTGATCTTCGCGCAGCGCTACGGCGTGACCGGGGACGGGCGGCGCTTCAAGAACTACTACGTTCCCGAAAGCGTGGGCATCGCCACCGGCTTTCTCATCGCCGCGCTGCATGAGGCGGGGCTTTGCGCGCTGACCCATACCCCGAACCCGATGAAGTTTCTCAACGCGCTCTGCGACCGGCCTGAGAGTGAAAAGCCGGTGATGATCCTCGCCGTCGGCCATCCGGCGGATGACGCGACCGTCCCCGAAGTGGCCAAGAAAAAGAAGCCGCTGGAGCAGATTCTGACCGTCCGGCGGGCCTGAGCCCGGCGCCGTCTGGCATCGCCCGGCGCCCTGTGCTAGGCGCGGGAACGATGCTGCCGATCTTTCTGAAGACCTTGCCCTTCTTCGCGCTCATCGGCCTTGGCTGGTGGGCCGGGCGCATTCGTTTCTTCCCCGAAATCGCCACCGAATACCTGACCCGCTTCGTCTTCTTCTTCGCGCTTTCGGCCATGCTTTTCCGCTTTGCCGCCGAACTGTCGCTGGCGGAAATCTTCGATCCGGCCTTCGCGCTGGCCTACCTGATCGGCTGCACGGCGGTCTATGCGCTGGTCTTCGCCACCGCCCTGATGCGTCGTACCAGCGTGCCGGAAGCCGCGATCGAGGCGCAATGCGGTGTGATCGGCAATACCGGCTTTCTCGGCGTGCCGCTGTTGGTCGCGCTTCTGGGGCCGATGGCGGCGGGGCCGATGCTGATGGTGCTGACCATCGACCTGATCGTGTTCTCAAGCCTCATCACGCTCATCATCACCGCCTCGAAGGAAGGGACGCTTGGCTGGGGCATCCTCCGGCGTCTGGCGGTGGGCCTTCTCAAGAACCCGATGATCGCCTCCATGGCCGCCGGGATCGCCTGGTCGGCGACGGGCTGGCCGCTGCCCGCGCCTGCGCTCGATTTCCTGACCCTTCTCGGCGCCGCCGCCACCCCTGCCGCGCTTTTCGCCATCGGTGCCTCGCTTGCCTCGCGCACCGCCGAACGCATGTCCGTGGCGGTCTGGCTGTCCTTCGCCAAGCTCGTCCTGCACCCGGCCGCCGTCGCCTTCGCGGCGCTTGTCCTGATCCCGGTGGAGCGGGGGGCGGCGGGCGTCATGATCGCGGCGGCTTCGCTGCCGGTCGCGGGCAATGTCTATATGCTTGCCCGCCACTACGGGGTTGCGCCGCAGCGGGTATCCGCCTCAATCCTCATCTCGACCGCTTTCAGCATCCTGACCGTGACCCTCGTCATCGGCTGGATCGGCACCAACTAGGGAGAACGCCATGCAGACCGTTTCGGAAAACAAGTGCTTCGGCGGCATTCAGGGCGTCTATTCGCACGCCTCCGATGCCTGTGGCTGCGATATGACCTTCGGACTTTTCCTGCCGGAAGAGGCGCAGGACGGCCCGGTGCCGGTCCTGTGGTACCTTTCCGGCCTGACCTGCACGCATGAAAACGCGATGGTGAAGGCGGGCGCGCAGGCCTGGGCGGCGGAATATGGCGTGGCCCTTGTCTTTCCCGACACCTCGCCCCGCGGCGAGGGCGTCGCGAATGATGAGGCCTACGATCTGGGGCAGGGGGCGGGCTTCTACGTCAACGCGACCGAAAAGCCCTGGGCGCCGCATTTCCGCATGTGGGATTATGTGGCCGAGGAACTGCCACGCATCGTCACCGCCAACTTCGCCGTGGATGAGGCGCGCCAGGGCATCACCGGGCATTCCATGGGCGGTCACGGCGCGCTGACCATGGCGATGCGGCTGCCGGGGCGGTTCCGCTCCGTCTCTGCCTTCGCGCCCATCGCGCATCCAACCCAGTCCGACTGGGGCCGCAAGCAGCTTTCGGCCTATCTCGGCGCGGATGAGGGCGCCTGGGCGCAACATGACGCCACGCTTCTCATGCGCCGCCTCGGCTTTGACGGGCCGGTCCTGATCGACCAGGGATCGAAGGACCAGTTCCTTGACCTGCTAAAGCCCGAGGCGCTGGCCCAGGCGATGGCCGAACGGCGCCAGAACGCCACCTTCCGCATGCAGCCCGGCTACGATCACAGCTACTTCTTCGTCTCCTCCTTCATCCGCGATCACGTCGCCTTCCACGCCGAAGCGCTTTATAGATGAGCCTTTATGTCGATGCCGACGCCTGCCCGGTAAAGGACGAATGCACCCGCGCCGCCGAACGGCTGGGGGTGCGGGTCTTTGTCGTCTGCAATGGCGGGCTGCGGCCCTCGGCCCATCCGCTTGTCGAAACGGTCTTCGTCCCCGACGGCCCGGATGAGGCCGACAAATGGATCGCGGAACGCGCCGGGCCGGGCGATGTGGTGGTGACGGGCGACATTCCCCTGGCGGCGAAATGCGTGGCCAGCGGCGCGGCGGTCCTGAAACACGATGGCGAGGCGCTGACCCCGGCCAATATCGGCAATGTGTTGGCTATGCGCGATCTGATGGCCGACCTGCGCTCTGCCGATCCGTTCCGGCAGGGCGGCGGCCGCGCCTTCACCAAGGCCGACCGGGGGCGCTTTTCCGCCGCGCTCGACCGTGCCTTGCGGATGGCCGGGGCCGCGCGCTAGGCTCCGCCCCGGCGGGGCCATGACCACGGCGGCAGGCCCCAGGACATCGCAATGAAAAGGACGCAGGATGGGTATCGAGATCGTGGGGCCGGAGATCGAGGCAAAGCTCGACTGGATCGCGCTGACAGAGGCGATCGAGGCCGGTCACCGCCTGCCCCGCGCCGAGGTCGCCGACAGCTTCCTGCGCCGCGGCGGTGATACGCTTCTGACCCGCTCGGCCTGGATCGACGGCCTTGGCCTTGCCATCAAGGGGGCCACGATCTTTCCCGACAACCCGAAGAAGGGCATCCCCTCGATCAGCGGCGTCGTGAACCTCCTGAGCGGCAGCGATGGCAGCCTTGAGGCGCTGGTGGATTTCGTCCTCGTCACGAAATGGAAGACGGCGGGCGACAGCCTTCTGGCCGCGCGACACCTGGCCCGCAAGGACGCGCGCAGGATCCTGATCGTCGGCGCGGGCGCCGTGGCGCATTCCATGACCGAGGCCTATCGCGCCATCTTCCCCGATGCTGCCTTCACCGTCTGGGCGCGCAACCCCGACGCCGCCCGCGCCTTTGCCGACGCGACCGGCGCGACGCCTGCCGCCGATCTTGAAGCCGCCGTGCGCGGGGCCGAGGTCATCGCCACCGCGACCATGGCCACGGCACCGATCCTCAAGGGGGAATGGCTGCAACCGGGGACCCATCTCGACCTGATCGGCGCCTACCGCCCCGACATGCGCGAGGCCGATGATGAGGTGCTGCGCCGCGCCCGGATCTTCGTCGATGCCCGCGCCACCACCATCCCCCATATCGGCGAACTGATGCAGCCCATCGCCGCGGGCGTGATCGCCGACAGCGACGTGATCGCCGATTTCTACGATCTGCCCTCGGGCAGCTTCCGCCGCGAAAGCGATGAGGAAATCACCCTTTGCAAGAACGGCGGCGGCGCCCATCTCGACCTGATGACGGCGCGCTATATCCTCGACGTGTCCCGGACCGCCTGAACTTCTTCGTTGTTCAAATACTCAGGGGGCAGCGCCCCCCGGCCTTTCCGCCCGTCACACCGCCAGCGGCTCCATCGGGCGTTCCCGGACCGGCAGGTGGACGATGGCCGAAAACGCCCCCACCCCGACGCCGATCCACCACACCGCCGTGTAGCTGCCATAGGCGTCGTAAAGCCGCCCGCCCAGCCAGACGCCGACGAAACTGCCGATCTGATGGCTGAGGAAGACGATCCCGTAAAGCGTCCCCATGTAGCGCAGCCCGTAGATATGCGCGACAAGGCCCGAGGTCAGCGGCACGGTCGCCAGCCACAGCGCCCCCATCGCGACCGAGAACAGGACCACCGTCGCGGGTGTCATCGGCGTCAGGATGAAGGCGGCGGCAACCACCGTGCGCAGCGCGTAGATCCCCGCCAGCAGGTATTTCTTCGAATGCCGCTTGCCCAGCCAGCCCGCCGTGATCGACCCCACGATATTCGCCAGCCCGATGAAGGAAATCGCGACCGCCCCCAGCGCCGAGGTCGTGGTGATCCCCAAAAGCGCCAGCGGGCTGCCCGGCGCGATCGGCCCGCACATCTCGGTCACGAAGGCGGGGAAATGCGCGGTGATGAAGCCAAGCTGATAGCCGCAGGAGAAAAAGCCAAGGAAGATCAGCGTATAGGACGGATCGCGGAAGGCCTTCATCAGCACCGCGCCCATGCTTTCCTCAAGCTCGGCGCGGCTGGCGCGCTCGGGCGCGCGCAGCATCGGCAGGAAGAGGATGGCGCAAAGGATAATGCCCGCGAAGATGACAAAGACCGTCTGCCACGGAAACTGCGACAGAAGGATTTCGGCCAAGGGCGCGCCGACGACCTGCCCGGCCGACCCCGCCGCCGTCGCGATCCCGAGCGCGAGCGAGCGGTTCTCGGCACTCGCGGCACGGCCCACGACCGCAAGGATGACGCCGAACCCGGTCCCGGCGATGCCGAAGCCGACGAGGATTTCCAGCATCTGGTGCTGCATCGGCGTCACCGCGCCCGCCGACAGGACAAGCCCCGCCGCATAGCAGAGCGCGCCAAGGATGATGGCCAGCCGGTCGCCCCAGCGTTCGGCGATGGCGCCGAAGATCGGCTGCCCGATGCCCCAGGCCAGGTTCTGGATCGCGATGGCCAGCGAAAACTCCGCCCTGGGCCAGCCGAATTCCTCGGCGATCGGGATCTGGAACACGCCAAAGCTCGCCCGGATCGCGAAACCCAGCATGATGATGATGGACCCGCCGATCAGGACCGGCGTGAAGATCGAGCTACGGGTTTCCATGGACCCCTCCTGTAAGGCAAAGGCCATATTCACCGGCGCGCCGGGAGGGTCAAATTCAGAATTGTCATCGTGACGATTTTGCCCGGTCATGCGGCCCGTCGCGCCGCCCGCCCGGAAGCCGGGCTTTTCCTTTCCCCCGCGCCACGCTATCGCAGGGAAATGACCGAGACGCTGACCGAGATCTACGACCGCAAGGTCCATGCCGGAGAGCTGCACCAGGACGCCGCCCAACGCGCGATCCTGCCCGAATTGCAGCGCATACGGGAGGCGTTGGAGGCCGCGAACGGCCGCCGCAGGGGCCTTCTGGGCGGGCTTTTCGCGCGCCCGGCAGAGAACGTGCGCGGGCTTTACATGTGGGGCGGCGTCGGGCGCGGCAAATCCATGCTGATGGACCTGTTCCACGGCCATGTCGCCATCGAGGCCAAGCGCCGCGTCCACTTCCACGCCTTCATGCAAGAGGTGCAGGCCGCCCTGCACGAGGCGCGCAAGACCGGCGTCGACGACGCCATCCGCCCGGTCGCCGATGCCATCGCCGGCAAGATCCGTCTGCTCAGCTTCGATGAGATGCAGATCACCGACATCGCCGACGCGATGATCGTCGGCCGCCTGTTCAAGATGCTCTTCGACGCCGGGGTGACGGTCGTCACCACCTCGAACCGCGTTCCGCTGGACCTGTACAAGGACGGTCTTAACCGCCCCCTTTTCCTGCCCTTCATCACGCTTCTGGAAAGCCACATGGAGGTGCGCGAGCTGGAAAGCGAAACCGATTACCGCCAGCACCGGCTTGAGGGCGCGAAGGTCTATTTCTCCCCCGCGGGCAGCGCCGCCAGGGCCGCGATTTCCGGCATCTGGGCCGAACTGACCGGCGGCGGCGGCGATGAGGTGCTGCGCCTTGCCGTCAAGGGGCGGGAGATCGTGATCGAGGATTACCACGCCGGTGTCGCGCGGGCCTCGTTCTGGGAACTGTGCGGCCGCCCCCTCGGCCCCGCCGACTACCTCGCGCTGGCCGATGCCGTCCGGGTGCTGATCCTTGAGGACATCCCCCACCTCTCGGCCGAGAACTACAATGAGGCCAAGCGCTTCGTCACCCTGATCGACGCGCTTTATGAGGCGAAGGTGCGCCTGATCGCCTCGGCCGCCGACGAACCGGAGCGGCTTTATGTCGAGGGCGAGGGGGCGTTCGAATTCGAACGCACCGCCAGCCGGTTGCGGGAAATGCAGGCCGCCGACTGGGGCAGCGACCGGGTTTAGGACCCCGCCAGCAAGTCCCGCACCATCGGCACGACGCGGGTCCCGTAAAGCTCGATCGACCGCATCAGCCGGTCATGCGGCAAGGGGCCTGAGGAATACTTCATCTCGAACCGCTGCACGCCCAGCCCCCGCACCGTCGCCGCGATCTTGCGCGCGACCGTCTCGGGCGCGCCGACGTAAAGCGAACCATGCGTGACCTCATGCAGGAAATGCTCATGCGTCGTGGGCGGCCAGCCGCGCTCGCGCCCGATCCGGTCGTGCAGCGCCTTGTAATGCGGCCAGATCTCCTCTTGCGCCTGCGCGTCGGTTTCCGCGACATGGCCGGGCGAATGAACGCCCAGCGGCTGCGCGACCGTGCCGCTTTGCGCATGCGCGCGGTGGTAGAGATCGACAAAGGGCCGGAACCGCTGCGGTGCGCCGCCGATGATGGCAAGGATCATCGGCAGGTCGTAATGCACCGCCCGCATGACCGATTCCGGTGTGCCGCCGACCCCGATCCAGACCTTAAGCGGCTGCGCCAGCGGCGGAAACACCGCCTGACCCTTCAGCGCGGCGCGGTGGCGGCCGGACCAGGTGACGGTCTTATTTCTCAATACGCGGGTGAACAGGTCGAGCTTTTCGTTGAAAAGCACCTCGTAATCGTTCAGGTCGAAGCCGAACAGCGGAAAGCTCTCGGTAAACGATCCTCGGCCCAGGATGATCTCCGCCCGCCCGTTCGACAGCGCATTCAGCGTTGAAAACCGTTGAAACAGCCGGATCGGATCGTCCGAGGACAGGACCGTGACGGCGGTGCCAAAGCGGATACGCTCTGTCCGCGATGCGATGGCGCCCAGGATCGGCTCGGGCGCGGAAACGGCGAAATCATCGCGGTGATGTTCGCCAAGGCCGATATAGTCGATGCCGGTCTGATCGGCGAGAACGGCCTGCTCCACCACGTCGCGGATCACCTGATCGTGGGGCTTCTTGCGACCGTCATCGCCCAGCGTGACGTCGCCAAAGGTGTCGAGTGCGAATTCCAGGGTCATCATGGCCTCAAGCATGGGGTCGGTGCATATGAAGGCCCGACGCGCGAAAAGAAAAGGCGCGGCACTGCACAGTTACCGTGCAGGCCGCGCCAGAGTGGCGCCCGGCGGGAAAAGCGGCCGGGCGCGGGGATGGTTCAGGCCGAAGCGGTCGCCCCTGCGGACCGCATCAGGCCCAGATGCAGCGCCCCGCCCAGCACCGCACCGATGACCCAGCCATAGCCGGACAGTGCCGCGAAGGCCGGGACCCAGACCGTTGCGACCGAAAACACCGCCGCGATGGCGAAGGCCATGATCGCCTTCCTGTTCCAGCCCCCGGCGTAGTAATAGGGCCCCTCCGGCGCCGCGCTGAAGAGATCGTCGACCGATATTTCCTGCCGCCGGACAAGGTAGTAATCGGCGACCAGGATGCCATAGAGCGGCGCGAGGAAGGCCCCCAGCGTATCGACGAACCCCGCGATCCCGATGGTTGAGATCACCGGCACCCAAAGCGCGCCGATGAAGAAGGCGATCACCGCGGTGATGATGCCCCCCGTGCGGGCGGAAATCTTCGACGGCGCGAGGTTGGCGATGTCATAGGCGGGCGGGATGAAGTTGGCGACAAGGTTGATCCCCACCGTCGCGGCGAAGAAGGTCAGCGCCGCGATCAGCGTCAGCAGCACATTGTCCACCCGGTCCACGATGTCGGCGGGGTTGGTCAGCTTCTCGCCAAACAGGACCACCGTTCCCGCCGTCACGAAAAGCGCGATGAAGGAAAAGAACGCCATGGAGATCGGCAGCCCCCAGAAGTTCCCTGTCTTCATCGCGGATTCCGATTTCACAAAGCGCGAGAAGTCGCCGAAGTTGATCACGACCGCCGCGAAATAGGCGATCATCGTGCCGATGATGGCGAAGAAGGCGGCCACCGGCCCGCGCGGATCGCTGGCCTCCGACCCTTCGAAGATCGTGCCGAGCGCGCCGAAGATGCCATTCCCGGCCTTCCACCAGATGACGAGGCAAAGCGCGATCATCACCAGATAGACGAAGGGACCGGCCCAGTTCAGGAACTTTCCGACCCAGTCGATCCCCTTCATGAAGAGTGCGACCTGGAAAAGGCAGACCAGCAGGTAGGACAGCCAGCCCACGGAGGTCATGCCCAGGAACGTGGCCCCGCCCTCGATCCCGAGCAGCGTGTTGAGCAGAAGCGCCACGGCGGTCGAGGCGAAGTAGGTCTGCACCCCGTACCAGAAGATCGCGACGATGCCGCGGACCAGCGCCGGGAACCGCGCCCCGTAAACGCCCATCGAGGCGCGCGCCATGACCGGATATGGGATGCCGTGGCGGACCGAGGGCCGCCCCGTCAGGTTCACCAGCGCCATCACGAAAAAGCCCGAGATGACGATGGCCGCGAAGACCGCCCAGCCGTTCAGCCCGTAGGTAATGAACAGCGAAGCCGCGAGGGAATAGCCGAAAAGGCTCTGGATGTCGTTGTTCCAGACGTTGAAGATCTCGAAAGCCCCCCATTTGCGCGCCTCGGGCGCAAGGGGGGCAAGGTCTTCGTTGTATAGATCGCCGTTGGGCGCGCCCGAAGGTGTCAGGGCCATGTACTGTCTCCCGTTGCTGATAGTCGCGGCCTTGGGCCTGTCGTTTTTGTGATATTCCATCTAAAATGTTAGATGATATTCCTGATTCTGACTTTTCGTCCTTAAAGGAAACACCTGTTTCTGAATTTTGAAAGTGTAAGGGGAGTACCGGGTGAACGTCGCGGAAACGGAACAGTCCTTGCTGGCCGAACGGGCCTATGACGCGCTGATCGGCGCCCTGCGCGCGGGCCAGCCCGCCAGCGGGGCGTTCCTGTCCATGCCGGCGCTGGTCGCGCAGCTTGGCCTGCCCATTGCCGCCGTCCGCGACGCGGTAAAACGGGCCGAGGCGCAGGGGCTGGTCAGCATCCTGCCCAAGCGTGGCGTTCTGGTGATGGATGCGGGGCCGGAAACGACGCGCGAATGCCTCGACCTGCGCGCGATGTTCGACGTCGAAGGCGTCCGCCGCCTTGTCGCGGCGGGGCAGGCGCTGCCGCTGGCCGACCTGCGCGCCGCGCATGAAGCGGTATTGCGGGCCGCGCAGTCGGGCGGCGCGCCGGACCTGCCGCAACGGGCGATGGAAACCGACCTGTCGCTTCACGACGCGATGGCGACGGGGCTGGGACCCGGCCTTGCCGCGTCGCTTTACGCGCAGAACCGCAATCGCGTCGCCATCATCCAGAACACGCGCCCCTTCCTTGCCGACCGGATCGTGTCGGCGATGGAAGAGCATCTGGCGATCATCGACGCCATCGCGGCGGGTGATGCCGGGGCCGCCGCCACCGCGATCCGCGCCCATCTGGAGGCCACCCTGCGCTGGTGGGGCGTGGGCTATAGCATTTCGGGTTTGCACTGACTCAGAATTCAAACTTATTTCGTTTGAATTCTGATACTTGCTTTCTCAACGGAAACCCGAAACGCTTTAACCGTTCTCGCGCAGGATATGGCCCGCGAGGTAGAGCGATCCGCAGATCAGGATGCGCGCGCCCGGATCGCGGGCGGCGATGGCGGCGACGGCCTCGGCCACGCTGGCGGCTGTGCCTGCCTCGATCCCGGCCTTCGCGGCGGCGGCCTGCGTGTCCTCGGCTGACAACGTGTTGGCCTCGCCGGGGATCGACACCGCCGTCAGGCTGCGCGCTTCTGCCGCGACGGGGCGCAGATAGCCCGCGATGTCCTTGGTGTTCAGCATCCCCAGGATCAGATGCGTCGGCTTCTTCGGCATCCGCGCCAGCGTCGCCGCCACCGCCTCGCCCCCGGCCGGGTTATGCCCGCCATCCAGCCACAGCTCACACCCGCCCGCCGCCGCGACCAGCGGGCCGTGGGCAAGCCGCTGCATTCGCGCGGGCCAATAGGCGCCGGTCACCGCCGCCTCGCAGGCGGCCTCACCCGCGCCCAGATGGCGCAGCGCGGCCAAGGCGGCGCCCGCGTTGTCGATCTGATGCGGGCCGGGCAGGGTCGGCAGCGGCAGGTCGAGAAGCCCGTTTTCGTCCTGGAAGATCAAACGCCCGCGTTCCTCGAACACATGCCAGTGCTGGCCGTGGACCAGAAGCGGCGCGCCAAGCCTTTCCGCGCGCGCCTCGATCACCTCAAGCCCGTCGGGCAGTTGCGGGCCGACGACGCAAGGCACGCCGCGCTTGAGGATCCCCGCCTTCTCGCCCGCGATTTCGGGCAAGGTCTCCCCCAGATATTGCTGGTGATCGACCGACACCGGGGTGATGATCGTCAGCCGCGGTTTCGCGACCACGTTGGTCGCGTCCAGCCGCCCGCCAAGGCCGACCTCAAGCAGCGTCCAATCGGCCGGAACGCGGGCGAAGGCCAGCAGCGCGGCGCAGGTCGTGATCTCGAAATAGGTGATCGGGATGCCGCCATTCGCGGCCTCGCATTCCTCAAGAATCTCGGTCAGGTAATCCTCGGAGATCAGCTCCCCCGCCAGCCGGATCCGTTCGTGGAACCGCGCGAGGTGGGGCGAAGTATAGGCGTGGACGCGCCCGCCCATCGCCTCAAGCCCGGCGCGGATCATCGCCTGCGTCGATCCCTTGCCATTGGTTCCGGCGATATGGATCACGGGGGGCAGCTTTTCTTCTGGGTGGTCCAGTGCCGCCAGAAGCCGCCAGACGCGGTCCAGCGTCAGGTCGATGATCTTCGGATGCAGCGCCATCATGCGGGCGAGGATCAGATCGGAACCGTCGGTCATCATGGCCTCGCCGGGGTCTGTCGGAAGGAGGAAGGGGCATCCGGCCCCGGTCGTGCAGGGTCGTGCGCGATCAGCCCTCGGCGGGCTTTTTCGCCGCCTCGGCCGTTTCGGGCGCGGGCGTCCCGGCTTTGGCCTCTTCGGGCTTCGGCAGGTCGCCCTTCACCGCCGGGGTCTGGCCGGTCAGCATGCGCAGGATGGTGGTCAGCTCATCCTTCAGGTTCTTGCGATGCGTCACCCGGTCCAGCATCCCGTGGTCAAGCAGGTATTCCGAACGCTGGAACCCTTCGGGCAGCTTCTCGCGGATCGTCTGTTCGATCACCCGCGCCCCGGCAAAGCCGATCAGGGCGTTCGGTTCCGCGATCTGCACATCGCCCAGCATCGCATAGGACGCGGTGACGCCGCCCGTGGTCGGATGGGTCAGCACGACGATATAGGGCAGGCCCGCCTCTTTCAGCATCTCGACCGCGATGGTGGTACGCGGCATCTGCATCAGGCCAAGGATGCCCTCCTGCATCCGCGCGCCGCCCGCGGCGGAGAACAGCACGAAGGGCCGTTTCAGCTTCACCGCGCGTTCGGCCCCGGCAATCACCGCATTGCCGACATACATCGACATCGACCCGCCCATGAAGGCGAAATCCTGCGCGGCGGCGACGATGGGGGTGCGGTTGATCTCCCCCTCGGCGACCAGCATCGCCTCTTTCTCACCCGTCGTTTTCTGCGCCGCGCGCATCCGTTCGGGATATTTCTTCTGGTCGCGGAAATGCAGCGGGTCGGCGATCGGTTCCGGCACCTTCACCTCGGAAAACACGCCGCCGTCGAAAAGCGCCGTGAAGCGTTCACGCGGGCTGATCGCAAGGTGATGGTCGCAATTGGTGCAGACGTTATGATTTTCCGCCAGTTCGCGGTGGAACAGCATCGACCCGCATTCGGGGCATTTGGTCCACAGGTTCTCGGGCACCTCGCGCCGGGAGAAGAGAGAGTTGATCGTCGGCCGGACGTAGTTGGTGATCCAGTTCATCGGCTGCCTCGTACCTGTGCGCGGCACCGGGCCGCGGACCCCGAGATAAGGCGCCCCGCCGCGAAATGCAATCAGCGCCTCAGCGCGATCCGTGCGATCAGCCAGGCGCAGAGCATCATCAGGAAATCCGCCGCCAGCAGCACCGCGAACTGGTCGCCGCTGTCGAAATCGACCTCAAGGGTCCAAAGCGCCAGCCCGTCGAGATTGCCCGCCAGCCCGACGATCAGCATGGCCGACACGTTATTGGCCATGTGAAACGCCACCGCCGCGCCGATCGACCCGGTGCGCGCCGTCAGGTCGGCGGCCAGGCAGCCGAAGACAAAGGCCCAAAGCACGATCATCAGCGCCCCGGCGCCGAAATCCTCGGGCAGGTAATGGCCGGCGGCGAAAATGGCCGAGGGCAGGCCCATCCAGACCAGCGGATTGCGCACCCTTGCTGCCAGTTGCTGTTGCAGATAGCCGCGAAAGACCAGTTCTTCCGCCGCGCATTGCACAAGGATGCCGGGCAGGGCGAAGGGCAGGTAGCCGAGGAAGCTCCACCATGTCAGGCCCGGCTGCACCGCCGGGTCGTTGACCGTCAGCACCCCCAGCACCATCTGGAACCCCAGAAGCGGCAGGGCGACGGTCACGAAATCGCGCCATGCCGCGCGCGGGTCGGGACCGAAAAGTGTGCCCGCCCGGCGCCCATGCACCAGCCGCACCGCCGCCATGGCGCCAAGGGCCAGCCCGCCGAAGCTGTAAAGCACTGTCAGCATCGCCCCCGGCGTCGCCCCGGCGATCACGCCCTGCGCGACCTGATCGGCGATCAGCGGTCCATAGGCCAGGCCGAGATAGACGGAGAGAAGAATCAGCGGCCCCATGTAGAACGCCAGCACCACAAGGCTGCCGGGCAGCAGCCGCCAGAACTGCGCCCGCCGCCGCGCGGGGGCGATATAGGCGTCATGGGCGCGGTAGGCAGGGGGCAGATAGGGCATCGTGGGCGGAAGCTAGCCGCCCGCCGCGCCCGCCGCAATCGCAATCGGGACGCGCGCTTGCCCTGCACCGGCCGGGGCGATATGCCCGTGCCGCGATCATGGACAGGCGATCCGCGCAGCCCCGCGCGGGAAAGGGACGACAGTGGCGACAGGCCGGATGACGACAGGGCAGGGCGGCCTGGCACCGCTTTTCGGTGCAGCACTTCTGGCGCTTTCAGCCTGTGTTCCCGTGGGCATGACCGGCACCGCCGACCGCGCCGTGGCGGTGGCGGGGGGCGCGGTGACGGTCGCCGGACCGCAGGGCTATTGCGTGGACCGGGGCGCGCGCTCCGACGCGCTGGTGCTGCTGGGCAGTTGCGCCTCGCTCGCCGGGTCGCGCAGCGTCGGTGGCCCAGCCCGGCCCGCGATCCTGACCGCGTCCGTGGCCGAGCCGCCCGCCTCGGGCATCGACCTTGACGCGATGGCGGGCTTCGTCCGCTCCGCCCCCGGCCGCGCCGCGCTGAGCCAAAGCAACGATCCCGCCTCGGTGACCATCGACCAGGTGACCGCATCCGGCGGCGTTCTCTTCATCCGCCTGCGTGACAGCGCCATGGCGAAAAGCCTTCCGGTCGAAACCGGCTATTGGCGCGCGCTGACCGGGCTTCGCGGCTATGCGGTGACGCTTTCGGTCCTCTCGCCCGCCAGCGCGCCCTTGTCCCCGGACGAGCAGCGCGCGGTGCTGAACGCTTTCGTCGCCCGGATGCGCGCCGCCAATCCGCCCGCCGCGACCGTCACGACCGGGGGATGACTGCTGCCGGTTCGGCCGCGCGTCGCTCGCGCAGCCATTCCATCTGGCTGATACGGACATGGCGCAAGACCTCGACCAGCATCGCGGTCAGCAACCCCATGCTCAAAAGCCCGTTCGCCGCCGCCATGCCGCCAAGCAGCCGCCAGTCCTGCGGCAAAAGCACATCGCCGTAACCCAGCGTCGTGTAGGAGACGAGCGAGAAGTAGACCGCCGCCTCAACCGTCACGAAGATGTCGAGCGCGCGCAGCGTCAGCGCCCAGATCCAGACCCCCGCCGTCACCATGCCCAGCACCCAGATCACCGTCACCGACAGCACCAGCGCCAGCTTCGGCCGGTGCGGTTCGCGCGTCAGCCAGGAATGTGATCGCGACAACAGGATCTCAAGCGCCCAGAAGGCGACCCCGGCGACCAGGATCGTCAGCAGCATGAGGACCGTACCGATTGCGATCTGGATGAACATTGCGCCCCGCTGAAACTGTGCCTTGCCCGCCAGAATGGCAGCAAAAGTGAGCAGGGTGAAGGTCGCGATCGAAAGATTCGAGGTTCTTAGTCTTCTCGAAGTACTTGCTAGCCTTAGATTTGCACAATTGTTCAAGCAAGAGAATGCAAAGGCACATCTCTACGCAGAAACGCGAGTTTCAATTAGGGTACTGTAGATGTCACCCTCGATCTGTACGAGCAGATAATCGGTCACTTATCCGGTCAATGTCTAATGCAAGCTACTCCGAAGGAATTTGGTAGACGGTGGTTGTATACGAGCAATCAATGTAAAATTCTTGACCGATCTGATCGTAGCCGCCGCCACTCTCCGCATGAAGGCTCGCACACATTGATGTCGGCGCCAATAGGCCGCCAACCGGCACACCTTGTCCACCTGTGGTTGCTTCTCGGCACCAATGTGTACGAGGAGAGTTAATGCTCGCGATTTCGCCGCTTGTAGATTGGCCGGCGGCAAAATACTTTCCTTGGGGCGCATTGGCGCAAACAATGTTGTCAGCCGTGCAGCCGCGACCATCGGCAGGTTTTCTGCATGCAACTCTTAAATTGAATGTATGCGATTCCTGCGAAAAAACGGGACATGCGAGCGCAAACGAAATAACCCCCGCAGATACTGAAAAGAGAGTTTTCGATTTCATCAATGCCTCCCCATAAAAACCAACTCTCGATTGGTAACACATTCTTCATCGATTCTGGAGTCTTTTCATGCATCGCATATCTTTGATAAAGGCAAAGTTCATCTCTACCTTTGACTTACCTCCTTCGGTGACAAGCCCGCCCAAGTACATCCGCCCCTTCCGCGCCGATACGGGCCTAGCGCTTGCGCACGAACTCCGTCCGCAGCACCAACCCCTTCACCGCCTCATGGCGGCAGTCGATCAGTTCCGGGTCGTCGGTCAGGCGGATGGTCTTGATGACCGTCCCGCGCTTCAGTGTCGTGCTGGTCCCCTTGACCTTCAGATCCTTGATGAGCGTGACGGAATCGCCATCGGCCAGCGCATTGCCTTCGGCATCGACGACGCTTGGCGCGGCTTCGGCGGCAAGCTCGGAGGCCGGGCGCCATTCGCCGGTCGCCTCGTCATAGACATAGTCCTCATCCTCGGCCATGCCGCTCTCCTTCGTTCCGTCCGCCTTCGGGATGGGCACGCAGTAGCGCCCCGGCGGGGCCGTGGCAAGCGCTGCCCCCTTGTAGCTACGCCGTCACGACGCAAACCCTGCGAGGAAACGACGGAAAACCGACGCGCCCCGCGCCGCCTTCTGGACAGAACGCCCCGCCTCGCCTATCTCCTGCCCGTCATGGCCGAGAAACAGAACCCGAATTACAAGGTGATCGCCGAAAACCGCCGCGCGCGGTTCGATTACTTTATCGAGAGCGATGTCGAGACCGGCATCGTCCTGACCGGATCGGAGGTGAAATCGCTCCGCACCGGCCAGTCGAATATCGCCGACAGCTACGCCTCGGTCGAGGGCGGGGAACTCTGGCTCATCAACGGTTATATCGCGCCCTACAAGCAGGCCGGGGTCTTCGGGCATGAAGAACGGCGCAGGCGCAAGCTCTTGGTTTCCAAGCGGGAATTGTCGCGGCTCTGGCAGGCCGTGGGGCGCGAAGGCATGACGCTTGTGCCGCTGGTGATGTATTTCAACCACCGCGGCATCGTGAAGCTGAAGATCGGCGTGGCCAAGGGCAAGAAGGCCCATGACAAGCGCGAGACAAGCGCCAAGCGCGACTGGAACCGCCAGAAAGAGCGGCTTCTGAAACAGGGCTAGGCGGGCAAAGCGACCTTGCGCAGACCCCAAAACCCCCTGTAATCCAAGGACCGCAGCAATGGGGGGGCGCAGATGAGCCAGGACGATCCGAAAACGCTCGTATCCACCGGGTGGCTCGAAGCCCACCTGAAGGACCCCGACCTGAGGATACTGGACGCCTCATGGTACATGCCCGACAGCGGTCGCGACCCGAAGGCCGAGTATGAGGCGACCCATATCCCCGGCGCCCGGTTCTTCGACATCGACGAGATTTCCGACCTCCGCTCCTCTCTCCCGCATATGGCGCCGCCGGTGGAGAAGTTCATCAGCCGGATGCGCGCGATGGGGGTGGGCGACGGCCATCAGGTCGTCGTCTATGACGGCGCGGGACTGTTTTCCGCCGCGCGGGTCTGGTGGCTTTTCCGCCTGATGGGCAAGACCGACATCGCGGTTCTGGATGGCGGGCTGCCGAAATGGCTGGCCGAGGGCCGCGCGGTCGAGGATATGGCCCCGATCCTGCGCGACCGCCACATCACCGTCAGCCGTCAGGCGCATATGGTCCGCGACGTGACCCAGGTCGCCGCCGCGTCGAAGCTTGGCGATCACACGATCATCGACGCGCGCGGGCCGGGCCGGTTCGCCGGGACCGAGGCAGAGCCGCGCCCCGGCCTGCGCGGCGGCCATATCCCCGGTTCGGTCAACGTCCACTATGCCCGCCTGCTGACCCCCGACGGCACGATGAAGTCCCCCGACGAGCTGCGCGCCGTCTTTGCCGAGGCGGGCGCCGACCTGTCAAAGCCCGCCATCACCAGCTGCGGCTCTGGCGTGACGGCGGCGATCGTGAACCTCGCCCTTGAACGGCTCGGCAAGCGGGACCACGCGCTTTACGACGGGTCCTGGTCGGAATGGGGCATGTATGGCGACCTGAAGGTCGCGCAAGGCTGAAGGAGAGGCCGATGTTTTCCGCGCTGAAACCGCAACCCGCTGACAAGATCCTCGCCCTGATGGGCCAGTTCAAGGCCGATCCGCGGGCGGACAAGATCGACCTTGGCGTCGGCGTCTACAAGGACGCGACCGGCCACACGCCGATCATGCGGGCGGTCAAGACGGCCGAAAAGCTGTTGTGGGAGGCCGAGACGACCAAGACCTACACAGGCCTTGCGGGCGACCCGGCCTTCAACGCGGCGATGGCCGATCTGGTGCTTGGCGGCACCGTCGATGCCGGGCGGATTTCGTCGGTGGCGACGCCCGGCGGCACCGGCGCGGTGCGTCAGGCGTTTGAACTTGCGCGGATGGCGGCCCCTCAGGGCCGCGTCTTCGTCTCCGACCCGACCTGGCCGAACCACCTGTCCATCCTCAAGCATCTGGGGATGGAAGCCGTCCCCTACCGCTATTTCGACGCCGACACGCGGGCGGTGGATTTCGCCGGGATGATCGCCGATCTGGCCGCGGCCAGGGCGGGCGACATCGTGTTGCTGCATGGCTGCTGCCACAACCCGACCGGCGCCAACCTGACGCTGCCGGAATGGGAAGAGGTCGCGGCGCTTCTGGAAAAGACCGGCGCGGTGCCGATGATCGACATCGCCTATCAGGGCTTTGGCGACGGGCTGGACGCCGACGCGGCGGGCGTGCGGCTGATCGCGAACCGGCTGCCCGAGGTGCTGATCGCGGCGTCCTGTTCCAAGAACTTCGGCATCTACCGCGAACGCACCGGGGCGCTGATCGCGCTGTCCGATCCGGCGCGGCAGGAGGTGACGCAAGGCACGCTCGCCTATCTCAACCGGCAGAACTATTCCTTCCCGCCCGATCACGGCGCCCGTCTGGTCACGATGATCCTGACCGACCCCGCGTTGCGCGCCGAATGGGAGGCGGAGCTTGAGGAGGTTCGCCTTGGCATGCTGACCCTGCGCGAGGGGCTGGCGACCGAATTGAAGCGCCTGTCCGGGTCCGACCGCTTCGGCTTCCTCGCCCAGCATCGTGGCATGTTCTCCCGCCTCGGCGCGACGCCGGAGCAGGTGGAGCGGCTGAAGACCGAACACGGCATCTACATGGTCGGCGATTCGCGGCTGAACATCGCCGGGTTGAATGCGACGACGGTGCCGATCCTTGCGAAGGCGGTGATCGACGTCGGCGTCTGATCCGCAATGAAAAACGGCGGGGCCGAAGCCCCGCCGCCGTTCGCGCGTCCCGAGGGATCAGGAGTGATAGGCGCTTTCGCCGTGCGACGTCAGGTCAAGGCCCTGACGTTCGTCGTCGCTGGCCACGCGGATGCCGGTGATCGCCTTGGTGATGTAGATCAGGATCAGCGAGCCCACACCCGACCAGAGCAGCGTGATGAGAACGGCCTTGATCTGGATCATCACCTGCGCGCCGATGGCGAAATCCTCGCCGCCCATGCCGCCCAGACCCGGCGCCATCAGGATGCCGGTGCCGATGGCGCCGACGATGCCGCCAATGCCGTGGACGCCGAAGACGTCAAGGCTGTCGTCATAGCCGAACTTCTGCTTCACCGTGGTCACGAAGAAGTAGCAGACGGGCGAAACCGCAAGGCCGAGGATGATCGCGCCGACCGGGCCGGTGGTGCCGCAGGCAGGCGTGATGGCGACCAGACCCGCAACCATGCCCGAGGCCGCGCCAAGACCGGATGCCTTGCCCCGCGTGATCGTCTCGACCAGCGCCCAGCTGACGATGGCCGCGGCGGTGCAGACGAAGGTGTTCAGCATCGCCAGCGTCGCGCCCGACGTCGCCTCAAGGTTGGAGCCTGCGTTGAAGCCGAACCAGCCGAACCACAGCATCGCCGCGCCGACCATGGTGAGCGTCATCGAATGCGGCGCCATGTTGTCCTTGCCAAAGCCGACACGCGGGCCAAGCACCAGCGCCCAGACCAGCGCCGCGACACCGGCATTGATGTGAACGACCGTGCCGCCGGCAAAGTCGATGGCGCCCATGTTGAAGATCAGCCCGGCACCGTCCCAGACCATATGGGCGATCGGGAAGTAGATGAACGTCACCCAGAGAACCGAAAACAGCAGCACGCCCGAAAACTTCGCGCGTTCCGCGAAGGCGCCGATGATCAGGCCCGGCGTGATCGCCGCGAAGGTCATCTGAAAGGCGATGAACACATATTCCGGCAGGACCACCCCGTCGGTGAAGGTCGCCGCCGTGCTGTCCGGCGTGACCCCGGCAAGGAAGAGTTTCCCCAGCCCGCCCCAATAGGGCGAGGTGCTGCCGCCGAAGGCGAAGGAATAGCCGTAAAGCACCCAGACGATCATCACCACGGCGGCGATCATCGTGGTCTGCATCATCACCGACAGCATGTTCTTCGACCGCACAAGCCCGCCGTAAAACAGCGCCAGTCCCGGCACCGTCATGAACAGGACCAGAGCGGATGCCGTCATCATCCAGGTCACGTCGCCCTTGTCGATGATCGGCGCGACCTCGGCCGCCGTGTCCTGCGCCATCGCGGGAAGGCTGCCGAGCAGGGCGAAAAGGCCCCCGATTCCCATTGCTTTCTTCATCATGTTCCCCTGTGTCATAGCCTGCATCACAGCGCGTCGTCGCCGGTCTCGCCGGTCCGCACCCGAAGCGCCTGTTCCAGATCGAGGACAAAGATCTTGCCGTCGCCGATCTTGTCGGTCCGGGCGACCTTGCGGATCGTCTCGATCACCTCGTCGGCCAGCGTGTCCGCCACCGCGATCTCGATCTTAACCTTCGGCACGAAGTTCACGGCATATTCGGCGCCGCGATAGATTTCCGTATGACCCGACTGGGTTCCAAACCCCTTGATCTCACTCACCATCATGCCCCGCACGCCGACGGCGGTAAGCGCCTCGCGCACCTCGTCGAGCTTGTAGGGCTTGATTGCCGCGATGATGTATTTCACGTCCCCGCTCCTTGTCTCTTCCGGCCCGACCGGCGGGCCCCGCCTGAAAAGAGATCGCCGCAGTGCAGCAAGCAAGAAACCGCGCGGGTCGGGGGAAAAGGAATCGGGGAAATTGCCCGGATATTGTGCAAACAGGACGCTCAGCCTCATTTTTGGGCGATCACGAAAGCAAAACCGCGTCCGGCAACGCTCCACATTCCCCGGCCAAGCCTGTATTCTGCCGCGAAACGAGCAGAGAACAGGTCAACCAGATGGCAAGATCAGGCGGGAAAAAGCCCCCTCTGACCGCTGAGCGGCGGTATGCGGCCCAGGCGGCGAAGCCGAAGGCGCAGCGCGCCGCAAAGCCCGCGCGCCGTCGCGCCGCCGCCCCGCGCGGCAATGCCCTGACGCGGCTGGTCCGCGCAACGGTGCGGTTTCTCTGGCGGCTGATCTGGGGGATCGGCTGGCGTGTCGCGGCGGTCATGGCGATCGTGATCGGCCTGACCACCTTCTATTTCTACGCCCAGCTTCCGCCCTTGTCGCAACTGATCGACGCGCGCACCAAGGGCTCGGTCACGATGCTGGACCGCAACGGCAAGGTCTTTGCCTGGCGGGGGGAAACCTTTGGCGGCAAGGTCACGGCCGATACCGTCTCACCCTACCTCAAGAACGCCATCATCGCGACCGAGGACAAGCGTTTCTACAACCATTTCGGCATCAGCCCGCGCGGCATCGCATCCGCCATCCGCATCAACCTGCGTGAGGGGCGCGGGCCGCTTGAGGGCAACGGCGGATCGACCATCACACAGCAGGTCGCCAAGCTGATCTGCCTTGGCGTGCCGTATGACCCGACGGTCTGGAAGACCGAGGCCGATTATGAAGCCGACTGCCGTGTCTCGTCGAAATGGCGCAAGCTGAAGGAGGTCCCCTATTCCTTCGCGATGGAGGCGAAATACGGCAAGGACAGCGTGCTGACGCTTTATCTCAACCGCGCCTATCTTGGTGCCGGGACGCGCGGGTTCGAGGCGGCGGCGCAGCGCTATTTCGGGATCTCCGCGAATGAGGTGAACCCGGCGCAGGCGGCGATGCTGGCCGGGCTTTTGAAGGCGCCCACGCGCTATGCGCCGACGGCGAACCTGCAACGCTCGCAGGACCGCGCCGCCGTGGTGCTGGGCCTGATGCACGACCAGGGTTACCTCACCGACGCGCAGTACAAGGAGGCGCTGGCCAACCCCGCACGGCTGTCGCCCGCGGCCGAACAGCGCGCGGGCGGGTATTTCGCCGACTGGGTGATGGATGCCGGTCCCGGCTTCCTGACCGAGGACACGACCGAGGACGTCATCATCCGCACCACGCTGGACCAGGAGATTCAGAAAAAGGCCGAAGCCGCGCTGGACGATGTCTTTGCCAACAAGGTCAAGGCCGGGTCGAAGGCGCAGGCGGCGATTGTCGTGATGTCCGCCGACGGGGCGGTGCGGGCCATGGTCGGGGGCCGCAAGTCGCAGGTCGCGGGCGCCTTCAACCGCGCGACGATGGCCTTGCGTCAGACCGGATCGACCTTCAAGCCCTTCGTCTATGCCGCGGCACTTGACCTTGGCTATACGCTGAACTCGGTGGTCGAGGACGCGCCGATCTGCATCGACGTCAAGGGCTCGGGCGAATGGTGTCCGAAGAACTACACCCCGAACTATCGCGGCTATATCACGCTGACCGAGGCGCTGACCCATTCGGTCAACACCGCCACCGTGCGGGTGGCGCAGGCCGTCGGGCTGGACGCGGTGCGCAAGGTGGCCAGCGATTTCGGGTTGGATTCGGACCTCGCCGCCGGACCGGCGCTTGCGCTGGGCGTGTCGGAATCCACGCTGCTTGAGATGACAGGGGCCTATGCGGGCATCCTGAACGGCGGCTCCTCGGTCCATCCCTACGGTCTGGTCGATCTGCGCATTCAGGGCGACGATGCGACCCTGATCGGGCAGGAAGGCGGGATCGGCGAGCGGGTGATCTCTGAACAGGCCGCGCGGCAACTGACCTATATGATGACGCAGGTGATCGCGCAGGGGACCGGCCAGCGCGCCCGGCTGAGCGGCCATGAGGCGGCGGGCAAGACCGGCACGACGCAGGCGGCGCGGGACGCCTGGTTCATCGGCTTCACCGGCGATTATGTCGCCGGGGTCTGGATGGGCAATGACGACAACACCCCCCTGACAGGCGTCACGGGCGGCGGCCTGCCCGCCGAGATCTGGCATGAGGTGATGGTGCGGGTGGAGGACGGGCAGCCCGACGTGGCGCTGCCGGTCATCACGCCGGGCCAGATGCCGCCGCCGCAATATCCCGGCCAGACCTATTCGGCGAACGATCCGGGCTATGACACCGGCTATCAGTCGCAGCAGGCCCAGCCGCAGCGGGACAATACCGCCGAGGATGTGCTGATCGACGTGCTGGGCCGCCTTCTGGGGCGGCGGAACTGAGGAAACGGGGCGGCCCCGCGCTTTGCCGCCCCGGACCTGATCCGGGGCCTCCGCTATCACCTCTCGCGCTAGCCCCACGCGCGAAACGGTGGCGCTTGCGCCGCCGCGCATCGCCGGGCCACCCCCCGGCCCGGCGATTTGGCTGACGCGCCGCGAAACACCGATGGCGGAGGCGCGTGGCTGGCATAAAATGCGATGCCGAAAACTCGGATCGCCGTGCCGTGGCCCGGCGTTCGCTGATGTCGGTGGAGGGGGGCTGTACATTGCCGTCCCGGACTTGATCCGGGACCTCCGCAGCCGGAGGAAGAGGTCCCGGATCAGGTCCGGGACGGTGCGGACTTCGCTGCCTCCCCGCCGTTCCGGCTCCTTACACGTCTTATCCCGCCGACCGCAGATCCCGCGCCAGCGCCGCGATGTCGCCGCCGCGCTTGTCCAGCATGGCGCCGATCTCGGTCCGTTCGGCCGACAGCATGTTCACACCCTCGATGATGAGGTTGAAGAACAGGTTGCGCCCGCTCTTGTCCGAGACCTGCCAGCGCACGTCGAACGGCGCCTGCCCGCGCAGGCGGGCGACCGAGGACACCTCATAATAACTCTTCACCGGCTTCGCGTTCGTGACCTCGATCGTGCCGCCGATGAACTCGCGGAAGCGCTTGCCGTATTTGCGCGACAGGTAGCCCCGGAAGGCGGTGACATAATCGCCAAGCACGGCCTTGTTCGCCCCGCGCCCGGCCGGGCCAAGCGTGCTGAGCGCGATGAAGTTCACATCGGCGTATTTCGCGAAGATCTTCTCGAAGTCCTTGATCATCGCCCCCTCGGACTTGCCCGAGGCGATGACGGCGTTGATCTCCCCCACCAGCTTGTCGATCAGCGCGCGCGCCTGATCGGTGGTCAGGGCGAAGGCACCGCCGGGCATCGCCAGCGCCGCTGCGGCGGCGGATGCGGTGACCAGAACGGTGCGGCGGGACGGGTTACGGAGCGGCATAGAATTCCTCATACGGGTCTGACACGTCTTCCTCGATACCAAGCTGGTTGTGCCGGTACTGGAGATAGGTGAGGCGCATCTGCGCGTAGCTATCCGCGCTTTCATATAGGATCGAGTCGATCAGATCGCTATATTCCTGCCGGTTTCCGACCTGTCCGGCGATCCTGACCCCCTCGACCGCGACGAAATCGCGGCCCTTGAAGACCTGGCCCAGCGGGTCGATGAAGATATCGACGATGGACCCGGCCAGATCGCGTTCCGTCGTCGGACCGCCGATGGGCAGGACGACGAAGGCGCCTTCGGGCGCGCCCCAGACATGCAGCGTCTCGCCGAAATCCGCATCCTCGGCGTAAAGGCCGATTACGTCCGCCGGGTCCATCAGCCCGCCCACGCCGAAGGTGGTGTTGAGCGCGAAGCGCAGCGTATCCTTCGCCGCCCCGTTGATGTTGAGCTGCAAGAGGTTGTTCAGCACCGCCGAGGGCATCGACAGGTTGTAGGCCGCGTTGGAAAAGCCCTTGGCCAGCGGATCGGGCAGATACTTCTTCTTCGGCACGTCGCCACCGCCGAACACCGCCTGATCGAGCGTCACGTTGACCTCGTGAATGGCGCGGTTCTGCTTTTCGTAGGGGTCATTGAACTCTTCCCCCGGTTGCGGCTTGGCGCAGGCCGTCAGCGAGGCCAGAACGGCAACCACGAGGCCGGTCGCGGGGCCGCGACGCGAGAGAAGAAATGGTTTTTTCAACATATGCCACATAATTCTGTACGAAACCTATGGATGGGCTTTGGTCCCGGCGCCCAACTGACTTAAAAGGCCGGGCAATGAGAAACAAGTCACAGTATCCTGTATTGTCGCCCTATGGCGGAAATGCGGGCAGCGAGAGGCGGCAGGATGTCTGAGATAGAGTTGGTCCGCGGCCAGGCAGAGCTTCGCCGGGCCAGATCGGCGCAGGGCGGTCTCTTCTGGGCCGTCGCGCTGTTTTCGGCCTTCGTGAACCTCCTGATGCTGACCGGGCCGCTTTTCATGCTTCAGGTCTATGACCGTGTGCTTGGCAGCCGGTCGGAAGAAACGCTGCTGGCGCTTTTCGTCCTGATGACCTTCCTTTTCGCGATGATGGGCCTGCTCGATGCGGTCCGGGCGCGGGTGATGACGCGGCTCTCGGCGCGGTTTCAGGCGGCGCTTGAGGCGCGCGTGTTTCGTGCGTCTCTTGGTCGCAGCGCGCTTTTCCCCGCCGATGGGCCCGCAGCACTGGCGCTGCGCGATCTGGATTCGATCCGGCAACTGCTGGCCGCGCCGGTCTTTCTGGCGCTTTTCGACCTGCCCTGGGCGCCGCTCTTCCTGATGGCCGTCTTCATCTTCCATCCTTGGATGGGCGTTCTGGCCGTCGCGGGCGGGCTGGTCCTGATCGCCGTCACGCTGGCGAACCAGTGGGTGACGCGGCGCGGTGTCCTGTCGGCGCAGGCGGCGCTGCAACGGGCCGAACGGCTGTCCGACCAGCTTCGGGATGAGGCCGACCTGATCCAGAGCCTTGGTATGCGCGGTGCGGGCTTCACCCGCTGGATGACGGCGCGGAATGAGGCGATCGCCGCGACGCTGTCCTCGTCCGACGCGACCGGCGCCTTTTCGACCGTCACCAAGACCTTCCGGCTGTTCCTGCAATCGGCGATGCTGGCGCTGGGCGCCTATCTGGTGTTGCAGGGGCAGCTGACACCGGGCGCGATGATTGCCGCGTCGATCATGATGGGCCGGGCGCTGGCGCCGGTGGAACAGGCGATTTCCGGCTGGGCCATGGTGCAGCGCGCGCAGGAGGCGTGGAAACGCCTGTCCGCCCTTCTCGGCGCGCAGCCGGAGGAGCCGCAGCGCACCGCCCTGCCGCGTCCCCGCGCGGCGCTTGAGGCGAACCAGCTGACCGTCGTTCCCCCCGGCCACGGGCAGGCCGCGCTGCGCATGGTGTCGTTCAAGATCGAGCCGGGGCAGGCGCTGGGCGTGATCGGACCGTCGGGGGCGGGCAAGTCGACGCTGGCCCGTGCGATCACCGGCGCCTGGAAACCGGCAAGCGGCTGGCTCCGCCTCGATGGTGCGACGCTGGACCAATACGATCCCGACGTGCTGGGCGACCATGTCGGCTATCTGCCGCAGCGCGTGACACTGTTCGACGGCACCATCGCCGAGAATATCGCCCGGCTGTCGCCCGACCCTGACGATGCCGCGATCGTGCGCGCGGCGCAGAAGGCGGCCGCGCATCAGATGATCCTTGACCTGCCGCAGGGCTATGACACGCGCGTCACCCAGTCCGGCGGGCGGCTTTCGGGCGGGCAGATCCAGCGCATCGGCCTGGCCCGCGCACTTTACGGCGACCCGGTCCTTCTGGTGCTGGATGAACCGAATTCGAACCTCGACAATGACGGCTCGCTGGCGCTGAACGCCGCGATCCGGGCCATGAAGGAGGAGGGCAAGTCGGTCATCATCATGGCCCACCGCCCGGCGGCAATTCAGGAATGCAACCTGCTTCTGGTCCTCGACAACGGTGCGCGCCGGGCCTTCGGGCCGCGCGATGAGGTGCTGAAGGCCATGGTCCGCAACGCGCCCGAGATTGTGCGCTCAACCGGGCAGGGGGGCGTGGTATGAGCAAGCCGGACAAGCCCTTCCGCCCCTCGGCGCGCGGCCCGATCCTGTTCGGTTTCTTCGCGCTTGTGCTGCTGGTCGGCGGCTTTGGCCTTTGGTCCACGACGACGAAGATCGCCGGTGCCGTCGTCTCCCCCGGCCGGGTGGAGGTGGAGCAGAACCGGCAGGTCGTGCAGCACCCCGATGGCGGGGTGGTAGAGGCGATCTTTGTCAAGAACGGCGACCTTGTCGCGGCGGGCGATCCGCTGATCCAACTTGACGGCACGCTGCTGCAATCGGAACTGACCATCGTTGAAGGCCAGTTCTTCGAAATCCTCGCCCGGCGGGGTCGGCTTGAGGCGGAACGCGACGATGCCGACCACCTGACCTTCCCCGCCGAACTGACCGAGGCCGCGGCAGGCCGCCCGAAGATCACGGCCCTGATGGCCGGGCAGGAGAAACTGTTCGCCGCGCGGCAGGAAACCACTGCGAACGAAATCGACCAGTTGGGCAAGCGCCGGGCGCAGATCGTCAACCAGATCGAGGGGATCGGGGCGCAGCGCCGCTCAACCGCCGACCAACTTGCGCTGATCGGGCAGGAACTGGACGACCTGAAATCGCTTCTCGACCGGGGGCTGACGCAGGCGGGGCGGGTCCTTGCGCTACAACGCGAAAAGGCGCGGCTTGACGGTGTCGCGGGGGAGCTTGACGCCGCCCGCGCCGAGGCCGAGGGCAAGGTGACCGAGATCGACATCGAGATCCTGAACCGGGGCAGCACAAGGCGGGAAGAGGCCAATACCCAGTTGCGCGACCTTGGCTACCGCGAACTGGAACTCGCCGAACGGCGGCGCAGCCTGACCGAACAGATCGACCGGCTGGACATCCGCGCGCCCGTCTCGGGCGTCGTCCACGCGCTTCAGGTCACCACCCCGCGCTCGGTCATCCGCGCGGCGGAGCCGGTGCTTTACATCATCCCGCAGGATCGCCCCTTCGTGATCGCCGCGCAGGTTTCGCCGATCCACGTCGATGAGGTGGCCATCGGCCAGGACGTCGCCCTGCGCTTTGCCGCCTTCGACAGCCGGACGACGCCGGAACTGTTCGGACAGGTGCGCCAGATTTCCGCCGACGCCCTGACGGATGAGGCGAGCCGCGCCGCCTATTACCGTGCCGAGATCGTGCTGGATGAGGGTGAGATGGCCAAGCTTGGCGGCCGGGCGATCATTCCGGGGATGCCGGTCGAGGTATTTATCCGCACCGGCGAACGCACCCCGCTGGCCTATCTGCTGAAACCGCTGTCGGAATATTTCAACCGCGCCTTCCGCGAAAGCTGACCCGTCGCTTTCGGGGCTTTTCACCCGGCCGCCGCAGGGCTAGCTTCGCGCCCGGTAACTGCCCAAGGGAGGAACATCATGGCCGGAACGATCGACGCACGCCTTAAGGAACTCGGGCTCACCCTGCCGGACGCGCCCGCGCCTGCGGCCAATTACGTTCCCTTCGTGCAAAGCGATAACCTGATCTTCGTCTCGGGCCAGATCAGCCAGGGGGAGGGCGGGCTTATCAAGGGCAAGCTGGGCGCCGACATGGACGTGCCTGCGGGGGCGGAGGCCGCGCGGCGCTGCGGGCTAAGCCTGATCGCGCAGGCGAAGGCCGCGCTGGGGGGCGATCTGGACCGCATCGCGCGGGTGGTCAAGCTGACCGGCTTTGTCAATTCCACCCCCGATTTCACCGACCAGCCCAAGGTCATCAACGGCTGCTCTGACCTGATGGTCGAGGTTTTTGGCGAGGCCGGGCGCCACGCCCGCGCCGCCGTTTCCGCCCCCGCGCTGCCCCTTGGCGTCGCGGTGGAGATCGAGGCGATCTTCGAGGTGAAGTGACCATGGCGACACCCGTCCCCCTGCCGCAGGCGTTCCTGACCGCGCCGATTGCCCATCGCGGCTTTCACGACCGCGCCGCGGGGCGGATCGAGAATTCGCCCGCAGCCTTCAAGGCGGCAATCGAGGCGGGCTATGGCATTGAATGCGACATTCAGCCTGCCGCCGACGGCACGCCCATGGTGTTCCACGATTACGACCTGCGCCGCCTGACCGGGCAGGGCGGCCGGATCGCGGGGCGGTCGGTGGCAGAGCTGTCGCAGCTGACGCTGACCGGCGGGACGGACACGATCCCGACGCTGGCCGACATGCTGGCGCTGGTCGGGGGGCGTGTGCCGCTGCTGATCGAGATCAAGGATCAGGACGGCGCCATGGGGCCGGGTGTGGGCGCGCTGGAACGCCGCGTGGCGGGGCTGCTTCGCGACTATGACGGGCCGGTCGCGCTGATGTCCTTCAACCCGCATTCGGTCGCGGCACTGGCCGTTGCCGCGCCGGACCGCCCGCGCGGGATCACCACGTCCTCATACCGGGCCGAGGACTGGCCGTTGATCCCCGCCGCGACCCGCGACCGGCTGCGCGCCATCCCGGATTACGACGCGGTCGGTGCCAGCTTCATCTCGCATGAGGCGGCCGATCTGGACCGCCCGCGCGTGGCGGAGCTGAAGGCCAGCGGCGCGCGGGTGCTGACCTGGACGACCCGCTCGCCCGAAGCGGATGCCGCGGCGCGCCGGGTTGCCGAAAACGTGACCTTCGAGGGCTACCGGGCCGCCGCGCCCGCTTGACCTTGCCGGGGAGACATGGCCACTTCGGTGCCGGACAGGACCCCGACGTGACCGAGACGCAGATTTCCATCACCGTGCTGGACGGGCTGGGCGGCATCGCCCCCGCCGCCTGGGATGCCTGCGCCTGCCCGGAGGCCGCCGCGGGTCGCCCGGTCGATCCCTTCACCACGCACCGCTTCCTGCGGGCGCTTGAAACCTCTGGCTCCGTCGGTGGGCAAAGCGGCTGGCAGCCCCATCATCTTGTCGCGCGGGCAGGGGAGGATGTGATCGCGGTCATGCCGCTTTACGCCAAGTCCCACAGCCAGGGCGAGTACATTTTCGACCACGCCTGGGGCGACGCTTATGAGCGCGCGGGCGGGCGCTATTACCCCAAACTGCAATCCGCCGTTCCCTTCACCCCTGCGACCGGGCGGCGTTTCCTGACCCGGCCGGGGTGGGAGGATACGGGCCGCGCCGCGCTGACCCAGGCCATGGTGCGGATCGGGGCGGAAAACCGCCTTTCCTCGGCCCATATCACCTTCCGCACAAGGGAAGAGGCCGAGGCGGGCGAGGAAATGGGCCTTCTGCGCCGCACCACCCATCAATATCACTGGGAAAACCGCGCCTACGCCGATTTCGATGCCTTCCTCGCCGATCTCGCCTCGCGCAAGCGCAAGGCGATCCGCAAGGAAAGGCAAACCGCCGTGCAGTTTGGCGGCACGATCCGCATGTTGACCGGCGACGCGATCCGGCCCGGCCATTGGGACGCCTTCTGGACCTTCTATCAGGACACCGGCAGCCGCAAATGGGGCCGCCCCTACCTGACCCGCGCCTTCTTCGACGCGGTCCATGAGGGGATGCGCGACGATATCCTTCTGGTGCTGGCGGAACGCGATGGCAGGCCCGTCGCGGGTGCGCTGAACTTCATCGGCCGCGATACGCTGTTCGGCCGCTACTGGGGCGCGGTGGAGGATCACCCCTGCCTGCATTTCGAATGCTGCTACTATCAGGCCATCGACTACGCGATCGCCCACGGCCTTGCGCGGGTGGAGGCCGGGGCGCAGGGCGACCACAAGCTGTCGCGCGGCTATCTGCCTGTCGCCACCCACTCGCTCCACTGGATCGCCGATCCGGGGTTCCGCAAGGCCGTCGCGCGTTATCTGGATGAGGAACGCGCGGCGGTCGCCGAAGATATCGAGGCGCTGGTGGATTTCGGCCCCTTTCGCAGGATCGACCGGGGCGGTGGCCCCGGCCCTGACGGCGATTGAAACCGGGCCGCTTCGCTGCGACACTTGCCGCGACAAGGGAGGAACATCATGGCCGATCTTCTGAGCGAAGCCGAAAGGGATGCGGCGCTGCCCGCGCTGGGCGACAATGGCTGGGCCGCCGTGCCGGACCGGGACGCGATCCGCAAGATATGGAAGTTCAAGAACTTTTCCGAAGCCTGGGGATTCATGAACCGGGCCGCCTTGCAGGCGGAAAAGCTGAACCACCACCCGGAATGGAGCAATGTCTACAACGTCGTGGACGTGACCCTGACCACCCATGACTGCGACGGTCTGAGCGCGCTGGATGTCACGCTGGCCAAGCGCCTTGACGCGCTGGCGCCGGGGGCAGAGGTACAGCGCGACCATGGCGAGCCGGTCGTCTGCCTGTGCAAGATCCACGCCAAAGGCGCCTGAGGCCTGACTTTTTTCGGAACCGAACGACTGGTTTGACGCTTGTCCCACGGGCATCCCCCGGTGACCCGCCGGGAAACCTGTACCCGCAGACAAGACCGGAACGGAGAGACGTGGAATGAACTGGACGACAATCGACAGCTGGATGACGCAGGACCGGATCGACTATGCCCTGGGCCTTGCGATGAACGTCCTTTACGCGATCGTCATCATCATCGTGGCGCTGATCGTCGCTGGCTGGGTCCGTCGCCGCATCCTGCGGTTCAGCGCCAACCATCCCCGCATGGACGCCACGCTGTTCGGCTTTCTGGGAAGCCTTGCGAAATATGCCGTCCTGACGGTCGCGGCGATCTTCGTTCTCAACCGTTTCGGCATCCAGACCACCTCGCTCGTCGCGCTGATCGGCGCGGCGGGGTTGGCCATCGGGCTGGCGCTGCAAGGGACGCTGTCGAACCTTGCGGCCGGGGTGATGCTGATCCTGTTCCGCCCCTTCCGTGCGGGCGATTTCGTCGATGTGGCCGGGCAATCCGGCACGGTGCGCGAGGTGTCGCTTTTCTTCACCGAATTCGCGACGCCGGACAATGTGCAGGTGATCATCCCGAACGGGCAGATCTGGTCATCGGCGATCACGAATTACTCCGTCAACCCGACGCGGCGGGTCGATCTGACCTTCGGTGTCTCTTACGACAGCGATCTGAAGAAGGTGGACCGGGTGCTGAATGACATCATCGCCGCCGATACCCGCATCCACGCCGATCCCGCGCCTTTCGTGAAGGTGACCAATCTTGGCGACAGCTCGGTCGATTTCACCCTTCGCGTCTGGGTCGACCGGGCCGACTGGTGGGACGTGACCTGCGATCTGAAGCGGGTGGTGATGGACCGTTTCGGTGCCGACGGGATCGACATTCCCTTCCCGACCCGGACGCTGATCCAGCAATCCGGCGCGGACGAGCAAGCGGCGTGAAAAGGGGCGCCGCAGCGCCCCTGACGTTCAGATCTGCGCCAGCAGCGTCTCGCCTGCCGAAATTTCACAAGCGCCGGGCGTTTCTTCGAGGTTGATCGCCTTCACCACCCCGTCCTCGGCATAAAGCGAATAGCGCTTCGAACGGTTCACGAACCCCACCGGCGGCGCGTTGAAGTTCATCCCGATCGCCGTGGTAAAGGCGCTTTCCGCATCGGCCAGTGTCGTCAGCCCCGCCGCCTCGGCCCCGGTCGCATCGGTCCAGGCCTTGATGACGAAGGGATCGTTGACCGAAATACAGATGATCTCATCCACGCCCTTGGCGTCGAAGCCGGGCTTGGTTCGGATGAAGCTGGGAACATGGGCGGTGGAACAGACCCCTGTAAAGGCCCCCGGCAGCCCGAAGATCACCACCTTGCGGCCCTTGAGACGTTCGCCCAGATCGACCTGTTCGGCCCCGTTTTCCCCCATTTTCAAAAGGGTGGAGGCGGGCAGCGTGTCACCAACGGTTATCGGCATGAATTCTCCTTCGCGCGTTGCAATTCCGTCTTATGCCGATATAGCCTCCGCCGCGGCGGCTTCCAGAGGGGGAACGACATGTCGGCAATCGTTATCATCGGGGCGGGGCAGGCCGGGGCCTCTCTGGCGGCGAAACTTCGCGCATCGGGGCATGACGGGACCATCACCATGATCGGTGAGGAACCCGCGCCGCCCTATCAGCGCCCGCCGCTGTCCAAGGGCTACCTGCTGGGCGAGATGGAGCTTGAACGGCTCTATCTCCGCGCGCCCGCCTTCTGGGAGGAACAGAACGTCACCCTGAAGCTCGGCGCCCCCGTCACCGCCATCGACCGCAGCGCAAGGACCGTTCGCGTCGGCGGGGAAAGCATCGCCTATGACCAGCTTGCACTGACCACGGGATCGCGCCCGCGCCGCCTGCCTGCCGCCATCGGCGGGGAGCTGCCGGGCGTCTATACCGTGCGCACGCTGGCCGATGTCGATGCGATGGCGGCAGAGTTCCGGCCGGGCCGCAGGCTTTTGATCGTCGGCGGCGGCTATATCGGGCTTGAGGCAGCGGCGGTCGGCGCCAAGCTTGGCCTTCAGGTGACGGTGATCGAGATGGCCCCGCGCATCCTGCAACGGGTCGCCGCCCCCGAAACCTCGGACTATTTCCGCAAGCTGCACGCCGATCATGGTGTCACGATCCTGGAAAACACCGGCCTCGACCGCCTGACCGGCGAGGGCCATGTCAGCGGCGCGACGCTCTCCGACGGGCGCGGGATCGACGTCGATTTCGCCATCGTCGGGGTCGGCATCACGCCCTGCACGCTTCTGGCCGAAGAGGCCGGGCTTGAGATCGAGAACGGCATCCGCACCGATGCCCATGGTCGCACCTCCGACCCGCAGATCTGGGCCGCCGGGGATTGCGCCTCTTTCCCGCATGACGGGGGGCGCATCCGGTTGGAAAGCGTCGGCAATGCCATCGACCAGGCCGAGGTGGTGGCAGCTAACATGCTGGGCGCGGAGACGCCCTATGTCGCCAAGCCCTGGTTCTGGTCCGATCAATACGACACCAAGCTTCAGATCGCCGGGCTGAACACCGGCTACGACCGCATCGTGACCCGTCCGGGCGACGGCGGCGCGATCAGCTTCTGGTATTACCGGGGCGACACGCTTCTGGCGCTTGACGCCATGAACGACGCCCGCGCCTACATGATCGGCAAGCGCCTGATCGAGGCCGGGAAATCCCCCGACCCGGCGCTGATCGCGGACCCTGCCGCCGATCTCAAGCCGCTTCTGAAGGCATGAGAATCGTCGGCGGCGCAAGGCGCGGGCTGAAACTGGCCGAGGTTGGCGCGGGCGATCCCGCCGCCCATCTGCGCCCGACCTCGGACCGGGTGCGCGAGGCGATCTTCAACCTCCTGATGAACGGCCCCTATGGCAATCCGGTCGACGGCGCCCGCGTCCTTGACCTTTTCGCCGGGTCGGGCGCGCTTGGGCTTGAGGCGCTGTCGCGCGGCGCGGCGCGGGTGGCTTTTGTCGATGACGGCACCACGGCGCGCGCCCTGCTGCGCCAGAATATCGAAAAGATGCAGGCGATGGGCGTCACCGATGTCTGGCGCCGCGACGCCACGCGGATGGGACCGAACCGGGGCCAGCCCTACGATCTGGTGTTCCTCGACCCGCCCTATGGCAAGGGCCTTGGCGAACGCGCGCTGGCCTCGCTGGATGAGGGCGGCTGGATCGCGCCCGAAACCCTGATCGTCTGGGAAGAGGGCGCGGCCCTTACCCCGCCCGCGGGCTTTGCCGCCTGCGACCAGCGCCGCTATGGCGAAACCTTCGTCACCATCCTGAAAGTTGCCCCATGACACCTTCCGCCGTGCTGTTCGATTGCGACGGGGTCATCGTCGATAGTGAGCCGATCACCGATGAGATCATCGCCGCCAGCCTCGCCCGCCACGGCCTTGTGATCAAGGTCGGGGACATCCACGGCATGTTCCTTGGCGGCACCATGAACAGCGTGGCCGAAGAGGCACGCCGCCTCGGCGCCGACCTGCCCGAAAGCTGGGTCGATGACATCTATGAGGAGATGTTCGAACGGCTGGCCCGTGACACGCCGCTCATCCCCGGTATCACCGCCGTCTTCGACGCGCTCGATGCGGCGGGCATTCCCTATGCGGTGGGCTCGAACGGCCCGCACCGGAAGATGGCGATCACGCTTGGCCAGCACCCCGACCTTTACCGACGTCTCCGGGGCCGCGTCTTCTCGCGCCATGACGTCGCCCGCCCGAAACCCGCGCCGGACCTTTATCTGCATGCCGCCAGGGCGCTGGGCGTATCGCCTGCGGGCTGCGTGGTGATCGAGGACAGCCCCACCGGCGCCCGCGCGGCGGCGGCGGCCGGAATGCGGTGTTTCGGCTACGCCGCAACAAGCGACGCGACCGGGCTGCAAGCGGCCAAGGCGACGCCCTTCCGCAGTATGGCGGACCTGCCGGCGCTCCTGGGACTCTAAGCCCCTTCTTCGTTGTCCAAATACTCCGGGGGTTGGGGGGGCAGCGCCCCCCGGATCGGGCCGCGCAAGCGGGCCGATCACTTCGTCGGGTGAAACGTCCCGGCGGGCGACAGGGTGAAGATCTCGCACCCCTCCGCCGTCACGCCGATGGAATGTTCGAACTGCGCCGAAAGCGACTTGTCCCGCGTCACGGCGGTCCAGTCGTCGGCCAGCACCTTGGTCTCGGGCCGGCCAAGGTTCACCATCGGCTCGATGGTGAAGAACATCCCTTCCTCCAGCACCGGCCCCGCGCCCGCGCGGCCGTAATGCAGGACGTTCGGCGGCGCATGGAAGACCCGGCCAAGCCCGTGGCCGCAGAAATCGCGCACCACGCTCATTCGCTGCGCCTCGACATAGGACTGGATCGCATGGCCGATGTCGCCGAAAGTGTTGCCCGGCTTCACCGCCTCGATCCCCAGCATCAGCGCGTCATGGGTCACCTGCACCAGACGCTCTGCCTTGCGGTTCATGCTGCCCGCGACGTACATCCGGCTTGTGTCGCCATACCAGCCGTCGACGATCACCGTCACGTCGATGTTCAGGATATCGCCGTCCTTAAGGGTCTTCGGCCCCGGAATCCCGTGGCAGACCACATGGTTCACACTGATGCAGGAGGCATGCTGATAGCCGCGATAGCCGATCGTCGCGGATTTCGCCCCGGCGGCGGTCACGCGCTCTTCGATGAAGGCGTCGATCTCACCGGTCGTCACCCCCGGTTCCACCAGCGCCGCAACCTCGTCAAGGATCTCGGCCGCGAGCCGCCCGGCGACGCGCATCCCCTCGAAATCCTCGGCCTCGTATATCCTGATCCCGTCTTTCGTCAGACGGCCACGCGGGTCATCCACCGGATGCTCCTTTGACAGTTTCCCGGCCTAGATAGTCAAGCTGGCCGGATTTGGCCAGACCGGGGCTTTCCGGCGCCGTCGCACATGCCTATAGCTTGGACGAACGGAGGGCCACCCCATGTCCAACCCCACGGCTGCCATCCTCGTCATCGGGGATGAAATCCTTTCGGGCCGCACCCGCGACGCGAACATGCATTACCTTGCGGGGGAGCTTGCGACCAAGGGTATCGACCTGAAAGAGGCGCGGATCGTGCCTGACGTGCAGGACGCCATCGTGGCTGCGCTGAACGCGCTTCGGGCGCGCTATGACCACGTCTTCACCTCGGGCGGGATCGGGCCGACCCACGACGACATCACCGCCGACGCGGTCGCCGCCGCCTTCGGCCAGCCCCTTCATGTCCGCGACGATGCGCGCGATCTTCTGGCGCGGCATTACGACCGCAGCGGGCTTGAGTTCAACGAGGCGCGGATGCGCATGGCGCGCATTCCCGAAGGGGCGGTCCTGATCGACAACCCGATTTCCACCGCGCCGGGCTTCTCGCTGGAAAACGTGCATGTCATGGCGGGCGTGCCGAACATCTTTCAGGCGATGGTCGCCTCGCTTTTGCCGCGGCTGACGGGCGGGCGGCCGCTTTTGTCGCAAACGCTGAGGATCGAGCGGGGCGAAGGCTCGGTCGCCAAACCGCTGGCGGCGCTGGCGGCGGAATTCGACGACCTCAGCTTCGGCTCCTACCCCTTCATCCAGAACGGCGCATACGGCACCAATATCGTCGTGCGCGGCACCGATGCGGGGCGTCTGGACGCCGCGATGGCAAGGCTGGCGGCGATGGCCGGGGCCGAATGAACGCGATCCTGTCCCTTCTCGACGCCACCTGGCCCGCCGCCGCCTTGTCGCGCGCCGGGGCCTTCACGATCCGCGAGGGGCGGGGCGGCGGCAGCCGCGTCTCGGCCGCGACGGTCGAGGGGCCGTTCGGGGCGGGCGACATTGAGGCGGCCGAGGCCGCGCAGGACGCGCTTGGGCAGACCAATCTTTTCATGGTCCTTGGCGGGCAGCAGGCGCTGGACGACGCGCTGGCCGCGCGCGGCTACCGGGTCAAGGACCCGGTGGTGATCTATGCCGCCGCCACGGCGGTGCTGGCCGCGCCGGAACCCGGCCCCCTGACCGCCTTCACCGTCTGGCCGCCGTTTGAAATCATGCGCGTCGTCTGGGCCGAGGGCGGCATCGGCCCCGCGCGTCTGGCGGTGATGGACCGTGTCGCGGGGCCGAAGACGGCGATCATGGGCCGCGTCCCCGACCGGATGTCCGGCGTCGCCTTCGTCGCGGTTGTGGAAAACCGCGCCATGCTGCACGCGCTGCACGTCTCTCCGGCGATGCGTCGGCAAGGTTCCGCCGTCAACATGATGCGGAAGGCCGCGATCTGGGCGCAAGATCACGGCGCGACAGAGCTTTTTCTAGCGGTTACAAAGGCTAATGAGGCGGCGAACGCTCTCTACGCTTCCCTCGGGATGCGGATTGTGGAAAACTATCACTACCGCTCAAGATAACCCCAAGAGGCATGGGGAGCAGTGACAGAAGACACGCAAAGGCCGACGGCGCTTGACCTGCCCATGGTCGACCCGCTTCCCGAGGCGACCCGGAAGTATTTCGACGTGTGCGCCGAAAAGCTGGGCCTCATCCCCAATGTCCTGAAAGCCTATGCCTTCGACATCGCCAAGCTGAATGCGTTCAGCGCGATGTATAACGACCTGATGCTGGCCGAAAGCGGGCTGACAAAGCTTGAACGCGAGATGATCGCGGTCTGCGTTTCGTCGATCAACCGCTGCTGGTATTGTCAGGTCGCCCATGGCGCGGCGGTACGCGAACTCTCCGGCGACCCGGTTCTGGGCGAGGCGATCGTGATGAACTGGCGCGTCGCCACCCTGACGGCGAAGCAGCGCGCGATGCTGGAGTTCGCCGAAAAGCTGACGGTGGCGTCATCGAAGATCGAAGAAGCGGACCGGCAGGCGCTGCGCGATGCCGGGTTCTCGGATCGCGACATCTGGGACATCGCCTCGGTCACCGGGTTCTTCAACATGACCAACCGCGTCGCCTCGGCCAGCGGGATGGAGCCGAACCCAGACTATCACGGCGCGCACCGATGATCCGCGCGGCCCTCATCGCCATGGTGGCCTGCGCTTCGCCCCTGGCGGCGGCGCCGACCCTCTCGCTGCCCCCCTCCGCCACCCGCACGGTCGAGGATGCCCGCAGCCTTGGCAGCTATGACGTGCCGGTCGGCCCCTGGGCGGATGGCAAGATCGACAAGCTGCATGTCGAGGGGGAGATTTCGCGCACCGCCTGGCGCATCACCGAAAACCGCGAGCCGACGCTGGCCCTCATCGCCGCCCTGCGCGGGCAGTTGGAGGCCGAGGGGTTCCAGACCGTCTTTTCCTGCGACACCGACGCCTGCGGCGGTTTCGATTTCCGCTTTGCCATCGACGTTCTGCCCGAACCGCGGATGCATATCGACCTTGGCGATTTCCGCGTCCTTTCCGCCCGCCGGGGTGAAGGTGACGCCGCCGATTACGTCACGCTGATCGTCAGCCGCACGACCGACAGCGCCTATGTCCAGATGACCCGCGTCGGCAAGGCGCTGGGCGCGCCGCTGCCCATCGCCGCCGCCCGGTTCGAACCGCGCGTCACCCCGCCCAGCGATGGCGCGCTGTCCGATCAGCTTGTCGCATCGGGCAAGGTTGTGCTGGGCGATCTGATCTTCGCCAGCGGCACCACGAAACTGGGCGAGGGTCCCTTTGCCTCGCTCGGCGATCTTGCCGACTGGCTTAAGGCCCATCCCGACCAGAAGATCGCGCTGGTCGGCCATACCGATGCCGAGGGTTCCTTGGCCGGGAACGTCGCCTTGTCCCGCGCGCGCGCGACGGCGGTGCTGGACCGCCTCGTCTCCGTCTACGGCGTGCCGCGCGGCCAGCTTTCGGCCGACGGGGTCGGTTACCTCAGCCCGCTTGCCTCGAACCTCACCGAAGAGGGGCGGGCGCAAAACAGACGGGTCGAGGCGATGATCACCTCGACCCGTTAAGCGGCGGGCCGTCGGCCCTTACCGTCACCCAATCTGTGTGCTTACCAGCGGTCCGGACCGCGTTCGGCAAAAGCTTGCGCCAGGAAGTCGATGAAGGCGCGCACCTTGGGCTGCGTGAAGCGGCCCGGCGGGTAGACGGCGTAGATGCCCAGCGATTCGACCGGCAGATCGGGGATCGCATCCACGACCAGACCCTGTTTCATCGCATCCGCGTAGAGGAAGGACGGCAGGTAGGCGATGCCAAGACCCGAGATCGCGGCATTGAGAAGCGACTGGCCATCGTTCACCGTCAGCCAGCCGGCGGTGCGGACCTGACGCTTTTCACCCGAGGGGGCGGTGATCTTCCAGACGTTGCCCGAGGCCTGATTCGAATAATGCAGCAGCTTGTGTTCGTTCAGGTCGTCGATCTTCGCGGGCTGTCCGTACTTCGCGAAGTAAGAGGGCGAGCCCACCATGCGCTTCGCGGTTTCCGTCAGCTTGCGGGCGCGGAGGGTGGAATCTTCCAGCTCCCCCACCCGGATGGCCATGTCGAACCCTTCCGAGATCAGCTCGACATAGCGGTTGTTCAGCACCATGTTCACGGTGATGTCGGGATATTCCAGCAGGAAGTCCCCAAGGATCGGCGACAGCAGGTTCACGCCGAAATCCGTCGCCACCGAGATGCGCAACAGGCCCGAGGGCGCCGATTGCATCGAGGTGACAAGCGCGTCGGCCTCTCCCGCGTCGTTCAGAACCCGGCGGGCGCGGTCGTAATAGGCCAGACCGATCTCGGTCGGCGATACGCGGCGCGTCGTCCGGTTCAGAAGCCGCGCCCCAAGACGCGCTTCAAGAGAAGATACATGTTTCGAGACAGCGGATTTCGAAATCCCCATCTTTTTCGCCGCGTCCGTAAACCCCCCCTGGTCTACGACGGTGGCGAAAGCCTCCATTTCCGTCAGTCGGTCCATTGTGCACCCGTCAAATACATTGCCCGCCGTGGTCCGGTATCACGTCCAAATCGGGCAATATTGCGGAGCTTGGCGGACAAGACTTGGGTATTTATCGCGAACGAAGGTGACGAAATGTGGTGGATCGGGTCCGAGCGGACAACAAAGAAACGATCATATGCGGGCGGCGAGGCGGGTCCCCTGGTCGATGGCGCGCTTTGCATCCAGCTCTGCCGCGACATCGGCGCCGCCAATGACATGCACGGTGCGGCCACGCTTCGCCAGCGCATCGGCCAGTGTCCGCTCGCTGATCTGCCCGGCGCATAGAACGACCGTATCCACCGGCAAAACCTGCGGCTCCGCACGCTCCGGCCCTTTCGACAGGTGCAGCCCCTCCGAATCGATCCGTTCGTAATTCACCCCGCCGACCATGCGCACCCCCTTGGCCGCCAGCGTTGCGCGGTGGATCCAGCCCGTCGTCTTGCCCAGCCGCCGCCCCGGCTTTTCGGCCTTGCGCTGAAGCAGCGTGACGGCGCGCGCGGGCGCCTCGGGCGCGGGCGTACCAAGGCCGCCGCGCAGAATTTCGGGATCGGCGACGCCCCATTCCCGCAACCAGTCGTCCAGATTGAGCGTCGGGCTTTCCCCGGCCTGCGTCAGGTATTCGGCAACGTCAAAGCCGATCCCGCCCGCGCCGACGATGGCGACCCGGCCGCCGACCTCGGCGCCCCTCAGCACCTCGATGTAAGAGCGCACATTGGCGCCGTCCTGCCCCGGAATGCCCGGATCGCGCGGCCGGACGCCGGTGGCGATCACCACCTCGTCGAAGCCCTCCAGCGCCTCGGCCGTCGACTCCGTTCCCAGCTGCAGGGTGATGCCGCTTTGCGCCACCATCGTGCGGAACCAGGCGACGAGGCCGTGGAATTCCTCTTTCCCCGGCACCTGTTTGGCCAGGTTCAACTGCCCGCCAATCTCTGCCCCGCGTTCGAAAAGCGTCACCTCATGCCCGCGCGTGTCAAGGGCCAGCGCCGCCGACAGACCCGCCGGTCCGGCCCCCACGACGGCAATCCGTTTCGCGGCCTTCACGGGCGTCAGCACCAGCTCCGTCTCATGCGCGGCGCGGGGATTGACGAGACAGGTGGAAATCTTGCCAGCGAAAGTGTGATCAAGGCAGGCCTGATTGCAGGCAATACAGGGCGCGATCTGGTCGGCCTGCCCTGCGGCCGCCTTGCGCACGAAATCCGGGTCGGCAAGGAAGGGGCGCGCCATCGACACCATGTCGGCGCAGCCCTCGGCCAGAACCGCCTCGGCCACGGCGGGCGTATTGATCCGGTTCGAGGTGACGATGGGGATCGCAACCTCCCCCATCAGCTTCTTCGTCACCCAGGAAAACGCCCGCCGGGGGACCGAGGTGGCGATGGTCGGGATGCGCGCCTCATGCCAGCCGATGCCGGTGTTCAGGATCGACGCGCCCGCCGCCTCGATCCGCTTCGCAAGCATCACCACCTCATCCCAGCTTTGCCCCTCCGGCACGAGGTCGAGAAGCGAGATGCGGTAGATCACGATGAAATCGCGGCCCACCGCGGCGCGCACCCGCCGCATCACCTCCACCGGCAGGCGCATCCGGTTCTCGGCGCTGCCGCCCCATCGGTCGGTGCGCTTGTTGGTATGGGCGACAAGGAATTCGTTGAGAAGATAGCCCTCGGACCCCATCACCTCAACGCCGTCATAGCCCGCCTCGCGCGCCCGCGCGGCGGCGGTGGCGATGTCGGCGATCTGCTTTTCGATGCCCTCTTCGTCCAGTTCCTTCGGCGGAAAGGGGGAGATTGGCGACTTGATGGGCGAGGGGGCGACGCAATCGGGGCCATAGGCGTAACGCCCGGCATGCAGGATCTGCATCGCGATCCGCCCGCCGGCCTCATGGACGCGGTCGGTCACGATCCGCTGGTGGGCGATATCCTCGGCCGTGAAAAGTCCCGAGGCACCGGGAAAGACGCCACCTTCGCGGTTTGGCGCCATGCCGCCCGTCACCATCAGGCCGACCCCGCCGCGCGCGCGTTCGGCGTAAAACTCCGCCACGCGGTTCCAGTCCTTCGTCTCCTCAAGGTTGGTGTGCATCGACCCCATGAGGACGCGGTTCGGCAGCGTCACATGCCCAAGGTCGAGCGGTTTGAGAAGGTTTGGAAAGTCGGTCACGGGCAGTCCCCCCAAAGGTTGCCCGATGCTTGCACGGGCGGGGGCCAAGGTCACGCCGGACGCCACGTCACGGGGGCGGGCCGCCTAATGATCCTTTGCCGCGCAGTAGCGCCGGAAGGCTTTTTTCAGCATGTCGAGTTCGGCGCGCATCAGGTCAAGCTCTGCCCGCATGTCGGCATCTGCCGCCTCGCCCGCGACGATGGTGAAATGGGCCAGCGTTTCGCCGTCTTCCGTGTCACGGATCAGGAAGGTCTGCACCCCGTCCGACAAAAGCCCCGCCGGGACCGCGACCGACAGATGCCAGGTATCGCGCGCGGGGCCGCGCGCGACCTCGACCGGGCCGATCCGCTCGGCGCCAAGGTAAAGGTCAAACGCTGGCGTCTCGGCGCTGGTGCGGTGCAGCTCGCCCTGCCACTGACCGGCCCTGAGGCGCGCCGCGGTGATGCCGAAACTGATATCCGCTTTCGTCATGCGTCCCCTCACAACTCCGCCCTTGGGCGGCGGCTGAAGGTGAGGTCGCGCAACTGGATCTGGTTCATCCGGGGATTGTCGAAGATCAGATCGACCCAGGCGCGGTCAAGCTTGCGGCCCTCGATATGGCTGTAGGCGAGGTCGAATTCCGTGAAGCAATCGGCCCGGTCACGGGGCAGTTCGCGAACGATCTGTTCGGTATTTGGCCCCTGCCGCAGGTTCAGCCGCACATAGACCTCAAGCGGGCGCTCAAGCTCCGCCACCGCCGCGACGCGCAGGATATGGCGCGCCTTCAGGCTTTGCGCGGCCGCGCCGGGCAGTTCGGTGACAAGCGACAGGTAGGAGCCGTCGAAGTCGAAGACGTCAAGTTGCAGGCCATGCGGCGCAAGGTCGGTTTCGCGCGTGTTGCGGACCTGCCGCAGCGAAAGCTCCGGCACCCTGCAATCGTGGAAAAGCTTCACGTCCTGCCCGACCGCCGCCCCGTTTTCGACCGGCGCTATGCCGGAAGTGGCCAGTGGCCCGGCCCAGGGATCGGGGCGCCATTTCCAGTCCGACATCTCGGGCGCGGGGATGGCGGCGCCTTGGCCGCCCGGCGCGGCAAGCCGTGTGTCGGCGATCTGCACCACGCGGTCGAGGTCACGGCGCAGGGCGCGGGCATCGGTGCGAAGCTGGCGCAGCTCTGCCGGATCGGCGCCTTCCGCACCCGCCGCCGCCCCGCGCCAGCCGCGCAAGGACCGGCGCAGGAAAAGCCGGTCAAGGAAGCCAAGTCTGTTCTGGCGCATGTCTCCGGGCCGCTGGGTTCACATCGGGGGCGTTCCCTGACCCATACAGGCACCGCTCTGCGCGAGGCAAGGCGCGAGTCTGTCGCAATGGCGCGAATTCGCGAAGCGCCACGGGCGCGGCCCGGATCGGCACACCCGTGGCGCGGGTCAGTTCACCAGACCGGCATGACGCATGGCCGCGTCGATCTTTGCCTTGGTTTCCGGCAGAAGCGTCGTCAGCGGCGACCGCACCTCATCCGAGCAAAGGCCAAGCTTCGAGAGGCCGTATTTCGCCCCCGCCAGCCCCGGCTCGATAAAGATCGCCTCATGCAGCGGCATCAGCCGGTCCTGATAGGCCAGCGCGGCGGCATAGTCGCCCGACAGTGTCGCCTGCTGGAACTCGGCGCAGAGTTTCGGGGCGACGTTCGCGGTGACGCTGATGCAGCCGACGCCGCCATGGGCGTTGAAGCCAAGCGCCGTCGCATCCTCACCCGAAAGCTGGATGAAATCGGCCCCGCAGGTGGCGCGCTGCTGGCTCACCCGCTCAATCTTGCCGGTCGCGTCCTTCACGCCGACGATGCGCGGCAGTTTCGCAAGCTCCCCCATCGTTTCGGGCGTCATGTCGATGACCGAACGCGGCGGGATATTGTAGATGATGATCGGCAGATTGCAGGCGTCATGGACTGCCTTGAAATGCGCGTAAAGCCCGCGCTGGGTGGGCTTGTTGTAATAGGGCGTCACGACCAGCGCCGCGTCCGCGCCAGCGCGTTCGGCATGCTGGATCAGCGCGATCCCCTCGGCGGTGTTGTTCGACCCGGCGCCCGCGATCACCGGCACGCGACCGGCGGCGGCCTTCACCACCGCCTCGATGACCTGGCCATGCTCCTCATGGGAAAGCGTCGGGCTTTCGCCGGTCGTGCCGACCGGGACAAGGCCATGCGTACCTTCGCCGATATGCCAGTCGACGAGTTTCTTCAGAGCGTTCCAATCCACCGCGCCGTCCTTGAACGGCGTGACCAGGGCAACGTAGGACCCTTTGAACATGACACGCTCCTTTGAGGTTTCGGACGGGACTCGTCCGGTTGAAATCGCGCGGAACCTATAGGGCCGCGCGACGCTTGCCAAGTTTGTGTGTTGCGGGCGCGGCCATGGCGGGTATCCTTGGCAAAAAAAGACACCCGAAGCAGTAGCAGGCCATGTTCCGTACCACCTTTCGCGCCGCCGCGCTGGCGCTGACCTTTACACTTCCCGCCCTTGCCGCCGCCGGCGCCGAGAATCCCGGACAGTTGCGCACGGCCCTTGCCGCCGCCGACGGGCGCGACTGGGCCAGGGCGACGGCGGCGGCCCGCGCCGCCGGGCCGCTTTCGGCCGCGATCATCGACTGGGAAAGGCTGCGCGACGGGCAGGGCAGCTTTGCCGAATACCGCGCCTTCCTGTCGCGATACCCCGACTGGCCGGGCCTGCCCTATCTGCGCAAGCGTGGCGAGGCGGTGCTTGACGGCGTGTCGGGGGATGACGTCATCGCCTATTTCAAGGGCCATGTTCCCCAGACCGGCACCGGCAGCCTTGCGCTGATCGCGGCGCTTGAGGGGGCGGGCCGGACCACGGCGGCGAAGGACGAAGCGGTGCGCGCCTGGCGCACGCTGTCGATGACGGCGGACGAACACGCCCGCTTTATCGCGCTTCACGCGCCCCTCCTTGCCGCCCATCACGATGGCCGCACCGCCGCGATGCTGCGCGCGGGCCTGACGGCGGACGCACGGCGGATGCTGCCGCTGGCCAGCGCCTATACCGGCGCCATCGCCGCCGCGCGGGTGGCACTTCAGGCCGACGACAAGGGCGTCGATACACTGATCGCCGCCGTGCCGGAAAAGGGCCTTTCCTCCGGCGGCCTTGCCTATGACCGCTTCCGCTGGCGTATCCGCAAGGATCTTTATGACAGCGCGGGCGACCTGCTTCTGGAACGCTCGGTCAGCGCCAGCGCGCTGGGTGACCCCGACCAATGGGCCGACTGGCGCCGCAGGCTTGCCCGCAAGGAGATGCGCGAGGGCGATGCGCGCCGCGCCTATCGCATGGCCTCGCAGCATTTCCTGACCGGCGGCAGCGATTATGCCGATCTGGAATGGCTGTCGGGCTATATCGCGCTGCGCAAGCTGGGCGATGCCAAGACGGCGCTGGACCATTTCGACCGCATGGAAAAGGCGGTCAGCGGCCCGATCAGCCTGGCCCGCGCGAATTACTGGGAAGGCCGCGCCTATGAGGTGTTGGGCGGCAAGGCCAAGGCGCTTGCAGCCTATGCCGAAGGCGCGCGTTACCAGACCTCATTCTACGGGCTTCTGTCGGCCGAAAAGGTCGGCCTGCCGCTGTCGCCCGCGCTGGTGGGTGGTGAAAGCTTCCCCGACTGGCACGGCGCTGCCTTCACCTCCTCCACCGTCTTTCAGGCGGCGCGGGAACTGATGGCGGCGGGGGATGAGACGCTGGCAGCGCGCTTCCTGCTGCATCTGGGCGAGGGGCTGGACGGCATGGACATCGGCCGCCTTGCCGGGATGGCGATGGCAGAGCATGAGCCGCATGTGGCGCTGGCGCTGGCCAAGGCGTCGGCCGACAAGGGCGTGATCTGGCCCTCGGCCTATTTCCCGGTCCCGGCGCTGTCGGGGCTGGACCTGCCTGTGGACCCCGACCTTGCCCTGTCGATCGCCCGGCGCGAGAGTGAGTTCAACGCCGCCGTCATCTCCCCCGCGGGCGCGCGCGGGCTGATGCAGGTGATGCCGGGGACGGCGAAGATGATGGCCGGCAAGATCGGCGTCGCCTATGAGCCGGGCAAGCTGACCACCGACTGGAAATACAACGCCCAGCTCGGTTCCGCCTATCTTCAGGGGCTTGTGGCGGAATTCGGCACATCGCCGCTTCTTGTCGCCTCGGGCTACAATGCCGGGCCGGGGCGGTCGCGGCAGTGGATCGACATGCTGGGCGACCCGCGCCGCGACGGGGTGGACCCGGTGGACTGGATCGAGGCGATCCCCTTCCGCGAGACGCAGACCTACGTCATGCGGGTGGCCGAAAGCATGCCGATCTATCGCGCGCGCCTGTCGGGCAAGGCCGGGCCGATCCGCTTTACCGATGAGTTGAAGGGGCGTTAGCCGCGCGCCGCGCCCGCGCCTTCATCCGCTGCCGCCAGAGGGTGAAAAGGCCCGCCGACACGACGATCAGCGCGCCGATGGCGACGTTGGGTTTCAGCACCTCGCCAAAGACCGTCAGGCCGATGGCGGCGGCGAAGACAAGCTGAAAATAGGCGAAGGGCTGGACCGCGCTCGCCTCCGCCACTTCCAGCGACCGGATCATCAGCCAATGGCCAAGGACCGCGGTACAACACAGAACCGCCATCCAGCCCCAGTCCGGCAGGCTCATTGCTTCCCAGTGAAAGACGCCGATGGCGGTCATCACCACGGCGCCGGTGATCCCGGTCCAGAAGAAGCTGACCGAGGCGGCGTCGCCCCGCGCGACATAGCGCGTCAAAAGGCCGTAAAGCGCGAACATCGTGGCGGCGACAAGCGGCACGACAGCGGCAGGGGCAAAGACCGCCACGCCGGGCTGAAGGATCACCAGAACCCCGGCAAAGCCGACCCCGATGGCAAGCCAGCGCCGCCAGCCGACCTTCTCGCCCAGGATCGGGCCGGAAAGGGCCGCGACAAGAAGCGGATAGCAGGTAAAGACCGCATGGCTTTCGACAAGGCCGAGAAGGGTGAAGGCGGTGACCATCACGCAGACCTCCGCCGCCAGAAGCACACCGCGCGCGATCTGGATCAGCGGAAAGCGCGGGCGCATCGCCGTGCGCAGGCCGCCGGGCTTGCGGGCGGCAAGGGCGATGGCGAAGCTGGCGAAGAACCAGTAGCGGATCATCACCACCATGAAGACGTTATAGGTCTCGGCAAGATGGCGCGAAATGCCGTCCTGCAAGGCAAAGACGAAACAGGTGCCGATCATCAGCCAGGCGCCAAGGCGGTTGTTCTGTTCGGTCATGTCGCGCTGTCCAACTCGCCACGGCTCATATGCCGCTTGCTGCCGTATCCTGCGCTTCGCTCTACCCGAAAGCCCGCCGACTGCAAGGACCTGCGGACAAAGCCCGCTGCGGTGTAGGTGGCGAATGTGCCGCCCGGCGCGGTGTGGCGCGCGACCTCGTCCAGCAGCGCGTCGCCCCAAAGCTCGGGGTTCTTGGCGGGGGAAAAGCCATCCAGGAACCAGGCGTCGGCCAGCCCCTGCCAGGCGGGCAGGGTATCGCGCGCGTCGCCGGTGATGACCTCCACCGTTACCGGGCCGGCCGCGAAGCGCCGCTGTCCCGCCGCCCAGGCATCAAGCAGGGGGCGGGCCTCGGCATGGGCCTCGGGGAAGGCGCGAAGCGCGCGGTCCATGTCGGCCGCCGTCATCGGGAAGGCCTCGAAGCTCGTGAAGCTCAGCCGCCCCGGCGCCCCTGCCGCGCGCCAGGCGATCAGGGTCGCCAGCAGGTTCAGCCCGGTCCCGAAGCCCAGTTCGGCGATTCGGAACCCGTCGCGAAAGCGGTCCGGCAGGCGGTTGCCGGACAGAAAGACGTGGCGGGTTTCGGCCAACCCGTTGGCAAGCGAGAAATACGGGTCGTCAAAGCGGTCCGAGACCGGAAGGTCGCCCTCCCGCCATGTCAGCGCTGCGCTCTGGTCCTTGGCGGTCATCTGTCCTAACCCTTGGGTCGAGTTATGCGGAAGGCGGGTGGAATGGCAACGGCGGATGTCACGATCATGGGCGCGGGGGCCTTCGGTCTGTCCATCGCCTGGGAATGCGCCCGTCGCGGGGCGCGGGTGCGGGTTTGCGAGGCGGCCCGGATCGGCGCGGGGTCGTCTGGCGGAATCGTCGGCGCGCTCGCTCCCCATGTGCCGGAACAGTGGAACGCCAAGAAGCAGTTCCAGTTCGACAGCCTGTTGATGGCGGAAGGGTTCTGGGCCGGGGTCGGCGCGGCAGGGGGCGCGGATCCCGGCTATCTGCGTTCGGGCCGGGTGCAGTCCATTGCCGACGAGGCGGCGCTGGCGTTGGCGCGCGGCCGGTCGTTGGGGGCGGCGGCGCTATGGCACGGTCAGGCGCTGTGGGAGGTGGTCGCAGCCGTTGAGGACGGCTGGTTGCCCAAGACGCCCACGGGCTACCTGATCCGCGACACGCTGACCGCGCGGCTGCATCCCCGGCAGGCGGGCATCGCGCTGACCGCCGCCATCCGGGCGCGGGGCGGGCGGATTGAGGAGGGTGTGGCGATGCCCGATGGCACGGCCCCCGTGATCTGGGCCACCGGCGCTGCCGGGCTGGCCGATCTGGGCGCGACGCTGGGCAAGACGGTCGGCGGGCCGGTCAAGGGGCAGGCGGCGCTTTTCGCCTGTCCGGGCGTCGCGACGCGACCGCAGCTTTTCGTCGACGGCGTGCATATCGTCCCCCATGCCGACGGGACGGTGGCGGTCGGCTCCACCTCTGAACGCGACTTCGACGGTGCCGATAGGGTGGACGAAAAGCTCGACCCCGTGATCGAAAAGGCGCGCGCGGCCTGTCCGGCGCTTGGCGATGCGCCGGTGATCGAGCGTTGGGCGGGCCTGCGCCCGCGCGCCCGAAGCCGGGCGCCGATGCTTGGCGCCTGGCCGGGGCGGGCGGGGCATTTCATCGCCAATGGCGGCTTCAAGATCGGCTTTGGCATGGCGCCGAAGGTGGCGCAGGTGATGGCCGATCTGGTGCTTGAGGGGCGCGACGCGATCCCGGATGGCTTCCGCGTCGAAGACAGCCTTTAAGGCGTTTCGGGTTTTCGTTGAGAAAGCAAGTATCAGAACTCGAACGAAATAAGTTCGAACTCTGAGTCAGTGTAAACCCGAAATGCTTTAGCGCGGCGCGGCGGCGCGGCGCAGGCGGTCGTTGATGGCGCGGCCAAGGCCATGCTCCGGGATCGGGGCAAAGGCGATGGCCCCGTCCGACATCGCATCGGCCCGGTGCAGGAAATGAAAGAGGTTCGCCGCCGCCTCGACCAGATCGCCGCTTTCCGACAGGTTCAGCGCCGCGCCCGCACAGCCCGGACCGAAACCGATCCAGACCGTTCCGGGGGCGGGGGCGGTCACGTTCAGCGCGACGCGCGCGGCGGGCGCGTAATGCGAGGCAAGCTGGCCCGGCGCGGTCGGCCGCTCCGGGTCGGTCCCGGCCCCGGTCAGGAGCGGTTCGCCAAGGCAATCCTCCAGCGCCTCGGCCGGAAGGCCGCCGGGGCGCAGAAGCCGCGCCCCGTCCGTCAGGCCGAGGATCGTCGATTCCACCCCCACCGCGCAGGCGCCGCCATCCACCACCGCCGCGATCCGGCCCGCCAGCCCCTCGACTACATGCTCCGCCCGCGTCGGGCTGATCCGGCCTGAGGGGTTGGCGGAGGGCGCGGCAAGCGGCCCGCCGAAGGCGCGCAGCAACGCCTGCGCCACCGGATGCGCCGGAACCCGCAGCGCGACCGAAGGCAAGCCCGCGGTGACCAGCGGCGACAGCCCGGCGTCGGGCCTTAGGGGAAGGACAAGCGTCAGCGGGCCGGGCCAGAACGCCGCCGCCACCCGTTCGGCCCGGTCGTCGAAGACGGCGTAGCGCCGCGCCGCCTGCACGTCAGGCAGGTGAACGATCAGCGGATTGAAGCGCGGCCGGCCCTTGGCCTCGAAGATCCGCGCGACGGCGATGTCCGATCGCGCATCCCCGCCAAGGCCATAGACCGTCTCGGTCGGAAATGCGACAAGCGCGCCATCGGCAAGCAGGGCCGCGGCGCGGGTCAGGCCTTCGGGCGTGGGGGGGATCAGATCTGTCACCGGGGCGCTGGGTTTCGTGACGTGGCGTCAAGGTTGCCGGGGATCGCCGCCGCCGCGATCATTGCGGCCACGGCCTTTTCAGGTGTCATACGCGGCGACCGGCCAAATGCCAAGCTGCGGGCAAGGGAGATTTCGATGACCTACCGTTCCCCCCTCGGCGATATCCGCTTCGTGCTGGATCATGTCGTCCCCTTCGGCGCGGTCGCGGCCACCGAACGCTTTGCCGAGGCGACGCCGGACACGGTCGAGGCGATCCTGACCGAGGCGGCGAAGCTTTGCGACGGCGTCGTGGCGCCGGTGAACGGGAACGGCGACAAGACCCCCGCACGGCTGGAAAACGGCGTGGTTCGCACCTCCCCCGGTTTTGCCGAAGCGTTCGGCGCCATCGCCGAAGGTGGCTGGATCGGCGTGTCGGCGCCCGCGGAACATGGCGGCATGGACCTGCCGCAGACGGTCAACATGTCGATTCAGGACATGCTGTCGGGTGCCTGCCTTGCGCTGCAACTGAACCCGCTTCTGACGCAGGGCCAGATCGAGGCGCTGGAACATCATGCCTCAGAGGAAATCAAGGCGCTTTACATCCCCAAGCTGATCTCCGGCGAATGGTCGGGGACGATGAACCTGACCGAGCCGCAGGCGGGCTCCGATGTCGGCGCGCTGCGCACCAAGGCAGAGCCGAAGGGCGACGGGAGCTATGCCATCACCGGGCAGAAGATCTTCATCACCTGGGGCGACAGCGACGTGGTCAGCAATGTCTCCCACCTCGTCCTCGCGCGGTTGCCGGGGGCGGCGGCGGGGACCAAGGGGATCAGCCTTTTCATCGTGCCGAAATATCTTCCCGATGCCGATGGCAATCCCGGCAAGGCCAATGCGCTGAAGGTGGTCAGCCTGGAACACAAGCTTGGCCTGCACGGATCGCCCACCTGCGTGATGTCCTATGAAGGGGCGACCGGCTGGCTGGTGGGTGAGGAAAACAAGGGCATGGCCGCGATGTTCACGATGATGAACAACGCCCGTCTTGGCGTCGGGATGCAGGGCGTCGGCGTGGCCGAGGCGGCCTGTCAGAAGGCCATCGACTACGCGCAGGAACGCAATCAGATGGGCGTGATCGCCGATCACCCCGACGTGCGCCGGATGCTGGCCACCATGCGGGCCGAGGTCTTTGCCGCGCGCGCCATCGGGCTGTCCTGTGCCGTCGCGCTGGACATGCACAAGGCGACGGGCGAGGGCGAATGGGCCGCGCGGGGCGCGTTCCTGACACCGATCGCCAAGGCTTACGGGACCGATGTCGGCTGCATGGTCAGCGAGATGGCGGTGCAGGTCCATGGCGGCATGGGCTATATCGAGGAAACCGGCGTGGCGCAGTTCTACCGCGACGTGCGCGTGACGCCGATCTACGAGGGGACGAACGGCATTCAGGCGATGGACCTTGTCGGGCGCAAGATGATGGACGGGGGCGAGGCCGCCTATCGCCTGCTGGAAGAGCTTGAGGCCGACGCCGAAGCCGCCCGCGCCGTCCTCCCCGACCTTGCGGGCGACCTTTGGTCCGCGGCCGAGACGCTGCGCGAGGCGACCGAATGGCTGACCGGGCAGGACATGCCCGCGCGCTTTGCCGGTGCGGTGCCTTACCTGCGCGCCTTTGCCCGCGTTCTGGGGGCGCATTACCATCTGCGCGCGGCCATGGCCGAGGGTGGCAAGGGCGCAAGGACCAACCTCGCCCGCGTCTATATCCGCCGCCTGCTGCCGATGTATGCCGCCCATCTGGCCGAGGCGCGCGACGGCGGCGCGTCGGTCATGGCGCTGTCGCCGGACGATCTGGCCGCGTGATGGATTGCGCTGCGGGTTCCACGGCGGAGGTGATCCGCTACCCCTGGGCCGATGCGCCCGAAGAAGGCACGCTGCGCGAGGTCGCGCCCGACATCTTCTGGCTGCGCCTGCCGCTGCCGATGGCGCTGGACCACGTCAACCTTTACGTTCTGGACGATGGCGATGGCTGGACGGTCGTCGATGCGGGCCTTGACACCCGCCGCGCCCGCGCGATCTGGGAAAGCGTTCTGGCCGGGCCGCTTGCGGGCAAGCCGCTTCGCCGGGTGGTGGTGACCCATTACCACCCCGATCACGTCGGCCTTGCAGGATGGTTGCAGGCGATGGGGGCCGAGCTTGTCACCACGCGGACAAGCTGGCTGACCGCGCGGATGCTGATCCTTGACGTGCAGCCCGTGCCGGTGGCCGAAACGCTGGCCTTCTGGCGCGCGGCGGGCATGGAGCCCGCGCTTTACGCCAAGCGGTCGGCGGAGCGTCCCTTCAACTTCGCCGATGTCGTCGCGCCCTTGCCGCTGGGCTATACGCGCATCGCGGACGGCGACACGATCCGCATGGGCGGGCGCGACTGGCTGGTCCGCACCGGCGACGGTCACGCCCCCGAACACGCGACCTTCTGGCAGGTGGATGGCCCGCTGATCCTTGGCGGGGATCAGCTTCTGCCCTCGATCTCCGCCAATCTCGGTGTCTATGCCTCGGAACCCCTTGCCGACCCGGTCGCCGAATGGATCGACAGCGCCGAACGCTTCCGCCCCTTCGCGCGTGACGACCAGTTGATCCTGCCGGGCCACAAGCTGCCCTTCACCGGCCTGCCGCTGCGCCTGCGCCAGATGATCGAGAACCACACCGGCGCGCTTGACCGTCTGCTGGCGCTTCTGGCCACCCCGAAAACGGCTGTCGAGTGCTTTGACGTGCTGTTCAAGAGGTCGGTGGGCGAGGCGGAATATGGCTTTGCGCTGGTTGAAGCGGTGGCGCATCTGAACCATCTGTTGCACAAGGGCCAGGTCGCACGCGCGCGGCGGGAGGACGGAGCTTGGCTATGGCAAAGAACGACATAAGCGACATGATCGACACCACGGCGGAGGCGCATGAAAGCTCTGCCATGCCCTGCGCGCGTGTCGCCCATACCGCCCCCGACGCCCCCGTCACGGCCGAGCTTGAGCCGCTTCCCGAAGGCGTCGCGGCCCAGCCCTATGCCGAGAAAAGCCCCGCGCAATGGGCCTATGAACGGCTGATCCTTTACATCCAGAACTTCGAAAAGCAGCTTGATGCCCAGCAGGAGGTTGCCATGGGCTTTACCGGCGGCGATGCCGGGGTGCTGCGGATCGAGGGGATCGGCTATTTCGACCCCGACATCGTCACCTTCTACGGCCGCGACGAAGAGAACGCGCGCACCCAGCTGATCCAGCATGTCAGCCAGCTGAGCGTCATGCTGCGCGCGATGCCGATGCCGAGCGAGGTGGAAGAGCCGCGCCGTATCGGGTTTCGCCTTGCCGCCGACCTTGACGGCGAGGCGCCCGCGACGAAGGCAAAGCGCGCATCGGCCGGGAAAGACAAGCCCGCAGGGTCGTGACAGTGCCGCGTGAATCGGCTATTCGACACATGACCTCAGAGGCAGGAGCGCGAAAGATGGCTGAGCATACCCATGGCGACATGAACGTCCGGGACCACGAAAAGACCTTTGCCGGTTTTGTCCGCATGGTGACCTGGATGACGATCCTGATCCTCGCCGTGCTGGTCTTCCTGGCCCTTGCCAACGCCTGAGGCGATTGGCGATATTTCCTGCCGTGTCCATGCGCAAAGCTCTTCTGTGCCTGTCGCTTCCCCTTGCCCTCGCGGCCTGCGGGGCCGAACCCGTCTGGGCGCCCGATGAGGCGGTCGCGCGCGCGCGCTATGTCTCGAACGAACCGACGTCGCTGACGCTTTACACCGTGGTCAGCAAGCGCAACGGAACCGGCGGGCATTCCGCGCTGATGATCAATGCCAGCCAACGGGTCCTGTTCGACCCCGCGGGCAGCTTCAAGGTCGGCTCGGTCCCCGAACGCAACGACCTGCTTTACGGCATCACCGAACGGATGCGGAAGCTTTATATCGACTACCACGCGCGCGACACTTACGACGTGCTGGCGCAGACCATCCTTGTCAGCCCCGCCGTCGCCGAGCAGGCCCTGCGTGAGGCGCAGTCCTATGGCGCGGTCAACAAGGCCTTCTGCGGCAATTCGGTCAGCGACATCCTGAAGGAACTGCCGGGGTTCGAGAACACGCCGCGCACCTTCTCCCCCGTCAGGATCAGTGAGGCCTTCGCGGCCCATCCGGGTGTGATGACCCATCTTTACCACGACGGCGACCCGGATATTCAGACCGGCATCGTCATGATCGACGGGGAAAACGCCGAACCGTAAGCGCCCCGGTTCAGTCGAAGATGCCCGTCACGCGCCCCAGAAGCATGAAGGCCCGCGCGGTGCGGGTTTCGGCCAGCGCGGCAATCTCCTGATCGCTGGCGTTCTTTTCGAATTCCTGAAAGGTCTTGTCGAACTGGCGCAGGAAGTGATGCGCGGTGTCGCGAAAGATCGTGTCCTGCCGCATCCGTCCCGAGGTCAGCGCAAGGCTCGACCGGTCGCGGACGCCGCCAAGCGCCGCGATGGTCCGCCCGCGTTCCCCCTGCGCGAAGCGGCGCCAGATGTCGGGCTTGGCGCGGTCGGGGCGCAGGTCGTCCATATAGATCCCGTCCTGGCTGAGCAGCGTCAGCGCGTCCTGCGCGGCCCGGATCAGGCGCGCGGTGCTGCGGTCATCCAGCGCCCGGCGCAGGGCGCGGAACCCGTCCTTGTCGGTCGGGCTGTCGGGGAAGTTCAGCGCCTTGATGAAATCGGCGATGGAGATCGGATCGGCGCTGCTGTCGGCCGGGGCGCCCAGCGCAAGGCCCGGCTGTTCCTCGGCCCCGTCAAGCGGGCGCGGGGTGACCAGCGCGGCCTTGCGGTCGGCTGACGGTTCCACCACCGTGACGTCGCGGCGCGAGGTGAATGTCGCGATGGCGTGTTCGGTCAGCCGGGTGGAGGCCGCGATCTGCTCAAGCCGCTTTTCGACGTTGGACTTGTTCAGCCCCGACTGCGCCTGGTTGAGATAGGCGTGGCGCATGGCATCGACTGTGGCATGAAGGCGCTGCGTCTCCCCCCGGACCTCGCGCGACATGCGCGACAGGGTCGCCGCGATCCAGATCAGCGCGATGGGCGCAAAGATCGCCACCAGCGTCATGATCGCGCCAAGCGCGCCCCCGCCCTCGCTGTCGGAGAAAAGGAAGAACCCAGCCACCAGCGCCAGCCACAACAGCGTGACAATGGCCGCCACCAGATCGGCCGGTCCCGGCCCGCCCGCCTCCGGGAACACCCGCGAAAACAGGCCAAGCTGGGCCTGGCCGGAAGGTTGGGCGTCGGGATGTTCCTCGGACATGCGGGTCAGCTCTCCGGCCGGGATCAGATATATTGGATCGAAACGACTTCGTAGCTTTTGTCGCCGCCCGGTGTGCGCACCTCGACGCTGTCCCCGGCATCCTTGCCGATCAGCGCGCGCGCCAGCGGCGAGCGGATGTTCAACAGGCCGCGTTCGATATCGGCCTCGGCCTCGCCCACGATCTGATAGGTCTTTTCCTCGTCGCTGTCCTCATCGACCAGCGTCACCGTCGCGCCGAACTTGATCGCGCCGGACAGCTTCGAGGTGTCGATGACATCGGCCCGCGACAGGATCGCCTCGATCTCCTTGATGCGGCCCTCGACAAAGCTCTGGCGTTCGCGCGCGGCGTGGTATTCGGCGTTCTCGGAAAGATCACCGTGTTCGCGCGCCTCGGCAATGGCCTTGATGACGGCGGGGCGTTCCACCGACTTCAGTTCCTTGAGTTCCTTGTCGAGCGCGGTATGGCCCGCGCGGGTCATCGGTATCTTTTCCATTTCGGTCCGTTTGTGAACTGTAGCCTCAAAAATGCCCGTATTATGCGCGACATCACGGTCTTAACCCGGTTCATGGCTGCAAAGTCAAGTGGGCCTGACGAGCGGCCGCCAAGGGCGGCGGAAAAACCACCATGATAAGGCACGCGCGCCCCCCGGCCGCGGTCAAGAGGCGAGCAGGCGGCTCTGGCCCTTGCCCGACCGGCGCCGCCCTGCCGGTCGCTGATCGCTGTTTTTCGATCTTTCTGTCGCCTTTCTCCCCCGATCCGGCCCGCTGCGGCCGTGTTATCATTGCGCCGCCGGGATGGCTCGGCTAACGATCTTGCGCAATTGAAGCGATGTCGGCCGCGCGGACGCGAAAGGGAGAAAGCATGACCGAGATGACCCGGGAATCGATGGAATATGACGTTGTGATCGTCGGCGCCGGTCCTGCCGGCCTGTCGGCCGCAATCCGCCTGAAACAGCTCGATCCCGATCTGAATGTCGTCGTCCTTGAAAAGGGCTCCGAGGTGGGGGCGCATATCCTGTCGGGTGCGGTTCTCGATACCTCCGGTCTCGACACGCTGATGCCGGACTGGAAGGAGAAGGGCGCGCCGATCACGGTCGAGGTGAAAAAGGACAACTTCTACGTCCTCGGCCCGTCGGGGCAGATGCGCATCCCGAACTGGCCGATGCCGCCGCTGATGTCGAACCACGGCAAATACATCGTCTCCATGGGCAATGTCTGCCGCTGGATGGCCGAACAGGCCGAAGGGCTGGGGGTGGAGATCTTCCCCGGCATGTCCTGTTCCGAGCTGGTTTACGGCGAGAATGGCGAGGTCAAGGGTGTCGTCGCGGGCGTCATGGGGGTGAACCCCGACGGCACGCCCGGCCCGAACTATGAGCCGGGCATGGAACTGCACGGCAAATACGTCTTCCTGTCGGAAGGGGTGCGCGGCTCGCTCGCCAAGGAAGTCATCGCGAAATACGACCTGTCCAAAGGCCATTGCCCGCAGAAATTCGGCATCGGCATGAAGGAGATCTGGGAGATCGACCCCGCCAAGCACCGCGAGGGGACCGTCACCCATACGATGGGCTGGCCGCTGGGCAACAACGCGGGCGGCGGGTCGTTCATCTATCACCTGGAAAACAACCAGGTCTATGTCGGCTTCGTGGTTCACCTGAACTACAAGAACCCGCACCTTTACCCCTATATGGAGTTCCAGCGCTTCAAGCATCACCCGATGGTGGCGGAGCTTCTGAAGGGCGGCAAGCGCGTGGCCTATGGCGCGCGCGCGATTTCCGAGGGCGGCTGGCAGTCGATCCCGAAACTGGTGGCGCCGGGTGTGGCGCTTCTGGGCTGCTCGGCCGGTCTCGTGAACGTGCCGCGCATCAAGGGCAACCACAACGCCATGCTGTCCGGCATCGCCGCGGCCGAGGCCGCGCAGGCCGCCATCGCCGCCGGGCGTGGCGGGGATGAACTTGCGGCCTATGAGGCCGACCTGCGCTCCGGCCCGATCGCCAGGGACCTGAAGAAGGTCCGCAACGTCAAGCCGATGTGGTCGAAATGGGGGATGCTCCCCTCGCTGGTCTTCGGCGGGTTCGACATGTGGACCAACAACCTGTTTGGCCTTTCGCTGTTCGGGACGCTGAAGCATGGCAAGACGGATGCCGCCTCGACGGGTGAGGCGAAGGACTATCCGAAGATCGACTATCCCCGCCCCGATGGCGTCTTGTCCTTTGATCGGCTGACCAACGTCTCGTTCAGCTTCACCAACCATGAGGAAAGCCAGCCCTGCCATCTGAAGCTGAAAGATCCCTCGGTCCCGATTTCGGTCAACCTGCCGAAATTCGACGAGCCGGCGCAGCGCTACTGCCCGGCGGGGGTTTATGAGGTGGTGGAAAAGGACGGCAAGCCGGAGTTTGTCATCAACTTTCAGAACTGCGTCCACTGCAAGACCTGCGACATCAAGGACCCGAGCCAGAACATCAACTGGACCACGCCACAGGGCGGGGACGGGCCGAACTACCCGAACATGTAACATTTTCGGCAATAATCGCCGCGCGGGGGGCTTCGGCCCCCCGTTCGCATTGCCATGTCCAAAAGCCCGCTCTACGCTCTCGCGGCCACAACATCAGGGGCCTGACGTGCAGAAACTTCGCCACCTTCCTTTCGTGCTGGCCGCGGGCCTTGCCTTCTGGGCCGCCCCCGCCAGCGCCGCCGATGGTGAGGCCGGACCCTACCTGGCCGCGCGCCTTGCAGGGGCCGAGTCCGATTATGCGGTTGCCGCCGAATACTATGCCCGCGCCCTTGCCGCCGATCCCGGCAATACCATGCTGATCGAGAATGCGGCGATCTCCGAACTTGCCCGCGGATCTGTCGCGGATGGCCTGAAGCTTGCCCGGCAGTTCGACGAGACAGGCGGGAAAAGCCAGATCGCGGATCTGCTGATCCTTGCCGATCTGGCGCAGAACGAAGATTACGCCGCAGCGGTGTCCGAGCTTGTCCGCGGCCGGTCGGCGGGGCAGCTTGTCGATGGGCTGTACCGCGCCTGGGCCTTTCTCGGCATGGGGCAGATGTCAGAGGCCGCCGCCGAGTTCGACAAGGTCAGCGCGGTGGGCGGGCTGAAATCCTTTGGCCTTTACCACAAGGCGCTGGCGCTGGCCTCGGTCGGCGATTTCGAGGGCGCGGACGCGATCTTTGCCGGGGCCGATGGCGGGCCGCTGCGCGCGACCCGACACGGCATTCTGGCCCATGCCCAGATCCTGAGCCAGCTTGAGCGGGATGCCGACGCCATAGCCCTGCTGAACACCGCGTTCGGGCCGGAAGGCGACCCCGCCGTCAGGGCGCTGCGCACCCGGCTTGAGGCGGGCGAAACCGTTCCCTTCACGCTGGTCTCCGGCCCCAAGGACGGCATCGCCGAGGTCTTCTATACGGTGGCCAGCGCGCTTGGATCGGAAAATACCGACGTCAACACGCTGGCCTATGCGCGGGTGGCGGAATATCTCGCCCCGAAGGATGCCGATGCGGTTCTTCTGGTGGCGAGCATTCTGGAAGGGCAGGGGCAGCACGCCCTTGCCAGCACCGAATTCGACAAGATCGGCAGCGACGATCCCGCCTATCTTCAGGCGGAACTTGGCCGCGCGGGCGCGCTGGTCGCCTCGGGCCAGACGGATGCCGCGATCGAGGTTCTGCGGCGGCTGGCCAAGGACCACCCCGACCGGATCGAAGTCTGGAACACGCTGGGCGACACGCTGCGGCGCGAGGAACGCTTCGAAGAGGCCGCCGGCGCCTATGATGAGGCGATCGCCCGCATCAGCGCGGAACCGGAGGTCTACTGGAGCCTTTATTTCGCGCGTGGTATCTGCAAGGAGCGGGCCAAGAACTGGACCGGGGCCGAGGTCGATTTCAAGAAAGCGCTTGAGCTTTATCCCGATCAGCCCTCGGTCCTGAACTACCTCGGCTATTCCTATATCGACCGGAACGAAAACCTCGACGACGCGCTGAAGATGATCGAGAAGGCGGCGGCCGAACGGCCCGATGACGGCGCGATCATCGACAGCCTCGGCTGGGGTCTCTACCGGCTTGGCCGCTATGACGAGGCGGTGACGCAGATGGAACACGCGGTCGAACTGATGCCGGTCGATGCCGTCGTCAACGACCATCTGGGCGATGTCTACTGGGCCGTCGGCCGGACCCGCGAGGCGGAGTTCCAGTGGCGCCGCGCGCTGTCCTTCGCCGAGGATTCCATGGACGCCGATCCCGACCGCATCCGCCGCAAGCTTGCGGTAGGTCTCGACAAGGTTCTGGCCGAAGAAGGCGCCAAACCGCTCGCCGTCAGCAAGAATGGCGATTGAGGTCACCGCACCCGCCAAGGTGAACCTTGCGCTGCATGTCACCGGCCGCCGGGCCGATGGCTACCATCTGCTTGACAGTATCGTGGCCTTTGCCGACGTCGGCGACCGGCTGCGGTTTGATGTGGCGGAGGATCTGTCCTTGTCCGTCACCGGACCTTTCGCGGTGGGTGTGCCGACCGATGGCGCGAACCTGATCCTGAAAGCCGCCGCGCTGATGAAGCGCGACGGGCAGGGGGCGCGGATAGCGCTGGAAAAACACCTGCCCCATGGCGGCGGCATCGGCGGCGGGTCCTCGGACGCGGCGGCGACGCTGCGGGCGCTGGCCCGGCTTTGGCAGGTGTCGCTGCCGGACCCGTCGCAGGTGCTGGCGCTTGGCGCCGATCTGCCGGTCTGCCTTGCCGCGCCCGCACCCCAAAGGATGCGCGGCATCGGTGAGGACCTTGCCCCCCTGCTGCCCCTGCCCGAACTTCACCTGACCCTCGTCAATCCCGGCGTTGCGGTGCCGACGGGGCAGGTCTTCGCGCGGCTGGCCGAGGGCTCCGGGACCGACAATCCCGGCCTTGCGCCGCCCCCGCCCGCGCCGGATTTCGACGCCTTCACCGGCTGGCTTGCCGCGCAGCGCAACGATCTTGAGGCCCCGGCGGCCATCATCGCCCCGGTGATCGCCGAGGCGCTGGCGGCCCTGCGCGCCGTCCCCGATTGCCGTCTGGCGCGGATGTCGGGGTCGGGCAGCACCGTCTTTGGCCTCTTCGACAGCGCACAAGGGGCCGAGCGCGCCGCGGCCCACCTCGCCGTCGCCAGACCGGGCTGGTGGGTGCGGGCCACGCGGCTTCTGGCCCCCGCCGACCGGGGCCTGTAAACACGCGCCTGTCCGGCCGGAAAGGAGATCCTGATGCACATGCTCGACCTTGGCGATCTGTCGCTTCACTGGCGTGAGGATGGCGATCCCTCCGGCGCGCCCGTCGTCTTTGCCAATTCGCTCGGCACCGATTTCCGGCTTTGGGACAAGGTCGTGCCGCTGATGCCGAAGGGGTTGCGCCTGATCCGTTATGACAAGCGCGGGCATGGCCTGTCCTCCTGCCCGCCCGGCCCCTATGGCATGGGCGCGCTGGTGCGCGATGCGGAACGGTTGCTGGACGCGCTGGGGGTGCGGGACTGTGTCTTTGTCGGCCTTTCCATCGGCGGGATGATCGCGCAGGGCCTTGCCGTGAAGCGGCTCGATCAGGTTCGCGCGCTGGTGCTGTCGAACACCGGGGCCAAGCTCGGGACGCCGCAGATCTGGGCCGACCGGATCGCGGCGATCCGCGCCGACGGGATTGAGGCCATCGCCGATGCCACCATGGAACGCTGGTTTCCGGCGACCTTCCGCGCGGGCGCGGAACTGCCCGCCTGGCGCAACATGCTGACCCGCCAGCCGGTCGAGGGCTATGTCGGCTGCGCCAACGCGATTGCCGGGGCGGATTTCATTACCCCGACCTCCGGCCTGACGCTGCCGACGCTGGCCATCGCGGGCAGCGAGGACGGTGCCACCCCGCCCGATCTGGTGCGCGAAACCGCCGATCTTGTCAAAGGATCGCGGTTCGAGTTGATCCGGGGGACGGGCCACCTGCCGCCGGTGGACAAGCCCGCCGAATATGCGGCCCTGCTGCGGTCCTTCCTGTCCTCTATCGGGCATGGCTGATCCATGGCAGAGTTTCTGTTGATCCACGGCTCCTGCCACGGTGCATGGTGCTGGCGCGACCTGATCCCGGCGCTTGCCGCTTTGGGACACACGGCGCGGGCCATCGACCTGCCCGCCCACGGCGCGGACACCACCCCCGCAACCGAGGCCACGCTTGACCTTTACGCCGACCGCATCCTTGCGGCCATCGACGGCCCGCTGACGCTGGTCGGCCATTCGGCGGCGGGCTATCCGATCACGCTGGCGGCAGAGCGCGCGCCGGAAAAGATCGCGCGGCTGGTCTACCTTTGCGCCTATGTGCCGGTGCCGGGGATGTCGATGATCGACATGCGCCGCGCGGGGCCACGGCAGTTGCTGGGGAACGCGGTCCGCGCCGCGCCGGATGGTGTGACCTATACCGTCGATCCCGCCCGCATCCGCGACCATTTCTACCAGGATTGCAGCGGTGAAATCGTGGCCTATGCCGCAGCCCACCTTTGCCCCGAACCGATCCTGCCGCAATCGACGCCCTTGCCGGCTCTGACCCGATGGCCGGGGGTAGAGAAACACTACATCCGCTGCGAACAGGATCAGACGATCCCGCCCGAGTATCAGGTGACGATGGCAAAGGACTTTCCCGATGCTTGCGTGACCAGCCTGCCGACCTCGCACAGCCCGTTCTTCTCCGCCCCCGGCCTGCTGGCCGAACGGCTGGGGCGGATCGCTTCGGGCGGTTAGCCGCGTCCCTTCGCATATTCCCGCTTGCAGCGCGCCGCCCAAGGCCGGAAGGTCGGGACGAACCAACCGGGAAGGGGGGAAGCCCCGTGACAGAAATCCGCGCCGCCGTCTGCAACGCTTTCGGGGAACCGCTGACCATTGAGAGCCTGACCCTGCGCGCGCCGGGGCCGGGGGAGGTGGAGGTCACGCTGGACGCCTGCGCCATCTGCCATTCCGACATCTCCTATGCCGAGGGCGCCTGGGGCGGCGATCTTCCGGCGGTCTACGGGCATGAGGCGGCGGGCCGCGTCTCGGCCGTGGGGCCGGGCGCGGCGCGGGTGAAGCCGGGCGATGCGGTGCTGGTGACGCTGATCCGGTCCTGCGGCCAGTGCGGGCCTTGCGCGGGCGGCCACCCGACGCGCTGCGCAGCGCCGCCAAAGCCCGCGCCCGTCCTGACCCGCCCCGATGGCAGCACGGTGGCGCAGGGCCTCAACTGCGCGGCCTTCGCGGAACGGGTGGTGGTCGGGGAAAGCCAGATCGCCCCCCTGCCGGATGGTATCCCGATGGAGGCGGCATCGCTTCTGTCCTGCGGCGTCATCACCGGGCTGGGCGCGGCGGTGAACACGGCGCAGATCAGGCCGGGCGAGGTGGTCGTGGTGATCGGCGCGGGCGGCGTGGGTCTGAACGCCATTCAGGGCGCGCGCCTTGCCGGGGCGGCCCGCGTCGTCGCCATCGACCGAAGCGCCGACAAGCTGGAGGCCGCGCGCGACTTCGGCGCGACCGACGGCATCCTTGCCGATACACCGAAACCCTGGTCCGAACTGCGCAAGATCGCCGGGCGCATGGCCGACGCGGTTCTGGTGACGGTTGGCGCGATCCCGGCCTATGACACCGCGCCCCGCTTCCTTGCCCCCGGTGGCCGCATGGTCGCGGTCGGGATGCCGCATTCCGGCGCAACCTCGGCCTATGAACCCGTGATCCTTGCCGCGACGGGGCAGAGCCTGACGGGGTCCTACATGGGCGATGTCGTTTTGGCGCGAGACATTCCCTGGATCGCCGACCTTTATCGGCAGGGGCGGCTGAAGCTTGATGACCTGATCTCGGGTCGCTGGACGCTCGACCAGATCAATGAGGCGATCGCCGATACCAAAAGCGGCGCGGCGCGGCGGAACGTGATCCTGTTCTGAGCGCGGGGGAGAGAGAGACCAAAGATGAAGCTGAAAGACCTTGAGATTTTCACCGTGGCCCCGCCAGCGCCGGGCTGGGGCGGGCGCTACTGGACTTTCGTCAAGCTGACGACGGATGACGGCATCACGGGCTATGGCGAATGCTATGCCTCCACCGTCGGGCCAAAGGCGATGGCGGCGGTGATCGAGGATGTCTTTGCCCGCCACATGGCCGGCACCTCGCCCGAAGAGGTGGAACTGATGTACCGCCGCGCCTATTCTTCGGGCTTCACGCAGCGGCCTGACCCGACGGTCATGGGCGCGTTTTCGGGGCTGGAAATCGCCTGCTGGGACATTCTCGGCAAGGCACGCAACCGGCCGGTCTGGGCGCTTCTGGGCGGCCGGATCAACGAAAGGCTGCGCAGCTACACCTACCTTTATCCCCGCCCCGGCGAGGAAAGCGCCGAATTCTGGACCAGCCCCGACATGGCGGCCGACGCGGCGGCGCACTTTGTCGATATGGGTTTCACGGCGGTGAAGTTCGACCCCGCCGGGCCTTACACGATCCGGGGCGGGCATGATCCATCGGCCTCCGATATCTCCCGCTCTGTCGCGTTCTGCAAGGCGATCCGGGCGGCGGTCGGCGACCGGGCGGACCTGCTTTTCGGCACCCATGGCCAGTTCAACATCGCGGGCGCGGTGCGGCTGGGCCAGGCTCTCGAACCCTACGGGCCGCTTTGGTATGAGGAACCGATCCCGCCCGACAACCTTCTCGACTTCGCCGAGGTGCAAAAGGCGGTGCGCATCCCGGTGGCCACGGGCGAACGCTTTACCACCAAGGCCGAATTCGCCACCGTCCTCAGGACCGGCGGCGCGCGCATCCTGCAACCCGCCCTTGGTCGCGCGGGCGGGATATGGGAGATGAAGAAGGTTGCCGCGATTGCCGAGGTCTTCACCGCGCAGATGGCCCCGCATCTTTACGCAGGCCCGGTGGAATGGGCCGCCAACATTCATCTTGGCGCCTCGATCCCCAACCTCCTGATGGTCGAGACGATCGAGACCGGCGGTGCTTTCCATCTGAAGCTTATCCGCAATTCCATCCGCTGGGAGGATGGCTATGTCATCCCCCCCGACGCGCCCGGCCTTGGCATCGACTTTGACGAGGATCTGGCCCGCGCCCATCCCTATACCGGCGACCGGCTGCACCTTGAGATGCAGGAAGCGCCCTGCGACTACACGCGGCCGAATGCCTTCGAAGGCGGCGCGCCATCTTCGCTGCCGCATAGATAGGGGGGCGGGAAGGCGCAATTTTCTTGCTTGGACATGCCCGGCCGTTGCACTAATCACAAAAGCATCACATTGGCGGAGAAAGCAGAGTGACCAGCGAAAGCACCACCGAGTCCCGGCGCGCGCTGACCTTGCGCGACGTCTCCGAAGCCTCCGGCGTCTCTGAAATGACGGTCAGCCGGGTGCTGCGGAACCGGGGCGACGTGTCGGATGCGACGCGCGAAAAGGTCCTGAAGGCGGCGAAGGCGCTGGGTTATGTCCCCAACAAGATCGCGGGCGCGCTGGCCTCGCAGCGGGTCAACCTTGTCGCGGTGATCGTGCCGTCGCTGTCGAACCTCGTCTTTCCCGAGGTGCTGGGCGGCATTTCGGAGGAGTTGGAGGATTCCGGCCTGCAACCCGTCTTCGGTGTCACCAACTATGCCCCCGAACGCGAAGAGGCGGTGCTTTACGAAATGCTGTCCTGGCGGCCCTCGGGCGTGATCGTCGCCGGGCTGGAACATACCCCGGCGGCGCGCGCGATGCTTGAAAATGCGGGCATTCCCATTGTCGAGATCATGGATGTCGACGGCAATCCGGTGGATTCCGTGGTCGGTATCTCTCACCGCCGGGCGGGGATCGAGATCGCGCGCGCCATCGTCAAGGCGGGCTATCGCAAGATCGGCTTTCTCGGCACCAAGATGCCCGACGACCACCGCGCGCGAAAGCGTCTGGAAGGGTTCGAGGCCGGTCTGGCCGAAGCGGGGATCGAGCTTGCGGACCGGGAGTTCTATTCCGGCGGCTCGGCCCTTCTGAAAGGGCGCGAGATGACCGAAACGATCCTGAAACGCAGCCCCGACCTCGATTTCCTCTATTATTCCAACGACATGATCGGGGCGGGCGGGCTGCTTTACTGTCTCGACAACGGGATCGACGTGCCGGGCAAGCTGGGACTGGCCGGGTTCAACGGGGTTGAACTTCTTGACGGGTTGCCGGTGCGCCTTGCCACGATGGATGCCTGCCGGCGGGAAATCGGGCGCCGCGCGGCGGAGATCATCGCGGGCCATAGCCATTCCGGCATGGTCGGCGGTGAGCGGATCGAACTGACCCCGACGCTTCAGCTTGGCGATACGATCAGGCGCGCCTGAGGATATAGATATCCATGATCCAGCCGTGATCGGCCCGCGCCCTGGCGCGGGTCCCGACGATCCTGTCGGACATCTCTGACAGCGGGCCGGACAGGATGATCTCTTCCGCCATCCCGACATAGGCGCCCCACCAGATCGTCACGCCTTTCGCGTCAATCGACCGGAACGAACACTCCCCGTCCAGCATCACGGCGATGGTGTTCACGCCTGCGGGCCAGCCTTCGTCGCGCAGCCGCCGCCCGGTGGTCACGATGAAGGGCGCGCCGATGTCATTGATCGGGATCGCATGGGACGCGGTCAGCGCCTGAAGCGAGGTGATGCCGGGGATCACCGTCACGTTCAGCTCAAATCCCGTCGCCACCCGCCCCGCGATGCGTAGCGTGCTGTCGTAAAGCGAAGGGTCGCCCCAGACCAGAAGCGCCACGCGCCCCGCCGTGCCGACCCCGTCGCGGATCGCCTGCCGCCAGGTATCGGCGATGGCGTCGTGCCAGTCATCGACCCCGGCGCGGTAATCGGGGTTGGCGGCATCGCGCACCGGCAGGTCGAACTCCGCCAGCCGCACCGCAGGGTTGGTCAGCACATCGGTACAGATCGCGCGGCGAAGCTCTGCCAGATCGGCCTTCGTCTCTCCCTTGCGGGGGATCAGGATCAGGTCGGCCGAATTCAGCGCCTTGATCGCCTGAAGCGTCAGGTGGTCCGGGTTGCCGGTGCCGATGCCGATAAGGAGAAGCTCGATCATGGGTGCCTTCTATCAACAAAAACGCGGCCCGCAATGGGGCCGCGTTTCGGTGTCCTGTCCGCTTGTTCAGGCGGCCTGATGCAGGCGACGTTCGAACAGCCGCCCGCCGGTCAGCTCACGCAGCGACTTCGCGGCGGCCAGGACGGCCAGATCCGCCAGAGGCTCGATCAGCACGACCATCATGTAGGCGGCGCCAAAGCTGGTGACGGCAGCGATGTTCGCGGCGCCGAAGCCCTGGCCGTAGAAGGCCCAGAAGCCGACCCAGGCCACGACACCGCCCTGATAGGCGGTCGAGAGGGCAAGGGCCTGAGAATAGCGCAGATCGACATAGGCGGTGTCCGGCGCGATGATCCGCTTGGCCAGCATCTGGAGCGCGAAGAGCGGCACCAGCAACGTGGTGATGTTCATGCCATATTGCGGCAGGTCGAAGGGCGCGAAGAGAAGCCCCTGAAGCAGAAGCCCCAGCGCCAGCCCAAGCGCGGCCGGTGCGGCGCCGAACATCAGGAACAGCGTCGAGCCGAGGATGAAGTGAACCTCGGACACGCCGACCGGAAAGTGCGGCAGGATCTGGAAGAAGGTGAAGACAAGGCCCGTCGTTGCCAGCGTGCGGCCCATGATCGGCAGCGCGCCATTGGCGCGGACCGCGTTGGCCGTCTCGCGCAGCGTAAAGCCGCCTGCGGCGACTGCGGTGGCGTAGCTGAGGACGATCTTGGCGCCGTCCACGATGCCCGGTTCGATATGCATTTTCAGTGTCCTTGTGAAGATGTTGCGGCGGGCAGGAAACTCCGCCCGCCGGAAAGCTCAGCCCGCCTCCGGTTCCGCCCACAGGCGCCCGGCCAGCCAGCCCAGCACCGCCCAGGTCACAAGGCCGACGCCAAGGACATTGGCGGAGAAGGCCGCGCCAAGTTCGGGCGGGGCGGCGCCGTAATACTCATCCAGACGCGGCGCCCCGATCACATGCGGCGCGGCCAGAAGCGCCGCGCCAAGGATCGCGGTCACGACGTTCCCGCCATAGGCAAAGAGAGCGATCCCCGTGCCGGTCGCCAGAACCGTCCCCAGCCACCAGACCTGACGGACGCTCAGATCCGCCGCGACCGTTCCGGGCAGTTCCGGCGCCAGCCCCATCGCCGGGGCAAGCTGAAACGCGACGAACCCCGCGATGCCCCAGATCAGCCCCTCACGCGACCCGACCCGCCGCCCGAAATGCTCGGCCAGCGCAAAGCCTGCGACAAGAAGGATGCCATAGGAGGCATAGGTCAGGCAGGTGAAGATCACCGTCAGCGCGTTGCGGTTGAAGTCGGACGGCTCCTCTGCTGCCGCCTCTGCCGCCGCCGCGTCAGGCGCGGCGGCGTGATCCCCGGTCGCCGCCATGTGGTCATGGCCCGTCGCCGGTGCCTCACCGGCCCCGCCGAAATGCACCAGATCGCCATATTCATATTGCTCGCCCAGAAGGATCAGGTCCTGGACGAACGCGAAATGCAGCAAGGCCGCAAGCAGCCCGGCTGCAAAACCGGCGAGGATACCGCCGGTCAGCATACGCTTGATCATGGGTTAGACCGTCAGGCCCCGCTCAGTGGCAGGGGAAGCCGGTCGCGTGGCGCATGTCATGCGCGGCGTCGTGCAGCGTCGCCGATTGCGCATGGCCCGCCAGGAACAGGACGGTGGCGCCGACGAAGGCGACGAAGGCGATGGAAAGCAGGCCGGCAGAGGATTTGGCGGCGGTCTGGTTCAACGTGGTCATATCGTTCTCCTTGCCGTCACACCCGACGGCGATCGTGTTTCCGTTTCCGCATGGCCGGTCTCCTGACTTGCGGGTCGCAGCGCGCCTTCCGCCTTCCCGGGGCGCGAACCCCAGTGGCTTGATGAAAGGCCGCTCGCCGCTCACAGTCGCGGGGGCGGTTGAGGCTTTGGGTGCCGGCTTCGGTCCACCCGTCCTCATTCCCGTTTCAGTCCGGGCGCTTTGCGCCTGTCGGACACCATACCCCTCCATCTGGCAGCAGAGGCGGGCCCCGGTCAAGCCGGATTCGCGCCGGACGGACGGTCAATTGCGACACCGCACCCCGGAATGCGCGCGATGGCCTTTTCCCGCAGCGCCCCCAGCGGCCGCGCATCGGCAAGGTTGCCGTCGGCGCTGGCAAGGTACAGCCGGACAAAGGTCACGAGGTCGGGCAGGTCCGCCTTGCTCACATCGCCGAAAAGATAGGCCGTCTTGCCCTTGGCCCGGAAAGCGACGGTCGAGGGGCGCGTGCAGCCCGACATGCAGTCGATCTCCTCCACCGCGACCCGAAGCCCGGCCCCGGCCAGCGCCGCGTCCAGAGCGCGCGCAAGCCCGTCCCGCCCCGCCGGGCAGGACCGGCAGACGATGGCGCGCGTGACGCTCATGCCGGATCGGCAAGCGGGCCAAGGAGGATCAGCGCAGGCCCGTCGCCGCCCTCGGCCGCGATCATATCGGCCATGCCGCCCATCGTGCCGCGCAGGATCTTCTGCGCCGGGGTCGAAACGCTTTCGGCAAGGATGGCGGGCGTGTCCGGCGACAGGCCCGCGCCGGCCAGAAGGCCCGCAAGCTGGGCAAAGGTGCGCTTGCCCATGAAGATCACCGTGGTCGCCGCCGGGTCCGCCAGCGCGGCAAGGTTCAGATCCTCGGGCAGGGCGCCGGTCACGTCATGGCCGGTGACGAACTGCACCCGCCGCGCCGTCAGCCGCCGGGTCAGCGGAATGCCCGCCGCCGCCGCCGCCGCCATGGCCGACGTCACGCCGGGAATGATCTCATACCCGATGCCCGCCGCGCCCAAAGCGGTGATCTCCTCCTCCAGCCGCCCGAACAGGCCGCAATCGCCGGATTTCAGCCGCACGACCTTCGCCCCGGTCTTCGCGTAATCGACCAGCAAGCGGCTGACATGATCCTGCTTGGGCGAGGCGCGGCCCGCCCGTTTGCCCACCCCCACAAGGTCCGCGCCCGCGCGCGCATGGGCCAGGATCGGGCCAGAGGACAGGTCGTCGAACAGGACCGCATCCGCCGCCTGAAGCCGCGCCACGGCCTTCAGCGTCAAAAGCTCCGGGTCGCCGGGGCCGGAGGATACGAAGCTGACGAAACCGCTCATGTCGCCTCCGCGATCAGGTGAAAGAAGGTGCCGGTGGCCAGACCCCGGCGCGATCCGGTTTCGGCGACCTGATCGCCGCCCGCATCGGCCACGCGCGCCAGCGGCATATCCGGTTGCGTAAGGATTGTCGAATAGTGGAATTCATGCCCGCGCAGCCGCGCGCCCGCCCCGTGACCGGGGATCGCCGCGTCCAGCGCCGCCAGACGATAGCCAAGGTGCATCTTGCGCTTGGCAAAGGATGTGACAAGGCCCAGAAGCCCGGCCATCTCATGGCGCGCGCCCTCGCGATCGACCAGCCCCGCGCCCATCGCCATGTAGCCCCCGCATTCGCCATGCACGGGCCGGGTTTCCGCAAAGGACCGCAGCCCGGCGCGGAACCGCCCGGCGGCGGCCAGCGCGCCGCCATGCAACTCGGGATACCCCCCCGGCAGCCAGCAGCAATCGGCGCTATCGTCCGGCGCTTCGTCGGCCAGCGGCGAAAACGGCAGGATCTCTGCCCCCGCCCGCCGCCAACCGTCAAGAAGATGCGGATAGACGAAGGAAAACGCCCGGTCGCGCGCCAGAGCGATCCGCTGGCCGGGGGGCGTCACCGGCAAGGGCGGCGTCGCGGCCAGGGTCGAGGGGCGCGCGGCCCCTCGCAGCGCCGCCAGATCGACATGGGCCGCGATGAACGCGCCCGCCTCGGCGACGATCCGGTCAAGCTCGGGTGTTTCCTCGGCCTGGATCAGGCCCAGATGCCGCTCCGGCACCGCGATCTCTGCCTTGCGGGGCAGGGCGCCGAACACCCGGATACCCGCCCGCGCCATCCCGTCGCGCACCAGCGCCTCATGCCGGGGACTGGCGACACGGTTCAGCACGACGCCCGCGATCTCCACATCCGCGCGCAATGTCGCGAACCCCGCCGCCACCGCCGCCGCCGATTGCGCCTGCCCCGATACGTCAAGGATCAGCACGACGGGCCAGCCGGTCAGCGCGGCGATATCCGCGCTCGCCCCCGTCCCCGCCTCGCCCGGTGCGGCGACCCCGTCGAAAAGCCCCATCGACCCCTCGGCCAGAACCAGGTCGGCATCCTCTGCCGCTGACAAAAGCCCCGCGATCCGGTCACACCCCATGGCCCAGCTTTCGAGGTTCACCGAAAGCCGCCCCGAGGCCGCGCCATGAAAGGCCGGGTCGATGTAATCGGGACCGTTCTTGAACGGCTGCACCGTCACCCCCGCCGCCCGGAACGCCGACAACAGACCCAGCGTCAGCGTCGTCTTGCCGGTGCCAGAGGCCGGGGCGGATATGATAAGCCCGTCAGGCAATCCCCGCCCCCGCTTCTTCGTTGCAAAAATACTCTCGGGGGAGCGCGAGGGGGCAGACGGCCCCCTCGCTCCGCCCGTCGATCCCCGCGCGGGGTGTCGCCCTCACTGCCCCGTCTCCGGGAAGCGCGGATCGGTGCCGACGGGCCGGTAGCGGCGATCGTAATCGCCCGCGTAAAGGCGGCTTTCGTCGAACTCTTCCGCGCCGATGGAATGGCCGACGAAGATCAGCGCCGTGCGCTCCATCTCTGCCCCCACGGCGGTTTCCAGCGTCGCCAGCGTCGCGCGGACGATGCGCTGGTCGGGCCAGCTTGCGCGCCAGATCACCGCCACCGGGCAATCGCCGCCGTAATGCGGGGTCAGCTCCGCCACCACGCGGTCAAGGATATGGATCGAGAGGTGAATCGCCAGCACCGCGCCGGTACGCGCGAAATTCTCAAGGCTCTCGCCCGGCGGCATGGAGGTCGCGCGGCCCGAGGTGCGGGTCAGCACCACCGACTGCACGATGCCCGGCAGCGTCAGTTCCGCCCCGAGCGCGGCCGAGGCGGCGGCGAAGGCGGGAACGCCCGGTGTCACGTCGTAAGGGATGCCCAGCGCGCGCAGGCGCCGCAACTGTTCGCCCATCGCCGACCAGACCGAGAGGTCACCCGAATGCAGCCGCGCCACGTCCTGCCCGGCCTCATGCGCGGCCTTGATCTCGGCGATGATCTCGTCCAGCGACAGGGGCGCGGTGTTGACGATCCGCGCGCCTTCCGGGCAATGGCCCAGCACGGCCTCTGGCACCAGAGAGCCCGCGTAAAGACAGACCGGGCAGGCGGCGATCAGGTCGCGCCCGCGCAGCGTCAGAAGGTCGGGGGCGCCGGGGCCGGCGCCGATGAAATGAACCGTCATGCCTCTTTCCTTTCCGCGATGGCGGCGGTCGCCATGCCGTCGCCTGATACCTGTCTCGGACCCGTCAGCCGCGCGCCTGCGCCCGCGCCCGCCAGCGCCGCCGCTTCGGCCAGCGATCCGGCGCCGAACCTTGCCGCCACGCGCGGTGAGTGCGTCGCGGTCGGGGTCGCCGCGATGATCTCCGGCGCGATGGCGATGATGCCAAGGCCGAGCGCGCGGGCGAGGTCGCACAGCGCCGCCGCGTCGGCCTTTTCCGCCACGGTGGCCAGCGCATCGGCGCCGCCGCCCGCAAGGCGGTAGGCGTCCAGCAGTGCGGCGGCCGTCGCCGCGGGCCGGAAACCGAACCCTGCCACCCTCATCGTATGACGCTCCACTGCACCACCGGGCGCGCGGGAACCCAGCCCTGCATCCGGCCAAGGGGCGCGGCCTCGGCGATGTCGATCCGCATCAGCGTGCCACCCTGTTGTCCGTGCCACGCGGCGACGAGCGATTCCGTGCCGATGGTGACGGTGTTGACCACCAGCCGCGCGCCCTCGGGCAGCAGCGCCCAAAGCGCGGCCAGCCGTTCCGCATCAAGCCCGCCGCCGACAAAGACCGCGTCGGGCCGGGGCAGGGTGGCGATCAGGCCGGGCCAGTCGCCTTCCTGCGCGGTCAGGCGATGTTCCACCCCGAAACGCGCCGCGTTCTCGTGGATGTTGGGCACCCGGTCGGCGCGGTTTTCGACCGCATGGGCGCGGGTGGCGGGCGCTGCAAGGCACCATTCGGCCGAGATCGACCCCGATCCCGCGCCAAGATCCCACAAGACCTCACCCGCACGGGGCGCGAGGGCCGACAGCGTCATCGCCCGCACAGCGCGTTTGGTGATCTGGCCGTCATGGGCGAAGAGATCGTCGGGCAGGCCGGGCGTCCGGGGCAGGCCCTTCGCGCCCGCCGCCTCTATCGCCACCGCCACCGGCGCCGCCACATCGGTCAGGTCGAACCCCTCTGCCCGGACCCGCCGCACCCTTTCGCGCGCACCGCCAAGCGCTTCTAGGATCGTGACCCCGGACGCGCCCCAGCCCTGTTCTGTCAACCAGCGGCAGAGCGCCCCCGCCGCCGCGCCGTCGCGGATCAGGCAGATCGCCCGCACCCCCGGCGTCAGGATCGGGCGCAACCGCGCGAAGGGGGCGGCGTGCAGGCCGAGGCAAAGCACCTCCTCCAGCCGCCAGCCGAGCCGCGCAGCGGCAAGGCTGAAGGTCGAGGGCGCGGGGTGGGCGACCCACTCCCCCGGCGCAAGATCCGCCATCAGGCTGCCGCCAGCGCCGAACCAGAACGGATCGCCCGAGGCGAGAACGACGACCGGGCGCCCGCGTTCGGCCAGAACCGGCCGGGTCGAAAACGGCACCGGCCAGGCCCGCCCGCGCGCGCCCGCGCCCAGCAGCTCAAGATGACGCGGCCCGCCAAAGATGACCTTTGCGCGCACCAGCGCGTCGCGGCTTGCCTCGGACAGCCCGTCCGGGCCATCTTCGCCCAGACCGATGATCGTCAGCCAGGGGTCAGCCATGCCGCGCATCCTTCTTCTCGGAGGCACCAGCGAAGCCTCCGCCCTTGCCCGCGCGCTGGCCGGGGCGGGCGCGGACGCGGTCTTTTCCTATGCCGGGCGCACCGGCGCGCCCATCGCGCAGCCCCTGCCGACGCGGGTCGGCGGGTTCGGCGGTGTCGCGGGGCTGGCGGACTATCTGCGCGCCGAGGGTATCACCCATCTGGTCGATGCCACCCATCCCTTCGCCGCGGGGATGAGCCGGAATGCCATCGACGCAGCCGCCGAAACCGGCGTGCCGCTGATCGCCTTCGAACGCCCGCCATGGAGACCGGGGCCGGGGGACGGTTGGCACCGCGTGACCGGCATCGACGCGGCCGTCGCGGCCCTGCCCGATACCCCCGCGCGGGTCTTCCTTGCCATCGGCAAGCAGACGCTTGCCCCCTTCGCCGCGAAGCCGCAGCACCATTACCTTCTGCGCCTCGTCGATCCGCCCGAAGGCCCGCTGCCGCTGCCGGATGCACAGGCGGTGATCGCGCGCGGCCCGTTCGATGAGGCCGGCGATCTGGCCCTTCTGGCCGACCATCGCATCGGCTGGATCGTCGCCAAGAACGCGGGCGGGGCAGGGGCCGAGGCGAAGCTGATCGCCGCGCGCAGGCTTGGCCTGCCCGTCGTGATGATCGACCGGCCATCGCTGCCCGACCGCAGGACTGCCGGGACCGTCGGCGAGGTGATGGAATGGCTTGGCGGGATGGGCGATATTGCCCATCCTCCGGGGTGAATGCGCGCTCATCCGACCCGCCTTGGCGTATAGACCCAGCGCCCGACCCGGCGGGTATCGGCATTGCCGACGATGACCATGGTGCGCATATCCGCCATGTCCGGCGTGGCCTCGGCCAGCGTTACCGTCACCAGCGCCTCCTCGGCCGTCGTCACGGCGCGGGCGAAGGAAATCAGCGTTTCGTCCCCGCAGCCCTCGCGCAGGATTTCAAGCACACGGGCGAAGGAATGGGGGCGGGACCTGGATCGCGGGTTGTAGAAGGCCATGGCAAAACCCGCCTCGGCCGCCAGCCGCAGGCGTTTTTCGATCAACGCCCAGGGCTTGAGGTTGTCGCTGAGGTTGATCGCGCAGAAGTCATGCCCCAGAGGCGCCCCCAGCCGTGCGGCGGCGGCGAGCATGGCGGTGATGCCGGGCAGGATGCGGATGTCGAAAGCGTCCGGGTCGGGCCGCCCCTCCAGCGCCTCGAAAAGCGCCGATGCCATGGCAAAGACCCCCGGATCGCCGGAGGAGACGACGGTGACGCGGCGCCCCTCTGCGGCCATGTCGAGCGCATGGTTGGCGCGGTCCAGTTCCACCCGGTTGTCGGTCGGATGCAGGGTCAGCCCGTCGCGCGGGGCGATGCGGGCGACGTAAGGAATATAGCCGACGATGTCAGTCGCCCCGGCAATCGCCGCGCGCACCTCATCGGTCACAAGCGCCTCATCCCCCGGCCCGAGGCCCGCGACGGCGACCCAACCGCTCATGGCCGCCGCCCCTGGCCGTGGACCACCGCGATGGAGAAGTACGGCACCTTCGCGGGCGCCTCAGACAGGCGATGCACGCGCTGATCCGGCATCGTGCCGCGTTCGACCAGCCAGGCGGTCTCCATCCGCCCCGCCGCCGTCAGTGCGCGCTTCAGCTTTTCCAGGTTGCGGCCGATCTTCATCACCACCAGCGCGTCGGTGTCGCGGATGCGGCGGGTCAGCTCGCCTTCCTCCATCGTCGCGGTGACGACCGTCAGCACATCATCGCCCCAGGTGATCGGCTCTCCCGTCGCGGTCCAGCAGCCGGACATGCCGGTGATGCCCGGAACCACCTCGACGGCAGAGCGGGCGCGCAGCCGCGTGTAAAGGTGCATGAAACTGCCGTAGAAGAAGGGATCGCCCTCGCAAAGGACCAGCACCGTCTCTGTCTCCGCCAGCGCGGCCAGACGGTCGGCCCAGTCGTCGTAAAAGGCCGCCATGACGCGGTTGTATTCCGGGTCGGTGACCGGGATCTCGGTCGTGACGGGGTATTCCATCGGATATTCGATGGCCCGCTCGGCCAGCATCCCGTTGACGATCTTGCGCGCCTGCCCGTCCCAGCCCGCCTTGCGGAAATAGGCGACATGGGCCGCGCTGCGGACCAGCCGATCGGCCTTCACGCTCATCAGATCAGGGTTGCCGGGGCCAAGGCCGACACAGATGACCTTGCCCATCTTCATTCCTTCCGGCTGGCGAGCGCGTTGACGGCGGCGACGGTGATCGCGGAACCGCCAAGCCTGCCCTTCACGATCAGCGAGGGCGCGGGCAGGTCCGCCATCAGCGCGTCCTTCGATTCCGCCGCGCCGACGAAGCCGACGGGGCAGCCGATGATGGCGGCCGGTCGCGGGCAGGCGGGGTCTTCCAGCATGTTGAGAAGGTGGAAAAGCGCGGTCGGTGCATTGCCGATGGCCACCACGGCCCCCGCAAGATGCGGCCGCCAAAGCTCAAGCGCTGCGGCAGAGCGGGTATTGCCCATCGCCTTCGCCATCTCCGGCACGCGCGGGTCGTGGAGGGTACAGATCACCTCATTCCCCGCAGGCAGGCGCGGGCGGGTGATGCCCTCGCTGACCATGCGCGCGTCGCAGAGGATCGGCGCACCGGATTCGAGCGCTGTCCGCGCGGCGATGGCCATGCCGGGGGAGAAGCGGACGTGATCCTCAAGCCCGACCATTCCGGCGGCATGGATCATGCGCACGACGACGACCTCCTCCTCGGGCGTGAAACGGGCAAGGTCGGCCTCGGCGCGGATCGTCGCGAAGCTTTCAAGGTAAATGGCGGCGCCGTCGGTCTGGTAGCTGTGGGGCATGGGTTATCCGGTCGGGAAAAGGTCGGTGGTCGTCAGGTCGTCCGGCTGGATGCCGGGGCGGGCCGGGGTTCCGGCGGCGGTGTCGTTCAGGATCAGGTCGTAGCGGCCAGGTCCAGTCGCGGTCAGCGTCGCGGGCGCGGGGCCGGGATGGGCGCAGCCCTTGGCGCAGCCCGAGACGTGGAGGAGCTTGCCCTGCGGCACCAGCGGCGCAAGCTGCCGGGCCAGCGCACGGGTGGGGCCAAGCGCCTGCGGACAACCCGGCGCGCCGGTGCAGGCCACGACGTTGAGGAGGGGATCGGCGGGGTTGGTGATGAAGTCGCCATCGTGGTGCAGGTCGCGACGACGCTTCAGGCCGGATGAGAAATAGACCATGCGCCATGGTGTGATACGAATGCTGCCCCCCGCCTTGGCCAGCCAGGCGAACTTCTCGGCCCGAACCTGACCGAAGGCGAAGGCCAAGAGCTTTCCGCCACCATAAGGACCGGGTTTCGGCGGCCTTGCCTGCGGTGCGGGGGAAACGTCGCCTGTCAGTCCCGCAGGCAGTTGCGCACCACCGGCGATGTGATCGCGCATCCGGCCCCTGCCATCCGGGCCGACACCGCCAGAGGCGATGAACCAGCGCGCCATCTCGATCGCAAGTCCGGCTGCCGTGTCGCCTGTGACCCGTGTTCCTGTCGACATCCCATCGGCGCGGAGGATGAAATCCTGCCCCCCCGTTTCGGCGCTTTCGATCCGTATGTCGCCAATGTCTCGTCCCAGATACCGAAGACCCAGATGCAAATCGACAACAAAGCCGAACTTTCCGGGAAGACGTGGCGCGTCCGGGCCTGCGAGCGCATCGGCCAGCGCATCGGCAATCGGGACGTTCGGATAGAGGTCCGGGTCGCCAAGAAAGTGCGGCCGGACGGGGTTCACGAGGATATTGCGCCGGGCTTCATTTTCGGCATTCGCATCGACCAGATCGAGCGCCATCAGCTCGGCGATCAGGTCTGGGTGAGTTTCAGTCGTAACACCGCGAATGTTGATATTGGCGCGGTTCGACAGGCTCAGATAGCCGTTGCCGTGGCGGATGGCGGTCGCCGCGAGCCCTTCTGCCTGCGAAGCGGTCAGGCTGTTGTTGCGCGGGCGCACCCGCACGACCAGCCCGTCGCCCGACATCATCGGGCGCAGCGCGCCGGGACACCAGCCCTGGATGACAGGCGCGCTCATCTCGCGGCCCCCATGGCGGTGGAATTGCGCCGCGTGTCCCAAAGGCCCGCCTCCTGAAGGGCGGCGAAACGGTCGCGCAGCGCGGCCAGCGCGGCGGGGTTTTCGCGTTCCATGAAGGCCACCACTTCCTCCCGGCCCAGCGTCGCGTCGTGGTAAAGGTCGAACAGATGCGCCGGAACCGCGCGGGCCAGATGGGCGAAGGCGGCCATGTGGTCGAGCGTCGCGGCGATCTCCGCCGCGCCCCGAAAACCGTGGCGCATCATGCCATCGGCCCAGGCCGGGTTCGCCGCGCGGGCGCGAACCACGCGGGCGATCTCTTCGGGCAGGGTTCGGGCGCGGGGATCGTTGGGCCGCGTGGCGTCAAGGTGGTAAAGCGCGGGCGCCCTGCCGCCAAGCCGCGCGACGGCGGCGGCAAAGCCCCCTTCATGCGCGGCGTAGTCGGAGGCCAGCAGCAGGTCGGTCTCCATCAGGTCCTGCACATGGACGAAGCCGTCCGCGCCCCTGACCTTGCCCTCAAGCGCGTCGCGGGCGGGGTGTGCCGCGCCGGACGCGTCGATCGCCCATTCCGACCCCGAAAGCCAAGCCTCCCCCGCCAGTGCCTGCCCGTCAGGCCCGTAATCCTCGATCGCCTCGGCCATCGACAGGCCATAAAGGCCCGGTTTCGGCCCGAAGACGCGGGGTGTTGCGGTCAGGTAGGGGTTGTCTTCCACCGCTTCCTCCCGCTCCGCCAGCGCGGCGGCGGCGGCCTCGAAAAGCTGGGCAAGGCCGGGGAAGACATCGCGGAAAAGGCCCGAGACGCGCAGCGTCACGTCGATGCGCGGACGGCGCAGAAGCGGCAAGGGGATCACCTCGAACCCCGACACCCGTTCCGACCCCTCGTCCCATTTCGGGGACAGCCCGGCAAGGTGAAGCGCCATGGCGAATTCCTCGCCCGCCGTGCGCATGGTGGCGGACCCCCAAAGGTCCACGACCAGCGATTTCGGCCAGTCGCCGTGGTCCTGCAAATGCCGCCGCAACAGTTCCTCGGCCAGTTTCACGCCCTGCGCGTGCGCGGCGCGGGACGGCACGGCGCGGGGGTCGGTGGTATAAAGGTTGCGCCCGGTGGGCAGCACGTCGGACCGGCCCCGGAAGGGGGAGCCTGACGGCCCGGCCTCGACCCGCCGCCCGGTCAGCGCCGCGATCAGACCGCTGCGTTCCTCGGCCCCGCATTGGCCGGTGCCGAAGACATGCAGCCCGTCGCCATACTGGCTTTCCTTGATGTCGCAGACGAAACGGTCGATCCGCGTGATCGCCTCGGCGGGGGAGGCATCCTTGGGCAGGCCAAGGTCGTCTTCAACCCCGCGCCCCTTCGCCTCCTCCCGGATCGCGGCGATCAGCCGGTCGCGGCGGGCGGGGTCAAGGCCGTCGGCGGTGGAATATTCGTCCAGCAGCCGTTCGAGGTGGTTCAGGTCTTCCGGTACCGCGCTGGCCGCAAGGGGTGGCGGCAGGTGGCCGATGGTGACGGCCCCGATCCGGCGCTTGGCCTGCGCCGCCTCACCCGGATCGTTGACGATGAAGGGGTAGATGACGGGCAGGTCGCCGGTCAACGCTTCGGGCCAGCAGGTGTCCGACAGCGCCACCGATTTCCCCGGCAGCCATTCCAGCGTGCCATGCGCGCCGATATGGATCAGCGCGTGCAGGCCTTGCGCGCGAAGCCAGAGGTAGAAGGCGACGTAGCCATGGCGCGGGGTGCGGGACAGGTCGTGGTAGTCGTCGCCGCGCGTCCCCACCTCACCCCGTTCGGGTTGCAGCGCGACGATGGCGCGACCCCGGCGCAGCGCGGCAAAGCGGAAGGCGCCGTCATGGACCGCAGGGTCGGTGGCAGGATCGCCCCAGGCATCGTGAAGCGCCCCTTGCAACGGACGCGGCAGCCCCGCCAGCGCGGCGCGGTAGGCCTCAACCGGCCAATCGAGCGTCGCGGACGTCAGCGCCGCGCCAAGCCCCGCCGCGCTGTCTTCGCCCAGCACCTCCAGAATGGTTTCTGCCGAGGCGAGCGCATCCAACCCGACGGCATGGGCCAACTGCCAGTCCTTGCCGGGATAGGTGGACAGCACCAGCGCCACCTGCGGCGCCTCGGCCGTCGTCAGCCGGTGCCAGCCCGCCACGCGGTCGGCCACGGCGGCGATGCGGGCGGGATCGGCGCGATGGGCGAAACGGGAATATTGCAGATCGGGATCGCGCGCGCCGGGGCTTTTGAAGCTCGCCACGCCCGCGAAGATGCGCCCGTCCACTTCCGGCAGCACGACATGCATGGCAAGATCGGCGGGCGACAACCCGCGATCCGCCTCGGCCCAGTCCTTCTTCCGCGCCGTCGACAGCGCGACCTGAAAGACCGGGCAGCCCGTTGCATCGAGCGGTGAGGCACCGCCATCCGATCCCTTGGCGGAAAAGGCGGTGGCGTTGACGATGGCGGCGGGGGTGAGGCGGGCCAGTTCGGCGCGCAGCCAGCCCGCGGCGGCGGGGTCCTTCAGGCTTGCCGCATAGGCGCCGATGGCGGCAAAACCCCGCGCCTCGAACGCCGCGATCAGGGCATCCACCGGGTCGGTATCGGCGGAGGTGAGGTAGGAGCGGTAAAAGCTGACGACGATCAGCGGCCGCCCATCCGCCACGGGCGCAGGCACCACGCCCTTGCCCGGCAGGTACCAGCCGAAGGGCGGCACCGTCTTGTCCCCCATCACCGGCCCGGCATAAAGCCCCGCCGCCAGCGCCATCTGCTGAAGCGCCGCCTGCGCCGCCACCGCGCCGCCCGCATCGCACAGCGCCTGCAACCGGCGCAGGGTGGAGACCGGCAGGGTGGACAACTCATCCAGCCGCGCATCCTCCCGTCCGTCGGCGGGAAGGATCGCCAGCGCGATGCCATTCCGGCGCGCAAGGTCCTGCACCTGCGCCAGACCATAGGACCAATAGCTTTCGCCGCCGATGAGGCGGATCAGAATACCCTTCGCGCCCGACAGCGTCCGTTCGACATAGGTATCGACCGACAGGGGATGCCGCAAAGCGACGATGTTGGCCAGCCGCAGCGTCGGCAAACCGCCCGCCGCCCGGTGCCATCCCGCCGCGAAAGCGCCAAGGTCGCTGTCGGAAAAGGACAGCACCACCAGATCGGCCGGGTCCTGGCCGAGGTCGGTGGGCGTGTCGGTTTCCTCCAGCCCGTGGCTTTCGCGGAAGATGACGTGCATGGCGCGTCAGGCCCCCACACTCTCGGGCGCAAGCACGGCGCGGATGGCGGCGGGATCGACATCGTCATGCTCGCCGATCACGACAAGGCGCGAGGCACGGGGCGCATCGCCCCAGGGCTTGTCGTATTGCGCCCGCACCCGTTCGCCCACCGCCTGCACCAGCATCCGCATCGGCTTGCCCGCGACCGCGACATAGCCCTTCACGCGCAGGATGGCCTGTTCGCGCGCCAGACGGATGATGGCGTCCTTCAGCGCCTCGGGGTCGGCGATTTCGGGCAGTTCGATCACGACGGTGTCGAAATCGTCATGCTCATGGTCGTCGGCGCCGTCGTGATGCGAGGGGCGCGCGGCCAGATCGTCCTCGGCCGCCGCGTTCAGGCCAAGGATCACGGCGGGGTCGATGCGGCCCTCTTCCAGCGGCAGGATCGGCAGCTTGCGCGGCGCTTCCGCCTCAACCACCGCGCGGGCGGCGGCGATGCCCGCCTCACCGGCCAGGTCGGCCTTCGACAAAAGCACGATATCGGCGCAGGAGATCTGGTCCTCGAACACCTCGGACAGGGGCGTTTCGTGGTCGATGCTGTCATCGGCCTCGCGCTGCGCCTGCACCGCGTCCACGTCAGGCGCGAAGCGCCCCGCCGCGACGGCCTCGGCATCGGCCAGCGCGATGACGCCATCCACGGTGATGCGGGACCGGATCGCGGGCCAGTCGAAGGCCTTCAGAAGCGGCTTCGGCAGCGCCAGCCCCGAGGTCTCGATCAGGATGTGATCGGGCCGCTGCGGCAGCGCCATCAGCGCCTCGATCGTCGGGATGAAATCGTCGGCCACGGTGCAGCAGATGCAGCCATTCGCCAGTTCGACGATATTCTCCGCCGGGCAGTTTTCATCCGCGCAGGATTTCAGGATGTCGCCATCCACCCCGACGGAGCCGAATTCGTTGACCAGAACCGCCAGCCGCTTGCCTTGCGGATTCTGCATCAGGTGGCGGATCAGTGTCGTCTTCCCCGACCCGAGAAAGCCGGTGATGACGGTGACGGGGATCTTGTTGAGGTCGGACATTCAGCTCTCCATCGGGGGGATACGGGCAAGCGACTGCTTGCGGAAGATGACGGGACGGTCGCGCCATGCCACGATACCGTCCCCGGTGGCGGCATAGGCAGCGACACCGGCAAGGATATCCGCGACATGCAGGTCAGGGTCCATGCCGCGATAGACATAGGACCAGCGGCCCGGCCCCGTCAGCGCGATGTTGCAGCCGTGATCGCAGGCGGACAGGCATTCGACCGGTACGATGCGCACCCCATCGGGCGCGCCGGCCGCCTCAAGCGCGGCCAGCAGACGCGCGCCGGGGCGGGGCGCGTCCTCGGGGACGGGCTGACCCATCTTGCAGGTCGTGCAGACATGGAGCGTCACGGTCACCTGGGTCCGGTCCTTTTGCCTTGGCGAAAAGGAGGGCGCCTGCGGGGTATCTTCACCCCGAGCCGCTTGCGGAAACCCCCCGTCCGCCGTCACGTCTTCGCGCTGGCAGGTCTCCCGGCTTGCGGATGCCAGGGCGCGTGTCGCCCTGTCGGCCCCACCCCCTTCCCGGCATCTCGCCAGTGGGATCGGGGGGCCTCTCCGGTCACGGTCGCGGGGGCGGCTGCGCTTCGGCCCCGAACCCCGAAAGGTCGCAAAGCCTGTCGCATTCCCTCTTCGCCTGCCATATGACAGGAACCAGCGCCGCCTCACCTGAGGCATGAGGCGCCCCCTTGTCAAGCAACGGAAGGGACCATGGCCGCACCGAAACCGACCGATCCGGCGGAAGACGCCGCCCGCCACGCGCAGAAGATGGCCAAGAAGAAGGCCGCGCGGGACAAGATCATGGCGACGAAAGAGGGCGAGAAGGGCCTGATCATCGTCCATACCGGGGCGGGGAAGGGCAAATCCTCCTCTGGCTTCGGGATGATTCTTCGCTGTATCGCGCATGAGATGCCCTGCGCTGTGGTTCAGTTCATCAAGGGTGCTTGGGACACCGGAGAGCGGCGGCTGATTGAGGGAAATTTCGGTGACCTCTGCCAGTTCTTCGCCATGGGCGAGGGCTTTACCTGGGAAACGCAGGACAAGGAAAAGGACATCGCCGCCGCCCGGCGCGGCTGGGAAAAGGCGAAGGAGCTGATCCGCGACGACCGCAACCGGATGGTGCTGCTCGATGAGATCAACATCGCGCTGCGCTACGACTACCTGCCGATTGATGAGGTGGTTGAGTTCCTCAAGGCCGAAAAACCCGCGATGACCCATGTCGTGCTGACCGGGCGAAACGCCAAGGAAGAGCTGATCGAGATCGCCGATCTGGTGACCGAGATGACTTTGGTGAAACACCCGTTCCGGTCGGGGATCAAGGGCCAGAAGGGCGTCGAGTTCTGAGAGCGCGGCCGGGGGCGCCGCCCCCGGACCCCCGGAGTATTTTAACCACAATGAAAGAAACACTGGTGAAGGGTTCCAACGCGGTACAGGCGGGAGCGCCGATGACCGCCCACAGTGAAAGCATCCCGCTCCCCCGGTTCCGGCCGCCCGGAGCGGGATGCCCCATCACCGGAAAAGGCCCGTCAGCTTTCATTGTGGCCCGAAATACTCCCGCCGGAGGCTCCCGCACTCTCGGCCCGCGCGCCGGGGGGAGGCGGGCATGACGGCGCTCATGATCCAGGGCTGCGGCTCGAATGTCGGCAAGTCGCTTCTCGTCGCCGGCCTTTGCCGGGCGGCGCGGCGGCGGGGGCTTTCGGTGGCGCCGTTCAAGCCGCAGAACATGTCGAACAATGCCGCCGTGACCGTCGACGGGGGGGAGATCGGGCGGGCCCAGGCGTTGCAGGCGCTCGCGTGCGGGCTTGAGCCGCTGACCGACATGAACCCCGTGCTGCTGAAGCCCGAGACGGATACCGGCGCGCAGGTGATCGTGCAGGGCAGGCGGCGCGCCACGGTCCGGGCGCGGGACTATGCGGCGCTGAAGCCGGAACTGATGGCCTCGGTGCTGGAGAGTTTCGGGCGGCTTCGGGCCGCCCATGAACTGGTGATCGTCGAAGGCGCGGGCAGTCCGGCGGAGGTCAACCTGCGCCGGGGCGACATCGCCAATATGGGCTTTGCGCGTGCCGCCGATGTGCCGGTGATCCTTGCGGGCGATATCGACCGCGGCGGGGTCATCGCGCAGGTCGTCGGCACGCAGGCGGTGCTGGACCCAGAGGATGCGGCGATGGTCGCGGGGTTCCTTGTCAACAAGTTCCGTGGCGATCCGTCGCTTTTCGACGACGGCTACCGGCTGATCGAGGCGCGCACCGGCTGGCGCGGCTTTGGCGTCTTGCCCTATTTCGCGGATGCCGCGCGGCTTCCGGCGGAGGACGCGCTGGACATCGGGCAGGGGACGCGGGGCGGGGCGCTGAAGGTCGCCTGCCTCGCCCTCAGCCGGATTGCGAATTTCGACGATCTCGATCCCTTGAAGGCCGAACCCGCCGTCAGCCTGACCATGGTCCGCGCCGGTCAGCCAATCCCCGGCGATTGCGATCTGGTGATCCTGCCGGGGACGAAGTCGACCGTGGGCGATCTGGCCTTTCTGCGCGCGCAGGGCTGGGACATCGACCTTGCCGCCCATGTCCGGCGCGGCGGCGCGGTGCTGGGGATCTGCGGCGGCTACCAGATGCTTGGCCGGGTTATCGCCGACCCCGACGGGATCGAGGGCGTGGCGGGTGAGACCGGGGGGCTTGGCCTTCTCGACGTCGTCACGGTGATGAGCGCCGAGAAGCGCCTGACCCGGACCTCTGCCATCCACGCTGCCTCAGGCGCGGCGATGGAGGGGTATGAGATCCATATCGGCCGGACCGAGGGGCCGGACCGCGCCCGGCCCTTCGCGATGGTCGATGGGGCGCCCGAAGGGGCCGTATCGGCGGATGGCCGGATCATGGGCAGCTACCTGCATGGCATGTTCACGGGCGATGCCTTTCGCGCGGCCTTCCTCGGTGGGCTGGGCGCGGCGTCGGTTGCAGGCTATGGGCAGGGGGTGGAGGCGGTTCTCGACGCGCTGGCCGATCACATGGAGGCGCATCTGGACGTGGCGGGGCTTTTGGCGCTGGCGCGATAGGGGATCAGGCCCGCAGAGCGTGGTCCAGCCGTTGCCATTCCGCGTCGTCCCCCGGCAGGCCGAGGCGCAGCCAGGTCGGCGAATAGGGAAAGCGGCGGGTCCAGATCTGCGCCGCGGCAAGGCGGTCCTGCGCGGCCGCCGCATCGGGTGTCTCATAAAGCCGGAAGAGGGGCGATCCGCCCCGGACGGCCCAGCCCGCCGCCCCGGCCATCGCGTCCAGACGGGCGGTTTCGCCCAAAAGCCGCGCCGTGGTTTCATCCGCCCAGTTGCGATCCGCCAGCGCCCTGCGGCCGATCTCGATCGCGGCGCCTGAAACCGGCCAGGGACCGGCCATGGCCGAGAGCGTTTCGATGGCGTCTTCGGCGCCGATCACGAAGCCGAGGCGAAGCCCGGCGAGGCCATAGAACTTCCCGAAGGAGCGGAGCAGGAACAGCCCCGGCTGTCCCGCATGTGCCGCCAGCGACAGATGCGGCAGCGGATCGGCGAAGCTTTCGTCGACGACGAGGGTGCCGACCCGGCCGGCGAGGTCCAGCAGCGCCTCGGGCCGATGGTCCCGCCCGTCGGGATTGTTCGGGTTGACCACGACGGCAAGGTTGGCGCCGGGAAGGTCGGACAGGGTATCGACCTCCTCCACCGTCCAGCCTGCCGCGCGAAGGGTTGCGGCATGTTCGTTATAGGTGGGCGACAGGACGCGCGCGGTGCCGCAGGGCAGAAGGCGCGGGATCATCTGGATCGCGGCCTGCGCCCCGGCGAGGGCGAGGATCGCGGCCCCGGTGCCATAGGCGCGCGCCGCGGCCTCGGTCAGCGCGCGCTTCGCGGCCCCGGTCGGCAGCGCGGTCCATGCCTCGGGCGGCAGAGTTGGAACCGGGTAGGGACGGCGGTTGATACCGGTCGACAGGTCGATCCAGTCCGCAGGATCGCCGCCGAAACGGGCGATGGCCTGATCGAGATTGCCGCCATGGTCGCGCATCAGGCCCCCCAGAGGACGGTTGCGGCGAGGGGGACGAGGATCACGGCCAAAAGCGCCACCGCGCGGCGGTAAAGCGCAAGGCCCCGGTCGATGTCGCCCGCCGCCGGGTCAGGGGCTTCGCCGTTGACCCATGGCTCATCCGCCACACGGTCGTGATAGACGCGCGGGCCTGAAAGGCGGACGCCAAGTCCTGCCGCCATCGCCGCCTCGGGCCAGCCCGCGTTGGGCGAACGGTGCAACCCCGCATCCCGCCGCATGATCGCAACCGCATGGCGGGCATTGCCCGAGACGGCCGCGAACAGCAGCCCGGTCAGCCGCGCCGGGATCAGGTTCGCCACGTCGTCGATCTTTGCCGCGGCCCAGCCGAAGGCCTCATGCCGGGGGGTGCGGTGGCCGATCATCGAATCGAGCGTGTTGATCGCCTTGTAGCCGACTATCCCTGGCAGGCCGAAGATCGCGCCCCAGAAGATCGGCGCGACCACCCCGTCCGAGGCATTCTCGGCCAGGCTTTCCAGAGCGGCGCGGGCGACGCCGTGTTCGTCCAGCTGGTTCGGATCGCGCCCGACGATCATTGCGACGGCACCGCGCGCGCGCGGCAGATCGCCCGCGACAAGCGGACGGGCTACGGCGCGGACGTGATCGGACAGTGAGCGGAAGGCGATGAAGGGCCAGGCGAGAGCCCCGGCCGCGATCCAGCCGCCCCAGCCCTTGGGCAGCGCCCAGACTAGGATCGCCGCCAGTTCGGCGCTGAGCGCGATCACGGCAAGCGCCGCGACAAGCCCCGCGATTCGGCGCTGGGCCGCGTCGGTTTCGGTCAGGTTCAGCCAGCTGTCGAGCCAGCCGATCACCTGCCCGATCCAGACCACGGGATGCCGGATCGCGGCGTAAAGCGCGTTGGGCCAGCCGATCAGGGCGTCGATCCCCAGCCCGATCAACATGATAACGGCGCCGGTCATCGCACCTCTCCCGTCCTGAACCTGACGATCCGCCGCAGGCCCGCCTCTCGCAACAGGTCTGCGGTTCCCGGCGGAATCGTTCCCGGCGCAAATAGCAGCGCGCGCGCCGATCCGGTATGGGCGATTGCATGGCCTAGCGCGCCGGTGGCCTGCACCAGCGCCCCGAACGGCGGAATGATGCCGCCCCTGAGCGTCAGAGAGCGGTCGGCAGAGGTCGAGGCAAGCCGCGCCAGTGCCGCGCGGTCGCCCCGTTCGGCGGCCTCGGCCCAAAGCGCGACAAGGTCCGCGATGTCGGGAAAGCGGCGATCGTCGGCACGCGTGCGTTGCGGCGCGCCTGCAAAACCGCCGATCACGTCGAAGGCCGGGGGCGCGGGCAGGCGGGCAAGGATGCGCCCCTCGCGTGAGGCCCAGAGAAGCCGGGCGGGGGCGTCGAACATCAACGGATCGCTGGCGCCTTCGGTGGCGACCGTCGCCCGCGCCAGCCGCGCCGGATCGCCCGCGAAGCCGCCCGCGCGGGCCAGCGCCACCAGTGCCGCCGTCGAGGCGCCCGCGCCGCCGCCGACCGGCATGTCGGCGCGCAAGCTCACGCGCCCCCGCGCGGGCAGGCCAAGCCCTGTCAGGAAAGCGCGCGCATGGGCGGGGGACAACAGGCGCTGGCCGCCCCCATGCAGGTGCAGGTGCGGCCCTGGCGAGCGTCGTGCGGTCACCGCCAGCGCCGGGCAGGGCAGCGTCACCAGCGCGACCGGCCCCTCTGCCCCCAGACGCCCTTGCAGGAATTCCCCGAAATGCCCCGCAACCCGCGCGACCGTCACGGCCATGGCGCGATCCGGTTGACATAGCCCAGCGACCAGTCCGCGCCGTGCCGCACGATCCGCGTGGCCGAAAGGGGGGCGATGTCCACCCCCAGCGCATCGGCGGGGTCGCGAAGCGCCATGGACAGGCCCGCGCGGATGGTTCCGGCATGGGCCACCACGACGGTCAGACCCGGCCCCAGCGCCGACAGGGCGGGGGTGACGCGGGTGACGACATCGGCAAAACTCTCCCCCCCCGGCGGGCGATGCCGCGCCAGATCGGCGCGCGTCATCGGGCCGAGGTCGGGGACATCCGCCACCGGCCGCCCGTCCCAGTCGCCGAAATCCTGTTCCCACAGCGCCGCGTCAAGCGCGGGCGTCAGCCCCGGCCACAGCGCCCCGGCGGTCTGGCGGCAGCGCAGCGCCGGGCTTGCGATCACGCGGCCCACGGCCCCAAGCGCGCGCGCCAGCGCCCGCGCGCCGGTGCCGTCGCCCAGATCGGCACCCACATCCGTCCGCCCGCAAAGCCGCCCCCCCGTCAGCGCGGGCGCGTGACGGATCAGGATCAGCTCTGTCGCGGCACTGGCCTGCACCGTCGCATTCCTTCTTCCATGAGCGGCCCGTTTCTGCTTTGAGATCGCGCCATGGGCAAGACGATACTCATCACCGGGGGCGCGCGATCAGGCAAAAGCGGCATTGCCGAGACAATGACGCTGTCGCTGGGTCGGCCCGCCATCTACATCGCCACCGCGACGGCGGGGGATGCGGAGATGGCCGCCCGGATCGCCGCCCATCAGGCGCGGCGCGGCGCGGAATGGATCACGCGGGCCGAACCGCTTGACCTTGCCACCGCGCTGAAAGAGACGGACGGGCAGGCGCCAAGGCTGGTCGATTGCCTGACGCTCTGGCTGTCGAACCTGATGTTTTCGGAGCGCGACTGGCGGGGGGAGTTGCACCGCCTGATCGACACGCTGCACCTGCAATCCGGCCCGGTCCTGATGGTGACCAACGAGGTCGGAAGCGGTATTGTCCCCGACAACCGGCTGGCGCGTGACTTTCGCGACGCGGCCGGAACCCTCAATCAGCAGGTCGCGGCAATGGCGGATGAGGTCTACCTTGCCGTCTGCGGCCTGCCCATGAAAGTGAAATGAGATGAGCCTGCCTTCCTTCGACACGCTGGATGCCCTGACGACGCTGGCCGACCGCCTGCCCGAGGCCGACAGCCACGCGGCCGAGGCCGCGCGGGCGCGTCAGAACGCGCTGACCAAGCCGCCGGGGTCGCTGGGCCGTCTGGAACAGATCGCGGAATTCATGGCCGCCTGGCGCGGCACCGCGCGGCCGGAGATCTGGCGCGCGCAGGCGTTGGTCTTTGCCGGAAACCACGGCATCTGCGCGCAGGGCGTGAACCCCTATCCGCAGGAAGTGACCGCCCAGATGGTCGCGAATTTTGAGGCTGGCGGCGCCGCGATCAACCAGCTTTGCCGCGCCAACGGCGCCGATCTGTCGGTGATCGCGCTGGAACTGGGCCGCCCGACCGGCGATTTCACCGAAGGCCCGGCGATGAGCGAGGCGGACTGCCTCGACGCGCTCTGGCAGGGGGCGTCGGCGGTCGATGAGGGCGCGGATATCGTGATCCTGGGCGAGATGGGGATCGGCAATTCCACCATCGCGGCGGCCCTTGCCGCGGCCTGTTTCGGCGGGCCGGTCGCGGAATGGGTCGGCCCCGGCACCGGGTCGGACAAGGCGGGCATCCTGCACAAGGTCGAGGTGATCGAACGCGGGCTGAAGCGGCATGGGGGCGTGATGGGCAATGCGCCCGCGATCCTTGCCGCACTGGGCGGGCGCGAACAGGCGGCGATCTGCGGCGCGGTTCTGGCGGCGCGGGCGGCGCGTATCCCGGTGATCCTTGACGGGTTCATCTGCACGGCGGCGGCGGCGGTGCTTTACGCCACCGACAAGCGGCTTCTGGATCATTGCCTTGTCGGCCATGTCTCGGCCGAGCCGGGCCACCGCAAGCTTCTGGCGGCGATCCACAAGCGCCCGGTGCTGGAGTTTGACATGCGTCTTGGCGAAGGGTCGGGCGCGGCGCTGGCGCTGGGGATCGTGCGGTCGGCGCTTGCCTGCCACAACGGCATGGCGACCTTTGGCGAGGCCGGAGTGTCCGAGGCATGAGCGGACGCTGGGCCAGCGAGATACGGCTGGCCTTCTCCCTTCTCACCCGCCTGCCGGTCGGCCGGATCGAGGGCGCGGTGCCGCCGCTGGCGGCCTCCGGCTGGGCCTGGCCGCTGGTCGGCGCGGTGGTGGGCGCGATCATGGCGCTGGCGGGTGGCGCGGCGCTGTGGCTGGGCCTGCCGCCGGTGATGGTGGCGATCCTTTCGCTGGCGGTGGGGGCATGGGTCACCGGCGCGATGCACGAAGACGGGCTGGCCGATGTCGCCGACGGCTTCGGCGGCGGCCGCGACCGGGCGCGCAAGCTTGAGATCATGCGCGACAGCCGGGTCGGGTCCTACGGTGTCCTCGCGCTGATCCTTGCCACCGGCTTCCGTGCGGCGGGGATCGCGGCGCTGGCCGGGACCGGCGCGCTTTTCTGGCCGATGGTCGGGCTTGCCGCCGCCTCGCGCGCGGGGCTGCCGCTGGCGCTGTCGCGGATGCCGACGGCGCGGCAGGACGGGCTTGGCCATGCCGCGACGGGGGGCGAGGGCGGCGCGATACTGGCGCTGGTGATCGGCCTTGCCTGCCTGCTGCCGCTGGGCCTTGGCGCGGCGCTGGCGGTCGGTCTGGCGATGGCGCTGGCGGCGGTGCTGTTGGCCCGACTGGCGATGCGCCAGATCGGGGGGCAGACCGGCGACGTGATGGGGGCGATGCAGATCGTCACCGAATGCGCGGGCTGGGCGGCGCTGACGGCCGTCGTTTTTTGATCAAATACTGATCGCCCCACGGCCACCTGCCCAAAAGCCCCGCTTCCAATTTGATCAAAAATCGCGGATAAGCCGGGCATCCCTTCGGAGGACATGTCATGGCAGCTTCGGACGATCTGATCGCGGGTATCCGGCCCGACCGGCTCAAGGCCCTTGCGGCGCGCGAGGCAAAGCGCTTTGCCGCCGGGCGGACGAAGACGAAGGTGGCGCTCGACAAGGGCGCGGCGCCCTTCCTCGATGCCGTTCCGATGCACTGGATGAAGGACTGGCCGATGCCCTTTCCGCTGCTGGTGGAAAAGGCCGAAGGCGCGCGGCTGACCGATCTTGATGGCTATGAGATCGACGATTTCTGCCTTGGAGATACCGGGTCGATGTTCGGTCATTCGCCGAAGCCTGTGGCAAAGGCGATCCGCAAGCAGGCGAAGAACGGCCTGACCTATATGCTGCCGACCGAGGCCGCGCTTGAGGCGGGCGCGCTTCTGACGAAACGCTTCGGCGACTTCCTGTGGCAGATCGCGACGACGGCGACGGATGCCAACCGTTTTGCCCTGCGGGTGGCCCGCGCCGTGACCGTCAAGCCCAAGGTGCTGGTCTTCAACGGCTGCTATCACGGCACGGTCGACGACACGATGGTTGAGCTTCGGGGCGGCAAGACCACCGCCCGCCCCGGCCTCACCGGGCAGGTGACGGACCTCGCGACCCTTGCGACCTCGGTCGAGTTCAACGACCTTGCCGCCGTAGAGGCCGCGCTGAAAACGGGTGAGATCGGCGCGATCCTGACAGAGCCGGTGATGACCAATTCCTGCATGGTCCTGCCCGCGCCCGGTTTCCATGACGGTCTGCGGGCGCTGGCCACGCAATACGGCGCGCTTCTTGTCATTGATGAAACGCATACGATTTCCTCGGGCCTTGGCGGTTACACCAGGGTCCACGGTCTTGACCCCGACATCTTCGTCACCGGCAAATGCGTCGCGGGCGGGATGCCGACCGCCGTCTGGGGCCTGCGCCCCGGCGTCGCGGCGAAATACCGGGCCTATAATGAGACCCGCCCCTCGGGCCATTCCGGCATGGGGACGACGCTGTCGGCCAACCCGATGCAATTCGTCTGCCTGCGCGCTACGCTGGGCAAGGTGATGACGAAGAAGACCTATGCCCAGATGGAACGGGGCGCCGCGCGGCTGGAAAAGGGGCTGAACGCGGTCATCGCCAGGCATAATGCGCCCTGGCATGTCACCCGCGTCGGTGCGCGGGTGGAATTCATCTGCGCCGAAGGCCCGCTAAGGAACGGCACCGAAGCGGCCGCCGCGCATAGCCCCGAAGTTGAGGCGGCGCTGCACACCGCGCTTCTCAATCGCGGTTGCCTGATCGCGCCCTTCCACAACATGATGCTGGTCAGCCCGGCGACGACGAAGCGCCAGATCGACCGGCTGATCGCCGCCTTCGATGAGATTCTGACCGACCTCTTCTCCTGAGACCCGCCATGACCCAGACCTGCCCTTCCGGCGCGACCCTTGCCGAAGCCGAAGCCTTCCTTGCCGCCCACCCCGAGATCGAGGCGGTGGACATCGTCCTGCACGATTCCAACGGCATCGGTCGCGGCAAGATCATCCGCCGCCACGAACTGACGAGCCTCTACAAGTCCGGGCGGCATATGCCGATCTCGATCCTCGGTCTGGATATCTGCGGCGAGGATGTGCATGAAACGGGCCTGATCTGGGATCAGGGCGACGGCGACCTGCGCGCCTGGCCGATCCCCGGCACGCTGAAACCGCTGCACAACACCACTCCCCCGCGTGCCGAGGTCTTCCTGTCGCTTTATGAGCTTGACGGGCGGCCGATGACATCCGACCCCCGCCATGCGCTTCAACGGCAGGTGGATGCCTTCGCAAAGCGCGGTCTGAAACCGGCCGGGGCGTTCGAGTTGGAGTTCTTTCTACTGGCGAAGGATCGCGGCCCCGACGGGCAGGCCCGCCCCGCCGCCGACGTTCTGGACGGCCGCGAAAGCCGCAAGACCGAGGTTTATTCGGTCGATCACCTGCACGGGATGCTGCCGCTGTTCTCCGACATCTACAAAGGCGCGGAGCGGGCCGGGATCACGGCGGAAACCATGATCTCTGAATACGCGCCGGGGCAGTACGAACTGACGCTGCATTACCGCGCGGATGTGATGCAGGCGGCCGATGACCTTGTCCGGCTAAAGCGGATCGTGCGTCAGCAGGCCCGCGCCCATGGTGTTGTCGCCTGCTTCATGGCCAAGCCCATCGCGGATTATGCCGGGTCGGGGATGCACTTTCACGTCTCGCTTCAGGACGAAACGGGCCGGAACGTCTTTGCCGAGGAGCCGGGGCAGGGCTGGACGCCGACGCTTTTGCACGCCCTAGGCGGGCTTCGGTCTACGATGGCGGAATCCATGCTGATCTTCGCGCCGCACCTCAATTCCTGGCGCCGCTTCGCCAATCAAAGCTATGCGCCGGTTTCGACCAACTGGGGCGTGAACAACCGTTCGGTCGCGCTGCGTATCCCCGAGGGGGAGTTGCGCGCGCGGCGAATCGAACACCGCCCCTCGGGCGTCGATGCCAACCCCTACCTTGTCGCCACGACCGTTCTGGCGGGCATCCTGCACGGTCTTGACACCCGGATCGACCCGGGGCCAGAGACCACTGGTAATGGCTATGAGGATGACGCGGCCTCGACCATGCCGCGCGACTGGGGCGCGGCGATCCGGGCGGCGGAGGGGTCGGCCTTCCTCAAGGCGGCGCTGGGCGAGGACATGCACCGCACCTTCACGGCGGTGAAGGCGGCAGAGCTTGCGCGCGTGGCCCGCACCATATCCGAGGTCGATTTCGACCTTTACCTTCACACGGTTTGATCGGCCCGGCAGGGAACCGGCGGAACTTCGCCTCGTCTGGCGGGTAGCGCGCCGCGGTTTCCCGCCGATCCGCTGTTTCGCGGCCCGTTTGGCCCGGAACGCGCCCTCTGCCCGGACGTTGGGTCCACGAAGCGCGACACGGCGCTTTTGGAACTGACACACAGGAGATGGCAAAAATGCGTAAGTTCTTGCTTTCGACCGCGCTTCTTGGCGCGCTTTCGATCCCCGCCCATGCGCAGGACCTGTTCCTGCCCGCCGCGCAAGAGGGTGACGTGCGGGCCAGCACCTTCATCGGCCAGCGTCTTTACGCCGCCGAGGCGCCCTCGGACATGACCGAGGCCGACGGCGCACAGACGGACTGGAAGGACGTGGGTGAGGTCAACGACGTTTTCCTGTCGCGTGACGGGACGGTGGACGGCGTTCTCGTCGACATCGGCGGCTTCCTCGGCATGGGGGAACATCGGGTTCTGGTCGATATGAGCCAGGTGAAATTCGTCGCGGACGGCTCCACCGAAGACCCGAGCGACTACTTCCTTGTCGTGACGGCGACCGAGGACGCGCTGAAGGCCGCGCCGCAGTATCAGGACGCCGCCGCCCCGGTGGCGGAGACGGCACCTGCGGACGGGACCGATACCGCCGCAACGCCCGAAACCGCCCCGGTTGACGCCGCGCCCGCCGACGCTGCGGACCCCGCCGCGACAACGGCCGACATGGCGCCGGCCAATGACGGTTTCGTCGCCGCGACGCCGGAACAGATCACGGCGGACGCCCTGACCGGCGCCTCGGTCTATGACGCGAATGACGAGCGTGTGGGCGAGATCGCGGAACTGATCCTTGACGCCGATGGCAATGCCCAGCAGGCGGTCGTCGATGTCGGCGGCTTCCTCGGGATCGGGGAAAAGCCCGTCGCGCTGGACATGAGCCAGGTCAAGATCATGAAGGCCGCCGAATCCGATGAACTTCGGGTCTATGTGGGCGATACGAAAGAGCAGCTTGAGGCGATGCCGACCTACGAAAAGGGCTGATCGCCCAAGGAATGAAGGAAAGGCCCGCCGCCGCGCGGGCCTTTTTCGTGCGTTGGGTGGTGCAACGCAGGGCCAGCGGCCGACCCGCCCGACAGCCAAAAGAAAACGGCCGCCCAGGGGACGGCCGTTTCCGTAATACGTCCACTCTCTACGTTACATCGGCGGGCGGCCGCGCACCGCGCGGGCGATCATCGCGATCACGAAAAGGACGAGGAAGACGAGGAAGAGGATCTTGGCGATCCCCGCCGAGGCGCCGGCGATGCCGCCAAAGCCGAGAAGGCCGGCGATGATCGCGATCACCAGAAAGGTAAGAGCCCATCCAAGCATTGCAGTTCTCCTTAGGTCGGGAAGCTGATGTGTCGATGTGGACCCAACGCGCCGCCGTTCGGTTGGTTCCCGTGTCGGGGCAACCCGCTTTGAATGCGTGAACGATCATGCCCATATGGAAAGGAACAGGATTGTCAGGAAAGGAAACGCGATGGAAATGAACATGTTCGGTCTGGGCGGTATCGGCGGGATACTTCTTCTTGGCCTCGACATCTGGGCGATCATTTCGGTCCTGGGGTCTTCGGCCTCATCCGGGGCCAAGGCGCTTTGGGTCTTGCTGATCGTCCTTCTGCCGCTTCTGGGCTTCATCATCTGGCTGATTGCCGGGCCGAAGGCGTCCTGAGGGCGGAACCGGGCGCGCTTCACAGGCGTTTCACCCGCAATTCCGGCCGGGGGTCGGCCGCGAGAACCCAAGGAGAATGAGCCATGTCCGAGACCACCAGGAAGAAGGCCCATGAGGCCGCCGAAGCGATCCGCGAAACCGGCCAGTCCGCCGCGCAGGATGTGCGCGACGCGGCAGGGGCCGCCGCGCAATCGGCGCGCGAGACGGCCCGCTCCGCCAGGGAGGCCGCTGGCGAAGCGGTCGATCACGCCCGCCAGTCCGCCGCAGATCAGGGCGAACGGGTGGCCGCCGCGATGCGCAGCCATGCCGATGAGCTTGAGGCCGACAGCGTCAAGCGCCGGGTTCTCGATTCCGTCGCGGGCGGGGTCGATACGATTTCGGATCGGGTGCGGGACGGCAATCTCAGCCAGGTGCTGAACGATGCCGAGAACTTCGCCCGCCGCAACCCGCTTCTGTTCATCGCGGGCGCGGCGCTGGCGGGCTTTGCCATCGCGCGCATGACCCAGTCGCGCGGCCATCGAGATGAGGCGCTTTGATGCGGGAACCGGACGGGGGACCATCGGCGATCGGCCTGATCTCGGACACGCTGGCGCGGCTTCTGTCGATCCTGCGCGGAGAGATCGCGCTGGCCAAGGCGGAGATGCGCGAAAGCGTGTCGGGCATCGGGCAGGCCGTCGCGCTGATCGCGGTGGCGGCGGTCATCGCGGTGGTCGGGCTGAACCTTCTGGCCGGGGCGCTGGTCTTGGCCCTTGTCGCCGCCGGGCTGCCGCAGGGGGCCGCCGCGCTGGTCGTCGGGTTGGCCCTTGTCGGGCTGGCCGCGATCCTCTTCTTCATTGCCCGCGCGCGGCTTCAGGCCGCAAGTCAGGCGCCCAGACGCATGGCGTCGAGCCTGCGCAAGGATGCCGCTGCCGTCACGGGGGAAAAGCACGATGTCTGACGACATGAGAACCATCGAGGAAATCGAAGCCGATCTGGAGCGTGACCGCACGGCGCTGAACGACAACTTCTCTGCCCTTCAGGAGAGGTTGAGCCTGAAGGGCGTCGCGCAAGAGGCGCTGGGGCTTTTCGGTGGCGCGGGGGCGGGGAAGGTGTCCAGTGCGGCCCTTTCGGGGACGCCGATCGCCGCGCTGGCGATCGGGGCAGGTCTGGGATGGCTCGCCTCGGGCAAGGGGAAGGGCGGGTCCGGGTCCTCGACCACCGCGGCCACCCTTGCGGCCGCGACGGCGGCGCAGGTCATTTCGGCGATGGAGCCGGAGGATATCCGCGCCGTCGCGAAAGAGATCGACCAGATCTACCGGACCGGCGCGGCGCGTCTGAAATCGCTTCAGGCCGAGATGCGCGGCAAGGCCGAAGGGGCGGCGGGTGCCTTGCGCGACGGCGCCGATCAGGCACGCGGTTACGCGGCCGACAAGGCGCGCATCCTGGCCGATGTCGCGGCCGAGGCGAAGGCGCGGCTGGAAAGCGGGCTGGACGGTTTGTCCGATGAGGCCGCCGCCGCGGTCATCGCCGCGCGCGAACAGGCCTATCAGGCCCGCCGCGCCGCCAGCCGCAAGGCGGGCGAGGCCTATGACGAGATCGCCGCGATGGTCGATAAGGCACCGATTGCGACCGGCGTCGCGGCCTTTGCCGCCGGGGCGCTGATCGCCGTCGCGCTCAGCGCCTTTGGCGAGGGCGGCCGCCGCTGATCGCGCCCGGCTTTCGCCGCACAAGAAAACGGCCGCGCCCGAAAGCGCGGCCGTTCCTTCATGCCCCGACCCGCCGGGTCAGACCTTGTCGGACCAGGAGTCGAGTTCCTTCTCCGCCTGTTCCTTGGCATAGCCGTATTTGCGCTGAAGCATGCCGACCATCTGGTCGCGTTTGCCCGCGATCTGGTCAAGCTCATCATCGGTAAGCTCGCCCCACTTCTCCTTGATGTGGCCCTTCATCTCGGTCCAGCGGCCTTCGATTTGATCCCAGTTCATGGTCTTTCCTTTCCTCAGGGGATTGTACGGAAAAAACGCCCGACGGGGTCGAAAGTTCCTTGAAACAAAGGGGTATTGTGGCGGGCAGGGCAACAAAGCGCCGATGCTGTCCAAGGGGAAGGCGGCGCTATTCCGCCGCCTCTTCACCGGCCTCGCGCCCGCGCCGTTCCTCGCCCTCGGCAAGGGTGCGCAGGGGGAAACGCACGGCAAGACCATAGCTGCCGTTCTGGTGGTGGCGTTCGATCGTGCCGTTCAACTGGCGCACGAAAGCGTCGATAAGCTGCGTGCCAAGCCCGGTCCCCTCGGCCCCGTCCCCACCGTTATCCCCCGGCCCGGCGGAAGAGTTCCGAACCCCAAGTTCCACAAAGCCCGGCCCGGCATGGCGCAGGCTGATCGACAGGTCCGACTGCGCCCGTTCCGCGCCGGGGCGGCCGTATTTCAGCGCATTGGTGATCGCCTCGGTCATCAAAAGCGCCAATGGGACCGCCTGATCCGGTGTCAGGTGAACCTCATCGAAGCTTTCCTTCACGTCAAAGCGGCGTTCCGGCCCGGCGGCCAGCTTCACGACCTGGCGGACGATCTCGGGGAACAACTCATTGGCGCGGATGTCGGCCTCACCCGTGGTCTGGTAAAGCCCCTTGTGGATCGTTGCCAGGCTGATGACCCGCTCTTGCAAACCACGCATCAGCGATTTCGCCTCGCTCGACTGGGTCTTGCGCATCTGCATGCTCATGATAGAGGCGATGAGTTGCAGGTTATTCTTCACCCGGTGATGAACCTCGCGCAGCAGCACCTCTTTCTGATGCAGCGAATCCTCAAGCTCTGCCTCGTCATGCAGAATAGTGTCGGTCATCTGCTCGAACGCCTCGGCCACTTCGCGGATCTCGCGCGGGGCGTGGCGCATATCGAGCTTTTCGACCCTGCGACGGCCGTCGGAAAAGCCGGTGATCGCACGGCGCAGGCGGCGGATATGGGTCGTCACAAGGTTTTCGGCGGCCAGCCAGGCGGCGATCAGGCAGGCCGCCCACATCAGCAGTGGAAAGACCACGGCGGGAAGGTTGCGGAAGATCGACAGCGTCGTCGGCGTCGTGGGCCAGCTTCCCAGAGCAAAAAGATCGGCATCGGCGAACTTCATCACCGCGAAGGAGCGTTCGGTGCCGGAGGTGTCATCGCCGGTGAAGGTGAAGGCGTCGCCTGTGGTCAGGGAGACGAGCGAGCGGTTGGCGGGCAGAAGTGCCGTCGCCTCGCCCGATTGCCGGTTGGCCGACAGGATGCGCCCGTTGGTGTCGAAAAGGATCAGCGCGAAATTGTCTTTGTGCGCGGCCATCGTCGCGGCAGCGGCCCTGAGCCGTGTATGGGGCATGTTGATAAGCGTGAAGCCCACCGGGCGGCCATCGGCGGCGAAGGCCGGGTGAACGGCGGCCAGCCCCGCCGCGTCCTCGGGGTCGTTGACCTCGGTCCGGGTCGGGATCAGCGGCAGGTCCAAAGACGCGATGCGGCCCGCGTCCACCGGCGGCACCATGCCCCGGTCCGAAGCGCACAGGACACGCCCGTCCAGCGCGAGAAAGGCGGCGTAGGAATAGATGTCGGAACTGCCGACCGCTTTCGCCATGACGCTGTCGCACCCGGCGGGATCGGAGGTCGCGGCCGGGACAAGGATCGGCGCGACGGAGGCCAGCGCCTCGGCCGCGCCCTGTCCCTGCCGGATCAGCCGCAGTTCCGGCTGCGTCGCGCGCAGGGTTTCGCCCACCAGCGCCGCTTCGGACCGCGCCCGCGCCTCGGTCATCAGCGAACGTGCCTGAAGCACCGCCAGAAGGCCCACGGGCAAAAGGGCCATCGATAGGACGAAGCCCAGCCGAAAGCCCAGCATGTCCGTGAACCTGCGACGGAACGGGCCGCGCGGGGTCATGCCGCCTGTGTTCTGGACCGGCTGAGGACAGCGCCGGCGGCGCCGTCCACGCCGGAGAACATCCCTTCCCCGTCCTTGAGGTCCAGAAGCTCACAAAGCTTCTGGCGGGCGCGGTTGGCCCGGCTTTTCACCGTCCCGACCGCGACGCCGGTCATCTCTGCCGCCTCCTCGTAGGAAAAGCCCGAGGCGCCGACAAGGATCAGAACCTCGCGCTGTTCCGGCGTCAGCTTGTCGAACGCCGTCTGAAAGTCGGAAAACGCCAGACGGCCGTCATGCGCGGGCTTTTCGTAAAGCCCGGCGGTGTGGATGCCGTCGGGGTCCGGGACCTCGCGCTTGGTCTTGCGCTTGGCGGAAAAGAACGTGTTGCGCAGGATCGTGAACAGCCAGGCGCGCAGGTTCGATCCGGGGGTGAACTTGTCGAAATTGCTCCACGCCTTGACGATGGTGTCCTGCACCAGATCATCGGCCTGCGTCGCGTCGCGCGTCAGGCTGATGGCGAAGGCGCGCAGCGCCGGAAGGTGATCCGGCAGCTCTTCCCGCGGATCGGGGGGAGGGGCGTCGGCACCGCTCACTTGCTGCTCTCCTTCTGGCGCAATTCGTCAAGAAGGGCCTGAAAACGGTCGGGGACCGTTTCGTCCAGCGCCTCGCGGTAAACCCTCTGGAGGTTTTCGTTGATCGCTGCCTCAAGCGGCGACACCTTGTTCGATTGATCTTTTTCGCCCGTCATCATCATCACCGCTGTGCCATCGTATTCGTTCTACTAAATTTTTCCCCCAGTGCGGAACCAAACGCCCGGATTGGCGTTGGGTTCCATAAAAATTGCATGCAAGAGGGAAAAAGATGGCGAACGCCGGGGCCTCCGACAAAGTTGACAATATCGCGGCCAACCTGCCGTACCTGCGCCGCTACGCGCGCGCGCTGACCGGAAGCCAGCAGACCGGCGACACCTACGCCGCCGCGACGCTTGAGGCGATCCTGGCCGATCCCGGCACGCTCGACGCCGGGCTGAAGCCGAAAGCGGCGCTGTTTCGCGCCTTCCACAAGGTGTGGAGTTCCGCCGGTGCGCCGCTTGGCGAACCCGACACGCGGCTGTCGGGCCGGGCGCAGGACCACATGGCCTCTCTTACCCCCAACACGCGCGAGGCGCTTTTGTTGCATGCGATCGAGGAATTCGGTTTCGACGAGATCGGCACCGTGATGGAGATCGGCGCGGATGAGGCGGCAGAGCTTGTGTCCATCGCGCGGCGCGAGATGGCCCATTCCATCGCCGGGTCGATCCTTGTGATCGAGGATGAGGCGATCATCGCCATGGACATCGAAACCATCGTGACCGAGATGGGCCACCGCGTGACCGGCATCGCGCCGACCCGCCGCGCGGCGGTGGAGCTTGCCGCGCAGGAAAAGCCGGATCTGATCCTGGCCGACATCCAGCTGGCCGACAATTCGTCCGGCATCGACGCGGTCAACGACATCCTGGCGCAGTTCGACGATATTCCGGTGATCTTCGTGACGGCCTTCCCCGAACGCCTGCTGACCGGCAAGCGCCCGGAACCGGCCTTCCTGATCACCAAGCCCTATGTCGAGGATCAGGTCCGTTCCGCCGTCAGCCAGGCGATGTTCTTCGCCTCGACCGAGACGCTCGCGGCCTGAAGAGGGCGTTACGGCGCGGGCCTTGCGCCGATGCCGGCCGGCAAGGCCCGCACGAGGGCGGTCAGTTCCGCAGACGAATAGGGCCGCGCCAGTATAGCGGCCCCTGCGACGGTCTCGCCCCGCGCGGCCAGGTCGTCGGCGGTGTCGCCGAACAGCACGATCCCGCTTTGTCGCCCGACAAGCCGCCTCTGCGCCGCGTCCCAGACCGGACCAAGCAGTTCAAGTTCCACAAAGACCGTGGCCGGTGCGCGCAGAGTGTCGATCACGGCCATGAACTCTGCCCGGCCCTCGGGCAGAAGAAGCGATGCGCAGGGCCATTGCAGGGCGATCTCTTCGGCGATGTCGGCGGCGACAACCCGATCCGACAGGTAAAGGACGAACGCCGCCCCGGTCGGTTCCATCCGCATCGTATCCATCCCCGCCTCCATTCGTGAAGATGCGATTTGGAACAATTTCGACGCGTCGCGCATTAAACTGCGACATAGCGGGAGAAGATCATGCAATTGTCGCAAACCACTGACTGCCGGACCTGCCCGCTGCGCGCGCAAGCGCTGTTCTCCCCCTTCACGCCCGATGAGCTTGCCTTCATGGAGACCTTCAAGATCGGGGAAATCTCGCTGGACGCCGGGCGCAGCTTCCTGCACGAAGGCACGTCCAGCCCGCAGGTCTATACCGTCCTCAGGGGCCTTGGCCTGCGCTACAAGCTTCTGGAGAACGGCGCGCGGCAGGTGGTCAATTTCCTGCTGCCGGGTGATTTCGTCGGCCTCCAGGCGATGCTGATGGGGGAGATGAAGCACTCCGCCATGGCCACGACCGACATCCGGCTGTGCGTCTTCGACCGCGGCGAAATCTGGTCGCTGTTCCGCAATCACCCCGAACGTGCCTTCGACATCACCTGGCTTGCCGCGATGGAGGAACATTATCTGGGCGAGGCCGTCGCCACCATCGGCCAGCGCGATGCGACCGAACGGGTGGCCTGGTCGCTTCTCAAGCTGTTTCAGCGCCTGCGCGGGGTGGGTCTGGGGCTGCGCGATACGGTGCCATTGCCCTACCGGCAGCAGGACATGGCGGATGCGCTGGGCCTGTCCCTTGTCCACACCAACAAGACGCTGGCGCGACTGCGCTTGCAGGGGGTTGCCGACTGGCGTGACGGGGTGCTGCGCGTCGCCGACCTGGCCCGTCTGGCCGAGGTGGCGATGACCGATCTCGAACACCCCGAAACCCGCCCGCTTCTTTGACGCCATCCCCGGAAGTGCCGAAAAAAACGGCCGGAGACCGCGGCGCAGTCTCCGGCCCGGGGTTGGGCGGGTGATCGGCCCGCGAACCCCGGCATGGCGCCACTTTTTCAAGGGGACAAGCGCCAGCCAAGACCTAAACGGTTGAAAGGCAATAAGGTTCCCATTCGCCTGCTTTCGTGCGTGTCTGCGCCCGAACCCCGGTGACGCCACGTCAATATCGCCCGCGAAGGGCATGTTGACGGAACCCAACCTGCCCCGTCGCGTTTAGTCGTCATACAAGACGGAGGCGGGAGGCCTTCGTCAGTCTTCAACCGATGACAGGAGTTGAAAAATGGTTCGCACCATGCTGATGACGGCTGCCTCGACGCTCGTCCTGATGACCGCCGCGCCGGTTCTGGCGGAAACCATGGTCAGCGAGGTCGATGTCTCGATGGACCTTGCTGCGATCAAGAACGAAAAGGCCGCGGCCTACTGGACCAGCGCCGCCGACGATCTGGAAAACGCCATCGTCGCCCGCGTTGCCGACCGCACTGCCGATGACGGCGCGCGGGTCACGGTCGATATCGACGCGCTGTCGCTTGCCAACTGGTTCGAGACGGCGTTCAACATCGACCAGTCGCAGCTGAAAGGCCATGTCCTGCTGATGAATGCCGAAAACACCCATCTGGGGTCCTATGACGTCAGCGTCAGCTATCCCGACGCGATCCTTCTGATGCCCGAGGGGACCGATGTCGCCACCATCGCGCCGGACAATCGCGACTACTACACGGCGATGATCAACGGCTTTGCCGACGCGGTCGTGGCACAGCTTCCCTGACGCGCCCTTTGCGTAACGAGTGCTGATTGCCGCCCGTCCGGGCCTTTTTCCGGGCGGGCGGTTTTTCAGATCCAGCTGACCTTGCGCGCCTGTTCGATCAGCGCGTTCAGGACCGGGGTATAGGGTTCGCGGTAGGCGGCGATCAGGCCGACGATATGGCGTTCCTCGGCCCCCACGATCGGCAGCGCCTTCAGGCCGCTGCCCTCGGTATACATATCCCCCAGCGTATGCGCGACGATCGACACCCATTTCCCCGTCGTCACATGCGAAATCAGCGCGAGGGTCGAATTCGATTCGATCCGCGCATGGGCAAAGGCGCCCGCCTCGGTCAGGTGGTGGTTGATGATCCGGCGGTTCTGCATGTCGCCGGTCAGCAGGCAAAGCGGCAGCGTCGCGGCCTCGGCCCAGGTGATGGAGGGCAGCTTTGCCTCGGGCCGCGTCTCGGAGACCAGCAGCCGGTAGCCTTCGCGGTAAAGCGGCACCTGCGTCACCCGCCCCAGGGGTTCGTTGTCCAGATAGGTGATCCCCGCGTCCAGCTCCAGCCGGTCGATCCCGTCGAGGATCTCGTAAGAGGTGCGCGACAGAAGCGTCAGGTCCACATTGGGATTGCGGTCAAGAAACTGCACCGTCAGCCGCGCCGTGACCGGCAGCGCGGTCGGGATGACGCCGATGCGAAGGTTGCCCGACAGGCCGCGTTTCAGCGCCCGCATCTCCTCGCGCAGCGTGCGGGCGTCGCCGACGATCTTCAGCGCCCAGTCCAGCACGCGCTGCCCTTCGGGCGTCAGCCCCTGAAACCGCGAGCCGCGAAAGACAAGCTGGACGCCAAGCTGATCCTCCAGCTGCCGGATCGCGGAGGACAATGAGGGCTGCGTGACGCCGACCGAGGTCGCCGCGCGGCCGAAATGCCGCTCGTTCGCCAGCGCGATGAACATTTCCAGCTTGTCGATCATGGCCAGACCCTACAATCGCCCGCCCCCCTGCGGAAGCGCGGAATGCTATTGCCGAGCCATGGGGCGGCAACTACATCGGGATGATGAAAAAGCTTCCCTTCCTTCCGGCCCGCGCGCCACGGGTGTCTGTGATCCGGCTTCAGGGCGCGATTGCCTCTGGCGGGCGGTTCGGGTCCGGCCTGAACGACGCCGCGCTTGGCCCGGTGATCGAACGCGCCTTTCGCAAGAAACCGGCCGCCGTTGCGCTGGCGATCAATTCGCCCGGCGGCTCGCCTGCGCAATCCTCGCTGATCGCCGCCCGCATCCGCCGTCTGTCCGAGGAAAAATCCGTCCCCGTCCATGCCTTTGTCGAGGATGTCGCGGCCTCGGGCGGCTATTGGCTGGCCTCTGCCGCAGACCAGATATGGCTGGATGAAACCTCGCTTGTCGGCTCCATCGGCGTGATCTCGGCGGGCTTTGGCTTTACCGACCTGATCGGCCGCTACGGGATCGAGAGGCGGGTTCACACGGCGGGCAAGTCGAAAAGCTTTCTCGACCCGTTCCGTCCCGAGCGGCAAGAGGATGTGGACCGCCTGCGCGCCATTCTTGATCCGCTGCACGAACGGTTCAAGGCGCAGGTGATGGCGCGACGGGCCGGGCGGCTGGCGGAAGGGCGCGACCTCTTCGATGGCTCCGTCTGGATCGGGCAAGAGGCGGTGGACCTCGGCCTTGCCGATGGCTGCGCCCATCTGGTGCCGAAGATGAAGGCGCTTTACGGCGACAAGGTTCGTTTCGTACCCTTCGGCATGAAACGGTCGATCTTCCAACGGATCAGCGGCCGCCTCGTCTCTGACACGCTCGGCGCGGTCGAGGAACAGGCGCTCTGGTCGCGCTACGGGCTTTGAATGATCATCAAGGTCTTCACACTCTTCCTGATCGTCATGGCCGCGCTGGCCATGTTCGGCCGCCTGCGCATCGGCGGGCGGTCGAAGAAGTCGCCGCCGTCGCGCCTTTCTGCGGCGCGCTGCCCGAAATGCGGCAAGCCGCGGATCGGGACGGGGCCATGTGACTGCGAGGGCAAGGCATGACGAAGGGCAGGGCGCTTGTGACCGGCGGCGCGCGGCGGCTGGGGCGCGCGATGGCGCTGCATCTGGCCGGGCGCGGGATCGACGTCGCGATCCACTACGCCTCTTCGCGGGATGAAGCGGAGGAAACGGTCGCGGAACTGCGCGCGTTGGGGGTACGGGCCGGGGCGATCCAGGCCGATCTGCTGGTCGAGGAGGACACCCGCCGCCTTGTCCCGGCGGCGGCAAGCGCGCTGGGCGGGCCGCTGACGGTTCTCATCAACAACGCCTCGATCTTTGAGTATGACAACATCCGCACCGGCACCCGGCAAAGCTGGGACAGGCATATTGAATCGAACCTGCGCGCGCCCGTCGCGCTTAGCCAGGATTTCGCCGCCCAGGCGCCGGACGAGGACCGGAGCGGGGCGGAACCCGTCGCCTCATCTCTTATCGTCAACATGCTGGACCAGCGGGTCCTGAAGCTGACGCCGGAATTCATGTCCTATTCCATTGCCAAGATGGGCCTCTGGGCCTTTACCCGCACCGCCGCGCAGGCGCTTGGCCCCCGTATCCGCGTCAACGCCATCGGCCCCGGCCCGACCCTGATCGGCGCCCGCCAGTCCGAGACGCACTTTGCCGCGCAGCGTGCCTCGACGCTGCTGAACCGGGGCGCGGACCCGTCCGACATCACCGCGGCGCTTGGCTATCTGCTCGACGCGCGCGCCGTGACGGGGCAGTTGATCTGCGTCGATGGCGGGCAGCATCTGGCCTGGCAGACGCCGGATATTTTGGGTGTAGATTAACGAATTTCCCGGTCCCTGCGGCGCCGCGGCCCTTGACTTGTCCACTTCGTCACTCGACGTAACAAACCTGTTACGATTCTCTCAATGCTTTCAGGGATTTGCACAGTCCAAAAAATTTCCCTTTGAAAATCAATGCTTTATATATGCGCCTAAAAATTAGGCAGTTTGATGAAGTCAGCCGAAAACAAGGAAAAATCCTGACCGGCCAAAGTTTTTCACCAGACTTATCCACAGAATTCGTGGACAGCTTTTCTCTTGCGCCAGGGCGCGTAAGGTTGCAGCCCGGACAGGGGAATCGGCGCCCGGATCGGTTGGCGCGGAAGAGGGTAAGAGAGGCGGAAAAGGGTGACGCAAGGTCAGATATCCGGGCATGAGGTCATTCAGTCCTATCTGAAGTCCCTGACCGCGCAGCCGGGCGTCTACCGGATGCTCGATGCCGAAGGCCGGGTGCTTTATGTCGGCAAGGCGCGCAACCTCAAGGCGCGGGTGTCGAACTATGCCCGCCCCTCGGGCCATTCGGCGCGCATCGCCCGGATGATCCACGCGACCCAGTCGATGATGTTCCTGACGACCCGGACAGAGACCGAGGCGCTGCTGCTGGAACAGAACCTCATCAAGCAGTTGAAGCCCTATTTCAACGTGCTGCTGCGGGACGACAAATCCTTTCCGAATATCCTTGTCGCCAAAGACCACGCCTTCCCGCAGATCAAGAAGCATCGCGGTGCGAAGAAGGAAAAGGGCAACTATTACGGCCCCTTCGCCAGCGCGGGCGCGGTGAACCGGACGCTGAACCAGTTGCAGAAGGTCTTTCTCCTGCGCAACTGCTCGGACGCGATGTTCGCCAGCCGGACGCGACCCTGCCTGCTTTACCAAATCAAGCGCTGCGCCGCCCCTTGCGTCGGCCATATCGACGAGGCGGGCTATGGCGCGCTGGTGTCGGATGCGGAGCGTTTCCTGCAAGGCAAGTCGACGCAGGTGCAGGCCAAGCTGGCCGAGGAAATGGCCGAGGCGTCCGAGGCGCTTGAATTCGAACGCGCCGCCGCGCTGCGCGACCGGATCAAGGCGCTGACACAGGTGCAATCGGCGCAGGGCATCAACCCGCGCGGCGTGGCCGAGGCGGATGTGGTCGCGCTTCATATGGAGGGGGGGCAGGCCTGCGTGCAGGTCTTCTTCATCCGCGCCAACCAAAGCTGGGGCAACCGCGATTTCTACCCCAAGACCGGGTCGGGCGCTGACGAACCCGAGGTGCTGGAAGCCTTCCTGGGCCAGTTCTACGCCGACAAGGAACCGCCCCGCCTGATCCTGCTAAGCCATCCGATCGAGGATGCCGACCTGATGACCGCGCTTCTGTCCGACCGCGCCGGCCGGAAGGTGGAGATTGCGGTGCCGCAGCGGGGCGAAAAGGCCGAACTGGTCGAAAACGCCGCCCGCAACGCCCGCGAAAGCCTTGGTCGGAAGATGAGCGAAAGTGCCGCCCAGTCGAAGCTGCTTGAGGGCGTGGCAGAGGCCTTTGACCTCGACGCGCCCCCGCGCCGGATCGAGGTTTACGACAACTCCCACATCATGGGGACGAATGCCGTGGGTGGCATGATCGTTGCGGGGCCGGAAGGCTTCGTCAAAAGCCAGTATCGCAAGTTCAACATCAAGGGTACCGACCTGACGCCCGGCGACGATTTCGGCATGATGAAAGAGGTGCTGACCCGGCGTTTCCAGCGGCTCTTGAAGGAAGACCCCGACCGCGAAACCGAAAGCTGGCCCGATCTGCTGCTGATCGACGGCGGCGCCGGGCAGGTCTCGGCCGTCAATGAAATCCTTGAGGAACTGGGGGTTGAGGACGTGCCGATGGTCGGTGTCGCCAAGGGCATCGACCGCGACGCGGGGAAGGAGGAATTCCACCGCACCGGCAAGCGACCCTTCGCGCTGCCCCACAACGCCCCCGTCCTCTACTTCATCCAGCGTCTGCGGGATGAGGCCCACCGCTGGGCCATCGGTGCGCATCGGGCGAAACGCGCGAAATCCATCGGCGCGACGCCGCTGGATGAGGTGCCGGGGGTGGGCGCCGCCCGCAAGCGCGCTCTGCTTCAACATTTCGGCTCCGCCAAGGCGGTCAGCCGCGCGGGGCTTGAGGATCTGAAGGCGGTCGAGGGGATTTCGGACACCGTCGCGCAGACGGTCTATGACTTCTTCCATACGGCAGGTTAAAGCGTTTCGGGTTTCCGTTGCGAAAGTAAGTATCAGAATTCGAACGAAATAAGGTCGAACTCTGATTCAGTGTAAACACGAAATGCCATAGGCCGCCCGCGAAAAATCAAGCGCGTCTCAAGGAAATCTCAAGACCGTCATCAAGCTTGCCCGCGCGGCACAGCCTAGGCTTTGGCCATTGATGAACTATCCTGGGAAAGGAGATCACCATGCCGATGCTTGAACTTCATGTCATCAAGGATGTCTTCACGCCGGAACAGAAGAACCGGCTGATCGAGAAACTCACCGACGCCATGGTCAGCGTCGAGGGGGAAAACATGCGCGGCGTCACCTGGGTCAAGATCCATGAAGTCGAAAGCGGCGACTGGGCGATCGGCGGCAAGGCCCTGACGACCGAGGCGGTGAAACAGCTTGCCGCGGGGCGGCAGGTCGCCTGACGCGCAGGGTCGGGCAGCGGGCGGTCCCGGACCGCTGCCCGGCCTAAAGCCCGTGCCGGTCGAAGGTCTTGGCAATCAACCCGCGCGCCGTTTCATCGCGGATCGGGAAGGCCGCGAAGAAATGCTGGCGCGAGGCCCTGGGTCGCCGTCGCAGGACATCGGCGCGCCAATGGATCGCCCGCGCCTCGCGACCCGCAAGGCTGTTGGCGACCAGCGCGATCATGGCGATCAGGAAATGCGCCCCCGGCGCGATGGCCGCCTGTTCGCCCCAGTCCGCGGCAGCGTCGAACAGCCCCGCCTGGATCAGAGCCAGGGACCGCACCCCCAGCATACCATAGCGCAGCGGGTCAAGCGGGCTTAGCCGCAAGGCCCCTTCTATATCGGTATCGACATGGGCGCCCTGACCGATCAGCATCCGGCTGAATGCACGCGAATAGAAGCCCTGCGCATAATTGGGGTTCAACGCGGTCGCCCTGTCCAGCCATGCGATCGCGGCGTCAGGATCGCCGTTCAGCCAGAAGGTCCGGCCCATGGTGAAGTTCACGAACGGATCGAGCGGGTCGATCTCAAGGCCCCGTTCGGCGTGACGCCTGGCATCTGCCGCAGCGTTCCCGATATCCGCCCCATAGCGCAGGAACGCGTCCTGAAAGCGGGTGAACGACAGACCGGCATGGGCGCGGGCAAAGGCCGGGTCGCGGTGCGCGGCCTGTTCGAACAGGATCGTCGCGCGGGCATTATCCTCGCGGTTGAAGCGGTACATGTGGTGCAGGGCAAGATGATAGCTGGCCCAGGCATCGAGGTTTTCGGTGCTGCCCAACCGCGCTGCCATCGCCTCGCGCGTCGGAACGTAGAGTTCCAGCGCCGCGACGACATGGGCCACGATCCGCGCCCGCAATTCCTCGACCGCGCCTGCCGTCACGCTCAGCCGGTCGCCCCAGATCACCGCGCCGTCTGGATAGGCGGTCAGTTCCAGCGTCGCGGAAAGCCGGTTGCCGTCGGCCTCCAGAACCCCGGTCAGGGCATAGCGGGCGCCGATCCTTTCGCAGATCGTGGCCATTCCGGCATCCTGCGCGCGAAACTGGAACGCGGTGCCGCGCGCGATCACGGTCAGCCAGCGCATTCGCGAAAGGGCCTGGATCACGTCATGCGACAGCGCGTCGGCCATCAGCCCGGCCTCAGGCGCGGCGCCAAGGGGGCGCAGCGGCGGGACGACGATCGCGGGGCGCCCCGCATGTTCGGGGGTGTCGGGCGCCGCCTCCGGCGCGGGGTTTTGTGCTGCGGCCGGGGGGCTGGCCTCATCCAGCGGCGCGACAAAACGGAAGCCGCGCCCATGGACGGTGCGGATCGCCGCCTGCGTTGCGCCATCGTCGCCAAGCGCAAGCCGCGCGGCGTGAATGCGGCTGGACAGGCTGGCGTCCGAAATCGCCCGCCCGCCCCAGATCGCGGCGACGATCTCTTCCTTGGGAACCAGCCGGCCCCGGTGCCGGATCAGCAGCAGGATCAGTTCGAGGGCCTGTGGCTCTACCGTCACCGGAACGCCATCCCGGCTGAGTTCGAAGCGGTCCGCGTCGAGACGAAAGCTGCCGAACGTGTAGATCATGCCCGAGGATAGCGCCAAACCCGCCGCGGACGCAGCCAAAACTTGTCCGGCAGGGTTGTGCTACTTCCCGCCGCCGATCCTTGGTTCGGTCCCTGCCTTCAGGCGTTCGATATTCGGTAGGTGGCGGTAATAGACCAGCGTGGCGAGGATCACGATCAGGTAGATCGCCTGCCCATGCCCCAGAAGGGCCGCCCACGCGACCGCCAGCACCGCCGCCACCAGCGCCGCGAGGGACGATATGCGCCCGACAAGCGCCGTCACCAGCCATGTCAGGCAGGTGGCGATCCCGACCGGCCAGGCCAGTGCCAGAAGCGTACCAAGGAAGGTGGCCACGCCCTTGCCGCCCCTGAACCCCAGCCAGACCGGGAAGAGATGGCCAAGGAACGCGCCAAGCCCCGCGATCTGTGCCGCGTCCTCATGCCCGGTCAGCGCGCGGGCGAGCAGGACCGCGACAGCCCCCTTGCCGCCGTCAAGGATCAGCGTCGCGAAGGCCGCTGCCTTGTTGCCGGTCCGCAGAACGTTGGTCGCGCCGATATTGCCCGAGCCGATCTTGCGCAGATCGCCCAGCCCCATGAAGCGCGTCACCAGAACGCCGAAAGGGATGGAGCCGAGAAGATAGCCCAGCAGGGCGATCACGATCAGCGTAAGCGCGCCGGTGTCGAACGCTGGCATCTACGCCTCCCCCGGGAATACCCGTTTGCCGTCCACCCATGTGCCAAGCACCTTACCCTCCATCCGCTGCCCGTCAAACGGCGTGTTCTTGGATTTGGAGTTCAGCTTGAAGCGGTCCAGCACGAAGGGCGCGTCGGGATCGAAAAGGACCAGATCGGCAGGCGCGCCTGTCGCAAGGCGCCCCTGCGGCAGGCCGAGCCGCTGGGCGGGGTTCAGAGCCATGGCGCGGAACAGTTGCGGCAGGGTCAGCTGCCCGGCGTGGTAAAGTCGCATCGCGGCCGGAAGGAAGGTTTCCAAGGCCACCGCCCCGCTTGCGGCGTCCTCGAACGGGAGACGCTTCGATTCCTCGTCCTGCGGCGTGTGCATGGATGAGATGATGTCGATCAGGCCCGAGGCGACGGCCTCCACCACCGCGATCCGGTCATCCTCGGGCCGGAGCGGCGGCTTGACCTTGAAGAAGGTGCGATAGTCGCCGACGTCGAATTCGTTCAGCGTCAGATGGTGGATGGAGGTCCCCGCCGTCACGTCAAAGCCGTTGGCCTTGGCGCGTTCCAGCGGTGGCAGGGCGCGGGCGGTGGTGATCTGGTCGAAGTGGTACTTCGCCCCCGTCATCTCCACCATCCCCATCTCACGGTCGAACCCGATGCGTTCGGCCATCGGCGACACGCCGGGCAGGCCGCGAAGCGAGGCGAACTTGCCCGACGTCGTGGCGGCCCCTGCCGACAGGATCGGCTCTTGCGGGTGGCCCATGACAAGGGCGTTGAGGGATTTCGCATAGGTCAGCGCGCGCGACAGGACCTTGGTGTCGGTGACGACATGGTCGCAATCGGTGAAGGCAATTGCCCCGGCATCGAGGAGGAACCCGATCTCCGTCATCTCCCGCCCCTCGCGGCCCTTGGTCAGCGCGGCCATATGGCGGATGCGGACGGGGCAGGCCTCCGCCGCGCGGCGGGTGACGAATTCGAGCGTTTCCGGGTTGTCGATGGCGGGGTTGGTGTCGGGCCGCGCGATGATCGTGGTCACGCCCCCGGCGGCGGCCGCAAGACCGGCAGAGCGGAAGGATTCCTTGTGCCGCTCCCCCGGTTCGCCGATCTTGACGCCAAGGTCCACGATGCCGGGGGCGAGGCATTTGCCCCCGCAGTCGATGACCGTCGCGCCCTTCGGGGCGGTGACGTCGCCGACCCCGGCGATGACGCCGTTCTCGATCAGCAGGCTGCCGGGGATTTCGGTCAGCCCCTCGGGGTCGATCAGGCGGGCATTGGTGAGGAGGGTGGTCATCTTCGATCCCCGGAGTTGCGGTAGGTGTCGATGGCGGTCTCGATCTGCTCGACGGCCTGCCTGGCAGTCTTGAGGTGGCGGATCAGGTGCTTTTCGCCGCCTGAGGTGACGATCTGTACATCCCCCATCAGGCTTCTGACCTGCGCGATCTGGCCCAGTCCCGCGACCCGGCCCTGCGGGCCGATCAGGCGCGTCGGGGTCAGCCGCCAGCGGCGTGCAAAGACCTCGGACCGGAAGAAGACGGCCCGGAAGACGAGGGCAAGCGTTACCCCAAGCGCGCCCACCCAGATTTCGGCTGCCTTGCCGATCGCAATGAAGATCACGCCCACGACGACGGTGAAGAAGGCGATAAGCCAGAAGGTGTCCTGCCAGTAGCGGGCAGGGTCGGGCAGGAAGGTGGCAAGCACCTCTTCACCCTCAGCCAGCGGTACCTCCGCCTGCGGTCCGGGGCGGTAGTTCAGGACAGGATCGCGTTCGGCCATGCACCTTGCCCCGGAGTTCACGTCGTCCATCGGCGCGCGACAGGTGTCGCGGTCGCCGAGGCGCCGTGTGTATCAGGGGCCATCTGTCCTGCGAGGATGAGGGAGGGGATTCCAGGGACCTCTCCCGCCCTTCCCGGTCCGCCTGCGGACCGGACCGCGTCCGCCCGCCCCCAGGCGGGCGCGGTTCCCGCCCCCGCCTCGGTCGGTCGCGGTCCTCTGTCGTGATGCGCCCCGCTCAAACCATCACCCCCACGGCCCTCGCGCCCCGCTCTGCCCGCAGGTTCCGCGCCAAAAGGTCCATGCAGGCCATGCGCACCGCCACGCCCATCTCCACCTGATCCTGAATGACGGAACGGTTGATGTCGTCGGCCAGCTCGCCGTCGATCTCCACCCCCCGGTTCATCGGGCCTGGATGCATGACGATGGCGTCGTCCTTCGCCATGGCGAGCTTTTCGGCATCCAGCCCGTAGCGGTGGTAATATTCACGTTCGGACGGGATGAAGCCGCCGTCCATCCGTTCCTTCTGGAGGCGCAGCATCATCACCACGTCGCAATCCTTCAGCCCCTCGCGCATGTCCTCATAGACCTCACAGCCAAGGTCCTGCACACCCGAGGGCATCAGTGTCGGCGGGCCGATCAGGCGGATGCGGTTTTCCATCTTGCCAAGCAGGATCAGGTTCGACCGCGCCACGCGGGAATGCGCGATGTCGCCGCAGATCGCCACGGTCAGGCGCTGAATCCGGCCCTTGGCGCGGCGGATCGTCAGCGCATCCAGAAGCGCCTGCGTCGGGTGTTCATGCCGCCCGTCGCCGGCGTTCAGGACCGCGCAGTTCACCTTCTGCGCCAGAAGGTCCACCGCTCCGCTTGCCGGGTGGCGCACGACCAGCAGGTCGGGATGCATCGCGTTCAGCGTCAGCGCGGTGTCGATCAGCGTCTCACCCTTCTTCACCGATGAATGGGCGACCGACATGTTCATCACATCCGCGCCCAGCCGCTTGCCCGCAAGTTCGAACGACGCCTGCGTGCGGGTGGAATTCTCGAAGAACATGTTGATCTGGGTCATGCCCTCCAGCGCGTCGGAATGCTTCACCGTGCGCTGGTTCAGTTCGACATAGGTTTCGGCCAGGTCGAGGACGGCACGAATCTCCTCCGGGGCCAGATGTTCGATCCCCAGAAGGTGACGCGCGCGGAAGGTCATGGCAGGCTCCGGTCCCCGTTTCGCCCCGCTTATGGCAAATGCCGCCGGGCCGGGCAACGGCGAATGCGCCCGCTTGTGGCCGCCCGCGCCGCGTCATAACGTGGCGGCCATGACGCCCGACCTCGCCCAGATCGACTATCACGCCGCGCAGGCCCTGCTGGAATGGCAGATGGAGCTTGGCGCGGATGAGGCGATTGGCGAGGTGCCGGTCAACCGCTACGAGGTCGCGGTTCAGGCGCCGAAGCCCGCCCCGGCGATGCAAGCGCCGGTGGTGGAGGATGCCGTCGATCCGGTCGAAGCCGCGAGAGAGGCCGCCGCCGGGGCCACCGGGCTGGAAACGCTCGCCACGATTCAGGCGGGCTATGAGCATTGCGAGCTGAAGAAGGGCGCGCGCAACTTCGTCTTTGCCGATGGCAACCCGCAGGCGCGGGTGCTGATCCTGGGCGAGGCGCCGGGGCGTGACGAGGATATCGAGGGCCGACCCTTCGTCGGCCGCGCGGGGCAATTGCTGGACCGCATGTTCGCCGCCATCGGCCTGTCGCGCACCGCGCACCACCCCGAAGAGGCGCTTTACATCACCAATGTCATGCCCTGGCGCCCGCCGCAGAACCGTGACCCGGACCCGGCAGAGATCGCGATGATGCTGCCTTTCGTGACGCGACATGTGGAGTTCGTGAACCCCGACGTGATCGTGTTGATGGGCAACACCTCCTGCTTCGCGGCGCTGGGCCGCAAGGGCATCCTGCGGCTGCGCGGCACCTGGGCCGAGGCCTTTGGAAAACCCGCCATGCCGATGACCCACCCGGCCTATCTCTTGCGCAACACGGCCGCCAAGCGCGAGGCCTGGGCGGATTTGCTGGAGATCAAGGCGAAGCTGGGGAAGCCGCGATGATCGTCGATCCCTGGACCCTTGCCGCCTTCATCCCGGCGGCGCTGGCGCTGAACCTGACGCCGGGGGCGGACATGATGTTCTGCCTGGCCCAAGGTTTGCGCGGCGGGCCGCGTCCGGCGGTGGCGGCCAGCGCGGGCGTCTCGGCGGGGTCGATGCTGAATGTCGCCCTGGCGGGCCTTGGCCTTGGCGCGCTTGTCGCCTCGCTGCCGGGTCTCTTCGAGGGGATCCGCTGGGCCGGGATCGGCTATCTTCTCTTCCTTGCCTGGCGGACGCTCCGCGCGCCGCTGGTGGTGGCGGATGCGCCGAAGGTGCGGGTATCGCGCGCCTTCCGCGACGGGTTTCTGGTCAACGTCACCAACCCCAAGGTGATCCTCTTCATCCTTGCCTTCGTTCCGCAATTCGTGGACCCCGCGCGCGGGGCGGTGCTGGGGCAGTTCCTGATCTTCGGGGCGATCATCGCCATCGGGGGTTTCTTCATCAACGGGGCCGTCGGCTGGGGCGCGGGTGGCATCGGCAAGGTGCTGGCGCGTGACCTCAGGGTCGAACGCGCGCTGCGCTGGGCCTCGGCCTCGGTCTTCGGCCTTCTGGCCGCCAAACTCGCATGGGACAGCCGCGCATGAGCCGTATCGACGAAAGCAAGGACTTCATCCCGGTCCGCATCGCGGTTCTGACCGTGTCGGATACCCGTACCCTGGCCGAGGACCGTTCCGGCGACACGCTGGTGGCGCGGCTGACGGGGGCGGGGCATCTGCTGGCCGACCGCAGGATCGTGCAGGACGAACGGGCAGAGATCGCGGCGCAACTGCGCGCCTGGGTGGCCGATCCGGGCGTCGATGTCATCATCTCGACCGGCGGCACCGGCCTGACGGGGCGCGACGTGACGGTCGAGGCGCATCGCGACGTCTATGAGAAAGAGATCGAGGCCTTCGCCACCGTCTTCACCATGGTGTCGATGCAGAAGATCGGCACCAGCGCCGTGCAAAGCCGCGCGACCGGGGGCGTGGCGGGCGGTACCTACCTCTTCGCGCTTCCCGGCAGCACCGGGGCCTGCAAGGACGCCTGGGACGAGATTCTGAAATGGCAGCTCGATTACCGTCATCAGCCCTGCAATTTCGTGGAAATTATGCCCCGTCTCGACGAACATTTGCGACGGAAGTAACAGCTTCGCGCGTATATCGTGAAACGCTTTGATCTTGGCGCCGCCCGATATACCATCGTAAGGGTCCTAACTGACGGGAAACATGCGGTTTCTGACGCGAAGCCTGACGGGTCTTTTTCTGTTCGCGATAACCTTGGGGTTTCTCGCGGCCGGTTTTGCCGCGCTCAAATCCGCGATCGACATCCGCACCGCGCCCAGCATGGCGGGGCGCCCCTCGGCCGAACGGTCCTTCAGCGCCCGTGTCGCGCGGCTTGAGCCGCAGCGCATCGCGCCCAGCCTGACCGCCTATGGCGAGGTGCAAAGCCGCCGGACGCTGGAACTGCGCGCCCCCGCGGCGGGGGAGGTGGTGGAACTTGCCCCCGACCTTGCCGATGGCGCGCGTGTCACGGCGGGGCAGCTTCTGGTGCGCACCGATCCCGCCGACGCGCAATCGGCCGTCGCACTGGCCCGTGCCGGGCTGACCAATGCCGAGGCCGAGGTGCGCGATGCCGCCTATGCGCTGGAGCTTGCCCAGGCCGATCTGAAGGTGGCCGAGGAACAGGTCACCCTGCGCCAGGGCGCCTATGACCGCCAAAAGGGCATCGGTGAGCGTGGTTTCGGTACCGCGACGGATATCGAGACGGCCGAACTTGCCCTGTCGACCGCGAACCAGAGCCTTGTCTCGCGCAGGCAAAGCCTTGCGCAGGCGCAGGCGCGGGCCGATCAGTCGAAGACCGCGCTTGAGATGCAGAAGCTGACGCTGGCAGAGGCCGAACGGCGTCTGTCAGAGACGGAGTTGCGGGCCGGGTTCGCGGGCGTCCTGACCGGCGTCACGGTCGTCGCGGGCGGGCTGGTCGCGAAGTCGGAGAAACTGGGGGAGCTTGTCGATCCGAACGACCTTGAGGTGTCGTTCCGCGTCTCGACCGAACAATACAGCCACCTTGCCGATGCCGAAGGGCGACTGGCCGCCCTGCCGGTGATCGTTGAGCTTGAGACGAGCAGCGGCCATTTCGGCGCGACCGGCACACTTTCGCGCGTCGATGCGACGGTGGGCGCGGGCGTCAGCGGGCGACTTCTGTTTGCGACGCTGAAGGACCCCGTCGGGCTGAAGCCGGGCGATTTCGTCACCGTCACCGTTGCCGAGGCACCGATTGACGGGGTCGCCCTTCTTCCCGCCGTTGCGGTCGGACCCGATGGCAACCTGCTTCTGGTAGGCGCGGAAAACCGGCTTGAGGCAGCCCCGGCCGAGATCGTCCGCCGCCAGGGTGACGCCGTCATCGTCCGGGTCGGCGATCTTGCCGGGCGCGAGGTCATCATCGACCACTCGCCGCTTCTGGGGGCGGGTATCCTTGTCCGCCCGGTGCGCGGGGACGAAAAATCCGAAGCCCCGGAAGCAGGGCGCGACAGCACCATGATCGACCTGACGCCGGAACGCCGCGCGGCGCTGATTTCCTTCGTCGAGGGCAGCGGGCAGATGGGGGCGGATGCCAAGGAACGGCTTCTGGCGCAACTGCGCGAGGATCGGGTCCCGGCGGCGACGGTGCAGCGGATCGAAGCCCGGATGGGCGGATAGATGGCGGGGCAGGGCGACAGGTTTCCCCAGGCGAACCGGCTTCTTGGCTATTTCACGCGCCATGCCACGGCCGCCAATCTGGTGCTTGTGCTCCTGATCGCCGCCGGGCTTGCGGCGTTGCCCCGGATGCGGGCGCAGTATTTCCCCGACGTCATCATCCAGCAGATCAATGTCGGCGTCGACTGGAAGGGCGCCGGGCCAGAGGACGTGGATCGCGGTATCACCCAGCTTCTCGAACCCGGCCTGATGGCGGTTGAAGGGGTGGACAACGCGACCTCTTATTCGCGTGAGGGCGGCATGACCGTCATCCTCGAATTCGAGCCGGGCTGGGACATGTCGCGCGCGCTCAATGACGTGGAAACCGCCGTCGCCAGTGTCACCAACCTGCCGCAGGATGCCGACACCCCGCAGATCGTGCGCCGCGCCTGGCGCGACCGGGTCAGCAATGTCGTCATGTCGGGGCCGGTGTCGCCCGCGCAGCTTTTGCAGTTCGGGGATGAATTCCTGCTTCGCCTCTTCGCCGCCGGGGTGACGCGCGCCACGATCGAGGACCTGCCCGATCCCGAAATGCGGATCGAGGTGCCGCTGGCCGAACTGATCCGCCACGACCTGACGCTGTCGCAGATCGCCCAGCGGATCGGGGCCGAGGTCAACGCCGCCCCGGCGGGTGAGGTGACCGACGGATCGTCGCGCCTGCGCGCCGGGGCCGAACGGCGCAGCGCCACGGAACTGGGCGACGTGGTGCTGAAATCCGCCCCTGACGGGACCAATCTCAGGCTGGCCGACATCGCGCGCGTTCATGCCGTGGGCAGCCAGGAAATCCATTCGGTCTTCGTCGGCCCCAACCCCGCGATTTCGCTACGGATCGACCGTTCTGCCCAGGGCGATTCCCTCGACATTCAGGCAACCGTCGAGAAGGTCGCGGAAGAGATGCGTCAGACGCTGCCCGCCGGGGTGACGATCGACATGATCCGGGTCCGGTCCGACGACATCCGGGCGCGGCTGGATATCCTGATCCAGAACGGCGCGATGGGCCTTGGCCTTGTGATCGCGATCCTCTTCCTGTTCCTGAACGCGCGCACCGCCTTTTGGGTCGCGGCGGGCATTCCGGTCGCCATGCTCGCGGCGGTGGCGATGATGCAGGCCTTCGGGCTGACCTTCAACATGATCTCGCTTTTCGCGCTGATCCTGACCCTTGGTATCGTCGTGGACGACGCCATCGTCATCGGCGAACACACCGATTTTCGCGTCCGACGACTGGGCGAACCGCCGCTGGTCGCCGCCGAAACCGCCGTCAGCCGGATGGCCGCGCCGGTGCTGTCTTCGACCCTGACGACGATTGCCGCCTTCCTTGGCCTGACGGCCCTGTCGGGCCGCTTTGGCGACATGATTCAGGATATTCCCTTCACCGTCACGGTCGTCCTTGCCGCTTCGGTTATCGAATGCTTCCTTATCCTGCCGAACCACATGGCCCATGCGCTGTCGAAAGCCTCGCGCGGGCATTGGTACGATGCGCCCTCGCGGGTGGTGAACCGGGGCTTTGGCTGGGTCCGCGACCGGGGGATGCGGCCGCTGACGCGTTTCGTCCTCTGGGCGCGCTATCCGGTCGTGGCGGCGGCCATCGCGCTTTTGTGCTTTCAGGCGGCGAAGTTCATCCGCGGCGACGTTCCGTGGCGCTTTTTCAACTCGCCCGAACAATCGACCATCGACGCCAATTTCACCATGCTGCCCGGCGCCACCCGCGCGGACAGCGAGGCGGTGATGCGCGCGCTTCAGGACACCGTCGCGAAGGTCGCGCAGGAGTATCGGGACAAATACGGGGTCGAGCCGCTGAAATTCGTCACCGGAGAGGTGGGGTCGAATGTCGGGCGCGGGCTGTCCACGTCGGAGAACACCGAACGCGACCTGAAGGGCGCGGTGTCGATAGAACTCGGCGATCCCGACCTGCGCCCCTGGACGAGCAATGACTTCGTCGCCTCGCTGCAAGAGGCCGCGCCGCACAGCCCGCTGATCAACGAATTGGCGTTCCGGGGCGGCCGCTGGGGGCCGGCGGGGGACGATATCGACGTGGAACTGTCGGGCAATGACGCCACGACGCTGAAACAGGCGGCCGAGGCGCTGAAACGCGCGCTGGTCGTCTTCCCCGAAGTGTCCTCGCTTGAGGATTCGCTGCCCTATGACAAGAACGAGCTGATCCTGACCCTGACCCCGCAGGGCCGCGCGCTGGGCTTCACCGTCGATAGCGTCGGCGCGGAACTGCGCCACCGGCTTGACGGGGTAGAGGCGGCGAGCTTCCCCGACGGGACGCGCAGCATGAAGGTCATGGTCAAGCTGCCGGAACGCGACCTGACCTCGGATTTCATCGACCGCACGCTGCTTCGCACCCCGTCGGGCGGCTATGTGCCGCTGTCCGACATCGTCACCTTCGATGCGACCTCGGGCTTTTCCAAGGTCGTGCGCGAGAATGGCAAGCAGGTCGTATCGGTCACCGGCGCGGTGTCCGAGGATAATGCGGATCGCCTGACCGAAATCCTCGACCGGCTCGACAAGCAGATCCTGCCCGACATCGCCAGCGAATATGGCGTGACCTATGATCTTTCCGGCCTCAGCGAGCAGGAAACCCAATTCCTCAACGATGCCGTCATCGGCCTGACGGCGGCGCTGCTGGCGATCTACGCGATCCTCGCCTGGATCTTTTCAAGCTGGACGCGGCCTGTTGTCGTGATGCTGGTCATCCCGCTGGGCCTGATCGGCGCTGTCTATGGCCACGATGCCTGGGGCGTGCCGGTTTCGATGTTCTCCATCGTCGGAATGATCGGCATGTCGGGGATCATCATCAACGATGCCATCGTGCTGATCTCCACCATCGACGAATATGCCGAACGGCGCGGCTTGATCCCCTCCATCGTCGACGGGGTGGCGGACCGTTTGCGCCCGGTCTTCCTGACCACGGCGACCACGGTCCTTGGTCTTGCGCCGCTTCTGTTCGAAAGCTCGCGCCAGGCGCAGTTCCTGAAACCGACGGTCATCACGCTTTGCTACGGGCTGGGCTTCGGCATGGTCCTTGTGCTGCTGATCGTGCCTGCGATGATCGGCATCCAGCATGACCTGTCGCGCCATCTGCGCGCCTATCGCCGGGCGCGCCGGGCCGCGCCGATCCGCCGTGTGGTCCAGGGGTCGGCGCTGGCCATGGTGGCGGTCTTTGCGGCAACGCTGGGCGTGGCGATCTGGACGGCGGCGCCGCTGGTCCCGGCGATGATCGCCTTCGCGCTGGGGGCGCTGGCGGTGGCAGTTCTGGGCTGGGCTATCGGGGCGATGGTCCTGCGCCGGGATCAGCCAGCGCAGCCCTGAAGCTCTACCACCCGGCCGTTGCCGCCGAAGATCGTGATATGGATGGAGGAACGGTCAATCGCGAAGGGCTTCGCCGAAGCCGGGACCAGATCGGCGGTGGCCTGAAGCATGCCGCCCTTACGCACCGTCTCGGTCGAGGAGACCCAGACCGTCGGATCGGCCAGTTCCACGACCGTCACCTCATCCGGCCCGACCTTCGGTAGCGACAGCGCGGTTGTCAGGCGCATCCCGTCGCGGATCGGCTCGGCAGAGCATTTCGCGGCGCTAAGGCCCGCCGCCTGCGCCTGTTCCGGCTGATCCGACAGGGCGCGGCGTATCTCTGGCACCGCGTCGCCGCCGGGCTGGACATCGCCGGTCAGGGTCAGTTGCATCGGCACGCAGATTTCCTTGCAGACGCCCAGTTCGACATCGGCCTTCAGCCGGATCGGCGCCGACGGGTCGCCCGGCGTCAACTCGATCGGCAGGACCAGCCCGTCGTGATAGCCGAAGGTCCGCATCCCGTTCAGATCGAAAATCTCAGGCCGCGGCCAGTGGATCGTGACGCCTTTGAGGTTCTGCGATCCGGCCCAGTCGAAGCGCGGCGGCACCCCGGCCTCCCCCGGTGCGCGCCAGTAGGTCTTCCACCCCGGCGCAAGGACAAGGCGCAGCGCGGCCATCTCATGCCCGGACTGCATCTGCCAGCCGTCGATCAGCTCCGCCCGCAGGACGGGCGAGGGCGGCGTTTCGGCCAGCACGGGGGCGGCGACCACGATCAAGGCGGCGGCGAGACAGGCGAGGGGGCGGGCTTTCTGCGTCATGGCGCCAAAATCGGGCAAGCTTCTGCCGATTGAAAGCGCGAAGCTGCAACATCACGAAGAGTTTTCCGCCCGTCGCGACACGTCGCCCCTTGTGTCCCGGCGCCCCGGACGCAATGCTTTCCTAAGGAGGCGAGAGATGAACCTCAGCGGCAAGCTCCTGATCGCGATGCCCGGCATGGGCGATCCCCGTTTCGAACGCAGCGTGGTCTTTCTCTGCGCCCATTCGGGCGACGGGGCGATGGGGCTGATCGTGAACAAGCCGTCACCCGATCTGACCTTCGGCCAGCTTTTGCGCCAGCTTGATATTCCCGTCCCCGACGACCCGGCGCGCGGCATCAGGGTGCATTTCGGCGGCCCGGTCGAAAACGTGCGCGGCTTCGTCCTGCATTCCAGCGATTACGGCGGCGAAGGATCGACCCTTAAGATCGACGAACGCTTCGGGATGACCGCGACGCTCGACGTGCTTCAGGCCATCGCGCTGGGCGACGGGCCGCAATCCTCGCTTCTCGCGCTTGGCTATGCCGGTTGGGGGCCGGGGCAGTTGGAGGATGAGATCCTGAACAACGGCTGGCTGACCTGCGACGCCTCGCCCGATCTGGTCTTTTCGGGGCAGGATGAGACGAAGTGGTCCCGCGCGCTGGGGACGCTGGGCATCGACCCGCAATCGCTGTCGGCCGCGGCCGGGCGGGCCTGAGGGTCAGGTGTCGCGCGCATAGGTGAGGGAGGTCGGCCGGTCATAGCCCGCATGGGCCGTGGCGCCGGTCTTGCGAAAGCCCATCGCCTCAAAAGCGGCGTGATTTTCGGTCAGTTCGACGCGGGTCTGAAGCGTCACGCGCGGCAGACCCAGCGGCCTGGCGCGGGCCAGCGCGTGATCCACCATCTGCCGCCCCAGTCCCTGCCCGCGATGCGTGTCCGCAACCGCCAGCTTGCCAAGGTAAAGCGTATCGGCGCGCGGGGTCAGCACCATGCAGGCGACAGGCTGGCCGGTTTCCTCGGCCACCCAGACCTCTGCCTCACGCGCATGATCGGCCAGCGCGGCGGCGGTCAGACGGTGCATGGAGCTTGGCGGGTCGATGCGCCCCTCCATAAAGGCGAAGGCCGCGCGGATCAGCGACAGGACGGGGCCGAAATCCTCCTCCGCCGCCATCCGGCGGGGCGCCCATTCGCGCGGCAGACCGTCGGAAAGGTGCAGCCAGGGCAGGTGTTCGTTGAAATGCACATGCACGGTCGCGGCAAACTGCGACGGATCCTCCAGCGTCAGCGCGTAAAGGTCCAGCTCATGCGCCCGCGCGGGGCTTTGATAGGCGACAGGCGATCCGCAGTGCGGGCAAAAGCTGCGCGCGACGCCGGGGGAGGAGGCGTAGGTCGCGGGCGCGATGCCGGTAAACCGCAGCCGCGCGTGATCGACGGCGAAGAAGCTGGTGAAGGGCGCGGATGTCGCCCGCCGACAGCTTTCGCAATGGCAATGGGCCTGCCAGTTGGGCGGCCCGTCGAAGTCGTACCTGACCGCGCCGCACAGGCAGCGCCCGCTTCCGCCGTCCATCCCGGCCCCCTCTGTGACAGGGCGATTTGACGCCCCCGTGCCGTCCGGGTCAATCGAAAGCTGCGACCAATATCTTGGGGATAACTCGCTTCATTCCGCCATATGCGGTGTAGCTCTGTTGACACGCAGCGCCATCGCGCCGACCATTGACGACCTGTCGGAATCAAGGGGCGTCCCTGTCTTGCGTTTCACCCGCCTGCGTCTGAACGGCTTCAAAAGCTTCGTCGACCCCACGGATCTGATCATCCATGAGGGGCTGACCGGCGTTGTCGGCCCGAACGGTTGCGGCAAGTCCAACCTGCTTGAGGCTCTGCGCTGGGTGATGGGCGAAAACCGCGCCTCGGCCATGCGCGGCGGCGGGATGGAGGACGTGATCTTCGCCGGTGCCGCCAGCCGCCCGGCGCGGAACTTTGCCGAGGTGGCGCTGACCATCGACAATTCCGAACGCCTCGCGCCGTCGGGCTTCAACGATCAGGACGCGCTGGAGATCGTCCGCCGCATCACCCGCGACGCAGGGTCGGCCTACAAGGCCAACACCAAGGACGTGCGGGCGCGTGACATCCAGATGCTGTTCGCCGATGCCTCTACCGGCTCCCATTCGCCCGCGCTGGTGCGGCAGGGGCAAATCTCGGAGCTGATCAACGCCAAGCCGAAGAACCGCCGCCGTATCCTGGAAGAGGCGGCGGGGATTTCCGGTCTCTACCAGCGCCGGCATGAGGCGGAGCTGAAGCTGAACGGCACCGAACAGAACCTCGCCCGCGTCGAGGACGTGATCGAGCAGCTTGCCCAGCAGCTTGCCCAGCTTGCGCGTCAGGCCCGTCAGGCGGCGCGCTACCGCGAGATTGGGGAAGAGTTGCGGCGCACCGAAGGGATGCTGCTCTACCGTCGCTGGCGCGAGGCCGATCAGGCCCGCGCGGCGGCCGAGGGCGACCTGACGGAACGCACGAAGCTGGCCGCGCAGGCCGAGGCCGCCGCGCGCCAGTCCACCCGCGCGCGCAGCGAACGCGAAGCCGACCTGCCGCCCCTGCGCGAGGAAGAGGCCATCGCGGCCGCCGTCCTGCAACGGCTTCAGGTGCAGCGCGATACGCTGAAGGATCAGGAGGACCGCGCTGTCCAGACGATCGAGACGCTGAAGGGCCGGATCGGGCAACTGGCGCATGACATGGAGCGTGAAGCCGGCCTGAACCGCGATGCGGGCGAAACCATCGGTCGGCTGGAATGGGAACAGGACCAGATCGCCAAGGCCGCCGAGGGCCATGAAAGCCGTCTGGCCGAGGCGCTTGAGGTGTCGCAGGACGCAGCACGGGTGCTGTCGGAACGGGAAAATGCGCTGTCCGAACTGACCGAGGATGTCGCCCGCCTGTCCGCCCGCCACCAGTCGGCGCACCGCCTGCTGGCCGACAGCCGCTCCACGCTGGAGAAATCCGAAGCCGAGGCGGCAAAGGCGGCATCGGCGGCGACCGAGGCCGAGGCGGCGCTGACCCGTGCCGCCGCTGACCATCAGACCGCCGAGGCAGCGCAGGCCGGGGCCACAAGCGCCGCCGAGGCCGCCGAGGCCGCCCTTGCCGCCGCCGATGAGGCGCGCACCGACGCCCAGTCGCGTGAGGCCGAGGCCCGCGCGGCGCTTTCGTCGGCGGAAGGGGAATGGAGCGCGCTCAAGGCCGAGGCGGCGGCGCTGCTGAAACTGGTGGAGCGGGAAGCCTCGGCAGGCAAGCAGTTGCTCGACCGGGTCGAGGTGCAGAAGGGCTATGAAAAGGCGCTGGGGGCGGCGCTGGCCGATGATCTGCGTGCGCCTGAGGTTGGTGCCGACGGCGCGTCCGGCTGGGCCGAACTGCCGGGCTATTCGGATGCGCAGACCCTGCCGGAAGGCGTCCGCGCGCTGTCCTCCGTCGTCAATGTCCCCGCCGTCCTTGCGCGTCGGATCGGGCAGATCGGTCTGGTGGAACGGGGCGAGGGCGCCCGCCTCCAACCGCTTCTGAAACCCGGTCAGCGGCTCGTCACGGTCGAGGGCGATCTTTGGCGCTGGGACGGGTTCCGCGCCGGGGCCGAGGATGCGCCGACCGCCGCCGCGTTGCGGCTTCAGCAGTTGAACCGGCTGACCGACCTGAAGCGCGATCTGGAAGAGGCCAATGGCCGGGCCGAGGGCGCGCGCCGGGCGCACGAACACCTGACCCGCCGTCTGGCCGAGACGACCGAGGCCGACCGCGCCGCGCGCGATGCGCGGCGTGAGGCCGACCGGCGCATGGTCGATGCCTCGCGCGCGCTGTCGAAGGCCGAGGCCGACCGTTCCATCGCGGGCGGCAAGCTGGAAAGCGCCCGCCTTGCCGTCGCCCGGCATGAGGAAGAGGCAATGGGCGCGCGCAGCCGCCTGAAAGAGGCCGAAACCGCCGTTGCCGCGCTGCCCGACCTCGCCTCGGCGCGGGCCGAGGTCGAGGACGTCAAGCTGACGGTCGAGGCAGCGCGGATGACGATGCTCGCCAAACGCTCTGCCCATGACGAGATCCGCCGTGAGGGCGAGGCGCGGGTGAAGCGGCGGCAGGAGATCACCAAGGAGGTCTCCGGCTGGCGCCACCGGCTTGAGACCGCCGAAAAGCGCAGCGCGGAACTTGCCGAACGGAAAGAGGCGTCCGAGGCGGAGTTGAAGGAAGCCTCTGCCGCGCCGGCCGAGATCGCCGCAAAGCGCGCCGAACTGGGCGAGGCCATCGACGCCGCCGAGACCCGCCGCCGCGCCGCCGCCGACCGGCTGGCCGGGGCGGAAACGGCGCTGCGTGAGGCGACCGATCACGAACGCGCCGCCGAACGCGCCGCGTCCGAGGCGCGCGAGGCCCGCGCGCGGGCCGAGGCGCGCACCGAGGCCGCCCGCGAAAGCGTGGCCCATGCCGTCGAGCGCATCCACGAGGAGACGGAGCTTGACCCGGCGGCGCTTCTGCAAAGCCTTGACGCCGACCCCGAAGCGATGCCCCCGGCCGAGGCGCTGGACAACGATGTCCACCGCCTGCGCCGCCAGCGCGACGCGCTGGGCGCGGTCAACCTGCGCGCCGAGGAAGACGCGAAAGAGGTCCAGACCGAACATGACACGCTGGTCAGCGAAAAGGCCGATCTGGAAGAGGCGATCAAGAAGCTGCGCGCCGGGATCGCGGGCCTGAACCGCGAGGGGCGCGAACGGCTGCTGACCGCCTTCGAACAGGTCAACGGCAATTTCCGCATGCTCTTCACCCACCTCTTCGGCGGCGGTGAGGCGAACCTTGTCCTTGTCGAAAGCGACGATCCGCTGGAGGCGGGGCTTGAGATCATGTGCCAGCCGCCGGGCAAGAAGCTGGCCACGCTGTCGCTTTTGTCGGGTGGGGAACAGACGCTGACCGCGCTGGCGCTGATCTTCGCCGTCTTCCTTGCCAACCCCGCGCCGATCTGCGTTCTGGATGAGGTTGACGCGCCCTTGGATGACGCCAACGTCACCCGCTTCTGCGATCTCCTGGATGAGATGACGCGGCGCACCGATACCCGCTTCCTTATCATCACCCACCATGCCGTGACGATGAGCAGGATGGACCGCCTGTTCGGCGTGACGATGCAGGAACAGGGCGTCAGCCAACTGGTCAGCGTCGATCTGAAACGGGCGGAGGCGCTGGTTGCCTGATGCGCCCGGACTGAGCGGCCGCTGGCTTGGCCGCTATGACTATGACGGGATGGCGATGGAGCCGGTCTCGTTCGAGGCGGACCTGACCGAGTCGTCGGGAAGTCTGGGCGGGCGCATTTTTGAACCCAACACTTTTCGCGACGACCGGGGTGCTGCGCTTGAGGCGCGCATCGACGGGCAGTGTTCCGGCGATGAGGTCAGTTTCGTGAAGGTCTATCTCGGCTTCGATCAGGGGGACGACCCGGTCTATGCCGGAACCGTCGATGCCGCGCGCAAACGGATCGAGGGGCGCTGGTCCTTCGCGGGCCTTCCGGGCGTCTCAGGCCGTTTCGTGATGATGCGAAAACCGCGCGCCGCGGCTGTGCGGGAACAGCTTGCGGTTGAGGGGATTGAAATCTGATCGCCGCGATAACCTCGTGTTAATGATGAACGCATAGAACAGGCCGTGAACAAACCGTCAAGGATCACGCCCATGCGCGAAGTCATCTCCATCGCCACGATGTTTCTCCTCCTCGCCGCCGCCGGGATGAAGGTTCCCGCCCAAGATGCGGCGAAGACCTGCAAGGCCACGACACTGGCGGCGATCTTCTCGCCCTGCTGAGGCGCCGCGCCTACAGTCGCCCCAGCAGCGCCCTGGTCGGCCAGGCATCGGCGGGCATCCCCTGCCGCTCCTGCTCGCGCTGCACCGCCTCGCGCGTCTTTTCGCCGAGAATGCCGTCGATGGCACCGACGTCATGGCCCTTCGCGGAGAGCTTCTTTTGCAGGCTCTTCATCTCGCCGTCCGACAGGCCCGGCTCCGGCGATCCGGGATCGTAGACCGGGGCGCCCTCAAGCCGGGTCGCGAAATAGGCCGCTGTCGTGACGTAGACGAAGCTTTTGTTCCATTCGAAATAGACGCGGAAATTGGGGTAGGCGATGAAGGCCGGCCCCTTGCGCCCCATCGGCAGCAGGATCGACCCCTTCAACCCCTGCGCCAGCGGTCCTGACCGGCCCTTCACGCCCATCGCCGCCCATTGGCTGACCGGAAGCTCATGGTTCAGCCCGGTCTTTGACCAGTCGAGATCGGCGGGCAGCTTCACCTCCTGCAACCACGGCTCATTGCGCCGCCAGCCGAGGTCGCGCAGCATCTTCGCCCCCGACATCAGCGCATCGGCCGAGGATGTCTTCAGCCGCACATGCCCGTCGCCGTCGCCATCGACGCCGTTATGCAGGATGTCGTCGGGCAGCATCTGCACCTGTCCGATTTCCCCCGCCCAGGCGCCGGTGGTGCCGCGCGGATCGAAATCGCCGCGTTTATAGAGTTCGAGGGCAGAGAATATCTGCGGCCGGAACAGCTCGGGCCGACGGCAGTCATGCGCCAGCGTCACCAGCGCGTTCAGCGTGTTGAAGTTGCCCTGAACCGCGCCGTAATCGGTTTCCAGCGCCCAGAAGGCCAGCAGGACACCGGGCGACACGCCGTAATCCGCCTGCGCACGTTTCAGGACAGAGGCGTATTTCTGTGCGTTCCGCCCGCCATTCTGGATCCGCCCCGCGCTGATGACGCTGCGCGAGAAGTCGATGAAATCCTTCCTGAAGACGCCCTGCGCCCGGTCCGCCCGCAGCACCTTCTGATCCTGCCGGACCCCGGCGAAGAAGGCGTTTACCGTGCCGCTGTCATAGCCCTTCGACTGCGCCTCGGCGGCCAGCCCGCCGACGAAACCGTCGAAACTGCCGCCGCATTGGGCCAGCGCGATCTGCGGGGCCAGGGCCAGGGCAAGGATGGGGAAAAGACGACGCATGACACTCTCCGGTTGACACGGGCGCCAGCCTATCAATCCTTGCATTGGCGACAAGCCGCCTGATGCCGAATTCCTTTGGGCAAGCGTTAAGATTTGTTTAAGCATTGTTGATGAATCTCTGACAACGCAGGGCGGAGCGCGCCATTAGGCCCTCCTGACATGCAGGAGGGGCGATGCGCGTACTGATCGTCGAAAGCGATCCGAACCTGGGCTGGATCTGGAAACGCCATGTTGAGCGGTTCTCGGCAGAGGTCACGCTGGTCCAGTCGCAGGAAGCCGCCGTTACCCATATCGAGCGGGAAGAGATCGACATCGTCGTGCTGGACCTGATCCTTGGCGGCGGCAGCGCGATCGCGGTGGCCGATTACTGTGCCTATCGCCGCCCCGATGCGAAGATCATCTTCGTCACCAATACCAGCTTCTTCTCCGACGGCTCGATCTTTCAGCATATCCCGAACGCCTGCGCCTTCCTGCCCTCACGCACCCCGCCCGAGGATCTTGCGGCGGTGGTGGAACATTACGGCTCCGCCCCCTGACGTCTCAGCCGCGCCCGTGCGGGGCGGCGAAGTCGAGGATCGGGTTGATGGGGATGATCCGGTTCGGATTGATGGTGTCGTGGCTGTAGTGGTAGTGCCGGACGATGTGGTCCAGATGCACCGTTCCCGCCACCCCCGGCCATTGGTAAAGATCGCGCGTGTACGGCCAGAGGTTCGGATAGTCGATCAGCCGCCGCCGGTTGCACTTGAAATGCAGGTGATAGACGGAATCGAACCGCACCAGCGTAGTGAAAAGCCGCCAGTCGGCTTCGGTCGGGCGGTCGCCCAGCAGGAAGCGGGACTGCCCAAGCCGGTCGTCCAGCCAGTCGAGCGTTTCGAAAAGCGCGTGGACGGCGGCGTCATAAGGGGCCTGCGCGGTGGCGAACCCGGCCTTGTAGACGCCGTTGTTGACGCGGTCATAGATGCGGGCGTTCAGCGCCTCGATCTCATCGCGCAGGGACACGGGCCAGTAATCGTCGTGGTTCCCGGTCAGCCCGTCGAAGGCGGAATTGAACATGCGGATAATCTCCGCGCTTTCGTTCGACACGATCGTGCCGCGCGCCTTGTCCCAAAGGATCGGCACCGTCACCCGGCCCGTCGCGTCGGGCTTGGCGCGGGTGTAGATGTCCCGCAGGAAGGCCGCGCCGAAAAGCGTGTCGCCTGTCGCGCCGGGAAAATCGGTGCGGAAGGTCCAGCCGTCGTCCAGCATGTCGGGATGGACGACGGAAACCCCGATCATGTCTTCCAGCCCTTTCAGCGCGCGGAAGATCAGCGTGCGATGCGCCCAGGGGCAGGCGTAGGAGACATAGAGGTGATAGCGCCCCGCCTCGGCCCCGAAGCCGCCGGTGCCGGACGGTCCCGGCGCGCCGTCGGCGGTGATCCAGTTGCGGAACTTCGCCGTGTCGCGCTTGAACGCGCCGCCCGAGGCGGCGGTGTCATACCAGCCGCTGTGCCATGTGCCGTTGATGAGCTGCCCCATGCGGACCTCCTGTTCGCGAGGGCCAAAGGTAGCCCGCGCGGCGCTCAAACCCAATCCGCATCCGCGCAAAACCCCTCTGCACCGGCGCACAGCATTGTTGCCGCAGGGGCATCAGCACCGCCCCTAACGCCGCGACTGGGCATAGGATCAGGTATAAGCGCCGGAATGGCTTGCAATTTTGTCCCACCTGCCCATGCTGAGGGTCGGGGGGAACGTGGTATGACGGATTATCTGCCGGAAGCAATCCGCGCAGGGCTGGAAGAGGCCCGCAAACGGGAACAACGCCGACGCTCGCGCCTGTGCGTTCACGCGGGGGAGGAGGTCTATCCGATCCTGCGCTACTGGGACACGGGCTTTTCGCTGGATGCCGATCAGGTGCAGGCGCTGCGCGGCCGGGTCGATATCTATGACGGGCCGAAGCACCTGTACAACTCGCTCATCATCGCAGCGGATATTGAGGCGGGGGAGCTGATCTGCACCATGAAACGCTCCACCCCCACATTCGACCGCGCGCCGCTGGACTACGCCCGCGACGATGAGGCGCCCGTGGGCTACCTTCCGCGCAGCTAGGGTCGGATGTCCACCGGCGTGCCGATGGGTGTGATGCGCCACAGTTCCTCGATCTCGGCATCCGCGACGGCGATGCAGCCGGCTGTCCAGTCATGGCGCAGCGTCGCCTTGCCGAAAAACGCGTTCGGCTGGCCATGGATGAAGATGTCACCGCCCGGCGCATAGCCGCCCGCGCTGGCGCGGATCACGTCCTCGCGCTGCGGATAGTCGATCCCCAGCGAGAGGTGAAAGCGGCTGTTGGCATTGCGACGGTCGATCCTGAACAGCCCCTCGGGCGTCTTGCCGTCGCCCTGCCGTTCCTTGTCGCCTTCGGGCGCGAAGCCAAGGGCCACGGTGTAGGTTCGAAGCGCCGCCCCGTCGCGATAGACGGTCAGGCGGCGCGCCGATTTCTCGATCAGGATGCGGTCGATCTGGCCGCTGAGCGGCGGCAGAGGCGCGGGTGCCGGTTCCGGCAGGCGGTAGCGGTAAAGCGCCAGCGCCCCGATCGCCAGCGCCGTCAGGATCAGGATCGCCTGGAAAAGCCGCCTCAGCGCCGTCATTGCACGTCGGCAAAGGCCTGTTGCAGCCGCTCCACCGCCTCGACCACCCGCGCGCGCGGCGTGGCGAGGTTGAAGCGCAGGAAGCTTTCGCCGCCCGCCCCGAAACTCGCGCCGTGATTGGCGGCGATCCGCGCCTCGCCCGCGACACGGGCGTTCGCGGCATCCGCGCCCATCCCGAGACCGGCGAAATCGACCCAGGCGAGATAGGTCGCCTCAAGCGGCATCGAGGCGAGGCCGGGAATTTCCCCGATCCCGGCATCGAAGACCTTCCGGTTGCCGTCGAGATAGGCGACGAGGGCATCGACCCAGGCCGCGCCTTCGGGCGAATAGGCGGCCGTCGCCATATGCATGCCAAAGCTGTTGCCGGAAATGCCCAGCGCCGCCATCTTCGCGCCGAAAGCCGCGCGCAGGCGGTCATCGGCGATGATGACATTGCCGGTATGGCTGCCCGCGATGTTGAAGGTCTTCGTCGTCGCGGACATGGTGACCAGCCGGTCCGCAATTTCCGGCACCGCCGTCGCCATGACCAGATGCTTGTGACCGGGATAGACCAGATCGTGATGGATCTCGTCCGAGATCAGGATCAGGTCGTGGCGCCGGGCGAAATCGGCGATCTGGCGCAGTTCCGCGGCGGTCCAGACCCGACCGCCGGGGTTGTGCGGCGAACAGAGGATCATCATCTTTTCGCGCCCGGTCATCTGCGCGTCCCATGCGGCGATGTCGAGCGTATAGCGCCCGCCGTCCCGCGCCAGACGGCATTCGACGACCTCGCGCCCGGCGGCTTTGATGACGCGGGCGAAGGCGTGGTAGACCGGGGTCATCAGGACGACGCCGTCACCGGGCTTCGTGAAGGCCTCGACACAGATGCCGGTGCCGTTGACAAGGCCGTGGGTGGTAAAGATCCACTCCGGTGCGACCTGCCAGCCATGGCGGGTTTCCATCCACCAGCGGATCGCATCGAGATAGGCGCCGTCATCGCCGAAATAGCCGTAGATCCCGTGGCGCAACTGCGCCTCGACCGCGCGCTGGATGCAGGGCGCGGCGCGAAAGTCCATGTCGGCGACCCACATGGAAATGCCGTCCTTCGGATCGACCCCGTAAAGAGCCTCCATCTTGTCCCATTTCGAACAATGGGTCCCCACACGGTCGATGATCTCGTCAAAACTCATATCCGTGGCCCGGTCCAAACTCATGTCACGTCCTCCGCTGGTCCGGGGACCTTCCGCCATCGCGCGGCTGGGTGCAAGGCCCCGCCCCATTGCGCGCGGCGGGGCCATGTCCTAAATCACGGGCCATGACGACACGCCCGATCCTGATCCACCCCGACCCGCGCCTGAAAAAGCGCTGCGACCCCGTGACCGAGATCACGGAGGAACTGCGCATGGCTGCCTCGGACATGCTGGAAACCATGTATGACGCGCCCGGCGTCGGCCTTGCCGGGCCGCAGGTCGGTCTGATGACGCGCATCCTGGTGATGGATTGCGTCAAGGACCCGGAGGCCGCGCCGCGCCCGATGGTGCTGATGAACCCCGAGGTGACATGGGCGTCCGAGGCGCTGAACACCTATGAGGAAGGCTGCCTGTCGATCCCAGAGCAATATGCCGAGGTGACGCGGCCCGCCGAGGTCAAGGTGCGCTGGCTGGCGCTCGACGGGTCCGAGCGGGAAGAACATTTCGCCGGTCTCTGGGCGACCTGCGTGCAGCATGAGATCGACCACCTGAACGGCAAGCTGTTCATCGACTACCTGACGCCGCTGAAACGCCAGCTCATCACCCGGAAGATGGAGAAGCTGAAGCGCGAGCGGGCGCGTCTGTGACCGTCCGCCGCTTCATCCCCTATGGCGACCGGCGCCTGCATGTGCCGGCCGAGCCGGTGGCCGGGGTGAATGAGACCGTGCGCATGATCTGGGACGACATGGTCGAGACGATGGACGCGATGCCGGGTTACGGCCTTGCCGCGCCGCAGATCGGGATCGGGCTGCGCCTTGCGGTCGTGGACTGTTCCGACAAGCGCGGGCAGGCGGTGAAACTGGCCAATCCCGAGGTGCTGCATGCCTCGGTCCAGATGCGCCGGCATGAGGAGGCGAGCCCGAACCTGCCCGGCGTCTCGGCGGTGATCGAGCGGCCCCGCGCGGTGACGGTGCGGTTCCTGAACGAGGATGGCGAGATGGAGGACCGCGATTTCGTCGGCCTCTGGGCCACCTCTGTGCAGCATCAGATCGACCATCTGAACGGGCGGGTCTATGTCGACCACCTGTCGCCCGTGCGCCGCAAGATGCTGGTGGCGCGGGCCGAAAAGCTGAAGAAGCGCGGATAGGGTGGATGCCGGGGGCTTCGCGCCCCCGGACCCCCGCGGAGTATTTGCGCAACGAAGAAGGAACGGCCGATGCGCGTGATCTTCATGGGGACGCCCGAATTTTCGGTTCCTGCGCTCGACGCGCTGGCGGCGGCGCATGAGGTTGTCTGCGTCTATACCCAGCCGCCGCGCCCGGCGGGGCGGGGGAAGAAGGACCGGCCGAGCCCGGTGCAGGTCCGGGCCGCGGCGCTGGGCCTGCCGGTGCGCCATCCCGTAAGCCTGAAGGACGCGGCGGCGCAGTCGGAATTCGCCGCGCTGCAGGCCGATGTGGCGGTGGTCGTGGCCTATGGGCTGATCCTGCCGCAGGCGGTTCTGGAGGCGCCGGTGCAGGGCTGCCTGAACATCCATGCCTCGCTTCTGCCGCGCTGGCGCGGGGCGGCGCCGATCCACCGGGCAATCATGGCGGGCGATGCGGAAACCGGGGTCTGCATCATGCAGATGGAGGCGGGGCTGGATACCGGGCCGGTGCTGCTGCGTCGGGAGGTGACGATCGGCGCGGAGGAGACGACGGGCGCGTTGCATGACCGGCTGTCGGCCCTCGCGGCCGGTGCGATTGTCGAGGCGCTGGCCGGGCTGGAGGGCCTGGTGCCGATGCCGCAACCGGAGGCGGGCGTGACCTATGCCGCGAAGATCGACAAGGCCGAGGCGCGGGTGGACTGGACCCGCCCGGCGGCGGAGGTCGACCGGCTGATCCGGGGCCTGTCGCCCTTTCCCGGCGCATGGGTCGAGGTCGGTGGAGAGCGGGTGAAACTTCTCCGCTCACGGCTGGTGGCGGGGCAGGGGGCGCCGGGGCAGGTTCTGTCGGGCTTTACCGTGGCCTGCGGCACCGGCGCGGTCGAGGTGACCGAGGCGCAGCGCGAGGGCAAGCGGCCGATGCCGGTGGCCGAGGTCTTGCGCGGGCTGTCCCTGCCGGAACGGCTGGCGTGACGCTTTCCCTGGGCCGCCCGCATCCCCATATTGCACAAAGCACAGCGCGGAGGCGGGCATGGTCGTGATCTGGCTTATCATCATCGGGGCGGCGGCGGGCTTCATCGCTACGCGGCTGATGGACCTTCAGACCGACATCGTCACCACCATCGCCATCGGTGTGCTGGGGGCGATCGTCGGTGGCTTTGTCCTGCGCATGGCGCTTGCGATCGCGGGGTTCGCCTCGGGCTTTGTCGGGGCGGTTCTGGGGGCGATGGCGTTGATCTGGCTCTGGAACACCTACGGGCCGGGGCGGCGCTAGACGCGCGGCGGGCGGGCCTTGTAGACCGGCAGGCGCCAGCCGAAGGTCAGGCTTCCGGCCCGCAGCGCGAAGGTGACGGCGGCGCAGATCAGAAGCGCGGGGCCGGGCGCGGTCAGGTGCAGCGCCAGCACCGCGGCGGCGGCGCCCGCAAATGCCGCGGTAACGTAAAGCTCCCCCTGTTTCAGGACCAGCGGTACCTCGTTGCACACCACGTCGCGCATGAGGCCGCCGAAGCAGCCGGTGGCGATCCCCATGATGAGGGTGACGGCCCAGTGATGCCCGGCTGCCAGCGCGACTCCGACACCCGCCGGAACCGCGACCGACAGCGCCAGCGCGTCGAGCCAGGTCAGCACTTTCAGGCGGCTTTCGAACAGATGGGCGGTGAAGAAGACGAGGGTTGCCGCGGCGACGGCAACGCCGATCAGCGCGGGCTGGGCGATCCAGAACACCGGATCGCGGTTCAGCAGCACGTCGCGCAGCGTGCCGCCGCCGACGGCCGTCAGGCTGGCCACGAAGGCAAATCCGATGATGTCAAGCTGCGCCCGGCTGGCCACCAGCGCGCCCGTGAGCGCAAAGACGAAGACCGAGGCATAATCGAGAAGCTCAGGCAGCGTCATGGGGTTTCTTCGGCTTGAAGGGCGCCATGCCCGCGCGGGCAAGCTCATCCGCGCGTTCGTTTTCAGGGTGGCCGGCATGGCCCTTGATCCATTCCCAGGTGACGCGGTGCCGCGCGCGGGCCTCATCCAGCCTTTGCCAGAGGTCGACATTCTTCACCGGCTTCTTGTCGGCGGTCTTCCAGCCGTTCCGCTTCCAGCCGTGGATCCATTGCGACACGCCGTTCTTCACATAGGCAGAGTCGGTGACGACGGTGATTTCCGTGTCGCGCTTTAGCGCCTCAAGCGCCGAGATCGCCGCCAGAAGCTCCATCCGGTTGTTGGTTGTGTCGGCCTCGCCGCCGTTCAACTCGCGGGTCTTGACGACCGTCTCCCCCTCGCGCGCGATCATCAGCACACCCCAGCCGCCGGGGCCGGGATTGCCGGAGCAGGCTCCGTCGGTATAGGCGAAAAGCTCTGGCATCGGTCCCCCGTTCGGTTCGCTGAGGGGATAGGGCGCGGGGGGCGGGCGGTCAACCGGCGCTCAGGCCCTCTCCATCGCAAGGCGCAGGCCAAGGGCCGCGAAAGAGGCGGCGAAGGCGCGGCGCAGCCAGGCCATGACGGCGGGACGCGACAGCACTGCCTCGCGCCCCGAGGCGGCAAGCGCGGCGTAGCCGATGAACACCGCGAAGGTCATGGCGGCGAAGCCGAAGCCCAGCTCGATAATGGTGCGGGTTCCGTCGCCGGGAGACAGGAACTGTGGCAGGAAGGCCAGGAAGAACATCGGGATCTTGGGGTTCAGAAGGTTCAGCGCGATCCCGCGCCAGACGATCCGGCCCGCCGGTTGCGGGGCGGCAGCTTGCAGCGTCAGCCCGCCCGCGCCCCTCAGCGTCCCCCAGGCCATCCACATGAGGTAGGCGACGCCCGCGAATTTCACCGTCTGGAACAGGACGGCGGAGGAATGCAGGATCGCGGCAAGCCCCGCCACAGCGACGGCCATGTGGACGATGGTCGCCAGTGTGCAGCCGACCGAGGCCCAGAACCCGCCCCGCATCCCCTGCGCCAGTGCGACCGACAGCGTATAGACGACGCCGATGCCCGGCGCGAGGCAGACGACGAGGGTGGTCAACAGATATTCGGGCGACATCGGGAACCTCCGGCCTCGGGTCCGGCGAAGGTGCCTGTGTTGCGCGGGCCGGTCAAGCGCGCTGCGCGAGCAGGATCACGAAAGCGTCGAGCGTTCCGGCAAGGCCCTTTTCCGTGCCTTCGGTTTCGGCCAGCACGGTGAAACCGGCATCTGTCAGGAGGCCGCGCAACGCCCCGACCGTATGGTAGCAGTAGAAACGGCCAAGCGCGTCCGGGCCTTCGCCGGTGCCGGTCTTCATGCCCAGATGCAGAAGCCCCCCGGCCTTCAGCGCACGGTGGAGCGCCCCAAGGTGGCGCGGCAGGTCGGAACGCGCGGCGTGGAGCAGCGAAAAATTGGCCCAGACCCCGTCATAGGCCGCGACCGCGTCTATCTCGTCAAAACTCGCAAGACGGGCGCCGATGGCGTGGCGTTCATTGGCCAGCGCCACCATCGCGGGCGAGGCATCGACCGGATCGGGATCATGCCCGGCCGCGCGCAGGAAGGCCGAGGCGGTGGCGGGGCCGCAGCCGAGGTCGAGGACCCGTGCGGGGTGTGGCAGCGCGTCGATGAAGGCTTGCAGATGGCGGTCGGGCCGGTCCTGGCGAAAGCAGTCGTCGTAGTCGCCCGCGCGCGCATTGTAGACGGCGATGGTGCGGGCATCCGCGCTCATGCCGGTTCCCGCAGTACGCGCGGCACCTTGAATTCCACGTTCTCGCGCGCGGTTTCCACCAGGTCCACCGTCACGTCGAAACGGGCGCGGAAGGCGTCGATCACCTCATTCACCAGCACTTCGGGGGCAGAGGCCCCGGCGGTCACACCAACCGCCTTCAGCGCCCCGAGCGCCCGCCAGTCGATGTCATCGGCGCGCTGCACCAGTTGCGCATAGCCGCAGCCCGCGGCGCGGCCGACCTCCACCAGACGCTTGGAGTTCGACGAATTCGGCGCACCGATCACCAGCAGCGCGTCGATCTTCGGCGCGATCGCCTTGACCGCCTCTTGCCGGTTGGTGGTGGCGTAGCAGATGTCTTCCTTGTGCGGGCCGATGATCGCCGGAAAGCGCGCTTTCAGCGCGGCGACGATATCGGCGGTATCGTCGACCGACAGCGTGGTCTGGGTGATGAAGGCCAGCTTCGCCGGATCGCGCGGGGCAATGCCCGCCACATCCGCGACCGTCTCGACCAGCAGCACCTCGCCTTGCGGTAGCTGGCCCATGGTCCCCAGCGTTTCCGGGTGGCCGGCATGGCCGATCATCACCATCTGAAGGCCGTTCTGGTGGTGCCGCTCGGCCTCGATATGAACCTTGGAAACCAGCGGGCAGGTGGCATCGACAAAGACCATCTCGCGCCGCGCGGCCTCAGCCGGGACGGATTTGGGGACGCCATGGGCGGAAAAGATCACCGGCCGGTCGGCGGGGCAGTCGTCAAGCTCTTCGACAAAGACCGCGCCCTTGGCGCGCAGGCCGTCCACGACGAACTTGTTATGCACGATCTCATGGCGGACATAGACCGGCGCGCCCCATTTCTCGATCGCCATTTCCACGATCTTGATGGCCCGGTCCACACCGGCGCAAAAGCCGCGCGGGGCGGCGAGGTAGAGGGTGAGGTCGGTCGGCATGTCCGGCATCCTGTCGCTTCGCACGGCGCACCATAGAAGCAGGCGGCGCCGGGAACAACCGGCGCCGCCTGCAAGCCCGTGTAGGAAGGTCGGCCTTACTTGCCGCCCGCGGTCTCTTCCTCGCGCTCGTAGCGCGGTTCGCGCGGCGGGCGGCCGATGACGTCGCGCAGCGCATCCAGCTCGATGAAATTGTCCGCCTGGCGGCGCAGTTCATCGGCGATCATCGGCGGCTGCGACCGGATGGTCGAGACGACGGAAACCCGCACGCCCTGCCGCTGAAGGCTTTCCACCAGCGGGCGGAAATCGCCATCGCCGGAGAACAGCACAATGTGATCGACACGCGGGGCAAGTTCCATGGCATCGACCGTCAGTTCGATGTCCATGTTGCCCTTCACCTTCCGGCGCCCCTGGCTGTCGGTATATTCCTTCGCCGGTTTGGTCACCATCGAGAAGCCGTTGTAATGCAGCCAGTCGACCAGCGGCCGGATCGGGGAATATTCGTCATTCTCCAGCAGCGCGGTATAGTAAAATGCACGGAGGAGTTTTCCCCGGCGCTCAAACTCTTGACGCAACAACTTGTAGTCGATGTCGAACCCCAGCGCCTTGGCCGCAGCGTAAAGATTCGATCCATCAATGAACAGCGCAAGCCGTTCGTCCTTGTAGAACATCAATTTGTCCCTTCAAAAAGTATCCGCCATAAGTCCTTGGATGTTCGAGTGGTCAAACAGGACCGCAGGCAGAGCAGGTCAGACGCTATAGGAATAGGCAATTTGGCACAAGCAAAGGTACCTATACATAAGAACAGTCTTGCCCTTATTGCGGCAGGATCGAATCTGCCGTCAACGTCGGGTGACAGCGCGCGCACCATTGTTGACGCAATTGCCTGTCTGCCGGGCGAAATGGGGGCTTTGGTTTCGATTTCAAGGCTATTCCGAACGCCCGCCTTCCCGAAAGGGTCGGGTCCCGATTTCGTGAACGCGGTCTGCGCGCTCAGGACAGATTGGCAGGCGGCGGAGATTCTGGCCCGCCTTCACGTCATCGAGGCCGAAGCCGGGCGTGAGAGGCATGGGCGCTGGCAGGCGCGCACGCTCGATCTGGATCTGATTGCGCTCGGCGATGAGGTCTGGCCCGATCTTGAGGGGCAGAAGGACTGGATGGCGCTTGACCCCGCGCGGCAGCGGGTCGAGGCGCCGGACCGCCTGATCCTGCCCCATCCGCGCCTTCAGGACCGCGCCTTCGTGCTGATTCCCCTGGCCGATATCTGCCCCGCCTGGCGCCACCCGGTCACCGGCGCGACTGTCCCCGACATGATCGCAGCACTGCCCGAGGCCGACAAAGAGGCGATTTGGCCGGTTTGAGGGGTGATCTGCGCTTGTCAAGGGGGAACGGAGCGCCTAAATAGCGGGTTCCATACCTCCCAAGCCGATTGGAGTTCTTTCATGGCCCGCGTGACGGTCGAAGACTGCGTTGACAAGGTTCCGAACCGTTTCGAACTGGTGATGCTCGCCGCCCACCGCGCGCGGGAGATCGCGTCCGGTTCGCCGCTGTCCATCGACCGCGACAATGACAAGAACCCCGTCGTCTCGCTGCGCGAGATCGCGGATGAAACCCAGGCGGCTTCCGACCTGCGCGAGCGGATGATCGAAAGCCACCAGTCGCAGATCGAGGTCGACGAGGCCGAGGAAGACGCGATGGCGCTTCTCATGGGCGCCGAGGTGGATCGCCCCGCGCAGGACGACATGGACGAAGAGCGTCTTCTGCGTCAGTTGATGGAAGCCCAGGGGCAAGGCTGATCTGGGAATGCGCGGGCGGTCATGATCGACGTCGAAGACCTCATCGCGCTTGTCCGCAATTACAACCCCCGAACCAACGAAGCGCTGATCCGGCGTGCCTATGACTATGGCTGCCGGATGCACGAGGGGCAGAAGCGCCGCTCGGGTGAGGATTACTTTACCCACCCCGTCGCCGTCGCCGCGATCCTGACCGAGCAGCGGCTTGACGATGCCTCGCTCATCACCGCGCTGCTGCATGACACGATCGAGGATACGAAAAGCACGTTTTCCGAGATTTCGGCGCAGTTCGGCGAAGAGATCGCCGAGCTTGTGGACGGCGTCACCAAGCTGACCAACCTTCAGCTGTCCTCGACCGAAACCAAGCAGTCGGAAAACTTCCGCAAGCTGTTCATGGCGATGTCGAAGGACCTTAGGGTGATCCTCGTCAAGCTGGCCGACCGGCTGCACAACATGCGCACGATCAAGTCGCTGCCGCAGGAAAAGCAGGTCCGCAAGGCGCGCGAGACGATGGACATCTTCGCGCCGCTGGCGGGCCGCATGGGTATGCAATGGATGCGCGAGGAGCTTGAGGACCTGTCCTTCAAGGTCATCAACCCCGAGGCGCGATCCTCCATCATCCGCCGCTTCATCATGTTGCAGAAGGAATCCGGCGACGTGATCCACAAGATCACCGCCGACATCCGGCTGGAGCTTGAGAAGGAAGCGATCGAGGCCGATGTTTTCGGCCGCGCCAAGAAGCCCTATTCGATCTGGCGCAAGATGCAGGAAAAGCAGCTTGCGTTCTCGCGCCTCTCCGACATCTACGGCTTTCGCGTGATCTGCCGGACGGAAAGCGACTGCTACCGCATCCTTGGCGCGATCCACCGCCGCTGGCGCGCCGTGCCGGGGCGGTTCAAGGACTATATCAGCCAGCCGAAATCGAACGGCTACCGGTCGATCCACACCACCGTCTCGGGCCGCGACGGCAAGCGGGTGGAGGTGCAGATCCGCACCCGCCAGATGCATGAGGTGGCCGAGGCCGGGGTGGCCGCGCACTGGTCCTACCGCGACGGTGTGCGCGCGCAGAACCCCTTTGCGGTCGATCCCGCGCGCTGGATCACGACGCTGACCGAGCGCTTTGACAATGGCGACGACCACGACGAATTTCTCGAGAACGTGAAGCTTGAGATGTATTCGGATCAGGTCTTCTGCTTCACGCCGAAAGGCGATGTGGTGCAGTTGCCGAAAGGTGCGACGCCGATAGACTTCGCCTATTCGATCCACACGCGGATCGGCAATTCCTGCGTCGGCGCCAAGATCGACGGTATCCGTGTCCCGCTCTGGACCCGGCTGAAGAACGGCCAGTCGGTCGAGGTCATCACCGCGACCGGCCAGCGCCCGCAAGCCACCTGGATCGACATCGTCGTCACCGGCCGCGCCAAGTCCGCGATCCGCCGCTCCTTGCGCGAAGAGGACCGCGAGCGGTTCATCAAGCTGGGCCGGGAACTGGCGCGGGTGGCCTTCGAACATCACGGGCGCAAGGTTTCCGACAAGGCGCTGCGCACCGCGGCCAAGACGCTGGGCCTTGCCGACGAACAGGAGGTGCTGGCGCGCCTCGGCAGCGCCGAACTGACCGCGCGTGAGGTGATCGAGGCGCTGTACCCGGAACTTGCGACCCAGCCGGTAACGGAAGAGGTCGATGCCCGCCGTCCGGTCGTGGGCCTGACCGCCGACCAGTCCTTCCGCCGCGCCAATTGCTGTCAGCCGGTGCCGGGCGAACGCATCGTCGGTATCACCTATCGCGGGCAGGGCGTGGTCGTTCACGCCATCGACTGCCCCGCCCTGGCGGAGTTCGAGGAACAGCCGGGCCGCTGGGTCGATCTGCAATGGCATTCCGGCCGCCATGCCGCCGCCTATACGATCAGCCTGAACCTGACCATTACCAACGATGCCGGCGTCCTTGGCCGCATCTGCACCTTGATTGGTGAACAGAAGGCCAATATCTCCGATCTTACTTTCGTCGACCGGAAGCCGGATTTTTACCGTCTTATCGTGGAAGTCGATCTAAGGGATGCTGAGCATCTCCACATGGTGCTGACGGCGCTTGAGGCGGAAAGCGACGTCGCGCAGGTGGAACGGTATCGCGACCTCGGTCGCAAGCCCTGAGGGGCGGAAGGGAACGGACGTGGTCTTTAAAAGGCGCAACCCGCGGTCCTATCTTCAGATGGTGGCCGAGGCGTTCTGGCCGCGCGGCGGCTGGACCCGCGCCTTTCACTACGTCAAGCACCGCATCCGCCGTCTGCCCGACGACCCGCACCGCATCGCGCGCGGCGTGGGGGCGGGGGTCTTCGTCAGCTTCACGCCGCTGTTCGGGTTCCATTTCATCACCGCGATCCTGACTGCCAAGGCGGTGCGCGGCAACATGCTGGCGGCGCTTCTGGGCACCTTCTTCGGCAATCCGATCACCTTCCCGATCATCGCCTTTTCCTCGATGAAGCTTGGCAAATGGATGCTGGGGACCCGGTTCGACGAAAGCCAGCACGAATCGCTGGGTGCGCGGTTCGTCGGCGCGGCGCAGGACCTCAAGCACAACCTCTATGCGATCTTCACGCCCGAGACGGCGCATTGGGGCAACCTGTCCTATTTTTACCACGACATCTTCCTGCCCTACCTGATCGGCGGGCTGGTGCCGGGGATCATCGCAGGTGTCATCGCCTATTACCTTTCCGCGCCGGTGATCGCCGCCTATCAGAAGCATCGTCGCAAGAAGCTGAAAGAGCGGTTCGAAAAGCTGAAGGCCCGCCTTCATGCCCGCGCGGAAGAGCCGGGAAGCCGGACCTGACCGGCCCGGCGGTCCGATTGTAAGGGTGACACTTCGGCCGTTCACAGCCCCCGCAGGACCCCTTATTCTCCCCCCACGATCCCGCAGAAGGAGAGGCGGACATGACCCGGAAACTGCGCCTTGGTGTCAACATCGACCATGTCGCCACCGTGCGCAACGCGCGCGGCTCGGCCTATCCCGATCCGGTGCGCGCCGCGCTGCTGGCGGAACAGGCGGGCGCCGACGGGATCACCGCCCATCTGCGTGAGGACCGGCGCCACATCACCGACCGCGACATCGCGCGGCTGATGGAGGCGCTGACCCTGCCCCTGAACTTCGAGATGGCCGCGACGGCCGAGATGCAGAAGATCGCCCTTGGCCACCGCCCCCATGCCGTCTGCATCGTGCCCGAAAAGCGTGAGGAGCGGACGACCGAAGGCGGGCTTGATGTCGCGGGCGATGTCGCGCGCCTGACCGATTTCATCGCCCCGCTGCGCGAGGCGGGGTGCCGGGTCTCCATGTTCATCGGCCATGATCCGCGCCAGATCGAGGCCTCCGCCCGCATCGGCGCGGCGGTGGTGGAACTTCACACCGGCCATTACTGCGACCTTCACGCCGAGGGGCGTTTCGCCGAACGCGACGCCGAACTTGCCGCCCTGGCGGAAGGCGCGCGCCTTGCCCATTCGCTGGGGCTTGAGGTCCACGCGGGCCACGGGCTGACCTATGACACGGTCAAGCCCGTCGCGGCCTTCCCCGAGGTGATGGAGCTGAACATCGGGCATTTCCTGATCGGCGAGGCGATCTTTGTCGGGCTTGAGGCCGCGATCGCGGCGATGCGTCAGCAGATGGATGCGGCGCGCGGCTGATCGCCCGCGCCGCGACCGCTCAGTCCGCCCGCCCCGGCAGGGACAGGTCGCCCGAGGCGACGTCGAAAACATCGGTCACGCACAGAAGCGGCGCGTGCAGATTGGCGTTTACCCGTAGGGCCGAGGTGACGCCGTCGAACCCGATCTCTGCCGGGGCGCCGGGCAGGGTGACCGTGACCGCCACCGTGGCGCCGTCCAGAACCGGCGTGTAACCGGGGCTGTCGATGAAAAGCGGCAGGCCGGGCCAGGTCTTCGGCAGGGCGGGGCTTTCGCCCTCGGGGATGTCGCGCACCGACAGCGCACCCGGCCCGCAGGCTTCGGACGGTGTCAGGACGACCCAGTGGCTGTGCCATGGCTCACCGTCATTGGCCGGATCGCCGTCGCCATTTTCATCTTCAAGCGGCGTGTCGTCGAAATCCGGGTGGCTGGTGGCGGCCAGGGCAAGGATGCCGGTACCGCCCTCGAAGCCGACAGCGGCGGGGTCAAGAGAGGTCGGCCAGACATAAGCGTGGACCGGCGCCCCGGCCAGCGTGCCGACGGGCGCGGGCCGGTCGGCCCCGGCCGTCGCGGCCAGCGTCATGCGAAAGGTCACGGTGTCGCCGTCGCGCGCGGCCTCGGCCGACAGGATGTCAAAGGCCGCCCGGCCGCCCGGATCGGCGGGAGAGGTGATGCCGCCGGACTGGGCGGCGGTCGCGGCAAGAAGGGCGCAGAGCGCGGGGAAAACGAACAGGCGTGTCATCGGGATCTCCATTTGATAGCGAGTCGATACTAGTATTTGATATTGACTCGCTACGATATGGCAAGCACTTTCGTTCCATGACCGCGCCGTCCCGCCTCAACCTGCTTCTCGACCGGCTGACCCGCCTGCATTCCGCGGCGCGGCGCGGCCCCGGCCTGAACGCGGCGCAGGCCTCGGCGCTGGACTATCTTGCGCAGGCCAACGCCTTTTCCCGTAGCCCCTCGGCGGTGGCCGATTACCTTGATGCGACGCGGGGGACCGTGTCCCAGACCTTGCGCGTTCTGGCCCGCAAGGGGTTCGTGGTGGCCGTGGGCGACCCCGCCGACGGGCGCAGCCTGCGCTATGACCTGACCGAAGCAGGGCAGGGCGCGCTGACGGCCGACCCGGTTCTGGGCGCCGACGATGCGGGGCTGGAAGAGGCGCTCGACAGCGTTCTCAGGCGCATGATCGCGGCCCGCGGCGGGCGCAGCTTCGGCATCTGCCGCAGTTGCCGCTTTCACGAACGCGGTACGGATGGACATGCCCGCTGCCGCCTGCTCGACGTCGCCCTCGCGCCGCCGGAAACCCGTCGGATCTGCCGCGAGCATGTCCCGGCCTGAGCCGGACGGCTTGCCCCCCGTGGCCAGTCGCGCCATATGATGCGGCGAAAGGGAAGGGTGGCATGATCCTTGGCATCGGCACGGACCTTGCGAATATCGAACGCATCGCCGCGACGCTCGACCGTTTCGGCGACCGTTTCCGCAACCGTGTCTTCACCGAGGTGGAGCAGAAAAAGGCCGAACGCCGCAAGGATACCGCCGGGACCTACGCCAAACGCTGGGCCGCGAAAGAGGCCTGTTCCAAGGCGCTTGGCACCGGCCTGCGGATGGGGATTTCCTGGAAAGACATGGCGGTATCGAACCTGCGGTCTGGCCAGCCCGTCATGCAGCTGACCGGCTGGGCGGCCGAACGCCTGGCGGACATGACCCCGCCGGGGCATGAGGCCATCGTTCACGTCACTTTGACCGACGATCACCCCTGGGCGCAGGCTTTCGTCGTCATCGAGGCGCGGCCGACCGGCACCGAAACTTGACTCCCCTTCCGACCACGCGCATGTAGCGGCTTAAACGAGGCAAGCAGAGGCAGGGGCGGATGAGCAGCGCAGCCAAGGAAGGCGTCATGGAAACGGTCAAGACCGTTTTCTGGGCTCTGGTGATCGCGGGTGTCTTTCGGACCCTGTTCTTCCAGCCGTTCTGGATCCCCTCAGGCTCGATGAAGGACACGCTGCTGATCGGCGATTTCCTTTTCGTCAACAAGATGGCCTATGGCTATTCGCGCTATTCCTGCCCCTTCTCCGCCTGCCCGATTTCCGGCCGCATCCTCGCGTCCGAGCCCGAGCGCGGCGATGTCGTCGTCTTCCGCCACCCCGGCACCGGCGCGGATTTCATCAAGCGCCTGATCGGCCTGCCGGGCGATACCGTGCAGATGAAGGACGGCGTTCTTTACCTCAACGGGCAGGAGGTCCCCCAGACCCCGGCGGGCAATTTCGAAGAGATCAAGGAACCGCAAGGGTCCAAGGGCAACATCCCGGCCTGCGCCAACGATCCCGTCGGCATGGGCGGCACCTGCATCAAGCAGCGTTTTACCGAAACGCTGCCGAACGGTGCCTCGCATGACGTCCTGAACATCGGCACCCGCGCGCAGGACAACACGCCCGTCTTCACCGTCCCGGCGGGGCATTACTTCTTCATGGGCGACAACCGCGACAACAGCCAGGACAGCCGCTTTCCGCTCTCGGTCGGCGGTGTGGGCATGCTGCCCGCGGAATACCTGATCGGCCGTGCCGACCGGATCATGTTCTCCTCCGCCGGCAAGTCGCTGTTCTTCTTCTGGACCTGGCGCAGCGACCGTTTCTTCAAGGCGGTCGAGTGAAGCTGGCGGCCGATCTCCGCGATTTTTCGGCCCGGCTCGGCCACAGCTTCACCCGGACCGAGCTTTTGGTCCGCGCCGTCACCCATGCCTCGATCGCGACACCGCAGCGGCCCGACAACCAGCGGCTTGAGTTTCTGGGCGACCGTGTCCTTGGCCTGGTGATTGCCGAGGCGCTTCTGAAGGCCGACAAGGGGGCGAGCGAAGGGCTGCTGGCGCCGCGCTACAACGCCCTTGTCCGCAAGGAGGCCTGCGCCGCCGTCGCGCGGGAGATCGGGCTGGGCGATGTGCTGAAACTTGGCCGGTCCGAGATGATGTCGGGCGGGCGGCGCAAAGAGGCGCTCTTGGGCGACGCGATGGAGGCGGTGATCGCGGCGGTCTACCTCGATGCCGGGCTTGACGCCGCGCGCGACGTGATCCTGCGCCACTGGGCGACCCGTATCGCTTCGGTGAAGGCCGATGCCCGCGACGCCAAGACCGCGCTTCAGGAATGGGCGCAGGCGCGCGGGCTGCCGCCGCCCAGCTACGGCGAACGCGATCGCGAGGGGCCGGACCATCAGCCGGTCTTCACCGTCGAGGTGACACTGATGAGCGGCGAGCGCGAGATCGCCAAGGCGGGCAGCAAGCGTCAGGCCGAACAGGCCGCCGCCAAGGCGCTGTTGCAGCGGATGGAGCGCGGCGCGGATTAGTCGGGCAGACGGGCGGGCGGCATCCGCCCCTTCTGCCGCGCATCGCAGCGCCAGAGTTTCTTGCGGATGCCGGGACGTTCCATGTGGGAATACCTGCCGCCGGAGAACTTCGGCCAATCCACTGCAAAGCCTGTCTTCACCATTTCAGCCGATAGGTCGCGCCCATCGGGCAGGAAGCATTTCGCGACGCTGCGACCGTGGGAGAAATCGTCCTCAAGCACCGCCCGGATCGTCTGCCCCTTGCACATCCTGACAAGCGCCCATTTGGCATTCTTGCCATAGGGATGGTCGAGTTCCGGGGCGTCGATTCCGAAAAGCCGGATGCGGGTTCCGCAAATGTCGATCGTGTCGCCGTCGATGACATAGGCCCTGCCTTGAACGACGGTTTCCCGGCTGACGGCCACGGTGGTGCGCTGGATGACAACCCGCGGAGCGGCTGCGGGCGGCAGGATGGGGTCGGGAACGCCGTGCGTGGCCGGGGGGATATGCCGGTCCTGACCCCGCAAGAACCTGAAGATAAGCCGAATAAGTCGCATGCGCTTGCCGTAGTCGTCATCAAATGTCGCCATCCTGCACCGGGTTTGAGGCGATTTTGGGGTGGCGGCGCATGTCATGCGACGGGCGGCCCGTCAGTCTTGTCTGGCGCCGAAATGCGGAATCCTCTATGTGGCCGGGATCATCACGATAGGATGCCCCATGACCACTCGCGCCGGTTTCGTCGCCCTGATCGGAGAGCCCAATGCGGGCAAGTCCACGCTTCTCAACCGCATGGTGGGGGCGAAGGTGTCGATTGTCACACACAAGGTGCAGACGACGCGGGCGCGCATTCGTGGCATCGCGATGGAGGGCGAGGCGCAGATCGTCTTTGTCGATACGCCGGGCCTTTTTCGTCCGCGCCGCAGGCTTGACCGGGCGATGGTCAAGGCGGCCTGGGGTGGTGCGGCGGATGCCGATATCGTCGTCCTGCTGATCGAGGCGCATCGCGGGCTGACCGAAGGGGTGCAGGCGATCGTTGATCGCGTGGCCGCCGAATTGCCCAAGGGCAAGCCGGTGGCGCTGGCCATCAACAAGATCGACCGGGTGAAGGCCGAGGCGCTGTTGAAGCTGACCGAGGAGATGAACGCGGCCTATCCCTTTGCCAAGACCTTCATGATTTCCGCCGAGCGCGGGCATGGCGTGGGCGATCTGAAGGCCTGGCTGGGCGCGGAACTGCCCGAAGGGACCTGGTTCTATCCCGAGGACCAGATCGCCGACCTGCCCCTGCGGATGATCGCCGCCGAAGTCACGCGCGAGAAGCTGACGCTGCGGCTGCATGAGGAACTGCCCTACCAGTTGACGGTGGAGACCGAGCGCTGGGAGGAGAAAAAGGACGGCTCTGCCCGGATCGACCAGATCGTCTATGTCGCCCGCGCCGGTCACAAGGGGATCGTGCTTGGCCACAAGGGCGAGACGATCAAGGCCGTCGGTCAGGCGGCGCGGGCGGAGTTGATGGAATTCCTCGACCGGCCGGTTCACCTGTTTCTGCAAGTGAAGGTGCGCGAGAACTGGCAGGAGGAGCGGGAGCGCTATTCCGAGATGGGGCTTGAGTTCAAGGATGGCGACTGAGGCCGCGCCGGGCCGGGGCCGCCTCGGGGGGCATCGAGCCCCCGCTCGGCGGCGGGCCTCCGGCGGGAGTATTTGCCGCCACAATGAAAGGGCAGGGGGATGAGCGCGCGGCTGACCGCCGATTTCTGGGTGCGCGCCTATCTGGCGCGGCTTCAGGCGGCGCATATCCCGGCCTATGTGGTGGCCAAGGGCGATCCGACGGCGGGCGCGGTTCTGGTGAAGCTGGCGACGCTGGACGGGCAGGGGCGGCTTTACCAGCGCAGCTTCGACCTGATGACCGGGGCGCGGGCCTGGGTCGTTCTGGCCGAGGGGGCGGAGGGGGAGGTGGATGAGGCCGTGCGGCGTCAGCGGCGCACCGATCCCGACCTCTGGGTGATCGAGATCGAGAGCCGCGCGGGGCGCACGCTTCTGGATGAAGAGGGGCTGGCCGACTGACGCCCCCTTGCCGTCGGTCGCGTCAGGTGAAACGGTCGCGCTATGGACTGGCGGGACGAAGGCGTGCTTCTGGCCGTGCGGCGGCATGGTGAGACCTCGAGCATCATCGAGGTCTTTACCCTTGGCCATGGCCGTCACGCCGGGATCGTGCATGGCGGGGCCTCGCGCCGTCTTGCGCCGCTGCTTCAGCCCGGCGCGCAGCTTGATGTGACGTGGCGGGCGCGGCTGGATGAGCATCTGGGGAGCTATGCCGTCGAACCCCTGCGGTCGCGCGCGGCCCTGATGTCCGACCGGCTTGCGCTGGCGGGGCTGAATTCGATCTGCGCGCTTCTGACCTTTCTTCTGCCCGAACGCGAGGCGCATGGCGCGCTTTACGGCGCCACCATCGGCCTTCTCGACCGGATCGGCGCGGGGGAGGGATGGGCGGTTGACTATCTGCGCTGGGAGCTGGGGCTTCTGGAGGAGATGGGTTATGGGCTTGATCTGTCCTCCTGCGCCCTGACCGGGTCGCGCGACGATCTGGCCTATGTCAGCCCGAAATCCGGCCGCGCGGTGGCCCGCGAGGCGGCGGGGGAGTGGGTGGATCGCCTCTTGCCGCTGCCCGCCTGTCTTCTGGGGCAGGGGCCGGCCGGGGCGGGGGACATCGCCGACGGGCTGCGCCTGACCGGCTATTTCCTGGAACACAGGATCGCGCCTGAGCTGGGCAGCCGCCCGCTGCCCGAGGCGCGGCGGCGGTTGGTGACGCTTCTCTCCCGCACGGTCTGAGGCCGACACGCGCCTGTCGCAAAAGATCGCGACGCCCGGCCCTTCGCCGCTTTCAGTGCGAGGGGGAGGGTGCAGATGGCATTCCGTTACGTTCCGGTCTTTCTGAAGCATCCGCCCACGCCCGGCGTGCGCGGCTTTGCCGTGCTGGCCGGGATCGAGGCATCGCTGCGCGGGATGCTCGTCTCCGTCTGGCCGCTTGAGATGTATGCCGCGCTGGCGGAAAACGCGGGCCATGTCAGCCTTGCCTATTTCCTTGCAGGCGTGGCTTCGCTTCTCTGGGGGCTGATGGTGCCATGGATCAGCCGTTTCCTGCCCCGGCGCTGGACCTATACGGCGGGCTGTTCGCTTTACTTTGCCGGGGGCGCGCTGGCGATCCTCGGCCAGGGCGTGATGATCCCGGTCGCCATGACGCTGATGAATTTCGCCACCGTCACGGTCTTTATCTGCACCAACGCCTATCTGATGGATTTCATCGCCAGGGCAGAGCTGGGGCGGACGGAATCGCTCAAGATGCGCTACAGCGCGCTGTCCTGGGTGATCGGGCCGATCCTGGGGGTGACGCTCTGGAAGGTCTGGATGCCCTTGCCCTATCTGATCGCCATGGGGTTCGCCGCAGCCCTTCTGGCGACCTTCTGGTTCATGCGCCTGGGCAACGGGCGGCTGATCACCCGCGCCCGCGCGCCCGCGCCGAACCCCTTGGCCTATCTCGGCCGGTTCTTCCGCCAGCCGCGTCTTGTCGCAGGCTGGCTCTTTGCCGTGATCCGGTCGGCGGGGTGGTGGGTCTATGTCGTCTACCTGCCGATCTTCTGCATCGAGGCGGGGCTTGGCGACCGCGCGGCGAGCTATGCCTTCTCCGCCTCGAACGCGCTGTTGCTGCTGGCGCCCTGGATGCTGCGCTGGATGCAGCCCAGGGGGTTGAGGCGCGGGGTACGGCTGGCTTTTACCGGGGCGGCGGGCTGCTTTGCCATCGCCGCCTTCGGTCAATACTGGCCGCCCGCCGCGATCATCGGGCTGGGGGCGTCGTCGGTCTTCCTCGTCATGCTCGACGCCTTCGGCGGGCTGCCCTTCCTGCTGGCGGTGCGCCCGGCCGAAAGGACGGAGATGTCGGCGGTCTATGCCAGTTACCGCGACGTCTCGGGCATCGTCACGCCGGGCGTGGCCTGGTTCGTGCTGCTGGTGTCGCCGCTGGCGGGCATCTTCCTTGCCGGGGCCGCCGGGCTGGGGGCGATGGCGCTGGTGGCGGGGTTGCTGCACCCGCGATTGGGCGGGATGCGCCGGGCGGTGGACGGGTGAGGCAGGCGACCCCCTTCACTGCCACCTGAGCGTCAGCACTCCGCCATCGTAGCGGGAAAGGCTGTAGATCAGCGCCTTGGCCGGTTTGGCCGGGTCGGTATTCGTGTAGGCCTTGAACCGGACCCGCGCGTTCGAGGGGAAGTTGGCGCAGCTCGACTGGCCGGGCCGGGCGATCATCGGATTGATGTTGGCGATGTCATGCGCCAGAATCCGGGTGCCGCCCTTTTCGTTCACAAGGCAGATCCGCGTCACGCCGGGTTTCACCGCGCCGGGGCGAATGCTTTGCACCAGCTTTTCGACATTGCCGTTCACCGTGGTGATGTTGATCGTCTGGACATATTGATCCTTCGGCAGTTCCGCGGGGTCGGTGCTGACCAGATCGGTGTCGTCGAGGCAAAGTTGCAGCCCGTCGAAGAGCGGGACGCAGGTGTTCGCCTTCGCCGGGTCGGGCAGGATCGCGGTGCCGAAAAGGGCGCAGAGGGCCGTCAGGGCCAGTGTGCCGGACGTTGCGCGCGCGGTGTGGTGCAAATGCTTGGTCATGGTGAAATCCTGTCCTTGGGGGGCGACCGCCGCCGCCCTGTGTCGAAAGAAGAACGCCCCCGATGGGGGGACGCCGTGCCGCCCTACGGCATCCAGACGAGGTCGAGGCGCCCGCCCGCCAGCAAGGTGGTGCTGTAGGTCAGGGGCGGCGAGGCAGGGTTCCCCGCGGCGACGAGGCTGAAGTTGATCCGCGCATTGGCGGGGAAATTGGCGCAGCTCGACTGACCGGGATCGGTCGCGAGCGGGTTGATCGGCGGCGTGAAGTTATGCGTCAGCGCGCGATGACCAAGGGTCCGGTTCGCAAGGCAGACGCGCGTCTTGTCCGCCGCGGCGGCCCCGGCGGTGAAGGTCTGCACGATCTTCTCGCGGCTGCCATTCGCGGTGGTGACGCCGATCGTCCGGTCATAGGGGGAGGCGCCGCAGCCTTCGGTATTACAGAGGCCGCCGCCATCGCCAGGGGGGCCAAGCTCAACATTGCAGGCGGCGATGGACAGGGCGGCGAAGCTCAGGGCGAATATCTTCTTCATGGCAAAATATCTCCAAACCTGAATTGCGAAACAGACGTTCGGCATGGATCGCGGACCGGGGATCGCGGGTCGGGGACCACAGGCCGTTCTGTCTGATGACGGCAGGATGGCAGGCCGGGCCGGGCCGTAATATCAGGTGATCACCCCATTCACGCGGGCGCTGGAAAACAGAATAGAATGGAACCATTATCCGGCGACGGGAAGGCTGGCACAGGAAACCGGCCGCGCGGCATTATCGTGCGGTCAGATGTCGATCAGGCCGTCGCGCAGGGCAAGAACGAGAAGCGAGGCGGTGGAATGAACGCCCATTTTTCGCATCAGGGTCGTGCGATGGCTGTCCACGGTCTTGGCGCTGACGCCAAGCGCTTTGCCGATCTGCGCGTTCGAGAGGCCGCGCGCGATGGCGTGCAGCACCTCGATCTCGCGCGCGGTCAGCCCAGCGCCGGTCCCGGCCTTGCGGACAGCACCCGCCACCTCGGCGGGGATCACCTTCTCACCGGCGGCGATGGCGCGAATGCCGGCGCAGATCGTCTCGGGCGCGGAGTTCTTGAGGAAGATACCATCGACGCCTGCCTCGACAAGCTGGCCGAGGATCTGCGGCGAGGGATTGCCGGTGACGATGGCCACACGGGTGGCGGGCGACCAGCGGCGCGCCTCGATCAGCACCTCAAGCCCGTTGGCGCCGGGCATGGAGAGGTCGAGGATGGCGCAATCGGGCCGCGTCTGCTTGATGAGGCTGATGGCCTCGATCCCGTTGGCGGCGACACCGACGATGTCGAAAACGCCCATCTCGCCCAGCGCGGCACAAAGACCCGCCGCCGTGAAGGCATGGTCCTCGGCGATGACCACGGACTTGCGCATTCTCCCCCCGTTCCGGTTTCCGCGGGGCTGCGCCTTGTTCCAAGGATGCTGCGGGCCGCGCTGGCAATCTACATAGCGCTGTTCGTGCAGGCAATCGCTGCCCTGGCCGAGAGCCCGACTCTCGACATTCGGGGGCCTGCCGGAACGGCGGCGTTTCCCGGCCATGTCGATGCCCTCCTTGATCCTGACGGCGTGCTGACGATTGCCGAGGTGACGCAGCCGGAGATCGCCGCGCAATTCGCGCCGCTGACGACCGCGGACGTGAATTTCGGATATACGCCCGCGGCGATCTGGCTGCGGTTTTCGGTGACCAATCTGGCGGACGATACCGGGTCATGGCGCATCCTGTTCAGCCAGAATTTCATGCAATGGTTCGCCGTCTACGTCCTGCGCGACGATGGCGCGGTCGAGGTGGTGACGGATATGAACCCCGCTTCCGTCTTCGCCGACCGGCCGCTTGAAACCCCGACGCTGGCCGCGCCCTTCGATCTTGCCCCAGGCGCCACGGCGACGATCTTCGTGCGCTATGCCTCGGGCGGGTCCTCAAGCCTGTCGTGGAGCATCGAGACCCCCAAAAGCCTAAATGAGCTTGAGGCGCGGACCACGGCGAAGAACTTCATCTATTACGGCATGATGATCATCCTGATCGTCATCGCGGCCTTCGCCTTCCTGATGTCGCGGCGGCCGGTCTTCATTGCCTATGCGGGCTATGCCGGTTGCGCCCTCTTGTTCATCATGCATTCGGACGGGAACGGGTTCAAATTCCTCTGGCCGGAGGCGGCCGGGTTCAACGCCTATGCCTCTGTCACCTTCGGCGCGGGGATCATCATATCGGGTTCGCTCTTCTCGAAGCTGTTTCTTCAGACCCGGCGGTTTCACCCGGTCATCGACAAGGTGCTGGGCGCGATCGTCCTGGCGACGCTGGGGATGCTGGCGGCCTCGGCCGTTCTCGACAATCAGCCGATCAAGAAGATGCTGGTGCTGCTGGCTTTCTCGGCGATCACCACCTTCGTGCTGGCCGGTCTTGTCGCCGCGCGCAAGCGCTTCAAGCAGGTGCGGTTCTACGTCATCGCCTGGACCGGCGCGGTGGCGTCAAGCGCGCTGATGGTCGGGCGGCACTGGCTTGGCATCGACATTCCCGCCTCGGTTCAGTTTGATTCCATGCGCATCGTGATGGTGACCGACGCGGCGCTGATGGGGCTGGCGATCTGGGACAATTTCAACCAGTTGCGGCAGGCGCGGCAGTCGGCCTTGCAGGCGAATCTGGTCCAGACCGCGCATAACCTTGAACTGACCCGGCGGCTTGAGGACCTTGAGGAACAATACGACGCCGCGCGCGAGATTGCCGAGCAGAAGGGGCGCCTTTACGCCGATACGATCCATGATCTGAACCAGCCACTGCATGCCCTGCGGCTGGACCTGCGGCGGCTGGCGCGCGGATCGGGGAAGGCGGCGCAGGGCCGCGCCCGCGTCGAAGAGACGCTGGCCTATCTCGAACGGCTGGTGGCGCGGCAGCTTCAACAGGCGATCGAACAGGAACCGGATGCGGAGGCGGAGGGAGCCGCCCCCGCCATCGGGATCGGAGAGACGCTGGCGGCGATCCGCGACATGTTCGCGGCCGATGCCGCGGCCAAGGGGATCGACCTTCGCCTTGTGTCCTGCACCCGCAGTGTGCCTATCGAACCGCTGGTCGTCATGCGGATCGTCACCAACCTGGTGTCGAATGCGATCAAGTACACCGAAGAGGGGCGCATCCTGATCGGGTGCAGGCGGCACGGCGCGGCGCTGAGGGTGGAGGTTCACGATACCGGCGGCGGCATGACGGCGGCCGAGTTCGCCGCCGCGACGGCGCGCGGTGTGCGGCTGGACAAGACTGCGGCGCTGGCGGCGGGGCATGGGCTTGGCCTTGCGATCGCCTCGTCGCTGGCCCGCGATCACGGTTATGCGCTGTCCATGCTGCCGCGCCGGTCGCGGGGGACGAGCGTTGCCCTGACCCTGCCGGGGTAGGTCGGCTGCGCGGCCTTGCCGATCCGTTCCGCCGGGCGTCTCGCCGTGACCGTCCGCGCGCCTAGAGCATTTCGGGTTTACACTGAATCAGAATTCAAACTTATTTCATTCGAATTCTGTTACTTACTTTTCAACGCATGCCCGAAACGCTCTAGCGGACGAACAGGGCCTCTGCCGCCTCGGTGCGGAAGAAGCGGCGGCAATGATCCGAGAACGCCATGGAGCGGCGGCTGATCCGGCCGCCGGAGCGGGTCGCGAGGATGATGTTCGGGCTGTCCCCGGTTTCGGCAATCGGCCGACAGGCCACGCTTAGCCCGCTATAGGTCGTGTCGTTCGGCGGGCGAATGTTCAGGATCGCCACGCCAAGGCCCGCCGCCGCACAACTCGCGGATTACCTGTGGCGTGATGTCGGGAGTGATCGAGGTGAAGGCGTCAACCTCTTCGTCGCCTGCGGCATATCGGGCCTGACCATCGAAGAGGTCTCGCGCCGGGTGCTGCCCTTCATCGCGACCATCTTCGTGGGGCTTCTGCTGATCCTGTTCTTCCCGCAGATCAGCCTGTTCCTGCTGTCGTCCAAATAGGCCGGGGGACGGCCACCCCCCTGCGCGAAATCCTGCGAAAACGTTAAGGCTGCCACAATATTGCCCAGAGTATCGGAAACAAAGCCCGCATCAGAACGAGTGAACCCTGCCAGGACCGATACAATGCCCGACGCGACCGCCCTTTCCATGCCACTGGACACCACCGCCGACACGCTGACCGGACCGCTGCCCTCGGCGAGCTATACCGAGGTTGCGGACGCGGCGGGCAACACCTCGACCAGCTACACGCTCGGCATCGACGATCTGTTCAGCGGCACGCTGTCCTCCGGCACCGATCACGACTGGGTGCGGGTGAACCTGACGGCGGGGGAAAGCTATGTCTTCACCGTCTGGGGGACCGGCGGATCGACCGCGGCCGTCGAGGATACGATCCTGACGCTTTACAACAGTGGCGGTGGCCTGATCGCGCAGAACGACGACGCGCAGCCCGGCTACAACACCTTTTCCCAGATCAGCTTCACCGCCGCGACCAGCGGGACCTATTACCTTGATGTGTCGGGTTATGGCGGCGATACCGGCACCTACACCCTTCAGACCTCGACCAATATCTATACGCTGGATCAGGTCGTCACCCAGCTGGTCGATTTCGGCTGGGGCATCGCGACGCCCATCGCCCATGACGAGCGGCCGGGCGACACGATCACCGCCGACATCTCGCTTCTGACGGCGGCGGGCCAGCAACTCGCGCTCTGGGCGTTCGAGGCCTGGTCGACCGTCACCGGCATCACCTTCGTCACCGGCACCACGGGCGCCGACATCATCTTTGACGACAGCCAGTCCGGCGCCTTCGCGGGGCCGTCCTCCTACAACCCCGTGACGGGGCAGATCGTGCAGGCCGATGTCAATATCTCGACCAACTGGCTGGCGACCTACGGAACCAGTATCGGCAGCTATTCCTTCCTGACCTACCTGCATGAGATCGGCCATGCGCTTGGCCTCTTTCATGCCGGGGCCTATGACGGATCGGCGGCCTTTGGCACCGACGCGACCTTCTTGAACGACAGCTACCAGATGACGATCATGTCCTATTTCGACATGGCCGATAACACCTTCATCACTGCCTCGGACTACCTGCCGATCACGCCGATGATCGGCGATATCGCGGCGATCGAGATGCTTTATGGCCCGATCACGACCGCCCATGCCGGCGACACGACATGGCTGGGAAATTCCAATGTCGGGGGCTATCTGGAGACGATCTTCGGCTATCTCTTCGACGGTGACACCGTCAATTCGACGATGTTCAACAACGGGCTGGTGGCCTTCACGATCCAGGATTCCGGCGGCATCGACACAGTGGACCTGACCGGCCAGACCGTCGGCAACCGCGTCGATCTGCGGCAAGAGGCGATTTCGGACGTCGATGGGCTGATCGGCAACATGGTGATTGCCCGCGGCTCGGTGATCGAGAATGCGCTGGGCGGCGCGGGCAACGACTCGTTGACCGGCAACGACGCTGCCAACCAGCTGATCGGCAACGGTGGCGCGGACCTTCTCGACGGTCTCGACGGCCACGACTGGCTTGAAGGCGGTCTTGGGAACGACACGCTTTATGGCGGGGACGGGAACGACACGCTGAACGGGGGCGCCGGGGCGGATGCGTTCGACGGCGGGGCGGGGATCGACACGGTGTCCTACCAGGGCTCGGTCGGGTCGCTTCGGGTCGATCTGATGTTCCCCGGCATCAACACCAACCTAGCCGCGGGCGATACCTTCACCTCGATCGAGAACCTGATCGGCAGCCAGGGTTTCGACAACCTGCGCGGAACGACGGGGGCGAACCTGATCCAGGGCATGGCGAATGTCGATTACATCTTCGGCCGCGCCGGCAATGACACGATCGAGGGCGGCGTCGGCGACGACGTGCTTTTCGGCGGCGTGGGCGCGGATGTGCTGGACGGCGGCGCCAACCGCGACCGGGCGCAATATTCCGAAAGCCTGACGGCGCTGGTGCTTGATCTTCTGAACCCGGCCAACAACACCGGCGAGGCGGCGGGCGACGTCTATATCTCGATCGAGGATCTGGCGGGCGGCAAATATGACGACACGATCTCCGGCGATCTCGGCGCCAACCGGCTGTTCGGGCGCGACGGCGCGGACCAGCTTTACGGCCGCGACGGCAACGATTACCTGAACGGCGGCGCGCATGCCGACACGCTGGATGGCGGGCTTGGCAACGACACGCTGCGCGGCGGCACCCATGTCGATACCTTCGTG
>NZ_PVEP01000008.1 GCF_002973535.1 Albidovulum denitrificans
CGTGGGGCGGTCGAACATCGTCGGCAAGCCGATGGCGCAGCTGCTGCTGGGGGAAAGCTGCACGGTGACGATCGCGCATAGCCGGACGAGGGACCTGGCCGAGGTGTGCCGCCGGGCCGATATCCTGGTGGCCGCGGTGGGCCGGCCCGAGATGCTGAACGCCACGCATGTCAAGCCCGGCGCGACGGTGATCGACGTCGGCATCAACCGGATCGAACGCGACGGCAAGACGAAGCTGGTGGGCGATGTCGATTACGCCAGCGCCGCCGAGGTCGCAGGCGCCATCACCCCGGTCCCCGGCGGCGTCGGCCCGATGACCATCGCCTGCCTTCTGGCCAATACCCTCACCGCCTGCTGCCGCATGAACGGGTTGACAGAGCCGGAGGGGTTGACGGTTTAGGAGAAAACGCACCCGGAGGAGACCACGATGTCACAACTGATGATCGAGACGATTGGCGGCGAGGCGGTCCTGCGCACGCTCGTCAACGATTTCTATGACTTCATCGAGGTGCTTCCCGAGGGCGAGACCCTGCGCAAGCTTCATCTTCGCGGCCACGGCCTTGCCCATGTCCGGGAGGAGCAGTTCAACTTCCTCAGCGGGTTCTTTGGCGGGCGGCGCTATTACCAGGAAAAACACGGTCACATGGACCTGCGCCGGATGCATGTCCATGTGCCGATCTCGGAACAGGATGCCGAGGACTGGCTGACCTGCATGGACCGGGCGCTGGAGAAGAACGGGCTTGCCGGGCCGGAGATCGAGCGCTTGCGGGCGACGTTCCGGCGGATCTGCATGATGCTGGTCAATGACCTGAAGGAATGGGGTGTCCCCGCCGATCACGGGCCGGATTCCGCGGCGCAAATGTCGCAGAAGTTTCACGACAGGAAGAAACATTGACCCAAGTCAAGGACGCGCGACGACTGGAAGACGACGCTTGAGCCAAGTCATCACTGAGAGGGGTATCTCATGACCAAGAAGATTCTCTGCCCGACCGACGGAAGCGATCACGCCACGCTGGGGGTTCACAAGGCCGTCGAACTGGCGCGCCTGACCGGGGCGCAACTGACCGTCTGCGTGGTCAACATGGCCCATGGCGCGGCGCGCGGGCCGGTCATCAATCACCTGACCGAGGCCGAGGTCAAGAAGCTGCTGGAGCAGTCCGAGGCGACCGCCAAGGCCGACGGGCTGGCCGAGATCGGGACCGTCGAACTGGTCGCGCGGGAGATCGCGCCCGCGATCATCACCTATGCCGATGAGAACGGCTATGACCATATCGTCATGGGGACGGGCGACAAGCGCGGGGTCAAGCGGCTGGTCCTTGGCTCTGTCGCCGCCAGCGTGGCGAGCGAGGCGCATTGTTCGGTGACCGTCGCGCGCTGAGGCGGGCTGTCAGATCGTCATCGTAGAGGGCAGGCGCGCGGCGAGGATGCGGCGCGCGTTTGCCAGATCGTTCCCTTCCGCGCGTTCAAGGGCGGCGCGGTCGTCAAGCCCGTGGTCCTTCCACCTGTTGACGAGGCGGCGGCGCAGTTCCTTCTCTGGTACGTCGAGAAAGACCGAGAGGTCCCAAAGCGGCGCGAGGCTGCGCCAGGGTGCTTCGTCGAAAAGCAGGTAGTTGCCTTCGACGACGGCCGTTTCGGTGCTGGCGGGGATCTCTACCGCACCGGCGATGGCGATGTCGCGGTCCCTGTCGAAGCAGGGGGCGATCACCTCTTCCCCGTGCTTCAGGCGCTTGATAAGCGCAAGGAAACCGGCGGCATCGAAGGTTTCGGGCGCGCCCTTGCGGGGCAGGAGGCCGCGTGCGGCAAGGATGCGGTTGTCGAGGTGAAAGCCGTCCATCGGCACGAGGGCGGCGGGGCGGCCGCGGCGGGTGAGTTCCGCGACGAGGGGCGCCGCGAGGCTGGATTTTCCGCTGCCCGGCGGACCGGCCAGCGCGATCAGGCAGCGCCCGCCCGAAGGGTCGGGCAGGCGCGCGAGGATGGCTTTGATCCGGTCGATCATGCGGCCATCGGTTCGCCGGGGGCCTCCTTGGCGCCGGTCATGAAGGCCACGGCGTCCGACATCGTGTAGTCGTCCGGCCGGATCACGCAAAGGCGCTTGCCCAGACGGTGGATATGGATGCGGTCGGCGACCTCGAAGACATGGGGCATGTTGTGGCTGATGAGGATGATCGGGATGCCGCGCGAGCGCACATCGCGGATCAGTTCCAGCACCCGGCGGCTTTCCTTGACGCCAAGGGCCGCTGTCGGTTCGTCGAGGATCACCACCTTCGACCCGAAGGCCGCCGCACGGGCGACGGCGACGCCCTGCCTTTGGCCGCCCGACAGGGTCTCCACCGCCTGGTTGATGTTCTGGATCGTCATCAGCCCAAGCTCATTCAGCTTCTCACGGGCGAACTTTTCCATCGCCGGGCGGTCAAGCTTGCGGAAGAGCGATCCCATGATGCCGGGTTTGCGCAGCTCGCGGCCCATGAACATGTTGTCGGCGATGGAAAGCGCGGGCGACATCGCAAGGGTCTGGTAGACGCATTCGATGCCATGCGCGCGGGCGTCGAGGGGCGACGCGAACTCAACCTTCTTCCCGTCAAGCCAGATCTCCCCCCCGTCCGGCTGCACGGCGCCTGACAGCGCCTTGATGAGCGATGACTTGCCCGCGCCGTTGTCGCCGATGACAGCGAGGATTTCCCCCGGCATCAGCTCGAAATCGCAGTGGTCGAGGGCGGTCACCTTGCCGTAGCGCTTGACGAGGTTGCGGGCCTTGAGAATGGGTTCGGTCATGACGACACCTTTCTGATCCACTGGTCCACGGCGACGGCGAAGATGATGAGGACGCCGATGAGGAAGAAGGTCCATTGCGGGTCGGTCCCGACCAGCCGCAGGCCCATTTCGAAAACGCCGACGATCAGCGCGCCAAAGAACATGCCAACGATGGAACCGCGCCCGCCGAAAAGCGAGATGCCCCCGATCACCACGGCCGTGATCGACTGGATATTGCCAAGCTGCCCCGTCGAGGCGGTGGGCGAGACGGACCCGAAGCGGCCGATCATCACCCAGCCCGCGATGGCGCAGAAAAGCCCCGCCAGCGCATAGACCTGCAAGATCATGCGGTCGGTGCGGACGCCGGAAAGCTGCGCTGCCTCGGCATCGTCGCCCACGGCATAGACATGGCGGCCCCAGGCGGTGTGGCGCAGGACATAGGACATGATCGCGACGAGGGCGATCATCAGGAAGACGGCGAAGAGGATCTTCACCCCGCCCGGCTGCACCGCATTGCCCCAGAATTGCAGCGCCGGGGCGCTTTCGGCGATGTCCTGGCTGCGGATCGTCTCATTCGCCGAGAAGATGAAGTTCGCGGAAAGATAGATCTGCCAGGTGCCGAGCGTGACGATGAAGGGCGGCAGCTTCAGGCGCGAGATCAGAAGCCCGTTGATCGCCCCCATCGCGGTGCCAAGCGCGAGGCCCAGAACGATCGCCATCGGCGCGGGAATGCCATAACGAAAGGTCAACTGTCCCATCAGGACCGATGAGAAGACCGCGATGGCGCCGACAGACAGGTCGATACCCGCGGTCAGGATCACCAGAGTCTGCGCGCATCCAAGGATGCCGACGATGGCGATCTGCTGAAGGATCGTCGACATCGTGGTCGCGCGGAAGAAGTTCTCTGACAGGATCGCGAAGACCACGACCGACACTGCCAGAACGATCATCGGGACCGCCGAAGGTGTCTGGTGCAGCCAATGCTGCACACGTTTCAGCAGGCTCTTGTCGTCGTGAAATTCCGCGACCTTCTCGGAAGCGCCTTGCAGCCCCTCCTCGAACCCTGCCGCCGTGTTGCCATTGCTTGTCATCATCGCCCTCCTCACGCCTACGATGCGGGCCTTGAAGGAAGGGCGGCGCATCAGGCCGCCCTTCGCCGGATCATACCGATCCTACCACTTAAACCGGGAAATCCCGCAGGCTATCAGCCCCAGCAAAGCTCCGCGCCCTTGGTGGCGTCGATCGATTCCACGCCATCGACCGGCTTGTCGGTGATAAGCGTCACGCCGGTGTCGAAGAAGTTCTTGCCTTCGGTCGGCGCGGGTTTGGTGCCGTCCTTGGCGAAGGCGGCGATCGCCTCGATCCCCTTCGACGCCATCAGCAGCGGGTATTGCTGCGAGGTCGCGCCGATCACGCCACCGGCCACGTTCTTGACGCCGGGGCAGCCGCCATCGACAGAAACGATGAGGGTGGAGCCTTCCTTGCCGACCGCTTTCAGCGCCTCATAGGCACCGGCGGCGGCGGGTTCGTTGATGGTGTAGACGACGTTGATGTCGGGGTCCTTGGCCAGCAGCGCCTCCATCGCGGTCAGGCCGCCTTCCTCGTTCCCGGCGGTGACCTCATGGCCGACGATGCGGGGGTCGGTTTCATCGCCCCATTTGTTCGGGTCGCCCAGATCGACGCCGAAGCCTTGCAGGAAGCCCTGATCGCGCAGGACGTCGACGGAGGGCTGGGAAATGGCAAGGTCGAGAAGGCCGATCCTGGCATTCGCCGCCGCGTCGCCCATCGTCGCCTTGGCCCATTCGCCGATCAGCAGCCCGGCCTGGAAGTTGTCGGTCGCGAAGGTGGCGTCGGCGGCGTCGATCGGATCAAGCGGCGTGTCGAGCGCGATCACCAGGATACCGGCATCGCGCGCGGCCTTGACGGAATCGACGATGGCCGAAGTGTCGGACGGGGTCAGCAGGATACCCTTGGCGCCGTCGGCGATGCAGGCCTCGATCGCCGCGACCTGGCTTTCATTGTCGCCGTCGATGCGGCCGGCATAGGATTTCAGTTCGATCCCAAGCTCGGCCGCCTTCGCCTCGGCGCCTTCCTTCATCTTCACGAAGAAGGGGTTGGTGTCGGTCTTGGTGATAAGGCAGGCGCTGTCCGCGGACGCGGCGCCCGCGGCACCCAGGCAAAGCGCGCCGACAGCGGCGCCGATCAGATATTTGGTCATGTCATCCTCCCTGACGTGGAACCGGGCAGGGCTGGCCTGCAACCGGCTGTCCGGCAGCCCGAATCCGCTGCCTTCGGTCGGCAATATTCGGCGATTCCGGGCGTCTGTCAATTAATAAATAAATTTGATTTATTAATAGGCGGCTGCTACGGTCCGGCCATGATGGGGGGAGATGAGGCACCCGATATGGACATCTCGGCCATTCGCGATCCGTTGGGGGGCGCGAACCAATCCGGTATGCGCGATCACAACGAAAGGCTGGTCCTTTCGCTGATCCTGCGCCATGGCGCGCTGCCCAGTGCCGAGATCGCGCGGCGCGCCAACCTGTCGGCGCAGACCGTTTCCATCATCATCCGCGCGCTGGAACGCGACGGGCTATTGCTCAGGGGGGAGCCGCAGCGGGGAAAGGTCGGCAAGCCGTCGATCCCGATGATGCTGAACCCCGACGGCATCCTGTCCTACGGGCTGAATATCGGGCGGAAGAGTGTCGATCTGGTGCTGATCGACGCCACCGGGCGGCTGCGCGCGCAGCGCAAGGAAACCTATCCCTATCCGACGCCGGACACCGTCACCGGCTTTCTGACCGAGGCATTCGCGGCCTTGTCAGGGGCGCTTTCGGCCCGCCAGCGCGACCGCGTGGCGGGGATCGGCGTCGCGGCGCCGTCCGAGCTTTGGAACTGGCTCGACAAGGTCAACGCGCCCGGTGACGAAATGCAGGCCTGGCGCGATTTCGACATCGCTGCCAGCGTGGCCGGGATCACCGGCCTGCCGGTCGTGGTCCAGAACGACGCCACCGCCGCCTGCACGGCAGAGCATGTCTTCGGCCGCGGGCGGGAGTTTTCGGATTACGGCTATTTCTTCATCGGCTCCTTCATCGGCGGCGGGGTGGTGTTGAACGACACGGTCTATTCCGGCCGAACCGGCAATGCAGCCGCCTTCGGCTCCATCCCCGTCGCCTCGGCCGAGGGGGCGACGCAGTTGATCCAGCATGCGTCGATCTATCTCCTGGAACGCGCGCTTGAGGCGGACGGGCGCGATGCGGCGGCGCTTTGGGACCCGGAGAACGACTGGTCCGACTTCGGCGCCCCGCTGGACGCCTGGATCGAGCACACCGCGCGTCACCTTGCCATCGCCGTTGTCGCCGTGGTTTCGGTCATCGACTTCGAAGGTATCCTGATCGACGCAAACTGTCCGCCGGGGGTGAAGGCCCGGATCATTGATCGCGCCCAGGCCGCAATCGACCGGATGGACACGCAAGGCATCGAAAGGCCCGTGCTGACCGAAGCCTCGGTCGGCCGCAATGCCCGCGCGATCGGCGCGGCATCCCTCAGGATCATCGAGCGCTACCTGCTGTCGCATCCGCGTTTCGGCTAGGTGGGGCCGCGAAGGCACAACTTTCCCGTCGCGGAAACTCGGTCGTTTACCAGACGTTCCGGTCTTTGTATTCTCCTGACCGCGACGGTGATCGCGGCGACCCCGGTGTAGGACGCCCCCGTGATCACGGTCGTGTTGGGGAGACGGCAGGCGCGTGAATATCTGGCAGCGATACAGGCTAAGAGGCCGACGCAAGCTTTTGCGCTATCGTGCCTTTCGCAAGCGCCGCCAGATCAAGCCCGTCACCGACCGGCTGGAAGGCATAGGCAAGGACGCGATCCTGCTTGTCGCCGTGCTGCGCAACGAAATGACGCTGCTGCCGCATTTCATGCGCTACTACCGTGATCTGGGGATCGACCATTTCCTGATGGTCGATAACGGTTCGGACGACGGGTCGCTGGCCTATCTGTCGGTGCAGCCCGATGTGACGCTCTGGTCGACGAAGAAAAGCTACAAGGCCGCGCGCTACGGTCTGGACTGGGTGAACTGGATCCTGATGCGCCATGCGCGGCGGCACTGGGTTCTGGTCGTCGATATCGACGAATTCTTCGTCTATCCGTTCTGCGACACGCGCCCAATCCGGGCGCTGACGGACTGGCTTGACGTCAACGACGTGCCGGCCTTTCCGGCGATGGTTCTGGACATGTACCCCAGGGGCGGCGTGTCGGACGTGACCTATGAGCCGGGCACAAACCCGTTCGAGATCGCCGATCACTTCGATGGCGGGAATTACTCCATCTCCCGCAATGCGCTTTACGGCAACCTCTGGATTCAGGGCGGGCCGCGCGCGCGGGCGATGTTTGCCGACGATCCGGTGAAGGCGCCGTCGCTGAACAAGATCCCGCTGGTGAAATGGCGCTGGCCCTATGCCTTCGCCAGTTCCACCCACATGCTGCTGCCGCGCGGCCTGAACGGCGTCTATGACGATCTGGGGGGGGAGCGGGCGTCGGGCTGCCTGCTTCATGCCAAGTTCCTGTCCACCCTGCCCGCCAAGGTGGCGGAGGAGCTGGAGCGGCGCGAACATTTCGCCGACAGCCGGGAATACGCGGCCTATGCGACCGCGCTGGACGAGGACCTGAACCTCTGGACCCGCTGGTCGGAGAAATACGTCAACTGGCGCCAGCTTGAGATCCTGGGGCTGATGTCGAAAGGAAACTGGGCGTGAGCGTCGGCTTCATCATGATGTGCCACACCGCGCTGTTCCGTGCCGCGCAGGTGGCGCGGCATCTGGCGGCTGCGGGTTGCCCCGTGGTGATCCATGTCGACAGCCGCGTGGAGCGGGAGGAGTATGCGGGCCTTGTCGCCCGTCTTGCCGATCTGGACGATGTCAGTTTTTCGCCGCGCTTCGCCTGCAACTGGGGGACATGGTCGCTTGTCGCCGCGACGCAAAGCGCGGCCGAACAGATCCTGCACCGCCATCCCGGCATCCGGCATGTCTACCTTGCCTCTGGCGCCTGCCTGCCGTTGCGCCCGGTGGAGGAGTTGATCGACTATCTGGCGGCGCGGCCCACGACCGATTTCATCGAAAGCGTGACGACGGCGGATGTGACCTGGACCAAGGGCGGGCTGGATACGGAGCGTTTCTCGCTTCACTTCCCGTTCGGCTGGCGCAGTCACCGCAGGTTGTTCGACCTGACCGTGCGTCTGCAACGGCGGCTGCGAATGCACCGGCGCATGCCGAAGGGGATCGTGCCGCATCTGGGGTCGCAATGGTGGTGCCTGACGCGCCAGACCCTGTCGGCGATCCTGCAAGACCCGGACCGGGCGCTGCACGACCGCTTTTTCCGCACGGTCTGGATCCCGGACGAAAGCTATTTCCAGACCCTCGCGCGGCTTTATTCGCTGAACATCGAAAGCCGCTCGCTGACGCTGTCGAAGTTCGATTTCGAGGGCAAGCCGCATACCTTCTACGACGACCACCTTCAGCTTTTGCGCCGCTCGGACTGTTTCGTCGCCCGCAAGATCTGGCCGCAGGCCGAACGGCTCTATGCCACGTTCCTTGGCCAGAAGCTGGGCCAGACCCCGCGGGCGGAGCCAGCGCCCGCGAAGATCGACCGGCTTTTTTCGCGCGCGGTAGAGCGGCGGGCGCGCGGGCGGCCGGGGCTTTACATGCAAAGCCGGTTTCCGCAGCGCGACCATGAAAACGGCAAGACCGCCGGCCCTTACAGTGTCTTTCACGGCTTTTCCGACCTTTTCGAGGAGTTCGACCTTTGGCTTGGCAAGACCGTCGGCGGGCGGGTCCACGGCCATCTTTTCGCACCGGACAGGGTCGAATTCGCGGGGCGGGAAGCGGTGTTCAACGGCTGTCTGAGCGACAGCGCGACGTTGCGCGACTACAACCCGCGATCCTTCCTGACGAACCTGATCTGGAACACGCGGGGAGAGAGGCAGTGCTTTCAGTTCTCGCCCCGCGACAACCAGCATTGCAACTGGTTCATGGCCACCGATCCGAACGCGCAAATCTCGGTCATTTCGGGGACCTGGGCGGTGCCGCTTCTGCGCTCGAACATGAACTTTGCCGACATCCGGGCCGAGGCCGCGCGCCTGCAACGGATCGAGAGCGATCACCTCGCTATCCTGCGGACGAATTTCATCAAGGCGCGGGTCAGGATCTGGTCGATGGCCGAGTTTCTGGAAAGCCCGATGGAAGCCTTGCAGACCGTCATTGATGAGCTTCGCCCGCAACTGGCGCGCACCCCCGCCGAGGCGCCGCGCCTGGTGGACCTCAGCGGGTTTGGGCAGTTCCTTCAGAACCTGAAGAACCAGGGGATGCAGCCCATCGTGATGGGGGAATTCGTGTCCTCCGCCGACGGGACGGGCGTGAAGCCCGAGGCGCATGGCAAGCCCTATCTGGTGCGCTGACGGTCGGGGATGGCGGGCGGGTTCACATATTTCGTCATCCTCGCCGGAATGCGGACCGGGTCGAACCTGCTGGAAGAGACCCTGAATCAGGTCGAAGGCGTCACCTCCCACGCCGAGCTGTTCAATCCGGTGCATCTGGGCGGGCCGAACCGGGCGGAGGCCTTCGGGCTGGACAAGGCGGCCCGTGACGCCGATCCGATGGCGCTTTTGCAGCGGTTGAAGGAGGCGCCGGGGCTGAACGGGTTTCGCTACTTCGACGATCACGATCCGCGTGTGAGGGAGGCGATCCTGACCGATCCGGCCTGCGCCAAGATCATCCTGACGCGCAACCCGCTGGACAGTTACGTCAGCCTTCTGATCGCCCGCAAGACCGGGCGCTGGCGGGCGTCGGACGTGCGCAAGCGCAAGGTTGCGAAACCCACCTTCGATGCCGCAGGGTTCAACGATTTCCTTGATGCGCGGCGGGGCTATCAGGAGGGTATCCTGCGCGCCTTGCAGGTCAGCGGGCAGACGGGGTTTTATCTTGATTACGAGGATGTGCAGTCGGTGGAGGTCATCAACGGCCTTCTGACCTTCCTTGGCGTCGGGGCCGGTGTTGGCCGTATCTCCCGCAAGCTGATCCCGCAGAACCCCGAGCCGCTGGGTGAAAAGGTGTCTAACCATGCCGAAATGGCGCGCGCGGTGGCGGGTGTCGACTGGGCCGGGTTGGGGCGCATCCCGAATTTTGAGCCGCGCCGGGGGCCGGGCGTGCCGCGTGCGGTCGCGACGAAAGAGGCAGGGCTGCTCTATTTCCCGGTCGTGCCTTTTGCGGACGGGGCGGTGCGGCGCTGGATGACCGAAACGGGCGGCGGGCTGGTCGAAGGGATGACCCAGTCCGGCCTGCGCGACTGGATGCGCGACCGGCCGGGGTTTCGCAGCTTCACCATCCTTTGCCACCCGCTTCGCCGGGCCTATGCGGTGTTTCGCCGGATCCTTGAGGATGACGATTTCGAGGGGCTTCGCCTGGGCCTTGAAACAAGCTGGGGGATGGCGCGGCTTCCCAATGGCGGCGACCCCGACATCGCGCAGGAGCGCGCGGCCTTCCTCGCCTTCCTGCGGTTCCTGCGCGCCAATCTGAACGGCCAGACGCCGGTGCAGCAGCATGCGCTTTGGGCCAGTCAACTTTCCCTCCTGCAAGGGATGGCGCAATTCGCGCCCCCCGACCTAGTCGTGCGGGTTGAGACGATCGGCGCCGATCTGGCCCATATGGCGGGCCTGACCGGCCTTGCCGCGCCCGGACCGGAAGTGGGGGAGGTCTCGCCGCAGGACCACCGCCTGCGCGCGATCAGCAGCGCCGAGGTTGAGGCGGCAGCCCACGCCGCCTACGGCCGGGACTACCAGCTTCTTGGCTACGCACGCGCGCTGCCCTATAGCATTTCGGGTTTACACTGAATCAGAATTCGAACGTATTTCGTTCGAATTCTGATACTTACTTTCTCAACGGAAACCCGAAACGCTTTAACGTCAGGCGGCCTGGTTCGACCTGGCCTCGGTCAGGACCGCATGCAGGGTCGCGGGATCGACGTTGGAGCGCAGCTTGGCGCAGATTGCCGGGTCCCGCATGGTGCGGGACACCAGCGCCAGCGCCTTGAGGTGTTCGACCCCGGAATCCTTCGGGGCAAACAGCGCAAAGACCAGATCGACAGGCTGACGGTCCACCGCATCGAAATCCAGCGGCTTTTCCAGCCGCATGAAGATGCCGATCACACGGTCCAGACCGTCAAGCCGCGCATGGGGCAGCGCGACGCCATGGCCCACACCTGTTGGGCCAAGGCTTTCGCGTTCCTGAAGCGCGTTCACGGTTTCGGAAGGGTCGATGCCATAGACCGCAGAGGCAAGCTCTGCGAGGTCCTGGAAAAGCCGCTTCTTGCTGGTCGCGTGACCGACGACCCGGACAGCTGCCGGTTTCAGTAGGCTTGCAAGATCCATATGCCTTATCTGTTCCGCACCCCAAGGACGGGTACTTTACATGGCGGTCGGGTCGATCCAACCGAAGTTGCCGTCATCCCGGCGGTGTACAACGTTGACGCCACCGCTCTTCTCGTTGCGGAACACCAGAAGCGTCGCACCCGACAGCTCCATCTGCATCACCGCTTCGCCGACCGAGAGCGAAGGGATTTTCGTCTCCAACTCGGCGATGATCATCGGCTGGAGGCTTTCAGGCTCCGAATCCGATGATCCGTCGTTCGCGGCGAGCACATACATGGGTGCATCGGCGAATTCAACAGGTTCGGACCGTTCGCGGTGATGGTCCTTCAGCCGACGCTTGTAGCGGCGTAGCTGCTTGTCCATCTTTTCGCGGCAGGCGTCGAAGGCCGCATAGATCTCGGTCGCGTGGCCGGTGGCAGAGGCCGTCAGCCCGGTCGAGAGGTGGACGGTGGCGTCGCACAGATACTCGTGCGCGTTGCGCGAAAAGATCACGTTCGCATCCGTCGGACGTTGGGAGTACTTCTCGACCGTCTCGCCAAGCTCACTCTTCACATGGCTCTGGAGCGCCTCACCCACGTCGATCTGTTTGCCGCTGATCTGGTATCGCATGTGTCCTCCATGGATGGGAGCCCGCGTATCCGGCGATATTTTTCTGGACGGCGGGCGGGGGGTGAATTCGGGGTCAGTCGCCCGATGGCGGCTGAGAACCATCCTTCGCAAGTGGCTTGCGAGTCCGGCGCGCGAAGGATGAAGGTATGCGCATGCATTTGCGATATTTGGCGACAGTTCGACGTGCGATGTCAACGCCTTCGTTCTTCAAGTGTGATTGAATCTTGGCATCCGCAAGGGGGGCGCCGGGGTCTTCGGCTGCCACCAGCTCCCTGATGCGGCGTTGCGCGTCGAAGGGGGAAACGGGCGCGGCCCCGCCGGGAAGCGGGCGGGAAAAGAAGCGGCTGAAGGGATGGACCTTGCCATCGGCGATCAGCGCCTTGCCGTTCAGCGCCCGCCCGACGGTCGAGGGGTGCAGGTCCAGTTCGGCGGCAATCTCGGCCCGGCTGAGCGGTTGCAGGCTTGGCGCCGCGCCGCCGAGAAAGAATGCCTCTTGCCGGGCGGCGATGACGGTCGCGATGCGTTTCAGGGTGGTCAGCCGCGCGCCTATGGCGGCGGCAAGCGCCCCGGCGCGGTCGTAAAGCCCGCGCAGGTCGCCGCCGGTCAGCGCGGCGCGGTCGGCGGACAGGACCGCGACACGGGGGATGGCGTCTGCGTTCAACCTTGCCTCGACGCGCCTGCCGATGCGATCGATCCTTATCTCCGGGATCAGAATCGCGGGCGCGGCCGTGTCGCCCTCGACCGGGTGTGAGGGGAAGCGGCGCAGCAGGTCCGCGATCTGCCGCAGCCTTGCCTCCGGCAGGGAGAGGAGCTTTTCCAGCCGGGGCCAGCGGCCTTCGGCGAAATCGGTCAGGTGGGCGGTGGCGCGGCGGGCCAGCGCCCCGTCTATCCCGGCGTCGATCAGCTGCAGCGCCAGGCATTCCGGCAGGTCGCGCGCGCCAATCCCGGCCGGTTCACAGCGTTGCAGCGCGTGAAGGCCGCGTTCGAGGATGTCGAGGGGCGCGCCGGTTTCCGCCGCGATTTCGTCCAGGGCGGTGTCGAGATAGCCATCTTCGCGCAATTCCCCCACCAGATAGCTCGCGGCGGCCAGCGTCGGCGGGTCGAGCCGTTGCAGGGCAAGCTGCCGGGTCAGGGTGTCGATCAGGCTTTCCGGTGCGGCGGTGGTCTCGATCGCGTAGTCAAAGGCCGACGTCCCCCCGGCCGGACCCTCGACCACCAGAAAGGGGTTTTCGGCGGCCTCACGCGCGATGTCGTCCAGTAGGGCGGCGGTGGGCAGGCGCAGGATGGTGAGCGACTCGCGCATCTGGCCGGACAGGGTCAGGGCCTGCCGGGTGGTCAGATTGACGCGGGACTTCAGTGCCATCGCGGTCCGGTCCCCGCTAGCCGAGGCGGAAGGACTGCCCCAGATACACGCGGCGCACGTTTTCGTCGCGCACCACCTCATCCGCCGTGCCGCTCATCAGCACGGTACCGTCGTGAAGGATATAGGCGCGGTCGACGATCTCAAGCGTCTCCCGCACGTTGTGGTCGGTGATGAGGACGCCGATCCCGCGCGACTTGAGGTCATGGACAAGGGTGCGGATGTCGCCGACCGAAATCGGATCGACCCCGGCGAAGGGTTCGTCAAGAAGCAGGTATTTCGGTTCCGCCGCAAGGCAGCGGGCAATCTCCACCCGCCGCCGTTCGCCGCCCGACAGCGCCAGCGCGGGGGCGCGGCGCAGATGGGTGATGGAGAATTCGGACAGCAGTTCCTCAAGCTTCTCGCGCCGCTTGTGGCCGTCGGATTCGTTGATTTCCAGCACGGCGAGGATGTTGTCCTCAACCGACAACCCGCGAAAGATCGACACTTCCTGCGGCAGATAGCCGATGCCCAGCCGGGCGCGGCGGTACATCGGCAGGCCGGTGACGTCCTGCCCGTCGATGATGACATGGCCGCTGTCGGGCGAAATCAGCCCGGCAATGTTGTAAAAGCATGTCGTCTTGCCCGAGCCGTTGGGGCCGAGAAGCGCCACCACCTCCCCCCGCGCGAGGTCGAGCGAGACGTCGCGGATCACCGGGCGCTTGCGATAGCTCTTGCGCAGGTGTTCGACCTTCAGCCCGGCAGAGCCCTGGGCGACGGAGAGGACGGGGCGGTCGCTCATCACTGCGATCCCTTGGGCGAGATTACCGTGCGCACGCGCCCGTCCATCTGGCCGGTGCCGGTCTTCAGATCGACGCTCAGCTTCTGGCCCGCGATGGTGCCGCCGTTCTGGGTCAGAAGGACGTCGCCCGTCATAACCACCTGCCCGTTCGCGACGGTGTAGACCGCGTCCTTCGCCTCGGCCGCCTCGGCCGCGCTGGCAAGCGTCACACCGCCCGAGGCGACGATCCGTTCCACCTTGGTCCGGTCGTCCTTGGCGTATTCAACCCGGACGGTCGTCGCGCCAAGGCGCAGATCGCCCTGGATCACCACGACATTGCCGGTAAAGGTCGCCGTGCCGTCGGTCTGGTTGACGGCAAGCTGGTCGGCGGTCACCTCGACGGGTTGCGAGGTGTCGGACTTGATCCCGCCGAAGGCAACCGTCGCACCCTGACCGTGCGCCGCAGGCGCAAAGACCGCGACACCAAGCGCAAGCGCTGCCAAACGTATCGTGCGAACCATCCGTAACCTCACTTCACCGGCTGATATACCAGCTTGACCCCGTCATTGAAAATCAGAACGTAGCCGTCGATTCCGGCATCACCATGACGCAATTCCATCCGGCCCGCGTCGATGCGACCAAGTGGCCCGGTCGCGGTCACGGCGCCGTCGGACACTACCTTCGTCCGGTCGAGCGCCGCGTCAAGGCCGCTTGTGGTCAGCTTGTACCCGGTGGAGGTGGTGATGGTGACGCCATCGCGCAAGATCGCCTGCCCGCCGGTCTGGTCGATCTGGCCCGACGTTGCCTCAAGGTCGATCCTCAGCCCGTCTTGCGTGTCATAGCGCATGACCAGATCGTCGGCCGCGCCGCCATCCGCATCGCCGGTTCCGGGCCGCGCGACGGCCGCCGCGACGCTTAGCGCGCTGCCGTCGTCGGTGACGGTGGAATATTGCGGATCGGTCAGGCGCTGATCGCGGGCCAGTTCCGTTACATCGACCTCGCTGTAGGGCAGCGCGCCTTCGGTGTCGATCCGGCGGGAGAACAGGAAGAGGGTGGAGAGGATGGCAAGCGCCAGGATCGGCAGCAGGATCTTTAGCCAGAAGACCACGCGGGAATGCAGGTTGTCGGGGATGGCCATCGCTTAGACCACGCCCGCGCGCAGGCAGTCGTGGATGTTGAGGATGCCGGCAGGCCGCCCGTCACCATCCGTGGGCAGGACGAAAAGACAGGTGATCTTGCGCTCTTTCATCAGCGCCACGGCCTTTTCGGCGACCGACTCCGGGTCGACCGTCTGCGGCGCGCGGGTCATCACCTCGGCCGCCGTCCGGTCCAGCAGGCCCGCCATATGGCGGCGAAGGTCGCCGTCGGTGACGATCCCCGCCAGCCGGTCACCGGCGCCGGTCACGCCAACGACGCCGAAGCCCTTCTGGCTCATCACCAGGAGGGCGTCGCCCATGGGCGTGTCTTCGCCAACCAGCGGGATCGCATCACCGGCATGCATCAGGTCGCGGACCTTCAGCAGCTTGGCCCCCAGCTTTCCGCCGGGGTGGAAGGTGCGGAAATGTTCGGGCGTGAAGTGGCGGTGTTCCATCAGCGCGACGGCCAGCGCGTCCCCCAGCGCCAGCGTCATCGTGGTCGAGGTCGTGGGGACGATGCCGGTCCCGCAAGCCTCGGCCGCGGCGGGCAGGACAAGGGCGACATCGGCCTGGCGAAGAAGGGTTGATCCCGGCTTGCTCGCCACCCCGATCAGCGGGATCGAAAAGCGCCGTGTATGGGCGATGATGTCGCTCAGTTCGGGTGTCTCGCCCGAATTCGACAGCACCAGCGCCACGTCGCCTTCGGTGATCATGCCAAGGTCGCCATGGCTGGCCTCGGCGGGGTGAACGAAACTTGCGGGCGTCCCGGTCGAGGCGAGCGTGGCCGCGATCTTGCGCGCGATGTGGCCGGATTTCCCCATGCCCGAGACGATCACCCGACCGCTGGCCTTCAGGATCAGTTCGACCGCGATGGCAAAGCTGTCATCGAGCGTGTCGCGCAGATCGGCCAGCCCTTTCGCCTCGGTCGCGATGACGCGGCGGGCGGTTTCCAGAAAGATCGCGCGGTCGGTCATGGCCTAATGCTGAAAGATGTCGTTGGTGTCCTGCCAGCCCAGAAGGTCCAGCCGGGCGCGGACGGGGAGGAAATCGAAGCAGGCCGCGGCCAGTTCGGCGCGCCCTTCACGGGCGAGGCGGCGGTCAAGCTCTTCCTTCAGGCGGTGCAGGTAAAGGACGTCCGAGGCGGCGTAATCCATCTGCGCCTCCGTCAGGTCCTCGGCGCCCCAGTCCGAGGTCTGCTGTTGTTTGGAGACATCGACGCCGACCAGTTCCTGCAACAGGTACTTGAGGCCATGGCGATCGGTGAAGGTGCGGATCAGTTTCGATGCGATCTTGGTGCAATAGACCGGCTCTGTGGTGACGCCAAAGGCATTTTCCATCGCGGCGATGTCGAAACGGCCGAAGTGAAAGATCTTGAGCGTGCCGGGATCGGTCAGCAGGCGTTCCAGGTTCGGCGCGCTTTGCTGCCCCTTCGCGATCTGGACCAGATGCGCGTTGCCGTCGCCTGCCGACAGTTGCACAAGGCACAGCCGGTCGCGGCGCGGGTCAAGGCCCATCGTCTCGGTATCAATCGCGACCGAGGGACCAAGGTCAAGCCCGTCGGGCAGGTCGTTGCGATGCAGGTAGATGGTCATCCGAAACTCCGCGACCGAATTGCGCAGGCAATGGCGGTGCATCGCCTCGTCGGGTCCTGTTACGGTATTCGGGCCGCGCGCTCAATGCCGGAAGCGCGAGGGCGTTAGATGACGGCGAAGAGAAGCGTCGCCGACAGGATCAGGATGATGGTGAATTCCAGCGCGGGCAGACGAAGCAGCGGCTGACCGATCCAACGGACAGCCGCCGCAGCGACACTTGCCAGAAAACAGGTTCCACAGGCGGCCAGACGTTCAAACCGCTTACCCTTTTCCGGGAAGCCGCCCCCGACGCAGGAGCTGGTCCGCGTCGGAGGCAGTTCCGGAAACAAATGGCTTACCTTGGAATTACTATTCGTAGAATTCATTACAATCATTACCACCTATAGGTGTCTTATCTCATGCTCCAGATTGATTCTGGAACTTGGCTTTTTAGACATGTCCAATCGGACAAGTGTCGGGATTCACGGGATGTTGCGCCCGATTCCGGCAGGGCATCAGCGCCGTTTGCGGGGTGGTTCAGTGCCGAAATGCGCGTGAAGATGGTGAACGAGGCGGCGATGCGTTGTGCGGTGACGCTGGCGCAGGTGCAGCCCGGCAAAGACCGTCTGCGGAATGGCGGGCGCATCGGCGACAAATCTTGCCGTTCCGTCCTCGACCATCTCCCGCGCGCTGTCGCGCAGCACATAGGCCGACCCGCCGAGCGAGCGCAGAAGCCCGACCATGGCGGCGTTCTGCCCGACCGAGAGCGTCGCCCCGCCAAGGCCGGGATGCTGGGCGGAATGGGAGACGGCGAAAGCGGGGGAGTAGTTGCCAAGGATATAGGTGTCCTCGCGCACATGGGTAAGGGCGTCCGTCTCGGTCGAAACCATGTCGTACCAGATCTCCCCCAGCGTTTCGAAATAGAGGTCGGGGTGCAGGCGGGGGGAGAAGAGAAGACCAAGGTTCTGGGCGCCGGAGACGAGATCGGCGCACATCTGCTGGGAATAGTCAGCCTCGAACAGGAAGGAGGCATCGGGGAGAAGGGCGCGGAATTCGCGGATCAGATTGGCGAAATGGGCGCCGACAAGGTCGTGCTGGATGCCGATGCGCAGCGTGACACCGCCCGGCCCCGCGTCACGGGTGGCGTTCAGCGCCTCGGTCCAGCTGCGGCGCAGGGCGCGGGCGTGGGGTTCGAACCGCAGCCCTTCGGTTGTCAGTTCGGTCCCGGCGCGGGAGCGCAGGAACAGCGGCCGGCCCAGCGACGCCTCAAGGCTGCGGATCCGGCCCGAGACGGTGGATTGCGTGACGCCAAGACGCTCGGCAGAGCGGTTGAAGCTGCGCGTCTCGCAAAGGTCCAGAAAGGTGTCGATCAGTTCGATCTGCATCAGAGGATCAGGTCATCCGGTTTGGCGGCGCCAACCAGCGGCTTGATGCACGCCAGCGTTTCAAGGTCGCGCAGCCATTCGTAGTAGATGCCCTTGGCGGTGGTGATCGTGACCCCTGCGGCGCGCATCCGGTCCAGCCCCGCCGCGTGGTCGGCGCCGGGTGATCCGGTGGCATCCCGGATCGCCGCGACGCGAAGCCCCGCGCCGATCAGCCCCAGCGCCGACTGCGCGACACAGACATCGGTTTCCAGCCCGACCAGAACGGCCTGCGCGCGCCCCGTCGCAAGGACCGCCGCGCGAAGATCGTCCTGCCCCGCAAGGCCGAAGACCCGCTTGTCGAAAACGGCCGTGTCCGCCGCCAGCGCGTCCATCACCCCGGCCATCGGCGGACCGTTGCGGGCGATGTCCTCACCCATCGCGATAACGGGAATGTCCAGCGCGCGGGCCACCCGGATCAGCCAGACGATACGACCCAGAAGCGGCGCCCGCGCTTCAGGGGCCAGTTTCGCCAGAAACACGTCCTGCACGTCGATCACCGCCAGAACGCTTTGGTCGCGGTTGAAAAGCAGATCGTCCATGTCGCCCCTCTAATCGGATATTCCGATCAATAATGCCGCGATATGCGAATTGAAACCGGGAAAATTCCGGCGCACATGTTGAAGATCGAAAAGGCGGGAGGCAAAGCCATGGCGGGGATTCCGACGCAGGCGCGGGTGGTCATCATCGGTGGGGGGGCGGTTGGCGTGTCCTCGCTCTATCATCTGTGCAAGGCGGGCTGGACCGACTGCGTGCTGCTTGAGAAGAACGAGCTGACGGCCGGTTCCACCTGGCACGCGGCGGGCAATGTGCCGACCTTCTCCACCTCATGGTCGCTGATGAACATGCAGCGCTATTCGACCGAGCTTTACCGTGGTCTCGGCGCCGCAGTGGATTACCCGATGAACTATCATGTCACCGGCTCCATCCGCCTTGGCCATTCGAAGGAGCGGATGCAGGAGTTTGCCCGCGCCAAGGGGATGGGCCGCTATCAGGGCATGGAGATCGAGGTCCTGGGCGCGGATGAGATCAGGGGAAAATACCCGTTCATCGAGACGCATGACCTTGCGGGTGCGCTTTACGATCCGGCGGATGGCGACATCGACCCGGCGCAACTGACGCAGGCTTTGGCCAAGGGCGCGCGGGACATGGGGGCGACCATCCTGCGCTTTACCCCCGCCACCGGCGTCAGCCGCGAGAATGGGGAATGGATCGTCCACACCGAAAAGGGCGACATCCGCTGTGAGATCGTGGTCAACGCCGCAGGCTATTACGCGCAGAAGGTTGGCGAGTGGTTCAAGCCCTATGGCGGGCGCACCGTGCCGATGATGGTGATGAGCCATCAGTACCTGCTGTCCGAACCGATTGCCGAGATCGAGGCATGGTCGAAAGAGGTCGGCCACAAGCTGCCGCTTTTGCGCGATGTCGATACCTCTTACTACCTCAGGCAGGAAAAGACCGGCTTCAACCTTGGCCCTTATGAGCGGAACTGCCGCGCGCACTGGGTCTCCCCCGACGATCCGTTCCCCGAGGATTTCAGCTTTCAGCTTTTCCCCGACGACCTCGACCGGCTTGAATGGTATATCGAGGACGCCATGGCGCGCGTTCCCCTGCTGGGGACGGCCGGGATTTCCAAGGTCATCAACGGCCCCATCCCCTATGCGCCGGACGGCAATCCCCTGATCGGGCCGATGCCGGGCGTGCCGAATGCGTTCGAGGCCTGCGTCTTTACCTTCGGCATCGCCCAGGGCGGCGGCGCGGGCAAGGTGCTGGCCGAATGGGTGACGGAGGGGGCGACGGAATGGGACATGTGGTCCTGCGACCCGCGCCGTTTCACCGGCTATACGGACCCCGAATACTGCGTGGCCAAGGGCAAGGAGGTCTATGGCCACGAATACGGGATGCACTTCCCGATGGCGCGCTGGCCCGCCGCGCCGGACCGGCGGCTGTCGCCGGTGCATGACAAGGTCAAGGCGCTGGGTGGACAGATGGCGCCCTATAACGGCTGGGAGCGTGCCGAATGGTTCGCGAAACCGGGCGACGACACAAGCTGGGCGGCGACGCAGACCTGGACCCGCGCCGGGCCGTGGGAGGCGCGTATCCGGGCGGAATGCGAGGCGGTTCGCGATGGTGTCGGCGTTCTCGACCTGCCGGGCTTCTCGCGCTTTCACCTGACCGGGGCGGGCGCGGGCGAGTGGCTGTCGGGGCAGATCGCGGGCGGGTTGCCGAAGCCGGGGCGGCTGTCGCTGGCCTATTTCCCGGACCACCGCGGCCGGATCGCGACCGAGATGTCGGTGGCCTGCAACGGGGTGGATGACTACACGCTTATCACCGCCGCGACGGCGCAGTGGCACGATTACGAATGGCTGGCGCGGTCGCTGCCGGGGCATCTGACGCTGAGGGACCGTTCGGCGGAGATGTCCACGCTGATCGTGACCGGGCCGCAATCGCGCGGGTTGTTCGCCGCGATTTCGGATGCCGACCTGAGCTTGCCCTGGCTGAGCCATGCGGAGGCGACGGTGGCCGGGCGCAAGGCGGTTCTGGCGCGCGTGTCCTTCGCGGGCGAGCTGGGATGGGAGGTTCACGCCCCCCTTGCCGACATGCCGGTGATCTATGACGCGGTGCTGGCGGCCGGGGCGACGCCCTTCGGGATGCGGGCGCTGAACTCGCTTCGGATCGAGAAGGGCTACCGGGCCTGGAAGGGAGATCTGTCCACCGACTATTCGCTTCTGGAAGGCGGGCTTGAGCGCTTCATCCGCTGGGACAAGGAGTTTACCGGCAAGGTCGCCCTTCTGGCCGAAAAGCAGCGCGGGGTGAAGAAGCGTTTCGTCACCCTGACGGTTGAGGCCGGGGACTGCGATGCGCCCTATATGTCGACGCTGTGGCACGGCGGTGCGGTTGTGGGGGAGACGACATCGGGCGCCTGGGGCTACCGCGTCGGCACATCCATTGCGCTCGGCATGTTGCGGGCGGATCTCGCGGTGCCGGGGACCGAGGTCGAGGTCGAGATTTACGGTGAGCGGTGCAAGGCGGTGGTGCAGCAGGACAGGCCGCTTTGGGACCCGGAGAACACACGGATCAAGGGGTGAGAGCGCCGGGGGGCCAGCCCCCCGGACCCCCCCGGAGTATTTAGGCCACAATGAAAGGCAGAAGATGAAGGTTCCGAGCCACGCGCGTGTCGTCATCATCGGGGGCGGGGTCTCCGGCTGTTCGGTCGCCTATCATCTGGCCAAGCTTGGCTGGAGCGACATCGTGCTTCTGGAACGCCGGCGGCTGACCTGCGGCACGACCTGGCATGCGGCGGGGCTGATCGGGCAGCTCAGGGCGAGCCAGAACATGACGCGGCTGGCCAAGTATTCCGCCGATCTTTACGTCAGGCTGGAGGAGGAGACGGGGGTTGCCACCGGCATGCGGCAGGTGGGTTCGATCTCTGTCGCGCTGACCGAGGCGCGGAAAGAGGAGCTTTACCGGCAGGCGACACTGGCGCGGGCCTTCGACGTGGACGTGCAGGAGGTTTCGCCCGCCGAGGTGAAGGCGATGTACCCGCATCTGAACGTTTCGGACGTGGTGGGGGCGGTGCATCTGCCGCTGGACGGGCAATGCGATCCGGCCAATATCGCAATGGCGCTGGCCAAGGGCGCGCGGATGCGGGGCGCGCAGGTCATCGAGGGTGTCAAGGTGACGAAGGTCCTTGATGACGGGGCGAAGGTCACCGGCGTCGTATGGGAGGCGGGCGGCGAGCGTGGCGAGATTGCCGCCGACATGGTCGTCAATTGCGGTGGCATGTGGGGCCGCGATCTTGCGGCGCAGTCGGGCGTGACCTTGCCGCTGCATGCCTGCGAGCATTTCTATCTGGTGACGGAGCCGGTCGAGGGGCTGGGCCATCTGCCGGTGCTGCGGGTGCCGGACGAATGCGCCTATTACAAGTCCGATGCGGGCAAGATGATGCTGGGTGCGTTCGAGCCGAAGGCGAAGCCCTGGGGCATGGACGGCATTCGCGAGGATTTCGAGTTCGACACCCTGCCCGAGGACTGGGACCATTTCGCGCCGATCCTTGAAGCGGCGATGAACCGGATGCCGCTTTTTGAAAAGGCGGGGATCCATACCTTCTTCAACGGGCCGGAGAGCTTTACCCCCGACGACCGTTACTATCTGGGCGAAAGCCCGGAGCTTGGCGGGTACTGGATCGCGGCGGGGTATAATTCGATCGGCATCGTGTCCTCGGGCGGTGCCGGGATGGCGCTGGCGCAGTGGATGAATGACGGTGAACCGCCCTTCGACCTCTGGGAGGTCGATATCCGCCGCGCCCAGCCGTTCCAGCGCAACCGCCGCTATCTGAAGGAGCGGGTGAGCGAGACGCTGGGCCTGCTTTACGCGGATCACTGGCCCTATAGGCAGGTGGAAACCGCGCGGGGCGTGCGGCGGACGCCGCTGCACGAACATCTGAAGGCGCGCGGCGCGGTCTTTGGCGAGGTTGCGGGCTGGGAGCGGGCGAACTGGTTCGCGCGGCCGGGGCAGGAGCGGGAATACCGCTATGCCTGGGGGCGCCAGAACTGGTGGGAGAACCAGCGCGAGGAACATCTGGCGGTCAGGACCGGGGTCGGGTTCTTTGACATGACCTCATTCGGCAAGATCCGGGTCGAGGGGCGCGATGCGCTGGCCTTCCTGCAACGGTTGTGCGGGGCCGATCTGGACGTGGCTGCGGGGCGGATCGTCTATACGCAAATGCTGAACGCGCGGGGCGGGATCGAGTGCGATCTGACCGTGACGCGGCTGTCGGAGACGGCCTTCCTTCTGGTCGTGCCGGGGGCGACGCTGCAACGCGATCTGGCCTGGCTGCGACGGCATTTGGGGGATGCCTTCGCGGTCATCACCGATGTGACGGCGGCGGAGTCCGTCCTGTGCATCATGGGACCGAAGGCGCGCGATCTGATGGCCCGCGTCAGCCCGGCGGATTTCTCCAACGCGGCCTTCCCCTTCGGCACCGCGCAGGAAATCGAGACCGGCATGGGCCTTGGGCGCGCGCACCGGGTGACCTATGTCGGCGAGCTGGGCTGGGAGATCTACGCGCCCACCGACCAGACGGCGCATATATTCGAGGCGCTGGAAGAGGCGGGGGCGGATCTGGGGCTGAAGCTTTGCGGGCTTCATACGCTTGACAGTTGCCGGATCGAGAAGGCGTTCCGGCATTTCGGCCATGACATCACGGATGAGGATCATGTGCTTGAGGCCGGGCTTGGCTTTGCGGTGAAGACCGGGAAGGGCGATTTCATCGGCCGCGACGCGGTGTTGCGCAAGCGTGAGGAGGGGTTGAACCGGCGGCTGGTACAGTTCCGCCTGACCGACCCGGAGGCAAGCCTGTTTCACAATGAGGCGGTGGTGCGGGATGGCAGGATCGTCTCCATCGTCACCTCGGGCAATTACGGCCACCACCTCGGCGGGGCGATCGGGCTTGGCTATGTGCCGTGCAAGGGCGAGAGCGCGGATGAGGTTCTGGCCTCGACCTATGAGATCGAGATCGCCGGGCGGCGGGTGCGGGCCGAGGCGAGCCTGGCGCCGATGTACGATCCGAAAGCCGAACGGGTGCGGGCATGACATTGGCGGCGCGGCATCAGGCGTTCTTCGACCTGCATCAATCCGGCTGCTTCGTGATCCCGAACCCGTGGGACCGGGGATCGGCGCGGATGATGGCGGCGGCGGGGGCGAAGGCGCTTGCCACCTCATCGGCGGCCCATGCCTTCACGCTCGGCCGGCCCGATATGGGCGGCGTCAGCCGGGATGAGGCGCTGGCCCATGCGCAGGACCTTTTGTCGGCAACCGCGCTGCCGCTGTCGGGCGATTTCGAGAACGGCTTTGCCGATGATCCCGAGGGCGTGGCCGACACCGTGCGGCTGGCGGCGGAGGCGGGGCTGTCGGGCTGTTCGATCGAGGATACGCGCATGGTGGCGGGCGCCCCGGCCTATGATTTCGATCTGGCCGTCGAACGCATTCGTGCGGCGGTGGCGGCGGCCAAGGCTTTGGGGCGGCCCTTCGTTCTGTGCGCCCGCGCCGATGGGGTAATGAACGGGGTCTATGACCTGGCCGAGGGTATCCGCCGCCTGCAGGCGTTTGAGGTGGCGGGGGCGGACCTGCTTTACCTGCCCGTCCCGCCGGGGCCGGAGGAGTTGCGGCAGGTGCTGGCCTCGGTGACGGCGCCCGTCAACGCGCTCGCCGCCGGGCCGCTGAGAAAGCTGAGCGTGGCGGAATTGGCCGCGATGGGCGTGCGCCGGATTTCACTTGGCAGTCAGGTCGCGCGGGTCACCCATGCGGCGATCCGCGATTGCATGGTGGCGATGATGGGGGCGGGATCGTTCGACCCGCTGATGGCCGCGGCCTCCGGCGACGAGGTTGACGCATTGCTCAGGAAAGGGACGGGCGATGAGTGAAGAGGCATTGAACTGCGAGCCGCGGCGGGCGGCACGGGCGGGCGGGCGTGAGGCACGCCGCGCATTGCGGGCCGCGCCCCTGGCCGAAAACCTGCGGCCGATCCGGGCGGGACTGCCCGGCGGGCAATACAAGCCCCTGACGCAAGAGGGTATGGCGCGGATACACGAGGCCGCGCTTGACGCGCTGGAGGTCATCGGCCTGTCGCAGGCCCCGGCCTCGGGGGTGGAGATCATGACCCGCGCGGGCGCCATTCAGGGCGATGACGGGCGGCTGCGCTTTCCCCGTGCGCTGGTCGAGGACATGCTGGCCCTTGCCGCGCGTGACCTCACCCTCTTTGGCCGCGATCCGAAGCATGACCTGCACCTGACCGGCACCAACGTCCATTTCGGCACGGCGGGCGCGGCGGTGCATATCGTCGATCTGGAGACGAACACCTATCGCGATTCCACCGCGCAGGATCTTTATGACGCGGCGCGGATCACCCATGCGCTTGATAACGTCCACTTTTTCCAGCGGGCCATGGTGGCGCGGGACGTGGCCGACAACCTCGAGATGGACCTGAACACGCTTTACGCCTGCTGTTCCGGCACCACGAAGCATGTCGGCACGTCCTTTTCCGACCCCTCGCATGTCGCGCCGTGTTTCGAGATGATCCACCGGCTTGCGGGCGGTGAGGGCAAATGGCGCGAACGGCCCTTCATCTCCAATTCCAACTGCTTTGTTGTGCCGCCGATGAAGTTTGCCGAGGAAAGCTGCGTCACGATGGAGGCCTGCATCCGGGGCGGGATGCCGGTGCTGCTTCTGTCGGCCGGGCAGGCAGGCGCGACGGCCCCCGCGCCGATCGCGCTGGCCATCGTGCAGGCGGTGGCGGAATGTCTGGCCGGTGTGGTCTATGTCAACGCCATGGCGCCGGGGCATCCGGCGATCTTCGGCACCTGGCCTTTCGTGTCGGACCTGCGCACTGGTGCCATGTCGGGCGGGTCGGCGGAACAGGCGCTGCTGACCGCAGGCTGCGCGCAGATGCACCGCTTCTACAACCTGCCCGGCGGCGCAGCGGCGGGGATTTCGGATGCCAAGCTGCCCGACATGCAGGCCGGTTGGGAACAGGCGATCACCAATACGCTTGCGGGCCTGTCCGGCCTGAACATGGTCTATGAGGCGGTGGGCATGCACGCCTCGCTTCTGGGCTTCTGCCTTGAGTCGCTGGTTCTCGGCGACGACATCCTGGGGCAGGTCCTGCGCTGTATCCGGGGCATAGACGTCACCGAGGATTCGACCTCGATCGAGGCGATGAAATCGGTCTGCCTGGGCGGGCCGGGGCATTATCTTGGCTCTGAACAGACGCTGAAGCTGATGCAGACGGAATATGTCTACCCTGCGCTTGGCAACCGGATGAGCCCGAAGGAATGGGTTGAGGCCGACCGGCCAATGCTTCTGGACAAGGCCATCGCGCGGAAGAACGACATCCTGTCGAAGGCCGGGATGCAGGTCGATCCGCAACTGGATGCCGCGATCCGCGCCGATTACAACATCTACTTCCGCTAAGGGGCGTGCGGTGCATTACGGCTATATCGGGCTTGGGAACCTTGGCGCGAATTGCGCGGGCTGCCTGCTGAAAGCGGGGTTCGGGGTCACCGTCCACGACCTGAACCGCGGCGCAGGGGACGCGCTTGTCGCGAAGGGGGCGGTCTGGGCGGACAGTGTCGAGGTGCTGGCCGGATCGGCCGATCACGTCATCACCTGCCTGCCTTCGCCCGCCGTGTCCGAGACGGTGTTGCGTCAGATCCTGCCCGCGATGAAGCCCGGCGCGACCTGGGTGGAGATGTCGACGCTGGGCCGCGACGACGTGCTGCGTCTGGCCGCCATCGCGGCCGAGGCCGGGGTGCGGATGCTGGAACTGCCGGTCACGGGCGGGGTCCATCTGGCCGCAAAGGGTCAGATCACGATGCTGCCGGGCGGTGACGCCGATCTGGTCGACCTGCACCGGCCCGCCTTGGAAGCGATGGGGAACCGCGTCTTTCACATGGGGCCGCTCGGGTCGTCGGCGATCATCAAGGTCATCACCAACATGCTGGCCTTCATCCACCTGAAGGCCACGTCCGAGGCACTGATGCTCGCCAAACGCGGGGGGCTTGACCTGAAGCAGTCGTGGGAGGCGATCCGCGCGTCTTCGGGAAATTCCTTCGTGCATGAGACAGAGGGCGCGCTGATCCTGAACGGGTCATACGACATCGCGTTTTCCGTCGATCTTGCGTTGAAGGACCTTGGCTTCGCGCTGGGTTTCGGGCGCGAATTCGGGGTGCCGCTGGACCTCGCCGCGATGACGGAGCAGACCTATGTCGCGGCGAAGGCGGCCTATGGCGGGGCGGCGCAATCACCGATGATCGCGAAACTGCTTGAGGATCGGCTGGGGACGGACCTTCGGGCCGCGGGTTTCCCCGACAGGCTGGAATAGTTGCGACGTTTCATGTCGCTTGCATGACAGCCCGGTCGCGGGACGGGTGGTCATATCCGCGTCTGAGGGATGGCGATGGACAGCGCGGAATTTGATTATGTGATCGTTGGCGCCGGTTCGGCAGGCTCGGTTCTGGCTGACCGGCTGTCGGCCAGCGGGCGGCACCGCGTGCTGGTGCTTGAGGCGGGCGGAACCGACCGGCGGTTCTACGTCCAGCTTCCGCTGGGCTATGGCAAGCTGTTCTACGATCCGGCGGTGAACTGGATGTACCGGGCGGAACCCGATCCGGGACTGGCGGGGCAAAGCGATCACTGGCCGCGCGGCAAGATCCTGGGCGGGTCGTCGTCGATCAACGCCATGGTCTGGATACGCGGGCATCGCAGCGACTATGACGACTGGGGCGATCTGGCCGGGCCGGCCTGGGGCGCGGAGGCTGTCAACGCCGCCTATCGGGCGATCGAGGATAATGAGGCGGGCGCGGATGACTGGCGCGGCAAGGGCGGGCCGCTTTTCGTCTCCGCCAACCGGCGCGACCTTCATCCGCTGGTCGACAGCTTCATCGCCGCGACCGAGGCGACGGGGCTGGCCCGCAACGCGGATTTCAACGGGGCCGATCAGGAAGGCGTCGGCATCTACCAGATGACGATCCGTAAGGCCCGCCGCAATTCGGCCGCGCGGGCGTTCCTGCGACCGGCGATGAAACGGGCGAACCTGCGCGTCCTGACCGGCGCCCATGCGACGAAGGTGATCGTCGAGGGCGGCCGCGCGGTGGGGGTGGAATACCGGCAGGGCGGCACCCTCAAACGCGCGATGGCGCGGGGTGAGGTGATCCTGGCCGGGGGCGCCGTCAACTCCCCCCAGCTTCTGATGCTGTCGGGGATCGGCCCGGCGGAACATCTGGCAGGGCATGGGATTTCCGTTGTCGCGGACAGCCCGCAGGTGGGCCGGAACCTGAACGACCATCAGGGTATCAACTATACCTGGCGGATGACGGTGCCGACCTACAACGATGCCCTTCGGCCATGGTGGGGCAAGCTCTGGGCAGGGATGCAGTATGTCCTGCGCGGCACCGGGCCGCTGGCCAAGTCGATCAACCATGGTGGCGGGTTCTTCCGCACCGATCCTGCGCTCGACCGGCCGAACATGCAGCTTTACTTTCAGGCCTTCTCAACCCTTCTCCCGCGCGCGGGGGAACGCCCGCTTCTGACGCCGGACCCGTTTTCGGGCATGTCCATCGGGCTGTCGAACTGCCGCCCGACCAGTCGGGGCTGGATCGACCTGCGTTCCGCCGATCCCTTCGCCGCGCCCCGGATCGTCGCCAATGCCTATTCGACCGATCACGACGTCGATGAAATGCTGGCGGCGGTCAAATACCTTCGTCGGATTGCCGCGCAGGACCCGTTGTGCGCCCTGATCGCGGACGAATTGCGCCCCGGCCCGCAGGTGACGTCCGACGCCGACCTGATCGCCGATTTCCGCGCCCGGTCGGGGACGGTCTACCACCCCTCCTGTACCCTTCGTATGGGCCGCGATCCCGCGACATCGGCCGTCGATCCCGATCTTCGGGTGCGGGGGGTGGAGGGCCTGCGCGTTTGTGACGCTTCGGTCTTTCCAACGCTGATCGGCGGCAATACCAATGCGCCGAGTATCCTTGTGGGCTGGCTTGGGGCCGAGCGCATTCTGGGGACCAAGCGATAGGACGGGGTGATGAGCTATCTTCTGGGCGTCGATACCGGCGGCACCTATACCGACGCCGTCGTGCTGGATGAGGCGGGCGACCGCGTCGTCGCCTCGGCCAAGTCGCTGACCACGCGGCCCGACCTGTCCGCCGGTGTCGGCGCGGCCATCGACGCGGCCATCGCGGCGGCGGGGATTGCCCCGGCGCAGGTGGGGTTGGTCTCGCTCTCCACCACGCTGGCCACCAATGCGCTGGTCGAAGGGCAGGGCGGGCGCGTGGCGTTGGTCTTCATCGGCTTCGAACAGGCGGAGTTCAAGCGCGCCGGGCTGGAAGAGGCGATGCGGGGCGACCCTGTGCTTTGGGCGAAGGGCGGGCATAACCACGGTGGCGGGGAACTGGCCGCGCTGGACCTTGATGCGCTCCGCGCGGCGCTGGTCGAGGTCGCGCCGGGTGTCAGCGGCTTTGCCGTGGCGGCAAGCTTTGCGACCCGCAATCCGGCGCACGAACTTGCTGCCCGCGAGTTGATCCGCGAGGTGACAGGCAAGCCGGTCACCTGTTCGCATGAGCTTTCTGCCGGGCTGAACGGCCCGCGCCGCGCGCTGACGGCGGTTCTGAATGCGCGGCTGATCGGGATGATCGACAATCTGATTTCGTCGTGCCACGGGCATATGGCCCATCTTGGCATCGACGCGCCCCTGATGGTGGTGCGCGGGGACGGGGCGCTGGTTTCGGCCGCCGTTGCGCGCGAACGCCCGATCGAGACGATCCTTTCCGGTCCCGCTGCCTCGGTCGCCGGGGCGCGCTGGCTGACGGGGGAGAAGGACGCGCTGATTTCCGACATCGGCGGGACGACGACGGATGTCTGCCTTCTGAAGGACGGCCTGCCCGCCATCGACCCGATGGGCGCGCGGGTCGGACCGTTCCGTACCATGGTCGAGGCGGTCGCGATGCGCACGACCGGGCTTGGCGGCGACAGCGAGGTGCATCAGGAAGACGGGCTTGCGACGCGCCTGCGCCTTGGGCCACGGCGGCTGGTGCCGGTGTCGCTGGCGGCACGGGACTGGCCGGGGCTGGTTCACGATGCGCTCGACACCTGGCTGTCGCAGGACGCGACCGGCGATATGGACGGGCGTTTTGCCCTGCCGATGTGGCGCGGCACCGCCCCGGCGGGCCTCTCTGCGCGTGAGGCGGGGGTGGTGGAGCGGCTGGAAAACGGGCCGGTGCGGCTGTCAGACGCGGTGCGGACGCGGCTTGATATGCCCGCGATGATGCGGCTGGTGCAGCGCGGGCTGGTGATGATCGCGGGCGTCACGCCGTCCGACGCGGCGCATGTGCTTGGGCGGCTGGACAGTTGGGATGGCAGCGCGGCGCTGAAGGCGGTGACGCTGTTCGCGCGGCGGCGGAACGGGCGCGGCGACCGGATCACCGACGGCCCCCGCCCGCTGGCGCAGGAGATCATTGACCAGTTGACGCGCCAGACCGTCGATTGCCTGCTGGAATCCGCATTCGCGGAGGAGGAGTGGGCGGATCAGCCGGAGGTGCTGGCCCGCCATCCGCTGCTGCGCGCGGGCCTTGCGGGCCATTCCGGCATCCTGCGCCTTCGCGCCGAACTCGCGCTGCCGGTCATCGGCCTTGGCGCCTCGGCCCCCAGCTATTACGGCGCGGTGGGGCAGGCGCTGAACGCGCGGACGATCCTGCCCGAACATGCGGGTGTGGCCAATGCCATCGGGGCCGTTGTCGGCCAAAGCTCCGTCCATGCCGAAGGGTTGGTCTCCAGCCCCGGCCCCGGCCTTTTCGTCGCGCATCTGGCCGAGGGACCGGCGCGGTTCAATGAGAGGGAGCAGGCGCTGGACGCGCTCCGCGCCGCGCTGGACGCCGAGGCGCGCGCCAAGGCGCAGGCGGCGGGGATGGAGGATATGCGCATCACCGAGACCTGCGATCTGAGCGAGGTTGAGATCGAAGGCCAGCCGATGTTCATCGAGGCGCGGCTGCGCATCCAAGTCAGCGGCCGCCCGCGTATCGCGCGCGGCTAAAGCGTTTCGGGTTTTCGTTGAGAAAGCAAGTATCGGAATTCGAACGAAATAAGTTCGAATTCTGATTCAGTGTAAACCCGAAATGCTAAAGGGCGCGCTACGCCTTCCGCTTCTTTTTCTTCTTCTTGCCGCCCTCGGACGGGGTCTTGTCAGCCGTGGTGACACCGTCGCCGGGCGGTTGGGCGGCGAACTCCGCCAGCCTGTCGGACAGCGTGCCGAGGACCGCATGCATCGCCGCGGCGCGGGCGTCATTGGCGACGGATTCGGCGGCCAGAAGACGCTCCACCGCCGGGGTCAGCGAGCGGCGCTGAAAGGCGGCGAGCATGGCCAGGAGAACGGCGTGCGCGTCGGGGTCGGCCGTGTAATATTCCTTGCGGTCGCCCGGCGCGCGGACGCGGGCGATCAGACCCCAGTCCCGCAACTCCTTCAACGCGGTCGAGACGTTGGAGCGTGACAGCCCCAGCGCCCCGGTCAGGTCATCGGCGCAGGGCGCCTGCGCCGCCCGCCAGATCGCCGCAAAGCAGAGACCCGCGGGCCGCGACAGGCCGAAAAGCTGGGCGAGTTCGGCGAAGGCGGCGGGAAAATCCAAAGGGCGCGGCTCCGGGTTCTGAAAGGGTCGGGGACACTTTCAGGCAGGAGACCGGCCATGGCAACCGCCTTGCCGTCGGTTTCGCCCTTACCCGGCGCAGGCGGTGATCTTTTCGATCAGATCGTCCAGAACGGCGCGGTAAAGCCCCGGCCCCGGTTCCAGATCAAGCCCGGCCGGGTCAAGCGGCGCGCCGAGCTTCGCGGGTGTGCCGTCCGTCAGGACCGCCAGCGGTTTCGGATCGTGACCCGCCTCGGGGAAGACGCAGGCGACATTGCCGCTGTCGAGAAGCTGGCGCAGTTCTGACACCCGTGCTGCGCCGGGACGGGCCGCGTCGCCCTCGGACAGGCTGCCCGCGATGGTCAGCCCGTAATGCTCTGCCAGATAGCCATAGGCGTCGTGGGAAACGACGATGGATTTCGTCAGCGCGCGCGTGCGTTCCTTCAGCGAGGTATCAAGGTCAACGATGTCCTTTGCGGCCTTTTCGGCATTGGCGCGGTAGGTCGCGGCGTTGTCGGGGTCTGCCCCTGCCAGAACCTCGGCGATGGCGGCAAGCCAGGTGCGCGCGTTGTCGGGGTCGAGCCAGGCATGGGGGTCGGTGCCGGAATGATCGTGGCCGTGGTCGGTTTCGTGGTCATGGTCAGCATGATCGTGGTCGTCGTGGTCCTCTGCGGCCTCGTCGAAATGCCTCAGATGGGTTCCGGCGACCTCAAGCAGTTCCACCCGCGTGGCGGCGCCGGATGCCTCAAGCGGGCCGTTCAGCCAGGGGGTCATTTCCGGGCCGACCCAGAAGACGATATTCGCCCCGGCCAGCGCACGCGCCTGCGAGGGGCGCAGCTGATAGTCATGCGGGTCCGCGCCCTTGGTGACGATCACCTCGGGCGTGCCGAGATCGCCCATAACCCCGGCGACGAGGGACTGGGTGATCGGAACGTCGGTCACGACCTGCGGCACCTCGGCCGTGGCAGCGGTGGCGGAAAGCAGGATCGCGGCGGGCAGGAGCAGTCTGGTCATGTCGGGTCCATCTTGGCAGTTGCGGTGCGGGGGCATCTTATTTATGTTATATCGTAACATGTCAACCAGAATGTGATACTATAACATGGCCTCCGCTTCCCCGCCGATTGCCTTTCAGGCCCATGACCATTCGCTTTGCGCCGGTGACCTGCTGGCCGAGGCCGAGGCGTTAAGCGAAAGCCAGGGCGTGCGGCTGACCCCGGTGCGCCGCCGCGCGCTTGAGATCTTGCTGAGCGGTCACCGTGCCATGGGCGCTTATGAGGTGCTGGAGAAGCTGGCCGAGGACGGGTTCGGCAACCAGCCGCCAGTGGCCTACCGCGCGCTGGAGTTCCTTGTCGATCACGGCTTTGCCCATCGTATCCGGCGGCTGAACGCCTTTGCCGCCTGCATGTGTCCCGGCACCGCGCATCGCCCGGTCTTCTTCATCTGCCACGCCTGCAACGCAGTCGCCGAGGCGCCGGTGACAGAGGTGGCCGAGGCGGTGGACCGCGCCGCCGCCTCGATCGGCTTTGCGGTCGAACGCAGCAATGTTGAGGCGGTGGGCCTTTGCCCTTCATGCAGGGATGACGGTCATGCCGCTGATTGAGGCACAAGGGCTTTCCGTCCGGCGCGGCGACAACACGATCCTGACCGGCGTCAATTTTACCATCGCACCGGGGGAGATCGTGACGATCCTCGGCCCCAACGGGTCGGGCAAATCGACGCTGATCCGGGCGCTGATCGGGCTTGAGCGGCCCAGTGCGGGCGCGGTCCGGCATCGGGCGGGTTTGCGGATCGGTTATGTGCCGCAACGCCTGCACCTTGATGCGGCGCTGCCGATGACGGTGCGCCGCTTCCTGTCGCTGCCGCACCGGGTCAGCGATGCCGCCGCCGCCGCCGTTCTGGCCCGCACCGGCGTGGCGGATCTTGGCGGGCGGCAGGTCGTGGCGCTGTCCGGCGGGCAGTTGCAGCGGGTCCTTCTGGCCCGCGCGCTTCTGGCCGAACCGCAGGTCCTTATCCTTGACGAGCCGACGCAGGGTCTCGACCAGCCGGGGGAGGCGGCGTTCTATCAGTTGCTGGAAGAGGTGCGGGCCGAAACCGGGACGGCCGTCATCATGGTCAGCCATGACCTGCATGTGGTCATGCGCGCCTCGGACCGGGTGGTCTGCCTGAACGGGCATGTCTGCTGCGAAGGCACGCCCGAGATCGTGTCGGAGGCGCCGGAATACCGGGCGCTTTTCGGGCTGGGGACGGGCGGGACGCTGGCGCTTTACCGTCATACGCATGGGCCGGACCATGTGCATGACGGCTGCGCGCATGACCACGATCACGCCCACGCCCACGCCCACGGGCCGGAGGCCGCCGATGCCTGACACCTTCCTGATCCATGCCGCCCTTGCCGGGATCGGCCTGATGATCGCCGCCGGGCCGCTGGGTGCCTTCGTCGTCTGGCGGCGCATGGCCTATATGGGCGACGCCACCGCGCATGCGGCGCTTCTGGGGGTGGCGCTGGCGCTTCTTTCCGACCTGCCGGTCGCGCTGGGGACGGCGCTGGTGGCGCTGGTCATGGCCGCGCTGGTCACGCTTCTGTCCAGCCGTGACAGGTCGGGTGATACGATCCTTGGTGTCCTGGCGCATTCCGCGCTGGCGGTCGGACTTGTCGCGGTCTCTTTCGCGCCCGAGGTGCGCAGCGACCTGAGCAGCTTCCTGTTCGGCGACATCCTGACGGTGACGGTGGCCGATCTCCTGTGGATCTGGGGCGGAAGTGCGGTGGTCTTCGCGCTTCTGGTCTGGCGCTGGAACCCGCTTCTGACCGCGACGGTGAATGAGGAACTGGCGCAGGCCGCGGGCCTTGATCCGCGCCGGGAACGCCTTGTCCTGACCGTGGCGCTGGCGCTGGTCGTGGCGGTCGCGATCAAGATCGTGGGCGCGCTTCTGATCTCGGCCATGCTGATCGTTCCGGCGGCGGCGGCGCGCAGTTTCGCGCGCACGCCCGAGGCGATGGCGGCGATGGCGGTCCTGATCGGCTGCGTGGCGGTTCTGGCCGGGCTTTGGGGCTCTCTCACCTTCGACACGCCTGCGGGGCCAAGCATCGTGGTCGCGGCGGCCGCCATCTTTGCCGCCAGCCTCGGCTTTCGCCAACGCGCCCGCTAGAAATCCCCGCCCCCTGCCGCTATGCCCGGAACGGAACGAGGCCGGGGAGGGGACGATGACCAACCATCTGCATGACGGGCTGCTGGCGCCGCATGAGGGGCGCGGGACGGTGTTCCTGCATCTGCCCGACGGATCGACCGTGACCCATGGCGCGTTCTGCACGCTTGCGGCGCGCTATGGCGCGGCCCTTGTCGGCGCGGGGCTGCAACCGGGCGACCGGGTGGCGCTGCAACTGGAGAAAAGCGTTCACATGCTGGCGGTGATCGCCGGGGCGATCCGGCAGGGCATCGTCTTCCTGCCGCTGAACACCGCCTATACGCCCGCCGAGATTTCCTATTTCGTGACCGATGCGGGGGCGAAGCTTGTGCTTTGCGATGGCCGGAACGAAGCCGCGCTGACACCCGTGGCCCGCGCCGCCGGGGCGGGGGTTGGGGTTCTGAACGCCGATGGCACCGGGTCATTCGCGCAACGGTCGGCGGGCCTTGATCCGCTGCCGGTCTGTCCCGCCGGTCCGGGGGACCTTGCCGCGTTCCTCTATACCTCAGGTACGACGGGGCGGTCGAAGGGCGCGATGCTGAGCCATGACAACCTGCTGTCGAACGCGCGGGTGCTTGTCGAGTACTGGCGTTTCACCGCGGATGACGTGCTGCTTCACGCGCTGCCGATCTTTCACACCCACGGGCTTTTCGTGGCGACCAATGTGGCGCTTCTGGCGGGCGGGCCGATGATCTTCCTGCCGAAGTTCGACGCAGAGGAGGTGATCCGCCACCTGCCCCGCGCCACCGCGATGATGGGCGTGCCGACCTTCTACACAAGGCTTCTGGACGACCCCCGGCTGGACCGGAACCTGACGGCGGGGATGCGGCTTTTCATTTCCGGCTCTGCCCCCCTTCTGGCCGAGACGCACCGGCAATGGGAGACGCGGACGGGCCATCGCATCCTGGAACGCTATGGCATGACCGAAACCAACATGAATACTTCGAACCCCTATGACGGGGACCGGCGCGCCGGGACGGTGGGTTTCCCGCTTCCCGGTGTCGAGGTGAAGATCTGCGACGCCTCAGGGGCCGAATTGCCCAGGGGGGAGATCGGGACACTGGAGGTGCGCGGGCCGAACGTGTTCCAGGGCTATTGGCAGATGCCCGAGAAGACGGCGGAGGAGCTTCGCCCCGACGGCTTCTTCATCACCGGCGATCTGGGGTTCATGGATGCGGACGGCTATGTGACCATCGTCGGGCGCGCGAAGGATCTGGTGATCTCCGGCGGGTTCAACGTCTATCCGAAGGAGGTGGAGCTGGTGCTGGACGATCTGCCTGGCGTGCTGGAAAGCGCGGTGATCGGCGTCCCGCATCCCGATTTCGGTGAGGCGGTCGTGGCGGTGCTGGTGCCTGAGCCGGGGGCGGCGCCGGACCCTGACAGCGTCGCGGCGCAGATCGCCGACCGGCTGGCGAGGTTCAAGCTGCCCAAGCGCGTCGTGCTGCGCGAGGCTTTGCCGCGCAACACGATGGGCAAGGTACAGAAGAACGTGCTGCGCGACGAGTTGAAGGGGCTGTTCGGGTAGGGCCTATGGCATTTCGGGTTTACACTGACTCAGAATTTGAACTTGTTTCGTTCGAATTCTGATACTTCCTTTCACAACGCAAACCCGAAACGCTTTAGCGGCCCACACCCGCATAGGCCTCAAACCCCGCGGCTTCGGCGTCGTTCGGGGAATAGATGTTGCGCAGGTCGGCCATGCGAGCCTGTTTCATTCCGGCGGCCATGCGCGGCAGGTCAAGGGCGCGGAACTCATTCCACTCCGTCAGGATGACGACGATGTCGGCACCTTCGGTCGCGGCATAGGGATCGTCCAGCCAGCTGACGCCGGGCAGCAGATGCTCCCCCTCGCGCCGGCCTTGGGGATCGACGACGCGGACCTTGGCGCCACCGCCCACCAGCGCCGGGACGATGGTCAGCGCGGGCGCGTCGCGCATGTCGTCGGTGTTCGGCTTGAAGGTCACGCCAAGGACCGCGATGGTCTTGCCGTTGACCGATCCGTCGCCGAGGTCGAGGACCTTTTCGATCATCCGGCGCTTGATCTCGTCATTCACCTTGATGACCGTTTCGACGATCTGCATGGGCGAGGCGTAATCCTGCCCGATCCGGGCCAGCGCGGTGGTGTCCTTGGGGAAACAGGACCCGCCGTAACCAGGACCGGCATGCAGGAACTTGTTCCCGATCCGGTTATCAAGGCCCATGCCCTTCGACACCTGCTTCACATCGGCGCCGACCTTTTCGCAAAGCCGGGCGATTTCGTTGATGAAGGTGATCTTGGTCGCGAGGAAGGCGTTGGCGGCGTATTTGATCATCTCCGCCGTTTCCAGATCGGTGTAGAGGATCGGGAAATCGCGCAGGAAGAGCGGGCGGTAGATCTCGCCCATCACGGTCTTGGCGCGGTCCGAAGTGGTGCCGACGACGACCCGGTCGGGGCGCATGAAATCGTCGATCGCCGCACCTTCGCGCAGGAATTCGGGGTTGGAGGCGACATCGAATGCCTTGCCCGGCGCGGCGGCTTCGACCACGGCGCGCACCTTGGCGTTGGTGCCGACCGGAACGGTGGATTTCGTGACGATGACGGCATAGCCGGTCAGCGCTTCGGCAATCTCTTCCGCCGCGGCCATCACATAGGTCAGGTCGGCGTGGCCGTCACCGCGCCGCGTTGGGGTGCCGACGGCGATGAAGACGGCATCCGCCCCGTCCACGGCGGCCTTCAGATCGCCGGTAAACTCAAGCCGCCCCGCCGCGACGTTCTTGGCCATCAGCACGTCAAGGCCGGGTTCGTAGATCGGCACCTCGCCACGGGTCAGCATCTCGACCTTGCGGGGGTCCTTGTCGACGCAGATCACGTTATGGCCGAAATCCGAAAGACAAACACCGGAAACAAGGCCGACATAGCCGGTGCCGATCATCGCGATCTTCATGAATGCGCCCTCATGCAAATTTCTGGCCCGTCATGGGACGAAGGCGCGGGACGTGTCAATGGTGCGCAAAGGACCCGGCGGGACGCTGCCGGGTTTGTTCCGGTTTTGCGTACAATTGCGCGAATGCGGCGGTCTTGGGATCAGAACCGTCCGGGCCGGGTCAGGGCCAGCAGCGGGTGGGCCGATCTGCCGGTGACGATGCCCGCGACCATCTCGGCCGTCACGGGGGCAAGGGTCAGGCCGATATGGCCATGACCATAGGCGTGGATCACGGTGTCGCCCGCCGCCGACGGCCCGATCACCGGAAGCGAATCCGGGATCGAGGGGCGAAACCCCATCCATTCGCGGCTGCGCGGACCGAGATCGGGAAAAACCTCTGCCACGCCTTCGGCGATCCGGCACAGGCGGTGGGCGGAGGGTGGCGCCGTCAGCCCGCCAAGCTCGACCGTTCCCGCCGCGCGCAAACGGCCGCGCATCGGGCAAAGGTAAAAGCCGCGCGATGTGGGGCAGACCGGGCGCGAGAGGCGCGGCTGGGCCATGTCCCATTCCAGATGATAGCCGCGTTCGGTGTCCAGCGGGACCCGGTCGCCCGCCTGCAAGGCAAGGTCGCGGCCATGCGCGCCCGCGGCGATCACGGCATGACGCGCCTTGACCGACAGGCCGGGGCCGGAGAGGCGGACCCGCCCGCCGTCGCGCGACAGGGTCGTGACCTTGCCCTTGACCAGCGCCGCGCCCGCCGCCTGCGTCCGTTCGGCCAGAAGGCCCATGACCGCGCCGGGATCGGTCAGGAAAAGGGCGCCGCGAAAGAAGGCCGCGCCGCCGGCCTCCACCGGCAGGGTGGGTTCAAGGGCGGCAAGGTCCGGCGCGGGCAGCAGTTCGACGGTTGCGCCAAGGGTGCGGCGGAAGGCCATGTCGCTGGCGGCGGCGCGGTATTCGGCGTCGCTCCGGTACCAGTAAAGGCAGCCCCGGTCCTGAAGGAAGGCATCGGCGCCGATCTCCGCCGCCAGCGTCGTCCAGCGCGGCGCGGCGTCGGCGAGAAGGGCGGCCAGCGCCTGCGCATTCGCCCGCGCGGCCCCCGGCAGCGACTGGCGCGCGAAACGAAGAAGCCAGGGCGCCAGCGTCGGCAGCGCGGCCTTGCGGATCGACAGGGGAGAGTTGCGGTCAAAAAGCAGGCCGGGCAGGTTGCGCAGGACATCGGGCGTGCCGACCGGCTGCACGGCATAATCGGCGATGGTCCCCGCATTGCCGTAGGACGCGCCCGATCCGGGCGGTTCAGGGTCGATCAGCAAGACCTCTCGCCCCTCGGAGGCAAGCCGGTGCGCGATGGCAAGGCCCACGACCCCGGCGCCGATGACGGCGGTTTCGACCGTCTCCATCAGCGGGGCCGGTGACGTCGGGCGGCCATGGGCCGCCCGTTCTGGTCACATGCAGGCATCATAGAGCTTGCGGGTGTTTTCCTTCGTCATCTCGATCGGGTTGCCACCGCAGGACGGATCCTCAAGCGCCATCTCGGTCAATTCGTCCAGCCGCGCGGCTTCAACCCCCATCGCCGTCAGGTTTTCCGGGATGGAGAGCCTTGCGCGCAGGTCCATGACCGCCGCGCGGAAGCCGTCGAACCCACCGGAAATGCCCAGATAGGCGGCGGCCTTTACGATCCGGTCCTCGATGGCAGAGCGGTTGAAATCCAGCACCATCGGCATGACGACCGCATTCGTGGTCCCGTGATGGGTGCCATAGACCGCGCCGACGGGATGCGACAGCGAATGGATCGCGCCAAGCCCCTTCTGGAACGCGACCGCGCCCATCGCGGCGGCGGACATCATGTTTGCCCGCGCCTCAAGGTCGTTCGGGGTATCGTAGACCTTGGGCAGGTTTTCGAACACCAGCCGCATGCCTTCCAGGGCGATGCCCTGGCTCATCGGGTGGTAGAAGGGGCTGGAATAGGCTTCAAGACAATGGGCCAGCGCGTCCATGCCGGTGCCTGCGGTGATGAATTTCGGCATCCCCACGGTCAACTCCGGGTCGCAGATGGTGACGGCGGGCAGCAGCTTCGGGTGGAAGATGATCTTTTTCTTGTGGGTCTGGCTGTTGGTCAGGACGCCCGCGCGGCCGACCTCGGACCCCGTCCCGGCGGTGGTCGGCACGGCGATGATCGGGGCGATGGTCGCGGGGTTCGCCCGTGTCCACCAGTCGCCGATATCCTCAAGATCCCAGACGCTGACGGTCTGATCCACCATCAGCGCGATCATCTTGCCAAGGTCAAGCGCCGAGCCGCCGCCAAAGCAGACCACGCCGTCATGGCCGCCCGCGCGGAATACCTTCAGCCCGGCCACCATGTTCGCCTCGTTGGGGTTGGGATCGACCTCGGAAAAGACCGCGCGGCCAAGCCCGGCCGCGTCGAGGATGTCGAGCGCCCCGGCCGTGATCGGCAGGGCGGCCAGCGCCTTGTCGGTGACCAGCAGCGGCTTTTTCATGCCGACGGCCTTGCAGTGATCGGCAAGCTCCCTGATGCGGCCGGGGCCGAACTTGATGGCGGTGGGGTAGGACCAGTTGGCGGTAGGCACGTTCATTTCGTCACCTTCTTGAGATGGTAGGATTTGGGCCGGGTCACGGATTGGTAGCCAAGTACCGACAGCCCCGCGCCGCGCCCGGTATCCTTGCAGCCGGTCCAGCAGAGCGCCGGGTCGAGGTAATCGCAGCGGTTCTGGAACACGGTGCCGGTCTCGATCTGCCGCCCGATCCGCGCCGCGCGCTCGCTGTCCGCTGTCCAGAGCGAGGCGGTCAGCCCATAGTCGCAGTCGTTCATCATGGCGACTGCATGCGCGTCATCCTTGACCGGCATGATGCCGACGACGGGGCCAAAGCTTTCCTCGCGCATCACCCGCATCTCGTGGTTCACATTGACGAGGATCTGCGGCGCGAGATAGGCGCCGCCGTCATCCTCGGGGAAAAGCGCCGGGTCGATCAGTGCCGTCGCGCCATCGGTGATCGCATCGGCAATCTGGCTGCGGACCGTTTCGGCGAAGCGCTTGTTGGCCATCGGGCCGATGGTGGTCGCGGCGTCGAACGGGTTGCCGAGCTTGAGGGTCTTCACCCAGGCTACGGCCTTTTCGACGAAGGCGTCGTAAAGGCTTTCGTGGACATAGATCCGTTCAATCCCGCAGCAGCACTGACCGGCGTTGAACATCGCGCCGTCCATCAGGCTGTCGACGGCGGCGTCCAGATCGGCGTCCTCCATGACATAGCCGGGGTCCTTGCCGCCCAGTTCAAGCCCCACCGGCGTAAAGGTCCCGGCGGCGGCGCGTTCCATCGCCTGCCCGCCCCCGACCGAGCCGGTGAAGTTCACGAAGCCGAAGGCGCGTTGGCCGATCAGGTCCTCGGTGACGGAATGGTCGAGAACGACGTTCTGGAACACATCCTCCGGCACGCCCGCGGCATGGAACGCCTCGGCCAGCCGTTCGCCCACCAGAAGGGTCTGGGTCGCGTGCTTCAGGATCACCGTGTTCCCGGCGATCAGCGCAGGCACCAGCGTGTTGATCGCGGTCATGTAGGGATAATTCCAGGGCGCAACGATGAAGACCACGCCGAAGGGTTCGCGTTCGATGCGGCGTTCGAAGAGGTTGGAGTTTTCCACCACCATCGGCGCCAGCGCATCGGCCGCAATCCCGGCCATATAGGTCGTGCGTTCGTTCATGCCGCCGAATTCGCCGCCGTAGCGGGTGGGGCGGCCCATCTGCCAGGCCAGTTCCTCGACCACGCGGTCCTTCATCCCGTTCAGGACCTCGACACCGGCCTTCACCAGCGCGATACGCTCCTCAAGCGGGCGCGCGGCCCAACCGGCCTGCGCGGCGCGGGCGCGGGCCACGGCGGCCTCGGCCTCAACCAGCGTCAGGGCCGGACGCTCGGCATAGACCCGCCCGTCGACGGGCGAGATACATTGGATCATCTTGGTCATCTGGTCCTCACTTGGCGCTATCGGCGCCCTTCGACGGCCTCTACAGCCGCTCAAATCCCCGTTTCACTTCCCAGTCGGTCACGACGCGGTTCTGTTCCTCTATCTCCCAATGCGCGGCGTGGACGTAGTGATCCACAACATCATCGCCGAAGGCGGCGCGGAGCATCTTCGACTTGTTCGCCAGCGCCGCTGCCTCGACCAGCGTATGCGGGATCTCGCGCACGCGCTTGGCGTTGTAGACGTCGCCGTCCACGGATTTCTCAAGCGCCAGCTTTTCCTCAATCCCGGCAAGGCCCGCGGCCAGAAGGGCGGCGCAGGCCATATAGGGGTTCAGGTCGGCGCCGCCGATGCGGCATTCGACGCGGATCGCCTTGGTGTTCTCACCGCAGACGCGGAAGCCCGCGGTGCGGTTGTCGAGGCTCCACACCGCCTTGGTGGGGGCGAACATGCCGACGACAAAGCGCTTGTAGCTGTTGATGTAGGGGGCGAGCATCAGGGTGAAGTCGCGCGCATAGGCAAGCTGCCCGGCGACGTAGTGCTTCATCAGGTCCGACATGCCATGCGGGTCCTTCTCGTCCCGGAAGGCGGGCTTGCTGCCTTGCCAGAGCGACTGGTGGACGTGGGACGAGGAGCCAGCCCTGCGGTGGTCGTATTTCGCCATGAAGGTTGCGGCATGGCCGTGCCGGAAGGCGATTTCCTTCACGCCGTTCTTGATGATCGCGTGCATGTCGCAGGTGTCGAGCGCGTCGGAATATTTCGCGTTGATCTCTTCCTGGCCGACCTCGGCCTCGCCCTTGGAATTCTCGATCGGGATGCCTGCGCCCCAAAGCCCGTTGCGGATCGCCCGCATCACGCCTTCTTCCTTGGTGGTGCCAAAGATCGCGTAGTCGATATTGTGGCGCCCCAGCGGCTTCAGGTCCTGAAAGTTGCGGTCGGTGATCGCGTCATAGCTGTCCTGAAACAGGAAGAATTCCAGTTCCGTCGCCATCATCGCGTCGAACCCCATCGCCTTGGCGCGGGCGATCTGGCGCTTGAGGATCGCGCGGGGGGAGACGGCGATCTCCTCATGCGTGTGATGGTCGAGAAGATCGGCAAGGCAAAGCGCGGTGCCTTCCAGCCACGGCACAAGGCGCAGCGTCGAAAGGTCCGGCTTCATGGTGTAGTCGCCATAGCCCTTTTCCCAGCCGGCGGATTTGTAGCCCGGCACCGTGAACATCTCCACATCCACGGCCAGAAGGTAGTTGCAGCAATGCGTTTCCTCCCAGGCGCTGTCGACGAAATGCTGCGCGACGAAGCGCTTGCCCATCAGGCGGCCCTGCATGTCGGGGAAGGCCACCAGGACGGTGTCGATCTCTCCGCTGGCCACGGCTTTCTTCAGCGCGTCGAAGGTCAGGTTTGCGGGCATTCTCGCCTCTCCTCGTTCGTCTGGCGGGGCCGGAATCGGCCCTCTTCCTGTTGGTTCGATATTTGATCAAATTCTGTCGGGAAGGGAAGGGGCGGCGAAAGTCCCGCCGCCCCGCTGGTCCTAGCTGTAGCGGTAGGGCTTGCCCGCCTTCACCATCGTGTCGTTGTAGTTCTTGAATATGTCGACGATCTTGGCCTTCAGCGGGCTTTCGGCGGCGATTTCATCCCAGAACTTGTGGGCTTCTTCCTCGACCTTGGCCCATTCGTCGTCGGGGATGGTGGTCGATTTCAGCTTCGTTTCATTGACGCGCAGGTTCGCCTCGCCGTTCCAGTACCAGTGCTGGCGGTGGTAGTGGGAGGAGTTGAAGCAGACCTCCATCAGCCGTTGCAGATGCGGCGGCACCTCATTCCAGCGGTCCATGTTGGCGAAGAAGTGGCCGATCCAGGCGCCGGAGATGTTGTTGGTCAGGAAATGCTCCGTCACGTTGGCCCAGCCGCTGGTATAGTCCTCGGTGATGCCGGACCAGGCGATGCCGTCCAGTTCGCCCGTTTGCAGTGCGACCTCGGCATCTTCCCAGGGCAGCGTCACCGGGATGACGCCAAAGCGCGACAGGAAGCGGCCTGCGGTCGGGAAGGTGAAGATGCGCAACCCGTTCAGGTCGGCGAGGGACGTGATCGGCTTGTGGGTTGCGAAGTTGCAGGGGTCCCAGGACCCGGCGGAGATATGGCGCACGCCGACCTTGGCATATTCTTCCTTCCAGATCTCATCCAGACCCCAGTGGTTGAACAGCGCAGGCACGTCGAGCGAATAGCGCAGGCCCAGGGGGAAGTAGCCGCCAAAGACCGTGACCTCGGTCGGCGAGGCCATGCTGTCGTCATCGGACTGCACCGCGTCGATGGTGCCTTTCTGCATGGCGCGGAACAGCTCACCCGTGGGGACAAGCTGATCGGCATAGAACAGCTCGATCTCCATCTGGCCGTCGGCGATCTGGTTGAAATCCTTGATGCACTGGTCGATCACCTCGACGCCAAGCGCGGGGCCGGCATAGGTCTGAAGCCGCCACTTGATCGGGGCGGACTGGGCAATCGCCGGTGCGGCGAGCGTCGCGGCGCCGACGGCGGCGCCGCTTGTCAGGAACTTCCGTCTTGTCGTGGTCATCTTCTTCTCCTTGCTGATGTGGTCCCTCTTGACGGGGCTTGTCGGGTTAACGGGCATAGACGTGTTCGGGCAGCCAGAGCGCGATCTGCGGGAAGGCGGTCACGATGATCAGCGCCAGGATCATCACGAAGACGAAGGGGATGATGGAGCGGTAGATGTCGATGATCGAGATCTCCGGCGGGGCCATCGCGCGCATCAGGAAGAGGTTGTAGCCGAAGGGTGGCGTCATGTAGGCGATCTGGCAGGTGATCGTGTAAAGGACACCATACCAGATCAGGTCGAAGCCAAGCGCCTTGACCAGCGGAACGTAAAGCGGCGCGACGATGACCAGCATCGCGGTGTCGTCAAGGAAGGTCCCCATGATCAGGTAGGAAAGCTGCATCAGGATCAGGATTTCCCAGGCCGACAGGCCGAGGCGGTCGACGAAAAAGCCCTCGATCGCCTTCACCGCGCCAAGCCCGTCAAAGACGGCGCCGAAGGCGAGCGCGGCCAGGATGATCCACATGAACATGCAGGAAATCGCCAGCGTCTCGCGCGTCGCGGTTTCGAACACCTGACGGGTGAAGCGACCCTTGATGACGGCCGCGAAGACCGAGGCGAGCGCGCCGACGACCGAGCTTTCCACAAGGCTCGTATAGCCCATGACGAAAGGCACCATCATCGACACGAAGATGATGACCGGCAGCAGGCCCGCGCGCAGCAGCCGCAGCTTTTCGGCGCGGCTGACCTGCGCCAGTTCCTCGGGCGACAGCACGGGGCCAAGCGACGGCGTGATCTTGCAGCGCAGCCAGATGTAGCCGATGAAAAGCGCGGCCATCATCAGGCCGGGAAAGACCCCCGCCAGCCAAAGCTGGCCGACCGGCTGGCGCGCGATCATCGCGTAAAGGACAAGGACGACCGAGGGCGGGACGAGGATGCCCAGCGACGATCCCGCCTGAATCACGCCCGTCACCATCAGCTTGTCGTAGTTGCGCCTGAGAAGCTCGGGCAGGGCGATGGTCGCGCCGATGGCCATGCCCGCGACCGAAAGCCCGTTCATCGCCGAAATCACGACCATCAGAAGGATCGTCCCGATGGCAAGGCCCCCCGGCACCGGCCCCATCCAGACGTGGAACATCCGGTAAAGATCGTCCGCCAAACGGCTTTCCGACAGCACATAGCCCATGAAGATGAACATCGGCAGCGTCAGCAGCGGATACCACTTCATCAGCTTCATCGCGGCGGCAAAGCCAAGGTCGGACCCGCCAACCCCCCAGAGAAAGACCGAAGCGGTGACGGCCACGAAACCGATAGCGCCAAAGACGCGCTGGCCGGTCATCATCATCAGCATCATCGTGCTGAACATCATGATCGCGATCATGTCATAGGACATGGGTCAAAGCTCCTCGCCGCGCAGTTTCGCCACGTCCTTGAAAAAGAACGCGATGGCCTGAAGCAGCATCAGGAAGATGCCGACACACATGATGATCTTGATCGGCGCGATATAGGGTCGCCACGCGGTCGGGCTGCGTTCGGCGTATTCGAGCGAGTAGATCGTGCTTTCGACCGCGCCGTAAAGCAGCACGCCGAGGTAGAAGAGCAGGGCAAAGACCGAAAAGGCGTCGAACCAGGCCTTTGTCCGGTCGGACCAGCGGTGGTAGAGCAGGTCCATCCTGACATTCGAGTCGAGTTGCAGGGAATACGGCCCGCCCAGCATGTAATAGGCGACCATGGTGAACTGCGCCATTTCCAGCGTCCAGATCGCGTTCTGGCGCAGGATGTTGCTGATCGAGGACCAGAGCAGGATGCCCATCAGCACGAACAGCAGATACATCGAAAACCGCCCGACCCGGTAGTTCAGGGCATCGACGAATCGTACATAGGCCTTGATCCAGTTCGGCATGTCAGGCGCTGGCCCCCTCGGTCTGGTCGTTGCGGATGGCGGCGAGTGCGGCGGAAAGGACGGGCGCCAACCCGTCGGCCATGGCGGTCTCTGCCACCGGGTCGGCGACAAGGTCGTTGCGCAGCTCCAGCATGGCGTGCGGCAGGTCGTAGGGCGTGGCGTGCAGGCGCAGCGTATGGGTGACCTCATCCGCCGCCGAATAGGGTTCGTTCAGGCGGCAATCGAGGCCGGTCCTTGCCTTCGCCTCGGCCAGGACGGCCCGCGCGAAGGTCGGGTCCGCGTCGTGGATGATGCCGAATTCGACATCGCGCGGGGTGCCGAACCAGACCGGAGTGAAGCTGTGGATGGTCACGATCACGGGCGGATTGCCCGCGGCGAGGCGGCGGGCGATTTCGCCGTGAAGCGTGGTGTGGAAGGGAAGGTAGATGCCCTCGGTCCGGCGCCAGTGCTCTGCCGGGGTCAGGTCGTGGTTGCCGGGGATGTCGTAATCCTCGCTCCGCTTCGCCATGGCGCCGGTGGAGGAGGGCGGGCGGTTCAGGTCGTAAATCAGCCGCGACACCCGCGCATGGACCAGCGGCGCGTCAAGGTTGCGCGCCAGCCGCCGCGCCACGCCCAGCGCGCCGGGGTCCCAGGCGATATGCGCCTGACGGTCGGCATCGGAAAGGCCAAGCGTGCCGAAGCCGGGCGGGAAGTGGTTCGAGGCATGTTCGCAGACAATCAGGAACGGACCGGGTGCCGCGCGGTTTTCGACCCCCACCACGTTCAGACGGTCTGATCCGCGCCCCGTCGCCATGACTGCATTGCCCCCGATTCCTGACCACAAGGCTCTCTTGCGCGCCCGCTTTGTGTCAAGATATTTTCTCAACGGAAATTTCTGTTACAATCGTTTCTGATGCGCGTGCCGGGAAGATGCGCACTCTGTTCGGAGTATCGCCAGTGTCGAAACCCGCCCCGACGGTCGAACAACATATCAAGGCGCATTTCGATGCCTTGACGCGGGCGGAGCGGCAGCTGGCCACCCATATCACCCGGAACTACCCGGTTGCGATGCTGGGCTCGATCACAGCCTTGGCAAAGGCTGCGGATGTGTCCACGCCCACGGTCGTGCGGCTGGCGCAAAAGCTTGGCTTCAAGGGCTACCCGGATTTTCAGGCCGTGGTCCGGTCAGAGGTGGAGGAACGCCTGATCTCCCCCCTCACCAAGCATGACCGCTGGGCGGAGGGGGTGCCGGATACCCATATCCTCAACCGTTTTGCCGATGCGGTCGTCGGCAACCTTCAGGCGACGCTGGGCCAGATCGACCATGCCGACTTTGACGCCATCGCGCGGCTGATGGCCGATCCGCAGCGCAAGCTTTTCGCGATGGGCGGTCGGATCACCCACGCGATGGCGGATTATTTCGTGACGCATATGAAGGTGATCCGACGCGACGTGACACTGATTTCGGATATGTCGAACGCCTGGCCGCCCGCGCTGATCGACATGCGGGAAGGCGACGTGATCCTGGCCTTCGACATCAGGCGGTATGAAAATAACGTGCTGTCCCTGGTGGAGATGGCCGCCGATCAGGGGGCGGAGGTCGTCCTGATGACCGACCAATGGGTCAGCCCCGCCGCCGAACGCGCGCGCTATCGTCTGTCGGCGCATATCGAGGTGCCGTCGGCCTGGGATTCGACCGTGGCGCTTCAGGTTCTGGTCGAAACGCTTCTGGCGGCGGTGCAGGCGCTGACATGGGAGGAAACGCAAACCCGGATGAAGCGGCTTGAGGATCTGTATGCCCGCGCCCGCTTTTTCCGCCGCTCGCGGTGATCAACGGCCCAGAAGTGCGGCGAAGGGGGGCGCGGTGCGGCCCTTCACCGGCTTCGTCACGATATAGGTGAAATAGCGCGCCAGCCCGATCCGGGCGTCCAGCATGGTGTCGATCAGGCGTTGATAGGCGTCGATGTCGCGCGTCACGATCTGCATCAGGTAATCGAACCCGCCGCCCAGCGCCCAGCAGGCGATGACCTCGTCATAGCGCCCGACCGCCTCTTCAAAGGCGCGAAAGCTGGCGGCGGTGTGGTCGGCCAGTTCGGCGGCGACGAAGACGGTGACATGGGGGCCAAGCTTCTTCAGGCCGATATCGGCGCGGTAGCCCTCGATCAGCCCGGCATCCTCAAGCTTTTTCAGCCGGTCCCAGCAGGGGGTCGGCGACAGGCCGATGCGGTCGGCCAGCGCCGCCTTGGTGATGCGGCCCTCGGTCGAAAGGACCCGCAGGATGGCTATGTCGCGGTCGTCAAGCTTCATCGGACCACCGTCGGCCCCATCGGCGCCTTGGTCAACAGTTCCGGCCCGTTCGCGCCCAGAAGCGCGGTGTTCGACACGAAGTAATCGCCGCGCCCGGTTTCGGTGAACCATGACAGCAGGTGGAAGGTCATTCCCTCACGCAATTCAAGGTCGCTGTCATGCCTGAGGCCGGTGACGGAGTTTCCGCCGGTCCAGGACGGCGCCATGCCAAGGCCGACGAGGTAGCCGCAGTGATGGCGGCGGTAGTGCGCCATCCCGGCATCGTCGACGACGGCCTGCCAGTCGGCATAGACCTCGCGCGCCTTGCGGCCGGGGCGCAGGCCGTTCAGGCTTGCCTCGAAGGCACGTTTGGAAATCTCGGCCATCGCAGCGTCCTCATCGCGGATCTGACCGATATGGATCAGCCGCCCCATTGGCGCGTGGTAGCGCGAGACGCAGCCCGCAAGTTCCAGCATCACCCGGCCACCCGCCTTGTAGGTGCCGTCGCCCCAGGTCGTGTGTTCCTCGGCGATGCGGTGTTCGGGGCGGATGAAGGGGCCGAAACCGGGCGGGTTCGATCCGGCGCGGATCATCGCGGCGGTGCATTCGGCGGCCACCTCGGCCTCGGCCGCGCCGTCATGGATCGCGGCGATGGCGGCCAGCGTGCCTGCGTCAGAGGCTTTGGCGGCGGCGCGCATCAGCGCCTGCTCCTCCTCCGATTTCACCAGCCGAAGGGTGTGGGTCAGGGTGGTGATGTCGGCCCAGTCCGCCAGGCCAAGGGCGCCGACAAGGTCCAGACCCGCGGCGAAGGTCAGGCCGGTGGAGGCGACCTCAAACCCCAATCGGCGGCCTTTCAGGGCGGCAAGCTCCCGCGCCAGATGGCTGGCGGGGGTGACGCTGTCGCTGTGGCCGGAGAAGCGGGCGTTGCGCACCTGGTTTTCGATCGTCACCCGCTCCATCGCCCTTGTCACCAGCACCATCTCGCCATCCGCCGGGACGATCAGGTGATGCGGCGCGAAATAGCCCCAGTGGTCGAGGCCGGTCAGATAGAAGACGCTTTCGGGGGCGGAAAGCACCGCGATGTCGATGTCGCGCGCCGCCATTTCGGCGCGAACGGCGGCGGCGCGGCGGGAGAGTTCGTTATCGGAAAAAGGGTTCCTGAACATCTGTCATGCCCGAATGATCGTCCCCGCGTTGCCGAACCGGGCGCGGACATGGGTTGCGATGGCGGTGTCCTGAACGCCGGTGCCGGTCAGGTCGCAGATGGTGATGGCGTCGGGCGATGTGCGGCCCGGCTTTGCGCCGATGATGACCTCGCCCAGTTCGGCGGGGGTGCCTTTGGTCCAGAGGCCCGAGGCCAGCGCTGCCTCAAGCTCTCCCGACACCTCGCACTGGCTGACGCGGTCGCAGATATAGGCGTCGGCGGCCATCAGCGCGGCAGGCTCGATTTCAGTCTTGCCGGTCTGGTCGGACCCCATGGCGGTGATGTGCAGGCCGGGATGCAGCCAGTCGGCCTTCAGGACCGGGGTGCGGGCGGGGGTGGTGGTCACGACCAACTGGCTTTCGGCGACCAGCGCGGCGGGGTCGGCTGTGGCCTCGGCGGTGATCCCAAGCGCGCGGGCCAGATCGGCGGCGCAGGCGCGGGCCTTGTCCATGTCGCGGCCATGGACGAGGACGCGGGCGAAGGGGCGGACCAGATGCGCCGCCTGCATTTGCAGCCGGGCCTGCACGCCGGTGCCGATCACGCCCGCAGTTTCGACATGTGCGGGCGCGAGTTGGCGGGCGGCGACGGCCCCGGCGGCGGCGGTGCGGATGTCGGTCAGATAGCCGTTGTCGAGGAACAGCGCCTCAACCAGCCCGGTCTTCGCGGAGAAGAGGATCATCAAGCCATTCAGGCTTGGCAGGCCCAGCTTCGGGTTGTCGAAAAAGCCGGGGCTGACCTTGATCGCGAAACCGTCGAAGCCGGGAATATAGGCGGTCTTGACGTCGACCTCGCCATTGGCCGCGTGCAGGTCCATGGACAGGATCGGCGGCATCACGACGCCGCCTTTGGCCAATGCCGCGAAGGCCTGTTCGATGATGCCGATGGTGGTCAGGTCAAGGCCGACCGCCGCGCGCAGTTCCGCCTCGGTCACGATCTGGATGTCATGCGCCATAGCATCTGCCCTTCACCGTCAGGTCGCCGATCGTCACGTCTTCCCCCGCCATGATCTTCGTGAAAAGCCCCATGTCGAGGTTGCGCCCGGTGACGATGGTTCCCGTGGGTCCCTCCACCCTGACCTTGCCGGACAGGATGGCGGCAAGGCCGACGACCGAGGCGCCCTCGGCCACGATCCGGTCCTCGAAATACAGCACCTGCATGGCGTGGCGGATCTCTTCCTCGGTCACCAGAACGGTCGCGTCCAGATGGTCGCGGCAAAGCGGGAAGGAGAGGCGGTTTTCCAGCCCGATCCCGCCGCCCAGACTGTCGGCGAGAGAGGCGACTTCCGGTACCTCCACCGGCTTTCCGGCGATGAGAGAGGCATGCATTGCCGCGCCCCGGTCCATGGTGATGCCGATGACGCGGATCGCGGGGTTGATCGCCTTGGCCGCGACCGCGACCCCGGCCGCCAGCCCGCCGCCCGACAGCGGCACCAGAAGCGTGGTCAGGTCTGGCCGCGCCTCAAGCATCTCCACCCCGATGGTGCCTTGACCGGCGATTACCTTCGGGTCGTCGAAGGGTGAGATTTCCACCAGCCCCTCGGCGTCGCAAAGCCGCTGGCTTTCGTGCATCGCTTCATCCTGGCTGGTGCCGACGATGCGCACATCGGCGCCCAGCGCGCGGATGCCGTCGACCTTGGCCTGCGGGACAAGGCGTGACATGCAGATCACCGCCTTCATGCCGCGCTGCCCGGCCGCATAGGCCACGCCCCGCCCATGGTTGCCGGTGGAACAGCAGGTCACACCCCCGACAGTTGCGGGCAGCGTCATCACCGCGTTCACCGCGCCGCGCAGCTTGAAGGCGCCGACCGGCTGCATGTTTTCCAGTTTCAGCAGAAAATCCTGCCCTGCGGTCCTGGTCATGAAGGGCGAGGGGACGAAGGGCGTGGCATCCGCCACACCCCGGATGACCCGCCGGGCGGCGAGTATGTCGGCCAGCGAAAATGCCATCTCAGTCCGCGTCCTTGACCGCCGACAGGAACTGTTTTGTCCGGTCGCGCTGCGGGTTGCCGAACAGCTCGTCCGGGGGGCCTTGCTCCTCGATCTTGCCGCCGAAGAAGAAGCAGACCCGGTCGGAGATGTCGCGGGCGAAGCCCATCTGGTGGGTGACCATCAGCATGGTCAGGTTGTGTTCCGTCACGAGCTTGCGGATGACATTCGTCACCTCGCCGATCACCTCGGGGTCAAGCGCGGATGTCACCTCATCGAACAGCATCACCTTGGGGCGCATGGCCAGCGCACGGGCGATGGCGACGCGCTGCTGCTGACCGCCGGAGAGGCGCGAGGGGTGTTGGTCCTTCTTGTCGATCATGCCGACCATGGTCAGCAGTTCCTCTGACCGCGCCCGCGCCTCCGCCTTCGACAGGCCGAGGACCTGCACCGGCCCCTCCATGCAGTTCTGAAGCGCGGTCATGTGCGGGAAAAGGTTGAAGTGCTGGAAGCACATGCCGATGGATGCGCGCATCCTGCGCAGGTATTTCTCATCGGCAGGCACAAGGGTGCCGTTCTTCGGCATATGGGTCAGCGGTTTTCCGTCCACATAGATGACGCCGCCATTGATCGTCTCAAGCGTCATAAGCATCCGCAGCACGGTCGTCTTGCCAGAGCCGGACGGGCCGATGACCGATACCATCTCCCCTTCCGAAATGTCGAGGTTCAGCTGGTCCAGCACCACAAGCTTGCCGTAGCTCTTGGTCACGTTCATGAACCGCACCATCGGGCGGTCGCCTTCGGGCAGTTCCAGCGGGTAGGCAGACATATCCATCGTTCAAAGCCCCAGTTTGCGGCGCACCCAGCCTTCGAACAGCCGGATCAGGCCGGCGGTGGGCAGCGAAATGGCAAGGAAGATCACACCCACCAGTGTGTAGGGTTCAAGGAAGCGGTAGCTTTCCGACCCGATGGCATTGGCGGTGTGCATAAGCTCGGCAACCCCGATCACCGACAGCATCGGCGTGTCCTTGAAGATACCGACAAGGTAGTTTCCCATCCCGGCGATAGACGGCGGCAGGGCCTGCGGGATGATGATGCGCAGATAGGTGTCGCGGGTCGACATGTTGATGGCGCGGCAGGCCTCCCACTGGCCTTTCGGAACGGCCTCGATCCCGGCGCGGTACACCTCGGACAGGTAGGCCGAATAATGCAGGCCGATGGCGATCATGCCCGAGGTCCAGGGCGACAGGCGGATGCCGAATTGCGGGCCGACATAGAAGACGAAGAAGATTTGCAGGACGAGCGGGGTGGAGCGGATGAACTCCACGAATTCCCTTACCGCGACGGTCAGCCCCCGCCACCCCGTGCGCTGCGCCAGCGCAAGGATGAGGCCCAGCACAAGCGCGATGGCATAGCCCGCACCGGCGGCGATCAGCGTGTTGAGCGTGGCCGCGAGGAGACGCGGCAGGATGTCCCAGGTGAAGTCCCAGCGCCAGTTGAAGCTCATGCCTTGCCAAGCCTCCGCGCCATGGCCCGTTCCATCCGCCGCATGAAGGGGGTGATGAAGAACCGGGCGAGGATGTAGTAGATCACCAGCGCGATACCGAAGGACTGCGCCGAGAGGAAGGTGGAGGCGTTGATCTGCTTGGCCTGGAACATCAGGTCCGCGACCGAGATCAGCGAAACCAGCGCGGTCCCCTTCAGAAGCTCGATCAGCAGGTTGCCCCAGGGCGGCAGCATGATGCCGATTGCCTGCGGCAGGATGATCCGGCGCATCCGTTTGGCGGGCGACATGGACAGGGCATAGGCCGCTTCCCACTGCCCCTTCGGTACCGACTGGATCGCGCCGCGCACCAGTTCCGCGCCGTAGGAGCCGACGTTCAGCCCGACCGAGACGAAACCCGCGACGAATTTCGGCAGCGTGATACCGAAGAGCGGCAGCACGAAGAAGATCCAGTAGAGCTGAACCAGAAGCGAGGTGCCGCGAAAGATCTCAATGTACACAACTGAGGTGCCGCGGATCAGCCAGTTCTGCGACAGCTTGCCAAGCCCGGCGAGAAGCGCGACGACGATGGCGATAAGGGCGGCAAGAACGAACTGGGCGCAGGTGATCGCGGTGCCGCTGGCCAGCCGCGCGCCATAAATCTGCATATACTCCCAGATCGACATCGGCCGCCCCTTCCCCGTCAGGATGACAAGGGGCGGATCGCACCGCCCCTTTCATGATCAGCGATTGGCGCAGACCCAATCAGTCGTCTTGTCGCCCGGAAGGGTGGTTTCGTCGTAGCCGTAGTCCTTCACCGCCGCCATCATCTCGGCCGAGCCGAGATAGTCCTTCTGCGCGGCGTTGAACGTGTCGAGGAAGTCCTGATCCTCCTTGCGGAAGCCGACACCGGCCCAGTTCATCGTGTCCTCGGGCATCGCGCCGGGGTCGGTGACATCGACCGTGCCATCAGAGCTTGCGGCAAGCTGCTTCATGGTGAAGTAGGTGCCTGCGCCCGCATCGGCACGCCCGGCCTTGACGGCGGCAAGGATTTCGGTCGGGCCGGGGACCTGCATGATGTCGGCTTCCGGGACGCCGGCGGCCTTGGCCTGTTCCACGTTGGAATAGCCTGCGCCGGTCACCATGACGGCGCCCGCATCCTTGATGGTGACGTAGTTCTCAAGCCCCTTGGGATTGCCTGCGGCAACGATGAAGGCGTCGCCGATCCTGGCCATCGGGTCAGAAAAGGCGATGTTCTCGCAGCGCGATTTCAGGATGTTCATACCGCCGGTGATGATGTCGAAGCGCCCCGCCTGAAGGCCGGGGATCAGCCCGCCCCAATCGGTCTGGACCGGCTCGATATTCGTGTAGCCCATCTTCGCCAGCACGCCGAGAACCTCGGCGTTGACGAAGCCCTTCGGGCTGCCGTCGTCGCCCGGATAGGCGAAGGGGATTTCGTTGGCAAAGCCGATGCGGATCGTCTCACCCGCATTGATGCGGTCCATCAGCGGACCGGCAAAGGCCGCAACCGTGGTGGCGCCAAGTGCGACACTGGCAAGAAGGGTCGTCAGTAGGTGCTTTTTCATCCTGTGCTCCCGTGCTGGATGTCTTCGGATTCGGGCCGAAGCTCGTGGTGTTGTACACATCATTGTTCGGCGGGCGTTTGTGTCAAGAAATTTGTTGTCGAATGCGCCCTGAAATGCGCATCTATCTTGCCAAGGGTCAGGCCCGGCCATACCGTTGTGTACAAATCAACCCGATTCACATGAGGTTCATCATGGGTTTGCAACATGCCCCCTTCGGCGCCGCCGAATATGCGCGCCGAATCGCGAAGACGCGGGCGGCGATGGAAAAGGCGGGGCTTGACGCGGTCTTCGTCACCGATCCGTCGAACCAGGCCTGGCTGACCGGCTATGACGGCTGGTCCTTCTATGTGCATCAGGGCGTGATCCTGACCAAGGATGGCGATCCGCATTGGTGGGGGCGCTACATGGACAGCCTTGGCGCGCTGCGCACCTGCTGGATGGAGGGCGCGACGATCCACGGCTATGCCGACAACTACGTCCAGTCCACCGTTCGTCATCCGATGCAGGACCTTGCCCGCATCCTGCGCGAGCTTGGGCTGGAAAAGGCGCGGATCGGGGTGGAGATGGAGAACTACTACTACTCCGCCAAGGCCCATGCGGTGCTGACCGCCGAACTGCCAAACGCGACGTTCGCCGACGCGACCGCGCTGGTGAACTGGCAGCGGCTGGTCAAGTCGGAAGATGAGATCGCGTTCATCCGCAAGGCTGCGAAAATTTCGGAAAAGGTGGTGCGAACGGCGATCGAGAAATCGGCGCCGGGTGTGCGCAAGAATGACCTTGTGGCCGAGATCTTTCATGCCGGGATCACCGGGGTGGGCGACGACTGGGGCGATTATCCGGCCATCGTGCCGCTGACGCCCTCGGGCCTTGACGCGACCGCCGCGCACCTGACCTGGAACGGCGCACCGATGAAGGCGGGGGAGGCGACGTTCTTCGAGCTTTCCGGCTGCTACCGCCGCTACCACGCGCCGCTCTGCCGGACCGTCTTCCTTGGCAAGCCGCCGCAAGAGATGCTTGAGGCCGAGAAGGCCCAGATCGAGGGGATCGAAGCGGGGCTTGAAGCGGCGCGCGCGGGCAATCGCACCGCCGACGTCTGCAACGCCTTTCTCGATGTGTTGAAGAAATACGGCCTGAAGCGCGAGGGGCGCATGGGCTATCCCATCGGCCTGTCCTATCCGCCCGACTGGGGCGAGCGCACGGCATCATTCCGCACCGAGGATGAAACCGTTCTGGAACCCGGCATGACCTTCCATTTCATGCCCGCGCTCTGGATGGAAAGCTGGGGGCTTGAAACGACCGAAACGATCCTCATCAAGGAAACCGGGGCGGCAGAGCCGCTTTGCAACATGGACCGCAAGCTTTTCGTGAAGGACTGAGGAAGGTGCAGCACGCGCTTGACGATACCAAGGCGCTTCTGCGCCACCTGATCGCCTTTCCGACGGTATCGACGGACAGCAATCTGGCGATGATCGAATTCCTCGCCGACCGGCTGGAAGGCGTGGGCGCGAAGGTCGAGGTGCATGCCGACCCGAGCGGGACGAAGGCCAATCTCTTCGCCACGCTCGGGCCGGAGGTCGATGGCGGCATCCTTCTGTCGGGCCATTCCGACGTGGTGCCGGTCGCCGATCAGGACTGGACCACCGATCCGTTCGAGATGGTGGAGCGGGACGGGCGGCTTTACGGGCGTGGCACCTGCGACATGAAGGGCTTCATCGCCGCCGCCGTGGCGATGGCACCCTTCTACGCCGAGAAGGTGAAGGACCGGCCGATCCACTTCGCCTTCACCCATGATGAGGAAACCGGCTGCCTTGGCGCGCAGGCGCTGGCGCAGGTTCTGCGCGCGCAAGGGGTGCGCCCCGGCGTGGCGATCATCGGCGAACCGACCCTGATGCGGATCATCGAGGGGCACAAGGGCTGCTACGAATACACCACCCATTTCACCGGGCTTGAGGGCCATGGCTCTGGCCCCGACCGGGGGGTGAATGCGGTCGAATACGCGGTGCGTTATGTCGGCCGGTTGCTTGAGCTGAAGGAACAGCTCAAGGCGCGCGCCCCGGCGCAGGGGCGGTTCGATCCGCCCTGGACCACGATCAACACCGGCGCGCTGGTCGGCGGGGTGGCCCATAACGTCATCCCCGGCAAGGCGCGGGTGGACTGGGAAATGCGCCCGGTCCAGGCGGGGGACGCGGATTTCGTGAAGGACGACCTGCACCACTACTGCACCCATACGCTGCTGCCCGCCATGCGCGCCGTGATGCCCGAGGCCGACATCGTCACCGAGGTGATCGGCGAGGTCGACGGGCTGATCCCGGCCGATGAGAACGAGGCGCGCGACATCGTCGCCGAACTGACCGGGGCCAATGGCGCCGATACCGTCGCCTTCGGGACCGAGGCCGGGATCTTTCAGGCGCTGGGCATGTCGGCGGTGGTCTGCGGGCCGGGCTCGATCGAGCAGGCGCACAAGCCCGACGAATACCTTGCGCTTGACCAGCTTGAAGAATGCCTTGTGATGCTGGAACGTCTGGGCGCGAAACTCGGGGCATGAGGATGTGATGCAGATCGCCGCACCAACCGGACGCACGGCCGAGCCGCTGTTCTGGCGCGCGGCGCCCTTCATCTTCCTCATCCTCTGGTCCGGCGGCTATGCCTTTGCCAAGCTCGGCCTGTCCTATGTGGAGCCGATGACGATGCTGGCGCTGCGCTACGGGCTTGCCGTGCTGGCGCTGCTGCCGCTCCTCCTCCTGCGCCGCCCGCGCTGGCCGCAGGGCGGGCGGCATTGGGGGGCGGTCATGGTGACTGGGTTCCTGATCCAGTGTGTCTATTTCGGGATGGCCTATCTTGCCATGAAGCGCGGGATGAACGCCGGGACCACGGCGATCATCATGGCGTTGCAGCCGATCCTGGTCGCGGTGTTCGCGCCCTTTATCTCCGCCGCGCGGGGCAGCCCGGCGCTGTGGTTCGGGCTGGCGCTGGGCTTTGCCGGGGTCGTCCTCGTGATCCTGTCGGAAGGCTCGCTTGGGCCAAGCCCCTGGGTCGCCGTCTTCCTCGCCCTTTGCTCGCTGGGCGGCATCACCTCGGCCACGCTGTTCGAGAAATGGCACGGGATGCGGACCGATCCGGTCACCGGCGGCATCGTGCAATACGCCGTCGGCTTCGCGGTCCTTCTGCCGGTGGCCGCGATGACCGAGACGATGGTCATCGACTGGACCCCCGGCTTCGCCGTCTCCATCGCCTATCTCGTGATCGCGAATTCGATCATCTCGATCAGCCTCTTCATCGCGCTGGTGCAGCGCGGCGACGCGACGCGCATTTCGGCGATGATGTACCTGGTCCCGCCGCTGGCCATGGTCGCCGCCTGGCTGATCCTGGGTGAGACGATCACCCCGCTAGCCTTGCTGGGTTTTGCGCTTTCGGCCGCGGGCGTCTACATCGTCGGCAAGAAGACAGCGTCAGGATGATCCGCCGATGAATGTCGTCACCCCGGAAATCAGCCCCAGCGCCCGCGACCGGTTCGAGAGGATGCATGCCGTGATCCGCACCCGGATCTGCCTTCTCGACTACGCGCCCGGCACGCGGCTGTCGGAAGAGGCGCTGGCGGCGGAGTTCGGGGTCAGCCGCACGCCCTTGCGCCGGGTCCTTGCCCGGCTGGAAAGCGAGGGGCTGCTGCAATCGGTCCATGGCGTCGGCACCTTCGTGACCGACGTGGACATCGCGGAGCTGGCGCAGACCTATCAGCTGCGGTTCGAGCTTGCCGAACTGACCGGGCGGCTGGGCGCCGTGGCCCCGGATGAGGCGCTCTGGGCCGACTTCCGCGCGCTGTCCGCCCGGTCGAAGGAAATCGTCCGCGCGCCGGAGCCGAAGCGCTTTGCCGAGCTGAACATGGATTTCTTCATGGCGCTGCAACGGCTGACGGATAACGAGCCGCTGAAGGACATCTGCGAAAAGCTCTATTTCCGCACCACCCGTATCTGGCTGAAATCCGTCTTCGAATCAAAGATCGACCTTGCCGATGAGGCCGACATCTTCGACCGCGAGATCCACGACATCCTGCGCGCACTGGAAATCGGCGACCTGCACGCCGCCGCCCACATCCAGCGCGCCCATATCTCGATGAGCTTCGCGCGCATGCAGAACGGGTTCAAGACGCGCCCGTGAGTACGGTCCAGCGGCGCGAAGGCCGCGTTCCGTCCGACATTTCCGAAGGATTACAGTGGTGAGCCGTGCAGGATTCGAACCTGCGACCCACTGATTAAAAGTCAGTTGCTCTACCAACTGAGCTAACGGCCCATCACAGGGCGCCTCTTTATGAACCTCGCTCATGGCGGTCAAGAGCAAAAGCGGGCCGGTCTGGCAAAATCCCCGGACGGGGCGTATATGCCGCCCCATGAAAGACGCGCGCGCCCCTGCTGGCCTGGCCTTCGTGAAGATGCACGGGGCGGGCAATGACTTCGTGATCCTCGATTCACGGGGGCGGGATCGTGTGACCACTCCGGCGCTTGCCGCGGCCCTCGGTGATCGCCATCGCGGCGTGGGTTTCGACCAGCTGGCCGAGATCCTCGATGCGGAGGGCGCCGATTACGCGCTCGAGTTCTGGAATTCGGACGGGTCGCGCGCGGGGGCCTGTGGCAATGCCTCGCGCTGTGTGGCCGATCGCGTCATGCAGGGGCTGGGCCGCGACCGGGTCAGCTTCGTGACCGAACGCGGCACGCTGGCCGCGCTGCGCCGCCCCGACGGGCTTGTCAGCGTCAACATGGGCGATCCGATCCTCGACTGGCAGGGCGTGCCTCTGGCTGAAGGGGCAGACCTCCTGCACCTGCCGATTGCGGGCGATCCCGCCGCCGTCGGCATGGGCAACCCGCATTGCGTCTTCTTCGTCGCGGATGCCGAGGCGGTGGACCTGCCGCGCGAGGGTGGCGTGATGGAGCATCACCCCCTCTTCCCCAAGGCAACCAATGTCGAATACGCCACGCTGACCGGCCCCGACCGGCTGCGGATGCGGGTCTGGGAACGCGGCACCGGCATCACGCTCGCCTGCGGGTCCGGCGCCTGCGCCACGGCCGTCGCGGCCCATCTGCGCGGGCTGACCGGGCGGCGCGTGACGCTTGATCTTGACGGCGGGACGCTTGAGATCGACTGGCGCGAGGATGGCGTCTGGATGACCGGGCCGACGACCCATGTCTTTGACGGCACCCTCACCCCCGCCTTCCTCGCCGCCCATCCATGAAACCGCCGGTCTTCTCCACCCTCGGCTGCCGTCTCAACGCCTATGAGACGGAGGCGATGAAGGAACTCGCCACGGCTGCCGGGTTGGACGGCGCCGTCGTGGTCAACACCTGCGCCGTCACGGCCGAGGCGGTGCGCAAGGCCAAGCAGGAGATCCGCCGTCTCGCCCGCGACAATCCCGGCGCGGCGGTGATCGTCACCGGCTGCGCCGCCCAGACCGAACCGGCGACCTTCGCCGCCATGCCCGAGGTCACCCGCGTCATCGGCAATAGCGAAAAGATGCAGGCCGAGACCTGGAGGACGCTGACCGCCCCCGACCTGATCGGCGAGACGGAGCGCGTGATGGTCGATGACATCATGTCGGTGACCGAGACCGCCGGGCATCTCATCGACGGCTTCGGCCGCCACCGCGCCTATGTGCAGGTCCAGAACGGTTGCGACCACCGCTGCACCTTCTGCATTATCCCCTTCGGGCGCGGCAATTCCCGCTCCGTCCCCGCCGGCGTTGTGGTGGAACAGATCAAGCGGCTGGTGGGCAAGGGCTTTCATGAGGTCGTGCTGACCGGGGTCGACCTGACCTCATGGGGTGCCGACCTGCCCGGCGGGCCGCGCCTCGGCGATCTGGTGATGCGCATCCTGAGGCTGGTCCCGGACCTCGCCCGGCTTCGCATCTCCTCGATCGATTCGATCGAGGCGGATGAAAACCTGATGCAGGCCATCGCGACCGAACCGCGCCTGATGCCGCATCTGCATCTCAGCCTTCAGGCGGGCGACGACATGATCCTGAAGCGGATGAAGCGCCGCCACCTGCGCGACGACGCGATCCGCTTTTGTGAGGATGCGCGGCGCCTGCGCCCCGATATCGTCTTCGGCGCCGACATCATCGCCGGTTTCCCGACCGAGACGGAGGCTATGTTCGACAACTCGCTGAAGCTGGTCGAGGAGTGCGGGTTGACCTTCCTCCACGTCTTCCCCTTCAGTCCGCGCCAGGGAACCCCCGCCGCCCGGATGCCGCAGGTCAGGGGACCGGCGATCCGCGAACGCGCCGCCCGGCTCAGGGCGGCGGGCGATGCCGCGCTTGCGCGCCACCTCGATGCGCAGCGCGGGCAAACCCACCGCGTCCTCACCGAAGGTCCGCGCCTTGGCCGGACCGAACAGTTCACCGAAGTGGCCTTCGCCGAGGACCGCCCCCAAGGCAGCCTTCTGACCGTGACCATCCGCGGTCATGACGGCATCCGGCTGACTGCCTAAAGCGTTTCGGGTTTCCGTTGAGAAAGTAAGTGTCAGAATTCGAAAGAAATAAGTTCGAATTCTGATTCAGTGTAAACCCGAAATGCTATAGACTTCTTCGTTGTCAAAATACTCTCGGGGGGTCGCGGGGGGCAGACGGCCCCCCGCTCCTCGCGTCAGGCTGCCAGCGCCGCGCGAGTCTTGGCGATCGCCAGGGCGGCAGCCGCCGCCTCGCGTCCCTTCAGCACGAAATGCTCGCGGAAGAACGCGCCATGGGCCTCCGTCTCCTGGTAGTAATGGGGCGTCAGGACGACCGACAGCACAGGCACGTCGGTCTCCATCTGCGCCCGCATCAGCCCCTCCACCACGGTCGCGGCGACGAAGTCGTGGCGGTAGATGCCGCCATCGACGACAAAGGCCGCGCCGACGACCGCGTCGAACCGGCCGGTGCGGGCAAGATCGCGGGCCAGCAGCGGTATCTCGAAGGCGCCGGGAACGTCGAAGACCTCGACGGCGGCGTGGTTGCCGATCTCCTCGCGGAAGCCGTCCAAGGCGCGGTCCACGATATCGGCATGCCAGTTGGCCTTGATGAAGGCGTAACGGGTGGGTGTCATTCGGTGATCTCCTTTGCTCAAGTGACACGTCACCCAAGGCGATCACGGACAGGGCCGCCCGCCCCGATGGGGCGCATTGCGGACCTGTACGTTCTCTTTCATCCGGACTGTGACCGTCGGCCCCGGCATCGCACCGGATCTGCTGACCCCACGCTTTCGCGAGGGCGCTCGCGGGCTCGGGGCGCGCGCGCGCGTATTGGCCCCATACCGCCGGTGGGGAATTCCGCCCCGCCCTGAGAACGCGGGCAGGATGGCAGGGGGCGGGGTCTTGCGCAAGGGCCCGCGGCCCGGCGAGTGGCGCAAAGATTGTGCCGGTGACAAAGGCGGGGATGACAAACCCGCGCCGACAGGGGCAGATACGGGGGGGAAGGAGACCGTTTCGATGCACCCGAACCCCGTCTATCGCCGGATACCGGAAGAAGATGTCCTTGCCTTCGCGCGGGGGCGTGGCTTCGGCCTTCTCCTTGTCAACGGGCCACAGGGGCCGCTTGCCGCGCATGTCCCCTTCACGCTCACGCCCGACGGCAAGGTGGCAGAGATGCACCTGGTGCGGTCGAACGCGATCGTCCGGGCCTTGGGTGATGGTCTGCCCGCGCTGCTCGCCGTGTCGGGGCCGGATGGCTATATCTCGCCCGACTGGTACGGGATCGACGATCAGGTGCCGACCTGGAACTATATCGCCGCCCATCTGCGCGGCACCCTCGAACCGCTGCCCGACACCGCGCTTCGCGGCCAGCTCGACCGCCTGTCCGAGGTGTTCGAGGCGCGGCTTGAGCCGAAGACGCCCTGGACGGCCGACAAGATGCCCGCCGAGGTGCTGTCCCGCATGATGCGGTCGATCTGCGCCGTGCGGCTGACGATCGCCTCGGTCGACGGGACCTGGAAGCTGACCCAGAACAAGCCCGCGGCCGCGCGCCTTGCTGCCGCCGGGCGGTTGACAGCCGACACGCCGGGGCAGGAGACTGCGGCACTTGCCGCGCTGATGCGCGATCCGCCCGCCTGACTTCACGCCCCCCTTCAGAGGTCCCAGATGCTTCGTCTCTACACATCCCCCACCACGCCCTTCGGCCGCAAGGCGATGGTCCTGATCCTCGAAGCCGGTCTGGCCGATCAGGTGGAAATCGCGCAGGCCACCGGCAGTCCGCTCGATTCCTCGAAGATGCCGCTGTCGCAGAACCCGCTGGGCAAGATCCCGGCGCTGGAACGTGGCGACGGGCCTGCCGTCTATGACAGCCGCGTCATCTGCCGCTATCTGGATGATCGGGCCGGAGCCGGTCTTTACCCGCCCGCGCCGCGCCTGTGGGAGACGCTGACCCTTGAGGCAACCGCCGACGGCATGATCGAGGCGGCGATCCTGATGCTTTATGAAGACCGCTTGCGGCCTGAAGAGAAGCGCTTCGACGGTTGGGTGGAGGGGCAATGGGCCAAGATCGCCCGCGCGCTCGACACGCTTGAGGGGCGCTGGATGTCGCATCTGAACGGGCCGCTGGACATGGGCCAGATCGCCATCGGGGTGGCGCTGTCCTACCTCGATTTCCGTTTCGACGCGCGCGGCTGGCGTGAAGGGCGGCCGGAGCTTGCCCGCTGGCACGAAGCTTTCGCGGCGCGTGAGAGCATGGTGGCGACGGTGCCGCAGGGGTAGGGCGTCAGAGGCTTAGGAATACGACCTGCCGTTCGCCGGGGTGCTAGCCCTTTCGGGTCCCGAAAGGCCCTTTGGGGAGAGGTCAACACCTTGTCTGCGCCCGTAGCGCGGGGGCGGCGCTTCATGAAAACCCGGAGGTCGGCAGTATGGCCTTTACGGTCATTGTTGGGGGCTGGTAGGCGGGTGTCGAATTCACCGGAACCGCCGAGGAGCAACGCCGATGACAATAACCGGATCTTGCGAATGCAATGCTGTGACGTATTCGATCACGGAGAGTTCCGTCTATGTCTACGCCTGCCACTGCCTTAACTGCCAGACACGAAGCGGTAGCGCATTTGCCGAACATGCGATGGTATCGGATTCATCTTTCACATTCGAAGGGGGCACCACGGGATATAAGCGTTCAGAAAATGGCATTGAATTTGAGGAAGTATTTTGTGCGATCTGCCATACCCGTATCTTCAATCGGAACAGTCTGCTTCCCGATATGATTTTCCTTCGAGCAGGTACCCTCGCAGGCAGTCAGACCCTAGACCCGATCGCGCATATATGGATCAGCCGCAAACAGGCCTGGATCGCCCTTCCCAAGGGCATCCCGGTCTTTGCCGAATCTCCAACGCCGGAAGAGTTCGGTGCGGCAATTCATGCGGCTGAACAGCGAGGACAAGGTTAAAGGTAAGAAGTCCGGCACTGCCGCCTTTCAGACTGCCGTCACACGACACCATATCCACGCCAGAAAAAAGCATCTTCGTCGCCGATCCGAAGCCGGTCCCCGTGCTTTCACGGGGGGGAACGTCCGAAAAGGACAACTCCGGCACCGCTCGACATGACCGCCCTGGGGCGCCATGCCTCAGGTCAATCGCGCCTCACTCCGCCTGGCAATGCGGCGTCGGGCAAAGGTCGAGTGCGAAGCACAGCCGGTTCTCTCCGCCGCGCCGGGAATAGGACAGCTCGCGCGTCAGTCGGCCGATGATATGCCAGCCCCAGCCGCCTTCCTTCAGCGCCCCGTCGGGGCCAAAGACACTGGTCCCGCCGCCTTCGGTTGTGGGCAGGAGCGCGGGCAGCGGCGTTCCGTAATCGCACACCTCACAGCTCAGCATCTGCGGATTGGCGGCCACCGACAGGCCGATCTCCCCCGCGCCGCCGCCGCGATAGGCGTGTTCGACGATGTTGTTCAGCACCTCGGCCAGCACGATCTCAAGCGTGCCAAGCGTCGGCGCGCAGATCCGCCCGCGAAGGCCGCCGGTGATCTCTTCCAGCGCGGTACGAACGGCCGGGGCCGTGGCGGGAAAACGCAGCCGCAGGTCGAAGGGGAAGAGCCCCGGATCGTGTCCGCCGCAGGGCGGTTCAGACGGTATCGGCATTGGCGGCGTCCGGGGCGGTGGGCAGGATGCGGAACACCTCGTTCATGCGGGTCAGCTTGAAGACACGCTCCACATTCGGGGTCAGGTTGGCAAGCTCCAGCTCCCGCGCCGGGGCAAGGAACTTCAGCACCCAGACGATGGCGCCAAGGCCCGAACTGTCGATGAATCGCACCTTGCCAAGATCCAGCGTCACCCGCCCCGCCGCGGTCCCGGCAAGTTCGCGCATCGCGTCCTTGAACTGGATCGCCACGGCGGCGTCGATCCGGTCCTCCTCCACCCGGACCAGCAGGGTGTCCCTCGTGCGTGTCGATTGAAGTTCCATGGCGCTCCGTCCCTCGTGATCCCGGAAACGCTAGACGACAAAGCTTACTATTCGGTATGCCGGTTTCAGACCGCCGAGATGGAGGATGGATATGGCTGAGGATGTGGTGATCGCGGGCGCCGCGCGGACGGCGATGGGCGGGTTTCAGGGCGTCTTCGCCGGAACCGACGCCGCGACGCTTGGTGGGGCCGCCATCGCGGCGGCGCTGGCCGATGCCGGGGCGCGGCCCGATCAGGTCGAGGAGTTGCTGATGGGCTGTGTCCTGCCCGCCGGTCAGGGCCAGGCGCCCGCGCGGCAGGCGGGGTTCCGGGCGGGCCTGCCCGAAGGGGTTCCGGCCACGACACTGAACAAGATGTGCGGCTCGGGCATGAAGGCGGCGATGGTGGCCTTCGACCAGATCGCGCTTGGTCAGACCGGGATCATGGTCGCGGGCGGGATGGAAAGCATGACCAATGCGCCCTACCTTCTGCCGAAGATGCGGGGCGGCGCGCGGCTTGGCCATGCGCAGGTCATCGACCACATGTTCCTCGACGGGCTTGAGGATGCCTATGACAAGGGCCGCCTGATGGGAACCTTCGCCGAGGATTGCGCAAGCGCGTTCCAGTTCACCCGCGCGGCGCAGGACGACTATGCGCTCGCCTCCCTCTCCCGCGCGCTTGAGGCGCAGGCATCGGGCGCCTTCGACGGCGAAATCGCGCCGGTCACACTCACGACCCGCAAGGGTGAGGTCACCGTCACCGCCGACGAACAGCCCGCCACCGCCCGGCCCGAAAAGATCCCGACGCTGAAGCCTGCCTTCCGCAAGGACGGCACGGTGACGGCTGCCAATTCCTCCTCGATCTCGGATGGCGCCGCCGCGCTGATCCTCGCCTCTGCCCGCGCTGCCGATGCGGCGGGGCTGAAAACCCGCGCCCGCATCCTTGGCCATGCGAGCCATGCGCAGGCCCCGGCCGATTTCCCCACCGCGCCGGTGCCGGCCGCGCGCAAACTTCTCGACCGGCTCGGCTGGGACCATGCTTCGGTCGATCTCTGGGAGGTGAATGAGGCGTTTGCGGTGGTTCCGATGGCCTTCATGCGGGAAATGGGCCTCGACCATGCCCGCGTGAACGTCAATGGCGGCGCCTGCGCGCTGGGCCATCCCATCGGTGCCTCGGGCGCGCGGATCGTCGTCACGCTGCTGAATGCACTGGAAAAGCGCGGGCTGAAACGCGGGGTCGCGGCGATCTGCATCGGTGGCGGTGAAGGCACGGCCATCGCCATCGAACGGGCCTGACTTCTTCGTTGTCCAAATACTCCCAGGGGGTGCGGGGGCAGGATGCCCCCGCCCGGTTGCCAAAGGACCCGCCATGCAGGCCGATTACGCCACGCTGTCCCGCACCATCGCCAGCCTGACCGAGGGCGAAAGCGATATCGTCGCCCTCATGGCCACGGTCGCCTGTGAGGTTCACCATGCCGACGACCGCTTTGACTGGACCGGCTTTTACCGCGTGACAGGGCCGGAAATGCTCAAGATCGGCCCCTATCAGGGCGGTCACGGATGCCTCGTCATTCCCTTCTCGCGCGGTGTCTGCGGTGCCGCCGCCCGGACCGGGGCGATCCAGATCGTCCCGGATGTCGAGGCGTTCCCCGGCCATATCGCCTGCGCCTCTTCCACAAGGTCCGAGATCGTGCTGCCGGTCTTTGGCAAGGACGGGCGGCTGATCGGGGTCTTCGACATCGACAGCGACAGGCCGGACGCCTTCACCGAAGCCGATGGCGCGGCGCTGGCCGCGATTCTCGCCTCTGTCTTCGGGCGGCTCTGATGGGGCGCGGGCACAAGGGCGGCTGTCTTTGCGGCGGGGTGTCCTTCGTGGTCGAAGGGCCGCTTGATGACGTCATCGCATGCCATTGCAGCCAGTGCCGACGGTGGAGCGGGCATGTCTGGGCGGGCAGTTTCGCGCCCAAGGCCGGGTTCCGGCTGCTTTGGGACACGACGCTTTGCTGGTATCGTTCCTCCCCCGGTGTCGAACGGGGGTTCTGTTCCGATTGCGGTGCCTCGCTTTTCTGGCGGCCCGAGGCGGGGGCGGAGATGTCCATCGCCGCCGGGGCGCTCAATGCACCGACGGGTCTCAGGCTGGCGGAACATTGGCACCGCGCGGATGCGGGCGATTACTACAGCCCCGAAGGCCCTCCGCCCGCCCCGTCGGCCCCTCCGCCCGCGAAGCTTTCCTGCGCCTGTCTCTGCGGCGCGTGCCGTTTCGACATGCCCGGCCCGGCGGGGCCGATCACCGCCTGCCACTGCCACCAGTGCCGGGTGCTTTCAGGGCATTATTCCGCCTCGATAGACACGGATGAAAGCCGTCTGACCTGGCACAGGCGCGCCACGCTGAGAGAGTTCGAGACGCCCGGCAAAGGCCGTCGCGGTTTCTGTTCGGCCTGCGGGTCGGGCCTTTGGTTCCGCTCCGCCGCAGGGGAGTTCTCGGTCGAGGCGGGCTGTGTCACCGGGGCGACCGGGGGGCGTCTGGTTGAGCATATTTTCGTCGCCTCGAAAGGCGACTACTACGACATCGACGATGGTCTGCCGCAGGCGGGCCGCTGGTAAGGGGGAAAGACATGGCAGACATCACGCTTCTCGACGGTGGCATGGGGCAGGAGCTTGTGGCGCGCTCCGGCGACGCGCCGACGCCCTTGTGGTCCACGCAGGTGATGATCGACCATCCCGGCCTCGTCCGGCAGGTGCATGAGGACTATTTCAACGCCGGTGCCACGGTGGCCACGACGAACACCTATGCCATCCATCACGACCGGCTGGCGAAGTTCGACATCGACGACCGTTTCAACGCGCTGCACATGCAGGCGCTGGCCGAAGCCGCCGCCGCGCGGGCCGCGCACGGGGCGGGGCGCATTGCCGGATCGCTGGGGCCGCTCGTCGCCTCCTACCGGCCGGAGACGCATCCGCCGCATGACGAATCCGTGTCTAAATATGCCGAAATCGCCCGTCTTCTTGCGCCTGTGGTTGATCTTTTCCTGGCCGAGACGGTGGCCTCGCTCGCCCATGCGCGGGCGGTTCTTGAGGGCGCGCTTCTCGGCGGCAAGCCGGTCTGGCTGTCGGTGACGGTCGATGATGAGGACGGGTCGCGCCTGCGGTCGGGCGAGGCGGTGGCAGACCTCGGCCCCATCGTCGCGGGCAAGGCGGGGGCGGTTCTGGCCAACTGCTCCGCGCCCGAGGCGATGGCGGCGGCGCTGTCGGTTCTGGGGACCTTCGGCCTTCCCTACGGGGCCTATGCCAACGGGTTCCAGCAGATCACCAAGGAGTTCCTGAAGGACAATCCGACCGTGGACAGCCTGCATACCCGCCCGGAAATGACCCCCGAACGCTATGCCGATTTCGCGCTGCAATGGGTCGGCATGGGTGCCACCATCGTCGGCGGCTGCTGCGAGACGACCCCCGCCCATATCGCCGAGATCGCCCGGCGGCTGACGGCGGCGGGACACCGGATCGTGTGAAAAAGGGCCGTAGGAAGGGCATAGGGTTCGCGTCGGGGACGTGTAGGGTTTTTGTAGCTACATGCGGGGGGCGTTCCCGCCCGGGCGCGGGTGGCGGGCAGAATGCCCACCCTACGGTTTTCCTGCATCCCGTCCCTTCGCAAGCCTCCCCCCGATTGCCCGCCTCCCGTGCCGCTGCTATTCCCCGCCCATGACCGGCATCGACTATTCCCCGCCCGATGAACCCTTGCGCCTGATCCATGCGGATCATGCGATCCTTGTGGTGGACAAGCCTGCCGGGCTTTTGACCGTGCCGGGGAAGGGCGCGCATCTGGCGGATTGCCTGATCGGGCGGCTCAGGGCGCTTTATCCCGAGGTGCTTCTGGTTCACCGGCTTGACCGCGATACCTCGGGCGTGATCGTCTTTGCGCTGACGCCCCATGCGCAGCGCGATCTGTCGATGCAGTTCGAGATGCGCAAGACGAAGAAAGCCTATCGCGCGCAGGTCTGGGGGCGGGTTGAGCCGAAGACGGGCAGGGTGGACCTGCCCTTGGCGGTCGACTGGCCGAACCGGCCGCGTCAGCATGTGGACCATGAGAACGGACGCCCCGCGCAGACCGACTGGAAGGTGCTGGGCGAGGAGGATGGCAACAGCCGGGTACGGCTGATGCCCCTGACCGGGCGGAGCCATCAGTTGCGGGTTCACATGCAGGCGCTGGGCCATCCGATCCTGGGCGATCCGCTTTATGCCGAGGGTCCGGCGCGGGACTTTCCGCGCCTGATGCTGCATGCCGAAAGCCTGCGGCTGAACCATCCCGAGACCGGGCGGGGGGAGACCTTTACCGCGCCGGTGCCGTTCCGGTGATCCTGCGCGCGCATGAGGCGGGCGGCACCCGGTCCGAGGCGCTCTATTCCCGCTGCGGGCAGTATCGCTACCGCCTGACGCGGGCCTGGGCTGCGGGGCCGGTGCTGGCGTGGATCATGCTCAACCCCTCGACCGCGACAGAGGAACACAATGACCCGACGATTGCCCGCTGCGAGGGGCGGGCGCGGCGTGGCGGCTTTGGCGGGGTGGAGATCCTGAACCTGTTCGCCTTTCGCGCTACCCGCCCCGCCGACCTGCGTCGGGCGGAAGATCCGGTCGGGCCGGGGAACGGCGCGGTGGTGCTTGAGGGCGCGGCGCGGGCGGGGATGATCCTCTGCGGCTGGGGCGTTCACGGCGCCTTGCAGGGGGAGGGCGCGCGGATGCGGTCCGCGCTGCTGGATCGCGGGCTGGTCCTGCACACGCTGGGCCTGACGAAAGCGGGCCATCCGCGCCATCCGCTTTATGTCGGCAATGCCGTGGTGCCGCAGTTCTGGCCCGCGGGCTGAAGGAAAAATACCGACAATTCGCACGATCCGCCCCGATCTTCCCGGTGCGTTAACTCCGTTCCCTCAGGGTCCGTTCCGGGAAACCAGCGCCGTGTCGGGGCTGGCGGAATGGGGTAGTGCAATGTTGATGTTTGCGGGACTGCTGGGCCTTGTGACGCTGGGGCTGGCCTTCGATTTCTCGGCACCGGAGCCAGAGCCGGAACCGGAGCCGACGGAACCGGACCCCGATACCGGGGCCGTCGATCTGGTGGACCCTCCGGTGACGATCGGGGATGGTCTGGTAACCTCACGGGACGCGGCCGCCGCGACCGAGATGGCCGATATCCTTTCGGGCGATGCGGGTGGCGTGGCGACGGATGACTGGATCGACGCGCTTGGCGGCGACGATCAGGTCAACGGCTATGCCGGGGCGGATACGCTTGTCGGCGGCACGGGCGACGACCAGCTTCTTGGCGATGACGGGCCGGATACGCTTCTGGGCGGCGAGGGGAACGATACGCTTGACGGTGGCGATGGCGACGATTTCCTTGCGGGCGAGGCCGGGGATGACAGCCTGACCGGCGGTCTGGGCCGGGATGTGCTGAGCGGGGGTGACGGCGCCGACCGGCTGAACGGCGGGACCGAGGCCGATTTCCTTGATGGCGGGGCTGGCAACGACGCGCTGATGGGCTGGCTTGGCGATGACACGCTTTACGGCGGCGCGGGGGCCGATGCGCTGATGGGCGGGGATGGCAATGACTATATCGACGGCAGCGCGCAGGAAAACCCGCTGGACCCGGTGGCCGAGCGGCAGGATTACCTGAACGGCGATACCGGGAATGACACGATCGTCGCGGGGCCGGGTGACTGGGCCACGGGCGGCGAGGGCGCGGATGAGTTCGACCTGGCCGGATGGGTTGACGAGGGCGGCGGGATCGTGACCATCACCGATTACGACCCGGCGGAGGACCGGCTGTTGCTGGTCTACGATCCGCTTGTCCACCCGGAACCGAACGTGACGGTGACGCCGCCCGAGGCGCGGGGGATGGCGGCCAGTATCCTGATCGACGGGATTGTCGTGGCCGATGTCTATGGCCCGGTCGCGCCCACCGTGGACGACATCATCCTGCGGGCGGTGATGACCGAGCCGGCCTGAGGGGCGCGGGGCTGGGTGTGAAGGGCTGGCTGCCCCCCGGACAGGCCTGCCGCCGCCCCGGCGTGATTCCCGCTTTCCTTTTCGCGCGATTGCCCCTATATGCCCCCATCCGCCGCACTGGCGGAGACTCCACGGGCCCTGCTGGACGACATCCCGGCTTGTGCCATGACCCCTAAACCCGAAAGGAGACCCCGATGTCGATCACGGCCGAAGAAAAAGCCCGCGTGATGAAGGAATTCGCGACCAAGGAAGGCGACACCGGTTCGCCCGAAGTGCAGGTCGCCATCCTCACCTCGCGGATCTCCACGCTGACCGAGCATTTCAAGACCCACAAGAAGGACAACCACTCCCGTCGTGGCCTTCTGATGATGGTCGCGCAGCGCCGGAAGCTTCTTGACTACCTCAAGAAGAACGACGAGGGCCGCTATCAGGACCTGATCAAGCGCCTCGGCATCCGCCGCTGAGCCTCTACCGACAGGTGGATTTCGAAACGCCCGGCCGCATGGTCGGGCGTTTTGCTTTGGCGGTCAGACCAGCGTCTGCTGACGGCCCGTCCGTTGCGCCACCCAGCCCACGGTCAGGCCCTGCACGATGATCGAGAAGACCACGATCACATAGGTCGCGGTCAGGATCACCGGCTTCCACTCCATTTCCGGCAGTGACAGGGCAAGCGCGACCGAGATGCCGCCCTTCAGCCCGCCCCAGGTCATGATCGGCACCACGCCCGGTCCGAAGCTGGTGAAGGGTTTCAGCGCCAGCACCGGGACCACGACCGCGATCAGGCGCCCCAGAAGCGCCAGCGCGACCGATGCGGCGGCGACGGTCAGGATGCCCGCGTCAAGCGTGATGGCAAAGATCTCGAACCCGATCATCAGGAAAAGGACGGCGTTCAGGATTTCGTCCACCAGCATCCAGAAGGCATCGACATATTTGCGCGTCTCGTCCGACATGCCATAGCGCGCGCCGACATCGCCGATCAGAAGCCCGGCGCAGACCGCCATGATCGGGCCGGAGACATGCAGCATCAGGGCCAGCTCATACCCCCCGAAGGCCAGACCCAGCGTCAGGAGAACCTCAAGCGAGGGGTCGTCGATCAGCCGCATCAGCCGGAAAAGCGCCCAGCCGAGCGCAATGCCCAGAAGCGCGCCGCCCACCGCCTCATGCAGGAAAAGCTTTCCGGCATCGGCCAGTGTCGCGGCTTCGCCATGCCCGGCGGAAAAGGCGACGCCCGACAGGACGAGGAAGACGACATAGCCGACGCCGTCGTTGAACAGGCTTTCGCCCGAGATGATGGTTTCCAGCGATTTGCGCAGATCGGCCCCGCGCAGCACGCCCAGCACCGCGACCGGATCGGTGGGGGAGATCAGCGCGCCGAAGGTCAGCGCGACAAGGATCGGCGCGCCGGTCAGCCAGTGGAAGCCGTAACCCACGACGAGGGTCGACAGGACCACCCCCGCCGTCGCCATGATAAGGACCATGGGCCAGACGGAGCGCAGGTCGGAGACCTTCACATGCAGCGCGCCCGCAAAAAGCATCAGCCCCAGCGCGCCCTCCATCAGCGCGTCGGAAAAGTCGATGTCCGCGATCGCCGCCTCGACCATGTCGCCGATGTGAAGGCCCAGGAAAGCGTCCCCGGCCATCATCACCAGCGAGGTCAGGAGCGCGACGACAAGGATGCCGATGGGGGCGGGCAGGCGGAGGAAGAAGTAGTTGATCGCGCCGAACGCGCCCGCCAGCACGATCAGGAGGGAGGCAAGCTGAAGCAGGGTCATCCGAACTCCGGGAATTTGTCGGCGCGATAGTGATCGGGGCGGGAAGCGAAGGCAAGGTGGCGGCGCATCGGGCGCGCCGCCAGAGGGTTCCTATTGCAACGCAGCCTTCTGCGCGCTGGCCATCGCGGGCAGGAAGCAGGCGTCGATACGGGTCAATTCCGCCTTTTTGTCGGGGTTTGACAGGTCCATGTAGCCGCGCGCCAGATCGCCCTCCATCCGGGCGCTTGACCAGTAGACCTCATCCGGGATCAGGCGCTGGGACGGGCTTTCGAAGGGGAATGGCCCCTTGGGGGCAAGCGCGGCACCCAATGCGGCGCAGGTTCCGGGGCTGTCGGGGCAGTGGCGGTCGCAGAACGCGACCAGCGGCGTCCAGGCCCGGACCTGCGGTGCCGTTTCGGCGACGAGGTCGCGCATGGCCTTGTCCTGCGAGAGGTTTGCGGGCGATGGCGCCACCCAGGTGAGCGTTACGTCGACCGGCAGTTCCGGGTGCGCCGCCAGCCCCTGCGTGGCATCGGAAAAGGCGCCCGGAACGATGAAATCAAGCGCTGCGACGCCAAGAAACTTCGCCTCGCGCGGGAGGTCGGTGCGGCCGGAAATCGCCATGAGAAGCGGCTCTGCCTCACCGTAATAGAGCATGTCGAGGCCGGTCCGCATGGCGGTCGACGGCTCTCCGAGGTCGAGGAGGGGGGCGATCGCGTCCGCCCGCTTGTCGGGCTGCGCGGCGTGCAGAAGCGCGGCGGCCAGCGGTTCGGACCCTTCCGCGGCAAGCAGCCAGGACCGCCCGGACAGCCCGCCGGGTTGACGCATCAGCGCGATCCGCTCCTTGCGGGGCATGGTGGCGGAGAGATGTTTGTAGAAGGCCGCATTCTCGGAAATCCGCCCCAGCAGGATCTGCGCCGCCGTATTCCCGCCGCCCGCCAGATCCGACAGCGCGCGAAGGGCGGTGATGTCCTGCCCGCCGAGCCAGTCGGCGACGGCCGTCTTGTAGGCGGCATCCTCGCTGCCGGGAACCGGCGGAAGGGTTTCGGCGGTGGCAGCGCCCGACAGGCAAAGTGCTGTGAGGAGGGAGGCAAGCTGACGGAGGGTCATCGGAACTCTGCAATTGTTAAATGAACTGAAGCGGCGCGAGTTTGAACGGGGCGGGAAGGGAGGGCAAGGCGGGGCTTTGTCGCGGGCATCGTGGCCACCTTCCGCATCCATGTTCCCATTCTTCAGATTGACAGAGATTGCCGCGCTGGTAGCGTTGCGCATCGCAACCCTTTCGGATTGTTCATCATGATACAGTTTTCCCGGTTCTGCCCCGGCGCCACCATTGGGCTTGGTCTGTCGCTTTGCCTCCTGACGCCCGCCTCGGCCGATGAGGCGCCGCTGCCGAAACTGGGGCCGAACGCCGTGCCGGTGACCGCCGACGCGGCGTATCTGCGCGAGGCATCCGCGCCGGACTACTGGGCATTTGAAGCCTTTGTGAAGCCCCAGTTCACCACCTCGGCCTGTTCGATCGCTGCCGTGACCGGCGCACTGAACGGCATCAGGGGCCTGCCGGGCCTGGCGGAAGACACTGTAACCACCCAGCCCGAGATGCTGGACCTTGTCGGCAACGCGGAATGGAAGGCGTTATCGGCCGAGGATGGCGATGGCGTCACCTTTGCCCAGCTTGAGGAATTCACCGGGGCGGCGGTGACAGCGGCGGGGATGGAAGCCTATCGGGTGGAAAGCTACAAGCCCCGCACGCAGGATGAAGCGACCCTGACGGAGCTGCGCGCGAGGCTGGCCGCGAACGAAATCTCATCCGCCGACGCGCTTTTGATCTATTTCAATCAGGGCGTGGTGACGGGCGATTGGGACGGCCCGCATGTGTCGGTCATCGGGGCCTATGATGCCACGGCTGACAAGGTTCTGATCCTTGAGGTCGATCAGGAATGGTACATCCCCTATTGGACCCCGGTCCCCGTCCTGCTTGAGGCCATGCTGAAACCGACCTCGGCCGAGCATGGCCCGCTTGAAGGCGAAACCGGCGGGCTTGTGCATATCGTGAAATAGCGTCAGCCAGCCGACAGACCCCGGAGAGCGGGCTATGACACCCGCGAATGGGGCGGCGGAAAACTCCCCGCTTCCCAACCGACCCGATTTCCTGTATGGCCCCCGTCCATCTGTGACGTGAGCCCATGCCCCCGGGCGCATGCGATAGGATAGGGGGCGGCGGCAATGGGGCCGCCATGCAAACGGGAGACACGGGATACGCCCGTGCATGCTCCCCAGAGGAAACGATACATGTTCAATGTGACCAAGAAATCCATCCAGTGGGGCCAGGAAGAGCTGACACTGGAAACGGGGAAAGTTGCCCGTCAGGCCGACGGTTCGGTCATCGCCACGCTGGGCGAAACCTCCGTCATGGCCAACGTGACCTTCGCCAAGCAGGCGAAGCCGGGCCAGGACTTTTTCCCGCTGACGGTGCATTATCAGGAAAAGACCTATGCCGCCGGCAAGATTCCGGGTGGCTTCTTCAAGCGTGAGGGGCGTCCTTCGGAAAAGGAAACGCTGACCTCGCGCCTGATCGACCGGCCGATCCGTCCGCTGTTCGTGCCGGGCTTCAAGAACGAAGTGCTGGTGATCTGCACGGTTCTGAGCCACGACCTCGTCAACGACCCGGACATCGTCGCGATGATCGCGGCCTCGGCGGCGCTGACGATCTCGGGCGTGCCCTTCATGGGTCCGATCGGTGCGGCGCGCGTCGGCTTTGTCGATGGCGAGTATGTGCTGAACCCCGAAGTCAGCGACATGGACCAGCTGCGCATGAACCCCGAGCAGCGGCTTGACCTTGTCGTCGCGGGGACCAAGGACGCGGTGATGATGGTGGAATCGGAAGCATATGAGCTGTCCGAGGCCGAGATGCTGGGCGCCGTGAAGTTCGGCCATGACCAGATGCAGCCGGTGATCGACCTCATCATCGACTTTGCCGAAGAGGCGGCGAAAGAGCCGTTCGACTTCGCGGCCCCCGACTATGCCGCGCTTTACGACAAGGTGAAGGCCGCGGGTGAAAAAGAGATGCGCGCCGCCTTCGCGATCAAGGACAAGCAGGAGCGCACCAACGCCATCTCCGCCGCCGTCACGTCCATCAAGGGCGCGCTGTCGGAAGAGGATCTGGCGGATGAGAACCTCGGTTCGGCGATCAAGAAGCTGGAATCGGGCATCCTGCGCGGCGACGTGGTCGCCAACGGCATCCGTATCGACGGCCGGGACACCAAGACGGTCCGTCCGATCGTGTCGGAAGTCGGCATCCTGCCGCGCACGCATGGGTCCGCGCTGTTCACCCGTGGCGAGACGCAGGGCCTTGTGATCACCACGCTTGGCACCGGCGAGGATGAGCAGATCATCGACGCGCTGCACGGCAACTGGCGGTCCAACTTCCTGCTGCATTACAACTTCCCGCCCTATTCGGTCGGTGAGGTCGGGCGCTTCGGCCCTCCGGGTCGTCGTGAGATCGGCCACGGCAAGCTTGCCTGGCGCGCGCTTCAGGCGGTTCTGCCGGCGCCCACCGATTTCCCCTACACGATCCGCATCGTGTCGGAGATCACGGAATCGAACGGCTCCTCCTCCATGGCCACGGTCTGCGGGTCGTCGCTGTCGATGATGGATGCGGGCGTTCCGCTGAAGGCGCCGGTTGCCGGTGTCGCCATGGGCCTGATCCTTGAGGATGATGGCAAGTGGGCGGTCCTGACCGACATCCTGGGCGATGAGGATCACCTCGGCGACATGGACTTCAAGGTCGCGGGGACCGAGGCCGGGATCACCTCGCTTCAGATGGACATCAAGGTCGCGGGCATCACGCCCGAGATCATGGAGCAGGCGCTGGCGCAGGCGAAAGATGGCCGGATGCATATCCTGGGCGAGATGGCCAAGGCGCTGACCGAGGGCCGGAGCGAGTTCTCCGCCCACGCGCCGCGGATCGAGACGATGACGATCCCGACCGACAAGATCCGCGAAGTGATCGGGTCCGGCGGCAAGGTCATCCGCGAGATCGTGGAAACCTCCGGCGCCAAGGTCGACATCAACGACGATGGCGTCATCAAGATCGCCTCGGCCAATGCCGAAGCGATCAAGAAGGCCTATGACATGATCTATTCGATCGTGGCCGAGCCGGAAGAGGGCAAGATCTATACCGGCAAGGTGGTCAAGCTTGTCGATTTCGGCGCCTTCGTGAACTTCTTCGGCAAGCGCGACGGTCTGGTTCACGTCTCCCAGATCGCCAACAAGCGGCTTCAGCACCCGAACGAGGTTCTGAAGGAAGGCCAGGAAGTGAAGGTCAAGCTTCTGGGCTTCGACGATCGCGGCAAGGTGCGCCTTGGCATGAAGATGGTCGATCAGGAAACCGGCGAGGAAATCGCGCCGGAGAAGAAGGAAAAGGAAGAATCGGCGGAAAGCTGATCTTTCCTTCCTGACGGATCGAAGGCCCCGGTGGAAACGCCGGGGCCTTTTCCTTTGCCGGTGCGGGGGGCAAGCAAAAGGCCCGCAGCGGGGCTACGGGCCTTTCTGAAGGCATGGGCGCGGGAGGAGGGCGCCCTGCCTGTCCCGTCGCCCGAGGGAGGGTCGGGCGGGGGAAACCTTGCGCTTACTTGCCGTAGGCGGCCTCATGCGCGATGTCGGCAATCTGGTCGCGGGCGATGCCGATATCGGCCAGGTCACGGTCCGTCATCGCGCTGAGTTCGCCCAGCGTGTTGGCGTAGACCGCGCGGCGGGCGCGGGCCTGACGGAAGGCGGCGATCAGGTTGGCGGCGTGGTCGCCAAGCGAAACATGCGAAACGCGGTGGGAAGCAACATATGCCATTTCAGAACCTCTTTCTTCGTCGATTGGCAGGGAACATCCTGCCGTTGGCGCTAACATGGGCCTGATGCTGCACCTGCACAATCCGCTGCTTTGCCATTGTCGCTATGCGCTGAACGCATGGCTAGCTATGCGCCGGAAACGAAAACCCCGCGCCGGGGCGCGGGGTCCGTCGGTTCGGAAACGATGCCGGGATCAGTCGGGCAGCTTCGCGTAGCGCAGGTAGGGCAGGACCTTGTTGATCTTGCCGAACTTCGCCTCGGCCGCCGCGTCGTCCAGCGACAGCGGCACGATCACGTCCTGACCCGCGGTCCAGTTGGCGGGCATCGCCACGCCCTTTCCGTTCGCGGTTTGCAACCCGTCGAGCGCGCGCAGCACCTCGGCGAAGTTGCGCCCGACATTCATCGGGTAAAGCATCGACAGCTTCAGCTTCTTGTCCGGCCCGATGATGAAGACGGCGCGGACCGTCTGGCTGTCATTGGCGGTGCGGTTGTCGGGAAGGTAGGCGTCGGCTTCGAGCATGTCGAAGGCCTTGGACACTTCAAGCCCGGTATCGGCGATGATCGGGAAGGAGGCAGGCGCGCCGGCGGCCTTTTCGATGTCGGCCTTCCACTTCTTGTGATCCTCGACGCCATCGACCGAAAGGCCGATCACCTTGGTGCCGCGCTTCTTCCATTCCTCGGCCAGTTGCGCGACGGCGCCGAATTCGGTCGTGCAGACGGGGGTGAAGTCCTTCGGGTGGGAAAAGAGGATCGCCCAGCTGTCGCCGATCCAGTCATGGAAGGTGATCTTGCCCTGATCGGTCTCGGCGGTGAAGTTCGGGACGGTGTCGTTGATGCGCAGACCCATGTCATGCTCCTTTCCGGGTGATGAGATTGGCCGGACCATACGCCGCGTGGCGCGGGATGCCAGAGCGAAAGCGCGAAAACCGGCCTTTCGCGGCGCGCGACGGACCCGGACCCGCCCCAAAGCGACGTTTTTTGGGGGCGCAATGTCGCGCGGCCGACATGCCCTGCGGCCCGCGCGCCCGTAAGATTTCGGCTATACCCGGAAGGCGCCCCGGACCGGGTCCTTCTCCGCGCAAGAGGTCCCGGGGCAGGCCCGGGACAGGCAGAGCAAGACGAAACGAAAGCGAAGGTTGACCCGACCATGACCGCCCACCCCCACCTGATGTCCCCGATCGAGCTACGCGGCCAGACGCTGCGCAACCGGATCGTCTTCGGCGCCCATACCGCGAACATGGCCGAGATGGGCCTGCCCGGCCCGCGTTTCGCCGGCTATCTTCTGGAACGCGCGCTGGGGGGCGCGGGCATGATCGTGGCCGAACCGATGCCGGTTCACCGCACCGGCGTTTTGACGCGCGGCAACTTCCTGCATTCCACCGATGAGGTGATCGCGCATTTCCGCAAGGTGACGGAGCCGGTGAAAGAGGCGGGCGCGGTCCTTCTCCAGCAGCTTTACCATATCGGCGCGCATGGCGATTCCGACCTCAGCTTTTCGCCCCATTGGGGGCCGTCGGGCGGGCCGTCCTATCACGACAGCGACGGGTCCCATGCCATGACGGAGGCCGAGATCGAGGAGCTGATCGCGGCCCATATCGCCGCCGCTGTCCGCTGCAAGAAGGGTGGCTTTCAGGGGGTGGAGGTCTGGGGCGCCTATCACTCGCTTCTGGATCAGTTCTGGACGCCCTGGTCGAACCGGCGCACGGACAAATGGGGCGGCAGCCTTGAAAACCGCACCCGCATGTCGCGGCGGATCATCGAGGGCATCCGCAAGGCATGTGGCGAGGATTTCATCATCGGCCTCGCCATCTCCACCTCCGACAGCCACGACGTGCTGTTGCAGGGCGAGGCGCTGGCCGAGGTCGTGGCGCTGCATGACGCCACAGGCCATGTCGATTACGTCACCTGCGGACATGGCGGTTACCTCGATTTCGAACGGCTGATGCCGACCTTCCTTTATGCCGACAAGCTGACCGCGCCCTTTACCGAGGAACTGAAAAAGGTCGTCAAACACGCAAAGATCACGTCGGAGGCGCATGTCAGGACGCCGGAGAACGCCGAAAGCGTGATCGCGTCGGGTCAGGCGGATATGGTCTCCATCGTGCGGGGCCAGATCGCCGATCCGCATCTGGCGCGCAAGACGGCTGAAGGCCGGGCCGGGGATGTGCGCGGCTGCATCTCCTGCAACCAGATGTGCTGGGGGCGGCGGTCGCGCGATTACTGGATCTCCTGCCTCATCAACCCGTCCGCTGGGCGTGAATTCGAATGGGGTGGCGACCGCTTCACCCCCGCCGACAAACCCCGCCATATCGTCGTCGTGGGCGCCGGTCCTGCGGGGCTTGAGGCCGCCCGCGCCGCCGCCGAACGCGGCCACCGCGTCGATCTGTTCGAGGCGCAACCCCGGATCGGCGGGCAGTTCCGGCTGGCGGGCGAACAACCGCGCCGGGCGCAGATTCTTGACCTGCTCGACTGGTATGAACGCCAGTTCGAAAAGCTCCAGGTCCGCGTCCACCTGAACAGTTACGCCGAAGCCGACGACATCCGCGCGCTGTCACCCGATGCCGTCATCCTCGCCACCGGATCGCTGCCCGATGAGGACGGGTTCCAACGCTGGCTGCCCGGCCATGACCGGCTGCCCGGTATCGACAAAGGCAATGTCTGGTCGCCCGAAGAGGTCATGCGGCGCGAGGCGAAGCTGGGTGACAGCGTGATCCTTTATGACGAGGGCGGTCACTGGCGCGGCCTCGGCACCGCCTGGGCGCTGGCCGAACAGGGCAAGCAGGTCACCATCGTCACGCCGGAACCCTTCATCGGCAAGGAACTTGCGCGCACCTCGTCGGATATCGGCCTGCGCCCGCGGCTTGCGAAACTGGGCGTCAGGGTCCTGACCGAACATCTCGTCGCCGAATGGCACGGCGACGCGGCCACACTGCGCAACATGCTGACCGGGGCGGAAACCCGCCACGGCGCCTCCGCGCTCGTCATGTCCACGACCAACCGCGCCTTCGACCCGCTTTCGGCGGAACTGGAAGGGATCGAGACCCACCTGATCGGCGATGCCGCCGCCCCCCGGCAGGCGCCCTATGCCTTCCACGAGGGCCGCAAGACCGCGCTCATGCTCTGAACTTCTTCTGTTCGAAAATACTCCGGGGGTCCGGGGGCTGGCCCCCGGCCTTGCCGTCAAAGATTGAACACCCGGCTCGGGTGCAGCTCGCCCGATTTGTAGACGCCGACCGCCACCGCGCGGCCCTGATAGCTCGCCCAGGCTTCCTCGCCCCAGTCCATGTCCGAGGCGATCACCATCCCCGGATTGCCGTTGCGAAGACGTGCCGCGCCCTCTGGCGTCGCCTTCAGCTCGGGCAGCTCCGCCAGCCCGACCTCAAGCGGCAGCAACCGCGCGTCGAGCGCACCGGTCTTGGCTTCGGCGTCGATCACCTCGACCGACACGCCATCGGTGGCCTCGAACGGCCCCGACCATACGCGGCGCAGCCAGAGGACATGGCCATGACACCCCAGCGCCGCCCCCAGATCGCGGGCGATGGAGCGGACATAGCCGCCCTTGCCGCAGACCATTTCCAACTCGACCGTATCGGCATCGGGCCGCGCCACGACCTCAAGGCTTTCGACCCAGAGGGGCCGCGCGGCCAGGTCCATTTCCTCCCCCGCGCGGGCCAGCGCATAGGCGCGTTCGCCATCGACCTTCACGGCGGAGAATTGCGGCGGGACCTGCATGATCTCGCCCCGAAACGCCACCAGCGCGCTGGCAATATCTTCGTCCGAGGGACGCGCGTCCGAGGTCGCGATCACCTCGCCTTCCGCGTCGTCGGTGTTGGTGGCGATCCCAAGGCGCACCGCGAAGCGGTAGCATTTCAGCGCGTCGGTGATGTAGGGGACGGTCTTCGTCGCCTCGCCCAGGGCCACCGCCAGAACGCCCGTCGCGGCGGGGTCGAGCGTCCCGGCATGGCCCGCCTTCTTCGCGTCCAGCGCCCAGCGGACCTTGTTCACGACCGAGGTGGAGGTCATGCCCGCCGGTTTGTCCACCACCAGCCAGCCCGAGATGTCGCGGCCCTTCTTGCGTGCCATGTCCTGCCCTTCCGATCCGAAGCGCGCCGATTAGCGAAAGCCCGCGCGGCCGTCAATCCGCCGGGGCGGTCAGGCCGACCATCGGCCCCATGGCAAAGCCAAGATCGTTGCGCCCCAGATCGGGCGCATAGAGGCGGGAGATATTGCCATCGAAGTAAAGCGCATCGGGCGCGCCGAGCGCATCGCGGAAGAAGCGGGCGAAGGTGTGGAAATTCACCTTCGCGTCCGAGATCGCGAACCAGGCCGTCGCGCCGTCGGCGCTGACCCCGACGCCGTTGCGGTAGTAAAGCGAATCCGAGCCCGGCAGGAATTTCGGGTGCAGCTTGCCGCCGATGACCAGCATCGGGCCGGACTGGGTGGCATAGCGGCACTCGGGCGTGGTTTCGGCATAGCGGCGCGATTCGATCACCGCGAAACGGTCGGGGGCGATGCAGAAGACGCCGTTCGGCAGAAGGCCGAAATTCCCCGGCCCGTCCGAGGTGATGATGCGCTGCGCCTCGGCCCCGTTTTCCACATAAAGCCCGACCGGGCTGCGGTCGGGGTGGTACATGCCCGCATTCATCGCAAAGACCAGCTTGCGCCCCTCGGTGGCCAGCGCCGCATCGACCCGTTCGAAACCCAGAAGCGGCTGGCCCTCGGCATCCTTCAGGAACAGGCGCAGGTCGTCGCCCGCGTGGGCCTCGCAGACCGAAAAGGTCAGGTCCTCGAAGGGGACGGTACGGCAGGCGGGATCGGCCGCGGCCTGAACCGGGGTGGCCAGCAGAAGGGCCGCCAGTGTGTCAGTCCAGAGCTTCGTCATCCCGGTCATCCGTCGCGGCGATGTCGCGCTGCACCCGTTCGTCGGCCAGCAGTTCGCGCATCCGGTCCATGCGGTCGAAGGTTTCGTCAATGCGGAAGCGCAGCTCGGGGGCGAATTTCAGTTGCAGGTCGCGCGCGACGACATGGCGAAGCTCCCCCTGCGACCGGCTGAGCGCCTTCAGCGCCGCCTCGGCCCCGGCACCGCCCAAGGGCAGCACATAGGCGGTCGCGACGCGCAGGTCGGCAGAGACCTTGACCTCGCCCACCGTGATCGACATGCCTGCCAGATCGTCGTTATGGATCTCGCCCCGCATCAGCGCTTCGGAGAGCTTGCGCCGGATCGCCTCGCCGACGCGAAGCTGACGTTGCGAGGGGCCTTTGCCCGAAGAGGTGCGGTGATGTGCCATTGGCCCGGTTTAGGCCAAGCCCGCGCGCCCCGCAACGGGGCTTTGCCAACGCTTGCGTGACCGGCTAAACCGGGCCGGTCGCAAGAAGGAGCGTGGAGATGCAGCCAGAGCAGGATCTGCCGGGCGTCGTGGTGACGGGGGTGTCGGGCCGGATGGGCCAGATGCTCGTCAAGCTGATCGGGGCTTCGGAGAAGCTGCGGCTGGTCGGCGCGGTGGAACGCGAAGGCACGCCCTGGATCGGGCGCGATCTGGGCGAGGCGATGGGCGGGGCGGCCAATGGCGTGCGGGTGACGGACGATCCGCTTGAGGCTTTCGCGAAGGCGCAGGCGGTGATCGACTTCACCGCCCCGGCCGCGACGGTCGAGTTTGCCGCGCTGGCCGCGCAGGCGCGCGCGGTCCATGTCATCGGCACGACGGGGTTCGAGGCAGGGCAACTGGCGAAGTTGACCGCCGCGTCGCGTCACGCCGTCATTGTGCGCGCGGGCAACATGAGCCTTGGGGTCAACCTGCTGACGCGGCTGACGCGCAAGGTGGCCGAGGCGCTGGATGCCGACTGGGACATCGAGATCGTCGAGGCGCATCACCGGATGAAGGTGGACGCGCCGTCCGGCACCGCGCTGATGCTGGGGCAGGCGGCGGCCGAGGGGCGCGGCGTGGCGCTGGAGGGCCATCGCGACAGCGGGCGCGACGGGCTGACCGGGGCGCGCAAGCGCGGCGATATCGGCTTTGCCGCGATCCGGGGCGGCGACATCGTGGGCGAGCATGACGTGATCTTCGCGGGCGAGGGCGAGCGGATCATCCTGCGCCATGTCGCGACCGACCGGGCGATCTTTGCCCGCGGTGCGCTGAGGGCCGCGCTTTGGGGGCAGGACCAGAAGCCCGGCGAATATGACATGATGGATGTGCTTGGCCTTTGAGGGCGGGCCGTCTCGGGGGGCGTCGAGCCCCCGCTCGCCGGGGCCGCGCGCGGCCTGCCTCCGGCGGGAGTATTTTGGCAACGAAGAAGCCGGGGCGGGAAGACGTCGGGGGGCGTGGTCAGAAGTCGACCGCGATGCCCTTCTTTTCCCAATCGCCGTAGCGGACAGGTTCCGGCCCGTCGCGGCCGCCGAGTTCGGTCGGACGGTCGGCGGGCTTTGCCTTTCTGCGACGCTCCGCCGCCTCGGCCAGCGCGCGTTTCGCGGCGTCTGGAAGGTTATCCGTGCGCGGGTCGGTCATGGTGCTGTCCTTGTCCGGGGTCGCGCCATGATATAGGCGGCGAGGGGTCAAGGCAAACGGGGCGGGAATGGCGCAGGTAACGGCAAGGGCGGCGGCGGCGCGGCTGGTTCTGGGGGTTCTGGAGGACCGGGTGTCCCTGGTCGAGCAGGTGCAGCGCGGGGCGTTGGACAGGCTCGCGCCGCCCGATCGGGCGCGGGCGCAGCGGCTTGCGCTGTCGGCGCTGCGCAACCTGTCGCGGGCCGACGGGGTGTTGAAGCCCTTGATGCGCAAGGTGCCGCCCGCGCCGGTGCGGGCGATCCTGCGGGTCGCGGTCAGCGAGATGATGGAGGACGGCGCCGCCCCGCATGGTGTCGTAGGCGAGGCCGTGGCGGCGACGCGGGCCCTGGGCGCCGGGGGCGAGCGGTTGACCGGGTTGGTCAATGCCGTTTTGCGGCGCGCCTCGGAGGTGTCGGTTGAGCGTTGGGCGGCGCTGCCCGCGCCGGAGATGCCGGGCTGGCTGCGCGGGCGGATCATGTCGGCCTATGGCAAGAAGGCGGCGCAGGCGATGGAGGCCGCCCATGCGCGCGGCGCGCCCATCGACCTGACACCGAAGGATGGCGATGCGGCGGGGCTGGCCGGGCGGCTGGGCGCGGTGGTGCTGCCGACCGGGTCGGTACGGCTGACCGCCGGCGGGCAGGTGAGCGAGCTGCCGGGCTATGCGACCGGCGACTGGTGGGTGCAGGACGCCGCCGCCGCGCTGGCCGCGAAGGCGCTGGCGGTGCGGAAGGGGGAGCGGGTGCTGGACCTTTGCGCCGCGCCGGGGGGCAAGACCTTGCAGCTTGCGGCGGCGGGGGCGGAGGTGACCGCGCTTGACCTGTCGGAGGAGCGGCTGGTGCGGCTGCGGGAGAACCTTGCGCGCTGCGGGCTGTCGGCGACGGTCGTTGCGGCGGATGCGCTGAGCTGGGAGGGGGCGGGCGATTTCGATGCGGTGCTGCTTGATGCGCCCTGTTCGGCGACGGGGACGATCCGGCGCCACCCGGACCTGCCTTACCTGCGCGACGGGACGGGCATTCGCGAGATCGCCCGCCTTCAGGCCGATCTGATCGACAGCGCCGTCGCGCGTCTTGCGCCCGGCGGGCGGCTGGTCTTTGCGACCTGTTCGCTTCTGCCCGATGAGGGGGAGCGGCAGGTGGCGGCGGCGCTTGAGCGCAACAGCGCGCTTGCCATCGACGCCGGGGCGCTTGACCTCGCCGGTGCCGCGCCGCATTGGAGAACGGCAGAGGGCGGGCTGAGGACGCGGCCGGATGACTGGCCGGAGCTTGGCGGGCTGGACGGGTTCTATATCGCGGCCCTCCGCCGGTCCTGAGGCAGTGGGGCCAGAGCGCCCGTGACAGGGCGCGGGGGCGCGGATAGTCTGCCTCCGGGCAGATATCGGGGCTTTCGGGCCCTGGACAATGACAGGGACGTGGGGCGTGGCGCGATCGGAAAAGCAGACCGGGGCGAAGGTCGGTGGCTTCGACCGCATCCATGCGCGTCTTGCGGCGCTGGCGCGGCCCGCGACCGGGTTCGTCAGCCAGCCGGAGCCGAAGACCATCGGGTCTTTCGCGCGGGGGCGTCAGCTTATTGCCGGGAATTTCCTGTTCGCCGGGTTCCTGATCGAATCCAAAGACCGCTCCATCTGGGATCTGCCGGTCCCCGATCCGCGGTTCGAGGAGGCGATTCACGGCTGCGCCTGGCTGGACGATCTGGCCTCGGTCTCCGATCTTCCGGCGCGCAAGCGGGCGCAGGACTGGGTCTTTGACTGGATCGCGCGGTTCGGGCGCGGATCGGGGCCGGGCTGGACGCCGGACCTGACCGGGCGGCGGCTGATCCGCTGGATCAACCATGCGATCCTGCTGCTGAACGGACGGTCGCGGGCCGATTCCGACGCGTATTTCCGTTGCCTTGGGCGGCAGACGATTTTCCTTGCGCGGCGCTGGCGCACCGCCGCGCCGGGCCTGCCGCGGTTCGAGGCGCTGACCGGGCTGATCTACGCGGGCCTTGCCCTGACCGGGATGGAGCGCCATGTCGGCCCCGCCGCCGAGGCGCTGGGCCGCGACTGCGCCAGCGAGATCGACGCCGAAGGCGGCGTGCCGACGCGCAACCCAGAGGAATTGCTTGAAGTTTTCACCCTGCTGACCTGGGCCGCCGCCGCGCTGGCCGAGGCCGGGCGGGTGCCGCATCCCGATCATGTCGCCGCCATCGACCGGATCGCGCCGACCTTGCGGGCGCTGCGCCATGCCGATGGCGGGCTGGCGCGGTTCCATGGTGGCGGGCGGGGCCTTGAGGGGCGGCTGGATCAGGCGCTGGCCAATCTGCGCGGCCGGGCGATGACGGCGCACGGGCTTGCCATGGGCTATGCGCGGCTGGCCGCCGGGCGCACCACCGTGATCGTCGATGCCGCGCCGCCGCCGTCGGGGCGCGCGTCGGAGAACGCCCATGCCTCTACCCTGGCGATGGAGATGACGTCGGGGCGCCGCCCGCTGATCGTCAATTGCGGATCGGGGGCGAGTTTCGGGCCGGACTGGCGCCGCGCGGGGCGGGCGACGCCATCGCATTCGACGCTCTGCGTGCAGGGGTTTTCGTCGTCACGGCTTGGCGCAGAAGGGCCGTTCAGCGCCCGCAGTCAGTTGATGGATGCCCCCGATCAGGTCTGGGCGCAGCCCGAGGATGACAGCGACAGCCATCGCCTGATGGCCGGGCATAACGGTTATGTCCCGACCCATGGCCTGACGCATATCCGCCACCTGACGCTGTCGATCGACGGGCGGTCCCTTGCGGGCGAAGATACGCTGGGCGCGATGACGGTGGGCGACCGGCGGCGCTATGAGACGATCATGGAGCGGACGCGGCACAAGGGCATCGCTTTCGATCTGCGCTTTCACCTGCATCCCGATGTCGACGCGACCGTCGATCTTGGCGGCACGGCCATCTCCATGGCGCTGAAAAGCGGGGAGATCTGGGTGTTTCGCCATGACGGCGTGGGGGAATTGCGGCTGGAGCCTTCGGTCTACCTTGAAAGCGGGCGGCTGAAGCCGCGGGCGACGAAGCAGATCATCCTTTCCTCGGTCGTTCTCGATTATGCCTGCCAGTTGGGCTGGACCTTGGCCAAGGCACAGGATACCCCGGCGGCGATCCGTGACACGCTGCGCGATGGCGATGCCGACGCGCCCCAGGACCCATAGCGAAGGACCCCGCCCGTGACCGTTACCGCGCCCGAAAACCAGCATTCCGACCTTGCGCCGATGCGGCGCGCCCTGATCTCCGTCTCGGACAAGGGCGGGCTTCTCGATTTCGCCAGGGCGCTGGCGGCGCGGGGGGTGGAGCTTTTGTCGACCGGCGGCACCTCGACCATGCTGCGCGAGGCGGGGCTGGCGGTCCGGGATGTGGCCGATGTGACCGGCTTTCCCGAGATGATGGACGGGCGGGTGAAGACGCTGCATCCGATGGTCCATGGCGGGCTTCTGGCGCTGCGCGACAATCCCGACCATGCGAAGGCGATGGAAGACCACGGCATCGCGGCGATCGACCTTCTGGTGGTGAACCTCTATCCGTTCGAGGCGACGGTGGCCAAGGGCGCCGATTACGCGACCTGTGTCGAGAATATCGACATCGGCGGCCCGGCGATGATTCGGGCGGCGGCGAAGAACCACGCCTATGTCAGCGTGGTGACCGACGCACAGGATTACGCGGCGGTGGTGGCCGAACTGGACGCCAACGGGGGCCAGACGCGCTATGCTTTCCGTCAGGTGCTTGCGCAGCGGGCCTATGCGCTGACGGCGGCCTATGACGCGGCGGTGTCGGGCTGGATGGCCGGTGCGCTGGGCGAAACGGCGCCGCGCCGCCGGGCTTTTGCCGGGACGCTGGCGCAGACGCTGCGCTATGGTGAGAACCCGCACCAGTCGGCGGCCTTCTACACCGACGGATCGGACCGGGCGGGCGTTGCCACCGCGAAGCAGTGGCAGGGCAAGGAGCTGTCCTACAACAACATCAACGACACCGACGCGGCGTTCGAGCTGGTGGCAGAGTTCGATCCGGCCGAGGGACCGGCCTGTGCGATCATCAAGCACGCGAACCCCTGCGGCGTGGCGCGGGGTGAAACGCTGATCGACGCCTATCGCGCGGCCTATGATTGCGACCGGACTTCGGCCTTCGGGGGGATCGTGGCGCTCAACCGCCCGCTTGATGCCGCGACGGCGGAAGAGATTTGCCAGATCTTCACCGAGGTCGTCATCGCGCCCGGTGCGGACGATGCGGCGAAGGCGGTCTTTGCGGCCAAGAAGAACCTGCGCCTTCTGACGACGGACGGGCTGCCCGATCCGACATCGGCGGGCCTGACCTTCCGCCAGGTCGCGGGCGGCTTTCTGGTGCAGGACCGCGACAACGGCATCATCCTGCCCGCCGACCTGAAGGTGGTGACGAAACGCGCCCCCAGCGCGGCGGAGATCGCCGATCTTCTCTTTGCCTGGAAGGTCGCGAAACACGTCAAGTCGAATGCCATCGTCTACGTCAAGGGTGGCGCGACCGTCGGCATCGGCGCGGGGCAGATGAGCCGGGTGGACAGCACCCGCATCGCGGCCCGCAAATCCGCCGATATGGCCGAGGCGCTGGGTCTGTCGGAACCGACGGTCAAGGGATCGGTCGTCGCCTCTGACGCCTTCTTCCCCTTCCCCGACGGTCTGCTGACGGCGGCGGAGGCCGGGGCGACGGCGGTGATCCAGCCAGGCGGGTCGATGCGCGATGCCGATGTGATTGCGGCGGCCGATGCGGCCGGGCTGGCCATGGTCTTTACCGGCCAGCGCCATTTCCGGCACTGAGGGCGGGATGCGCCTTGTCGTCCTGACCGCCGCCGCGACCTTTGCGCTGGACCAGATCACGAAATTCACCGTGGTCGAGGTGATGGACCTTTCCGCGCGCCATCAGATCGACGTGCTGCCGCCCTGGCTGACCTTCCGCATGGCATGGAATCAGGGGATCAACTTCGGGCTGATGTCCCATTCCTCGGACCTTGCGCGCTGGGCGCTGATCGCGCTGGCGGTGGTAATCTCCGCCTGGGTCTGGCTCTGGGTCCGGCGCGAGCCGCACAGCACCATCGTCAAGCTTTCGGCCGGGATGCTGATCGGGGGCGCGGCGGGCAATGTCATCGACCGGATCATCTATGGCGCGGTGGCCGATTTCCTGAACATGTCGGTGCCGGGGTTTCAGAACCCCTATTCCTTCAATGTCGCCGATATTGCCATCTTTGCCGGCGCCATCGGGCTGGTGATCTTTACCGGGCGGGAGAAGACTAGGTGACGGCGCCGATCAGTTGGGCTAAGACGACATCAGGCAGGTGAGGGAGAGACGGATGCAGCCGAGGCTGACTCTGGGCAAAATAACGCTTGGTGCGGTGCTGTTGCTGACGCTTTCAGCCTGCGGCGGCATGTTTGGTGGCAATGACAAGGACCCGCGCCTGATGCATGTCCGCAGCCAGACGCGCAGCCCCGACGAATTCGCCGTGGTTCCGACCAAGCCCTTGCAGATGCCCGAGGATCTGGCGCAGCTTCCGGCGCCGACGCCGGGCGGTGCCAACATCACCGACCCGACGCCCGAAGCCGACGCCATCGCGGCGCTGGGCGGCAATCCGGCGGCGCTGGGCCAGCAGACCATCGCGGCGGCCAGCACGACGCTGGTCAACTATACCGGCCGTTACGGGCGCTCGGCGGGGATCCGTCAGACGCTGGCGGCCGAAGACTTGCAATGGCGGCGTGACCATGACGGGCGGCTTCTGGAGCAGATCTTCAACACCAACGTCTATTACCGCGCCTATGCGGGCATGTCTCTCGACCAGCATGCCGAGCTTGAATACTGGCGCGCGCGCGGTGTGAAGAACGTCGGCGCACCGCCCAAGGGGCTGAAGAAGGCGAAGTAGTAGGATCACCTCTGCGTCAGCCCGCGCGCCTTTGACTTGACGCTTGCCATTCAGCCGCTACCAATTCGCCCATCCTGTTGGGAGGAAGGCATGTTCCTGCGTATTCTGCGCCCCCTCGTGCTTGCCGCGGTCTTCGCAAGCCCCGCCGCGGCGGGAGAGGTCACGTCCTTCGACCTAGATAACGGGCTTCAGGTCGTCGTGATCGAGGATCACCGCGCGCCGGTCGTCGTCCAGATGGTCTGGTACCGCGCCGGGGCCGCCGACGAAAAGCCGGGCGTCTCGGGCGTGGCGCATTTTCTGGAACACCTGATGTTCAAGGGGACGGATACCGTTCCTTCGGGTGAGTTCTCGAAGATCGTGGCGGCCAATGGTGGGTCGGACAACGCCTTCACCTCATGGGATTTCACCGCCTATTTCCAGCGTATCGCCTCGGACCGGCTGGAGCTGGTGATGAAGATGGAGGCGGACCGGATGCGCCATCTCAAGCTGTCGGAAGACGACTGGCAGACAGAGCGCGAGGTCGTCATCGAGGAACGCAACCAGCGCACCGACAGCGATCCGGGCGCCATCTTCGGCGAACAGAAGCAGGCGGCGCAGTACCTCAACCACCCCTATGGCACGCCGATCATCGGCTGGCGGCAGGAGATGGAGAAGCTGACCCGGCAGGACGCGCTGGACTGGTACAAGACCTATTACGCGCCCAATGACGCCGTGCTGATCGTCGCGGGCGACGTGACGCCGGATGAGGTGAAGGCGCTGGCCGAGAAATACTATGGCCCGCTGGCGCCGACGCCGGGGATCGGCCCGCGTGCGCGGCCGCAGGAGCCCGTCCAACGGGCCGAGCGGCGGCTGAGCTACCGTGACCCGCGCGTCGCGCAGCCCTATCTGTCGCGCAGCTATCTGGCCCCCGAACGCGATCCGGGCGACCAGAAGACGGCGGCGGCGCTGACGATCCTTGCCGCGGCGCTGGGCGGCAGCCCGCAGACCTCGATCCTGGCCAAACGGCTTCAGTTCGACAGCAAGATCGCGCTTTACACCGCCGCCGATTATGACGGTCTGTCCTATGACGACACGACCTTCAGCCTTGTCGTCGTGCCTGCGCCGGGTGTCGGGATGGCCGAGGCCGAAAAGGCCATGGACGGCGTTCTGGACGATGTGGCGAAGAACGGCATCGACGCGGAGCAGTTCGCGCGGATCAAGACCCAGATCCGCGCCGACAACATCTATGCCGAGGACAGCGTGATGGGTCTGGCCAAACGCTATGGTGAGGCGCTGACCACCGGGCTGACGATCAAGGACGTGCAGGACTGGCCCGCCGTTCTGGATGCCGTCACCGTGGATGAGGTGCGGCAAGCCGCGCGCGACGTGCTGGACAAGCGCCACGCTGTCACCGGCTGGATGATGCCCGAAAGCGCGGGCGATGACACGACGGAGTTGATGCAATGATCCGCGCCCTCATCACGGTTGCCGTTGTCCTTATGACCGCGCTGCCCGCCCTCGCGGCAGTGAAGATACAGGAGATCACCTCGCCCGGCGGCATCCGCGCCTGGCTGGTCGAGGAACATTCGCTGCCCTTCACCGCGCTTGAACTGCGGTTCGAGGGCGGGGCGAGCCTTGATGCGCCGGGCAAGCGCGGGGCGACCACGCTGATGACCTCGACCCTTGAGGAAGGGGCGGGCGATCTGGACTCGCAGGGCTTCGCCGCCGCGCGTGAGGCGCTGGCGGCCGATATTTCCTTCGACGTGGGCGATGATGCGGTCTCCGTCTCGGCGCAGATGCTGACCGAGAACCGCGATCAGGTTGTCGCCCTTCTGAAATCCGCCCTGACAGAGCCGCGCTTCGATCAGGACGCCATCGACCGGGTGCGGGCGCAGATCGATTCGCTTATCCGGCAGGACGAAACCGATCCGGGGCGCATCTCCAGCCGCACCCTCGACCGCCTTGCCTTTGGCGATCACCCCTATGGGACCGTGCGCAACGGCACGCTGGACAGCCTTGCCGCGCTGACCCGCGACGACCTGATCGCCGCCAAGGACGCGGTTCTGGCGCGCGACCGGGTGTCGGTCGCCGCGGTCGGCGACATCACGCCCGAGGCGCTGGGCAAGCTGATCGACGAGGTGCTTGGCCCGCTGCCCGCCAAGGGCGCGCCGATGCCGCCCCATGTCACCCCGGACCTGACCGGGGGCGTGACCGTCGTCGATTTCGACAGCCCCCAATCGGTGGTGAATTTCGGCCAGCCGGGCATCACGCGCGACGACCCGGATTTCTTCGCCGCCTATGTGCTGAACCACATCATCGGCGGGCAGGGCTTTTCCGCCCGGCTGATGGATGAGGTGCGTGAAAAGCGCGGGCTGACCTACGGGATCGGAACCTTCCTGATGCCGCTGAACCTGGCCGAGACCTGGCAGGGGACGTTTTCGTCGGCGAACGAAAAGGTGGCCGAGGCGATCGGCGTGGTGCAGGACGTCTGGGCCGACGTGGCGGCCAACGGCGTGACGGAGGCAGAGCTGGACGCCGCCAAGACCTATCTGACCGGCTCCTTCCCGCTGCGCTTCGACGGCAATGACCGGATTGCTGGCATCCTCGTCGGCATGATGGCCGAGGGGCTGCCTGCCTCCTATGTCAACGACCGCAACGGCTATATCGAGGCGGTGACGCTGGACGATGTGAAGCGGGTGGCACAACGGTTGATGACACCCGGTGGCTTGCGTTTCGTGGTCGTGGGCAAGCCCGTCGGACTTCAGACGACGAACTGACGCAAAGCCTTCGCCGGGCATGGCCGAATCTGCCGGAACCTGCTAATTCTGGTAGGATGAACGCCGAAAGCCCCAATATCCTGCCTGATCGGCCTGTTATTCGGCAGCTGGATGAGGCCGCCGTCAACCGCATCGCTGCGGGTGAGGTGGTCGAACGTCCGGCCTCGGCCGTGAAGGAGCTGGTCGAAAACGCGCTGGATGCCGGGGCGCGGCGGATCGAGGTTTCTTATGCCGATGGCGGCAAGACGCTGATCCGCGTGGCCGATGACGGCTGCGGGATGAGCGCTGGCGATCTGCCGCTGGCGCTGGCCCGGCACGCAACGTCCAAGATCGACGGATCGGACCTGCTGAACATCCGCACCTTCGGCTTTCGGGGCGAGGCGCTGCCGTCGCTGGGCGCGGTCGGGCGGCTTCGCATCACCTCCCGCGCGGCGGGGGAGGCGGCGGCGGAGATTGCCGTCTCTGGCGGACGGGTCGATCCGGTGCGCCCGGCGGCCCTGTCGAAAGGCACCGTCGTCGAGTTGCGCGATCTTTTCTTCGCGACACCCGCGCGGCTGAAGTTCCTGCGCTCTGACCGGGCCGAGGCGCAGGCGATCCGCGACGTGGTGCAGCGTCTGGCGATGGCAGAGCCTTTCGTCGGGTTCACGCTGCGCGACGTGTCGGGCGGTGGCGAGGGCCGTGTGATCCTGCGGGCGGACCCTGAGCAGGGCGATCTCTTTGACGCGCTGTCGCACCGGCTCGGCACCCTGATCGGCAGGGAGTTCGCCGAAAACGCCCTGCCGATTGATGCGGAGCGTGAGGGCATCCGCCTGACCGGCTTTGCCGCCTTGCCGACCTATTCGCGCGGCGCGGCGGTGGAACAGTTCCTGTTCGTCAACAGCCGCCCGGTCCGCGACAAGCTGCTGATCGGGGCCCTGCGCGCGGCCTATATGGATGTGCTGAGCCGTGACCGGCATCCGGCGGCGGTGCTGAACCTGATCTGCGACCCCGAACGGGTGGACGTGAACGTGCATCCCGCCAAGGCCGAGGTGCGGTTCCGCGAACCCGGCGTGGCGCGCGGCCTGATCGTGTCGGCGCTGCGCCATGCGCTGGCCGAAGCGGGGCATCGCGCGTCCTCCACCGTCGCGGCGGCAACGCTGGGGGCGCTTCGGCGCGAACCGCAAGGCGCGGCGCCGCGTATCTATCAGATGGACCGGCCGTCGCAGACGACGCTTCACCATGTCCGCGACTGGCAGGCGCCGCTTGCCCGCGATTTCGCCGAGGCCAGCGCGCGGTTCGATCCGGCGCCGATGCCCGAGGTCACGGATCGCGGTCAGGAGCAGAACCCCCTTGGCGCCGCCCGCGCGCAGGTGCATGAGAACTACATCATCGCCCAGACCGAAACCGGCATCGTCATCGTCGATCAGCACGCCGCCCATGAACGGCTGGTCTATGAACGGCTGAAGCGGCAGCGCGACGCGAACGGCGTGGCGGCGCAGGCGCTTCTGATCCCCGAGATTGTTGAGCTTTCGGACGCCGATGCGGGCCTTTTGCTGGACCACGCGGCGCCGCTTTCGGCGCTGGGGCTGACGGTTGAGCCCTTCGGCGGTGGCGCGGTGGCCGTGCGCGAGACTCCCGCGCTCTTGGGCGAGGTCAATGTGACGGCGCTGATCCGCGACATTCTGGACGAATTGCACGACCTCGGCAGCAGTCAGAAGCTGCAATCGCGGATCGACGCGGTTCTCAGCCGGATGGCCTGTCATGGATCGGTTCGCTCCGGCCGCCGGATGCGGCCCGAGGAGATGAACGCGCTTCTGCGCGAGATGGAGGCGACGCCGCTGTCGGGGCAATGCAATCACGGGCGGCCGACCTATGTCGAGTTGAAGCTTTCCGATATCGAACGGCTTTTCGGGCGCACATGATCACGGTCAACGGACAGAGCTATGCGCTGGGCGACCCGCTGGTGCTTGCCATCCTCGGCGGCGCGGTGCTGGTGCTGGCGCTCTTTATCCTCATCATCCTGACCATGCGCGCTGCTGCCCGGTCGGCCCGGATGACCGAACCGCTGTCCTATCACCTCAGCCAGCTTGGCCAGCGGGTGCAGTCCCTGTCGGACGGGCAGCAGCAGCTTGCCGGTGGCCTGACCCATGTGTCCGAGGCGCAGGCGACCTCACAGACCAAGGTCCTGCACCTGATGGAGCAGCGGCTGGCGGAAGTGTCCAAGGGCATGACCGAAAGCCTTCAGGGCGCCGCGACGCGCACCGCCCGGTCGCTGGGCGATCTTCAGCAGCGGCTTGAGACGATCGACAAGGCGCAATCGAATATCGAAAAGCTGTCAGGTGACGTCCTGTCCTTGCAGGACATTCTGTCGAACAAGCAGACGCGCGGCGCCTTTGGGGAAATTCAGTTGAACGACATCGTCCGCAAGGCGATGCCGCCCGATTCCTATTCGATGCAGGCGACGCTGTCGAACGGGCGGCGGGCCGATTGCCTGATCCACCTGCCGAACCCGCCCGGCCCCATCGTGATCGACAGCAAGTTCCCGCTGGAAGCCTATGAGATGCTGCGCCGGGCCGAAAACCAGTCGCAGTTGATCGAGGCGCAGCGCAGCCTGCGGATCGCGGTCAGAAGCCATATCAAGGCGATCTCGGAACGCTATATCCTCGACGGGGAAACGGCGGATGGCGCGCTGATGTTCCTGCCGTCGGAGGCGGTCTATGCCGAGCTGCACGCGAACTTCCCCGAGTTGGTGCGCGAAGGCTTTGACGCGCGGGTCTGGATCGTGTCACCGACGACCTGCATGGCGACGCTGAACACCATGCGGGCGGTCTTGAAGGACGCGCGGATGCGGGAACAGGCGGGGGCGATCCGCGCGACGCTGCGGCTGTTGCACCGCGACGTGGAACTGGTGGTTGAGCGGGTGGACAAGCTTTCCACCCATTTCAACCAGGCGCGCGGCGATCTGGAGGGCATCACCACGGCTGCCGAACGCGCGGGCAAGCGCGCGGCAAAGCTCGACAATTTCGACTTTGAGGAGCTTTCGCCCGAGGCTGAGGATCAGCGCGTGGTGCCATTGGCCAAGATCTGACTGGTATTCGCCGCATTCCGGGCGGATTTCATCCGTAACGGTCAACAATGACCAGTGCGGAGAGGGCAAATGCAGAGGGTTGAGACGGGTCCCGTGTCGACGGCGAGATTCATCGTTCCGGTGCTTTTCACCGTCACGATCTTCATCAGCGCGTCCCTGCTGTTCTTCGTGCAGCCGCTTTTCGCCAAGATCGTGCTGCCGCAGATCGGCGGCGCGCCTGCGGTCTGGACGACCGCGATGCTGTTTTTCCAAAGCGTTCTGATCGGCGGTTACCTTTATGCCCATCTGGTGACGCGCTATCTGCCGGTCTGGGCGCAGCTTTTCCTGCATCTGCTGCTTTGGGGGGCGGCGCTGTTCTTCCTGCCGCTGGCGATCCCCGAAGGCTGGCAGTTCGCGGCGGAGAGGTCCGCCGTGGTACAGACGCTGGTCCTCTTTGCGCTGGGCGTCGGGCTGCCCTTCGGTGTCTTGTCGGCCAACGCGCCGCTGATCCAGTCCTGGTATGCGCGCAGCGACGGCCCTTCGGCTGATGATCCCTATTTCCTTTACGGGGCGAGCAATCTTGGCTCGCTCATCGCGCTTCTGGGCTTTCCCCTTGTCGCCGAACCGCTTCTGGGCGCGCGGCGGATCGGGGAGCTTTGGGCGCTGGGCTTTGTCACCTTCGGCGCCTTCCTTCTGATCTGCGGCCTTCTGGTGCTGCGCGGCCCCAACGCACGCGCGGCACGGGCCGAGGGCGCGGCCGGGCCGATCACGGCGGGCCAGGTCGGCTGGTGGCTGCTTTTGTCCTTCGTGCCGTCCTCGATGATGCTGGCGGTCACGACGAAGATCAGTACCGACCTGGGCGCCGTGCCGCTGGTCTGGGTGGTGCCGCTGTCGCTGTACCTTCTCAGCTTCGTCCTGACCTTCGCGAAACGGCCCATCGGGGCCAGCCCGGTCCTGCGTCTCCTTTACCTGATCGCGCTTGGCGGGCTTGGCGCGGCTTTCGCGGGGCTGACGGGCGGGCATCTGGATGTCTGGGGGGCGGCCGGGCTGGTCCTTGCCTTCTTCGTGGTGGCGCTGTTCGGTCATGCAAGGCTTTATGCCGAGCGCCCCGATGGCCGTCACCTTACCGTGTTCTATCTGGTCATGTCCGTCGGTGGTGCGCTGGGCGGGATCTTCAACTCCATCCTCGCGCCGATCCTGTTCAACACGCTGGCCGAGGGCGGGGTGACCGTACTGCTGGCGGCGGTCCTGATCCTCAGCCGCGCCATGCGGCCGACGCGGGCGCTGGCGCTGAAGGGGGCCGCCCTCGGGCTGATCGCGGTGGTGCCGATCGTGGTGATGACGCGGGTCTACGGTGTCGATGACTGGCTGACGCTGCGCCTGACGATGTTCGCGCTGGCCGGTGGCGTGGCGATCTGGTTCCGCCATCAGCTACCGGCCGCGGCGATTTCCATGGGGATCGTGACGGGGATCAGCCTTTATGAAATGCCTTCGGGCGATGTCTTTCGTGATCGCAGCTTCTTTGGCACCCACCGGGTGATGGAGGCGGACGGGATGCGCCAGTACGTCAACGGCACGACCATTCACGGGTCGGAAAAGCTGGCCGATTTCGGGCGCGACCGGCCCGAACCGCAGCTTTACTATCACCGCAACGCGCCGATGGCGCGGGTCCTTGGCTCCCCCGTCGGGCAGCGCGCGAAGCGTGTCGGGATCGTGGGGCTGGGTGTCGGGGCGCTGGCCTGCTACAGCCAGCCGGGGCAGGACTGGACGTTCTATGAGATCGACGCGGCGGTGGATCGGATCGCGCGCAATCCGGCCTACTTCACCTTCCTGTCTGCTTGCGCACCAGACATGACGACCCGTCTGGGTGACGCGCGGGTGGTGTTGTCGCAGGAAGGCGGCGAGGCGCCCTATGACATCCTGGTGATCGACGCCTACGGGTCCGATGCGGTGCCGATGCACCTGACGACGCTGGAAGCGATGGAGCTTTACATGGGCCGTCTGGCCCCGGACGGGCTGCTTATCTACCACATCTCGAACCGCTACTACGCCATCGACCGGCCGCTGGGCCGCAGCGCCGCCGCGCTGGGCCTGACGGCGCGGATCGAGGAGTATGACGGCAATGCCGACCGCGACCCCGGCGATATCGGATCGCGCGTGGTGATGATCGCACGGGATGAGGGTGTCTTTGGCCCGCTGGCGGCGGACCCCCGGTGGCGGGTGCTGCGCTCAGACGGCGGGCCGGTCTGGACCGACGATTTCGCGAACCTGCTGTCGGTGCTGAACTGACCCGCAGCGGCCCGGCCGGACCCGCGCGGCGTCAGTTGGCGCAGCGCTTGGCGGCCTCGTCGAGCGCGGCGGTGATCCCGAGGAGCGAGAAGCTGTCCTTGGTCTGCGTCCCGCGCGCCGAACGTGCGGTCAGCGAGACGCTCGCCCCGGCCTTCAGGGCGGCGATGATCTTTGCGTCGTCGTCACGCGATCCGGCCCAGGCCCATTCGCCATCGGTGAAAAGGTCGAACTTCGTATCGCCGATCATCAGATCCACGGTCGAGCCGCCCGCGAAGGGGTAGCCGCCGGTGAACGACACCTCGCCCGCGGCCGAGCCGGGGCGGAAGGTGACGAAAAGCAGGATGTCGCCGCGCCGCACCGACACGGCCTTGCCGTCGCGCGTGTTCACGGTTTCCTTCGGGGCCGAGACGCCCCAGCATTCCTTCGGGCTGTCCTCGACGAAGACGCTCCAGTCGGTTTCGGCCGCCACCCTGTTGGTCGAGACCTGTGCCTGCGCGCCCGTGGTCGTGCCAATTGCCAGAACCGTAGCGCCCAGGATGCGCAGCATCGCCGATGTCATTGGATCTGCTCCCTCCAACCGTATTGTCTTTGCCTCCTGCCCCGTCGCTGTTGCCGATCGACTTTTGGGTGGCAGGAAACCCTATCACTGAGTATGGGTGTCATAACGCGAATTCCTTGGACGGGGAAAGCCCCGGCGGCAGAAAATCGCGCAATGGTGAGGGTGATTTGGCAGCGATTCCCTTGATAGAACTCTGGCGCGGCGGGATGTTGGAAAGCGTCCATGCCGGTCATGCGGTGATCTGCGACGAGAGCGGCGCGATTGTCGAGGCCTGGGGCGACCCCGAGGCGGTGATCTTTCCGCGGTCCTCCTGCAAGATGATCCAGGCGCTGCCGCTGATCGAAAGCGGCGCGGCGGAGGCCTTTGGTCTGGCCGAGGCGCAGCTGGCACTGGCCTGCGCGAGCCATAATGGCGCGCATATCCACACCGATCCGGTCAATCGCTGGCTCGCCGATCTGGGGATGGGCGACGACGATTTGCGTTGCGGGACGCAGATGCCCGACGACCGCGACGCGCGGAAGGAGCTGATGTGTTCGGACGCCGCGCCCTGTCAGGTCCACAACAACTGCTCCGGCAAGCATGCGGGCTTCCTGACGCTGGGCCGGCACCTGAAGGCGGGGCCGGATTATGTCGAGGTCGACCATCCGGTGCAAAAAGCCGTGCGGGCGGCGTTCGAGGAGGTGACGGGCGAGGCCTCGCCCGGTTACGGCATAGATGGCTGTTCGGCGCCGAATTTTGCGACCTCGTTGCATGGGCTGGGGCGCGCCATGGCGGGGTTTGCCGCCGCCAACCCCGAGGGGAACGCGCGCGAACGGGCCATGGCGCGGCTTTGGCGCGCGATGGTGGCCTATCCCGCGCTGGTCGCCGGTGAAGGGCGGGCCTGCACCAACCTGATGCGGGCGATGGGCGGCAAGGTTGCGGTCAAGACCGGGGCCGAGGCGGTGTTCGTGGCGATCCTGCCGGAGATGAAGCGCGGCGTCGCGGTGAAGATCCTCGATGGCGGGACGCGGGCCTCGGAAGCGGCGATCACGGCGCTTCTGGTGCGGCTTGGCGCGCTGGAGGCCGGGCATCCGGTCGTCGGGCGTTACCTGAGCGACCCGATGCTGAACCGGCGCGGGATCGCGGTGGGCGAGATGCGGCTGGCCCCCGGTTTCGCGGCCTGACCTGAAGCATGTTGCATGAAAAGTGGGAGCCGGTTTTCGTGCTTCCCGAACATGCGAAATCAAAGGGCGGGGCGCCCGTACCGGGCGCACGATCTTCCCCTCAGGCCCGCCGCTTGCGCGGCAGACCTTCGCGACGCCTCCGGCGGGATTATTTTTGCAACGAAGAAGCCCGTGGGGTCAGGCGAAGTCCTCGACCGTGTAGCCCTGGATGTAGAGCAGCGCCGTCAAGTCGCCGTGATTGATGCGGATGTCGCATTGGGCGGCGACCGCAGGCTTGGCGTGAAGCGCGACACCGGCACCGGCGCGGTGCAGCATCCCGAGGTCGTTGGCGCCGTCGCCGACGGCCATTACATCGGCATGGGCAAGGCCGAGGCGGGCGGTGATCTCTTCCAGCGCGGCGATCTTGGCCTCACGCCCGAGGATGGGGCGGGCGACGTCGCCGGTGAGGGTGCCGTCTTCGGCCAGAAGCGTGTTGGCGCGGTGTTCGTCGAAGCCGAGTTCCCGCGCCACGGCGGTGGTGAAGGCGGTGAAGCCGCCCGAGACGAGGGCCGCGTAACCGCCATTGGCCTTCATCGTGGCGAGAAGCTCCCGCCCGCCGGGGGTGAAGGTGATGCGCTCGGCCAGGACCTTGTCGATCACGGCTTCGGGCAGGCCTTTGAGAAGGCCGACCCGTTCGATCAGCGCGCCTTCGAAATCCAGTTCGCCGTTCATGGCGCGTTTCGTGATCTCGGCCACGCGGGGGCCGACGCCCGCCATGTCGGCCAGTTCGTCGATGCATTCCTGGCCGATCATGGTCGAATCCATATCGGCCAGCAGCATCTTCTTCCGCCGCCCCTCGGCGGGCTGGACGATGAGGTCGAGCCCCATCTCCTGCAAGCCCTGCCAGTTGTCCCATCTGTTCGCTGGCACGATTTCTACCGGGAATTCGGCGGCGATGCCGGGGTTGAGCCAGCGCGCCGTGTCGCCGCCCCAGGCGTTCTGAAGCGCCTCGACCGCGGCGGTGTCGAGATCGGCGCGGTCGGGATTGGCAAGCAGGGTCACGATGAACATGGTGGGCCGCTCCGGTGGTTTCGGGGTCTTTCGGGACCTCTAGTGCGAACCGGCGCGGGAGGCCAGAGGGGTTTCTGGCGAGAGGCGGCGGGGTGGTGGAGTTTCCGATAGTGGATGGCGTGTTGCGGATCGGGGCGCGAAAGCGACGCTTCGGCGCGATTTTCCGGCTTGTGCGGCGGTCCGGGCCGCTTTATCCCCGGCGGCGGGACACCCCTCCCCAACGAGGGGCGTATATCTGGAAGGATACCAGCAATGGTCAAGACGCCTCCGGCCGCGCGGCCGGTCAATCCGCGCTTCTCTTCGGGCCCCTGCACGAAGATCCCCGGTTTTTCCCTCAACATGCTTTCGGATGCACCGCTTGGCCGGTCGCATCGTGCCGCCATCGGCAAGGCGAAGCTGAAAGAGGCGATCGACCTGACCCGTGAGATCCTTGGCGTTCCGGCCGAGTACCGGATCGGCATCGTTCCGGCGTCGGATACCGGCGCGGTGGAAATGGCGCTTTGGTCGCTTCTGGGCGCGCGGCCGGTGGAGATGCTGGCCTGGGAATCGTTCGGCGAGGGCTGGGTCACGGATGTGGTCAAGCAGCTGAAGCTGGATGCGAGTGTGAAGAAGGCGCCTTATGGCGAAATCGTGGATTTCGCGACGGTCGATTTCGACAAGGATGTGGTTTTCACCTGGAACGGGACGACCAGCGGCGTGCGGGTGCCGAATGGCGATGCGATCCCGGCGGACCGCGCTGGCCTGACGATCTGCGACGCGACCAGCGCGGCCTTCGCGATGGACCTGCCTTGGGACAAGCTCGATGTCGTCACCTTTTCCTGGCAGAAGGTGCTGGGCGGCGAGGGCGGGCATGGCGTGTTGATCCTGTCGCCCCGCGCGGCGGAGCGGCTGGAAAGCCATACCCCCGCCTGGCCGCTGCCGAAAATCTTCCGCATGACCAAGGGCGGCAAGCTGATTGAGGGCATTTTTGTCGGTGAGACGATCAATACGCCGTCGATGCTTTGTGTTGAGGATTACCTTGTCGCGCTGAAATGGGCGCAAGGCATCGGCGGGTTGAAGGGGCTGATCGCGCGGGCCGGGGCGAATGCCAGGGCGGTTCACGATTTCATCGCGGACAAGGACTGGATCGCCAATCTGGCGGTCGATCCGGCGACGGCATCGACCACCAGCGTGTGTCTGAAGTTCACCGATGCCCGGATCAGGGACGGCGCGGCCTTTGCCAAGGCGGTGGCGAAGCGGCTTGAGAAAGAGGGCGTGGCGCTCGATGCGGGCGCCTATCGTGATGCGCCTGCGGGCCTGCGCCTCTGGTGCGGATCGACGGTCGAGGCATCGGACGTTGCCGCGCTGATGCCGTGGATCGAATGGGCCTTCGAGGCCGAGATCGCTGCGCAGGCAAACTGACCCCTCGCGCGCCAAACCGAACATGAGGTCCCGGATCAGGTCCGGGACAGCGTTCCCCAAGACATATCAAGGATTTGCCCCATGGCACCCAAAGTTCTCGTATCCGACAAGCTTTCCGAAACCGCCGTCCAGATTTTCCGCGACCGGGGGGTCGATGTCGATTACCTGCCCGATCTTGGCAAGGACAAGGAGAAGCTTCTGGAGGTGATCGGCCAGTATGACGGCCTTGCCATCCGCTCGGCCACCAAGGTCACCGAAAAGGTCCTTGCCGCCGCGGCCAACCTCAAGGTCATCGGCCGGGCCGGGATCGGGGTCGACAATGTCGATATTCCCGCCGCGTCGAAGAAGGGCATCATCGTGATGAACACGCCCTTCGGCAACTCTGTCACCACGGCCGAACATGCCATCGCGATGATGTTCGCCGTCGCCCGGCAATTGCCGGAGGCCAGCGCCTCCACCCATGACGGGAAGTGGGAGAAGAACCGCTTTATGGGGGTGGAGCTGTTCAACAAGACGCTGGGCGTGATCGGTGCGGGCAATATCGGCGGCATCGTCTGTGACCGGGCGCTGGGGCTGCACATGAAGGTGGTGGCCTATGACCCGTTCCTGAGCGAGGAGCGCGCCAAGCAGATGGGCGTGACCAAGGTGGAACTGGACGAGCTTCTGGCGCGGGCCGATTTCATCACGCTGCATGTGCCGCTGACCGACAAGACCCGCAACATCCTGTCGAAAGAGAACATCGCGAAGACGAAAAAGGGTGTGCGGATCATCAACTGCGCCCGTGGCGGGTTGGTGGATGAGGCGGCGCTGGCCGAGGCGCTGAAATCCGGCCATGTCGCCGGGGCCGCCTTCGACGTGTTCGAGACCGAGCCCGCGACGGCAAGCCCGCTTTTCCACCTGCCGAACGTGGTCGTCACGCCGCATCTGGGGGCCGCCACGACCGAGGCGCAGGAAAACGTGGCGCTTCAGGTGGCCGAGCAGATGTCGGACTACCTGCTGACCGGGGCGGTACAGAACGCGCTGAACATGCCTTCGGTCACCGCCGAGGAAGCGGCCGTCATGGGGCCGTGGTTGAAGCTTGCGCAGCATCTGGGCGCCTTTGCCGGGCAGATGACGGATGAGCCGGTCAAGGCGATCAACATCCTTTACGACGGCACGGTCGCCTCGATGAACCTGTCGGCGCTGAACTGCGGCGCGATTGCCGGGATCATGAAGGCCACCAACCCGGACGTGAACATGGTCTCTGCCCCCGTCATCGCCAAGGAACGCGGTATCCAGATTTCCACCACGCATCAGGAGAAGGGCGGCGTCTTTGACGGCTACATGAAGCTGACCGTCGTCACCGCGACGCGGGAACGGTCGATCGCCGGGACGGTCTTTTCCGACGGCAAGCCGCGCTTCATCCAGATCAAGGGCATCAATATCGACGCCGAGATCGGGCAGCACATGCTTTACACCACGAATGAGGACGTGCCGGGGATCATCGGGACACTGGGCCAGACGATGGGCGAAAACGGCGTCAACATCGCGAACTTCACCCTTGGCCGGTCGGCGCGCGGCAATGATGCGATCGCGCTTCTTTACGTCGACGATCCGATCCCGCAGCCGGTCATCGACAAGCTGATGAAGACGGGGCTTTTCCAGCAGGTGAAGCCGCTGGAGTTCGAGGTCGCCTGAGCCGGGCGAAGTGACCAGGGACCGGGCCGCATCATCGGCCCGGTTTCCCATCTCTGCCGCGCGTCGAAAAGCGACGGGTCCCTGTCGCTTGCGTCGAAGAGCGAGGGGTGATTCTTCATCACATCTGCTTCCATTCCGCCCGCTGGACAGGACGCAGCGATGTACAGCCCCGAATTCGACGCGCTCTTGTCGGCGCTGGCCGCACTCTACCGTGACGAGGGCCGGGATGAAGCGGCGCGCACCGCGCAGGCGCTTTTGACCACACCCGCGCCGGAGGCCATCGGCAAGCGGGAGGCCTGTGCCTTCGACATTCTGATCCGCGATGTGTTGTCCACCTCGGACATGGCGGCGGCGCGGGCGCTTCTGGCGGTGCAGGACATGATCCCCTGGGGGACGAACCCGGTGGCCGGGCAGATGACCGACGATGCGGCGGCGATCTGCGCCGTGGCCGAACTGATGGGGCCGGACGGGCCGATCCCGGCGCCGGACCTTCGGCTGGGCCTGCTGTTCCAGCGGCCGGACAGCTACTACCCGCTTCACAACCACGACGCGGATGAAACCTATGTGATCCTCGCCGGTGAGGCGCTTTGGACCGCGGGGGAGGATGTCAGGCTGCGCGGCGCGGGCGAGATGATCCACCATCCAAGCCTGATGCCCCATGCGTTCCGCGCCGGGCCGAAGGGCTTTGTCGCGCTCTACCGCTGGAGCGGGGATATCAACGCGGCTTCCTACGCCTTTCTCGACGATCCCGCGGTTTTCGCCGTTTGAACGCGCCGCATTGCGGCATCCCGGTGCTTTGGCTAACCCAATGATTTCGCATGTTCGAGAAGCACAAAACCGGTTCCCACTTTTGTGCAACATGCTTTAGGGTCGCGGCGCAACGGAAAGCGGGCGAACCATGCGGATCTATGCTATCGGCGATATTCACGGGCATCTTGCCAAGCTGCGCGAGGCGCATGACCTGATCGCCGAGGATCGCGGCATGGCCGGCGACCCTGCGGCAGAGGTCGTGCATGTCGGCGACCTTGTCGACCGGGGACCGGACAGCCGGGGGGTGATCGACTTCCTGATCGAGGGCATGGCGCGGGGTGAGCCCTGGGTCGCGCTGAAAGGCAACCACGACCGGATGTTCGAAGGGTTCCTGGGCGATCCCGATCACTACGATCCGGGCCTGCGCGCCGGGCTGCACTGGACCGATCCGCGCCTTGGCGGGGGGGAAACGCTTCTGTCCTACGGTGTCGCGGGCGCGGGGGAGCGGATGCTTTTCGACCTGCACGACGACGCGGTGCAGGCGGTGCCTGAGGCGCATCGGCGGTTCGTCCGGGGGCTGGCGCTGATGCACCGGGCCGGGGACCTTGTCTTTGTTCATGCCGGGGTACGCCCCGGCGTGCCGCTGGATCGGCAGGCCGAGGATGACCTGCTCTGGATCCGGCGCGAGTTTCTGGAGGATACCCGCGATCATGGCGGTCTTGTCGTCCATGGCCATACGCCGGTCGATGCGGTCACGCATTACGGCAACCGGCTGAACCTTGACACCGGGGCGGGCTATGGCCGCCCGTTGAGCGTGGTGGTGATCGAGGATGGCGCCGTCTGGCAGTTGACCGCGTCCGGGCGGGTCGAGGTCCGGCCACCGCGATGACGCCGCCGCCGCGCCTTCGCCGCCACTACGCGCCCGCCACGATGCTGAGCTTTCCGCGCCTGACCTCCCATAAGGTCGCGCATCCGGGCTGGCATCTGCCCGACCTGACCATCGCCGTCGTCGCGGACCTGCATGTCTGCATCCCCTGGACGCCGCTGGCCCGTGTCGAACGGATCGTCGCGGCGGTCAATGCGCTGGGCGCCGACCTGATCCTGTTGCCGGGCGATTTCCTGATGGACCGCAACCTTCCGGGCCGCGCGGTCCCGGCGGCCCCGATCATCGACCGGCTGGGGCATCTGCGGGCGCCCCTTGGCGTCGCGGCGGTGCTGGGCAATCACGACTGGTGGGATTGCCACCTGTCGCGGCAGACCGATTTCGCCCGCAACTCTGTCGCGGAAGCTTTGGAGGGGAGCGGTATCCATCACCTCGCCAACCGGGCGATGAGGATCGGGCATGGGGGTGACGCCTTCTGGCTGGTGGGGTTCGACAGTCAGGGCGCGCGCAAGCATCTGCGCCTGCCGGGGTTTCACCGGCCTGACGACGCTTTTGCCGCGGTGCCTGACGGCGCGCCCGCGATTCTGATGGCGCATGAACCGGACTATTTCGCCGAAGGCGACGCGCGCGCTTTTCTCCAGATCTCCGGCCATACCCATGGCGGGCAGGCGAACCTGTTCGGCTGGCGGCCGATGACGCCCTCGGCCTATGGCGGGCGCTATGCCTGGGGCCATATCCGTGACGGGGCGCGGCACATGATCGTGTCGGCCGGGATCGGCTATTCCGGTGTGCCGCTACGTCTTTTCCAGCCGCCCGAGATCGTGATGGTCACGGTGACGGGGGGCGGCTAACCTTGGCGGTGAACGCAAGACGGCGACCAGATCTGGAGGCACTGAAATGAGCGACGACATCGTGATCCTGTCCGGGGCGCGGACGGCTATCGGCACCTTTGGCGGCAGCCTGTCGGGCATGGCGCCGATCGACACGGCGACCGTGGCGGCCAAGGCCGCGATCGAACGCGCCGGGGTAGGGGCCGCGCAGATCGGTCATGTGGTCTTTGGCCATGTCATCAACACCGAACCGCGCGACATGTATCTTAGCCGGGTGGCGGCGATACAGGCGGGTATTCCGAACGGGACGCCCGCGATGAACGTGAACCGGCTGTGCGGCTCGGGCGCGCAGGCCATCGTCTCGGCCGCGCAATCGCTGATGCTGGGGGATGCCGATTTCGCGCTGGCGGGCGGGGCCGAAAGCATGAGCCGGGCGCCCTACATCCTTCAGGCCGCGCGCTTCGGGCAGAAGATGGGGGATACAAGGGCGCTTGACATGATGACCGGGGCGCTGAGCTGCCCCTTCGGCACCGGCCATATGGGCGTGACGGCAGAGAATGTCGCCAAGGAACACGGCATCACCCGCGACGCGCAGGATGCCTTCGCGATGGAAAGCCAGACCCGCGCGGCCAAGGCCATCGCCGAGGGGCGGTTCCGGGACCAGATCGTGCCGGTTGAGATCGCCTCGCGCAAGGGAACGGTGGTGTTCGATACCGACGAGCATCCCAAGGCCACAAGCCTTGAGGCGCTGGCGGGGCTGAAGGCGGTGTTCCAGAAGGACGGGACCGTGACGGCGGGCAATGCTTCGGGCATCAATGACGGGGCGGCGGCGCTGGTTCTGGCGCGGGCCTCGGCGGCCGAAAAGGCGGGCTTGAAGGCGCGCGCGCGGATCGTCGGCTATGCCCATGCGGGCGTGCGGCCCGAGGTGATGGGCATCGGCCCGGTCCCGGCGGTCGAGGCGCTGATGAAGCGCACCGGCCTGACGGTCGGCGATTTCGACGTGATCGAGTCGAATGAGGCCTTTGCGGCGCAGGCGCTGGCCGTGTCGCAGGAACTGGGTTTCGATCCCGCGAAGGTGAACCCCAATGGCGGGGCGGTGGCGCTGGGCCATCCGGTCGGGGCGACCGGGGCACTGATCACCGTGAAGGCGCTTTATGAGCTGGAGCGGGTGGGCGGCCGGATCGCGCTTGTCACCATGTGCATCGGCGGCGGGCAGGGGATCGCGCTGGCGATCGAGCGTCTGTAGCGCCGCGACCGGGCAGGGGGGCGTTGCCCCCCGTCCCCGCCGGGGACTCCCCCCAGAGTATTTTTGCAACGGAGAAGATCAGGGACGGAGCGTGACCTTCGCGGTCGCGCTTTGGCCCATCGCGTCGATCACCGAGAGGTTGAGAAAGCCCGCGCCGGGCGTCGGCATCGCGGTTTCGCGGGCGCGGTCGGCAAGGATGACCGGCGCGCCGTTGGCAAGCCAGGTGAAGGGCGGGGTGCCGCCCCGGACCTTGAGCGGCAGCGGGCCGTTCGCCTCGATCTCCGCCCCGTCGGGCGGGAAGGCAAGCTCGGGGCCGGTCGGGGCCTTGGCCAGCGCCGCGCCGCGCGGGCGGAAGTGCTGAAGCGGCAGGGGCAGGCGGGCGTTCGGCAGGATCAGCGTCGCGGGGGGCGGGGGCGGCAGCGGATCGGGCTGGGCCTTCAGCCGCGCGAAGGTGTCGAAAAGGACCGGCGCGGCCAGATCGCCGCCAAAGGCGCCAGGGACCGACGCGCCATCGGCGCGGCCCATCCAGACGCCCGCGACATGGGCGCCGTCGAAGCCCACCGCCCAGGCGTCGCGGTGGCCGTAGCTGGTGCCGGTCTTGTAGGCGATCCGCCCGGCGGGCGCGTTGGCGGGTGGCGGCAGGCCCGCGAGGATGTCGGCGGCCATCCAGGCGGCCTCGGGCGAGACAAGGCGTTGGCCTTGCTGTGCGTCCCGGGTGGCAAGCGCGGAGAGGGTGACGGGGTCGCCGAGCCGCGCGAGGGCGGCGTAGCTTTGCACGAGGTCGGTCAGCGTGATGCCGACGCCACCAAGCGCCACGGCGAGGCCGGGCTGGCCGCCGGGGATGACCGGCCTTGCCCCGGCGCGGCGGAGGGTGGAGATCAGGCGCGCCGGGCCGATGGCCTCGGTCAGGGCGACGACGGGGATGTTGAGCGAGAGTTGCAGCGCCTGGCGCACCGGAATCGTGCCGCGAAACTCTCGGTCGAAGTTCTGGGGCGCGTAGGTGCCAAAGGCGGTGGGGCGATCCTCGATCAGCGTTTCGGGATGGGCGAGGCCGTCGTCGAAGGCCAGCGCATAGACGAAGGGTTTGAGCGTGGAACCGGGGGAGCGGAGCGCCTCGGTCATGTCGATGAACCCGGCGCGGCGGTCGTCGGTCCAGTCGGGAGAACCGACGGAGGCGAGGATCTCTCCGCTCCGGTGGTCGGCGACGAGGATGGCAAGCGAGAGCCGCGCGCTCTGCGCGCTGGCGGCGCGGGCGGCAAGGGTTTCAAGGCTGCGCTGAAGCCGGGCGTCGATGGTGGTTTCGATCCGCGGGTCCAGCGGGCGGGCGGCGTGGAGCCGGGCGGCGAGATGGGGCGCGAGGGCGGGGAAGTCGCGTCGCGCGGTCGGGATCGTTTCGCGGCGGGCGGCATCGGCACGCTCTGCCGTCAGGACGCCGGCCGTGACCATGCGGTCGAGGACGCGGTCACGGGCGGCACCGGCCGCGTCGGGAAAGCGGTCGGGTCGGCGGGTTTCGGGCGATTGCGGCAGCGCGACGAGGAACGCGGCCTCGGCCGGGGTCAGGCGGCGCGGTTCCTTGCCGAACCACGACAGGCTTGCCGCGCGGATGCCTTCCAGATTGCCGCCATAGGGGGCGATGCGCAGGTAGAGGTCGAGGATCTGGGCCTTGGTCAGGTGCCGTTCCAGCGCCAGCGCGACGCGGATCTGGCGCAGCTTGCCAGAAAGCTTGCCGGTGCCGCTGTCTTCCATCAGGCGCGCGACCTGCATCGACAGCGTGGAACCGCCCGAGACGATGCGCCCGGCCAGAAGGGATTGCCCGGCGGCACGCAGCATGGCGCGCGGATCGACACCGGGATGGTCGGCAAAGCGACGGTCCTCATAGGCGATCAGCATCCGGGTGAAAAGCGGATCGACCGGGCCGGGGTCAAGCCGCCAGCGGCCATCTGCGACGGTGAAGGCGCGCAGAAGCGTGCCGTCGCGGGCGGTGATCTCCGCCCCCGTCTCGACGGCAAGGGGCGGCAGGGCGGTGGTGTCGATCCAGCGGTCGGTCGCATCCCGCGCCAGCCCCGCGGCGAAGAGAAACACCGCGGCGAGGGTCGGAAGGCGCCAGCCGGGCCGGATCACTCCGTCACCGTCACGCGGCCTGCCTCGGTCCGGGCGCGGTAGTCGGGGCGGTACATATCCTCGACCGTCGCGGCGGGCTGATGGAAGCTGCCCGGAGAGATGGCGCGCAGGATATAGGCCAGCCGGAAGGGCCGGTCCGACCGCCAGTCGAGCGCGGCGAGGAAGCGGTCCTGCCGGAACTCGGTCATCCGCGTGTCATCGACGGTGTCGAGCCAGTCGAGCGCGCCGATGTCGCCCGCGCGGATCAGCGAGGGGTTGTCGATCTCGAACCCGGCCGGAAGCGGGTCGTTCACCATCAGCCGCGCTTCGCCCTTGCCATGGGGCGTGACCTCGATCACCGCCACCAGTCGGGTGCCTTGCGGGACCGTCGCGATGTCCACCGGCGTACCTTCGGGCGTGTAGTAGCTGCGCGCGATGGTATAGCCGCGCCCGCCTGCGGGCTCGGGGTCGGACGGGACGCCGAAGGTGGTCAGTGTCACCGTGGCGGCCTTGCCGGTGGCGTTGGTGATGCTTTGCGGGGTTGTCGCCTCGGCTTCGGATAGCGCGATGACAGGGCTTTCGGCGGGGGAGCCGTTGACGGTAAAGCCCGCCGTGTCGGGCCGGTCGATCAGCGCGTGGGTGGCCAGCAGCGCCCAGGTCGCCTCTTGTGTGGAAAGGTGCTGACCTATCATCCCGGATGCGACGGCGTTCGTCAGGTCATCGGGGTCGAAGGCGGTCGATCCGGCCTCGGACGCGAGCGCCAGAAGCGCGGTCGCGTCGCGCAGGCGGGTGCCGTAATCGGCGCGCCAGAGGCGGGATTCCTCGCCGGCCCCGTGCAGGGCCACAAGCCCTGCGGCCTTGGCGAACATCGCGTCCGCCCGCCGTTGGTCGCCGTAGGAGGCCAGCGCCGCGCCAAGCTGGGCGGCGGCCATGGGCGTGTCGAAGGCGCCGCTTTTCACATCGGCATAGTAGCGCAGATCGCCGATCGCCGCCGCGCCTTCGCGGGCCAGCACCATCAGCGCATAGGCGTAAGGCCCGCCGTGATCGTCGAAATCGGGGGCGTAGTTGATCTGGTTGCGCAAGTTGTCAAGCGCGTTGCGGAAGGCGGTGTCGGGGACCGCATAGCCCTGCGCCCGCGCGCGGCTGAGGAAGTCGGTCACATAGGCGTCCAGCCAGAGATCGCCGGTATCGGGATACCAGAGGCCGAAGGCGCCGTTGGAGGACTGGTTGAGCAGGATTTCCGAGATGCTTTCGGTCACGCGCTTGGACACGTCACCCTTCTGCGACACGCCGAGCGCGGTCGAGACATCTGAGAAATAGAGCAGCGGCAGCGCCCTGGACGTCAGCTGTTCGGTGCAGCCATAGGGATAGGCGTCCAGCGTGGCCAGAAGTCCCGGCGCGTCGAACCGGGCGAGGGGACCCGCGGCCAGCGTGGCGCGGCCGCTGCCGGGGACGAGGCCCGCGAAGGCGTTGCGGTCCAGCGTGAAGGTCGCACCGGCGGCCAGTTCGAAGCGGCTTTGATGCGTGGTTTCGGGGTCATGCGTTTCGACCGGGATGGTCACAGTCTTGACCAGCTGCTTGCCCGCCGGGGTGGTCAGGGCGATGCGGAGGGTGGCGTTGCCTTCCTCCTCCGTCGCGGTCAGGGGGACGGTGACGCTGGCCTTGCCAAGCTCTGCCAGATCGACGCCGGACGGCGCGCTGCCAAGGGTCAGGCCGTCGGCCGTGACGTCAAGGCCCATGCGTCCCGCCGGGCCGGTGGCGTGGACGATCTCAAGCAGTACGCGGCTTTCGTCGCCGGGCGACAGGAAGCGCGGGACCGAGGCGGTGACGACAACCGGGTCACGAACCAGAACATCGGTTTGCGCCTGCCCGATGGCGGATTTCGACCAGGCGACGGCCATCACCCGGACGGTGCCGTTGAAGGAGGGCAGGTCGAAGGAGGTGCGGGCATAGCCATCCGCTCCGACGGTGAGGGGGCCGTCGAAATAGGCGACAAGTTCCTCGGTCGGTGGCGGGGCCTGCATCTTCAGCCCTGTGGCGGCATCGCCACCGGAACGGATGCTGCCCGGCGTGCCATTGGCGCCGTCGATCAGGCGGCCATAGATGTCACGGATGCCGACACCCAGCTTGCGCTGGCCGAAATAGTGATCTTCCGGGTCCGGTGCGGTGAAGCCGGTCAGGTTCAGGATACCCAGATCGACGGCGGCGATGGTGGCATGGACCGTCTCGCCCTCTGCCGCGCCCTCGATCTTCAGGGCGACGGGCAGCGGGCCGCGCGGATCGACCTCTGCCGCGACGTCAAGCGTCGTGGTCAGCTTGCGGGGGCCGGGATCGACCGGCGCGTAGGACAGGCCAAGCGCGCGGACGGGGGTGCGACCGGCGTCGGCGCTGACCGGGCGGATGACCGAGGCGGTGACATAGGCGCCCGCGCCCCAGTCGTCGGTCACGGGCAGGTCGATCACGTTTTCGCCCGCCGTGACCGGCACCGCCTTCATGTCGATCAGCCGGTTCGACAGGACGGAGATCAGCGCGATCCCCTCGGCGCGCGGTTCGATCCGTATCTTCGCCGTCTCACCCGGCCGGTATGCGGGCTTGTCGAGCGACAGTTGCAGCGTGTCGGGCGTGCTGGCGGCATCGGCAGGGGCGTACCAGCCCGCGTAGAACTCTGTCGCGCTGGCGGTATAGGGGCCGTCCACCGACTCCACCACAAGCTCATAATTGCCCCAGTCGACGGGGGCGGAGACCACCTGCGGCCCCTCGGCGGTCAGGTCCAGATCGCCCGAGGCGACGCGGCTGCGGGTGGTCGTCACCTCCCAGTTCCACTGGCCGTAAAGCGCGTACCACTGGTAACGCGTCTCAAGCCGGTTCAGCGTCCAGTGGGCCTTGCGCGCGGCGGGGCTCTGGTCCGGGCCGACGGCGATCACCTGGAACGTCGCCTCATCGCCCTGCGGGACGACGCCGCCCTCAAACCCCGGCTTGATGCCGAGGACGGGGCTTTCGGGCATGACGGTGCGGGCGATGTCGCGTTCGACCGGGCGGCCGGAGCCTTCCTTGACGCGGACGCTGACACGGGCCTCAAGCGGGCGGTTCGCGGCCTCGCCCGGATCGGGCAGGGCGACGGGCAGGGTCGCCTGGCCCCGCGCGTCGGTCGTGCCTGCACCGGAAAGCGCGTCGCGATAGGGTGTGAAGGGCGTGTCATAGCGGCCGAAGGCGTAGCCAGGGAAGGGGGGGAGGGCCGTCAGCGCGGTCAGCCTGATATCGCCCTCGACCTCCAGATCGGCGCCGGGTGCGCCGAAAAGATAGCGCGCCTCGACCCCCAGGGGCACGGTGTCGCCCAGACGCAGCGCCATATCGGGCAGCGACAGCGCGACGTCGATGCGCTCGGGCAGGAAATCCTCGACAAGGAAGGTCTGCGAGGCGAGGGGCTTGTTCTCCTCAAGGAAGCTTTCCACGCGCCAGGTGCCGCGCGGGGCGTTGCCCGCAAGGGGCAGGTTCGCGACATGGCCGCCCGCCCCGGCCTCGGGCGTCAGGAGGCGTGAATATTCCACCCCGTCGGGCCGGATCAGGCGCAGCGTCAGGGGCAGCCCCTCGATCGCGTCCATCTTGCCGTCGCGGGTCAGCGCGGTGATGTTCACCGTTTCGCCCGCGCGATAGGCGCCGCGATCGGTGGTCAGGAAGACATCGACGGCGGGCGCGGCCTCATGCCCCGTGACGCCGCGATCGGAGAGGTCGAATTCCGCCTCGCTCAGCGACAGGAAGGCGAAGTCGTCACCCTTGGCGACGGTCAGAAGCGCGGGCGCGCCGCCGCCGGTCCCTGCGGTCAGGGCCGCGTCGAACCGGGCGTAGCCCAGCGCATCGGTCGGGACGCGGGCCAGAACCGCGTTGGCGCGCGACAGAAGCGTGACCTCTGCCCCTTCGACCGCCGCCGCGTCGGACAGGCCGCGGATGAAGACGTTGAGGCCATCCGCGCCGCTGAGGCTGGTCATGCCAAGGTCGGAGATCACGAACCACTGCGTCGCCGCCGGATGGTCATAGGGATCAAGCCCCGGAACCGCCGCCTGAAGCGCATAGATGCCCGGACCCAGATCGCCCATCACGCCGTCCAGCGGAAGAAGGGTGGTCATGTCGCGGTTGACCTCCATCGCGACGGTGCCGGTGCCTTTCCACACCTCCTCGGCGATCTCGGATTTGAGGTTGTCGCTGGCCCATTGATCCAGCGGGCGGCCGAAATAGTCGGCCTGGATGGTGCGGATCAGGTTGCGGTCGGAGACGCGCAGAAGGGTAAGGTCGAGCGTCTCGGTATTCACCGTGCGGACCGGAATCCCGCCTTGCCCCACGCGCGGCAGGACATAGGCGCGGCCGGGAAAGCGGGCCTCGGGGCCACGGTCGCGGACATATTGGGTGACGGCGATGTCCTTCTCCAGTACCTCACCATCGGCGGCGGGCAGGCCCTGCCGGAAGGTCAGCGTGTAGCGCTTGCCATGTTCCACCCCGCCGACGCAGATCTGGTTGCCCGAAGGTTCCACCGACAGGCCGCTTTCGGGCAGTTTCACGAAGGGCGCATAGTCGGTCCCGGCGCGGATCAGTTCGGTGTTGAAGGTGGCGCAGATGCGCGGGCTTGCGCTGTCGCTGTCGACCTGCGTTTCGGTGACGCGGAAGCCGTATTTCGCGATCGCGTCGTCAAGTGCTGCGGCGGTGTCGTCGCGCGGCTGAAGCGTCTGGGCCAGGCGCAGTGCGGGGATCATGTCGCGGCCCCGGTTCGTGATCTCGAAGGCGCGGGCGAGGGTGGCGAGCGCGGTGGCGCGGATCGCCGGGCTGTCGGTGCGCAAGGTCGCGTTGATCGCGGCGGCGGCGGCATCGTTGGCAAGGGCGCGACGGTCGCTGCTGTTCTCTGTCGGGATCGCCAGCGCGAGGTCGGCGTAGTCGGCCCAGAGGTCTGCCGCGTCGGTCAGGTTGATCGCGGCGCCGGTCAGGCGCATGGCGCTGCGCGTGCTGCCGGAACGGCGCGCGTCGGCCGCCGCGTCCAGCAGCTCTTCGGCGGTCGCGGTGCCGGTCACATGGCGTGCGGCAAGGCCCTCTGCCTGCGACAGCGCCCTGTCGAAATCGGCGGGGTCCAGGAACGCCATCTCTGCCGCGCGGGTTGCGGCGCGGGCGGCGGTTCCCGCCTCGGCCCGGCGGATCCAGCCCGACACCGCGCCCTGATAGGGCTCTTGCCGGGTGATCTCGGATTTGAGGAAGCAGGAATTGGCGCGGCCGTTGAAGGTGAAGGCGTTGCAGGCCGCCTCGGCCACGCAGGCGGTTTCGCAGGCGTCGCGGGTGGTGTCGAAGATCGAGCGCAGATCAGAGCCGTAGAAATCGAGGTCCTGCACCAGAACGGCCCGGCGTTCGGGGACATAGGTCCTTTGCTGCGCGTGGCTGACGGTGCCGATGCAGGCGGCGGCGAGGACAAGAACGGCACGAACAATCTGCATCGGAAACCCCTTGGCAATGAAACGCCGCCATGCTGGCGGGGCGGGGCCGGATTCGCAAGCGGTGTGTGGGCGAATATCGTCGTTAAGAGATCGTTCACCACATCGTTTCATGGTGACCGCGATCGTTTCGGAGGTGCGGGTGAATTTCGTTGATCGGCTTGCGAAGGAGCGGCGCGGGCGGCTCGCGGCGGAGCGTTTGCTGGAGCAGAAGCAGCGCGAGCTGTTCGCGGCCAATGCACAGCTTGCCCGCCATGCGCAATCCCTGACCGCCCAGATCCGGGAACAGCGCGACGGGCTGGAAAGCGCCCGGCATGAGGCCGAGGCGCTGCGCGGCCAAAGGTCGCAGGCGCTGAGCGAGCTTGAGCGTGCGACCGCCGCCGCGCAGATCGCCGAGCGGCGGCTGTGGGAAGCGCTTGAGACGATCCGCGACGGGTTCGCGCTTTTCGACGAAAAGCAGCGGCTGATCGCGGCGAACGGGGTCTATCTGTCGATGATCGGCGCGGGGGAGGAGTTGCCGCGCGGGCTGGGCTATGCCGACGTGATCGCAAGCCTTGCCGAACGCGCGCTGCCGGAGGCCGACCCCGATATGCGCCGCGACTGGCAATCCCGCATGATCGCCCGGATCGACGGTGAGGAGATAGAACCCGAGGTGCTGGACCTTGCCGATGGCCGCCACTTTCGCCTGATGGACCGGCGCGGCGCCTTCGGCGACCTCGTCAGTCTGGCGCGTGACATCACCCAGGCCGTCGCGCGCGAGGGGGAGCTGCGCGAGGCCCGCGAACGGGCCGAGGCGGCGAGCCGGGCGAAATCCGCCTTCCTCGCCAATATGAGCCATGAGATCAGGACCCCCATGAACGGCGTCGTCGGCATGGCCGAGCTTTTGTGCGAAACCGATCTGACCGAGGACCAGCGGCTTTGCGCCGAGACGATCCGCACCTCGGGCGAGGCGCTTTTGACCATCATCAACGACCTTCTCGACTATTCGAAGATCGAGGCGGAGAAGCTGAAGCTTTACCCCGAGCCGTTCGACCTTGAACGCTGCCTGCATGAGGTGATGCTGATCCTGCAACATACCGCGCAGGACAAGGGCGTCGCGCTTCTGGCCGACTACGACATGTTCCTGCCGACGCGCTTTATCGGCGACCGGGGCCGGGTGCGGCAGATCCTGACCAACCTTCTGGGCAATGCGGTGAAGTTCACCGCCCGTGGTCATGTCCTTGCCCGCGTGGTGGGGATCGAGCGGGAGGAGGCGTTCGAGCTTCATATCTCGGTCGAGGATACCGGGATCGGCATCGCGGCCGAGAACCTCGAGGCGATCTTTGGCGAATTCAACCAGGTCGACAGCCAGTCCAACCGCCAGTTCGAGGGGACCGGCCTTGGCCTGTCCATCACGCGCCAGCTTGTCGACATGATGGGGGGGCAGATCTGGGTCGACAGCGAGCTTGGCCATGGCTCCTGCTTCGGGTTCCAGATCATGCTGCCTGCCGCCGAGCCGGGGCTGGCGCCCAGCCGCGACCGCAGGCCGATCCTGCTGAAACGTGCGCTCGTCATCGCCGATGTGCAGATCGACCGTACCATCCTTCAGCGTCAGTTGCAGACCTTCGGGATCGAGGTCACCGCCTGCCGCCGGATCGAGGATGCCGTGGAGACGCTTGACGCGACCGATGTCGACCTGATCCTTGCCGAACCGGCCGAGGCGTCGGCGGCAGGTGATCTGGTCCGCGCCATCCGTGCGCGCGATGGGACGGTCCCTGTCGCCTTCGTCCTGCCCGACGATGCGGAGCTGCACGAGGGGCCGGGGCTCTACCGCCTGACCCGGCCGGTCCTGCGCAACGCGCTTTTCGACCTGATCGAGGTGCTGTCCTATCCCGGCCTCGCCCTGCCCGTCCCGGTGGAGGAGGCGCCGCCCCCGGTGCCGGTGGCGCGCCGGATGCGGGTACTGGCGGCCGAGGACAACCGCACCAACCAGCTTGTCTTCCGCAAGATGGTCGAGGATCTGGACATCGACCTGGTCTTCGCGGTCAACGGGCGCGAGGCGGTTGATCTGTGGCAAAGCTTCCGCCCCGATCTGATCTTCATGGATATCTCCATGCCCGGCATGGATGGCTGCGAGGCGGCCGAGGCGATCCGGGCGGCCGAGGCGGCGCAAAACCGGCGACGGGTCGCCATCGTCGCGCTGACCGCCCATGCGCGGGAAAGCGACAGCGAGGCGATCATGGCGGCGGGCCTTGACCGTTTCCTGACCAAGCCGCTGAAGAAGGCCGAAATCCTGTCGGCCGTCGATGCCTTCGCGCCCGAGGGGGTGCTGCCGCCGCGCCGGGCGGAGGGTCAGCCTTCGGCGAGGATCTGAAGGAAGCGGGGGCCGAAACGGTCGATCTTCTGGTCCCCCAGCCCGGCGATGCGGTTCAGGTCCGAAAGGTTGCGCGGGCGGCTTTCGGCGATCTTGCGCAGGGTGGAATGGGTGCAGGACAGGTACTTGCCGGTCCCGTCCTCACCGCGTGCCAGTTCTGTCTGCGCCGCCATCAGCCGGTCGAACAGCGCGCCCTCGGGCCGCCCGGCCAGCTTCAGCCGCGTCGGGTGCATGGGATCGGCCGCGCCCGCCACGACCTCAAGAAACGCCGCGCCGTAGCTTTCCAGCTTCTTCGCGCCCACCCCGCTGATGCGCGCCATGTCGTCCAGCGTCGCGGGCCGCTTTTCGGCCATCTCGATCAGCGTGCGGTCGGTGAAGATCACATAGGCCGGGACGCGCGCGGTCTCGGCCAAGGCCCGCCGCTTGGCTTTCAGCGCCGAAAGAAGCGGCGCGTCTTCGTCCGAGACCAGCGTCTTCACCACCGGCCTGCCGACGGATTTGCGGATCGTGTCGCGGCGCAGCGTGATGCCTTCCTCGCCCCGCAGGATCGGGCGCGCGGCTTCGGTCATGCGGAAGGCGCCGTGGCGTTCGGGATCGGGCCGGATCAGGTCATGGCCCATCATCTGCCGGAAGACCGCCTGCCATTCCGCCTTGGGCAGGTCGCGCCCGACGGCGAAGGTGGGCAGGCCGTCATGGCCGCGCTCGCGCACCTTGTCGGTCATGGCGCCGGTCAGGATGTCGATCAGGTGGCCTGCGCCGAAGCTTTCCCCGGTGCGCAGGATCGCCGACAGCGCCTTGCGCACCGCCTCGGTCCCGTCGAACAGCTCGGGCGGCGTTTCGCAAAGGTCGCAATTGCCGCAGGGGTCAGAGGTTTCGCCGAAATAGGCCAACAGGCGCTGGCGGCGGCAGGCGGTCGCCTCGGCCAGACCCAGAAGCGCGTTCAGTCGCGCGTGATCGGCGGATTTGCGGTCGGGCGGCGCAAGACCTTCGTCGATCTGGCTGCGGCGCAGGCGGATGTCATCGGGGCCGAAAAGCGTCAGCGTTTCGGCAGGGGCGCCGTCACGCCCGGCGCGGCCGATCTCCTGATAATAGGCCTCGATCGACTTCGGCAGGTCGGCATGGGCGACCCAGCGGATGTCGGGCTTGTCGATGCCCATGCCGAAGGCGACGGTGGCCACGACGATCAGCCCGTCCTCGCGCTGAAACCGCGCCTCGACCGCGCGGCGGTCGTCGGGGTCCATGCCGCCGTGATAATGGCAGGCGGCGTGGCCACCCTCGCAGAGCGCCTGTGCCAGCGTTTCGGTCTTTGCCCGCGTGCCGCAATAGACGATGCCGGATTGCCCCTTGCGCGCGGCGGCGAAGTTCAGGATCTGGCGGCGCGGCTGGTCCTTGACCTCGAAGGCGAGGCGGATGTTGGGCCGGTCGAAGCCGCGCAGGAAGGTTTCGGGTGCGGTTCCGTCGAAAAGGCGGGTGACGATCTCGGCCCGCGTTTCCTCATCCGCCGTTGCGGTGAAGGCGGCAAGCGGCACGTCCAGAGCCCGGCGCAGATCGCCGATGCGCAGATAATCGGGGCGGAAATCGTGGCCCCACTGGCTGACGCAATGCGCCTCATCCACCGCGATCAGCGAGGTGTTGATGCGCCGGAGGAGGGTCAGCGTGCCGCCGGAGGCCAGCCGTTCGGGCGCCATGTAGAGCAGCTTCAGCCGCCCTTCGTCGAGGGCGGCAAAGACCTCTTCCGTCTCCTCCTCGGTATTGCCGGATGTCAGCGCGCCCGCCTCCACCCCCGCCTCGCGCAGGCCGCGCACCTGGTCGCGCATCAGCGCGATGAGGGGGGAAATGACGACCGTCACGCCATCGCGCAGAAGGGCGGGCAGTTGGAAACACAGCGACTTGCCACCGCCCGTCGGCATGATGGCCAGGGTGTTCCGCCCGCCCGCGACGGCGGCGACGATCTCCGCCTGTCCGGGGCGGAAGGCGGAGAATCCGAAGATGGAGGACAGAAGTTCCTCAGGCTTGCTCATCGTCTTTGGGCTGGCTGCTCGTTTCCGGGGAAACTGTCACAGCGCCCGGACGGGGGCAAGGCTCAGTAACCCAAGAAGGCGCCCGCGTTGTTGATCAGCGCGCGTTGAAGGATGATGAGGATGATGAACGCCACCAAGGGCGCGAAGTCGAGGCCGCCGGTCGCCGGAAGGATGCGCCGGATCGGGCCGTAGACGGGTTCAAGGACGCGGTTCAGCCCGTACCAGATCTGCGCGACCATCGGCTGACGGGTGTTCAGCACATTGAAGCTGATCAGCCAGGACATCACGATATGCGCGATCATGATGAACCAGATCACGTTGAGGATAACCATCAGTGCCTGAAACAGCGTCACCATCGTCCGCTCCGTTCTTGAACCGGGACCAGAGGTAAGGGCTGGGCGGGCCTTGCGCAACCGCGTAACGCCACGTTCCCCGTTGACCTTCGCGTCAGGCTGGGTCACCCGAAGGGCAGAGGCCGACCGGGAAGGAGCCGCGATGTATCCCTTCGTTCGCATGTTGAAGGAGATGTGGAAGTACCGCAACGCGGCGCCGCTTGGCCTGACCGAGCCGCATGTCTCCCATCACATTTGCTGGCCCTGGGATCTTGATATCTGGGTCGAGCTGAACAATGGCCGGACGCTGACGCTTTACGATCTTGGCCGTATTCCGATGGCGCAGCGCACCGGGTTGATCCCGATCCTGAAGGCGGAGCGCTGGGGGATCACGGTGGCGGGCAATACCACGCGCTACCGCCGCCGGGTGCGGATGTTTCAGAGGGTGGAGATGGTCAGCCGCCTGATCGGCTGGGACGCGCGGTTCTTCTACATGGAACAAAGCATGTGGCGGAAGGGCGAGTGTACCAGCCACATGCTGCTGCGGTCGGCCTTCACCGACCGGAACGGCATCGTCCCCTCGGCGCGTGTCATTGCTGCGCTGGGCCATGACGGGCCGTCGCCCGCGCTTCCCGACTGGGTGAACGCATGGATCGGGGCCGATGCGGACCGGCCCTGGCCACCCGAACGGCCCTGACCGCCACCCCCGGTTGCAAGCGCGCGCTTGCGCCGCCTGCCGTTTTCGGGCTTCATCGGCGCAACGCAAGGGGCAGGCACATGACGGTATCGGCGAAGAAGCGCATCTGGGGCTGGTGGTTCTTCGACTGGGCCAGCCAGCCTTACAACACGCTGCTTCTGACCTTTATCTTCGGCCCCTATTTCGCCGAACTCGCGCGGGCGCATTTCGGTGCGCAGGGCCTTGATGCCGAAGCCGCCAGCGCCGCGTCGCAGGCCTATTGGTCGGCAACCCAGACCGTGACCGGCATCATCATCGCCATCCTCGCGCCGCTTCTGGGCGTCATCGCCGACGGGCGCGGGCGCAAGATGCCGTGGATCTGGCTGTTTTCGGCCATGTATGTCACCGGGGCCTTTGTGCTGTGGTGGGCGGTGCCGGGGATGCCGACGCTGTTCTGGGCGGCCTTCTGGTTCGCCTTCGGCTTCATCGGGATGGAGCTTGCGACGAACTTCACCAATGCGCTGATGCCTTCGCTGGCGGCGGAGGAGGAGATGGGCAAGGTCTCCGGCTCGGGCTTTGCCTTCGGCTATCTGGGGGGTGTGCTTGCGCTTTTTATCTTCCTTCTGTTCTTCGCCGACGATGCGAAGACCGGGAAGACGTTCGTGGGACTCTCGCCGGCCTTCGGACTTCTCGATCCGGCGACGCGGGAAGGGACGCGGTCGGTCGGTCCGTTCACGGCGATCTGGTATGTCGTCTTCATGGTCCCGTTCTTCCTGTGGGTGCGGGAACCGGCGGTTGCGGGCGGCAAGAAGATCGGCGCGGCGATTGCCGGGCTGGGCGATGCGATCCGGGGGCTGAGGCACCGGCGCAGCCTGCTCTTTTTCCTGCTCGCCTCGATGTTCTACCGGGATTCGCTCAATGCGACCTATGCGCTGGGCGGGGCTTTTGCCTCGAACGTCATGGGTTGGACCGTGATCCAGAGCGGGGTTTTCGGCATCGTCGCAGCTATCGCGGCCACTTTCGCTTCATGGCTGGGCGGCAAGCTTGACGCCTCGGTCGGGCCAAAGCCGGTGATCGTGCTGGCGGTGGTGTTCCTGACGCTGACCATCATCGTGATGATGAACCTCACCCCGGTCAGCTTCTTTGGCCGGGTGCTGCCCGACGGCTCCCCCCTGCCGAACATGATCTTTTATGGCTGCGGCGTGGTCATCGGCGCCTGCGGCGGTATCGCGCAGGCGGCCAGCCGGACGCTGATGGTGTTCCATACCAGCGCCCATGACGCGGCGGGCGATTTCGGCTTTTACGGCCTGTCGGGCAAGGCGACGGCCTTCCTTGCGCCCGGCCTCATCACGCTGGCGACCACCATGACGGGCAGCGCGCGGCTTGGCATTGCGCCGCTGGTGGGGCTTTTCCTGATCGGCCTGATCCTTATGCTATGGGTGAGTCCGAAAGGGGAGCGTCCGGTGAAATGATTGTGCGTTTGCTTGTGATCCTGTTCCTTGCGCTGCCCTCGGCGGCGCTGTCCGCGCCCTTGGCCAAGGACCTGTTCGGGGCGCAGCGCGGCCCGTCGCAGCAAAGGCCCGAGGCGATCGGGACCTATGCCAACGGCTGCGGCGCGGGCATGGTGCAACTGCCCGAAAGCGGGCCGACCTGGCAGGCGATGCGGCTTAGCCGCAACCGCAACTGGGGACAGCCGGAGCTGGTGCAATACCTGATGGACCTGTCGGTCCAGGCGCGGCGGATCGGCTGGGCCGGGCTATACATCGGGGATATGAGCCAGCCGCGTGGCGGGCCGATGAAATCGGGCCATGCCAGCCACCAGATCGGCCTCGACGCCGATATCTGGATGCTTCCGCCAAAGCGCCTGAACCTGAGCCGGGGGGAGCGGGAGAAGATCAGCTCCATCTCCGTGCGGACCGAGGATCAAACTCGTATCAACGGCAACTGGACCCCGGCGCATCAGGCGCTGTTGCGCGCCGCCGCGTCGGACCCGCGGGTGGACCGGATCTTTGTCGCCGCCGCGGTCAAGATCGCCATGTGCAACGCCACCCCGCGCAACGACCGCGACTGGCTTCAGAAGATCCGCCCGCTTTACGGCCATAACACGCATTTCCATGTCCGCCTGAAATGCCCCCGTGGCGCGCGCTACTGCAAGACGCAGAAGCCGACGGTGGCGGAACTGTCCAAGGGCGGGGATGGCTGTGACGAGACGCTGAACTGGTGGGTCACGACCTATCTGGAAGAGCTTCGCAACCCGCCCAAGGCCACGAAGAAGAAGCCGGGCAAGCGCAAGAAGACCGCGCGCGAATTCACGATGGCCGATCTGCCGCGCGCATGTACCTCGGTACTGTCCTCGGACTGATCGCGGCGCTGGCCGCTGCTCCCGCCTTTGCCGCGCCCCGCGCGGTGGAGGTGGGGCTTTATGTCTGGCAGGAGGGCATGGCGGATTTCGGCGGCCTTTCGGCGATTGAACTGTCCCCGGACGGGGCGGCGTTCGTCGCCGTGTCGGACCGCAGCGCGATCTTCTCTGGCCGCTTCACACGCGGGGACAAGGGGCAGGTCACCGCCGTCACCCTCGCGCCCGAAATGCCGGTGCTGCCCCGGACCGGGACCGGCGGGCCGGTGACGGGGGAGGCGGTCGATTCCGAAGGTGTCGCCCTGTTGCCCGACGGTGATTTCTACGTCTCCTACGAAACCGTGGACCGGATCGTGGAATATGGCGACGCGGGCCGGACATGGCTGGCGGAGGACCGGGCGGAGGCGTTTGCCCATTTCAATCTCAACGCCGGGATCGAGGCGCTGGCGATCGACGCGAAAGGACGGCTCTGGGCCATGCCCGAGGGCGGTCCGGCAGAGACGAAGATCCCCGTCTACCGGCGTGAGGGTGACCGCTGGACCCGCCCGATCCTGCTGCGCCGGGACGGGAACTGGCGCGCGGTCGGGGCGGATTTCGGGCCGGACGGGCGGCTTTATCTGCTGGAGCGCGATTACTGGCCGCTGCTGGGCTTCATGAACCGCATCCGGCGGATCGCCTTCGACGGCGACCGGGTGGCCGAGGACCTTGTGCTGATGCAAAGCGAGGCCGGGACCTATGACAACCTTGAAGGGCTGGCGGTCTGGCAGGACGGGCAGGGGGCAATCCGGCTGACGGCGGTTTCGGACGACAATTTCCTGCCCACCCAGCGGACCGAGCTTGTGGATTTCCGCGTCACGGAATGACTTGACCTGTGAAAGGCAAGGGCGTAGACGCCGCCCGTTCCGGCACGGGCCGGGACCAAGTCTCCGCGACCTTGCCAAAACGGAAAAACAAGACATGACCCGCAATCTGATCCCCGGCATTCTTGCCATGGCCGCCATTGTCGTGGCCTCCAACATCCTTGTGCAGTTCCTGTTCGGCCAATGGCTGACCTGGGGTGCCTTCACCTATCCCTTCGCCTTCCTCGTCACCGACCTGACGAACCGCTTCCAGGGCGCCGCCGCCGCGCGCAAGGTGGTCGTGGCGGGTTTCGTCGTCGGCGTGATCTGTTCGCTGATCGGTACGCAGATCATGGGCGAATTCGGCCCCCTCGTGACGCTGCGCATCGCGCTTGGCTCGGGCCTAGCGTTCCTGACGGCGCAGTTGATGGACGTGCAGGTCTTCAACCGCCTGCGCAAGGGAAGCTGGTGGCGCGCGCCGCTGGTTTCCACCCTGATCGGGTCGTCCCTCGATACGATCCTCTTCTTCACCGTCGCGTTTTCGGGCGCGCTCGCCTTCATCGAACCGGCCAATGACGTGTCCTGGGCGACTGAGGTTCTGCCGCTTCTGGGCGCCGGGCCGATGGTGCCGCTTTGGGTGTCGCTCGCGACGGCGGACTGGCTTGTGAAACTGTCGCTCGCCATTGTGGCATTGGTGCCGTTTCGCGTGATTGTGGGCCGATTGACGGAACGCATTGCGTAAAAACGTTTGACAGACACAAAATCTGTGGCAGCCTGTGGATAACGGCAACGCAGAGAAAGGAGGTGATCCAGTGTCTAGAGTGATATTGGAGAGAGGTGTCGGGACAGTCAGGGGGGCCGTGGCCTAAGGGCAGACCCATGGGTTAAGAACCCTGACTGGGCCTTGTCGATCTTCGACACCCTAACTGGCCCATCTCCGTAGATCTCGAAGGGCTGCTCCCACCCGGAGCAGCCCTTTCCGTTTGGCGCCTCTGGTCAAGGCATCGGGGCGGCGCTACCGTCCGCCCGATGGGCAGTGGAGGGCGGATCATGGACGGTGACCTGAGGGCGACGGCGGGCGATCTTGGCCGGGCGATTGGTGCCGGAACGGTCGATCCGGTGGATCTGGCCGAACGCTATCTGACCGCTATTGCCGCCCATCCCGACGCCGACCGCATCTATGCCCGCATGACACCCGATCGCGCGCGGGCCGAGGCGAAGGCCGCGGCCGAACGCGCGAAGGCGGGCCTGCGCCTGTCGCCGCTCGATGGGGTGCCGATATCCTGGAAAGACCTGTTCGACAGCGCGGGTGTCGCGACCGAGGCCGGGGCGGCGCTTCTGAAGGGCCGCGTGCCTGACGCCGACGCGACCGTGCTGGCGAATGCGACCAGCCTTGGCCTGATCTGCCTTGGCAAGACGCATATGACGGAACTTGCCTTTTCCGGCCTCGGACTGAACCCGGTTACCGCGACGCCGCCGAACGTGAACGATCCGGCGCTGGTGCCGGGCGGGTCGTCCTCGGGCGCCGCGACCTCGGTCGGGTTCGGGCTGGCCGCCGCCGCCGTGGGGTCCGATACGGGCGGGTCGGTGCGCATCCCGGCGGCGTGGAACGATATTGTCGGGCTGAAGACCACCTCGGGCCGGCTGCCCCTGACCGGCGTCGTGCCGCTTGTCGCCAGCTTCGACACGGTCGGCCCACTGACCCGCAACGTCGAGGATGCGGCGCTGCTGTTCGCCGCGCTTGAGGGCGCAAGGCCCGCCGATCTGCGCGGCGCAGGGCTGCATGGCGCGCGGCTCGCCATCCTCGACACGCTTGCCTTCGACGACATCCGCGACGCCCCCGCCCGCGCCTTCGACAGCGCCGCCGCGCGCCTGTCGGCCGCCGGGGCGCGGATCGACCGGCTGACCTTCCCGGCGCTGGATGAGGCGATGGCGCTGGCCGGTATCCTTTTCACGGCTGAGGCCTACGCGACCTGGCGCGAGAAGATCGAGGCCGCGCCGGACCTGATGTTCCCGCCGGTGCGTGAACGTTTCCGCGCGGGCGCCGCCTACAACGCCGCCGATTTTGTCGCCGCCTGGCTGCGGCTAAGGGCGATCCGCGCCGAATGGTCCGATACCACCGCCGCCTATGACGCGGTGCTGATCCCGACCTCGGCCATCCTGCCGCCGAATGCCGCGCGGCTTGTCGCTGACCACGACTATTTCGTGACCGAGAACCTGCTGGCGCTGCGCAACACAAGGATCGGCAACCTTCTGGGCGTTTCGGCGCTGACCCTGCCCAGCGGAACACCGTCTTGCGGTATCATGCTGATGGGCAAGCCTTTCGGGGAAGAGGCGCTTTTGCGTCTTGGTGCGGCGGCGGAAAAGGCCCTGGGGTAAGGACGCAAAAGCCACAATCGGTGCTTTCAAGCGGCGGAATCGCCTCGGTTTTTCTGGACCCGGCCCGCGCGCGCCGTTAATCTGGCGGCAAAACGGGGCGCTACGACCCCGCGACTGAGGCAGACATGGCATTTCCCGAGCGGTTTTCGAACCTGCCTGAATACGCATTTCCGCGCCTGCGCGCGTTGCTTGACGCCCATGAACCGGGCGCCGACCCGATTGCCATGTCGATCGGCGAACCGCGCCACCCGATCCCGGATTTCGTCGCCCCGATCCTGGCCGCCCACACGGCTGAATTCGGCCGCTACCCGGTCAACGAAGGCACGCCCGGCCTTTTGGCCGCGATCTGCGGCTGGCTCAGGCTGCGCTACGGGGCAGAGCTTGGCCCCGAACGGATCATGGTCCTGAACGGCACGCGGGAAGGCTTGTTCGACGCCTGCATGGCGCTGTGTCCTGAGGTCAAGAACGGCCGCCAGCCGGTCGTGCTGATGCCGAACCCGTTCTATCAGGTCTATGCCGCCTCGGCCCTGTCGGTGGGGGCGGAGCCTGTCTTTGTCGCCGCCGACGCCGCCAATGGCTTCCTGCCGGATTATGCCGCGCTGCCCGAAGACGTCCTCGACCGGACCGCGGTGGCCTATATCTGCTCCCCCGCCAACCCGCAGGGGGCGGTCGCCTCGCGCGATTACCTGACGCGGCTGCTTCTGCTGGCGGACCGCCACGATTTCACCGTGCTGGCCGACGAATGCTATTCCGAGATCTGGCGTACCAGCCCGCCGGTTGGCGCGCTTGAGGTCGCGGACGAGCTTGGCACCGATCCCGAGCGGCTTGCCGTCTTCCATTCGCTTTCGAAGCGGTCGAACCTTCCCGGCCTGCGGTCCGGCTTTGTCGCGGGCGGGCCGGAAAGCATCCGCCGTTTCCGCCAGATCCGCAGCTATGGCGGCGCCCCGCTGCCCTTGCCGCTTCAGCATGTCGCCGAACGCGCCTGGGGCGATGAGGTGCATGTCGAGGCCAACCGCGCGATGTATCAGGAGAAATTCCGCATCGCCGACAAGATCTTTGCCGGGGTTCAGGGCTATGAAGGCCCCGAAGGCGGCTTCTTCCTCTGGCTTCCGGTCGAAGACGGGGAAGCGGCGGCGCTGAAGCTTTGGCAACAGACCGGCGTCCGGGTCCTGCCCGGCGCCTACCTGTCCCGCGAGGTTGCGGGGCATAATCCGGGCAAGGGCTATATTCGCGTGGCGATGGTAGCTCCAAAAGAAGAAATGCGGCGCGGTCTGACGATGATCCGCGACTGCCTCTACGGTTAGGGACAAGGGTTCATGGCGTCTTATCAGGCACGGCAACGCGATCCGCTTCTGGATCAGAACATGCAGGCGGCGATCGAACGGAGAGGCAAGGAGCTTCTGGGCGTCGGTCTTTGCGTTCTGGGCCTGATGACGGCGCTGATGCTGGTCAGCTATTCGCCCGACGATCCCAGCTGGCTCGCCTCGACCGATGCGCCGGCGCAGAACATCCTTGGCCGCTTCGGGGCGGCCATCGCCTCACCGCTTTTCGTGATCGCGGGCAAGGGGGCGTGGATGATCGCGGTGATCTTCGCCGCCTGGGGCGCCCGTTTCCTTGCCCATCAGGGCGAAGACCGGGCGCTGTCGCGGGTGATCTTCGCGCCGATCGCGGTGGCGCTGGCCTCGGTCTATGCCTCGACGCTGGTTGCGGGGCCGGAATGGGTCCACAGCTTCGGCCTGGGCGGGCTTTTTGGCGATACCGTCCTTGGCGCGCTTCTGGGCGTGCTGCCGTTCAGCGCCGCCATCGGGCTGAAGGCGCTGTCGTTCCTGATCGGCATCGCCACGCTGGGTGTCGCGCTGTTCGTCCTGGGCTTTGACATGCGCGAATTGCGCGCCGTGGGGCGGTTCCTGCTTTACGGCACGATCTTCGCCTATGACGCGCTCTTGCGTCTTATGGGGCAGGGGGCGCGGGCGTCGGTCCGGGGGGCGCAGGTCCTTCAGGAACGCAACCGCGCCCGGCGCGAGGCCTATGACGAGGTGGTGGACGAGGACTGGCACCCGTCCGAGCCGCCGGTCAGCGCCGCGCCGCAGCCTGCGCGACGCGCGCAGGTGATGCGGGCGGAGCCTTACTTTGACGATGCCGCCCCGGTTGTGGCGCCGCAGAAGAAGGGCCTTCTGGCCCGTGTCTCCGGCCTTGCCCGCCGTGGGGCGGAGCCCGAGCCGGAGGCGGAGCTGATCGAACAGGAAATGTCCTGGAACGCCCGCATGGCCGAAGCGCCGAGCGAGGAGCGTATCCGCGCCCGCATCGCCGATGCCGTCCGCACCCGCGGGCAGACCGCGCCCATGGCCGAGGCGCCGCGGGTCGAACCGCCCTTGACCGCCGCCGTCAACCGCGCCCGCGCCGCGATGGCCGCCCCTGCCGCGCCCGCCGCCGCCGCGCCGGTGGATGGCGATGTTGCGCCGCGCTTCCTGCGCGGTTCCCGTCCGGCCCAGCCCGAGGTGATCGAGGCGGAGCCGGTCGAGGATTATGACGATTTCGACGATGTCACCGACATCGACGACAGCGCCGCCCTCACCGCCCAGCCGCTGTTCGAGACCGAAGGCGACGCCACGCCCCAGCGGCCTCTGGTCCAGCATGCGGTGAAGAAATCCGCCCCCTCGCGCCAGGCGATCAGCGAGGCCCAGCCGCGCCTCAGGTTCGATGAAAAGGCGGCGGAGTATGAAATCCCGCCGCTGAACCTCCTTGCCAACCCTGCCTCCATCCAGCGCCGCCCGCTGTCCGATGAGGCGCTTGAGGAAAACGCGCGGATGCTGGAGAGCGTTCTCGACGATTACGGCGTAAAGGGGGAGATTACCTCGGTCCGCCCCGGTCCCGTCGTCACCATGTATGAACTCGAACCCGCGCCGGGCCTCAAGGCCTCTCGCGTGATCGGGCTGGCCGATGACATCGCGCGGTCCATGTCCGCGCTCTCTGCCCGCGTCTCTACCGTTCCGGGCCGCACCGTGATCGGCATCGAACTGCCGAACGCCTACCGCGAGAAGGTGGTCCTGCGCGAGATCCTGTCGGCCCGCGAATATGGTGACAGCAACCTCAAGCTGCCGCTCGCGCTTGGCAAGGACATTGCGGGTGAGCCGGTCGTGGCCAACCTTGCCAAGATGCCCCACCTTCTGATCGCGGGGACCACCGGTTCGGGCAAGTCGGTCGCTATCAACACGATGATCCTGTCGCTCCTCTACAAGCTCACGCCCGAGGAATGCCGCCTGATCATGATCGACCCGAAGATGCTGGAGCTTTCCGTCTATGACGGCATCCCGCACCTTCTTTCCCCCGTCGTCACCGACCCCAAGAAGGCCGTCGTCGCGCTGAAATGGACCGTGGGCGAGATGGAGGAACGCTACCGCAAGATGTCCAAGATGGGCGTCAGGAACATCGAGGGCTATAACGGCCGCGTCAAGGAAGCGCTGGCCAAGGGCGAGCTTTTCAAGCGCACCGTCCAGACCGGCTTTGACGAGGAAACCGGCGAGCCGGTGTTCGAGACGGAGGAGTTCGAGCCGAAATCCCTGCCCTACATCGTCGTCATCGTCGACGAGATGGCCGACCTGATGATGGTCGCGGGGAAAGAGATCGAGGCCTGCATCCAGCGTCTTGCGCAGATGGCGCGTGCGAGCGGAATTCACCTGATCATGGCGACGCAGCGGCCTTCGGTCGATGTCATCACCGGCACGATCAAGGCCAACTTCCCGACCCGGATTTCCTTCCAGGTCACGTCGAAGATCGACTCGCGGACCATCCTGGGCGAGATGGGCGCCGAACAGCTTCTGGGCATGGGCGACATGCTCTACATGGCCGGCGGCTCCCGCATCACCCGCATCCACGGGCCGTTCGTGTCGGATGAGGAGGTCGAGGAGATCGTGACCCACCTCAAGTCCTTCGGCCCCCCCGAATATATGTCCGGCGTCGTGGAAGGCCCCGATGAGGAGAAGGAGGCCGACATCGACATGGTCCTCGGCCTCGGCGGCAATACCGACGGCGAGGACGCGCTTTACGATCAGGCCGTGCAGGTCGTGCTGCGCGACCGGAAGGTCTCGACCTCCTACATCCAGCGCAAGCTTGGCATCGGCTACAACAAGGCCGCCCGGCTGGTGGAGCAGATGGAGGAAGAAGGCCTCGTCTCGGCCGCGAACCATGTGGGGAAACGGGAGATTCTGGTGCCGGAGCAGTAGGGAGAAGTTCGAAAACCATGAGTTTTAAGAGCGAAGTGCGACAAAGCACAATTAACAACCTTTTGGAAAAGGTTCGGGATAGGAAATACGATAAATATCTGTCCCGATTGACTCTCAAGAAGGTTCGTGGATTCTCGGACGAACACATCTCATTTGATTTTCCAGTAACGGCGATTATTGGTCCGAACGGCGGGGGGAAAACTACAGTTCTTGGCGCGGCCGCGATATTACATAGATCAATCGCGCCGCGGCAGTTCTTTTCTAAAAGCGGTAATTACGATGCGGAAATGCAAGATTGGAGCATCGAGTATGAAGTAATTGACCGGAGCGTGTCGGCGAAGGGCTCGATTCAGAGAACTGCAAGTTTCAAAAATAAGAAGTGGAATCGTGACGCGCTCGCAAGAAATGCGCTCCTATTCGGTGTTTCTCGCACGGTTCCGGCTAGCGAAAGAAAAGAGTTAATACCCTGTACATCGCGAAAATTCTCGGTGCCGGAAAGCAGAGTGGAAGCATTCACGGATAACGTCAGAAAGTGCATTTCCAGGATATTGGGAAAGAGTGTGGAAGGATTCAAGCGACTGAAGGTCAATGCCTCAGGTACGGTAAGCATGCTGACGGGTAAGACTGAAAATGGAGTCGGGTACTCGGAATTTCATTTCGGCGCTGGCGAATCGAGCATCATAAAGATGGTTGCGGCAATTGAAGCAGCTGAGGATGCTTCATTGGTTTTGATTGAAGAGATTGAAAATGGGCTTCATCCTGTAGCGACGGTGCGGTTGGTCGAGTATCTGATTGAGGTCGCCGAAAGGAAAAGAATTCAGGTGGTCCTTACTACTCATTCCAATGAAGCACTGAAGCCATTGCCAGATAAAGCCGTCTGGTCGGCTACTAAGGACAAGCTCTTTCAAGGGAAGCTGGACGTCGCCTCTCTCCGTGCTATTACAGGCCAGATCGAGACACAGGGCGTAATATTCGTCGAAGACGAATTTGCGAAAACATGGGTCGAAGCGATTCTGCGCGAATCTTCAAAAGGGCTAGTGGACCATTTCGAAGTACACGCCATGGCTGGAGATGGCACGGCAGTCGCTATGAATAAGTATCACAATGCGAACCCGGCCATCGAAGTTCCGTCGATATGTATAATTGATGGAGACTCAGCTCAAATAGAAGGCGAGCGAGTCTTGCGCCTTCCTGGTGCTGCTCCTGAATCCTTCATTTTCGATAGCTGCGTTGACACGTGGCCCTCAATTGGAGGTAAGCTCTCTGTCGCCCTGTTGCAGAGGTTTGAACGGGAAGCAGAGGTGCTTGCGTTGTGCAAAAACGTTAGGACCACAAACATGGATCACCATCTCCTTTTTGCCCAGTTGGGAGAAAAGTTAGGCTTGGTGCCGGATGCAACTGTTAGACAAGCATTCGTAACTCAGTGGGCGCAGACTAATACGCAGGCAGTCGATGAGATATTGGCTAGGCTTGAGGCGCTCGGTAACGCGTAGCAAGCGTAGGGTGGGTAGTTCCGCGCATTTGCGTGGGTTCATCCACCGTCGCGAACGGCAAACTCCTACCTCCCCAACCGCGCATCCCTCAGCCCCTTCACCTTCTCGCGCAGCGCCGCGTCCCGCTCCTTGGCCTCCCGTGCGTCGCTGACCGCTGCCGCGTGGTCGAGGATTTCTCGGCGGAGGGCCTTGGCCTGATCCTCCAGCGAGGGGGAATACCGAACGGATTCCGGCCCCGTCACCACGCCCGCCAGCCGGGCGAGCATGAAGGTGCGCAGCACCGGCGTTCATCCGGGGCAGATATCCCGCCCCCATGGCGCGAAAGAAGGTCAGCACGTCCTCGTCCAGCCGGATCGCACGACGCGGGTGGCTTTGGTCATGGCGGTCTGTGACCGCACGGGACCACGCCCCGCGCCAGCGGTTTCCCGCCCGTGCGCCGTGTCGTTACGCCAACCCTACGCGGTCGTGACGGATGTGTTATGGCATAACCACGGGGCCTGCCCTAGATATGGGGCATGAGATACACCGCGCTTTTCGCCCCCGCCCTCGCCGCCGTGCTGGCTTTTCCGGCCCATGCCGAACAGCTCTCGCTTGGCGCTATTTCCAACTATTTCAACGGCATAACGACGGCCGAGGCGCCGTTCACGCAGGTGAATGCCGATGGCTCCACCTCCAAGGGTACGCTCTGGATCAGCCGCCCGCACCGGATGCGCTTCGAATATGCGCCGCCGGACCGGACGCTGGTCCTTGCCGCGGCCGGGCAGGTTGCGATTTTCGACGGAAAATCAAACACTTCGGCCGAGCAGTACCCGCTGTCGAAGACGCCCCTCAGCCTGATCCTGACGCCGCGGGTGAACCTGAACCAGGCGAAGATGGTGGTCGCCCAAGGCATGCAGGGCGACCTGACCTATGTCACCGCGCAGGACCCGAAGCATCCCGAATACGGTCAGATCACGCTGTTTTTCTCCAGCGATCCCATAGCGTTACGCCAATGGATCGTGACCGACGGGACGGGTTCCCAGACGCAGGTGACGTTCGAGAAGCTGACGCTGGGCAAGAAATATCCGCTGTCTTTCTTTTCCATTGACGCTTTGCTGCGAAAATCCAACGACCGTTAAAGCTTTCCGCAACTCGCCAACTGGAACTGATACATCTCCGCCCGCTGCCCGACCTCGGCCGCGACCCGCATGAGCCAGGCCTTCGACTGATGGCTGCCCCGCATATAGCCGGTGTGGCCTTCATGATACGCTAGATATTGCGATGTCGCGTCGTATTTCGACAGGCCGAGCTTCTTCTCGGACTGGTCCATGTACCAGCCCATGAAATCGGCGGCGTCGTCCATCTTGTTGCGCCGCGCGCCATAGCTGCGGGTCGCCTTGACGTAGTCATCCCAGGTCCCGTCAAGCGCCTGCGAATAGCCGTAGGCCGAGCTTTGTCGGCCCATCGGAATGATCCCCAGAGCGTATTTGTGCGGGGTCTTGGCGTTGCCGATGAACTTGCTCTCCTGGTAGATCGTTGCCATCTGAACGTGGATCGGAACACCCCAGCGCCGCTCCGCCCGTTTCATGGCATCCTCATAGCGCGGACGTTCCTGAAGAATGGCGCATGCATTCTCCAGGTTGCGCGGCGCCGTGTTGCTGCCGCCGCCACAGGATACCAACAGCAGCAAAATACCCAGCCGCAGAACCTTGCCCATACTGCCTCTCACGTTTGTTTTTCCGGCATTTTACGGAAATTTGCGGCCGGAGGAAATCACAAACCTTTTGGCCGGGCGCGAAGGCCCCCTGCAATCATTGCGAGAGGTCGGCGGGCGCCGGGAAGGGTCGGTTTTGCGGCCACTGTCAGAAGGTGAATCACAGACTGTTTCCGTAGCGCCCATGGACAGGACCATGCCCAAGGGTTTATGAATGAAAACAGGGACTAAGGCTCAGATGCTGAAGACGCAGGCAAAATATCATCTTGGACAGGTGGTGCGCCATCGCAAGCACCCGTTCCGTGGTGTCGTGTTCGATGTGGATGCCATCTTCTCGAACACGGACGAATGGTATGCCGCGATCCCGGAAGACAGCCGTCCGTCCAAGGACCAGCCCTTCTATCACCTTCTGGCCGAGAATGACGAAAGCTACTATGTCGCCTATGTGTCGGAACAGAACCTCATCGCCGACCAGTCGGGGGAGCCTGTGGACCACCCCGATCTGCCCGACCTTTTCGGCGATTTCGAGGACGGCTATTACCCGCTTCACTATCAGCTGAACTGACCTTTCCGCGCCTCAATACCCCAGCGCGCAGCCATCCTTGCGCGGGTCCGAGGCGCCGATCAAGATGCCGCGCCCGTCGTCGATGCGGATCGCCTGCGCGCCGCCCAGCGGGCCGTCCGGCACCTCGATCCGATGGCCCATTTCCGCAAGCGCTGCCGTGACGGCAGGGTCATAGCCGCGCTCGACCCGCAGCACGCCGTCCCCGGCAAAGCAGCGCGGGGCGTCGATGGCGGCCTGCGGCGACAGGCCGTAGTCGAGCAGGTTGGTGATCAGCCGCGTGTGGCCGGTCGGCTGATAGGCGCCGCCCATGACGCCGAAGGGCATCACAAGGCGCCCGTCGCGCGCCAGCATTCCGGGGATGATCGTGTGCATCGGACGCTTGCCCGGTCCGGCCTCGTTCGGGTGGCCGGGTGTCAGGCTGAACCCTGCGCCGCGGTTCTGCATCAGGATCGCGTAGCGGTCCGAGGCGAGGCCGGAGCCAAAGCTCCAATAGGTCGAATAGATCAGCGACACGACCATGCGGTCGCGGTCGACGACGGTGACATAGACGGTATCGCGGTGAACCGCCTCGCTGGCGGCCTGCGCCGAGGGCATGGCGCGGGCCGGGTCGATCAGCGCGGCGAGACGGTTGGCGGTGTCGTCGGACAGCATGTGATCCAGCCGCGTCGTGTGGTCCGGGTCGGCGATGAAGCGGTCGCGGGCGTCGTAGGCAAGCTTGGCCGCCTCGGCCTCAAGATGCGCGCGTTCGGCGCCGAAGGGGGCCAGTCGTGAAAGGTCAAAGCGCGACAGGATCTTCAGCATCAGAAGGGCGGTCGCGCCCTGACCGTTCGGGGCGTGTTCAAGAACCTCATGCCCCGCATAGCCGCCCCGGATCGGGCTGCCATAGTCGGCGCGGGTCGCGGCGAAATCGTCCAGCGTGTGGCATCCCCCCGCGGCGCGGAGGGTGGCCACCATATCCTCGGCCACGGGGCCTTCGTAAAAGCCCGCCCGCCCGTCGCGGGCGATGGCGCGCAGCGCCTCGGCATGGGCGGGGCTGCGGAACAGGTCGCCCACGGCCGGGGCCTTGCCAGCGGTCAGGTAGTGCCGCTGGCCGGGGCCTTGAAGGCGACCGGCGGCTTCGGCCCAGTCGAAGGCGACGCGGGGTGCGACCGGCACGCCCTCCTCGGCATAGCGGATCGCGGGGGCGAGCGTGTCGGCCAGGCCGAGGCGGCCGTGGTCCTGCGACAGTCGGCAGAGCGCGTCGATGGCACCGGGGATGGTCACGGCCGCGATGTCTTCGGTGCCGATGGCGGTCTTCCCGCGGGCGCGCAGCGCGTCGGCGGACAGGCCCGCGGGCGCGCGGCCCGATCCGTTCAGCGCGATCACCTCCTCGGTCCCGGCGGGTTTCAGCAGCACAAAGCAGTCGCCGCCGATCCCGCAGGATTGCGGCTCTGCCAGGCCCAGAAGGACCGCCCCGGCAATCGCGGCATCCACCGCGTTGCCGCCCTGTTGCAGGATGTCGATGCAGGTCTTTGCGGCCAGCGGGTGCGATGTCGCCGCCATGCCGTTCGCTGCAAAGACCTCGGACCGTCCGGGACGCTGGAAATCGCGCATCTTGCCCTCCGCTGTTCACGGTGAGGCTAGGTTGGTCAGGGGGGAAAGGAAAGACCTCGACGCCGCGCAATGGGTGGGGGCTGTTGAACGCGGCGCCGAGGGAAGCCTTTTGCAGCTACAGGCCCTTTATTCCCACCCATTCGGGCCGAGTTGCGGAGCCTTTGCGGCATCTTTGGGGCAGGGGCGCGGCTCAGAACGCCGCGACAACCTCATACATGACGGGTTCGAACCGCGAGCAGAGACCATGGATATGCTTGTTGCGGTCGCGCATTTCCGGGGTGCGCAGCATCGCCTGGAAATCCTTGCGGTCGCGCCATTGGGAGTAGTTGGCGATCCGGGTCTGGGCGTCGTTCATGTGCAGGCCGGCAGAGATGAAGCCGGGCTGGCGGCTGATGAAGTTCTCATAGGCATCGGTCAGCGCATCCATCAATTCCTGCGCCGTGCCGGGCGTCATCTCGAAGGTGGTAAGTACCGTCTGGCCGTCGAAATCCTTGCTGATCTTCGTCATTCGCCCTCTCCTTTCGTTCCGCCCGCGCGATAGCCCGACTATCGCGCTGGCGGGGCGGGGATGTCAAAGCCTTGCTGTGGCGCGGGCTGGTCCGGTTCAGCCCTCCAGCAGGTGCAGGACCTCATCCGTCAGGGCCGCGACCTCGGCCCTCACGGCCCTGGTCCCGGCCTCTTCGGCGCCAAGGCCCTGGCCCAGCGTTTCGGCATAGACGACGCGGTTTGCCAGCCGCGCGGTGGCCAGTTCGGCGGTCATGTCGGCCGCCGCGCGCGCGACATCTTCGGCCAGACGTGTGCCGGACCGGACGCGGTTCAGGACCAGCCAGGCGGATTTGCGTTCCCGCGCGGCAAGGTCAAGGACGCCTTCGGTGGCCCAGAGGTCGACATGGCTGGACGCCACGGGAACAAGGATCAGGTCGGCCTCGCGCAGCGCGGGGCGCAGGTCGGCATCGACCTTGGGCGGCGTGTCGACTATGACGATGTCGGCGCTGCGCTTCAGCTTTTCGCATTCATAGGACACGCCCCAGGCGGAAGAGGTTGAGAACTCCATCCCCGCCTCGCCCAGACGCTCGCGCCGGGCCATGAACCAGCGCCCGAGGGAACCCTGCGGATCGGTGTCCAGAAGCGCGACCGTGAGGCCCCGGCGCAGACAGGACACCGCGAGGTTGACGGCAAGCGTGGTCTTGCCCGACCCGCCCTTCTGCTGAACGACCGCGATCACCTTTCCCGGCATGGCCCGTACCCCCCGCATGGCTTCGCTGCGTTGCAGCATAGCGCAGACGCAGGGGGATTGCACGATGCTTGCGCGCGGGGATCAGGACTCGGGCGGCATCCGGTCTTCCAGCGGCGGGATTTTGTGTGTGGCGTCCACGCCGGGCTTGTGGGGGCGTTCCGGGCCGTTGGCGCAGATCCAGTCGCGCGCCGCCGCACGTTCGGTCAGGTGGAAGAGGTGGACGGGGCAGGGGATCAGCGGCGCGAACATCTTGACGCCGATGCGCACCCAATCATGGTCCGTCACCACCGCGATGCGGGCGAAATCGGCCAGATGCAGCAGGCCAAGCTTTGTGTCGTCCCAGGCCGCACCGGCCGAAACGCCAGCAAAATCAGCGCCAAGTTCGTAGAGAAGCTTGACCTTCCCTTCGGCGCGCAGCCTGTCTTCCACACGCGGGATCAGGTCGCGTTCATAATCCGCGCGGGTGATGTGACCATGCGCGGTGACGGCGATCACGTCGGCCGGCAAACCTTCATCAAAGGCGAAGCCGCCGGGATTTTCCTTGGTCATGGCTCTCTCCTTGGCTGACGGGCGCGGCCGGAAGGGCCATATGCCCAAAACGGGATGTGGCCCTTCCCCTGTGCCGCTGCCATGGCGCGGGTCGATTTGCCGCAGGCGGAGTCAGCCGCCGACCTTCAGCACGATCTTGCCGATATGGCCGGAGCTTTCGATCCGCCGATGCGCCTCGGCGGCCTGATCCAGCGGGAATTCCGAATCGATGATCGGGCGCAGCTTGCCGCCCGCGATCATCGGCCAGACATGGGTTCGCAGCTCTGCCGCGATCCGCGCCTTGGCAAGGTCGCTTTGCGGGCGCAGCGTCGATCCTGTGATGGTCTGGCGCCGGGTCATCAGTGGCGCGAAATTAATCTCGGCCTTCGGGCCTTGCAGGAAGGCGATCTGCACCAGCCGCCCGTCCTCGGCCAGCGCCTTGAGGTTGCGCGCGATATAGTCGCCGCCGACCATGTCGAGGATCACGTCGGCCCCGCCTTCGGCGGTCACGGCGGTGACGAAATCCTCCTCGCGGTAGTTGATCGCGCGTTCGGCGCCAAGGGCGGCGCAGGCGGCGCATTTCTCGGCCGAGCCTGCGGTGGTGAAGACCCGCGCGCCAAGCGCATGGGCGATCTGGATCGCCGTCGTGCCGATCCCGGAGGACCCGCCATGGACAAGGAAGCGTTCCCCTGCCTTCAGCCTGCCGCGCATGACGACATTGGACCAGACGGTAAAGCAGGTTTCGGGCAGGCAGGCGGCCTCTTTCATGCTCATCCCCTCGGGGACGGGCAGGGCATGGGCGGCGGGTGTCACGACATAGTCCGCATAGCCGCCGCCGGGCAGAAGCGCGCAGACGGCGTCGCCCACCTTCCAGCCCGAGGTATCGGGGCCAAGGGCCGCGACCGTGCCCGATGCCTCAAGCCCCGGCAGGGGCGAGGCGGAGGGCGGCGGGGCATAGGCGCCCGCGCGTTGCAGCGCGTCGGGCCGGTTCACGCCCGCCCAGTCCACGCGGATCAGGATCTGGCCCGGCCCCGGTTCGGGGACCGGAACGGTGGCGATCTGCAATACCTCGGGGGCGCCGTGCTTGGTGATCTCGACGGCGCGCATGGTCTTGGGCAGGGTCATGTCGTGGGGTCTTCCTTCATCTGTCCGGGCAGTCCGGCCTGTCCTTCGGGCGCACGGACGTGGCCGATGATGTCGAGCGGCCCGGCGAGCAGCTTCGACAGCACCGGGTTGTCGCGCAGTTGCGCCTTGGTCTTTTCGAATCGCATCACGCCCTCGATCCGGCGATCGAGGAAGTCCCACGTCGCCTGATGCCCTTCGCTTTCATCGCCCAGCCAGTAAAGCACGGTGGCGGAATAGACGGCCGAGAGTGTGGCGCGCTTGGAATACCAGTTGATGTCGCGCGAGGTGTCGCCAAGCGCGGTCCAGATCGCGTCGGCGGTTCCCCAGATCAGCTGCGCCCCGGTCGCCGCGTGTTGCGGCAGCGCGAAAAGCGCCGCGCCGCGCCGGACCAGTTCGCGGTCCGCTCCGTCAAGGCGAAGCCGCACCGCATGGGCGATCCGGTCGCGAAAGCGCAGGTTCGAGAGCGCCGCGTCGGCCAGCGCGGCGACCATTTGCCGGTCGCCCCGGCGGTGGTAATCGGCGGCCAGATCGACCGCGCCGCGCGGCGCATGGGCGCGGGCCAGCGCGGGGTCGATGCCGCAATCCTCCGCCGTGGCGCGAAAGGCCGCCTCGCTCCAGCCGTCGAAAACGGCATGGCCGAGGATCGCGTCGAGAAGCCGTTCGCGGGGGGTGTCCATCGTCCTCTCCATCAACTGCGGCGCCCGTAGACAAAGGCCGGGGCCTTTGCTATAGGGGCGCTTCCTGCAAGGCAATGCAACTCTAACTTAGGAAGGTGGTGACAACCACATGCAGGTCAGCGTTCGCGACAACAATGTCGAACAGGCGCTTCGTGCTCTGAAGAAGAAACTTCAGCGCGAGGGGGTTTTCCGTGAAATGAAGCTCAAGCAGCATTTCGAGAAGCCGTCCGTGAAAAAAGCGCGCGAAAAGGCCGAGGCCATCCGCCGTGCCCGCAAACTGGCGCGCAAGAAGGCCCAGCGCGAAGGCGCGCTTTGAAGCGTGTGTGACGCTGGCGGGGGCCTTGGCCCCCGCGAAGACGCGAACCCCCGCGGCCCGGCCCGGGGGTTTTCGTTTGTCCGGGGTTTCGTTCGCTGGCGCGGGCGACCCGCGCGGGGGCCAGCCCCGTCGTCCACTGGTTCTCTAACCAATGGCGCCCCAAAGGGCGACCCCCGGAGTATTTGGACAACGAAGAAGCGGGCAGGTAAGAGGGGGTGTGATCCAGTGCCCTTGCGAGGTGAATTGATGAACGACCTGTCGCGCCGCGCCGCTCTTGGGCTGTTGCTGGCCGGGCTTGCGGCCTGTGGGCGGCCGCAGCCGCGCCGATCCGCGGGCGGGCCGGAGGAGATCAACCGCCTGATCGCGCACTATGCGCGCGTCTACGATGTGCCGGAGGATCTGGTGCATCGCGTCGTGCAGCGCGAAAGCAGCTATAATCCGGGCGCGCGCAACGGGCCTTATTACGGGTTGATGCAGATCCTGCCGGAAACCGCTCGGACCATGGGCTATCGCGGCGGGGCTGAGGGGCTGCTCGATGCCGACACCAATCTGCGCTACGGCGTGAAGTACCTGCGCGGCGCCTGGATGGTCGCGCGGGGCGACCGGGACCGGGCGGTGATGTGGTATGCCAAGGGCTATTATTATGAGGCCAAGCGCATGGGCCTTTTGCGTGAGACGGGGCTGCGCGCCTGACGATCAGACCGGGATCGCGGTGGTCTGGCGCACGGTCCTGAGCGCGAAGGACGAATGCATCTGCGCCACGCCCGGCAGGCGGGCGAGGTGGCGGCGGTGGATGCGGGCGAAATCCTCCGTATCCTCGGCGATGACCTTGAGGAGATAGTCGGCCGATCCCGCCATCAGGTGACATTCGAGGATGTCGGGTACCGTGGTGACGGCGCGCTCGAACGCCTCAAGCAATTCGTCGGCCTGGCCCGAAAGCGTGATCTCGACAAAGACGGTGGTCGGGCGGCCCAGGCGGCGGGCGTTCAGAAGCGCGACGAAGCCCGAGATATAGCCTTCGGATTCCAGCCGCTGCACACGCCGGTGGCAGGCGGAGGGGGAGAGGTTGACCCTTTCCGCAAGCTCGGCATTGGTGATACGGCCTTCTTTCTGCAATGCAGCAAGAAGGCGGCGGTCTATCGCGTCAATGTCCATGGTCGTGGAATATTCTTCGATGATTATGGCGTATCATCGAATATATCACCAATCCGGGATGCTTTCACCCCCGAAATCTCAAAGTAATTTCATGTCCGATCAGGCAGATTCGGCGCAATGAAATTCAGAGAGGTGCGCGAATGAAACTCGGTTGCCCGAAAGAGATCAAACCGCAGGAATTCCGCGTCGGCATGACGCCGGCTGCGGCGCAAGAGGCCATCGGCCATGGCCATGAGGTTGTCATCGAGACCAACGCCGGCATGGGCGCGGGGTTCACCGATGCGGATTACACCGCTGTCGGGGCCAAGATCCTTGGCACCGCGAAGGAGGTCTTCGAGACCGCCGACATGATCGTGAAGGTGAAGGAGCCGCAGGCGGTCGAACGCAAGATGCTGCGCGAGGGGCAGATCCTGTTCACCTACCTTCACCTGGCGCCGGACCCGGAGCAAACGAAGGACCTGCTGGCCTCTGGTGCGACCTGCATCGCCTATGAGACGGTGACCGACCGCATGGGCGGGCTGCCGCTTCTGGCGCCGATGTCCGAGGTCGCCGGGCGGCTGGCGCCGCAGGTCGGGGCCTGGACGCTTCAGAAAGCCAATGGCGGGCGGGGCGTGCTGCTGGGCGGTGTGCCGGGCGTCGGCCCTGCGAAGGTCGTCGTGATCGGTGGCGGTGTCGTCGGCACCCATGCGGCGAAAATCGCCGCCGGGATGGGCGCGGATGTGACCGTGCTGGACCGTTCGATCCCGCGACTGCGGTATCTTGACGATGTCTTCGGCGGCACGTTCAAGACCTCTTACGCCTCGGCGGGGAACACGATCGAACTGGCGCGTCAGGCCGACATGATCGTCGGCGCGGTGCTGATCCCCGGGGCTGCGGCGCCGAAGCTGATCTCGAAGGCGCAGTTGAAGGACCTCAAGCCCGGCGCGGCGCTGGTTGATGTCGCCATCGACCAGGGCGGCTGCTTCGAGACGTCGAAGGCCACGACCCATCAGGACCCGATCTATGAGGTCGACGGCATCATGCATTACTGCGTGGCGAACATGCCGGGCGCGGTTGCGCGGACCTCGACCATCGCACTGGGCAATGCGACGATGCCCTTCATGATCGCGCTGGCCGACAAGGGCTGGAAGCAGGCCTGTGCCGACGATCCGCATCTTCTGAACGGGTTGAACGTCCATGCCGGTCAGCTGACCTATGCCGCCGTGGGCGAGGCGCTGGGACTGCCCTCGATCAGCGGCGCGGAGGCGCTGAAGCTTTAAGGGCGTCGACCCCTGAAAAAGCGAAAGGCCCGCCGGTTGGCGGGCCTTTTCCTGTCTGATCGGGCGCTTACTTTTTCAGCGCGTCGCGAATCTCGGTCAGAAGCTCAACCTCGGTCGGGCCAGCCGGTGCGGGCGCTTCCTCTTCCTTCTTCGCGGCGGCGTCCTTCACCCGGTTGACCATCTTCACCAGCAAGAAGACGACGAAGGCGATGATCAGGAAGTTGATGACGGCCGTGAAGAAAGAGCCGTAGGCAAAGACCGGCGCCCCCGCTTCTTGCGCGGCGGCGAGCGTGGCGTATTCGCCATCGCCGAGGTTCACGAACAGATTCGAGAAATCGACGCCGCCGGTGATCAGACCGATGATCGGGTTGATGAGGTCGCTGACCAGCGATGTCACGATCGCCGTGAAGGCGGCGCCGATGATGATACCAACGGCCATGTCCATGACATTGCCCTTGGCGATGAAGTCCTTGAACTCTTTGAGCATTCGCGTGTCCCCACACTTTTTTCCACGGTTGGTGGCGCGCGTTTCCTGCGCCGCGTCATTGCAACATATCACCAATTATCATCACGGATGAGACTTTCATCCGCGCGTCATGAGGTTACCTATCCAACGTGTTCTTTGCGCTGCATAGGGGGAAAAATCCATGAAACTCGGCAATTTTCCGATCACGAAAAAATGGCCGCCGCAGGACCCCGGTGTGCTTCAGCTCTATTCCCTGCCGACGCCGAACGGCGTCAAGGTGTCCATCATGCTTGAGGAACTGGGCCTGCCCTATGAGGCGCATCTGGTCGATTTCGGCAAGAATGACCAGATGACGAAGGAATTCCTCTCGCTCAGCCCCAACAACAAGATCCCGGCGATCATCGACCCGGACGGGCCGGGGGGCGAGCCGCTGCCCCTGTTCGAAAGCGGGGCGATCCTGCTTTATCTGGCGGAGAAGACCGGGCGGTTCCTGCCGGACGGTGCCGGGCGGTGGCAGGTGATCCAGTGGCTGATGTTCCAGATGGGGGGCGTCGGGCCGATGTTCGGGCAGGTGGGCTTTTTCCACCATTTCGCCGGGAAGGAGATCGAGGACCCGCGCCCGCGCGAACGCTACTACACCGAGGCGAAGCGGCTTCTGGGCGTGATGGACCGGCAGTTGGAGGGGCGCGACTGGATCGCGGGCGACTATTCCATCGCCGACATCGCGCTTTGCCCCTGGCTGCGCACGCTGCGCGATTTCTACGGCGCGCGCGAAGAGGTCGGGTTCGACGGGTTCACCAATGTTGCCGCCTGGCTTGACCGTTTCCTTGCGCGCCCGGCGGTGCAGCGCGGGCTGAAGATCCCGGCACGAGAGTGAGGGAAGGGGGCTGCCGCCCCCTTAGCCCCCGCCTCTTCAGCCCCTCAGCGCACCGCCCGTGGCCTTCGCGACCTTCTCGACGATCTTCGCGCTGACCGCCTCGATCTCCTCGTCGGTCAGGGTCTTGTCGCGCGGTTGCAGGCGCACGGTGATGGCAAGGGATTTCTTGCCCGCGCCCATCTGTGCCTCTGCCTTCTCGCCGGTGAACTGGTCGAAGACGGCGACGCTGTCGATCAGCGCCTTGTCGGCGCCTTGCGCGGCGTTGACCAGCGTCAGCGCCTCAACCCCCTTGTCGACGACAAAGGCGAAATCGCGGTCGACCGCCTGAAGATCGGACCGGCCAAGCGCGGGGCGCGTCGCGGTCTTCGTCTTCGGGAAGGGGATGGCCTCGACCCGCAGGGTGAAGGCGACCGCCGGGCCTTTGACGTCAAGCGCCTTGAGGACCTTCGGATGCACCTCGCCGAAGGTCGCCAGCGCGTTGGGGCCAAGGCCCATCACGCCGGACCGGCCGGGATGCCACCAGCCTTCGGCCTTGCGGCTGATCTGCACCTTCTGGGGCGCGCCGATGGCGGCCAGAACCGCCTCGGCATCGGCCTTGGCGTCGTAAAGGTCCGCCACCCTGCGGGAGCCATAGGGATCGCGCGGCGCGGTCGCGCCGACGAGAAGCCCGGTCGCCTGCAAGGCTTGCTGCCCCGGCTCCCCGCCGGAAAAGACCGGGCCGACCTCGAACAGCGCCATGTCCATGAAGCCGCGTGCCTGATTGCGGGCGGCGGCCTGCAAGAGGCCGGGCAGCAGGTCGGGGCGCATATGCGTCATTTCCGAGGAAATCGGGTTTTCCAGCCGCGTCGCCTCCGAACCGCCGCCGAACAGGTCCGCCGTCGCGCCGTCGATGAAGGAATAGGTCACGCATTCGTTGTAGCCCAGCGCCGCCAGCGTCCGCCGCGCCGCCTTTTCGCGCATCTGGATCGGCGTCAGGATCGGCCTTGGCACGCCCGGTTTCGTGCGGCGCAGCGGCTTGCCTTCCAGTTTCGTCAGCGACGCGATCCGCGCCACCTCTTCCACCAGATCGGCCTCGCCCAGCACGTCGGGACGCCAGGAGGGCGGCGTGGCCATGTCGCCTTTCAGGGTGAAGCCCAGCGCCTCAAGCGTGGCGCGCTGGTCGCCCTCGGCGATGTCCATGCCGACCAGGCTGACGACCTTCTTCGGGTCGAAGCGATAGGCGCGGTCAGACAGCGCGGGGGCGCCGGCCTCGACAATCATCGACGCCTCCCCCCCGCAGAGGTCGAGGATCAGCTTCGTGGCAAGCTCCATCCCGTCGCGGGTGAAGGCCGGGTCGATGCCGCGTTCGAAGCGGTAGCGCGCGTCGGAATGGATCTTTAGCCGCCGCCCGGTCGCCGCCGTGGTGATCGGGTCGAAATACGCGGATTCGACGAAGACGTTCACGGTCTCCTCGGTCACGCCCGACACCTCGCCGCCCATGACGCCACCCAGCGCCTCGGGCGCCTGATCGTAGGCGATGACGGTGATCCCCGGCCCCAGCGCATAGGTCTTGCCATCGAGCGCCAGAAGCGTTTCCCCCTCACGCGCCTGACGGGCGGTGATGTTGCCATGGACCTTGTCGGCGTCGAAGACGTGCAAGGGGCGGTTCAGGTCGAAGGTAAAGAGGTTGGTGATGTCGACAAGCGCCGAGATGGGCCGGAGGCCGATCGCCTTCAGCCGTTCCTGCAACCAGACCGGAGAGGGGCCGTTCTTCACGCCGCGAATGTAGCGGCCGACGAAATGCGGGCAGGCATTGCCCCTCACGTCCTCGGCCAGCGTCACGGTGATCGGGCTGTCAAAGCCGCCCTTCACCGGCTCCACTTTCAGCGGTTTCAGTGTGCCAAGACCGCGCGCCGCCAGATCGCGGGCAAGGCCGCGCACACCCAGCGCATCGGGGCGGTTCGGGGTGATCTTGATATAGATCATCGGATCGACCGCGCCGGGGCGGTTCTGCGCCAGCCAGTCGGTGAACTTCTCGCCGACCTCACCCGAGGGCAGTTCGATGATGCCGTCATGCTCTTCGGACAGCTCCAGCTCGCGTTCCGAGGCCATCATGCCGTGGCTTTCGACGCCCCGGATCTTGCCGATGCCCAGCGTCACGTCGATGCCGGGGACATAGTCACCCGGTTTGCAGAGGACGACCGTGATCCCCGCCCGCGCGTTAGGCGCGCCGCAGACGATCTGCTTTTCGCCCTCATCCGTCATGACGCGGCAGACCCGCAGCCGGTCGGCATCGGGGTGCTGGGTCGCCTCAAGCACCTTGGCGAGCGTGAAGGGTTTCAGCTTCGCCGCGCGGTCCTGCACCTCCTCGACCTCAAGGCCGAGGTCGGTCAGCGCATAGAGGATGTCATCGAGGCTCGCCTCGGTTTCCAGGTGGTCTTTCAGCCAGGAGAGGGTGAATTTCATCTTGTCGTCCCATTCGTGGGGCGGGGTTCACCCCGCCATTGTGGCGCGTGGCGGGATGAACCCCGCCCTACGGCGTGGTAAGGATTGTTGTCGAGCTTCATTGAGCCGCTCCTACCGAAAGCAGTTCCGCACTTAGAGCTCTTACGGCAGATATGGCTCCGCTGACGGTCAGAGATATACCCTGTGCTTTGGCTTCTCTCTTAAGCCGGTTCCACAGTTTTTCAGATCTACTGGCATCCAGAAAATCATAGCCGTACCACGTAATCTCCCACATCACGATATCTGAATTCTCGCATACAGATTTCTTTATCAGTCCGCCCTGCTCCATTAAGTCCAAATGGAAGAGTTCCGCTTGGCCAAGCTTGGTATCAAGCTCTCGGTCTCGCATGTCATGGTCAGTCCACTCCCACACCCCGATATCAAAGTATCGCTCATCGGAATCTTCCGCTTTTATGAGCATACTGCGAACAAGGTCGAGATCACGCTTCACCGACTCAACCCCCCGGCCACCGTCGGCATGTCGAGGCTCGCGAACCCGTAATGCCGCAACCACCGCAGGTCGCTCTCAAAGAACGCCCGCAAATCCGGGATGCCGTATTTCAGCATCGCCAGCCGGTCGATCCCCATGCCGAAGGCAAAGCCCTGCCAGTCGTCGGGGTTCACGCCCGCCGCCTGCAAGACCTTCGGATGCACCATGCCCGACCCGAGGATCTCCATCCAGCCGTCGCCCTCGCCGATCTTCAGTTGCCCGCCTTCCCACGAACAACGGATATCGACCTCGGCGGAGGGTTCGGTGAAAGGGAAGTGTGAGGCGCGGAAGCGCAGTTCGACGCTGTCGACCTCAAAGAACGACCGGCAGAACTCCTCCAGCACCCATTTCAGGTTGGCCATGGAGATGTCGCGGTCGATGGCCAGCCCCTCGACCTGATGGAACATGGGCGTGTGGGTCTGGTCCATGTCCATGCGGTAGACGCGGCCGGGCGCGATGACGCGGATCGGCGCGCCTTGCGTCTGCATCGCGCGGATCTGGACCGGCGAGGTATGGGTGCGCAGGACGTGCGGCGGGCGGTTGTCGCCTGCCTCGCGGGCCATGAAGAAGGTGTCATGCTCCTGCCGGGCGGGGTGTTCGGGCGCGATGTTCAGCGCGTCGAAATTGTACCAGTCGCTTTCGATCTGCGGCCCCTCGGCCACGGCAAAGCCCATGTCGGCGAAGATCGCGGTGATCTCCTCGGTGACCTGGCTGACGGGGTGGATCGTCCCCTGACGGCGGGGGCGCCCCGGCAGCGTCACGTCCAGCCATTCGGATTTCAGCCGCTCATCCAGCGCGGCATCCGCCAGCGCCGCTTTCTTGGCGCGCAGCGCTGCGTCGATCTCATCCTTCAGGCGGTTCAGCGCCGCGCCCGCCGCCTGACGCTCGGCCGGGTCCATCTGGCCCAGTTCCCGCATCTTGAGGGAAATCTCACCCTTCTTGCCAAGGGCCGCCACGCGCAGGTCCTCAAGCGCGACCTCGTCCCCGGCCCCGGAAATCCCTTCCAGATACTTGCCCTTCAGCGCGTCCAATCCGTCCATGTCTTCCTCCGGCCCATCCGGTTCCTGCTACCCACGGCGCCCCCGCATTGCAAGGCGCCAAAGAAAAACCCCGCGAAGGCCGGGCGGCCACTCGCGGGGTTCTGACTGTCCCTCAGTCCTGAGCTTACGCGAGCGCGGCCTTCGCCTTTCCGACGATGGCCTCAAACGCCGCCGGCTCATGCACGGCAAGATCGGCGAGAACCTTGCGGTCCACCTCGATCCCGGCCTTGCCGAGGGCGTTCACGAAACGCGAATAGGTCATTTCGGCGTCGATCGCACGGACCGCCGCGTTGATCCGCTGAATCCACAGCGCGCGGAAGTTGCGCTTGCGGGCCTTGCGGTCGCGGGTGGCGTATTGCTGCGCCTTGTCCACGGCCTGCGTGGCGGTGCGGAAATTGGTCGAACGCGCGGCGTAGTAGCCTTTCGCCTTCTTGATGACCTTGCGGTGACGGGCGTGGGTGACGACGCCGGATTTAACGCGAGCCATGTGTCACTCTCCTCAGCGGTTATACGGCATGTATTTCTTGACGATCTTCGTGTCCGCATCGGACAGCACCATGGTGCCGGTCGCCTTGCGGATGAAGTCCGTCGAGCGTTTGATCATGCCGTGACGCTTGCCGGCGACACCGGATTTGACCTTGCCGGAGGCGGTCATCTTGAACCGCTTCTTCGCAGCGGATTTGGTCTTCATCTTGGGCATTTTCATCTCCTTGGTCAGAGTGAACGCGCGACTCGGCAATGCCACTTGGCCGGACACGCGGGGTATTCGAGAGGCGCCGTATACGCGCCCCGGCCCGATCTGGCAAGGGGGCGGGGGCTATTGGCCCAGGCTGACGGCGGCCGTGTCCGCCCTGGCCACGTCGGATTGTTCCAGATAGCCTTCGGTCTGCCCGTCGGCGAGGCGGACAAAGTACCACTTTCCGTCAAAGCTGGTCAGCACGTCGACGGTATCCCCGGCGCCGAGCATGGCCAGTTTGCGGGTGTCTCCCGACGGTCCGGCCCTGAGCGCGGCCTTGGCGCTTGTCACCCGGTAAAAGTCGGGTTCGCGCGGCGGGAGGGATTTCGGACCCGGCTTGGCGGCCGGTGCCGCTTCTGCCGCCGCTTCCGCCGCCACGACCGGCGGGGCGGAGACGATGATGGGGGACAGCAGGTCATCGGTTTGCGGCAGCGGCGGGGCGGGGACCTCGACCCGGCGGTCGGGTTCGATGCTGGCGAAGGCGGCGATCGGGTGGCGGGCGACGACGCGGGCGGTGCCGACCTCCTGCGTCAGGTCCTGCGGCGCATGGATAGCCTCACCCTTCCGAAGCGGCATCGGAATGAACAGCATCACCGTGAAAACCACAGCACAAGTTACAAGGCCCACCCGGACCATACCCTACCCCGGCACTTCCCCTGCCGAACGCTAGACCAGATTCGCCCCCGAACGCCAAGCGATTTGGCGTTTTCCGGTCGATTACACGCCTGTGGCGAAACCAAGAATTCGTTCTGGACCCGGTCGTTTCCAGCTACTACACAACATGCATGAGCGACGCACCCGAAGACCGCAAGATCGAGCATTTGACGACCTCCGAACCGCTCTCTCGCGCGATCGGCGAGCGCTATCTGACCTATGCACTTTCCACGATCATGCACCGCGCCTTGCCCGACGCGCGGGACGGTTTGAAGCCGGTCCACAGGCGAATCCTCTTCGCCATGCGCGAGCTGAAGCTCAGCTCCTCTGGCGGGTTTCGGAAGTCGGCGAAGATCTCGGGCGACGTGATGGGAAACTATCACCCGCATGGCGATGCGGCGATCTATGACGCGATGGCGCGTCTCGCGCAGGACTTCAATATGCGCTACCCGCTTGTGGACGGGCAGGGCAACTTCGGCAATATCGACGGCGATAACCCGGCCGCCAGCCGCTATACCGAGGCGCGGCTGACCGCAGCGTCCGAGGCGCTGATGGAGGGGCTGGCGGAGAACTCCGTCGATTTCCGCCCCAACTATGACGGCACGCTGGAAGAACCCGTGGTGCTGCCCGCCGCCTTCCCGAACCTGCTGGCCAATGGCGCCAGCGGCATCGCGGTCGGCATGGCCACGAACATCCCGCCGCATAACCTGCATGAGCTGATCGACGCCTGCATCCATCTGGCCAAGGCCGAGAATTCCGACCTGGTTCGCGACGACACGCTGATCGAGCTTGTGCGCGGCCCGGACTTCCCCACCGGCGGCGTGATCGTGGAGCCGAAGGAATCGATCCGCGAGGCCTATCTGACCGGGCGCGGCAGCTTCCGCACCCGCGCGCGGTGGGAAAAGGAAGATACCGGGCGCGGGACCTGGAACATCGTCGTGACCGAGATCCCGTTCCAGGTGCAGAAATCGAAGCTGATCGAGCGTCTGGCCGAGATCATCCAGACCAAGAAGGTGCCGCTTCTGGCCGATGTGCGGGATGAAAGCGCCGATGACATCCGCATCGTGCTGGAACCGCGTTCGCGAAATGTCGATCCCGAGATGCTGATGGGGATGCTGTTCCGCAACTCCGACCTCGAAACCCGGTTCAGCCTTAACATGAACGTGCTGATCGACGGGCGCGTGCCGAAGGTCTGTTCGCTGAAAGAGGTGCTGCGCGCCTTCCTCGACCACCGGCGCGAGGTTCTGATCCGCCGCAGCCAGCACCGGATGGACAAGATCGACCACCGGCTTGAGGTCTTGGAAGGCTTCATCACCGCCTTCCTGAACCTTGACCGGGTGATCGACATCATCCGTTACGACGCCGATCCCAAATCCGCGCTGATGGCCGAGGACTGGGCGCGCAAGCAGGCCCGCGCGACGTCGGAGAAGGACTATGTCTCCCCCCTGACCCTGCCGCATTCCACCGACGGGCTGAGCGAGGTTCAGGTCGAGGCGATCCTGAACATGCGCCTGCGGTCCCTGCGCAAGCTTGAGGAGATGGAGCTTCTCAAGGAGCAGGACGCGCTGATGCGCGAACGCGCCGAGCTGGACGACCTGCTGAACTCCGACACGCTTCAGTGGAAGAAGATCGTGGGGGAGTTGAAGGACATCCAGAAGCGCTTTGGCAAGGACGCCCCCGGCGGCGCCCGGCGCAGCGATTTCGCCGATGCCACCGTGGTTGAGGAGGTCCCCCTTGAGGCGATGATCGAGCGGGAGCCGATCACCGTCATCTGTTCGAAGATGGGCTGGATCCGCGCCATGAAGGGGCATCAGCCGGTCGATGCCGAGGTCAAGTTCCGCGACGGCGACGAAGGCCGCTTTGTCTTCCATGCCGAGACGACCGACAAGATCCTGCTCGCCGGGGCCAACGGGCGGTTCTACACGCTTCTGGGTGCGAACCTGCCCGGCGGGCGCGGGCTGGGGGAGCCGGTGCGCCTGATGGTCGACCTGCCGAATGAGGCGGAGATCGTCGATCTGCTGATCTACCGGCCCGGCGAAAAGCTGATCGTCGCCTCGACGGCGGGCGAGGGTTTCGTCGTCTCGGCCGATGAGACGGTGGCGCAGACGCGGGCGGGCAAGCAGGTGATGAACCTGCCGTCCGAGGCGCGGATGGCGATCTGCAAGCGCGTCGCGGGCGATCATCTGGCGATCGTGTCGAAGAACCGCAAGCTTCTGGTCTTCCCGCTGGCCGATCTGCCGGAGATGACCCGCGGCAAGGGCGTCCGGCTTCAGAAATACAACATGGCGCGCGGGCGTCAGGGGGTGCTGGAGCTTGACGGCGGCCTGTCCGACCTGACGACATTCGAACTCGCCAAGGGGTTGTCCTGGCCGATGTCGAACGGGAACACGCGGACCGAGGATATGACCGATTGGGTCGCCAAACGGGCCGGTGTGGGCAAAACGCCCCCGCATGGTTTCCCGAGGGACAACAAATTTCCTTAATTAGCCGCTATCGCGCGGTTGCGTTAAACTAAAGTGGTGACCATGTTTGATCTGAAATCCCCTGCCGTTATGGCACGTTACACTGGAACAGGAAGCGCTCTTTTCGGCCTCGCACTGTTGAACGGCCTGTTCACGATCCTCACCCTCGGCATCTATCGCTTCTGGGGCAAGACCCGTATCCGGCGTTATATCTGGTCGTCCGTTGATCTTGGCGGCAACCGGCCGGAATATACCGGGACCGGGCTTGAGAAATTCCTTGGATTTCTCGTCGCGGTTGTCGTTCTCGCGATCTATCTGGGCCTGGTCCAGCTGATCCTGTTCTATTTCGGCATGCATTTCGTGCTTGAGCCGAAATCGGAGGCGCAGGCCCTGATGCAGATTGCGGTCGTCTATATCTCGCTTTTCGCGATCATGCCGCTGATGATCTTCGCCCGCTACCGCGCGCGGCGCTACATGATGGCGCGGACGCGCTTCATGGGCATTCGTTTCGGCATGGACAAGGGTGCCTGGGGCTATGTCTGGCGCGCCATCGCGCATGGGGCGCTGACCGTCGTCACGCTGGGCATCCTGCTGCCGCGCCAGACCTTCTGGCTTGAGAAATACAAGACCGACCGCAGCTGGTACGGCGACCAGAAGTTCACGCAGGACGGCCGCTGGACCGGGCTTTACGGCGCCATGCGCCATGTTCTGATCGGCCTTGCCCTTGTCGTGCTTGGCTTCGTGGCCATGGTCGTGGCCGGAGTGATGGCGCAGGGCTCAAGTGGCGAGGACCTCTCTGCCATCGCGATGATCGGAATTGTGCTGACCTTCATCGGCCTGCTTTGGGCCGCCATCGGCTATCTCTATTACCGCGTTCACGCCTATCGCTACCTGATGGACAACACGATCCTCATGGGGCGCCGGATCTTCCGGGCCGAGCCGCGCACTGGCCGCATCATCGGTATCTATATCCTGGGCAGCATCGCGATCAGCCTGATTATCGGTATTGGCATGCTTCTCTTCGGCGCGATCATCGCCGCAATGGCCGCCGCCAGCCAGGCCACCGGGGGCGCCCCCGGCCCGGCCATGTTTGTGCTGATCGCGGTGCTGTATCTGTGCGTGTTCATCGCCGCCGGGGCGCTGGGGCTGGTCTTCCTCATCCAGCCGATCATCGCCCATTTCGCCGAAACACTGACCCTGACCGATCCCTCGATCATCGACGAGGTTCAGCAGCGCGCCTACGATCCGGCCGCCGATGCGGGCGGGTTCGCCGATGCGCTTGATGTTGGCGCGGCGATATGACCGCGCCGGAGGTGCCGTCCGGCAAGATTGCCGCAAGCTTCTATGACGGCCTCTCCGCACGGCGTCAGCCGGTTCTTGTCTGGCCGTCCGAGGATCAGCGTATGCTGGTCCTCGAGACGTCAGAGGGCCACCAGTTCCTGTGGCAGATGAACCGGCTGCGCGCGCTTCGCGACCAGTCCGACGAAAAGAGCATCACCCTGACCCTTCATTCCGATGAAGGGGATGAGGCGCCGCGCGATCCGGCGCGGCTGGTCGTCACCGATCCGCTGGCGATCCTCTGGTTCCGCCGCATGGTTCCCGATCTTGGCAAGCGCGACGTGCATGCGGGGACGGTCCGCAAGGTCCTGCTCTGGCTGGGCGCGGCGACGGCGGCGATGGTGCTGATGCTTTTCGTGATCCTGCCCGCGCTGTCGGATTATCTCGCCGGTCACCTGCCGGTGGAGACGGAGACGGCCTTTGGCCGCTCGGTCATGCGGCAGGTCGAATGGATGGTGAAAGAGGAGGGCGCGGGCGACCTGACCTGCACCAACCCCGATGGCCTTGCCGCGCTGAACCGGATGAAGGACCGCCTGATCGAGGGGCGCGACCTTGGCTATGACCTTCAGCTTTCGGTTTTCGACCACAAGATGGTCAATGCCTTCGCGGTGCCGGGCGGGCAGATCGTGATCTTTCGCGGGCTTCTGGACAAGGCCGAGGGGCCGGATGAGGTCGCGGGGGTTCTCGCGCATGAAATCGGCCATGTCGCCGCGCGCGATCCGACGCGCATCGCGCTGCGCGCGGCGGGGTCGGCGGGCATCCTGTCGATGATCCTTGGCGATGTCAGCGGCGGCACGGCCATCGCGGCGGCGGGCGAATACCTGATGCGCGCCTCCTATACCCGCGATGCCGAGGCGCAGGCGGACCGCTATGCGCTGGGCCTTCTGGACGGTGCCGGGATCAGTGCCGAGGGGCTGGCGGGGTTCTTCGACCGGATTTCGGCCGATACCGACATGCTGCCGGAATATACCTCTTCCCACCCGCTGAGCGCAGGGCGGGCGCAGCGCGCGCATGATCAGGCGGGGATGCAGGGCGATACGCGCCCTTCGCTCGATGATGACGACTGGGCCGCGTTGAAGGCGATCTGCGCCAAGGGGGACTGACCCCTTCGCCATACGAACACGGGCGGGACCATGGCCCCGCCCGTCCTGCCCGGCTGCGTGGTTTTGCCGGGCCTGCCTCACCCTGGTGATCAGCTGTAGAGTGCGGGCGCCCCAAGGTGATCAGCTGTAGAGTGCGGGCGCCCCAAGCTGGGCGTGGATCGCGTTGACATGGCGCTGGTCGATGCCAAGCGCGGTGGCAAGCTGGTGCAGGTAGGTCGCCTCATTCCGGTTGTCGAGGTCGATGGCCATCAGGGACATGGTGTAGACCTGCGCCTCAAGCCCCTTCGGCACCTGCCGCGCAAGGCCCTGCACGTCGATCGGCGCGCGGATCGCGGCCTCGACAAAGCGCTTCTCCTCGGGCGTCACGTCACCCAGATTGCCCATCAGCTTGCGCTGTTCCTCGGCGTCGATCTTGCCGTCGGACTTGGCCGCCTGGATCATCGCCGTCAGAAGAAGCCCCGCGACCGCGTCCTGTTGCGGGGTGGGGGCGGCGTCGGGTTCGCCCCGGTTGCCAAGCGACTGGTTGAGAAGATCGCCAAAGCTGCCGCCCTGGCCCGCCGCCGCGCCCCCGGCCATCCCGCCAAGCAGCCCGCCCAGCAGATCGCCAAGCCCGCCGCCGGATTGCGTACCACCCGCGCCGCCGCCAAGGATACCGCCGAGGAGGTCGCCAAGCCCGCCGCCCGAGGCACCACCACTACCGCCGCCCAGTGACCCGATCAGGTCATCCAGACCGGAACCGCCGCGGCTGGTCGTCGTCCCGGTCGATCCGGCCCCGCCCGGCGCGTATTTGCCAAGTTCATTCAGGAAATCGCCCAGGCCCCCGCCGGTGCCGCCGGTGCTGCCCGATCCGCCGAACATGCCGCCGCTCTGGTCCTGCGGGCTGCGGCGGCCGCCCAGAACCTCACCCATCATGTCCTCAAGCCCGCCGCCCTGGGTCCGGCCGGGCGAATGCGTCCCGCCAAACGTCCCGCCACTACCTGCGGAGCCAGAGGCTTTCTTGCCCATCATGCTGCTGACGCCCTTGGCGACCGCGACACCGATCGCGACCTTGGCCAGCGTTCCCATCAAACTCATTCTCAATACCCCCGGTTTTCCTGTTCCAGTGCAAAGCCTACAGATCGGGTCCCCGGTCGATAGGGGGAAATTTGGCGTCTCGCCCTCAATCCCGTTCCACCGACAGCCAGACACCGCCTTCGGGGCGCAGCGTCAGGATCAGGACCGGGCGCGGATCGCGGCCCGGAACGCGGGTGAAGCGGAAGCGCGCCAGAAGCGTGGCCAGGATGATGACCGCCTCCTGCAACGCGAAGGAGGCGCCTATGCAGATGCGCGGCCCGCCGCCGAAAGGCAGATAGGCAAAGCGGTCATAGCTGGCATCCCCGGCGAAACGGTCCGGGTCGAAGCGGTGCGGATCGGGCCACAGAAGGTGGTTCCGGTGCAGCGCGTAGATCGGCAGCATGACCGTGTCGCCGGGCAGAACCTCGCGCCCGCAAAGCCTGTCCTTCGCCCTGGCCGTGCGCGACAGGAAGGCGGCGGGCGGATACATGCGCAGCGCCTCATCCACGATCCGGCGGCAGAAGGGCAGGGCGGGCAGGTCCGCGACTGTCGCCGCCCGGTCGCCCAGCGCCGCCTTCGCCTCGTCCCGCGCGCGGTCCTGCACGGCGGGGTCGAAGCCGCAGAGATAAAGCGCCCAGGCCAGCGACAGCGCCGTCGTCTCATGCCCCGCGACGATGAAGGTCAGCAGGTTGTCACGCAGTTCCGAGGTCGACATGCGCCGCTGCGTTTCCGGGTCCTCGCCATCCAGCAGCAGGTCGAGAAGGTCGGGAATGCCGTGGTCGGGCGCGCCGCGGCGGTCCTCGATGGCCTGATCCGCCATCGTCTTCATCGCCCGCATCGCCGATCCGGTGACAAGCCGCGATGGTCGGGGAATCCAGGACGGTGCGCCGACGATGTCCAGGAAGGACACACGCGCGGTGCTTTCGATATAGCTGTTGATCGCGTGATGCACCGCCTCGCGGTCAAAGGCGCGCCCGCCCGCGAAGGTCACGTCCGAGATCACCTGAAAGGTCGTCGTCACCATCTCATCGAAGACATTCGTCGCGCGGCCTTCGGTCTGGCCGATCCGTTCGGCGGCGATCTCGGCCGCGGCCGTCATCACCGGGCCAAGCGCCTGCACGTTGCGCGGGGAAAAAGCCGGGGCGGCGGCGCGTCTTTGCCAGTGCCAATGCGCGCCCTCGGCGATGAACATGCTGTCGCCGATCGCCGGGCGCAGGATCATCTTGGTGACGTCCGACTTCGGATAATCCTCCACCCGGTCCTTCAGAATGCGCCGCAGCGCGCCGGGGTCCATGACCATGTGCCAGCGCTTGACGGTCCGGCCTGAGACGATGGGCTGGTGCAGTGCGATCTCGGGGATCAGTTCAAGGACGTTCTGACGGCCGGTCTGGAAGCTGCCCCAGACGCCCATCGGCTTGGTGACCAGCGGAACCCGGACCGGAACCCCGGCCTCTGCCCCCGGCGCGATCATGTCCATGAAACGCTCCTTTCGCCGGTCAATATAGGCGCGCGGCCGCGTGCGGCCAAGCCTATCCGATTGCCCGGCCCGCCGTGACGGGCTATGGCTGGGGGAATGACCGATGGGGGAAGCATGAGACTCGTCCGACTGTTCGCGGCCCTGACGGGGCTTCTCGTTCTCGCTGCCTGCGCGAACAACGACCTTTCCGGTCCGCCGAAGGATTTCGGCGATTTCAGCCTCGGCTACAACATCGTCGTGGCGAAGAATGCGAAGCCTGTCGGCCCCTCGCGCCAGGCGACGCCCGCCGAATGGGAAGAGGCGATCAAGACCGCCATCGCCGCGCGATTCGAGCGGTATCAGGGCGAGAAGCTTTACCATATCGGCATCGGCGTCGATGCCTATGCGCTGGCCGTGCCGGGCATTCCCCTTGTCCTCAGCCCGAAATCGGTGCTGGCGATTACCGTCAACATCTGGGACGACAGCGCGCAGCGGACCGTCAATTCCGAACCCAAGACCTTTACCGTCTTCGAGGGGCTTTCGGGATCGACCGTCGTCGGTTCCGGCCTGACCCGGAGCCGCGAGGAGCAGATGAAGGCGCTGTCGGAAAACGCGGCGCGGCTTATCAATGACTGGCTGGTGGAGAACAAGGCCTGGTTCACGCCCGAGGCTGCCGCCGCGCGGGCGGCCGTGACCGCCGCCGAGGGGCCAGAGAAGGTGGCGCCGCCCAAGCCCACTGCCAAGCCCGCCGGCACGTCCGCCCCCGCGACACCCGCCGCGGCCAACTGACGCTTGATTTTTCGGCCTCCAGCCAATAGGTAGCGCGCGATGTTGACACGGGGGCCGCGCCGGCCCCCCCGAGCATGAGGCGCCCGCGATATGGCAAAGGCAAAGTTTGAACGGACGAAACCGCACGTGAACATCGGGACCATTGGTCACGTTGACCACGGCAAGACGACGCTGACGGCTGCGATCACGAAGTATTTCGGTGATTTCAAGGCCTATGACCAGATCGACGCGGCGCCGGAAGAGAAGGCGCGGGGGATCACGATCTCGACCGCGCACGTGGAATATGAGACGCCGACGCGTCACTATGCCCATGTCGACTGCCCGGGCCACGCCGACTACGTCAAGAACATGATCACGGGTGCGGCGCAGATGGACGGCGCGATCCTGGTGGTGAACGCGGCCGACGGCCCGATGCCGCAGACGCGCGAGCATATCCTTCTCGGCCGTCAGGTCGGCATTCCCTACATGGTCGTCTACCTGAACAAGGTCGACCAGGTGGATGACGAGGAACTCTTGGAGCTGGTCGAGATGGAAGTGCGTGAGCTTCTGTCCTCCTACGACTATCCGGGCGACGACATTCCGATCATCAAGGGCTCGGCGCTTGCGGCTCTGGAAGGGCGCGACGCGGAGATCGGCGAGAACTCGATCAAGGCGCTGATGGAAGCGGT
>NZ_PVEP01000009.1 GCF_002973535.1 Albidovulum denitrificans
GGCCGGAATCGTCGCTCTTTGCGCTGGCCGTCGCTGCCGGACCGTGGTCGTGCCCTGCATGATCGTGGCCATCGTCGCGGCTGTGGTCCGCGGCGTCCTCGTCTTCGGCCTTGTTGGCGGCACCGGGCAGCATGAAGTCCTTCTTCGCGCCCGCCTTGCGGGGTTCGATCCCGTATCCAAGGGCGCGCACGGTCTTTTCGACCTTGTCGCGTCCGGTCTGCGCCTCATCCAGCGTCAGACGCAGGCGTTCCGACATGATCGCGACCTGGACATCGCTCACCCCGGGCAAACGCGAAACCGCATCCTTGATCTTCGTCGCGCAGGACCCGCAGTCCATACCGGACACGGTCCAGTCGCAGAATTCTTCGCTTTTTGAACCCGACATCGTCTTCCCTCCTGCCCGGAAGCGGACAGTTGCCCTTATCGAATCAGGAACCTAAGTTCTCTAGCAACTAGAGCTTCAAGGGGAATGTGATGCTGACCATCGGAAAATTGGGAGACGCTGCCGGTGTGAAGGTTCCGACGATCCGCTACTACGAGCAGATCGGCCTCTTGCCAGAGGCCGAACGTAGCGCGGGCAATCAGCGGCTCTACAGCCGAAAGGCGCTGGAGCGTCTAGCGTTCATCCGGCACGCCCGCGGTCTGGGTTTTACGCTCGAAGCAATCCGCGATCTTCTGAGCCTGTCGGACAGGCCCGATCAGTCTTGCGCCGCCGCCGACGCCATCGCCAGGGCGCAGCTAGCTGAGGTTGAAAGCCGCCTGGCGCGTCTGACCGCGCTCAAGGCCGAACTGGAACGCATGGTCGTGCAATGTGCAGGCGGGAAGATCGCCGATTGCCGGGTGATCGAGGTGCTGGGAGATCACGCCCATTGCGCAACCGATCATTGTCATCCGCACGCAGACCATCTGGAATAGGTGAGCCTCTTGCCGCGTGCTTTATGTGGCGGCCGCCTTCTTGCGTTCAGGTCCACAGCTTTCAAGGTCACATTGGGCACCATCGGCAAGGTTGGAAACCTGTTTCATTTGCCGTCCACGTTTCCGAAGCCACATCGCGCCGCCAGCCAGAACGGCCAGCGCGATGGCACTGCACAAGATCACATCGAGGGGTAGGCTGGCCAGCCATCCGCTTACTAAGCCCCCGGTTCCAGCCAGTCCGGCGGCAATGAGCGCAGGCCAGACCAAAGGCACGACAAGCGGGGCACAACAGGCAGCGCAGGCCGCGACTGTTCCGGTGATGACAAGTCTTCGCGAAACCATGAGATCCTCCGTATCTGCATCTTGAGGTGGTCTAGCTCTTCAAGTTACTTTAAGAGCAAGTTGAATTTTGGGGAGATCGTGTGATGGCATTCTCCATCGGCCAACTCGCGGACAGGTCAGGGTGCACGCCGCCGACGATCCGGTATTACGAAAGCATCGGTCTGCTGGCGGCACCCTTGCGCAGCGAAGCTGGAAGACGGTCCTACGGTCAGGCTGATGTCGCCCGACTGGCGTTTATCCGGCGAGCGCGTGATTTTGGTCTGGGGATACCTCAGGTCCGTGACCTGCTTACTGCGGCAGACGCCCCCGCATCCGCCTGCGCCACAGCGCGCCCCGTGGTCGAGGACCATATCCGCGCTCTGCGTGCGAGACGGGCGGAACTGAAGGCTTTGGAGGCAGACCTGACCGCAATCCTCGTTCGATGCGATGAAGGGTGCAGGACGGGAACCGCCGCCGACTGCGCGATATTCGGAGAGTTTCGCCTGCCGGGACGGCATGTCAAATGATGACGATCCTTGTTTACGCAAGTGCCGCTTTGGCCGAGATCGTCGGCTGTTTTGCGGTCTGGGCCTGGATGAGGCAGGGTGCGAGTGCCCTCTGGCTTGTGCCCGGTCTCCTCAGTCTGGCGGCATTCGCTTGGCTACTGACCCTGGCCCCTTCCGATTTTGCTGGCCGCGCCTACGCGGCCTATGGTGGGGTCTATATTGCAGCCTCGCTTGGCTGGCTTTGGGCCGTCGAAAAGCAGCGACCTGACATCTGGGATGTGACCGGAGCGGTTCTCTGCGTCGTAGGTGCCGCAATCATCCTCCTGGTTCCCAGAGGAACCTGATGGTCATTTGGCGTCCTGCCAGTTGGGATGTGCACCCGCTGCGCAGTTGAAAGATCAATCGGACGTGTGTTGCCGGATCGTCCGAGCTGTGCCATTCAGGGCGAATGGCTGCGATTTTTAGATCATTTCTGGCTCTGCTGTTGGTTGTGACCCTGTTTGGGGCCACGGCCTTTGAGGCATCGGCCAGCCTTGCAGCCGAAATTGCCGCAGTGTCGGATCCTTGCTGCGAAGGCGACTGCCCCGAGGATCCGGCCTGTGGTGCCGCTTGCATGATGATGATGCGGTGCGGAGTTCCGTCCCTTGCCCTGCCGCAGACTCCAGAAGTGCTGTTCAATTCTCCCGAGGCCATCGTGTCCCTGATGATGCCGGAGCAACCTCCGCCGTCCGGGTTGCCACCAGATGGCTTGAAGCGACCTCCCCGCACCTGACCCCGCCGCGTGTCTTGACGCGCAGATGATACCGGTTGCACCCGCGCCTCTTGGGCGATCGGGGCAAGGCTTCAATCAATCCAATGGGGTTACTTCCTATGAAAACGACTTACGCTGGTTTCTGCGGCGCTGTGCTTGCGCTAGCAGTGTCCTCGTCCGCTGTCTTGGCAGGCGCAGAGGATTATCGCTTCGATCTGGTTTCCACCGATCACAGCGTCGGCTCAGGCGCAATCCTCGAAGTTCGGCTGACCGACCTTCGCACCGGCAAGCCGGTCGAAAGAGCTGTCATCTACGCAACCCGCATGGACATGGCCCCAGACGGGATGGAAATGATGACTACGCCGGTAACGGCGATGCCCTCCGACGTGCCCGGAAACTACCGCTTTACCACCGATCTGACGATGGCCGGCGGTTGGAGGTTCTCGGTCGCGGCCAAGGTTCAGGGCGAACCTGAAACCGTTTCGGCCGAAATCGAGCTGCAGGCCGGTCCATGAGCGGCGCGGCTAGATTGGTGACACTCGGCGTCGTGGCAGGGGCCGCCGCCTGGGGCGGGCTGGCTGCTGGAGAGCGGGGCTTCACCGTCAGTAGCCTGCAGGACGCTGCCGTGATGCAGGTCTCCATGCTGCTGGGCCGCGATGTCGCAGCGATGCCCGCACCGGAACCGACCGGAGCCGTCATCTATTGGCGCCACCCGGACGGGCTGCCGGAATGGTCGGGCACAGAAGCCGTGACAGCGGATGGCCGCGCCTTCCTGCCAGTGCGGTCCAGCGAGGACATCTCGCTGGACCCGTCCGACAAGCCTGTCGCCGCGCCCGCCCCCGAGGAAGGGGGCGAGCGCACCGTACTTTACTACCGCAACCCGATGGGTCTGCCCGACACCTCGCCGGTGCCGAAGAAGGACTCGATGGGTATGGACTACATTCCGGTCTATGAGGGTGGCGATGGTGACGAAGGGTCGGTTACTGTCTCACCCGGCAAACGGCAACGGACCGGGGTGCGGACAAGTGAGGCCGTGCTGGCACCGCTGGCCGCATCCCTGCGCGCGCCGGGGATCGTGGTGCTGGATGAGCGCAAGATCAGCGTCATTTCGCTGCGCGCCGATGCTTTCATCGAGACTGTGGCGGATGTGACCACCGGGAGCACGATTGCCGAAGGTGCGCCGCTGGTGACAATTTACTCACCAGAGATCGCATCGGCACTTGCGCAGTTCGTGACCGATGTTCGGTCAGAAGGGAGACAGCGAGAGGGCGCGCGACAAAGGCTGGAAAATCTCGGCGTGCCGGGCGAGGTCATTGACCGGATTGCCATCGAAGGTCAGACAACCGTCAGCATCCCGATCATGGCCCCGCGTAGCGGGGTGGTTCTGGAACGGATGGCGGTCGAAGGCATGATGTCCGAGGCCGGCGAAACCCTCTTTCGGATCGCCGATGTCTCGACCGTCTGGGTGATCGCTGAAGTGCCGGAGTCCGCTTTAACGGACATCGTCCCGGGGTCCGAGGTGCGGGTCAGTTTTCAGGGCCTCGGCGAGGAAGCGACGCCGGGTCGGATCGCCACCATCTACCCTGAACTCGACCTGCTGACCCGCACGGCCAAGTTGCGGATCGAACTTCCCAATCCCGATGGCCTGTTGCGCGCCAACATGTTCGCGGACGTGGAAATCATGCTGGACCAGACACCGGTCGTACAGGTGCCAGAAGGCGCATTCATCGACACCCGCGACCGGCAGGTGGTGATCCTTGATCTGGGCGAAGGCCGGTTCCGGCCCGAGCCGGTGATCGTCGGGCGCAGGGGCGGAGGCATGATCGAGATCGTCAGCGGAGTTGTGGCTGGCGACGTGGTGGTCAGCGCGGCCACGTTCCTGATTGACGCGGAAAGCAACCTCAACGCGGCCCTTGCAGCCCTTGCAGCTCCCGACTCCGCGCCGGAGGCGAAGCCATGATCGCCCAGATCATCGCCTGGTCTGCCAGAAACGTACTGCTGGTGCTGTTTGCGACCGTCTTCACCGTGGCGGCGGGCCTGTGGTCACTGCGCACTCTGCCGATCGACGCCATTCCCGACCTGTCAGACGTACAGGTGATCGTGCTGACCGAGTATCCGGGGCAAGCGCCTCAGGTGGTCGAGGATCAGGTGACCTATCCCCTGACCTCGGCAATGTTGACCGTGCCGCAATCGCGCGTGGTGCGGGGGTTCTCGTTCTTCGGCATCTCTTTTGTCTATGTGATCTTCGAGGACGGGGTGGACCCCTACTGGGCACGCTCCCGCGTTCTGGAATACCTCAACGCCGCTGCTGCGCGTCTGCCGGATGGCGTGACACCCGCCCTCGGTCCGGACGCCACTGGCGTCGGCTGGGTCTATCAATACGCGCTGAAGGGCGAGAACCTCAGCCTGGCCGAGTTGCGGTCCTTGCAGGACTGGGTGATGCGCTTTGCCATCAGCCGCGCCGATGGCGTGTCCGAAGTGGCCAGCGTCGGCGGCTTCGTCAAGCAATACTCGGTCACCGTCGATCCGGTGCGGATGCGGGCGCTCGGTGTCACGTTGTCAGAGATCGGCGAGGCCGTCGCCGCCAGCAACATGGACACCGGCGGGCGCACGGTCGAGCTGTCGGAATTCGAGTTCATGGTGCGCGGGCGCGGCTATCTGGAGGGGATCGCCGACCTGGAAATGGTGCCGATCCGCGCAGAGGGTGGCGTGCCGGTCCTGTTGCGTGACGTGGCGCGGGTCGAGATCTTGCCGGACGAACGTCGGGGCATCGCCGAACTCGACGGCGAAGGCGAGGTGGCCAGCGGGATCGTGCTGCAAAGGGTCGGGGCCAATGCGCTTGACGTGATCGACAATGCCAAGGCCGAGATCGATGAGATCCGGCAGGGCCTGCCCGAGGAGGTGGAGATCGTCACCGTCTACGACCGGTCGAACTTGATCCTGTCCGCCATCGACACCCTGCGCACCACGCTACTGGAAGAAAGCCTTGTCGTGGCGCTGGTCACGTTCGTCTTCCTGCTGCATGTCCGGTCCTCGCTGGTGGCGATCATCATGCTGCCAGTGGGCCTGCTCATGGCCTTCACCGCCATGCGCGCGCTTGGAATCGGTGGCAACATCATGAGCCTTGGCGGCATCGCCATCGCCATCGGTGCGATGATCGACGCCGCCATCGTGATGATCGAAAACGCGCACAAACATCTGGAACGCGCCGAGCCAGGCAAGCCGCGGGCCGAGGTTTTGATCGAGGCCGCGTCCGAGGTCGGACCGGCGCTGTTTTTCAGCCTTCTCGTCATCACCGTGTCGTTCCTGCCGATCTTTGCGCTGGAAGGGCAAGAGGGGCGTCTGTTCGGCCCGCTCGCCGCAACCAAGACATTCGCCATGGCAGCGGCGGCGCTGTTGTCGGTCACGCTGGTGCCTGCGTTGATGGTGATCTTCGTGCGTGGGCGGATCGTGTCGGAACACAAAAACCCGGTGAACCGCATCCTCATCGCGCTCTATCGTCCGGTCATTGCATGGGTGCTCAGGGCGCGGGTGTTCACAATCGTTCTAGCGCTGATGGCGCTTGTCGCCACCGTCTGGCCCGCGCGCCAGCTGGGGTCGGAATTCATGCCGGCACTGGACGAGGGCACGCTGATGTACATGCCGACCACGCTGCCGGGTCTGTCCGTCACCAAGGCGGCGGAACTTTTGCAGATGCAGGACCGCATCATCCGCACCTTTCCCGAAGTCCTGACAGTCTTCGGCAAAGCAGGCCGTGCAATGACTGCTACCGACCCCGCGCCAACAGAGATGTTCGAGACGATCATCCAGCTAAAGCCGAAAGACGAATGGCGCCCCGGCGTATCGATGGAAAGCCTTCGCGCCGAAATGGACGCCGCCCTGCAATTCCCCGGTGTCTCGAATGTCTGGACCCAACCAATCCGCGCCCGCATCGACATGCTGGCGACCGGAATCCGCACCCCTGTCGGGGTCAAGGTCTTCGGCACCGATCTGACCGAGATGGAGGCAATCGCACGGCAGGTCGAATCGGTTCTGCGCAACGTTCCTGGCACCAGTAGCGCCTATGCCGAACGGGTGATCGGCGGCTATTATCTCGATATCGTGCCCGACCGGGAAAGGATGGCGCGCTACGGCCTGTCCATCCGGGATGTGCAGGAAGTCATCGCCATGGCGCTGGGGGCCGAGGCGATCACCCAGACCGTGGAGGGGCGCGAGCGCTACAACGTGGCACTGCGCTATCCGGCGGCGCTGCGGCAAGACCCCGATGCCATCGCGCGCGAAGTGCAGGTGGCGCTGCCCGGTGGCGGAACCGTGCCCTTGGGTGAGGTGGCCAAGGTGGAGCGGGCACGCGGAGCTACGTCGATCCGCACCGAGAATGGGCAGTTGGCGGTATATATTTTCGTCGATATCGCAGGCCGCGATCTGGGCGGCTACGTCGCCGAGGCGCAGGCGGCGGTGGCGCGCGAGGTAGCGCTGCCGCCCGGCTACTCGTTGGGCTGGAGTGGACAGTTCGAATACCTCGAACGTGCCAAGGCGCGGTTGGCCATCGTGGTGCCGGTCACCCTGGCGGTGATCTTCCTACTCTTGTTCCTGAATTTTCGCCGCCTGACCGAAACGCTGATTGTCATGCTGTCGCTGCCCTTCGCGTTGGTGGGTGGCGTGTGGCTGATGTGGTGGATGGGATTCAACACGTCTGTCGCGGTGGCCGTCGGGTTCATCGCACTGGCCGGTGTCGCGGCAGAAACCGGGGTGATCATGCTGATCTACCTCGACCATGCCCTCGCCGAACGCAGGGCCGACGTCGTCAGCTCGGGCCGCTCCTTCACCCGTACCGATCTAGACGCCGCGATCATGGTCGGAGCGGTGGAACGGGTCCGGCCCAAGATGATGACGGTGGTGGCCATCATGGCGGGCCTGATGCCGATCCTCTGGGCACACGGCACCGGGTCCGAAGTGATGAGCCGCATCGCAGTGCCGATGATCGGCGGCATGGTGTCTTCGACGATCTTGACGCTGGTCGTGATCCCGGCAGTCTATGCGCTCATAAAGGGGCGCGGGCTAGCTCGGGATGAACGAAAGGAGATCAAAGGTTCTATCGTGGGGTTGTAGCGCTGAAGAAGCGCATGACAGTGACTGTCAACGGGGCTGGCAGCATGGCTCTCACGAGAACAGGTCGCCTGAAGTTTCGAGTTTACTCTTGAAAAGTCATTCGCGGCTTTCACAACAGCGTTTGTTGAAACGCATTTATGTTTCCGGCCGGAATATTCGCCTCGGTGGCACACGACTTTCATCTTCAGTCGACACCTCTCCATGAAAAAACCGGCGCGCTCTTTGCGGTCTTGCCTTCTGATCACGCTCGCGGAGCTGCGGCCTTGGCCATGATTGAGCGTCATTTTGATATCTCTCCTGCCAACACTGCCTGTCCATGCACCGCGAGGGCTGCAGCGAACCTAGGGCATCCAAACTGCTGGACAGTATCGACGACTCGAGCCTCATAAGCAGCCTGCCCAATCAGCCTGCAGAGATCCGACGCATGAAACTGCCGATTGGAACTTGGGGCGGCCCGTATCTGGTCATGAAGCTCTAGCATCGTGGGATCTGCTTTGCGCTGCGGTTCCGGCGCTGATGAAGATGTTGGAGCCGTACTTGATGGGTGGGTCCGCCAGCGGCGCATGAAGCCGAGCAAGTATCCAGCAGGAACGCGTGCATTTCCACGCGCCCTGTTGAAGGCAAGGAAGCGCTCCCAGATGACCTGCGTGTCGACGTTCCAGCAGGCGAGCGATTCCTTCGCGGCTTTGATCAGCTCGGCCCAAGGTGTGCGATAGACGTTGGTTCCCGCGGCGATCTCAATTCTTCCCACAAAGTAAGTTTTGTTCTTAGACTCTCTTGATAGTGATGTGTCGCCTGAGGCTGACACGACATCTGGCGACGCATCGGTATCCTCTTGTCCCCCGAACCTGAACAGCCAAGGCGCGAACTTGCCATTCGGCTTCCACCGGGCAAGTGCCAGGCTTGACGCAGCGAGCTCGACCAGTAGCGCCGTCAAATGCTGCCGCGAAACCCCCATCTTTTCGGCGAGCTGCGCCAGCGTGAACGCGGCTGTTCCGCGCTCCAGCCCGGTGTAGCCATCCTTCCAGGCGATCCCGTCGAGGATGATCGTCGCGAGCTTGTGCGCCGCCGTGGAGAGCGGCGTTTCCGTGATGCGGCGCAGAATGGCGCCGGTCGTGAGTTCCATGATGTGTCGTTCCGTCTTTGGGCGACACCAGACCGTGAGGTGTGCGAAATTTCGTTCCGGCAAAGGCATTTGCCGGTTGAACGGACCCAAAGCTCGCGCTAAATTCCCACTACCACGAGGAAATCAGTGCGGCGTCGGGCCTATGGTCTGGCGTCGTTTCTGTTTTTGGGGGTCTTAGTCTTTCGATCGTTTGAGATCAGGCTGGCACGTCAGGTCATCAGTAGCGCACCTCCTCGAAGCCGTAGGTGCCCTCGTAGTCGGTCCAGTCGACGAAGACGCCGCGGAACCAATAGTCAGAGCAGCTAGTCCCCGGGCGGAACGCTGAAGCGGACGGAACCCGGGCCGGCGTGGACCGCGCCCAGGCGAAGTCACCCTGTTCGCCGTAGGTCCCCTCGCGGATTGTCGACCAGGTGTTGCAGTCACCGTCCCTGTTGCGATGTCGCCGGTATTCGACCTGGAAGACATGGATTGAGCGCACGAAGTCGTAAGCCGGATCGGAAATGTCGACGTCCGCCCGGTCTTGGACCAGATAAAGCTCGGCAGGGCTCTCGCCCCAGGACTCGTGAAGTTGCTCTCTTCCCTCACGCAGCGCGATCTCGAACAGCCGCTCCATGGGGGCTTTCTCGCGGTTCAAAGATGCCCGCATCGGGCAGTTCCAGATCTGCAGCGGCGGCTCGACCGGCCAAGGCGTGATCCGAGCGATGAAGACAGCACGGGCGTGGGCACATTCCGCTGAAGCCGGCCAGCCGCCTGCAAGGCAGAGAAGGATTGCACAATCGACGGGATAGGCGGCAACCGGCGCCGCAAGCGATAGGGAGACTGCGGTCGCTGCGACGGCGGCCGCGGCTCGTAGAGAGTTCATTACTGGTTTCCTTGTGAAAGAGCCTGAAGGGAAGGAGCAGGGAGGCTTGTTTTGGCGAGGTCAACCGTCGGGCTCGGTGCCGAGCGCCTGATAGTCGCGGATCGCGCGGTTGATCTCTTCGGACACTTCTGCTCGCGCGGCATCCAGACAGCGCAGATAGGCCTGCGCCTCATCGAAATAGGCCGTGAACTCCTGCCCGAGCTCCACGCGAAACTCGGCACGCGTGGCGGCATCCATGACCGGCGCGGGCGGGACAGGCGGCAGGCAGTCCAGTGCCGTCGCAGCATGAGCGACCCCGCAGACAGGGATTGTGAGCAGGGCGGCGGCGACGAGGCGTGTTCGGCTTGAGGTGAGAGGTGGCATCCGCGGTCCGGGGTTTCAAAACATGTGCATAAATTGCAAAACACCGCTATTGACGCAATAGGATTCTACCGCTAGTGGTGCCGTCACGTTGTGCGACGACATGTTTCTCATCAGCGCAACATGCACTATGTTCTGCCGTGAGCGTGTTGCTTTCGGAAGGTGCCAACCCATGAGGAACTTGACCCCGGTGATCTTGCAGGCCGGACTTAAGGAGGCCCTAACCGAAGGCGGCATCGTCGAAGCCCTCTGTGTCGAGGACGCAAAGAAGGTTCTCAATGTCTGGCAAGGCACCTGGCGCATTCAGTTGCGCCTTGGCGATCAGACAGCCCTTCTGGTGATCTCGCGCGGGCTCGAACCCCGGGAGTTCAAGACCGTCACCGGTCTGATCTCCTTCGCGGTCGAGTTGGGTCTGACCACGGTCCCCGTTCCTTTGAAGAAGGGCGAGAAGGTGACCTGGACCCATGACGCAGCGGTGGAGCCCATTCCCTGATCTGACCCGCGGCGCAGGGCTGGCGCTTTGGCTCATGGCCGCACAAGGTGCCGTGGCCGAGGTCATTGATCTGGGGGCAGGGACAGAGGACTTGCGGGTTCGGGCCAGCGTTCTCGATTTTGGCAAAGAGCTTCCCAAACGCGGCGATCTGAACGGTGCCGAGTTCACAGATAAAGCTGATGCCGATGCTGATGACGAAGGTCTCCTTGTACTTGCGTCCTATGGCACCACCCAGAAAGGCAGGGGTCCGCGTGGATCGGCCGAGATCGAGCACCTCATACTCGACGTCGGCGACGACTACCTCCGCCATCCGGCGCTGAAAGCGGCCGGGCTCTCCGGGACGGAATGGCTCGCGCTCTTCCGGGCCAACATCGCCGTGGAATCCGCCTTCAATCCGAATGCGCGCTCATCGGTCGGGGCCATCGGCCTGGGTCAGCTGATGCCAGGAACCGCCGATCTGCTCGGGGTCGATCCCCATGATCCGGAAGACAACCTCCACGGCTCGGCCCGCTATCTCCTCGCACAGCTTGAGGACTTCGGCGCCGCCGATCTTGCACTCGCTGCCTACAACGCCGGACCCGAAGCGGTCCGCGACTATGGCGGCATTCCCCCTTACGCCGAAACCGAGGGCCATGTGGCCAAGGTTCTGCGGCTGACCAACGCAACCCTCAGTTCGGAGTAATCCACATGTTCCGCAATTTTTTCGGCGCGCGATTGCCGCGCCTGGCTTTGCACACCCTTCTGCTGGCCCTGCCCTTCGCGGCGATGCTCGCGGAGCCCGCTCTCGCGCAGAACCTCGACCCCTTGGAGAACATGCTTCAGACCGTGGTCGATGCGCTGACCGGCCCGATCGGTCGGCTGATCGCCATCCTCGCCGTCGTGGCTGCCGGCTACATGATGTTCACCGGTCGTCTGAACTGGCCCCTCTTCCTTGCCATCTTCTTCGGTGTGGTCCTCGTCTTCTCGGCCGCAACCATCATCGACGGCTTTGCGGCCCCCTGAGGCGGGATTGGCGACAGGTCGGGTGGCATCGCACACCCGGCTTGGCCGATCCCTCGGATGTTCCCCATGTATGACGCGCCCCTGTTCCTCGGCCTCACCCGGCCGCCGAAGATATTCGGCCTGCCCATCGGCTATTTCGTGAGCCTGATGCTGGGCTCGGTCATTCCCTTCGTGGGCGCCAACGATTGGCGGTTTCTGCTGATCGGCGTCATCGGCTATCCGGTCCTGTGGTTCGTGGCAGACCGCAATCCAAACCTTTTCGAGACCATCGCGGTGGTCTTTTCCCGGACCCCCCGCACACGGGGCAAGTCAGCCTTTGGCGGAGATCGCCATGTCAGCTGACCTCAAGTCTCTCTTCCCGGCCACGCCGGCGCTACGATCAGTCTTGCGACCTGAGGATCTCGCGGCCGAAACCCTCGCCCGTCACTTGCCTTGGCTCTCCGCACCCGCGGACAATTTGATCCTGACCCGGCAGGGTGACCTGATCGCCTCGGCCGTGGTCGAAGGGCAGGACAGTTTCACGACGGACGAGGGGGACCTCTCGCTTGCGACCACTTCGCTCGCGCGGCTGATCGGCCAGCTGGGCGAAGGGTTCGGGTTACACGTCTCCAAGCTGACCCTGCCAGACGCCCCACATCTGAAACCCTTCGATGGTGAGGGTTCCGGGGAGGCGTTCGCGGCGACGGTCGATGCCCGCTGGCAGGCGCATCTTCGCGCCCGCACCCTGAAACGCCGGGTGCTGGTGATCTCCCTCATACTGCGTCCCACTGCGCTGAAACGTGCACCGCTGATTGGCGCTCTTTTCAAAGCGGCGTTCACGGGTAATCTTGGCCAGCGGATCGAACGCCTGAATGAAGCTATGGGGCTCTTGGCCGGTGCTTGCCAAGGTCTGGGCTTCCGGCGCCTGACCGTTTCTTCGGGGGAATGGCTAGGTCTCCTTGGCGTAATTCTCGGGCAGCCGATGGCTAAAGTCCTTCCGATGCGCGGCCGGTTTCTTGCCGAGGCCGTCGCGTCATTGCAGATGACCTTTTCTGGCAAACGGGTGGAGATCGATAGCGGCGCCGGGCAGCGCTTCGGGACGATCTTCGGCGTTAAGTCCTATCCGGCCCGTACCTGGGCACGGATGCTGGACGCGCTGGAACTGCCCTACGACATCGTCATCACCAACAGCTTCACGCCCGCCCGCAACAACGAGATCGAAGAGCGCATCAAGCGCACGGCGCGCCAGATGCGTGCCTCCGAGGATGCCGCCGAAACCCTGCGTCAGGAGCTCTATGAAGCCGCAGACAACGTCGCCTCAGGTCGACAGGTCTTTGGCAAGCATCACCTGACGGTCATGGTCACGGCCGAGAGCCCGGAACAGCTGGAAGAGGCCGCCTCCGAGGTATGGCGCGCCGGACAGGATTGCGGGGCGACATTAGTGCGCGAGAGTTTCGCAGCCCGCGCGGCATGGTTTGCCCAAGCCCCGGGTAACTGGGCCTATCGTCCACGCACAGCACTTTTGTCAGCCCAGAACTTCGCACACCTCGCGGCGCTCCACCGGGTGACGGAAGGTCGTTCAAAGGTACAGTCCCCGTGGGGCGAGACGATCACGGCGCTGCCGACGGTGACCTCGAGCCTCTACCGCTTCAATTTCCACGACAAGGGCGAGCGCGGTGCCGAGCCGAGTGCCGGCCACACGTTGGTATTGGGCCGCACGGGGTCGGGCAAGACCCTCGGCACAGCCTTCTTGATGGCGCAGGCGCGGCGGGTTCATGCCCGCGTCCTCGTCATCGACAAGGACCGAGGCCTCGAGATGGCCGTGCGCGCTCTGGGTGGCAGCTATTCCGCGATCCGGATCGGCGAGGCGACAGGTCTCAATCCGTTCCAGACCGAGACTGATGAGCGCGGAGCAGCCTGGCTCACCGATTGGCTGGGTGACATCCTCGCAGGTTCGCGCGCCTTCGAGACCGCCCAAACCGTCAGCCTCAACGCCGCTGTCCGTCAGATCGTTTCGGCCGATCCACGGCTCCGGACCTTCGATGGCTTGGCCACCCTCGTGGCCTCAACCGACGACGAGGGTGACCTTGTCGGCCGGGTCCGCGAATGGGGGCAGGGGGGTCGGCATGGCTGGCTCTTTGGACCGGGGGCCACATCCCAGATCAGCCTTTCCGAGGATGTGGTCGGCATCGACATGTCGGAGATCCTCGATCTTGGGACGGAACGCTCGGCACTTCTCGCCTATCTCTTCCGCCGCATCGAGCGAGTGATCGAGGATCGCCGTCCGACCCTCATCGTCATCGATGAAGCCTGGAAGATGCTCGACGATCCGATCTTCGAAAAGCGCCTGCATGACTGGCTCGTCACCATGCGGAAGAAGAATGCCGTGGTGATGATGCTGACCCAGACACCGACCCATCTGACCCGGGTCAAGGTCGGCCAGATCATCGCGGAAAGCGTGGTGACGCAGCTTCTCTACCCGAACCCGCGCGCCAACCCCGAAGATTACCGGATCCTGCGGCTGAACGAGAAAGAGGCCGAGTTCCTCTGCACGCCCACGGGTGGCCTGCGCCTCGCCCTCCTGCGCTCGGCCGGGGACTCGGTCTTCGTGAACATGGACCTGGCCACCCTCGGGCCCGCGCTCGCCGTTCTTGGCGGTGGCCGATCCGGCGAAGACCGTGCCCCCTATGGCTGGCGCGACAGCCCTGATTTCTGGAAGGACATGACGTGACCCGACACAACCACTTGATCCCCCTTTCCCTTCTCGGGTTCACCCTCCTCTCCGCCTGTGCTGGCGTCGAGACAGGGGCCGTCTCCCCGTGCCACGGTCAGTTTCGCGCCGAGGGCAAATACTTCGCGGCGCGGGAGCAAAGCGATGGCACGACAGTCATCGTCTCGACGATGAACGCCCCCGACGCCCATTGCGCGAACTGAGCCACCCCATGCGTTGTGCCCCCCTCCTTCTCGGGCTTCTCCTCGGCACTGCGGTGCCCATGGGCCTCCTGGCCCAGGGAGTGCCGATCATCGACGGCTCGCGGCTGTCGAATTTCATCTCACGCCTCGTCGAACAGGCCGAGGACGCGGTGAAGCAGGGGGAGAAACTCAGCACACGCTCCGAGCTCAGCGAGATCGAAGACGAGCAGCTGGCCGCCTATGAGCGTTTCCTCGCAGACACGACCGGCGTGACCGACCTCAGCGGCTTCGAGATGGGGACGGGAACCTTCCCTCCTGCTGACGAGGTCTATCCCATTGAGGAGGCAAGCCCGGAAAGCCAGCGGCTCTTCGGGGAAGGCGAGACGGTCGAGGCGATGATCATCGCGACGGCGGCGCGCTATGAGACTCATCCCGGCGTCGAGAAGGTCGGGCTCACGCCCACGACCTGGCGCATTCTCCTCCAGTCGCTGGTGAAGCAGGAGAGCGGGTTCTCAAATGCAGCCATCAGCCCGGTCGGGGCCATGGGCTTTTGCCAGTTGATGCCCGGCACCGCCGCTGATCTCGGCGTCGATCCGACCGACCCGCTGCAGAACCTCGATGGTGGCGCACGCTATCTCGCGACCCAGCTCAACAGCTTCGGCCGGATCGACTTCGCCCTCGCGGCCTATAACGCAGGGCCCGGCAACGTCCAGAAATACGGTGGCATCCCACCTTTCGAGGAAACCCAGAACTACGTCCGCAGGATCTCGGGCTACTACGACGCCTACCTCTCGGTGATCACTGGCGCGGACGTAACCGGCACTTTGGCGGGGGTGGAGGGTGCAAGTGCCGAATGGGGCAATATGTCCTCGGCCTTCATCGGCTATTCCGGCCAGCAGTCGGGGCAGATCGAGGCGGCGATGGCCCGGATCAAGGGGTTCCTGGCAGAGGCCAAGCCCCAGACCCCGAAACAGGCGGTCGACCAGAACACCTACATGCTCGCCGAGCGCGCGCGCCTCATGGCCCTGACGCTGCGGCTGCGCGCCGGTGCCGTCAAGGTCGAGGCGGCCCGTGGGCTCTCGGATGCCGCGCAAGCCCTGCAATACACGACATTCTGGGAGTATTCGGATGCACCGTAACATCACGGCCGCGACAGCGGCGCTGTGCTTTTCTCTTATCGGGTCAGCAGCCTTCGCCCAAGGCGTGCCCGTCATCGACGGCACCAACCTCGCCAAGAACATCGAGCAGCTGCAGGCAGCCCTCCGCGATGCCGAAAACCAGATCGCGCAGATCGAGGAGTTGAAAAAACAGGTCGAGACCGGTCTCGAGCAGCTGACCAACCTCGAAGGCATCCTTGGGTCGATCTCGGGCCTGAACGAGATCGCGAGCCTTTACAATTCGATGGAGGACCTGCGTTCGCGGGCGGCCAAGATCACCGACCTTTCCGGCTTCCAGGATGCGCTGACCATCGGGGATTTCGACGGGCTTCTGGACAGCCTTCTCGATGGCAATGTGACCATGGGCGACAAGATGGCCGCCGAATACATGCGCGACACGCTGGAAGGGGCCGGGCTCACTTCGGAAACTCTTGCCGGGCTGTCGTCATCGGAGAACCCGCAGGACAAGCTCATCGCGACGACCGCAGCGACGAGTGCCACGGCCATGGGCGTGGCGCAGCTTTCCTATGAGGAAGCCGCCCAAAGTCTCGCGCGGATCGACGGTTTGGTGGCGGAAATCGCCAATCAGGAGGGCCTGAAGGAAAGCATCGACCTCAACACCCGGATGGCGGCCGAGACCAACTACATGCTCGGCCAGATGTGGCGTCTGAACGCGGCCGCGGGGCTCGCTGCCGGCCAGACCGGCGTCAACTGGGCCGCAGAGCAGGCCAAGGAAAAGAGCTTCTTCGACTACTCGGGGGCCGAATGATGCGGCGGACGTCTCACAAGGTCGCGGCGGTTTCTGCCCTCATCTGCCTTGCCAACATGGCTGCGGCAGAAGACATCGCCACTTTCAGCGACATTCAGCTGATCGAAGAAACCCGGGAAGCGGTAGTGGCGCAGGATGCTGATGCTGCTCTCTACCTTCTGACCGAGATGCAGCGGCGCGGTACCGGCATCTTTGCTGCAGCTGACTGGCCTTCCTGCGAAGAGGTGATCGACTTGCCCGAGGGGATCACCGATTGGAAGTTCCGCGCAGTGGCTCGGCAGGCCTATTTTCGCGTGGCGATGTCTCGGCGGCTTGAAGAAGGCTCCTGCGCTTGCCTCTTCGACGGCTTCAGCTTCGACGCCTTTGTAACGGCCGCCTTGGGCAAGTCGACGGCAGAACTGACCGATGCAGACCGCCCGGCGCTGGAACGTATCCGCGATGAAGATCGGCGTGCAACCGAGGCGCGGTTTCGCGAGCTTGAGCAAAGCTGCCGGGCCAAGTGATCCATGGCCATCATCGCCGACATTCTGACCCAGGTCGATGCCGCCGCAACAGCGGTTGGCGCTACAGCATTTTATGCTGTGGCAGCCGAGATTGTGCCGGTCTTCCGGGTCGGGTCGGTCTTGGTGGTGGCTCTGGTCGGGATCAACCTGATGGCACAAGCTGTGCCGATGACACTGCGCAACGGGCTCGGCCTGATGGTTCGGATCGCGGTTGCCTCGGCATTCCTATCATCCTGGACGAACTTCAATTCGGTTTACGTCGTTTTGACTAACGCCCCGAGTGAAATCGGAGCTGTCGTGATGAACGCCTTCGGGGATGGATCGGGCGATCTCTACGAGGGGCTCGATGCCCTTTACCTGCAAGCCCTCGATGTGGGTCAGGCGATCAGCCAGAACGGCAGCTACATTACCGGTGCCCTTGCGGGCCTCCTTATGTTCCTGGTGGCAGCCCTCATGGCGACCGTATCGATCATCGTGATCTCGGCCGCGAAGATCATGATCGGTGTCCTTGTCATCTTCGCACCCGTGGCCATTGCCTGCACGCTCTTCAAGGTCACTGCCCCGCTCTTTGACCGATGGGTGAACCTCGCCCTCGGCTTCGCACTCTACCCGATGCTGACGTCCGGAATGGCTGCCTTCACGATCTACATCGCGGAGGACCTCACCCCGGCCTCCCTGGCCTCAGTCGAGACTATTGGCGATGTCTTGAGCTTCGTGGTGGTCATGATGCTCGGCACCGGCCTCATGGCCATGGTGCCGACGATCGCGCAATCCCTCGCGTCGACCGCGACCGGTCTTGGCAGCGTCGCAGCTTCAACCTTCCGCACAGCGGACAGCGTCAAGGGCTATGGACGCACGGGCATCGCGTCGGGGATCGGCGCGGGCCGGGGAGCGGCTGGTCTCGACGCCGGCGGTCGCCGTCCGTCAGATGCTCGCCTGAACGGGAACACCGCCGGACAGATCGGGCGGTCCGCCGTGCAGACCGCGATGCGACTCGCCAGCCGGACACCGGACAGAAGCTGATGCCACAGAATTCGAGAAGTGGAGGACCGCCCATGGAGGCGCATGGATTTGATGTCGATCTCGTGCTGGAGCCCCGCCTCTCGGCCCGGCGCGCCTGGATTGTCGCGAGTGCCGCGGGCGGGCTGAGCCTGATCCTTGCAACCGCACTGGTACTCGTCCTGCCTTTGCGGGAAACCCAGGTCTTCACCGTCCTCGTCGATCGGCAGACGGGTGACGCCGAAAACATCCTGCAGGTCGCCCCGACCGGGATCGAGGACCAGGAAGCGCTGAAGCAAAGCCTCCTCGTGGCTTACGTCTCAGATCGCGAAGGCTATTTCCTCGCAGGCATTCAAGCCCGGCTCGAGAGCGTCCAGCGCCGCTCCACAGGGGGCGCGGAGGAAAGTCTGCGACTTCTCTGGTCGAAGGGCGGCGGCAATTCTGCCTATCCGCCCGATGTCTATGGGCCCGGTGCGGAAGTCACGGTGACCGTGCGCCGGATCACGTTCCTTTCGCCGAACGTCGCCCAGATCCGTTTCCTGAAAACCCTGCGCAAGACGAAGCAGGAGCCGGTGACCCAGCCCTTCGTCGCCACGGTCGAGTTCGCCTTCGCGCCGAAGACCGAGCGCTCCCTCGCCCATGTCTGGGAAAACCCGCTCGGCTTCACCGTCTCGGCCTACCGCGTCGACGCCGAAACCCTGGAGACCAATCCATGAGCCGCTCTCTCCTCCTCTCAGGGATTGCCTTTGTATGCGCTCTTGGCGTCGCGAGTGTTGCCCACGCCGAAGTCGCCCCCGCGTCGATGGGCGCTGACGCTCGTGTCCGGTCGGTCCTCTACAACCCCGTCGATGTCATTCGGCTCGACACGCATCTGCGCGTGAACACCGCCATCGAATTGGGCGCAGGCGAGAGGATCGATTCCGTCCTTCTCGGCGACAGCGAGGCCTTCGAGGTCGAGGTGCTCTCGAACCGGACCACGGTGTCCGTGAAGCCGTTGATCCCCGGGGCCGAGACCAACATGACGATCTACACAGGGCGGCGCACAATCTCGTTGTCGATCAGCGAGGGCCGGTCTCGCAACCCGACCTATCGGCTGGTCCTGCGCTATCCCGAGACCGGCACAAGCCGGACGACCCGTACCACCGTGGCGGCAGGGTCGCGCGACATCGGCTATGCCTGGTCGGGCGACGAGACCCTGAAACCCGTCCATATCTGGAACGATGGGCAAGCGACGTACTTCGCCTTCGCACCGGGTCTTCGGCCCTCGATCTTCGGCGTCGATGCGACGGGCCGCGAGGTGACGCTGAACTCCGGCACGCGGGGCAGCATCGTCCGCGTCTCGGGGCTGCGCTCCGCCTATTCGATCCGGATCGGCACGCAGGTCCTTTGCATCGAGCGGGTGGATGGCGGCGTGACCACCGATCCGGCCCTGCTCGCCAAGCTTCAGGGGTGGGAGTTCTGACATGGCTGATCCCCAAATGACCGATCCGCAGACGGACACTGAGCCGGACTACAAGGTTGAGCGGCCCAAGCCGAAGATGACCCGGCAGCAAATGCTTGGCATGGGCGCACTGTTGGCAGGCGCGAGCCTTGCGGCGCTCTGGACGGTCTGGCCTTCCAGCCGCGCCATCCCCAATGTGGAGACCTCAGCCGTCGAAGAATTCCAGGATCAGGCGGGCGGCTCGCCCTTCGGAGCGATTGAGCCGGGACCGGAATCGAAGGCCACCGGGGATGGATTTTCTGACATCGAAGGCGAACTGGCCTCACAGCGCGAAGACCTGGAAGCGCGGAACGCCACGCTCCAGTCCGAGGTCGAACGGCTACAACGCGAACTGGGTGATCTTGCCGACAGGGCTGATGCCGAGAAGGACCAGACCGCGAAGGAACTGGCGCTCGCCCTCGAAGAGGCGCAGTCGCAGAACCTCGCCCTGATGGAAGACATGCGGCGGCAGTTTGATCAGGAGATCGCCGTCCTGAAAGCAAGCGCCGACACCGCGGGCGCTGCGGAAGCCCAACGCGAGGCTGAGCTCGCGGCCAAGCGTGCCGAGCGCGAAGCGCAGCTTGCTGCCCGCGTGGCCTCGCCTTCGGTCGTCTTCGACGATGGTCAGAAGGGTGGCGCGGGGGATGCCGGTATGGGGATGCCCGAGGCCGCAGCCGAGGGCCGAGATGCGGCAGGTCGGGATTTCGTGCAGTCAGGGAGGGAAGCCACCGCCACCGAAGTGAGCCAGGTGATCGCCAATCCGTCGAACACCGTCCTTCAGGGCACGATGATCGAAGCGACCCTCGAGAATGCAGTCGACTCGAGCCTGCCTGGCCAGATTACAGCGATCGTAACCCGGCCGGTCTGGTCCTTCGATCAGGCGCAGATCCTGATCCCCGCCGGATCGCGCCTCTTCGGTGATTATTCCTCGGACGTGGCCATCGGCCAGGGCCGCATTCTTGTGGCCTGGACACGGCTTGTCACCCCGGATGGGCAGTCCGTGCAGATGGAAGCTTTCGGTGGCGATGCCCAAGGACGCTCCGGCCTCACCGGCAAGGTCAACACGCGCTTCGGTGCGCGGTTCGGGTCGGCTGCGCTCATTTCCCTTCTCGGGGCCGCCCCCGCCATCGCCGCCGCGAAATACACCGACGAGATCAGTTCCGACACGGCCGAGAGCATAGGCGAGGACCTGAGCGTTGCCATGGGCTCAGCGGTCGAGGCCTACACGAGCCTGCCGCCGATCATCACGGTAGCCCCTGGAGCCGCAATCACGGTCATGGTCGATCGCGATCTGGAAATCTGGTGATGGATGATCGGCCGAGTTTCCTCGGCACCTACCTGACCCCGATTGCACCCCTGTTTATGCGAGACGATCTGTTGGAGGTGGCAATCAACCCCGACGGAAAGGTCTGGATCGAGCGGAAGGGCGCGACGCACATGGAGCGGGTCGCGCATTTGTCCATCGACCGGACCCTGTCGTCCAACCTTGGCCAGGCCATTGCTTCTGCCGTCGGCGTGCAGTTCTCCGACAGGAAGCCGACCGTCTCCGGAAAGATCGTCTGGGGCGACATGGCGATCCGGGCGCAGATTGTTGCACCGCCCATCGTGGAAGGCGGGATGGCCATCACCTTCCGGCCGTTCAAGGTCGCGGCCGATCAGCTGATCGAGCCACGGCTCTTGCATAGTGGTCTCGTTGACCTCGACGCCAAGCGTCGGGAAAGGGCAGGGGAGGCGATGAAACTGGTCGAGGCCGGGCAGGTCGTCGAGGCCATGCGGCTTTGTGTCGAAGTGCGCATGAACATCCTGATCTCTGGCGGGACATCCACCGGCAAGACGACCTTCGCTCGGTCGCTGTTGTCGATGGTGGACCCGGCGGAGCGGATTCTGACCATCGAGGATGCCTACGAGCTGTTTCCCCGTCAGGAGAACGCGGTCGCACTCAAGGCGGATCGTAGTGCCCAAGGTGAACGGACGCCTGCGCGGCTGCTGGAAGCGTCGCTCCGGATGCGGCCGGATCGGATCATTCTGGGCGAACTGCGGGGCGAGGAAAGCCGGACCTTTCTCGAAGCGATCAACACTGGGCACGGTGGGTCGTTCACAACAATCCATGCAGACACAGCACGGAAGGCGATTGATCGGTTGGCAATCATGGTCATGGCCGCCGGGCTGGGCATGGGCTTCGAGGAGGTGAAGCGGTACTGCGAGGGGAGCGTGGATTTGGTGGTGCAGCTTTCGAGGGAAGGCGGGCGGCGTGGGGTGGCGGAGATACTGTGCCTTTGAGGATCGCGAAGGGCGGAAAGCGGACCTTCGCGCCTTGCATACGTCAACGTTCAAGAGCATCTTCGCCCAGCGTTGGCGGATGCAACTCGCTGCCGGTCCGAACCATCGAACGTCTGACGAGCACCAAAGCAGGTCAATGAAATCGGCGGTGGGCTATGGAATGTCTGCGAGCGGATAGCCCCATGCGCCTTCCCATCCGCAGGCTTTCGCTGCGCAGAAGGCGGCATGTTGGAGAACCTGTTCTGGAGTATCTCCGCGCAATCTCGCCACAAGGTAGCCCGCGATGAAGGCATCGCCTGCGCCCATCGTGTCGACCACCGTGGCGGGCACAATTGGCTGTTCGATGCGGGTCTGACCATTGGCCCAGACTGCCCCCTTGTCGCCGCGCGTCACGCAGACGGTGTCCGGCCCAAGATCGAGAACCTGCCCGATGAGGGCGCTGACCGCGGTGTCCTGCAGCCCGGCGCCGGAGAGGAAGGCGGTGGTCACATGGGGGCAGACCTGCTCCAGATAGGCCGGGTCGTGCAGGGTCGAGAAATCGAAGGACACCTCGCGCGCAGAAGCCCGGATGCGGGGCAGTTCGGGTTCCAGATAGCTGAAGCAGCTGGAATGGACATGGCCCTTCGCCGCGATCAGCGCGAGGTCATCCTCGTCCATCCTGAGCATCAGCTTGCGCCGGATGCCGCCCCGGTTCGACGCGACGAAGACCCGGTCTCCGTCCGCATCATGCGTGACCTGCGCCTTGCCGTTCGGCCCTTCTACCCGGCGCAGATGGGCGGTCGAGAGGCCTTCGGCGGCCATGCAGGCGCGGACATGATCGCCCTCACGGTCATTCCCGACGATGCCCATGTAGGCCACGTCGGAAAGCCCGAAGCGGCGGGCCAGAACGGCCACGTTCAGCGCGTTGCCGCCGGGGAAGAACTCGCCCCGGTCAAGGTAGAGGTCGACGACATTGTCGCCGATGCAGAGAAGTCCGTTCGTCATGCTGGCTCCGTCCTGGAGGGGGCAGGACTGGCCCGCCCCCTGACCTTTCGTCAATAGTCCATCTTCCACATGTAGCGCCGCACGGTCAGCGGATGGCCGCGGCTGTCGGCCAGCTTGTCGCAATAGACGCGCAGGAGCGTGCCGAAGGCCATGTGCTCGACATGTTCCACGACCTCGGGATCGATCACGCCGAGGCCCAGTTCCTCGGCGCAGAGCGTGGTCACGCGCTGGCTGTACTTAGTCACGAAATCCAACCCCCGGTCATCCATCTTGCGGCTTGCGCCAAGGCCGCGCAGCACGATGAAGGGCACGTCGAAATCGGTGATCTCGAAGGGTCCGTGGAAGTATTCGCCCGCGTGGATGCCGGCGGAATGGATCCACTGCATCTCCTGGAAGATGCAGATCGCGTAGGAGTAGGCCGTCGCATAGTTGGCCCCGGCACCCATCGTGTAGATCACTGGCTCGCGTTTCATCGCTTCGGCGAAGGTCGCGATGCGGTCGGCGTGGGCGGCTATGGCGCTGTCGATCAGGGCCGGAAGGGCGGTCAGCGCCGTGTCCAGCTTCTGCGCCAGGGGGTTGCCTTCACGTGCGGCCAGGATGCCGAAGGTCAGTCGGGCCATGACGGCGGCGGAATGGTCGGGCGCGAACGTCTTGGGGGCGTGGGTGTAATAGACTGGGAACTCAACCGCTTCATCCAGCGGGCTGCCGGGCAGATTGGTCAGCGCGATGGTCAGCGCGCCCTTGGCACGGGCGAAGCGGGCGGCGTCGACCGTTTCAGGCGTGGTGCCGGAGTGCGAACACAGGATCACAGCCGAGGTTGGCCCCAGCCGTGCCGGGTTGCGGGCCATGAACTCGGCGGCGTTCAGCGCGTGGCCGGCGATGGTTTTCGCATGGCGGTCGACCGCATACTGGTTCGGCAGCATCAGCGCATAGGACCCGCCGCAGGCGACGAAATAGATCTCGGTCAGTGCAGGCCGGGCCTTTGCGGCGGCAAGAGCGGCGGCGATCTGCGCCTCGGTCGGGAAGGGTTTGTCGGTCATCTGGTCCTCTCATCAGGCAAGGTTGGGCCGGTCCCGGAAACGGCGTTCCGGGGGGCGGCAGGTCGGCAATGGGTTGGGCGCTACTGGGGAAAGCCCCCCGGATGGCCACAGCAGGCGGCAGCGCAGGTGTGGCCCGCTGCCATGGCCTTGGGCACCGAGGCCCCGTTGAGACGCGCGGCCAGAAAGCCCGCGATGTAAGCGTCGCCAGCGCCGGTGGTGTCGACTGGGGTGATCGCCGGGGCAGCGGCGCGGAAAGTCTGTCCGCCGATCAGGGCAAGACTGCCCCGTGCGCCCAGCGTGACGACGGCCCCCTTTGCGCCTTGCGCCACCAGTTCCGCAGCGCGCGCCTCGGCATGGTCGGCCTGCGCTTCGGACAACGAAGCAAAGGCGATGGTCAGCCCCTCCACATCCAGATCCTCCGGCGCCGCGTTCACCGAGACATCCTGCGACAGGCTGACCCCGTCACGCGCCAGCACCCGGCGCGCATGGCCGCCATCCTGCAGCCAGCCGATATGGACATGCCGGGCCGCCGAGAGCGCACGCAGGCGGGCGGCATCGGGCACCCAGCCCGCGCAAGCCCCGAAATCCTCGGTCAGGATGGTGCGGTTTCCGTCAGGGGCAACGGTCAGGCAGGTGACGGAGGTCGGCGGCTGGCGCCGTTCCACCAGCGATACATCCACATCCTTCACGGCCAGCGCGGCAAGCACCCGGTCGCCGTCGGCCTCTCCTGTCGGCCCCACGGCCCCGCAATAGGCCGTGCTCAGGCCAAGCATGGCCGTCTGCACCGCGACGTTGACGGCATTGCCACCCACCAGATCAGCCGTGACCGCACCGGTCAGCCGGTCGATGCAGTTGTCGCCCAGGGCTATCAGGTCGAACGTGGTCATCCGATCGTCGCCCCGCGCGAGGCCATGTTGTCCTTCAGGTCATGCCAGGCAAGGACCGGGCGGCGATACCAGGTCTGGCCGTGGAAGAAGGGGCGTGTTTCCAGCTCCAGCCCGTCAAGCGCGGTCTCGCCGCCCTTGCCCAGCATCTTCTGCGCCAGCTTCATCCCAAGGTAGGACGACATGGCGACGCCGGTGCCGTTGTAACCGATGGCATAACCCATACGGCCGTGCAGCCCGACATGCGGCAGGTGGCTGAAGGTGGCGCCGACAAAGCCGGTCCAGACATGGGCGATCTTCACGCCCTCCAGCTGCGGGAAGAGCCGAAGGATGTTGCGACGCACCCGCGGCAGGCAGGCCGCGACATCGTCCACCTTCACCGGAACCACGGTGCCAATCACCACCCGGTCGCCGTCGGGCGAGGGCCGGTGATAGGTCACGTTCATCCGGGTGTCATAGACCATCGACGCCCGGGGATAGAGCGCACGAACCGCTGCAGGGTCCATCGCTTCGGTCGCCGTCACCACCGAGGCCAGCGACACCACCCGCCGCCGCATCCACTTTGACGCGCCGTCGGTGTAGCCGTCGGTTGCCATCACCAGGTGTGCTGCGCGGACCGTGCGGATTCCGGCAAGACAGGTGATGTGGTCGCCCTGGTCCTCGATCTGCGACACCCGGGTCTTGGGCGCAAAGCGCACACCTGCCGCAAGGCAGAGCCGCACGAGTTCCGCGACCAGCCGCCCGGGGTGCAGGCTGGCCCAGTCCGGCAGATGCACCCCGCCATGAAACTGCGGCGAGGCGACGAAATCGCTGACACGGGCCTTCGGGATTTCCTCTCCCTCTACCCCGAGCCGTGCATTCTGGCGCAGGAAGTGGCGCAGGCCCTCCATCCGGTCGGGGCGATGCGCGCCGATGAAATGGCCGCAGACGCTGTAATTGCAGGCGATGCCCTCTTCCGCCACGAACCGGCGCAAGTGACGATGCGCTTCGATCCCGGTCGACAGGATGGCCCGCGCACGATCCTCGCCATACTTCGCGATGAAATCGTCCAGGTCCGGCTTCATTTCCGAGGAAACCTGCCCGCCGTTCCGGGTGGAACACCCCCAGCCGATCTCTCCCGCGTCGCAGACCACGACCTGCCGTCCGCCGCGCGCCAGATGCAGCGCGGTGTAAAGGCCGGTGAAGCCCGAGCCGACCACCAGCACGTCCTCGCGCGGCTCGACCGTCGAGGCGGGGACCTGTGGCAAGGCCATCTCGGCCCGCCAGAGGGGGGTGTCGCTGTGTCCCTGGAAGGCGTCCATCTCAGTAGGCCACGCGCTTGTAGTAGCGGCGCGTCACCAGCGGGTGGTTCCGCATCACCTCCAGATGCGCCGAAAGCCGTTCCAGCACGGTGGCCAAAAGCGCCGGGGCCAGCAAAGCCCGCAGGTCAGCCGACAGGCCGGTGGTCGCCAGGTCGCGGGTGTCGAGCACGGTCAGCTTGTCGGTATACCCCTTGGCAAAGGCGATCACCCGGTCGGTCAGCGGGCGGGTTTCATCCTCGCCCGCGAAGACCAAGACCGAGACGCCCTTTTCCACCAGTTCCAGCGTGCCGTGGAAGAAGTCCGAGGCATGGACCGGCCGGGTGCGGATCCACTGCATCTCTTCCAGGATGCACATGCCGTAGTAGTAGGCTTCGGGCCAGGCCGCGCCCGAGCCGGTGATGATATGCCAGCCATCGGCGGCAATCGCCCGGGCCAGCGCATCGGCGCGCGGCTCGAACGCTTGTTTCACTGCCAGAAGCTGTTGCGGCAGGCCCGCGAGTTCGCCGGTGATCCGGTCAAGGTCCGACCGCTCGCCCCGCGCCTGCATCGCCGCCAGGGCCGCCACCAGCGAGGTGACGTAGAACATCTCGCACGAGGTGTCGTCCTCGGCAAAGTTGACAAAGCTGTGGTCGGCCCCCTTGGCCAGCGGCGTGTCGGCGTGGCCGGTGATCGAGATCACGGTGGCCCCGCGCGCCTTGACGTACTCCATCGCCGCGATGCTTTCCTTGGTCGTGCCGGAGAGCGACGGCATGATGACCACCGACTTCGGCCCCAGCGCCACGTGGCCGGTCAGCACGACTTCGGCGCAGAGGACGTTGTGGCAGGGCAGCTTGGACGCACGGCGCATCAGGTCGGTCGCCGGCTGCATCAGGATGCCCGCGCCGCCCGACCCCATGAAGAAGAGGCTGTCGGCCCCCTCGGCCACCAGCCGCCCGACCACTGCGCCAAGGTCGCGGGCGATGGTCACGGTCCCGGTCTGGATGCGCAGGAAGCGGGCGGGGTCGAAGTTCAGCATGGTCTTTCCTTTCGAGAACCAGTTGGGCGGATCAGAGCCGAAGGCCGCTGTCGCCGGAAAAAAGATGCGCGCGGCCCGGCTGGGGCTGCACGGTCAGGCCGCCGTCCGCGGCAAAGTCATGCTCGCCGTCCAGCTGCACGGTCAGGCTCTGGCCGTCGGGCAGGCGGGCATAGGCATAGGTCACGCCGCCCAGCCGCTCACTGGCCTGCACCTGCACCGGCGCACCGGGTCCGGCGGCCAGATGCTCGGGCCGGATGCCAAGGGTGACTTCGGCGCCAATCACGGGCAGATGGTCGACCGCCACATCGCAGACCAGACCGGCGGCATCGACGCGGGCCTGTCCAGCCACGGTCGCCGTCACCCGCGCCTTCAGGAGGTTCATCTTCGGGCTGCCGATGAAACCCGCGACGAAGGTGTTGGCGGGGCGGCGGTAGATCTCCAGCGGCGCGCCGATCTGTTCGACCAGCCCGTCGCGCAAGACGACGATCTTGTCGGCCAGCGTCATCGCTTCGATCTGGTCGTGGGTGACGTAGACCATCGTCGCCTGCAATTCGCGGTGCAGCTGCGCCAGTTCGATCCGCATCTGCAGCCGGAGGCTGGCATCGAGGTTCGACAGGGGCTCATCGAAGAGAAAGACCTTGGGGTTGCGCACGATGGCCCGGCCGATGGCAACGCGCTGGCGCTGGCCGCCGGAAAGCTCTTTCGGCAACCGCTTCAGCAGCGGGCCAAGTTGCAGGATTTCGGCCGCCCGGGCGATCTTGCGCGCGGCCTCGTCCTTCGGCGTCTTCGCCACCTTCAGCGCGAAGCCCATGTTCTGTTCCACGGTCTTGTGCGGGTAAAGCGCGTAGGACTGGAACACCATCGCGATGCCCCGATCCGCCGGGCGCACGTCGTTCATCCGCTGGCCGTCGATCACCAGGTCGCCCCGGCTGATCGTCTCCAGCCCCGCGATCATCCGCAGAAGCGTGGACTTGCCGCAGCCCGACGGGCCGACGATCACCACGAACTCGCGTTCGGCGATGTCGATGTCGATGCCGCGCACGGCCTCATAGGTTCCGTATCGCTTGGCGATACCCTTGATCTGCATGTAGGCCATTGGCGAACTCATTTGACGGCGCCGCTGGTCAGCCCGCCGACGAACTGGCGCTGCATGACCAGGAAGGTCGCAAGGATGGGAAGGATGGAAAGAGCCAGTCCGGCCATGAGAACGCCCCAGTCGGCCCTCAGGGCGACGGCAAAGCTCATCACGCCGATGGTTACGGTCTTGACGGATTCGCTTTCGACGAAGGTCAGCGCGAAGATGAACTCGTTCCAGACCCGCATCGCCGAGATCAGACCGGCCGAGGCCAGGATAGGGCGGCAGAGCGGCAGGTAGACCTCGCGGAAGATGCGCGCCTCGCCCGCCCCGTCCATCAACGCGGCCTCGCGCAGTTCGCCCGGGATGCCGGTCATGTAGGCGCGGATCAGGAAAGTGGTGAAGGGCAGCCCGAAGGCCACGTTCGGCAGGATCAGTGCGAAGTAGGTGTTGTAAAGCCCGGTTTCGGCCATGACACGGAAGAGCGGGATCAGGCTGACCTCGGGCGGCAGGATCGCGCCCCCAAGGATCAGCGTGTAGATCGCCGCCTTGGCCCGGAAGTTCAGCACAACCAGCGCATAGGCCGCCATCGTGGCCAGCGAAAGCTCGACTACCACCGTCGCCGTGGTGACGACCAGCGAGTTCAAGAGATAGCGCGAGATGCCGTAGTTCCACGCGGTTGAGAAGTTCTCCCAGTGCCAGATCTTCGGCAGGCCCCAGGTGGCGGCGAACATGTCGTTCGTCGTCTTGAAGGCGTTCAGAAACAGCCAGATCATCGGGTAGACGCAGATCACCGCTAGTGTCAGGAAGACGGCCCAGAGAATGACGCGATTCAGCACGGCAAGGGCGGGGAAGGAACGCGCTGTTGCCATGTCAGCGGTCCTTCTGCAGCTTGATCTGCACCAGACCGATGGTCAGCGCGATGAAGAAGATCACCGTGGCGATGGTCGAGGAGTATCCTATCATGTCGTCGCGGAAGGCGGCGCGATACATCATGGTGCCCAGGACCTCGGACGAATGGTTCGGCCCGCCCGCCGTCATCACCCAGACGATGTCGAACACTTTGAGCGAGCCGAGGATGGTGATGATGGTGACGATCAGTATCGTCTCGCGCACGCCGGGCACGGTGATATGCCAGAACTGCTGCACACCCGACGCGCCGTCGATCTCCATCGCCTCGTAAAGATCGCGTGGCACAGCCCGAATGGCGACCATGAAGAGGGCCATGATGTAGCCGGTCCACTGCCACTGGCTGACGAAGATCACCGCAAAGATGGCGGTGTCCGGCTCGCCCAGCCAGGCCCGCGACCAGCTGGCCAGCCCGGTTTCCCACAGGATCTGGTCGATCAGGCCGGTGGTCGGTGTCAGCAATAGCTGCCAGACCAGACCAACCACGACCACGGGAAGGATCGACGGCAGGAACAGCGCAGTTCGGAACAGGTTGGCCGAGAAGTCAGGGAAGATCCGTGCCTCCAACACGGCGGCCAGCACCAGCGCAATGCCGACCTGACAGGTGACCGAGATCACCGCGTACACGGCGTTGTTGGTTAGCGCGGTGGTGAACTTGGGGTCGCTCCACAGGCGCAGGTAGTTGTTCAAGCCGACAAAGTCCCAGTCCAGCGACATCGCCGAGAAGGAAAACAGGCTGAAGCGAATGTTCGTCAGCGCCGGTCCATAGACGAAGATCACCAGGAACAGCAGCGCCGGCGCGACCCAGAGCCAGCCTTGCAGGCTTTGCCGCCACGTCGCACGGCTATGGTCGGACCTGTCGGTCATCGGTCAGTCCTGTGAGAGAGGGGGAACTGGGCCGGGCGACCTACTGGCCGCCCGACGTTGGTCCAGCGCGGGAGCTTATCGCTGGGCCAGCGTTTCCTTGGCGGCGGCGCGCACCTTTTCCATCACGGCTTCCGGCGTCTCATCACCCGACAGAAGGCCCTGCCCCGCGGCCAGGATCACGTTGGCCGAGGCGGTGTCCATGTCGGTATCCAGCCACAGCGCCATCCCGGCGGCATCTTCCAGCGCCTTCAGCCCGGCCAGCGTTTCCGGGGTGGTGGTCTCTTCCGTCACCGAGCCGATCACGGCCGAGGTCATGCCGGTCGTCGAGACATACTTGGCCGCCTGTTCAGGCGAGGTGAGGAAGTTCAGGAATGCCAGCGCCTCTTCAGGGTGCTCCGTCTTGGCGGAGATCAGGAACCCGTCCGGCGCGCCCGTCAGAAGATCGTTGCGGCCCGCGGCACCCTCCATCGGCGGCAGCGGGAAGAAGCCCCAGCCCTGCTCGGCCACCGGCGTGTCGGCCAGCATGTAGAACTCGACCAGCTCCAGGTAGACCATGGCCGAGCGGCCGGCGATGAAGGCGCCGCGCGCCTGCTGGTGCGAGATCGCATTGGCGCCGCTGTTGAAATAGCCCTTGTCGCCGAAGGACTTGTACAGCGCCAGCGCCTCGACATAGCCGGGGTGGGTGTAAAGCTGGTCGGCCGGGGCCAGAAGCTGGTAGTCGGCCTGGCGCACCTCGTCGGGGACCATCTTGGCGAAGAGGTCGCCGATGTAGTGGGTGGCCGCCCAGGGCGCCTGGTTGCCATAGGCGATCGGCACTTCCCCTGCCGCCAGAAGCGCGTCGTTCAGCGCGATGAATTCGGCGAAGGTGGTCGGCACGGAAAGGCCGTGCTTTTCGAAGATCGCCTTGTTGTAGATCATGTATTTGCTGTCGACGTTCACCGGGATGCCGAACTGTTTGCCCTCGAACTGGAAGGGCTCCAGCGAGGCGGCGGCGAAGCGGCCCTGCCATTCCGGGCCCTTCAGCGCCTCGGTCAGGTCCAGCGTGCGGCCCTCGCGGGCGAACTTGCGGCCGAACTCGCCCGACCAGGAGAAGTAGATGTCCGGCACCTGGTCCGAGGCCATCAGGACGCGGATCTTGTCCTTGTAGGGCTCGTCCGCCACCGCCTCCATTACGATGTCGATGGTGGGGTTGGCCGCTTCGAACTCGGCCACTGCGGCGTCGAAGTAGGCCATGTTCTCAGGCTCGGGGAACTTGTGCAGGAAACTGACCACGGTCTTGTCCTGGGCCAGCCCCGGCAGCGATGCCAGGATTCCGGTCGCCAGTGCGGTCACGGCGAGAAGGTGCTTCATCGAACTCTCCCTTGTTGGTTGACCGGACTATACCAGTTTGCCCGGTTTGGTTAGCATTGGTATATTGGTATCCATACCAAGTGGACCAAGGCAACGATTTTCTTGCTGGAACCTGCGATTCTTCGTGCTGCATTGCAGCGTTTCGCGACATTGACTGGCTTTTCTGTTGCCTCGCGAAGCGCGTTGGTATAGTCATTTTAGCTGACAACCCGTGCCGCCCCCGGAAAATCGGGGCATTTTCAACGCTCGCCCTGCTGTCGGTGTATACCAAATGCCCATCCCTACCTTCATCAGTCAGGATCAGCGCCCCGGCTCGGCCTTGACCCGAGTCCATCTGCTTTTGCGAAATCTCATGCTGGAAACCGGCATGTCGCACGGCGACCGTATCCCGTCCGAGCGGGAACTGGCTGAGCGATTCGGGATCTCGCGCATGACCGTGCGCAAGGCGCTGAACCAGCTTGTCGACGCGGGGCATCTGGAACGGCGCGGCACGGCAGGCACCTTCCTGCCGGAACCCGCCGTCGTGCGACCCTTGTCCAAGCGGGTCTCGACGGCGATCTCGGAAGTGGTGGGACAGGCCGGTCACAAGCCCGGCGCGCGCCTGCTGTTCTTCGAACAGGCGCAGGCCGATGCCAATATCGCGCGCCGGCTGCAGCTTGACGAGGGCGCCGCGGTCATCGTGATCAAGCGGCTTCGCCTTTCGGACGCCGTGCCCTTCTGCGTCGAAACCAGCTACCTGCCGCAACATCGCATCCCCGGGCTTGTCGCCGCCGATGTTTTCGCTGTGCCATCGCTTTATGCCCTTTTGCGCGAACGCTTTGGCATGACCTTCGCAACTTCGGACTTCCACGTCAGCGTTGCCGCTGCGCCGGAGATCGAGGCAGACCTTCTTGGCCTTGCCCCGGGAGTAGGCGCCCTTGCCATGCGCTCGACTGTCTATGACCGCGACGGTCAACCGGCCGAATTCTTGATTTCCTGGAACCACCCCGACCGCGTTGCGTTCGAATCTCTGCGCGATGATACAGGCCCGGTGAAGAGTGTTTTCACCGACTGGGCGAGTCCAACGCTTTGAAGGCATGACTGCGAAGCGTCATTGTCCGCTTTGGGCCGTATTTGCCCGTAGGAGCATGCGGTGAGGTTCAGCGGCCAAGCTCCGCTTAGACCCGAGCCGGCAATTTCCGTGTGCGCTTGGCGCTCTTCGCAATTTCCCGAAACACCCGTGCCGCTTCTCCGAAGACCTCGGCACCCGCAGGTCCAGCGGACGCACTCAACCCTGACAGCTTCCCGACAGGCGCTAGCCTGCTATCCGCCCCGCCCCCTTGTATTGTCGGCAACGCTTTCCCTTTCCGCGCCCGATCAATCGGCCCGAAGTGCCGATCCTCGTAGTACCGGATGTGCCGCGCCCGGATTGGATACTGCCCTTCTGGCAGAACCAACACCTCATCCAGTGGAAACCGCAGCACCTCGTTCGCCGAAATCAACGGCCGCTCCTCGGACCGCCTGCTGACATTGGCGCTGTCCTCCAAGGCTCGAACCCGCGACTGGCTTTCAGTCACGGCGGTGATGGTAGAGCGCCCCAAGGCATTCGACAGGACCTCGGCGGTCCGGTCATCCTGCGGCGTCATGTAGATCTGCACGCCGGCACCTCCCTGCAGGGAGCGGCGCCCAGTCTCGCCATAGATGTCATCGAGGCCGGGAATGGTCTGGGAGATGATGAAGAACCGGCCGCCGAAGCTGCGGATGGTCTTGATGGAAGAGAGCACGAGAGGCTGACGTCCGAGCTGGTCGAATTCATCCATCAGGAACATGACAGCGTGGGGTTCGTCTGGTCCCGGCTCACGGCGCTGGAGAGAGGCGATGGCATCCGCGAAGAGGAGGCGGACGAGAGGGGCCAGAGTTTTCAGGTGCTCTGGCTGAACAACGATATAGAGGCTTTGGGGATCGCGGCGGAAGGTCGAGAAGTCGAAGTCGCTGGCTGAGGTCACCCGGTCCACTGCGGGGTCATTCCAAAGCTCGAGCCCGGATCCCTGGATGACGGACACATAGGCCCCGAGGGTCTTTTCCGGGACGTCAGCCATCTCGAGGAAGGTACGGGAGACGATCGGGATGTTCGTGGTCTCGGCAATGGCCGTGTAGCTCTTCTTCTTGTCGCCACCCCCGGCCATGATCTCGCCAGCAAAACCCAAGGTCGGGCGGCGCTGTTCGATTGCATAGAGGCAAGACGCGATGAAGAGCCGCTTGCCCGTATTGAAGAAGCTTTGTGCGCTTTCGCCTTCCGGAATGAGGAAGAGGTCAGCCATCGAGTTCAGCGCAGTGTACTGACGCTCGGCGGAGGGCAGAGCGGCGATCCGGGCGAGCGGGTTGAACCGATGCGAGCCACGGTCCTCATCGAAGGGCGAGAAATACCAGATGCTGTTTTTGAGCCCATGCTTGCGGTGGATGGAGGTCTTCGCGAAGTTCTCGCCCTTTACGTCGAGGATGATCGCCGAGCCTGAGAAGTGGAGGAGGTTCGGGATGACGAAGCCAACGCCTTTCCCGCGGCCGGTAGGCGCGATCATCATCGCATGGGGGAAGCGGTCGGGCGGCGCCATCACGAAGGGCGCGTCAGATTTCGGGAGGCCGAGCTTGCCGAAGATGAAACCGTTCTGATCGAGGGTTCCGACCATGTGGTTGCGCTTCAACTCGCGGCGCGACTGGAAATGTGAGTCGTCATACTGGTTCAGCCGCCCGCGATGTACGCCGGCTAATCCGACGAGCGTAAGGGCGACCGTCACAGCACCGGTGATGATCAATGCGCCCTGCAGGACCGACGGCCGGGCGGCGAGGTCGGCCCAGGCGTAGCGCAGGAACCAGGGGCCCATGGGGCTCAGGGTGTCGAGGCTCTCCCGGAAGGCAGTCATCACATAGATCGTGGCCAGCATGCATCCGATGTAGAGACCGGTCAGCAGGCCAAGGAGCAGCGCCAGCGGATATCGCCAGGCGGTGTCGAGATTCGAGAGCATGGGTCTATCCTCAGAGTTCGTGGCCGGTGTCGCGCTCGACGGCGCGATCGCGCTGTCCCAGTTCGGCGGCGCGATGCTGCGCCCGTGCCAGGTCCGCCCAGGGTCCGACCTCGCTCGACTGATGGAGGTCGCCTTCGTTCTTCAGTTCATGCGCGACGGCGGCCCGAAGCGCTGGATCTCGGACCTGCTCGTTGAGCGGTGCGAGATCGCCGGACCGGACACGGTCGAGATCCTCGGGTTTCAGGGTGTCGTGCAGGCGATCAACGATGGCTTCCAGCGCGGGCACCTCGGAGAGCCTCATATGGCGATCGGCGGTCAGCAACTGGTCGCGCGCTACGGCCTCGGTCAACTCCGGCGTTAGGTTGAAAGCGGCGACTTCTGCCCGAACCTCCTGCCCGAGCGCGCGCTCCGTTTCCATCCAGAACACCTTTTGCATCGTGTTCGGCTGTTCGGTGATCCAACTCGCCCGCTGGCCTTCGCTACGCTCGGCCAAACTGAAGCGAGCGACCATTTCCTCGACAGACGTGCCCGCTATGCGAAGCTCATCTTCCCGGATCGAGAACAGCGCCGTCAGCCGCTCGCCGATCTCGTCGCGAACATGGGCTAGAGACGCGCGTAGACCTTCATCAAGAGAAACGCCCTCGGTCTGACCCTGCTGCATCCGCGCAAGCGAGGCGAGGGTCGGGTTGTGGTAGGGATCGGTGTTCCGATCGGCGAGTTGCGCATGCTCTGCCAAGAGGATGCTGTCGGGCGCGAGTTGCAGGGAGGCGCGCGCCTGTTCGGCAAAGCTCCGTTCAAGGTCAACCCGCTCGGCTGAGGGTTCCATGGCACGAATTGCCTCCCAAGCCTCGGTGGCGGAAGCGATCATCTCGCTGCGCGCAGCTTCAATCCGTGTAGCGGGGTCGCCTTCGGCATGAAGCGAGTGATCGGGCATCAGGGGAACTCCTTGTCTGAGAGCGGCGGCAGAGGCGCCAAGCGCCCGGGCCAGCCGGGAAAGGTAGGAAGAGGTGCCCGCCTCGGCGCCGGTTGCAGCGGCAAGACCAGCAAGGTCACCCAAGGTTTCGTACTCACGGGCAAAGCCCTGCATCGCGGCAAGCCGTCGGCTCCGCTCCCCGTCGGACAGCGGCGGCGGGGGAGGGGGTGCAGCCTTCCCACCGTCTCGCGATGCGCGTAATTCGGACTGGCGCGGCGGGTTCTCGATGATGCCGCGGGAAAGGCGCGAAGAGGCGAGGATGTTCAGCCCATGCGATTGACTGATCTCGGCGTGAAGCTCGCGCATCACATCGAAGTTCAGTGCGGTATGCCGACAGATTGATAGGAACCGGCCTTCCTCGATGCCATGCTTGTCGACCACGAAATGCGCATGCAGATGGTCGGTGTCCTTGTGCAGGGCAGCGACATAGCGCCAGACATCCCCATACTCACCGGACCCGAACACGGCTTGTCCCCATTCCCGCGCGATAACTTCGGCGCGCTCGGCGTCCACCCCGCGCGGGAAACTCAGAACGATGTGATCGGCATGTCCCCGGCGCGGCGCGCCGGTCCAGGTCGAAGACCAGATGTCCGCCGTCCGCTCCGTTCGGGCAGGATCGAAATCACGCTCATAGCCCGCCAGATTGCACCAAGTGCTCTGTACCCCCTCTTCCCGGGCCACATAGTCAAGAAGGCGCTTCAGCTCCTGCGAGGTACGGGCACTGCCGCCTGCGATGCGTTTGACGACCGACTGCCAGCCGCGTGGTCCACCCGCGTTGCGCAAAAGCGCCCGGGTCTGACGTTCCTTGCGCGTGCCTAGACGGGAGGATGAGCCGTCGCCGCCGCCCCGCCCACGATGCCGATCATCGAGAACATGACCGAGAACCAGATCCTCAACGGAAGGCGACCGGGTCATTTCGGCACCTCGGCAGAAGCGTCAGTGGCCAGAACGTAAGGAGAGGATTGATCACCAAGTCCTTGCTTGGCCCTCAGTGCTGAGAGCAGGTGGACCACCTCTTCAACAAGGTCATCGACCCGCACCCCGACCTTCCGCACCAGGGCGGCATCGCGGGCATTCCAGGTCAGACGCCCAACCGCCCCCAGACGGGCGATCTGGTTGAGGTTGTTGCCGACTGCCGACAACTCCCGCCTGGCTGCAGCGATGGCCTCCAGCTCGTCTGCCTGGATGGCCAGACGATCGGTTGCCTGTCTGACCAGATGCCTGACTGCCTCGGAAACCGTCAGCCCGCTGGCCTCGGCAACCGCCTGAAAGGCTGCATGCTCGTCTTCCGTGATGCGGATGTTCAGCTTCACCGAAAGCCGCCGCACCTCCTTCCGGTCAAGGTTGCCCTTGATCCGTGACAGCGCCTGGCGGGAACGGCCCATCGACCTCGCCACGGCCGCGACGCTCTCGCCAGCAAGTAGCCGCGCCGTGATGGCAGCAGTCTCGGCAGAGGTCAGGCGCGAACGTGGCATTGCATCATTACATATGTTTTGCAGTCGTTGCGCATCACGTACCACACACCACCGTTCCTGCCAACCGTCCTCACCGGCCGGTTTCCGCTCCTCCGAAGAGGAGCCCGCGTGCGGAAACCGGACAGCCGGTGAGGACTCAATATGGCGTCAGGGGTCGGCGGCTGGTTCGCCGACTGCATCCCTGCGCCCCGGCCATCAGGCCTCCGTTTGACGCGAGACCAAACGGGTCGAGCGCCTAGAAAGCTTGGGCTTTGCTGACGTGTGCGGTCCCTCCATGAGGGACTGCCGGGAAAGGCCCGACGATCGGAAGGAAGCGTTTCCCGGGAAGGAAAGGCGGCGTGCGGAGGTGCCGGCACGTGCGGTGCCTGGGTCGACCGATTAAGAAGCGTCCTGCGCAAGAAGTCTCGCGGCCGAGCAGTACAGCATCAGAGTTGCGCCCGTCGAACCGGTCAACAGGTCGACAGGCAAACTTGCCGAATGGTCGGCATGCAGCCGTGCCGCAGTTCAGGTAGGCATCCACAACGGCCCATTGATGCCCGGCCCTCCCACTCATGCGAACAGGCTCATAAGGCAGGTATGTAGTCTGTCACCAATGCAGGCATGCAGACATGCAAACCGTCACACGGGCCGGAATGCCAGCGGGGAGTTATACTACCTTAAGAATGGACAGCGATGGACTGGGACGAACCATATGCGGGGCGCCAAATGTTGAGGAACCAAGGAGGTTTAACTATGGCGATACACAACCTTAAGAAACATATTGTTGACGCTTGTACAACCTTATGGATAGTTCCGCGCCAGTAGCCGTCAGGAATAGCGACGCCCTTTCAAAGGCTTCGCTCCGTCTTGGCCTGTCTGCAGTGCATTGCCTTCCGTAGCGTCATGAAAGAACGCCGGACGTCGGTGCGAAGGGCAGTGAGTACCGTTTGTGGAGGCGTAACTTCTTGCAAGTCATTACCATCGTGCAGACCAAGGGCGGCTCGGGCAAGACGACGACCGCTATGCTTCTCGCATCTGCAGCACTTAATCTCGGGCGCCGAGTCACCCTGATCGATGGCGACGTGAATGCCCAACTCGGCCGCTGGCGTGACAGTTTCGAACTGGCCGCCTGGGAGGGCGCGCAAAAGCCCGACTGGCCGGAGAGTCTCGCGATCCTTTCACCGCCCGAGAGCGTGGAAGGGCTTCTGTCGCTCCTCGAAGCTGAGGAAGCGCGCGGCGTCGATCTCGTCGTGATCGACACGCGACCGGGCACCCATACCGACACTGAGGACTTCTGCCTGATCTCCGATCTGGTGCTGATCCCAGCCCGCCCCGTCTACGCCGAATGGGAAATGACCCATCGCGCCGTCCTCTGGATGGACGACCTCCGCGCCTCGATTGCCGATGGCGAGCGGTTCCCGGCGGTCCGGGTCCTCGTAATGGACGCGGGGCCGAAGATCATCGACGCCGCAACCCGGGAAGGGGGAATGGCGCAACTGCCAAAGCGCGACCAGGACGTGCTGCAAGAGATCCTGCGTCTCGATCATCTCGACGTGATCATCCCGCATTCGAGGATCCTCGAACAACTGGGTTACCACGGTCCCCTTGGGCCAGCGGCCCGCGCCAACGCCAAAGCACCCGGCGGTCGCCTGTTGGCAGATGCCATCACACGCCAGCTTGAAGTTGCGGAACTTGTCCTGACCGGGATCGACGAGGTGATCCCTGCATGAGCCGTTTCCGTCTTCCTGCACGTGTCGCACCCTCCCCGGCGGCGGAAGAACCGGGCCTGCAGAACTCCGCCGCACGTCTGCGATCGTCGCGCGAGGTACAATCGCGCATTCTTGCCGAACGGCGCGCACCGGAGAAGGGCGGGACTGACGAGAGCGTCGGGACCCAACTTTCAAGCATGCCGACGGTGCACTTTGCCGAGCCGGAGTTTGCCGGGAAGAGGGAAGGGGAGCGTCATCAGCCGCAGTCCTCTGCTTCCCCGGCCGAGTTTGCGGGCAGCGGGTTAGCGAAGCCCCGGAAAGAGAAGTTGGTGGTCCTCTTTCGGCTGCCGCTGGCAACCGAGAAGCAGCTTGAGCAGATCCCTGGCGCGGGCGACGTGACCCCAGCCTACATGCTGCGCGCCTTTGCCAAGGAAGCCCGCGCCGAACTGCGGCGGCTCTTGGCGGAAGATGATCTTGCGCCGCATGTCGATGAGGCGAGGCGAATCTTCGACATGGCGGCAAATGACATGGCGGTCGGTGAAGCGATGACCGTCTACGCGCAAGGCTCAGCAATCCGGGCCATGCATGCAGCCCTTGGTGACCCCTGGCAAATCGAGCCACGAGCCACGATCGTTGGTGCCTTCCTCGCCGCTATCGCGTCGCGGCTCATCGAGGCGCGACGCGTCAGGTAGACCTCACCCATGCAACAAAAATCGATGAGCTGCCTGCGGTTACTCGCAGGCAAGATCGGGCAGCGGCGCTGTCTCGAAGGTCAGGCTGTCGGCGCTCGTGACCAGGGCGAATTCACCGCCGGTGCGGAAGGTCGCGACCATCTTCGCCCAGTCCGCGGCGTCAGCCGTCGCTTGGGCAGAGATGCCGTTCTTGACCGGCAGGCGTGCTTGTTCGCCCGACTTTGCGAGAACGACGACCATGTCCGGTGCGGCGTCTTTGAGAAAGCGAACCACGAGAGCGCCGTTGGGCGTTGGTCCGAAAACGCGATCCGGATCGCAGACAAGTCGCACCTCGCCCGCCTCGCTGGTGAGCGCGAAGATCGGCAGGCCACGTTCGACACCTATCGTCCAGGCGTCGAGCGCGTGGACGGGAACAGTCATCGCCGCAAACGTGGAAACAGCCAGAACGGGGGACAGAACATGCATCGACAGGAGAGCCTTTCGTGGTTCGCGTGGCGACAGCAAAGCACCACTTCTGATGTCGTTAGATATGTTCTGACGGAGTTCATGTCCATGACCGCTAGCCGTCAGCGGATGACAGGAGGCCGGTATGGAAGAGGTCGCTAGAAGCAGCTCCAAAAGCCCGACCATCGATCGTCGCCTGTGGCGGATCGACCGCGGAGACCGGGAACTCGTTGCAGAACGGCACCGCACCGTGAATGGCCGGTTCAGGACCGTGTGGCTGGTCCCGGAAGAAACCTTGCGTGGCGTCCTCTGGGTCGAGGTTGTCGAGGAAACACCGGGCGATCCGTCACCATGACCCATCAGCTTTCTGAATCGGAGCGCCCGGATCGATTCAGAAATGCAATTGGACTTGGAGAGCGGCAAGGCGGAGTCTCTTGGGGGGGGAGGATCGCCATGGCTCTGGCACATCTGCACCGCATCGACCCGGAGGCCAACATGGCGCGGTTCTATTGCATCGATGTTGCGGCGACGCTGTTCGGAGACGTCTCCGTCGTGCGGACCTGGGGCCGGATCGGAACGAACGGACGGACAAAACTCGAGACGTGCGCCACCGTGGAAGAAGCGGAGAGGGCCGCGTCCCAAACCCTTCGACAGAAGATGCGGCGGGGTTATCTGCCTGCCGCCCAAATGCTGCCGCCAGACCTTATGGTGTGAGATCTGTCAGGCCTTGCGCTGAAGCGTGCCTTCCAACTCGGCACCGGCCTCGATGGCGATCCGCTCATGGGTGACGTCGGCCTGCACGACCGCACTCGGAGCGAGCTGAACGTTTCGCGCTGAGACCGTGCCGGAAACCGACCCAAGCACGACGAGGTCGTGGGCGAGGACGGAACCTTCGACACGGCCTGAACCAGCCACGGTGATCTCCGGCGCCCGCAGTGAGCCAACGACGTTGCCCTGGACCTCGATCGGTCCACTGGAGGTGGCATCGCCTTCGACGACAAGGTCCTGCGCGAAAACGCTGCGGCGGGCGTTTGCGCCGACCGGATCCGGCCAACGGTCGAGGTCGCCATTTGGGGTCTTCATCTTGGTGCCGCCTCAGCTCAACTTTGTGCCGCACAACTGGACCAGAAGCGAAACGAAAGGGCAACGCGCGGCGCTGTGATCAGCGAAGAAGTGCAGTAGCCGTCGGCGCTGCACAACACGTCCGACCAGGGTTGTCGCCGTCGTCCCTCGTGAGCTATAGATTCTGCGTCTATCGCTCATCCGAGACCTTCAGACGGTTGGTTGGTGTGGTCCACTGTTGGAACGATGACAATGAACGGCTAGGGTATTCCGGTGAACTTCCGGCGGAGGTCGTCATGATGAAACACGAAGAGCGTGATAGCTTGACCGGTATCGCCTTCAACTTCAGGCATGAGCATGTCGAAGGCGAGATGCAGCGGCGCCTCGCTTTTCCCTTTGATGCCTGGGAACCCATCGGCAGGGGAGAGGCCATAACAACCAGAGCGCGGGCTCATCTTGCCCGCGTTGCCGGATTCGGCAACGGAGACATGGCCTGATACGTTCGGGTCGAACCCACTGGCCCGCGACGTTGTCGTCTCAGCTGTCCAGATCCCATGCGTGACTGTTGGTCCGACTGCTAATGGGTGTAATTGGGTTCCAAATTGGGTTGCAGGAAATGGGTGTTATTGGGTATGAGATTGGATATGATCCAGACCCATACGCTCCGCATCACCCCGACCTTTCTCTCGATCATCGCCGAGATCGACGAGTTCAAAGGCGCATGGCGCGCACTCGGAAGTCTCGCCCCCGAGCGTCTGTCCGCCTTACGCCGTGTCGCCACCATCGAGAGCATCGGCTCTTCGACACGCATCGAGGGAAGCCGGCTCTCCGATCAGGAGGTTCAGCGTCTGCTCTCCAATCTCGACATCCAGACCTTCTCGACCCGGGACGAAGAGGAGGTCGCTGGCTACGCTCAGGTCATGGACACAGTCTTCGCCTCGTGGCGCGACATCGATGTGACCGAGAACCATATCCGCCAGTTACACCGGGACCTCCTGCGGCACAGCAGCAAAGACCAGCGACATAGGGGGGCCTGGAAGACCGCGCCAAACTCGATCGCAGCTTTCGACGAGGCAGGGCGGCAACTTGGCGTGGTGTTTGAGACCGCCAGCCCCTTTGACACGCCGGGCCGCATTGCTGAACTGATCGACTGGTACAACGCCGCCACCCAGGACCATGATCTGCATCCGCTTCTACTGATCGGAATCTTCGTCGTGGTATTTCTCGAAATCCATCCGTTCCAGGACGGCAACGGCCGTCTCAGCCGGATCCTGACCACCTTGCTGCTTTTGCGCTCAGGCTATGCCTATGTCCCGTACTCATCCCTCGAAAGCGTGATCGAGCAAAGCAAAGAGGCCTATTACCTGGCACTTCGGCAGACCCAGGGGACGATCAGGTCCGACACTCCGGACTGGGGTCCCTGGCTCGGCTTCTTCCTGTCTGCACTACAGCGCCAGATGCTTCGATTGCGCGCGAAAGTTGAGCGTGAACGGCTGTTGATGGGCAGCCTGCCGGAAGTTTCCGCGCAGCTTCTCGACCTCGTGCGCGATCATGGTCGCCTGACAATCGGCGACGCCGAGCGCCTGACCGGCCAGAATCGCAACACGCTGAAGCAGCACTTCCGCACACTTGTCGCGGATGGCCACCTAAGCCTGAACGGGGCCGGGAGGGGGGCCTGGTATTCACTCCGATAATTCTGATTATGTAATGCATAACAGCGCTATGGGCCGAGGCCGTGTGAAAACTCCGACCGTTGGGCCATTCTAGCCGAAAACTGGAGATAACTGCACTCTCTCGTCGCGCTGTACGGGTTTCTGGTCGTTTTGCGGAAGCGATTTCGACGAGAGTGACGATGGCCCCGAGTTTCCACACAGCCTCGGCCGGTTCCCTTGAAGGCGTTGCACATCGCGGATGTCACAGTAGGGTGTTGAGGCTCTGGCCTTGCATCATAGGGGGAACTCTTGCGGATTGTCGATAACACCACGACCCTTTTGGGCGATGACATGAAGCGAGAGCTAGCAGGGGCTTCGAAGTGCCGTATCGCGGCTGCGTGTTTTTCAATTTATGCCTTTGATGCCCTGAAATCTGAGCTGGGCAGGCTGAAAGAATTCGAGTTCATCTTTACCTCGCCGACCTTCGTCCCAAACGGCGCGGTCGATCGCATCAAGAAAGAACGACGCGAGTTTTTTATTCCACTTGCGCGTCCGGAAGGGGCTCTATCCGGTAGTGAATTCGAGATCCAGCTCCGCAACAAGATGACCCAGCGCGCCGTCGCACGTGAGTGTGCCGAGTGGATCCGTAAAAAAGCGCGGTTCAAATCGAACGCGACCGCCGCGCCCATGCAGCAATTCGCCCATATTCAAAAGTCAGGAACCGAGACAGCCTATATGCCCCTGTCGGGCTTCACCGCTGTTGATCTTGGGTATCAGCGTGGAGACGCGGTTTCCAGTTACACACAGGTGATGGATGAACCGCAGTTTGCGCAGACCTACCTGAATCTTTTCGATCAGATCTGGCACGATCAGGAGAAGCTCCGCGATGTGACGGCAGAGGTGCTGGAGCATATCGAGTCTGTCTATCAGGAAAATCCAGCCGAACGTGTGTACTTCCTGATCCTCTATAACCTGTTCAGTGATTTCCTGAGCGAGATCGACGAGGATGTCCTGCCCAAGGACAAAACGGGTTATCTTGAAAGTCTCGTCTGGCAAAAGCTCTTCAATTACCAGCGTGACGCTGCCGTCGGGGTGATCAACAAGCTTGAGACCTACAACGGCTGCATCCTTGCGGATTCGGTTGGCTTGGGGAAGACGTTCACAGCCTTGGCGGTGATCAAATACTATGAGTTGCGCAACAAGGATGTGCTGGTTCTTTGTCCCAAAAAGCTGGCGGACAACTGGCGCAACTATAACGCCAATCTGACAACCAACATCTTTGCCAAGGATCGCTTCCGCTACGACGTGTTGTGCCACACCGACCTGTCGCGCACATCCGGCGAGTCCTTCGGCATGCGCCTGGACCGGGTGAACTGGGGAAACTACGATCTTGTGGTAATCGATGAATCCCACAACTTCCGAAACAATGACGTCTACAAGGACCGCGAGACCCGGTATCAGCGCCTGATGAACAAGGTCATCAAGGCTGGGGTGAAAACCAAGGTCCTGATGCTCTCGGCCACCCCCGTAAACAATCGGTTCACCGATCTGCGCAACCAGCTGGCCCTTGCGTATGAGGGGCACTCTGACGCACTGAGCAAGAACCTCAAGACCAAGACGAGTGTTGAGGAAATCTTCCGTCGTGCGCAGACCGCGTTCAACGCATGGTCCAACCTACCGCCCGAAAAACGTACCCCAGCGGCAATCCTGCGATCATTGGATTTCGACTTCTTCGAGCTCCTCGATGCGGTCACAATCGCGCGCTCGCGCAAGCATATCGAAACCTTCTATGACACAGCCGATATCGGGAAATTCCCGGCTCGACTAAAGCCCCTGTCACACCATCTACCGATCACCCAGCGGCCAGATGTCATAGGCTTCAACGAGATCTTTTCGCGGCTAAATGATCTGAAAATGGCCGTCTATGCGCCGGTCAATTACATCCAGCCCAGTCGGTTGAAGAAGTATGAAGACCTCTACGACACCAAGACCGAGGGCGGCAAGGGCACGCTGAAACAGGCGGACCGTGAGAAAAGCCTTCAGGCACTGATGACCACCAACCTGCTCAAGCGGCTGGAAAGCTCTGTCCATGCCTTCCGGATGACACTCGGTGCCTTGTCCGGGAACATCGGGCGCACACTCGATGCGATTGCGCGGTTCGAAGCCTCGGGCGGGGCGGCGACGGTCGAAGATCTGGATATCGACCTCGAGGCCATCGCGGATGAGGACGAGGATTTCGCTGATTTCTCTGTCGGCAAGAAGATCAAGATTGACCTCGCCGACATGGACATCACGGCCTGGAAGCAGGAACTGTCGGTCGACAAGATCATCATCGACGGCCTGATCGGCGAGATGGAACGCGTCACCCCTGGCGACGATGCGAAACTGCAGCATTTGATCGCAGAAATCGCGGGCAAGATGGCCAGCCCGCTGAACCCCGGCAACCGAAAGGTAATCGTCTTCACTGCCTATGCAGACACTGCGAACTACCTCTTCGACCAACTCGCCCCGCATTTCGCAAAAGCGCAGAACGTCCACACCGGTATCGTCACCGGCTCCGGCAACCCCAAGACGACACTCAAGAAATTTTACGACTTCCAGTCCGTCCTGACCCTCTTTTCTCCCCGCGCCAAGGAGAAGGACAAGATCATGCCGGATGATCCCGCCGTGCTGGACATCTTGATCGGGACCGACTGCATATCCGAAGGCCAGAACCTCCAGGACTGTGACTACCTGATCAACTACGACATTCACTGGAACCCCGTCCGCATCGTCCAGCGCTTTGGCCGGATCGACCGGATCGGCTCGCCCAACACCCAGATCCAGCTGTCCAACTACTGGCCCGACATCAGCCTTGATGAATACATCAACCTCAAGGAGCGGGTCGAAAACCGCATGCACATCGTCGATATGGCGGGCACCGGCGAGGATAACGTTCTGACCGCCAAGAGCAGCGACGTGGCCTATCGCAAGGATCAGCTTCAGCGCCTCCAGAACGATGTCATCGAACTTGAAGACGTCAAGACCGGCATTTCCATCACCGACCTTGGCCTCAACGATTTCCGGATGGACCTCCTCAATTACTTGAAAACCCATGAAGACCTGCCGCGCATGCCCCACGGCCTGCACACCGTCATCCCGTCCGACCCGGCACGCGGCCTGCACGCGGGCGTCATCTTTGCGCTCCGCAACATCCATGACAGCGTGAACATCAACCAGATGAACCGCCTGCACCCCTATTACCTGATCTACATCAGCCAGAACGGCCAGATCATCGCCGACCAGACTCAGGTCAAACGCCTGCTCGATCTGGTGCGCTCTGGGTGCAAGGGGGTCACGCAGCCCATCCGCGACCTCTGCTCCGCCTTCAACGCGGAGACGCAGGACGGGCGCAGGATGGACACATATTCAACCCTGCTGAACGACGCCATCCGCTCGATGATCGAGGTGAAGGAGGAGCGCGACCTCGACAGCCTGTTCTCGGGCGGGCACACCACGGCGCTGACACAGACCATCGCGGGGCTGCAGGATTTCGAGCTTATCGCCTTCATCGTGGTCCGCGACCCATGACACTGTACCACTACCCGCCTCAGACGGCACTCAAGCGCGTCATCCCCAAGACCCGCATCTATGACGGAGCTGGCGCCAGCACCGCCCTGCGCGACCGTTTCACGCGCGAGGTGGAACAGATCCTTTGGGCACACAAACTTGCCCCCGAAACCCTGAACCTGCCCGCGACCAAGGCCGTACCGGAAATTCAAGTCATCCACCTGACGCCCAAGGGCGACAGCATCCATGACGATGTCCTGCGCGCGATCGACAGGGCCATTCCCTTTCCGCTGATCTTCGAGATCTACCACGGCGCGCAGGTGGAGCCAGCCGCCGCCTACAAACGCCCGTCGGAGGCCGAGGCCGGCAAATGGGTGATCCACGAACCCTTGCGCGCGCCCCTTACCACCAGCCGCGCGCCCTTGCCTGTCGCGGTGAACATGAGGGCGCTTTACGACGGTATGCTGGCCCCCTTCATCCCCGTGACGGCTCAGGCGGGCGAGGATGTGGAAACCCGCCTTGCACGCGCAGCCGCAATCAGGGCAAAAGAGAAAGAAATCAACGCCCTGCAAACCAAGATGCAGCGCGAGACACAGTTCAACATCAAACTGACCCTGCACGGCCAACTGGCCAAGGCACAGGCAGAATTCGAGTACTTGAAAAACGGGGGCGCGGGATGACCGACGACATCGAGAAACTGAAGATGCACAGCCCCGACCTGACGGCGCAGAATGTGGACCGCATCGCAGCCCTGTTCCCCGGTTGCGTGACCGAGGCCAAGGGGCCAGACGGCACACTGCGCCGGATGATCGATTTCGACCAGCTGCGGCAGGAACTGTCGGATAGCATCGTGGATGGACCGCAAGAGCGGTATCATCTGGACTGGCCAGGCAAGCGGCAGGCGCTGATCACGGCCAATGCGCCGATTGCGAAGACCCTGCGGCCCGTGCGGGCGGACTCGGTTGAGTTTGACACCACCGGAAACCTCTTCATCGAAGGCGATAACCTTGAAGCGCTGAAACTGCTGCAAGAAACGTATTTGGGCCAAGTCAAGATGATCTATATCGACCCGCCCTATAACACGGGGAATGACTTTGTTTATGACGATGACTTTGCCGAAAACACAACAGAGTTTTTGGCCAAATCAAATCAGATAGATGAAGCAGGAAATCGGCTGGTAGCGAATACGCTATCGAATGGGCGGTTTCACTCGGATTGGTTGTCGATGATGTATGCACGGCTTAGAGCATCCAAAAACTTGCTGGTTGAGGGTGGGATCATCCTAATGAGTTGCGATGACATAGAGATCCATAATCTACGCATAATTTCTGATGAGATCTTTGGTGCATCTAGCTTTATCGCACAATTTGTCTGGAAAGCCAGACAGTTCACAGATGCTCGCTCAAAGTCAAATGTATCTACGGATCATGAGTATATTCTAGCTTATTCGAAGTCTGGCGAAACATCTCTTCGTGGAGTGAAACGCGACGAATCCAAGTTCAGGAATCCAGACAACGATCCTCGCGGCCCGTGGATGAGCAGAAGTATTCTTGGGTTAGCAACGGAAGCACAACGACCAAATCTTCATTATGATCTGATCGAACCAGAAACGGGCAGAGCTTTTCCAGCCAGCCCAGGTTCAGGATGGCGCTATTCCAAAGACAGAATGAAGCAGTTGATCGAAGAAGGTTGCATAATCTTTCCTTCTAAGGATGATGGGCGTCCGCGAGAGAAGAAATTCCGATCCGACATGGTATCGGAGCTCATTTCATTTAGATCAGTCATTGATGACGTTTTTACGGCTGATGGCACAAAAGATGTCCGCGAACTTTTCGATGCTGATGTGTTTCCGTTTCCGAAACCAGTAGCTCTGATAGAGAGACTTGTTGAGCAGGTTGCGGATGAAGATAACGATCTAGTTCTAGATTATTTTGCAGGCTCCGGCACAACTTCACACGCCGTGATGCGTCTCAGTGCTCTAGACGGCGTGAACAGGAAGTTCATTTCTGTGCAATTACCAGAGAGCATCAAGGCGGATTCGTCTGCCGGGAAGCTTGGTTTCACCAACATCTGTGACGTTACCAAAGAACGCATTCGCCGCGCAGGGACGAAAATCCTCGAAGGGGAGTGTCACCCCGACTGGAACCGCGATGTGGGTTTTCGCGTGCTGAAAATCGACAGCTCGAACATGGCAGATGTCTACTACACCCCCGACGCCACAACGCAGGCTGACCTGCTGTTGCGCGTAGACAACATCAAACAGGGCCGCACGGCCGAAGACCTGCTGTTCCAGGTGCTGCTCGACTGGGGCGTTGACCTGACCCTGCCGATCTCGCGGGAGACAGTGGAGGGCAAGACCGTCTTCACCGTCGCGGGCACCGCCCTAATCGCCTGTTTCGACAACGGCGTGGACGAGGCGTTGGTCAAAACACTCGCCACCCGCAAACCCCTGCGCGTGGTGTTTAAGGACACGGGCTTCAAGGATGACGCGACCAAGATCAACGTGAAGCAGATCTTCAAATCCCTTTCGCCCGACACCGACGTCAAGGCGATCTGATGGACCCAGCCGCGTTGCGCCAGAAACTGACAGACCTGATCGCCACCTGGGAAAACGAGGTGGTCGAGTTCAAGGAGGCGTCTAATTCCTATCCCACGTCCGATATCGGGAAGTATTTCTCTGCCTTGTCCAACGAAGCCAACCTGAAGGGTGCTGATGCAGGGTGGCTTGTGTTCGGGGTGAGAAACAAAAGCAGGACAGTCGTAGGGTCGGATTATCGTGTCGCGCCGGAGCATCTACAAAGCTTGAAGCAGCAGATCGCCGAAGGGGCGGACCCCACGACGACGTTCCGAAATATCTACGAGATCACAGTGGACGGTCACCGCGTGGTGTTGATGGAAATCCCACCTGCCCCGCGTGGTATTCCGATTGCATGGCAAGGCCATTACTTCGCCCGCGCAGGTGAAAGTCTCTCTCCATTGGGACTGGCCAAGCAGGACGAAATTCGCGCACAGACGCTGGATAGCGATTGGAGCGCACAGGTCGTGGACGGGGCCACGCTGGACGATCTGGACCCGCAGGCGGTGGAGCGCGCGCGTCGTGACTTTGCGCTGAAACATCAGAACAGGATCGACGCAGAGGAGGTTCGCGGCTGGCCGGTGGCGACCCTTCTGGATCGGGCCAAGGTCACTCAGCGTGGACAGGTGACGCGCACCGCGCTTCTGCTATTGGGCCGTGCGGAGAGCGCGTATCTGCTGTCTCCACACCCCGCCCAGATCACATGGAAGCTGGTCGGGCAGGAAACGGCCTATGAACATTTCGGGCCACCGTTCCTGCTGTCGACCTCGCAGCTGTATCAACGCATCCGCAACATCCAGCTGCGGCTGCTGCCCGATGACGAGCTGTTGCCGCATGAAGTGTCAAAATACGATCAGAAGGTGGTGCTGGAAGCGCTGCACAACTGCATCGCCCATCAGGATTACCGCCAGAACCAGCGGATCATCGTGACCGAGCGGCCGGATCGCTTGGTCTTCGAGAACGCGGGGCATTTCTACGAAGGTGCGCCCGAAGATTACGTGCGCGGCGACAAGACACCGAGGGGCTATCGGAACCCCTACCTGGTGCAGGCCATGGTCGAGCTGAACATGATCGATCAGATGGGTTACGGCATCCAGCGCATGTATGAGATGCAGCGCAGGCGCTACCTCCCGATGCCGGACTATGAAGTGGCAGGGGATGCGGTCGTGATGACCCTGTATGGCGGGGTGGTCGATCCGGCCTACACTCGCGTGCTGATGGAGCATGGCGGTCTGAAGCTGGCAGATGTGCTGGCCCTGGACCGGGTGCAAAAGGGGCTAGAGGTGCCGGACGAGGCGGTCCGGGTGTTAAAGCGCAAGGGACTGATCGAAGGGCGCAAGCCGCGGTATCGGGTGTCATCGACCGTCGCTGCAGCCTCGGGCAAGAAGGCGGCCTACATCAAAACCAGGGCGTTCGATGACCAGCACTATGCCGACATGCTGGTGCAGTATTTAAGAGAGTTCGGCACCGCCTCACGAAAGGACGTCGATGACCTGTTGTGGGACAAGTTGAGCGATGCCTTGGATGAGGCTCAGAAAGCCAACAAAATTGGCAATCTTCTCAGCGGCTTGCGGCGGAAGGGTGTAATTCTCAACGCCGGTTCGAAGCCTGCCCCGGCCTGGAAGCTGAGCGAATGAAACGGGAACATCGTACGAAAGAAACTACGCAAGAAGCGCTCGATTTAAGAAAGCGACAGCCATGAAGATCAAGTTCAAGTCGCAACCCTATCAGGCGCAGGCGGTCGATGCTGTGGTCGATTGCTTCGACGGCCAGCCCAGGCAAGATGTGCTGCGCTATACCATCGACCCCGGCACCGGCCCCCAGGCGCGGATGGAGATCGCAGGCTTCGGCAATGCGGAGCTGCTGCAGAGCCTGGATCTGCTTGGCAATATCCACAAGGTGCAACGCCGCGCGCTGCTACCGCTGTCCGAAGGCCTGACCTCCTACGTGGACGACAAGGGAAAAGCCAAGCCGCGCAGCTATAACCCCGGCGCGCGGGTGAACTTGGACGTCGAGATGGAGACGGGCACGGGCAAGACCTATGTCTACCTGCGCACCATGTTCGAGCTGCACAAGCGGTATGGCTGGTCGAAGTTCATCATCATGGTGCCTAGCGTCGCCATCCGCGAAGGCGTGGCCAAGTCGATCCAGATGACGGCTGAGCATTTCCAGCAAGAATACGGGAAAAAGCTGCGAGCGTTTGTGTACAACTCCAAGCGGCTGCATGAGCTGGAAAGCTTTTCCTCGGACGCGGGCATCAATGTGATGGTGATCAACGTCCAGGCCTTTGCGGCCACTGGGGCGGATAACCGGCGGATTTACGATGAGCTGGACGATTTCCAGTCCCGACGCCCGATCGACGTGATCGCCAAAAACCGCCCGATCCTGATCTTGGACGAGCCGCAAAAGATGGAAGGGCCCGCGACACAGGAAAGCCTACCCAAGTTCAACCCGCTGTTCATCCTGCGCTATTCGGCGACGCACAAGACCGTGCATCACAAAGTGCATCGCCTGGACGCGGTGGATGCGTTTAACCAGAAACTGGTCAAGAAAATCCGCGTGCGGGGGGTGGAAACCAAGGGGCTGAGCGGGACGAACCCCTATCTTTTCCTGCACAGGGTCGATGTGACATCAGCCGCCCCCGTGGCCTTTGTCGACCTGGAAGTGAAGATGGACAGCGGGATCAAACGCATGACCCGCAAGCTGGAACAGGGACGCAACCTTTTCGATCTGTCCAAGGGGCTGGAGGTATATCGCGGCTTCGTGGTGGCCAACATCGATGCCCGCGATGACACGGTGCATTTCACGAATGGCGACGTCCTGCGTGCGGGCGAGGCCTCGGGCGATGTGACCGAGAAGGATATCCGCCGAATACAGATCCGCGAGACGATTTCGGCGCATCTGGAGCGGGAGCAAGTGCTGTTCGCGCGTGGGGTCAAGGTACTGTCGCTGTTCTTCATCGACGAGGTGGTGAAGTATCGCGATTACGATGCGCCCGATGAACAAGGCGAGTATGCCCGGATGTTCGAAGAGGAATATGCGCAGGCGGTCGAGGCGCTGCTGGGCGAGTTGCCGCTGGAGAACGTTGAATACCGAAAATACCTCGACGCGATCGAGGTGGGAAAAACCCATCGCGGCTACTTTTCGATCGACAAGAAGGGACGGATGACCGACCCCAAGGCTGCGGCACGGGGTGAGATGGCAGGCCAATCCACTGAGCCTAGCGACTACGACCTGATCCTGAAACACAAAGAGCTGCTGTTGTCGTTTGAGGAACCCACGCGGTTCATCTTTTCGCACTCCGCCCTGCGCGAAGGCTGGGACAACCCCAATGTCTTCGTGATGTGCATGCTCAAGCACAATGAAAGCCAGAGCACAATTTCCCGCCGCCAAGAGGTGGGGCGCGGGTTGCGCATCGCCGTGAACCGGAATGGCGAACGGATGGACCACCCTGTGACGGTACACGATATCAACGTTCTGACGGTGGTGGCGTCCGAGAGCTACAAGGGCTTTGTCGCTGCCCTGCAGAAAGAGATCGTCGAGAACCTTTCGACCCGTCCAAGGCAGGCGGACGCCGAATATTTCGCCGGCAAGTCGCTGAAGACGGAGGATCAAGAGCTGGTGCTTGACAAGGCTCTGGCTAAGAAGCTGGAACGTTTCCTGATCAAAAACGACTTTGTGGATGAGGATGGCCACATCACTGCGGTCTATCACGAAGCCCGCAAGGCCGATGCAATCGATGTCCTACCTGAAGAGCTGGAACCGCATCGTGAGGCTGTGTTGGCCCTGATCGACACGGTGTTTAACGGGCGCGCGGTAGAAGATATGTTCAGCGACGGGCGCAAACCGAAAAAGAACCCCCTGAACGACAATTTCCACCGGAAAGAGTTTCAAGAACTCTGGCGCCGGATCAACCGCAAGGCCGTCTACCAGGTCGAATTTGAAAGCGCCGCATTGGTCCGAAGCTGCATCGACCGGCTGGAGCGCGACCTGAGGGTGACGCCACTGCAGTATCTGGTGACCGAAGGGGCGTTGGAAGACGCTGTGACAGATGACCGCCTGCGCGCGGGTGAGGCCTTCGTCCAAGGCAAGGTTCGGACCGAGACCGGCAAGAGCGCCCATTCTCAGGTGTCCTATGATGTCATCGGGGCGATCGCCGAAAACACAGACCTGACCCGCAAAACCGTGGGTGACATCCTAACCGGCATTCAGGCCGCCAAGTTTGGGGAGTTCGCAAAAAATCCTGAGCAGTTCATCGCCGATGCCTCGCACCTGATCCAAGAACAAAAGGCCATTGCAGTCATTGAGCGGCTGACCTACGACGCCACGGAAGACAGATATGATGCAGAACTGTTCACCGCTGGCGAGACAGGCAATGACTTCAAGAAGGCGACCGACAAGCTCAAGAACCACGTTTACGACTTTGCGATCGTTGACTCAAAGGTTGAGCGAGACTTCGTCCGTGATCTCGACACCAGCACCGAGGTGGTCGTCTATTCCAAGCTGCCCCGGGGCTTCCTCATCCCCACACCGGTTGGCGATTACAACCCAGACTGGGCGATTGCTTTCCGTGAAGGGGGCGTGAGGCACCTCTACTTTGTGGCTGAAACCAAGTCTGATCAACCGTCGATGAAAATGCGGGAGTTGGAGCAGACCAAGATCAAGTGTGCACGGAAGTTCTTTGATGAAATCGGCCGGAGGATTAACGAGGATCGTGTGAAATATGGTGTCGTCACCAGCTACGCTGACTTGATAGCTTTAGTCAGAGAAGTGGCTTGAGACGGGTATGCATGCGAAGACACCAAGTGCTACTGCATGAACTCAAGTGATAGTTGTCGAGCGGTTTGTTCTGACTGATAGCGCCAGATACTCGCATCGAATTCACGTCGAGAGATGGATAACAAGTCCGCCGCAAAACCAAACACTTCGCGGAGATAATCGTAGCTGTCGTCCTCCAATCCCGCGAGCTCAGCAAAGCCCCGGATGTGGCGATCTACAGCGATGCAATCCACACCCACCAGGCAGGCCATGTAATCAACGGTTTTTGGGCCGACACCTCTAACTTGCCGGATATCCATCCGAAAGCTCTTGTCCCGTAGCGCTCTGCTCAACTCGGATGTGCTGTCAATTTCCGCCTCGGCCATGAAGCCGACCAGATTGTCAAAGCGTGACACCTTCTCCCGATGCTCCCATTGTAGGAACTTTGGGCTTCCCTCTTGCTCGATCACCCCAATCAAGATGTTCATGGTTGTGGCGTGCGGGAAGGTTCTAAGAATAGTGGCAATGCGGGGCTTCACAACTTTCGCGTAGTTCAGCCCAGCTTGTAGGACCGAGTCAGCAAGTACCGCGCCTATGTGCTGGTAGACGGGTCTGCAAGAGACGTGCGATCCCAGAACACCGGTCCGAACAGCATGGTCGGCAACGCGCCGGGCGGCATGCAGAGCGTCTGAATTGTTCAGGCTTTGCGCCACTTCTATTCTTCCTTCATGCTATGCCAGCTTCCAACAAGGCATTCAGCCTCTCTACGCAGTTGGGGCAGGCCCCGCAAGGAAAGGAACTTGACGCCTGACAAGAGAAGGTTCGGCCGATAGGTACCCCAAGGTCCAGCGCTTGTCGGACGACGTCGGCCTTGGTCTTTTCGCGGAAGGGCGCATGGAAGCGCACGGCGCCGACACCACGTGAGAGCTCTTCGAGGCCGTTCATGAACTCGGTGCTGCAGTCTATTTCCTTGGCATGATTGCTGTTGATGAAGCCCGAATAAACGTCGAGGATCCGAAGCGTCTGGGCGCGAGCCGCGGCCACAGCGAAGAACAGCATCGTCCGGTACGGGAGGTACAGGTCATCATCAGAGACGGCTTCTTTCCAAAGGTCCGCTTCCACGATCATCCGTGATGGCGAGCCCTTGAAGATGTCCGAGATATTCAGCCGCTCTGGCGGCTTCGCCTCCTGCGGGAGGACTTCCTGAACCTTCGCCCATTCTGTCTCGGCACAGTGTTGGCCATAGTCGAAGAAGATGGGATGAACTTCTCTCCCTTCTTTGGCCAGCAGATAGCAGACCGTCGTTGAATCGAGCCCGCCAGAGACCATGACGACAGCTTTCTTCATGAACGCGTCGCCCTTAGTCTCGACATAACTTCGAAGAGGCCGTTTAGGCAGCTATTGAGCTTGCCCGAGTAGACCGTGCTACCCGCCATCACCATGGTGTTGTTATTTTCTTTGAGTGGATCAAAGGTGATCACAGGCTTCTTCAGTGCAAGAGCCAGGCCAATTTCAACGAGTGTGCCAGGATCACGCTCCAGAGGCAGTGCAAAAACAAGATCACACTCCTCGAGAAGGCCAAAATCACCCAGATATGCGGTTCGCATTTCATGCATCGAGCTTTGCGGTGTTAGCTCTCCGTTCTCTTGTACCGGGCGGCGAATCCGAAAATTATGATAGGCGAGCGCCCGAAGTGCTTCTTCGAGGTGCGTGCGGTCGACGTAGGAAAAATCGGGAGCGGCGAAGTATATCTGAAAGTCCGGCCGTGCATGCCAAGGCAGAAATGTTCCGCCCAAGCCGCGCATTTGGTCGACGGAGAGCGCGAGGCTGCGCTGGACATCTCTTTTGAAGTCGTCCGGGTAGGTCGTCTGGGCATAGCACGTTGCAGCGCGCGCTGCCTTCCATCCGGCATCAAAGACGGCGCCATCCAGCATGGACGCGAAAACCGCTGAATACACGTCACCGACACCGACCGAGTTTACGGTTTCGCCAAGGAGCGCCGGAATTTCGTCGACTTTGTCACCGCGAAGATCAAACACACGGCTGCCGCCGCGATTTTCCTTCAGAAGAACGGCTTGCGGCGACAGATCGCGCAGATCAGCCAGCAGGCTGGACATATCCTTCGACGCTTTCTCCAGGAACATTGGAGACGATGTGGAAGTCACTGCGGCGGCAATGTTCCCTTTGAACGATGAGAGCGATAGAAGGTCCGGAAGATCATAGGCGATATCGAAGCTTGCCTGAACATCCTCGGCAAGTAGGGATCTCAGGACCGTGAGATCGTACTTTCCAGGGAAAATCAGACAGGTTTTGAATGTCTTTAGTGCGTCAACTTCACCGCAATATTCGACCGATTTTTCGTCCCTCAGGATGTCTTGATATGCTTGGTCGGCGAGTTCGGTCGGATCGCCAATCGCCATAACGTTGGGCGCGCCCTTGACCTCTGCCAGCCAGATAAACTCGCTGCATCCCAAGCGTTCGAGGTAGGCTCGCGCCTGATCGACCAGATAGCCGGGACATACAGCGGCCACGGAAAAGTTCGCGTCTATTGCCCACAGCCCGCGGGCGGCGTGAACGATGCCGCCGAGCCGTAGCTTACTTTCAGCACCTGCCTTTGGCAGGGTGAAATCTACGTAGACCTCGCCGACCAGTAGCAGGTCTTGGCTAGGATTCATGGCGTGCGCGGTGCAAAGTCCACGTTGACAGATGCAACGGGAGCCGATGCGGAGGAGTTGACGCGCCCCTCATAGGTGAAGCCCGCAACCATGCAGTCTGCGAGATAGTTGAAGCGGGTTGGCAGTGCCCCCACGGTTCGGCCGCTCGCGTCGACTGCGAACAACCGGCCACGTTGCTCGATGGTTAATGCCGTGTTAGCCGGAGGAACGCCGCCGCCTGCGGAGAAGTAGTCACACTGCTCAACCTCTTCCAGGGCGCAGGATAATGCCCGGGCACAGCGATCTTCCCCACTTGCGCCGCCACCCCCTGCTCCCCCGCCGCCTTCTTTAGGGCGCGAGCCGGGGTAGTCCGAGAAGCTTCCGGAGCCAGTGCTACCCATAACATCCCTCAAATCAGCAACTTGTCATCTCGCGATGCTCTTTCAGTTGATCTGGCGTTGCAAGCCATAATTGCAGACTGTAACGAGCGCGAAGATTAAGGCACGAAGGTAAGTGAAAGTGACGAACAACGGTTGGTCCGTTGTCGTGGGCATCATCCCAACCTTCCCTCTATCCAGTTCTCCACGATCAGCCTCGGCAAACTGTCCACTGCCTAGTCTGATCCCGCGCGAGTCCCAGCCGCTTCGGCTCCTTCACCTGCTGCGCCAGTAGGAAGATCAGTGCGGTTGCCTTGCCGTGCCCCATCCCTGAGCTCGACACTACAGTTTGGCCCTTCTTGTTCCGCCGTCCCGCCGGCACCAGCAAGCTGGTTCTCGTCCTTGGGTTGCCGAAGCGCAGACGCAACTCGCTTCTCCGTACCCATTCACCGGATTTGATCTGGCCGGAGCGCATGGAATTGTCCAACACTGGCAGCGGGATCACTAGCCAGAACCCGTTCTTGGGCCGGATCAGCGGGCGTGGGCCCTACGCGCCGACGATGGTCGGGCATTGAAACAAGCCACGGCTGCTGCGTTCAATCTGGGCGTGGTCTCCGGGAACTGCTCCGTTCATCCGCTTTGGGCTGATAGCGAAGGCTCAGGGGGCTCACGCCCCCTTCTCGAACTTCATGACCGGGATGCCGAGCTTTTTGGCCTTGTCGGCAAGGTTCTCCTGGATGCCATTGCCCGGGAAGACGAGAACGCCCACGGGCAGCACGTCCAGCATCGCGTCGTTGCGCTTGAAGGGCGCGGCCTTGGCATGCTTGGTCCAGTCGGGCTTGAAGGCGACCTGCGTCACGCCCCGGGCCTCCGCCCATTTGGCGGCGATGAGCTCTGCGCCCTTCGGGCTGCCACCGTGCAAGAGCACCATGTCGGGATACTTGGTCCGGACCTGGTCGAGCTTGCCCCAGATCAGGCGGTGATCGTTGAAGTCGGTCCCGCCGGTAAGGGCGACCTTGGGGCCTGCGGGAAGCATCACCTCGGTCTCTGCCCGCCGCTTGGCGGCCAGGAAGTCGCGGCTGTCGATCAGGGCGGCGGTCATGTGCTGGCGGTTCACCATCGAGCCGGTGCGGGGGCGCCAGGTCGAGCCCGTGTGATGGACGAACTCGGTGGCGGCGTGATCGCGCATCATGTCCATGCAGTTGCGCCGTTCGATCAGGGTCAGGCCTTCGGCCGTCAGGCGCTCGAGTTCGGTAGATTTCACCTCGGAGCCGTCCTGCTCGCGCTGGAGGCGGCGCTGCGCCTGCTCGTTCTCATCGAGCGACCGCTCGATCCGGGCTGTCGCGCGGTGGAAGAGGTTGACCTGACCCCAGAGCACTTCTTCGAGGTCGGGTTCCATGCGGGTGTCTTCGAGGGTCGCGACGAGGGCATCGAAGATGTCGGCGACGGCGACCGCGAGGCGCTGCCCATCGGGCATCGGGCGGGGATCGGGCTCGTCAATGGGGCGGTAGCCATAGAGCTGCAGCTCGTCGAGCGCATGGGAGGTCTGGGATGCGGTGTGGGCGGGTTCATAGGCGTCGTCGTGGGTGTGGATCGTCATCGGTTTCTTGCCTCCGGGCCTCAACTCGTCCGCGCGTCATCCCGCGCGGCCTTCATGGGCTGCGAAAGCCGTGGGAGGGGACGCCCCTTCACCCCCTTTCGGGGCCGGAACGCATGTGGAGGAGGACGGGGGGCGGCTGATTTGTCTCGCGATGCAAAGGCGGGGCTCGCCCCCGCCGGCGGAAATCAGTCGCCCCCCGTCCTTGAAGGGGCGGCACCTTTGACGGCCGCCTGCCCATCTCTTGAAGGCCGCTCGGGTGTCGGGTGGATGAGATTGCCCGGGAAGAGGCAAAGCGGCGATCCACCGCCACGACAGGGATCCGTGACCCCTGCCCCGCACTCCCAGACCTCCCCTTGCGCGATGCGGATCAGCCCGACAGACGATGCCGCTCCTCTAGCCCGATCTGACCTGCCAGATGCTGGCGCAGCGCCTCTTTGCCGTACGCCCGAAGATCATCGTTGAAATCCCCGAGCCGCGGCTCCAGCAGCCGAACGGTAATCCCGACCACGGTGGCTCTGGCGCTCAACCTCTCTGCCGCGCGTTGTCCGGCCGGATCGCGGTCGATGGCGATGTAGAGGCGCTGCACCCCCTCCGGCAGCAGGACCGCCCCGAGGTGACCCGACGAGAGCGCCGCCCAGACGGGAAGGCCGGGCACCGCCTCGACGAGGGACAGCATGGTCTCGATACCCTCGCCGACCAAGAGGATGTCGTCATGCGGGGTCAACCTGACGGCATTGCCGAGGAGGTGACCCATGGCACGCCGCTGGGTCTCGACATCCGCTTTCCCCCGTCCGTCAGGCGCGAGCCAGGTGCGATGCACGCCTTGGCACAGGCCTGCCCCATCGGTGACCGCAGCGATCAGCGCCGGTCTGGGGATGCTGCGGGTCTGGCCCTCATCCCGATGCCAGCACTTCGGGTGGAAGCGAAGGGCGCTCATCCTGCCGCCTTGGGTCAAGCCCCGGGAGCGGAGGTAGGTGTCGGCAAGCGTGGCTGCGACCGGCACCGAGGCTGCAAACAATCGCGCCGCCGCCGCTGGCGTGCCACCGGGGGCCTTGGCCTTCTTCGGCACTGGTGCATCCGGGAGGACCGGCTGCGGACGGCCAAGATGCGCTCGGGCCTCGGTCAGAAGATCGGGAAAGCGCGAGATCCCGGTCCTCTCGCGGATGATGTCGAGAAGATCGCCATGCTCGCCCGTGGCGCCGTCGGTGAACTTGCCGGCAGCACCGGGCCCCGAGGCAGGCCCGGTCAACCGCACGAAGAGCGACCGGCCGGGGTTGTTCTGCAAATCGCCCACGATCCAGTAGGACCCTTCCCGCCGACCGGCGGGAAGGTAGGCGCGACAGACGCTTTCGGCATTCTCCGCCAGAGCGCGGATCACATCTTCGGTATCGGAATGCATGGCTCAACAACCTCCGCGTGCATGTAGTCCCGTGACAGGACAACGTGCAAGCAGCCGATCCAGAACGGCAATTCCGGTAGGATCGGTCGGACAGAAGAGGCGCAGCTTCCAGCTGATGATCTCCGAGAAGTAACCATCGGCCTTCAGCCGGTCCTTGGCGGCTTCCGTGAAGCCGGACAGCTCGATACGGTTCACGCCCATGACGCGGGACCGGTGGAGTTCCATCCCCTCGGCGAGCCGCACGACCGTCTTGCCCTCCAGCACGAGGGCGTGGACCTGCGCTGCCGTGAGCTTCGGCGCATCGGCCGCCAGCGTGGTCGCGACCCAGGCGGGCGAAACTCGGCGGCCGATGATTCGCTTGCCGTCATCGGTCTGGAGCCTGTAGACGCGGGTTTCGTCCTGGGGGAGCTGCTTCCAGATCGGCAGTAGCAGGCCCGCGACGATGTGGAGCGTGGCCTCCGAGAACTCGGGCACCTCGGCCAGTTCCGCGGTCCAGGCGACAGCGAAGGCGGCGCGGTCGGCTTCTAGCCAGTGAGTATCGTCCATGATCTTCGCCGGGACCGTACTGGCCTCAGTCGGGCGGATCAGCCGAAGGCGGGGCTCGATGGTGCCATCATCCAGCACCAGGCTGGTGGCGGGGACCTGCACGGCGGCCCGGCCCGAGCGGCTGTTGACCAGAAGCCGGGCCTGTCTGTCATCGAGCCAATCTAGGGCATCTGCGAGGGAAGTCGGCGTGTTGCGCCGCTTTTCTGCGATGGTCAGGAGCTGGGTTTCCGCGCCGGAACCGGGATGGGTGTAGATCACCCGGGCCTCCGTGACGCGGAAGCTTTCGGCGCGTAGCGTCTCCAGCCCGAGGTCATAGACCCCAGCGGCGATGGCGCCCTCGATCCGCTGATCGAGAAGCTCTTCAAAGGCCGCGAACAGTACGGCCTGCATGTCAATCGTCAGCGCGAGCAGTCGATTGAGGAAGGTCGTGATCGGCGGCAGGTCGTCCTTCAGACCGTTGTCATCGGTCAGGCTGAGCCCCGTCGCATCCTCGAAGGCCCCGAGCGAGCAGCCCGCCACATCGCCGCGATAGAGGCGCCGGTAGAGCTGACGAAGCGCGTCGCGGGCGTAAGGGCTTTCGAGGTTGTCCTCGGGCCGGAACAGCCCCTGCCCGCCCGTCTGGCGCTGGCCGCGGGTGATGGCCCCCAGCGTGTCGAGACGGCGCGCGATGGTGGAGAGGAACCGCTTCTCCGCCTTCACATCGGTGGCGACGGGGCGGAACAGCGGGGGCTGCGCCTGGTTCGTGCGGTTGGTCCGCCCGAGGCCCTGAATGGCCGCATCGGCTTTCCAACCGGGTTCCAGCAGGTAGTGAACCCGCAGGCGCTGGTTCTTGGCCCCAAGATCAGCGTGATAGCTGCGCCCCGTGCCGCCGGCATCCGAGAAGATGAGGATGCGCTTCTGGTCATCCATGAAGGCGGCGGTTTCCGCGAGGTTGGCAGACCCCGCCCGGCTTTCCACGACAAGCCGCGCCCCGTTCCCCTCGCCCTTCCTAACGATACGGCGCGACCGGCCCGTGACCTCGGCCACGAGGTCGGTGCCGAAGCGCTGGACGATCTGGTCGAGCGCTCCCGGCACGGGTGGCAGCGACGCCAGTTTCTCGATCAGCGCATCACGCCGCCGCACGGCTTCGCGGCATTCGACTGGCTGGCCACCGCGCACTACAGGCCGGGACGACAGGTTGCCCTCGCTGTCGGTGAAGGGCTCGTAAAGCTGCACCGGGAAGGAATGGGCGAGGTAGTCGAGGACGTACTCGCGCGGGGTGATGTCGACGCGGATGTCGTTCCACTCCTCGGTCGGGATCTCTGACAGGCGGCGTTCCATCAGCGCCTCGCCCGTCGAGACGATCTGGATGACGGCCGTGTTGCCTGCCGCAAGATCGGCTTCGATGCTGGCGATCAGCGTGGGGGTTTTCATCGACGTGAGCAGATGGCCGAAGAAGCGCTGCTTGGCGCTCTCGAAGGCCGAACGCGCAGCGGATTTGGCCTGGCGGTTCAGCGTGGCGTTCTCACCCGTGATATTGGCCGCTTCCATGGCGGCCGCGAGGTTGTTGTGGATGATGGCGAAGGCCCCGGCATAGGCATCGTAGATGCCGCGCTGCTCGGGCGTGAGCGCGTGCACCAGCATCTCGTATTCGACGCCATCGTAGGAGAGGGACCGGGCAGTGTAGAGGCCGAGGGACCGAAGGTCGCGGGCGAGGACCTCCATCGCGGCAACGCCGCCAGCTTCGATGGCTTGCACGAATTCCGCCCGCGTCGCGAAGGGGAAATCTTCCCCGCCCCAGAGACCGAGCCGTTGTGCATAGGCGAGGTTGTGGACGGTCGTTGCACCGGTGGCCGAGACATAGACCACGCGAGCATTGGGCAGCTTGTGTTGCAGGCGCAGACCCGCCCTGCCCTGCTGCGAGGCTTCCGAATCGCCACGCTCACCCTTCGATCCGGCGGCATTGGCCATGGCATGGCTTTCATCGAACAGGATCACCCCGTCGAAGTCGGCACCCAGCCAGTCGACGATCTGGTCGACGCGGGACTTCTTGGCACCGCGCTCCTCGGAGCGCAGCGTCGCATAGGTGGTGAACAAGATGCCTTCCGTGAGCGGAATGTCCTTGCCTTGGGCAAAGCGCGACAGGGGCGTGACCAGCAAGCGTTCCTGGCCAAGGGCCGACCAGTCGCGCTGCGCGTCCTCGAGAAGCTTGTCGCTCTTCGAGATCCAGAGCGCCTTGCGGCGACCTTTGCACCAGTTGTCGAGCAGGATCCCGGCCGATTGGCGGCCCTTGCCCGCGCCGGTGCCATCGCCGAGGAAGAAGCCGCGGCGGAAGCGGACAGCGTCCGCGGCATCGTCGGGTGCGGCCGAGACCATGTCGCCGGCTTCATCTACACTCCACGACCCTGCGAGATAGGCGCCATGCGCTTCGCCCGCGTAGATCACGGTCTCGATTTGCGCTTCGGAGAGCAGACCGTTGCGCAGCACGGCGGCGGGGAGTTTCGGCCGGTAGGTGGGCTTCGGGGGCGCGACCGAAGCCATGGCCGCCGACTGCACGAGCTTGGTCGGGTGCGGTGCCGCGCCGGGGATGTCGATCGCCTGCAGGCGGAAGGTCTCGTAGATCGCATCGGACAGACGCGCGGAGCCATGGTCGTCCGCTGTCTTGCGCGGGGTGTAGACGAGGTCCTCGACATCGGGCGTGGTGACATGCGTATCCATCTTAGCCGACGCCGTTGACCGCGAGGGTCGAGCGGTGAGGCCGGAGGAACGGCCCGGAATTCCCCGGAAAGAGGAAATGGGCTGAGAGCATGCGCCTACACCCGCATCCAACTCGAGGCGTGGCGGGACCTCGGCGGTGATCCGGGCAAGGAGGTGGGCCACATCGGGCGAGATGGACCGTGCCAGACCGGCGGTGATGCCGCCCTGCTCGCCGCCCCGGCATTTGTCGAAGACCGAGATCCGCGTCTCGAAGCTGGTGCCATGCTTGGCAAAGGCCGCGCCCGACACGGCGCCGGTGAACACCAGATGGGCCGTCTCGGTGAGACGGCCGAAGGTCTCAGCCCAAGCAAGCGCGTCCGGCGCGAAACTGGCGCCGGTGATGGCAACAAGCCGTCCACCGTGGGCAAGGCGCGCGAGCGCCGAGCGCAGATGGCGCGCTGTCGCCTCGGTCGTCCGGCCATCGACATTGGCCACGGCCGAAAACGGCGGGTTCATCAGGATGACGCTCGGGCGAATGCCTGCGTCCAAATGATCGTCGATCTGCGCGGCGTCGAAGGTGGTGACGGGACGCCCAGGAAAGAGAAGGCGCAGAAGATGGGCGCGGGTATCGGCCAGCTCGTTCAGAGCGAGGCTGCCGCCCGCGATCTCGGCGAGGATCGCCAGAAGCCCAGTCCCGGCCGAAGGCTCGAGGACCAGGTCGCGCGGCGTGATCTGCGCGGCAGCGAGCGCCGCCAGTCCCATCGGCAGCGGCGTCGAGAATTGCTGGAAGCGCTCCATCTCCTCCGAGCGGCGGGTATGCGTGGGCAAGAGGCCCGCCACGTTGGCGAGGATCGGCAGCAGCGTGGAAGGCGAGCCGGCCCGGGCGAGCAGCGCACGGCCGAACTTCCGCAGGAAGAGGACCAGCGCCACCTCACCTGCCTCATAGGCAATCTTCCAGTCCCAAGCGCCATCGGCATCGTAGCCGCCAAAGGCGCGCTCCATCTCAAGCCGCAGACGCAGCGCGTCGATCTGGAAGCCTTGGGCGAGATCGGGCTGCAACGCTTCGGCGACGGCGAGGATTGCGGGTGCGGGATCGGCAGACGGAACAGGAACAGGAGGCGCAACAAGGCCGAGATAGGTCATTGGGAAACTCCGGAATGAGGGACAGGATCAGCCCCGGACACCCTTTCTCGGGCGCCCTCAGGCCTGATCTTTCCCAGCCCCCCTCTTCCTCTCGAACCGACGCAGTGCAGACGCTTGGCTTGATTTTGTTCACTTTATGTTCTACATTGAAGGCGAAGCCAGCAAGGGAGTTTCCCGATGGATAGCACCACGCATGCCCTGCCCGCGACGCTCAAGCAGATCGCCTATGCGCGCTCGCTCGCCCTGCGCAACCAGACCCTCTTGCCCTGGGAAGTTCAGCAGGACCGCCGGTCCTTGAGCGCCTGGATCGATGCGCAGGCCCAGCTGAAGCCGGTATCTGAAATGGACAGGCTGCCCACGTCCAAGCAGGTGGCCTTCGCGGAGAAGCTAGCCCGGATCAAACGACGCGCTGTTCCAGACGAATGCTTCCGCGACAAGGGGCTGATGTCGAAGTGGATCGATGGGAACAAGTGACGGCAGACGAGTCAGGGAGTCATGGACGAGCGGGCAGAAGCGCCTTTAGTTGCGGATGGTCATGAGATTTCGTAGAGAAATCCGTGTAGCTTGGGCGGCGCAGGTGTAGTTCGCAGCATTGCAATTATTCTCAGTGAATCTGGGGCTAAGAGACTCTTGCCTTGGGGGCGCTATGGGAATTTCGGTTGCAGGCAAGGCTGTCAGTATCAACGACATGCACGAGGAAGGGGTCGACACATCGGTTGCGCGAAACCCCACATCCAGGATCTTTCAAGGAATTGAACTTCACCACATGTTCAGCCGCAGCGGTAAGACCGGTCGGAAAGATGATGGGAACCCCCTCATCCACGCGCTGAAAGGAAGGTACGGATTCACCATCACGCCGTTCTGGAAAGCTCAGCTCATGGGACGTGCTGATCTGATCCTAGATAAGGCGCAAGCGAATCTCGCAGGTTTCACACATTGCATGCCCATCCCATCCTCGTCACCGTTTTGCTCAGAGGTTACCGATCTGGTCGCGAACAAGCTGGGGCTCCCCGTTCTGCAACCTACCTTCTTCCGCAAGAAAACAGTCCGAGAGATGTTGGACGGACTTGCGGCACACCCTCCCAAGGTACGAAAAGGCCAGAAGACGGCTTACAACGGCCAACTAAACACTTGGCAAGCGCTTCCCGATGCTACGATCTGCGAGGCGAAGAACGTTGACACAAACATACGACTACTGTTCGACTTCTTCGTGCTCCTACCAGATGCGCCGCGGCTTGAAGGGCAACGCATTCTTATCGTTGATGACATATTTTCTTCGGGCTCATCGGTCTTGTCGGTGCGAGAGATCGTCTCCAACCAGCTGGGCGCAGAAGTTGGATATGTGTCGTTCCTTAGCGGCATGCGGTAAGCTTGGGTCGGTGCTCGCGTCTTGACTCTTGGGCATGGCTGAACTATCTACCGAAGCATAAGAACGTCCTAGGACCTTGTATCAGCCTCAAGGTCTTTAAATATGAGGCAGAGATTAGCGTCTCTGTAGGTCCGCGCAAGCACCGTTTCCCGAGGTCAAACCCGTAAGGGGGAAGTATCGGGAAGTCACGAAGCGGGTGGCACAATACGAAACGGGAGGCATATCGCCTCCCGTTTTGCTTTTGAACAGTTCACTCCTGAGACGAAAGTACGCCTCAGCGATGGGCCATCTCTCCAACCAATCGAGCCAGCCAAGTCGGGAACTGCGGCGCGGCGGACACGAGTTCGGTCTTTGCCGTCTCCGTGAGCTTGGATCGCAGGATTTGCAGGGCCTTGGGAGCCTCATCCGGTCCGAGCCATGCCAGCGCACGGACGGCCTGGCCCGAGGTCTTGCTCCCAAGGGCCAACTGCCAGCGCGGCGCATGACGCAGTTCGACTGCTTGCCGGCCAAGGTTCAGCATACGGCTTCGCCCCGAGGTGAGGTAAACTGACTTGACCGGCACCTGCGTGGTCAGGCCCAAAGCGTTTGCCGCGGCAGCACCGCTCGGCACGATCGTCTCGCCCCGCTGCACAGCGAGCGCTTCAATCGCCTGTTCAGCCGACGGACTGCGCGGACCAAAGCGTGTCTGGACCGGGCGCATGTAGATGCCGCGTCCAGCACGGATCAACTCGCCGCGCGCAGCCAGACGCGACAGCGTTTGATCGACCGCCGCGCGCGAGCCCAGGTGCAGGAGCCCCTTCGCTGCCAAGGGCACCCCCTCCGGCAACGTCGTCGCGACATTCATAATGCTCTCGGCCATGCGCTCCATGATCGCTCCTTTGTCAGAAACATATGCGGTTTTCTGACAGTTTTCAACCGTGCGCTCTCACCCGAACCGCCGCCCGGCTTCGGTGAATGTGTACTCGTTGACGATGATCCCCTCCTCGATGGCCTCGTCCGAGGTCAGGTGGTCGTATTCAGCCTCAAGCTGCCGGTAGAGCCAGCGGGCCAGATCGCGGAGCGCCTCGGTCACCGTTTCGGCGGCGTCCTCGGTGGGCGGCTGCCAGTTTGGGCTGTCGCGCGTGACGTCCACGGACATCATGTATTCATGGTAGTAGCGCCCGCGATGGCTGACCTCGGCGGCGAGCTGGTAGAAGTTCCGCCGCTGGATGGCCTGCAGCCGGTCGGCGATGCCATGCAGCGTCGCGTCTTTCGGGGCGTAGTCCCGGATGCACGTGGCCCCGCCCTTGGCGTGGGACCAGTAGCCTTCGAAGCAAGCACCGTCGCCCTGGCTCCAGAAGCCGGAGAACCAGATGCAGGGCTTGGCCCGCGTGCCGCCGCCCATCAGGCGGACGGGGGTGGTTTTCAGGCGGATGCCGAGGATCTCGCAGACCCGCTCGAAATCCTCGTAGACCGCGTCCCACCAGTCGTCTTGGGGCCCAAGTTCGCGATACCAGCTGCGCGCCTTTTCCTTGGCGGCATCCGAGAGTTCGGGGAACTGGTAGACCGTTGTGCAGATGATTTCAGGCATCGACGTCCTCCCCGTTCAGCGCTTCGGCGAGCCATTCCTGGCTGCTGGTCCAGCCGACGGATTTCCGCGCACCGAGGTCGATGACATGCGCGCCACCGCCGAAGGCGTCGAGGCGGGGTCGGGAGCAGGTCAGGGCGTACTGGAAGCCCCAGAGGCCGGTGAGATCGAGGTCGTCTGCCAGGCGCAGCACGAAACGGATGACGGCTTCGACATCGCCGTGGTCGTCGTCATGGATCCAGAGGTTATTGCCCTCGGGCGCGTCCTGGCGCACGAGGTCGAAGCCTGCGACCTCCGGGTCCTCGGCATCCTGATCGGCTTCGCGCAAGCTCTGGAATAGGGCGAGCGCGCGGGCAGCCTTGTCGGGCGTGCCGACATTGAGCAGGCATGAAAAGTGGGTGAAGTAATCCGCCATGTGGACCTCCTGAATGGGAAAACCCGGCCAAGAGGCCGGGCGCTGGATTGGGATGAAGGGATGTTAGGCGCAATCAGTCGGTGGGCCTGTCGCCCGTCGCCTGTCGCGCGACATGCGCGCAGAGCATCTGTCGGTAGAAGCGCTTGCGTGCGATCCGGAAACCGCGAACGGCACGCGTGTCGGGGTGAAGCGCGCGGACCGCCGCCCGCAGGACGGCGTAGGGCGAGGCTGTCACGGGCAAACCGAGACGCTGATAGGCCGGGTCGGTCATGTCAGCGGACCTCGACCACGGGTGAAGCGAGATGCGGATCGACCAATGCCTCGATCCGCGCGGCCCGGCCCATCCAGGGTTCGGGCCGGATGGCCTTTACCCAGTCTGCGAAGCTCGGGATGAAGCCGAGGTCCTCCTTGACATGCTGCTCGCCCACCCAGCGGGTTGGAATGATGCGCCCGGTCGAGAGCGTGAGGGTGGGACCGAAAATCGTCTCGGCCATGAAGATGCCCTCGGCATGGTGGCGCAGCGCCCGGTGCCGAAAGTCCGCAGTAATCTCCTTGCTCTGGTCGAACCAAGTATGCACGGCCATGTAGCAGTCGACCGTGCCGCCCCACTTCTTCACCGAGGACAGGGCGTGGTGATAGGGATGTGCCATCGCTGCCCCCTCAGAAATCATGGGTATGGAGTTCGGACGAGGTGAAGCGCTCGTTGAACTCAAGATGGATGCAGCGGGCTGCCGCGTCGAAGCAGAACTCGCCCCAGGCGCCGTCGTTGTTTTCCCAGCCGCCATGGGTGTCGGAGAGGAAGTCGTAGGCCAGCTGCTCGACGACATCCTCCAGCGAGAGCTGCCGCATCTCGACCTCGGGGTCGTCCCAGGTCAGCGCAGCATAGGCGATCTCGGTCGCGGGGAAATCAACGGCGGTCTCGCCGGACCATGCGCCGATGCTTTCGATCTGGCCGCTGTCCCCTGCACCGTCGAAGGTCACGGTGACATGGGTGATGCCAGCGGCCATGAGGCCATCGAAGAGGCGGTCCTTGTTGCCGGGGCGTAGCGCTTCGATCCGAGCGGCACGCTCGGCATGGGCCGCGAAGATCTGCGCCATGTCGACGGTCGAGGGCGCCATCGGGGGCGCGAGGGTGGGTTCACTCAGGGTCATCGGGTGTCTCCGGTAAGGGGAAGGGATCGGAGCCGGGCCGGGCGATCTCTCTCCCCCGGACAAGCTCCAAATCCCCCCTGCCCGTCTCTGTCTCTCGGGCCTCACGCAGCGACCTGCAGCGCCCGGGCGGCGAAAGCGCGCCAAAGCGGGTCGACGAGACGCCCGTCTAGAAGATCGGCGCTCTGGCGCAGCCGCTGCGGGCGATCCGGCTCACCCCAGGCAGCCGCGCGGCCCGCCTGCGCGCGCAGCTGGCTTGCCTCGGTCACCACGCCCCTCGCCTCGACCGCGCTCGTTACCGGGTGGCACCAGGCGACGGCGTGGTCGCTGGCGGCCCCGGCCAGAACAAGGCGCTCGTCGCGGTCAAGGATCGCAAGAAGCTGGGGCGCGGCATCCGGGGCGATGCCATCGGCATGGTCGATCGCGCCCTGCATGGCCTCGGCCAGCGTCGCGAAGCGGGCGAGCACTAGGGGCGCGGCGCAGCCCGACATCAGATCGGCCGGCGCGCGGCGCGACAGGGTCAGGGCAAAGGGGTGATTGGGGTCGACATCACCAGTTGAAAAGTGCGGTGGGACGACCCGCGCGTAAGCAGTCGGGTGGATGGGCAATGGCAGGTCGAACATGGGGTATATCTCCGACGGTGCGGGAAGCCTCTCTCCCCGCCTCAAGCGTCAAAGACCAAACCGCCGCCCTCTTCCTCGAAGGGGCGGCGGGCAGTCCGGCTGGGCAAGCATTTCAGGCAAGAAGCACCTACCTATATTGGGTGTTCACAACGACATGGACACCGCCTTGGGCTTATGGCACATGCTCGACATGGAAATCTTGCTTCAGATACCGACCTCTTGGCTGAACAAGCGAATTATGGTCCCGGCCTGACAGCCGGGCCGGGTGGTCGGTTTCTACAACTCGCATGCGTCTTACGCATTCAACAAGGTTACCCTCAATGTCTAATGCATATCCAACTCTGCACATGATGTGCGGGAAAATAGCTTCTGGAAAATCCACTCTCGCGTCCCGACTTGCCCGCACGCAAGGAACAATCGTCATCGCCGAAGATGAATGGCTGAATGCGCTTTTTCCAAATGAAATGTCGTCGCTCTCAGACTATGTGCGATGTTCATCCAGTTTACGCAGCATCATGGGCCCCCATGTGGTAAACCTGTTAAATAACGGCATTTCGGTTGTCTTAGATTTTGCCGCAAACACGGTTAGGCAACGCAACTGGATGCGCACGCTTATCGATGCGAGCTCCGCTTCTCACCAACTACATGTCTTGGATGTATCGGACGAGGTCTGCCTAAGACGGCTGGGCGAACGGAATGCGACAGGCGAGCACCCGTTTGCGGTGACCGATGAACAGTTTCATCAGTTCACAAAGTACTTTGAAATCCCGGTACCAAGCGAAGGCTTCAACATCGTGCAGCATGACAATTAATTGCGAATGGGACGCCGAGGTGGCGTCCCATCTCCTTTCGCTTACCCAACTCGGTCGAGGAGCTTCTTGGCGCGCCCCTCCATATCGAGGCGGGCGTCCTGCTGGGTCTTGTCGCGCGCAAGCCGCGTGATGCCCTGCACGAAGTCGAAAATGCTCTCGGGTGGGCGGCCTTCTTCCATCAGCACCTTTTCGATGATCTTACCGGATTCGGCCTTCGAGAAGCCCCGCTTCCTCAAGAAATCATCGCGGTCCTCGTCCGTCCGCGCCACGATCTGCTGCCGCGCCGCCTTGATGCCGTTCACGAAGCCCTGCGGGGAAGAGTTGGCAAACCGTGTCAGCGCCGGGGCCGCCTCGTGGGCGAAGCGGGAGGCGGCGTATTTCGAGTGGCGGATCGTGATCTCCTGGAAATCTTCGACGCCCCACAGGTTGCGGTTTTGGCACACCGCCCGGAGATAGAAGCTCGCGATGCCGAGGGTTTTCGCGCCCACCTCGGAGTTCCAGCAGTAGAAGCCCCGGAAGTAGAGATCGGGGGAGCCATCGGGCAGCCGGCCCGCCTCGATCGGGTTGTGATCATCGACGAGGAACAGGAACACGTCACGGTCCGAGGCGTAGAGCGTGGTCGTGTCGCAGCTGATCTCGACATCGGGGTTGTAGACCCCGGTCGACCAGTCGAGCACACCCGGCACCTTCCAGCGCGTGTCGCCGGTGCCGTTTCCCGCGATGCGCTGCACCGCCTCGACCAGCTCATGGTCATGGATGCGGCCGTAGTCGGGGCCGGTCACGGCGCGCAGTTCGGTGCGGCCATCTTCCGTCTCGAAGGTCTTCACTTGCTCGGCGCGATGGTTGGCCAGGCCATACTGAAGATTGATCCCCGCCAGCGGCGCGGGCAGCTGCCGCAGGTAGGAGGCCGGGGCGCCGACGATGCTGGCAAGCTGGCCAAAGGCCCAATGCGTGGGTGCGACCGGCTCTTTTGCTTTCGGCAGCATGAGGTGCAACCGCTCGGGGTTGTCGCGCGCCGCTTCGACGCGGATGTCGGCCGTCTGCACCACACGGCTCCGGCTGCGCTCGGACCGGCCTTTCACACTGGCCCAAAGATCGTCGAGCGACAGATACCGCTCGTCATCGGGCCGGTTGAACCACTCGGACGACACCCGCCCGTTCCGCTCCCCCCGGCTCACATCCACCTTCCAGCCACCGGCCCGCGTCGGTGCGACCGGATCCAGAACTTCCACAACGCCCATCGGCTATCTCCCGTGACAGGCGCCGGGAGCCACTCTCCCAGCCCTCAACCCGTCACCGGGAAACCGGCACAACTCGGACTCTCTCGGGCAAACGGCGCAAAGCCAGAGGCGCTCCAACCCCGCAACGCATCGGTCTTGACCTGCAATCGAAAATGGCAGACGTTGTGAACGGCCTTTCTCGCAGGCCGGTGTGCCCGCCACGCGAAGCTTTGCAGCGATTTTGACTTCGAACAGCAGACTTCATGCCATAGGCGGGTCTGATTAGCAGCGGGCACCTAGTCGGATCCAGCTTGGACATGGATCATGACACAGAACGATAAGCTTAAGAACTTGAAGCTGCTGGCAAAGCGTTACGCCAGAGCGACCGGTCAACCACAGCACGCAGCGCTCGACCTTGTTGCGGCGCGATTGGACTTTCCCCATTGGAATGCCTTGACGGGTAGCGCCAAAGGAGAGTGGGCTCCCTCCGAAGCACAAGTCGCCACGATCAAGGCCTTCGTGGAACGGATCACTTCCTACGAGGGTACAACCTTTGACCATATCTTCGGGGGAGCCAATGCCATCACTCGAGGAGAGGTCCGGGGGCATCCATACGAGCTGAAAACAATGCTCGGCGACGTACACATGGAAGGTGAGGGTTGGCGGATCATCCTGCCAGAAAACCCTTCGGCCGCCCCGCGGGTCGAGATCGACCTCAAGCATGCCCAGAACAGCCCGATGAATGATCGAGTGCTGCGTGAAGAAGCCATCGGGATTGCAAAGGAGTTGATGCAGAGCGTCAAGGCGCGGCGCTTTGCCGATTGGCCACGGCGCGCCACGAAGCCGGATGCGGAAGGAAAAGTGCGCCACCCGTTCTTGGAGACGGAGGAAACGAGCCTCTGGTACTGCCTCCACTGCGATGCAGAAATCACCGGCCCACAGATCGCTGGAACCCATTGGCATTGCCCTGGCTGCGGCGCATCCCCAATCAACATTTTTCCAGAAGCGTTCTGGCTGGGACCGAACGAGGAAAAGCCGGTGCCGGTTCAAGCCCGGGCCGAAGGGAAAGAGATTGAACCCATCGTCTCCATCGTTGACCCGCGGCCGAAGCTTGATCTCAGCAAGGAACAGGTGACCCATTTGATCCGGTCAGCCTTGTTCGAGGATGCAACCAATGCCAGTGAGCGCATGGGAGCAGGCCTGGCCGAAATCTGGGTGGATGACGATCTCGATGTCGTTGTTTCCTTCGAGGATCACTACTGGCCCGAAGAAAAGGAGCCCACGGCGGCGATCGACGTGGCTGCAGTGCTCGGGATCGAGCTGGAGTTGGAAGTTATGTGGTCGGATCCGCTGTTCGCGTGGCCCGGTTTGGGCACTGTGACCCAGAGCACAGCCGAATACACTCGCATGATGCTTGATGCCTATCGCAGTCACGGCATCGTCGAAGAAAGGGAATAAAAGCAGTAGCTCCGCGGCTTCGTACCACCAACACTTCGGGCAGCCTCGGTCGAGCGGCTCTTTTCATCCGGCAGGTTGGACAAACGCCAAAACAGCTGATGAGGCCCCGGTTCTAGAATCGGGGTCTCATCCTCGCACGATCAGGAAGCTGGTTAGGCCGCTTCCCAGACCTGGTTCAGGATCCGTGCCGCGATCTCGGATTTGTCCTGCGGCAGGAACCGACCATAGTGCTGAGCAACCATGTCCGGGGTGTCCTGAATGGCATAACTCGCTTGCTCATAGGACCCAGTGCGCTTGAGGATGTGGGTGGCAAGGACATCGCGCACATTATGCGGCCCGTGCGGCAACAGGCCTTCGATGGCCCCGCGCTTGGTCCAAGGGTTATAGATCCCGTAGCGTTGAATCGCGGTGCGCCAGGCCTCATAGAACGTGTTCTGGCAGTAAGCCGCGTTGGTGCTTGTCATCTTCGCCGTCTTGACGAAGAACGTTCCCGGGTCAGCCGCTTCGCCAATCAGGCGCGCGCGATGGCGCTCGATCCAAGCTTCGATCAGTTCGTAGAGTCGCCCGAGGTCCGGGAGGATCAGGCGGAAGGGCTTGGAACCGAAGAAGGAGGAATTTGCATTCTTGAAGGCGACCGACGGGATCAGGATTTCCCACCCTTGGTCGCGGCTGCTCCAACGCAACTCGCCCCGCTTCAGGTCTTCCAGCTTGCGCTCCGAGGTCGGCAAAGTCCCTGGCCGGCACAGCATCAGTTCGCGCAGGTTCTTCTGACGGAGCCCCGTGTGAAGGCCGATGCGCAGCATCAGGAATGCCCGAACAGCTTCTGCCGTTGCGCGTGCGTTGTGCCGTTCATCTGGCATCCGCCGCAGGATTTCTTCGGTGATCTTGCGGTACTCGCCGACCGGGCTTGGCGCTTCAAGCACCGGGAGGATGGGCTCGAAGGGGTCACGATGAACCCGGGCAACACGGTCGATCTCCTTGATACGGCGACGGGCGTGCTTGTACATGCGATCGCAGGCGGCGTGCCAATCCGACTGCACAGCGTTGATGTCGGCCTCGGATACCAAGCCTTCGATTGGACGAAGGCTGCTGCCCATACGGGGCGATTGGCGCAGCCAACCGGTCTCTTCCCGACAGATCGCCGCAGCAATCGAGAGCAAGTCGATCTCCCATTTGGTGTAGAAGCCCCGCCGGCGCTCCCGCCAGTGAAGGTACCAATCCCAGACCTGCGGAAAGATCATCATGGCAAAGGTCAAGAGCTTCGGATCGACGCCGAGCCCCTGCACGTCGCTCTCGGGTGGGGCCACGAACGCCCCGAACCACAGCCCGAAATGCTCCACCTTCTGGGATGCGGTTTCCGTCCCCCACACCCCATTCCGTTGCATGCCGAAGGCGGCGAAGGTAGACGTTTTGAAACGAAGAAGGTCGGCCATCTCGTCGTTCAGGCGTTTGGGCGCGATGACGATGCCGGACTCGTCCGGCGTGCGCACCGATGACGACTTGCGAACCGGCCCCGAGGCACTACTGAAACGAACCGCATAGCGTTGGCGAATGGCCGCCGCCTGATACCTCCGATAATCCGTGGATCCGCTGATGATCACCGTGCGGACCCAGTTCAGGATTTCCGCCTTCTCCTGGCTTGGCCGTCGGTTGAAATCTTCGGGCAGGTGCCACGCCAGACGCCGGCGCTCAGACGGCGAGATATCTGCCAGATCAAAATCGCCCGGCGCTCGATCAGGAGTACCAGACAGGCTCAGGAAGTAGCCCGCCGACAGACGATAGCGCCGTTCGATGCGACCCAAGATTTCCAGGCTGATCGCGGCACGCGGGACCTTCTTGCCGCGCCCCCAGCTGATCAGCGTGCTGCGATTGACGCCGTCCTCGAGTCTCACCACTGCATTGTAGAGGTGGTAGATCGTTTCGCCATGACGGCGGGCGTGCAGTTGAAGGGCTTCACCAAACGTCGCGGGGTCATTCCATGTCGTGTCCAGCGGCGCGGGAAATTCGACGATCGCTCTCGGCCGGACGCCGGGCTTCTTGCGGACCTTCTCGGTACCTGTTGCTCGAACGCCTGTCGGGTTTATCGCGGGCCCGCTGGACATGGAGCGTGTTGATCGGCTTCCAGCGCGAGCGGGACGCAGGGTCGCATTCGAAACCTCGCGTGCTACAGCGTCGAAGATCGGCTGCAGAATTGCCCGATGAGCACGGAAGCGATCGACATCGATGTCGAACATGGCGGACAGCGACTGCAGGTCGAGCCCGCTGCCCCGGTAGGGTGGGTACTCGTTTCGCTCGAGCAGGTCGACCAAGCAGCTATAGAGCAAGCGCACCTCACCTTCGGTGAAGATCGACGTGAGCCGAGCCTTGCAGAATTCTGCGATCTTGCGCGGTGTGAGTGCAGAAGATGTTGATTTCATTTTCCATCCTTCGATTTCTGGGGCGGCCCAGCTATCGAAATGCCCGGTTGGACGGGAGGGGCATTCCACTGGGGCGAAGCCCAGAACCCGGCGGGTTTCCCCGCCGGGCCCGAGGGGGAGACCCCGTTCTTTTCAGAACGGGATCTCGTCGTCGCGGTCGACCAGCTCGGGATTTTCGTTCTCAGCCGACTTCGGGCGGCTCAGGAAGTCAACCTTCTCGGCGATGATCTCGCAGCCGTAGCGGTCGGTGCCGGTTGCGTCGGTCCACTTGGTGTAGTGGATGCGACCGTGGACGAGGACCTTCATGCCTTTTTCGCAGTGCTCTGCGACGGTCTTGCCGAGACCGTTGAAGCAGGTGATGCGGTGCCATTCGGTGTCCATGACCCGGTAGCCGTTCTCGTCGCGCAGCACGCGACCTTCCGAGAGGCGGGGCCGCGAGGTGGCCAGGGTGAAATTGGTGATCTTCGTGCCGCTTTGGGTCGAGCGCACTTCGGGCTTCTGACCGATGTTGCCGGCGAGGATGACGATGTTCTGCATGGTAAGCTCCTGTGTTTCCTGTCCCTGGGACCGTCCCTTCGACAAGACCCGGAAAAAGCCTGTCGGCTGAGGCGTGCACGGGAGACGGAACGGCGACCGGAAACCCCCAGAGGGCCGGGGTGGAGCGGGCAGCCCCAAAAAGGGGCAACACGGCCCGGACTGACGCGGGGTTGCGCGCCAGAGGCCGAACAGGCTTAGGGGATTGTCAGTCGAAGGGATGGCGCGGGGGATGGGAGCGACCTGGGGCACTTGCAGAACCCGTCCCTCCTTGCTCAGGCAACAGAGTTGAAGCTCTTTGAGAGAGACGACCCCGAGGCCCGAGCCAACTTCATCCCCCTGCCCTATCGCGACGAACTCCATGGGAGTTGCGACATTGCGACCGGACGGCTATCCCGGATGCAGCATTCAGGACACGAGGGCTCAATGGCTGATTTCAATCTCGAGGCGATGTCGCTCAAGGAACTGCGGCAAATGCAGAAGGACCTCGCCAAGGCGATTTCCACGCAACAAGACCGGCACAAAGCCGAAGCCCGGGCGAAGCTTGAGCTCATCGCCAAGGAAATGGGCTATGCCCTTGCCGATCTGATAGGCGTCGATGTCAAAGCCACCCGTGCGCCAGCCGTGGCGAAGTATCGTCACCCTGAGAACGCAGGCATCACTTGGTCTGGCAGGGGCAGGAAACCGCAGTGGTTAGTGGAAGCGCTGGCCGCTGGCAAGACGGTTAGCCAAATGGAGATCTAGTCAGAGGACAGGAAAAGCTGCCGCGGGCAGTTTTTCAGCCAGGCTAGTGAATTCGCGGCTAGCAAATGAGTGCGATCTGGAAACATCGGGTGCGGCTGGGCCAGACAGATTTGGTCTGCCCCAGCCGAAGTGATTACGGAGCTTTGATCTCTGCGTACTGACCACCAGTCCGCAGAGTCACCGTCACTGGCACGTCAGTGCGGTTGCGCCAGAACCAGCCGTGGTTGCCGGTGAAGGCGGCGGTCAGGGTGCCTGTGGCCTCGGGCACGGCGCGGCCCTGTTCGTAGCTGATATTCTGGCCGCTGCCGTCGCCGTGAAGGTCAAAGTTCACCACGTTGCCGTTCGCCGTCCAGAAGAACCGGGCGGTCTGGCCTTCCTCCATGGCGAGTTTCACCTCGATCCCCTCTCCGGGGTTCAGGGTGTAACTGACTTCGTCGCGCCATTCGGGTGCGGCCGGTTCTGGGACGGCGGTCTCGGCGACGGCTGCCTCGACCGGGTCTGATGCAGGGGCTGCCGCCGCGTCGGGCGCTGGTTCTGCCGCAGCCGCAGCAACGACTTCGGGCGAGGTCAGGCCAGGCGGGGCGCCGATCACTGCAGAAATGGCGGCAAGCTGGGCGTCGATCCGGTCAAGCCGCGCGAGGATTTCGGGCGCGGGGGCGGCCAAGGCAGGCACGGCATCACCAGCGGCGGATGCTGCGATGGGCGCAGCGGCGGCCTTTGCATCGGCCTCGGCTTCCGCGGCAAGCTGCTGCTTGATTTCGCCCATTTCAGTCAGCCCGGTCAGGGCGCCGACCCCGGTCGGGTCGATCCCGTATTCGGCGGGAAGCCAGAACAGGACGAGGATCGCCCCGGCCGCCCCTGCTGCAAGCAGCGTGGACCGGATCAGCCCACCAGGTGTGGCCGAAACGGACTGGACGTTCTGTGTGCCAGCATAGGGCCGGGGTTCGGCCCGCAGGGGGGCGTTGGGAGTGTCAAAACGGTTGGTCATGAGTCAGCCCTCCTTTCAGGCGACGAAATAGCCGGTGATCTGCAAGCCCATCAGGGCAAAGCCAGCCACCATCATCAGGACATTCGCGGCATAGGCCTGCCGCGCGAAGGCAGGTCGCGCCCGCCAGTGGGTCATCGCTGTCAGGATCAGCGCCAAGGCCATCAGCTGGCCAAGTTCGACGCCCACGTTGAAGGCGATGAGGTTGCCCAGAAGCCCGTCCGGCGAGATGTCGTAATCCTGAATTTTGGTGGCGAGACCAAAGCCGTGCAGCAGGCCGAAGACCAGCGTAGCTGCCTTGGTGTTAGGCTGGATCCCGAACCACAGCCGGAAGGCGCCCAGGTTATCCAGCGCCTTATAGACCACCGAGAACGCAATGATCGCGTCAATGATGTAGGCGTTGATCGAGATGGACCACCAGACACCGGCGATCATCGTGACCGAATGGCCGATGGCGAAGATGCTGACATAGGTCGCGATGTCCTTCGACCGATAAAGGAAGAAGATCACCCCGGCGAGGAACAGCAGATGGTCATAGCCCGTCACCATGTGCTTGGCGCCGAGGTAGATGAAGGCGATGGGACGGAAGCCCGTCACCTCCTGCACATAGCCCGCGTCGCCTTCGGTGACGTTGTGGGCAAGGGCCGCGCCTGCAAGCAGCAGGGCGGTGAACAGCGTGGCGAGGGCGATCAGCGCCTGCCATGGCATCGGGGGGCGCCAGTGCGCCCGAAAAAACTGAATCATGTGATGTTTCCTGACGTGAGAGATCGGACCGCCCGGGATGCCGGGCGGCGGCTCAGATCAACGTCAGTCGGGGCGGCCGTCGCGGGCCATCACGGATGGTGCCGGAGGCCACAGGCGTGTCCGGGCGCAGAGTCCGCTCGGGTGGCGGGGGAACTTCCGCCCCGGGCGGTGCGAGCAGCGCGGCGCCGACATGGTCGTGGTCGCTTGAATCGTGATGATCCGCACCAGCAGTGTCATGCGCATGGCCATGCTCAGCGTGATAAGCGCGGTGATCGGCCTCGGCGGCCATTGCGCCAGGGCCATGCTTGACGGCTTCAACGGTGGGAGCAATGGCCAGCGACAGAGCAAGGCACAGGACCGCCCAAAGCGCCCTTAACCCCCGCCATGCTGGTTCCGCTGCCCGCATCATTGTCCTTCGGGGTTGACCCCGCTTCGCTTCTTGCCTCATCCCCCCCAGGGGGATAGCATCGGTATATGCCAGAAGATCACACCCACGCAAGCCACCCTGCCATCGCCCCTCGACTGAAGCGAGCCGAGGGGCATTTGCGCCGCGTCATCGGCATGATCGAGGAGGGACGGCCCTGCGTCGATCTGGCGACCCAACTGCATGCCGTCGAACGCGCCGTGGCCGAGGCGAAGCGGGCGCTGATCCACGATCACATTGACCACTGCCTGACCGGAGAAGGGACGCACGACCTGGCCGAGATCAAGGCCCTGACGAAGCTCCTGTAAATGCTTTCCACGCTGAGAAACCCGACCTTCCGCCATCTCTTCGCCGCGCAGATCGTGGCGCTGGTGGGCACGGGGCTGGCCACCGTGGCGCTTGGGCTGCTGGCCTGGCAGCTTGCGGGCGACAATGCGGGGGCGGTCCTCGGCACCGCGCTTGCCATCAAGATGGTGGCCTATGTGACTCTGGCCCCGGTGGCCGCCGCGATTGCGGAACGCCTGCCGCGCCGTCCGTTTCTGGTGGCGCTGGACCTGATCCGCGCAGCCGTGATCGCCTTCCTGCCCTTCGTGGATCAGGTCTGGCAGGTCTATGTCCTGATCTTTGTCCTTCAGGCGGCTTCGGCCGGGTTCACCCCGGCCTTTCAGGCGGTCATCCCAGACGTACTGAAGGACGAGGATGACTACACCCATGCCCTGTCCCTCCTCCGGCTTGCCGAAGATCTGGAACAGCTCGCCTCGCCCATGCTGGCGGCGGCCCTGCTGACGGTCGTCAGCTTCCCGGTGCTGTTTCTGGGCACGGTCGTGGGCTTCATCGCCTCGGCCCTTCTGGTCGTGACTGCGCGCCTGCCAGCGCGAGCAAGGGCCGAGCCCGGCCATTTCTGGGGCGATGTGACCAAGGGCATCCGCATCTACACCCGTACCCCCCGCCTGCGCGGGCTGATGGTGATGGAGGCCGCCGTCGCTGCTGCAGGGGCGATGGTCTATGTGAACACGGTGGTGCTGGTGCAGGCCCGCTTGGGCCTGGGCGAGGAATCTGTGGCGCTGGCCTTCGCGGGCTTCGGCGCGGGGTCGATGCTGGCGGCCTTCCTGCTGCCGCGCATACTCGACCGGTTGGCCGACCGCCCCGTGATGATCGGGGGCGCCGCCCTGATGGTGGCAGGCGTTGCGCTCGTGCCGTTGGTGAGCGGCCTTGCCGCGCTGATCGCGCTCTGGGCCCTGATCGGCTTCGGATTCTCGCTGACCCAGACCCCCATCGGCCGGATCATCAACCGCTCGGCGCGCGAGGCCGACCGGGGCGCGGTCTTTGCCGCACAGTTCGCCCTCTCTCACGCCTGCTGGCTGGTGACCTATCCGCTGGCGGGCTGGATTGGCGCGCGTGCGGGGTTATCGGTTGCCGCCCTGACGCTGGCGGCCATCGGCGCGGCAGGCATTGCGGCTGTGCTGCGCCTCTGGCCTGCCGATGACCAGACCGTCCTGCCGCACAACCACCCCGACCTGCCTCCCGACCATCCGCATCTTGCGGAACACGGGCCCCGTCATGCCCATGCCGTCGTGATCGACGACCTGCACCGTCGTTGGCCCAAGGCTGCTTAGTGCTGGAAAAGCCCGGTCAGATGTCCACGGTGGCAATGCACCCTAGCATCACCAGGAGCTAAGGCAGCTAGTGCTGGGCCCAGACATGGGCATCGATGGGCCCGGCGGCCCGTAGGCGCCGTACCCGGGCCATCCTGAAGTGAGGCCGAAGCCTCACCCGAAGGGATCGTATTCCGAGACGATCACGACCTCGTCGCCGTCGATTTCATCGGCGGGGACGGCGCCGAAGGTTCCATCCCCTGCCTGGAAGACGACGATCGAGACCATGAGCGTGGCGGCGAGGGAGGCGGCGAAGGCGTGCGCATCTTTGCGGGACATCTGTTTGGCTCCTGTCTTGGAGGCGGGGGACCATCCCCCGCGCGACAGGACCCCGCAGGCCCGAAGACTGGCTGACATCACCGGGTGCGTTCGGCTCGCCCGAATCCACCCGGCGGCACGGGCTCGCCCGTAGTCCGACCCCTCGCGGGTTGATCTCGAAGACGGGATTCGGGGCAAGGAAGGGAATGGCGAGCGGGGGATGGTGCCCCAACGTCAGGAGCCAATTGTCCCGCTGATGCTTCTAACGCCGCCAGCCTCCCGGGCAAGCTCTCGGTTGAAGACCTCCGTATTGGGGGATGGATCCTTTGGCGCCCCGCGATTTCGCGGGACGAGGGTCTGGTCGGTGAGAGGCCCGCCTTTCGGAAGGCCCCTCACGCATTGTCAGGGCTCAGGCGGCCAGGTCTGCGTCCCCTGCCCTATCTCCGTCCTCGGCGCCGACGATTTCGAACCGCGCGTTACGATAGCCTTCCCGTGCGATCCAAAGCTCGGCCGCGGTGACGGACTCTGCCAGATGCAGGAGTTCGGTGTTGCCACCGAAATCCAGAAGCACACGCACTTGCCCCGGCTTCGGCTCCTCGGCCACCTCGAAGATCAGACGGCTATCCGCCGAATGGCTGCGCATGATGGTGACGAGGATCACCCCGTCCGAAGAGAAGTTCCCTTCATGCAGCGTGAAGGAGGCCGGAGCGGTCCAGGTCGGATAGACCCGGGGCGGCTCTTTCTTCACGAGACGACCGACGCCGTTCGAACGCTCCCAGGCCGCGAGCTTCTTCGTGAACCGTGCCGGCGGCTTGGGACTGCCGTCGGTGTAGCGAATGAGCGCCCCGAGAGGGGCTGTGTCGATGATGGTTGTTGCAGACATGATTCCTCATCCCGAATGCGAGTATTCGCATTCATCATATTGATATTGCTGTATTTTGTGAGAAATAGGGGCGAGTTTCCCCGCCCCAGGATGACTCAGATCATTCCGCCGCCATCATCGATGCATCGCCGTCGGGCAGATCAGCCGTCAGGAAAGCCGGGAGATCGATGTCGTCGGGCTCGCCCGCATCTTCCCCCTGCCCTTCTCCGACCGCCTCGCCGTCGAACGTCACCAGATCGACCCGGCGCAGGACCTCGGGCAGCCACCCGCTTCCCTTGAGCAGCCGCTCGGCTTCTATGGCCATCTCGCCCTTCTTCAGGTGATCGAGCAGCTGCGCGGTCCCTTCCCCCTTCGCCTCGCGCACGGCCTCGAGGATGCGGGCCTTGGGTACTCGGTTGAGGTAGCCATCGACCGTCGGTTCCCAGCCCGCTTCGACCATGTCGAGATCGACGGCACGCGCCACCAGATCGGCATGGGCCATGCGGCGGGTCAGACCGCTGGCGGAGATGCCCGCACCATAGGGGTTCACCTTCTCATGGAGGGCGTTGATCCCGAAGCTGAGGCAATGCGCCAGAAGCGCCAGACGGCTGCCTTGGTCGAGCAAGGTCAGATAGTCCCAGAGCGCCACATCATCGCCGAGGGGCAGATCAGCTTCCCAATCGGCGTGACGTTCGTCGACGAGCTTTGCCACGACGCTGTCCTTCAGATCGGACGCCTGCGCCGACATGTAGACGTGGCGCACCGAGGCCTCGAGACAACTCCCCGACGCAGAGGAGGTGCGGAAGGTATCCGTCACCAACTTCAGGAGCAGCAGCGTCAGCGCCACGTCCGGCGAGCGCCCGATGGCCTCGCGCAGCGCGAGGGTCCGGTGGGCGGTCAATTCCATGACCAGCCGTTCGGGCAGCGGCTTCATCGCGCCGTCATCGTCCTCCTCGGTCGGATCGGCACCGATTGGCTGCCCGCCCGTCGTGATGACGGTGCCCCCGACCGAAGTCCTGGATTGCTGCCAGCCAGAACCATCGACGTTACCCCCCTGCCCCATGGCATCCGCGCCATCGCCATCCTGGACCGCGGTCTCCTCGCGCGGCTCGTCCTCAGGCCGGACATAGCCGCGATAGACCGCGAGACTGCCGTCCCGATCCAGCGTGACGAAGACGCCCGCGCGCCCGACCTCCGCCGGATCGTAGATCAGCGGCCGCTGCTCAAGCGCTTCCATCGCCATCTCGAGCTGACCGAGCCGCGCGTCGATCTCCTCGGGGTATTCGTCCTGGCCGGAGTATTCCTCTTGCAGCGCGCGATACTCGGCGAGGAGCGCCGCGTGGGCCGCGGTTTCCTCGTCGGTCATCGGTGCCGGATCACCGGCCAGGCGCCGCAGATCATGGCTGTAGCCATAGGGCAGGTCGGTCGCCACCTCGATCCACTTCCAGCCCTCGGCGACCAGCGCCTCGGCTTCAGCCTGGAGCTTCTCGGAGACCAACCGGTCCAGAAGGGCAGGGTCCTCGAGCCAGCCGCCGTCATCGCCCTGGAAGAGATCGCGCAGCACGATACCGCCTGCCGCCTCATAGGCATCGACACCGACAAAGACCGCGCGACGATCAGACGCCCGGACCGAGGTCTCGGTCAGCATGCGCCGGATGGCATAGGGCTCCTTGTTCCACGAGTTCTTCACAGCCTCCCAGACCTGCGCCTGACGCGCATGATCGGGGTTCACCGTGAACGCCATCAGCTGTTCCAGCGTCATGCCATCCTCGGCATAGACCTCGAGCAGGGCAGGGGCCACGGACGCGAGTTTCAGGCGCTGCTTGACGATCTGCGGCGTGACGAAGAAGGCCGCCGCAATCGCTTCCTCGCCCTGACCCTTTTCGCGCAGGGCCTGGAATGCGCGGAACTGGTCGAGCGGGTGCAGGGCAACGCGCTGCATGTTCTCCGCCAGCGAGTCGTCCTCGGCGAGGATCTCCGACGCCGCATCCCGCACGATGCAAGGGATCGGCGCCGACTTCGCCAGCCGCTTCTGCTTCACCAGCAGCGACAGCGCCTGGAAGCGACGACCACCGGCCGGGATCTCGAACATGTCGGTCTCGACCCCATCGACATCGAGCATGGGCCGGACGTTCAAGCCCTGCAGCAGGCCGCGCCGCGCGATGTCTTCGGCCAGTTCTTCGACCGAGACGCCTGCCTTGATGCGCCGCACGTTGGACTGGCTGAGCACGAGCTTATCGAAGGGGATGTCCCGTGAGGGGGACAGGGTGATGTTCTGGGTAACTTTCGCCATCAGATCTTCTCCACGACGGGCGCCGGAAGCCACTCTCCCGATCTCACTTCCCGTCACCCCTCAACCCCCAATCTTTCCCTCTAAGGATCTGTAAGCTCGATTCCGCTAAATGAGTTCACAGCTGTGAACACTGGGGAAAGCTCTCACCCTGCCACGAACAGTTCACAGCTGTGAACTTCACGCAGCAGTCCGCCGGGACATCAGCGCCATGACCATCGGCCCGCAGGAGAATTCGCCCGCCGCTGCCTTCGATGTCAGCGCGCGAAGGTACCCCCCAGGCGATCGGATATCGGAGAAGCGTTCCAAGATGGCGGCCAGGACTATGGACGCCTGCTCCGGACCCATGAACCGCTGCGCTTCTTCCCAGGCGGACGCGCTAATCCCCATGGCGGGCCGGACGTGGCAGGCCGCATCGAAAAGCTGATGCCAGTGTCGGATATCGCCCTGGTAGAAAGTTTTGAGGGAAGGGCAAGCCGCAATCACCAGATGGAGTGGAATCTTTGGCAAACTTCTCGTCTCTGCTTCTTCCACCTCTGCACCGGGCGCCTCGGTATCCTCATCAGGCGCGCCGGCCGCCGCCCCGCCTTTTTCTAAGGCAGGTTCAAGATCGATAGGGTCTGTATTTGAATTATGATAGTGGCGCTCAAAACGGTCATCATTGGTGTTCATTTCTTCTGTTTCAGGGCCATCGATCAGGTTCCGGGCCTTATCCAGGAGAGCTTCAAGTTCGTCACGGCAGGCCGCGAGATCAGCAAGCGACAACTTGCGGCGCAGGGCGCGCGCTGTGAGGGCCGCCGTGTCGCGAAGCTCATCCCAGAAGCCAAAGCCCGGCTGGATCTCCTCTCCAAAGTCCGCGAGGGCCGCGAGATCGCGCCGCATGAGGCTCACAATCTCCCTCAACCGCCTGATACGCTCCTCGGCCTCACGCACGGCCTCTGCAGCTCGTGCAATCTCCTCGGACCGACAGTAAAGAGGCGAGAGGTCAAAGCCGAAAGCCACACGCTCTTCGCCAGTCTTGCGGACATAGCGCTTCCCGTTGGGGCTATCACGCCGCATGAGCAAGCCTGCCTCGACCAAGCGGGCCAGGTGACGACGCATCGTGGAGGCAGGCATACCGTTCAGCCGCTCGCAGATCGCTTTGTTGGAAGGGAAGACGACCATCTCCGCGTTCCCGCCAAGCGCATCATTCGGAAAGAAGCTGAGCAGCCCCTGGAGAACCGTCAGATCGCGCTCGGAAACCTCAAAGGCGACCTGCGCCTTGGACAGCTCGCGAAGGAGCTCCCACTTGTTGACGGGCTTGCCCTGAACGGACGATTCAGGGCGCTCGATCACGCGCAGATGGACGTGCGAGATCGGCCGCATAAACGGCGAAATCGGTGTGTACTCCATGATGTCAATCACGAAGGCATAGAAAAACCGGTCCGCGAATCACATCTGACTTGCGGTTTGCGCGCTGGCCCACTACCTTGAAGGTGCTAAGATCAAAGTTGGGGTCTCGTGGAGCGCAAGCTTTGCGGGACCTTTTCTTTAGCCTGTACCGTGCCTCCTTATTGTTGCTGCTCTACCTGTCTTCATGTCTCGCGTTTCCAGCGGTCATGGAGATCTTCGAGGACGTTCTGCGCACGGGCGTCGAGCCACTGCGCAAAGGCATCGTCCACATTCGTAAGATCCAGCCTAAGCGCCCGAGCCGACCTCTTGATCACTCCCACAGGCGCGCCATCGATCAGAAGGGGCGTCGCTTTTTGTCTCGGCTTCCGGCCAGGAGAAGAACCAGTGTTCCTTTTCACATGACGGACAACGGCCTCAAATGCCGCGACCGAAGGATCAACCTGGGGCTCCTCGTCGGCTTGCTCGCCAGCAGCCGCTTTGCCACGGGCATCAATCGCAACCTGGCAAAGCTCGTCCATGCCCATGGCTGCATTAGACAGGTCCTTCGCCAAGGACTCCCATCTAGGGCGCCCGATGCCATGCGCCGGTCCGATCGCATGGGCCAAGGCAGTCCCGATCGCCTTGGCAACCGAGATCGACATCGAAACCGCAGAACGCGTCACGTTCAGCACTTCGGCAATCTGAGCCTGCGAGCCAAAGGCATTGTCGAGCAGTTCCTGCGCGAAGAGGGAGCGCTCGATGTAGCTGAGGTCGCGCCTTCCAGTGTTCTCGGAAACCTGGGCGCGCAACGCGGCCGTATCGTCCAGGTTCGCGATAAGCGCTCGAACCTTCTTGACCTTGTCGGAGGCACGAATGGCCTCAAGACGTCGGCGTCCATAGACGAGGAGATAGCGATTGGCCTCGGTCGGGTGGCGCCTTACGAGAATGGGGACGGTCTGGCCGTTCTGCTCTATCGACACGCGCAGGTCATGCACATCCTTGGGGTCGAGGCGATCCGAATACCTTTCGTCCTCGATCTCATCTGGATCGAGTTCCCAGACATGATGAGCATCCACAGCATCGCGCGCAGAGCGGAGCGCCCGATTGCTTGACATCATGCTGCCCGGGGCAGGGGGCGTGCCCGCAGCCGCCAAACTGTCGAGCATGGACATACGTTTTTTCTTGGTGTCGGTCATCAGCGCCCCCACGTCTTCTGGATGAGCTGGGCGATCTCATCGTTGACGGCATTCAGGCTTTCGACTGCCCGGTCATAGGTCGTCCGGGTGAAGGCGCTCCGTTCGACCTCGTACAGGGTCTGCTTCGTCAGGCCGGCATCCGATATGGCCGTCGACTTGAGCATCGGAGCGTTCAATACCTTGTCTCCGTACATCGTCCGCAGGAAGGCGACGATGCGGTTCTGTGGTGCATCCGTCGGCTCATAACGGGTCAACAGATAGCGCATCCAGTCATGCGACATGTCGGCTCCGCTATCGGCGATGACATCCATGAGGTCGGCCGTCATTCTGAGGAACTGGCTCATCGACATCACGTCGAGCATCTCGGGATGGATCGTCACAAGAACGCCTGTCGCGGCCGACAGCGCGGACATGGTCAAGAATCCGAGTTGCGGAGGACAGTCGATAACGACGACGTCATACCGATCATCGACCTGCGCAAGTGCCTCCTTCACACGGAAGAAGAACAATCCCGCATTACCGCGAGAAAGTGCCCGGGGCGTCTCGTGCTCAAACTCCATGAGTTCGAGGTTTCCGGGAATCAGGTCCAAGTTCGGTATGTAGGTCTTGCGGATGACCTCTGCTATCGGAACCGGATCTTCATAGCGGATCGCATCATAGAGTGTGCCGCCATCAAGCAGGTCGAACTCCGGCTGAACCCCGTGCAAGGCCGTAAACGATGCCTGCGGATCAAGGTCGATTGCCAGGACACGGTACCCTTTGAGGGCCAACCTTTGCGCAAGATGCGCCGAGGAGGTTGTCTTGCCACTACCACCCTTGAAGTTCATTACGCCAATAACCTGAAGATGATCTCCAGCGCGGCGACCAGGCAGGTAGTCTCCCGGCTTGCGAGCTGTTTTCTCCAACAATATCCGCAAGTTATGGATATCTTCAGCAGAATAATGCCGCCGGTTCCCCGATGTGACCTCTGGCGATGGTCCCTTGCCATCAAGGTGAAGCTTCCTGAGGTATGAGTCGTTGACGCCCAACAGTGCAGCGGCTTCCCCAGAGGTGAATTTGCGCATAGTTTTTGAAGCGTCGGGCGGGAACAGGCTCTCACGCTGCGCATGAAGTTGCGCCGCCAACAACTCTGAGTGCTGGCGGATCACGGCGTTCAGGTCTTCTGGTCTATCGGCTCTGCTCATCTGCCCTCGCGCATCCGTGGCGTGTTCACGGATTTCGGCGTTTAGTCGCCCTTTTCCGTGACTATTGCCGGAGGAGCCAGATTCGCGCAAGCCCTTTCTAAATATAGTGCCAGCCGCTGCCTGACGCACAAGAGTAGCCCAGGCTCGCGGGCAGTCTTGCACATGCAGCCAGAATGATATACATTACTGAACGTATATCCATGCAGGAGGCCACGATGCAGGTCGCGAAATGGGGCAACTCGCTTGCAGTCCGTTTGCCCGCTGAGCTTGTCCGCGAACTTGGCCTCAAGGAAGGCGATCAGATCGACCTGGTCAAGGACGACGGCCAGATCAGAGTCCGTCGTCTGGCGCGCGCGGATGAGGTGCTGACGGGTCTGCGCCGCTTCCGGGGCAAGCTGCCCGCTGCGGAACGCCTGAGCCGCGATGACGCGCATGAGCGCTGAGTTCGCGGACACGAATGTCGTTCTTTACCTGCTCGACGATGGCCCGAAGGCCGATCGCGCCGAGGTTATTCTGGGGCAGGGGCCCCGGATCAGCGTTCAGGTCTTGAACGAGACACTGGTCAACTGCCGCCGCAAGGCAGGCCTGAGTTGGGAGGAAGTAGGGGCGTTTCTTGAAGGCGTGCGCGCTTTGTGTCCCGTCGAAGAGCTGACCCTTCAGACCCATGACGTCGGCCGCGCCTTGGCGGAACGCTACGGCTTCTCGATCTACGACGCCATGATAGTGGCCAGCGCTCTGGTTGCGGGCTGCACCACGCTGTGGAGCGAGGACATGCAAGATGGCCTGCTGGTCGAAGGCCAGCTTCGCATCATCAATCCCTTTACGTGAGCAGACAGTTTCTGAGCATGGCGCCGGTCAAAGCCTTGTAATCCTTCCATGTCGTGGAGGATTTGCAAGGTATCTCGACTACTCAAGCAGCCCCAGCCTCTCGGCCTGCTCCAGCAGCATCTTCACGGATGACGGCTGCCAGCTTGTCCGCCCGCGGGGCGTGCGCTCGCGCATCGCTTCCAGTCTGGTGCAGATCGCCTGAAGCGTGATTTCGGGGTCCGCGCCCTTGATGGCAGCGACGATGGCGGGCAGGCGGTCGTCGGTTTCGCGGCGGCCGGCGCGGTCCAGTACCGTGGGCGGCAGGAAGCCGTCCCGGACATAGGCGTTGACCGCGCGCAAGAGCCGACTCTGCGTCCATTGACGCTCGCGGGGCAGGGGGCCGTTGACGATGCGCAGCACGTCTTCCCAGGCCATGTCGGGCCGCAAGCGGCGCACATGGGGCACCCAGTCCTGGGCCGTCTCGTTCAGCCGCGCCATATAGCCGTCCTGCCGCGCCAGCCGCACCTTGCGCAGCGCTGCCGGATCACGGGCGCGCAGGCCCGGATTTCCGCCAACCCGGCCTTTGGTTTTTGCGCTGGCCAGCCCGGCCTTGGTGCGTTCGCGGATCAGGGCGCGCTCGAACTCGGACGCGGCACCCAGGACCTGCAGTGTGAACTTGCCCTGCGGGGAGGACGTGTCGATCGGGTCCATGAGTGATCGGAAGAATGCGCCCTTCGCCTCCAGCCGTTCGATGACCTCGAGGAGGTGGGAGAGCGACCGCGCCAGACGGTCGATGCGCACCACGACCAGCGTGTCGCCCTTGCCGATGCGTTCCAACACCCGCGCAAGCACCGGTCGCGCACGATTGCCGCCCGAGGCCTGCTCCTCGTGGATCTCGACGCAGCCCGCGGATTTCAGGGCCTGCGACTGGGGCAGGGGGGTCTGATCCTCGGTCGAGACGCGCGCGTAGCCGATCAGGGGCATAAAATCAGGCCATTTGCAGTTTCATATATCAGCAATAAACGACCGTTTCGCAGAGTGGTCAGAGCCCGGCGGCCTTGGTCAGGTTCACGCGGAACCTGTCGCGACGGCGCTGATAACGGCGGGTCATCTCTGCGCTGGCATGACCGAGCTGCTTTTGAACATAGCGCTCATCAACTTCCGCGCTGCTGGCAAGGCCTGCGCGCAGAGAGTGGCCCGAGAAAAGACGGACGCGCTCTGCCTCGGGCAAGTCGGGGCGCAGACCAGCCTTACGGGCGCAGGTCTTGATCAGGCGAGCGACGTGCTTGTCTGACAGCCGTTCTCCCGTAGCTTTCAGGCCGCTTCGCGACGTGGCCACGAAAAGCGGACCGAAGTCGATCCTGGCGTAGTGCAGCCATTGACTCAATGCATGGACCGGACAGGTCTGGTCGGCTGACCCGCGGGCGATCTCGACCTCGCGCCAGCCGGTTTTGCCGCGCAGTGTGATCAGGACCCCATCCTTCAGGATTTCCACCCAGCCGCCCGACTCCGGCGTGTCATCCTTGCCGTGGTCAAGGCTGACGATTTCGGACCGGCGCAAGCCACCGGCAAAGCCGATCAGCAAGATCGCCCGGTCGCGCAGGCCACGCAGGTCGTGGGGCAGGGTGGCGAGCATGTCGCGCAGGTCATCGGGCAGGATCGCCTCTTTCTGTGCGGGCGGCCGGGCGTGCTTGCGGCGGATGCCGGCAAGCACAGAGGCAATGTGGCGATCCTTCCGGTCCAGCCGTTCTCCGCGCTGCGCGTAGCCCCAGGTCAAGCCGGACAGCCGCCGCTCTATAGAGGAGACCGATAGGGCAGGGGCCTTTCCTCCTGGTGCCGCCAGATCGGCGATGTAGAGGCCGATCAGTTGCGGAGACGCGGGCCGGGGATCGGCCCCGCGCATCCGGCACCAGCGCGCGAAGGCGGCCCAGTCTTTGGCATAGGCTTTCAGCGTGTTCTCGGACGTCGCCTGACGCGCATAGTCGCGCGCCGTTTCCACCAGCGTGTCAAGCGTGCCTGAACCAGCGACATGGGAGGGCAGGGCGAAAGCCCCGTCCTCAGGCGCTGCGCTCTCGTCCCATTCGTTGGGATTGGGGCGCTCTGGCTGTTCTGAAGGCGATTTCTGGGGTGTTTCGGTCATATTGCTCAGCATACTCTCTTTATGTCCGATAATGCAAGATTACTGGACACAACCGCGATCCGAAAGATGCGGCGCTATTTTTGCGTCGGGATAGCCAAAAGCGCCGCGACGGAATAGGATGCCCGCATGAGAAAGCCGCGTGCGACATCCCTTGATCCCTTGCCGATGGTGGTCTCGCTGCCGGGTTGGATCAGCGCGACATCCGCCGAAACGATTGAGCTCGGAGCGTTCCACTCGGGGGCGGCTCTGGCGCATCTAAGCCTGGTGACCGCCGCTGGCGCTGTGCCAGAGGCGCTGTGGCGTGATCGGCTGGCGCTGATGGCGGCCGAGGTCTGCGCCGGGATCGCAGGGCGTCGTGAGGGGGCGCGCGGCTTGCGTGATGCCCTGCATCTGACCAAGGCAGGCGATGATCCTGGTCCGGCAGGAAAAGTCCTGCAGCAGTGGTCGCGGGCGGTGGCGCGACCGATTTCGGTGGCCCATCTGGCCAAGGTATTGGAAGGGGTGGCCGGCCCTGAACGGATCGCCCAGTGTCTTGATGCCGCAGGACCGACGCCAGTGGACCGGGCGGCGCAGGTCATCGAGGCCATGCTGACTGACAGCCCGTACACCGAGGTGGCGGCGCTGATCCTCGCCGATGCGGTACTGGCAAAGTCGCTGGGCGGGACGCATGTGTTGCCGCTTCTGTCGCTGTCGCTGAAGGCTCGTGATCTGCGCCTGCGCGGGGACGAGTTACGGTTGGCCTGCTACCGGGCGGTCGCTGTCGGAGTGCGACAGGCCCTGCCTTTGGCGGGGGACCTTGCTCGGGCGGCGGTCCGGTTGCGCGCGGTGGCGCCGAAGCTGCGCTCCAAGGGGGCCGCGCGGGCGGTCGATTTGTTTCTGTCGCGCGATGCATTGGCGCCCTCGGCCCTTGATTTCATGTCGGACCGGGCCGCTCGACGACTGTGCGACCGACTGGTTGCCCTGGGCGCAGTGCAAGAGCTGACGGGGCGCGACACCTTCCGTCTGTACGGGGTCTAGGCATGGGCCGACGCGAAGACTCTGACCTTGACCGCGAGATGGCCGATCTGCCGCCGGAACGCCGCTGGCGTGAATGGATGTGCCGGATCGAGGCCGTGCTGTTCGCCAGTACGAAACCCGTGGCCCGTGAGGATCTGGCGCGGGTGGTGGGGCAGGGGGTCGCGGTGGATTTGCTGATCGCGGATCTGGCGGCGGACTTGGTGGGCCGCCCCTATGATGTGGTGCAGGTGGGCGGCGGATGGATGCTGCGCACCAGGCCCGCCTATGCCCCGGCGATCCGCGCTGCCGCAGATTTGGGAGGGCAGTCCTTGAACCTGTCAGAGTTCGACCTTGCCGTGCTGGCGGCGATTGCGTTTCACCAGCCGATCAGCCGCGACGGGTTGAAGGACATCTTCGGCAAAGAGATCAGCCGTGACCTGATCGGACGGCTGGCGGACCGGGACCTGATCGGCACTGGCCCCCGCGAACCCCGACGCGGCGCGCCATATACCTTTGTCACCACCGAGACCTTCCTTGCCGCATTCGGGATGCAGTCCTTGCGCGATCTGCCAGACCCCGAGCAACTGGAGGATGCCGGACTCGCCGAACCTTGAGAGCGGTCGGGTCGCGTTGTCTTCTTTCCGCGGTTCCGCGCAGGGCCTTTCCCTTCGACGGCGGGTCTTGGGCGTCCTGATGCAGAAGGGGGTATCGTCTGCTGGACACATGCGTCCTGGACCGTGCCAGCCGCCCGGCTGCAAAGCTGAAGAAGGGTGGTCCTCCTTCTGCTCTTCGTGCTTACATCGTGAAGACAAATTCAGGATGATGCGGTGAAATCGGGACGAACAGGCGCCAGGCAACAACGGCCGCAGGCGTGTCTGACTGACCCGCCTGCGGCGCCTTCGTTCTTCCTCTTGGCCTTTACGCTGCGCGCTTCTGATCGGACAGGCGCAATCCCACCGACATCATCCGAAGCGCGTCTTCTGCGGCGCGGCGCAAGAGCTTTTCACCGTCGCGGATGGCCTCTTCCAGCGTGCAGGGACGCTTCAGGATGGATGCGAAGGCCGAGATGCCGTGGTCGAAGGTCTGGTTGACGCCTCGGCCGATGGTGCCTGCAAGGGCAATGGTCGGAACACCCCTTGCCTCGGCGCGCCGACCGACTTCGCAGGGGACCTTGCCGTAGGGGCTTTGTCCGTCAAGACTGCCCTCGGCGGTGATGACAAGATCGGCCTGATCCAGCAGACGGTCGAAGTCCAGATACTGCTGAATGATGTCGAAGCGCGGATGCAGCGTCGCCCCGGCAAAGGCAATCAATCCGGCCCCCACCCCCCCCGAGGCCCCGGCCCCTTGGGCCTGCCCGACATCGTGACCGGTGCTGGCGCGGATCGCGGCGGCCCAGCGGCGCATTGCAGCGTCCAGATCCTCGACCTGGGACGGCGTCGCGCCCTTTTGCGGACCAAAGACTCGCGCCACGCCCTTCGGGCCCAGAAGCATGTTGTGCCAGTTCACGGCAGCGTCGATCTGAACCCGCTTAAGTCGTGGGTCCAGCAACGATGTGTCGATCCGGTGCAGCCAGAGAAGCTCACCCCCGCCCGGCCCGATTTCGGCATCGTCGAAGTCAAGCAAACGCGCGCCCAACGCCTGAGCCAGGCCAGCGCCACCATCGTTGATGCCGCTGTCGCCGCAGCCGATCAGGATGCGGTCCACGCCGGCGTCGAGGGCAGCAAGGATCAGTTCGCCCACACCGTAAGACGTGGTCAGCATCGGATTGCGCCGGTCGCGTGGCACCAGCGACAGGCCAGCGGCGGCGGCCATCTCGATCACGGCAGTGCGCGGGCCGGGGCCACCCATCAGACCGAAAAAGCTGTCGACAGGTGCGCCCACCGGGCCGGTGACGCGGGCGGGAATGATGCGCCCGCCGGTGGCGCGGACCAGTGCCTGCACGGTGCCTTCGCCGCCGTCAACCATCGGGGCGTTCAGGATGCGGGCCTCCGGCATCGCGCGGCGGATGCCCTCCCCGATGGCGCGGGTTACGTCGTCCACCGAAAGCGATTCCTTGAAGCCCGAGGGTGCTACGAGAATGGTCAGGGTCATGGTGGTCTCCATCTGTTTGTGAAGCTGATGTGAAGGAAACGCGACAGGCGCGCGGCTATTCCCGCGCGCCTGTCATTTTTCTTTTCGGACAATGGGTTGCTGTGATCTGGCGCTAGTTGAACAGGCGGTTCAGATCACGGGCGATCTGCCGTCTGGCTTGCTTCAGGTCCTGTGCGAATTGACCACCGACCGTGGTCCTGGCAGCGGTTTTCTGCGCGGTCTTTCGGACAGGTTTGCCCGTGTCGGCGGTGGCGGCCTGCGTCCCAAGGCCATCAGGCCGGAGTGGCGGCCGCGGGCTTTGGGCGATGACCATGCCCGGGTCTGCCGGAGCCCAGAGCGGAGCCATGTCGGGCACCGCGGAAAGTGCTCTCACCATGTCCGCAGTCAGGGCGGCGGAGGGGCCGGACCCCTCGGTCGAGGCGCGATGTGTTGTGGTCTGGTGTGGCCAGACAAGGATGGCGAAAGCCACCAGGAGGCCGGTCTTGACCACCCCGAGCGGTAGGGCAAGGCGCAAGAGGTCGGCCTGGGTGAAGCCCGCCTCATCGCGCAGGCCATAGATCGCCACTGGCTTGGCGCTGGACATCAGGGTCTGGCAAAAGCCGGTGCCCATGACGGCAATCAGGATCATCAGCGTCGCGTCGTGCCCAAGGCCCGCCATCGGCAGCGCGACGGCCGGGATCAGGATCGCCGCCCGGGCCGAGCGCGAGGCGATGGCAAGATGGGCCATGACAGCGATGACAGACAGTGCGACGGCAACCCCGGGGCCGCTTGCCAACAATCCCGAAGGCAGCGCCGACATGGCCCGAGTGGCCAGCCAGCGGTCGGCCCCGGTGTCGGTCATCGCCTGGGCCATGAGCATGGTGGCGGTCATGTAAAGGATCAGCTCGACATCGACCGCGCGGAACAGGTCCTTCGTCTTGCGGCTGGTGAAGGGGCGCGTCATCAGGATCAGTGCGCCGATCAGTGCGACCAGCGACATGCCAAGGCCGTGCCAGGCCTCGGTAAGCCAGAGGGCCACAAGGGCCGCCACGACCAGAAGGATGCGCGATTGTTGCGTGGTGCGGGGGCCTGCCGGTGCGGCGGCCGTCATCCGCAGGGACCACAGGCCGCGTGGCACGAACAGCCATAGGATCAGCGCGACCCCGGCCAGTGAGGCAAGCGCAGCCAGCGGGCCACCCAGAAGCAGCCAGTCAAGATAGCTTAGGCGGGGTGCCCCGGCGGCGACCATCGCCTCGACCGCGATCAGGTGCGCGCCCGCGCCGATCAGAGACCCGCCAGCCGACAGAAGGATGACCGTCGGGAACGTCAGCGCCAGGGCTCGCGCCAGTCGCTGGTCGGGCAGAAGCGGCAAAAGGGCCAGGAACACCGGCAAGAGGAGAGCCGCCCGCCCCGATGTCGATGGCAGGACAAGGGCCGTCAGTGCGATGGCTGCGGCCAGGGCAAAGGCGAAAACGGCGAACCTTGGCCGACGCGCCGTCAAAGGGGCGACCAGACGCTCGGCCAGGCCCGCGTCCTTGATGACGGCGGCGATGATGAAGGCGGCAAGGAGGAGCCAGACCAGGTCAGACCCGAGTGCTGCGTAAAGCTTGTCCTCGCCGATGGTCCCCGTCAGAACCAGGGCCATCGCCGCAGCCAGGGCGACAAGGCTTTCCGGAAGCCGGGTCAGGGTCCAGCCGATCACGGTCAGGACGGTGACGATCAGCGACATCCGGGCCTCGGTGCCAAGGTCGACGGGCAGGGTCCAGAGCGACCAGCATGATCCCAGCGCAAGGAGGGTGGCAACCATCCAGGACGGGACTGCAGCGGGCCGCCGGGATAGGGCTGGCCCCGTGCGGATGGCCGAATGAAGGACTGCGGTATCGGTCATGGCGTTTCCTTTCCGAGCGTTGGGCGGAAAACGCGGGGACGCGCGGTTTATTCCAGGCAACAGCGCGAAAACCTGCGGAAATCGTTACAAAAACTTCATGCAATAAAGTGTCGGCCCAGTCGTTTCCCCTTTGACCTGCATGAAAGGGAGATGCCTCATGGTCCTGTTTCACCACGATAACCAGCCGGATGAGGCGCAGCGGACGCTGGCCTTGGGCGATGGACGGGCGCTGCGATCGCGGGTTCTGCGAGGGGATGGCCCTGGCCCAGTGCAAAAGGCGAGACCGCTTGTGGCCCTGCACGGGATTTCCCGTGATGCCCGTGCCCTGTGGCAGGCTTTCAGCCCGCCCGCTGCGGCAGAGGGGCGGGCACTTCTGGTGCCACGGTTCACCGAGCGCGACTGGCCGCAGTTTCAGCAGATCGGCCGGGTCCGCCCCGACCATGTGCTGCTGGACCTTTTGCAGCAGGCCGGTCTGGCCAAGGAGCAGGTCGACCTCTTCGGGCTTTCCGGGGGCGCGCAACTCGCCCATCGGTTCGCGATGCTATATCCGCACCGGGTAGGTACGCTGCATTTGGCGGCTCCGGGCTGGTATACCTTGCCCGATACATCGGTGCCTTGGCCGCTGGGGCTGAAGCAGGGTCCCGCACAAGGCACCCCGAACGGTACGGGGCGGCGGTTGCGCGGGTTTGACGCGGCGGCGCTGTCGCGGTTGCAGCTTCGGCATTATCTGGCGCTGAAAGTGCGGCTTTGGGTCGGGGCAATGGATACGGGCCGCGACGCAAGTCTGCGCCAGACCGATCCGCTGGACGCGCTGCAGGGCAAAACCCGGCTGGAGCGCGCAGCGGCCTATGCCGAAGCCTTCTGCCGTGCGGCCTGTGCCCACGGGATCACTCCCGACATCGACCTGACCGTCCTGCCTGGTTGCGGGCACGATTTCACCGACTGCGCGCGGATCGGTGGTCTTGCCACCCGCGTCCTGCACCACGGCTAAGGCCGTTCCCCCTTTAACCAGACCTTCCAGACCTTAAGGATCAATGATGATGACCCCCTTCACTCTGCCCACGCAGACCAAATGGGCTTTCTCGGCGCGGCGCATTCCGCGTGACCTTGTGGCCGGGCTGGACCCCGATGTCACACATGCCCGCGCGGGCGAGCTGATCCTGGGCCGTGTCAGTGCCGTTGGCCAGCATGGGCGCATCCAGCTGGTCGAGGGGCGGCCCTCGACGCTTTACCCCGGCGACCTCATCGTGATGCCCTGCGGCGCGCGCTATGCGCCCGACCAGTTCGAGGGCCTGGCCGAGATCGAGGCAGACGGCTGCGACATGCTGGCGGGAGGCGGCTGTCTGGGCCGGATGATCTGGCGGCACGACAAGATGAAGGTGCCGACCCGGGTCCTGCCGCTGGGGCGGTTGACCGATGCTGCGGGCCGGGTGCTGACGACCGACCATTTTGCGTTGCCCCAGCCGTCGCGGCCGTCGCGCATTCCCTTGATCGTGGTGGTCGGGACCTCGATGAACTCGGGTGTGTTTCGGCGTGCAAAATTGACCCCCTGAGGCGGGGTATCGGCGTCCAATTTTGACCCCCCTGATGTTCTGTCGGACCGTCCGTTGCGAGGCAGCGGACGGAGGGGGAGTTGAAGCGGGTGGATACGATCGCGCGGGTGCGGCGGGCCTTCTATGTGCAGCGCTGGTCGGTGAAGAAGATCGTGCGGGAACTGCACGTGTCGCGGAACACAGTGCGGAAGATCCTGCGATCTGACGAGACGGACTTCAGCTATGAGCGGGAGCGGCAGCCGATGCCGCGGATCGGGCCGTGGCAGGGACAGCTTGAGCAGTTCTTGTCGTCCAATGCGAACAAGCCTTCGCGGGAACGGCTGACCCTGATCCGCCTCTTCGAAGAGCTGCGCGGGCTCGGATACGAGGGCGGCTATGATGCTGTGCGCCGGTTCGCCCGAAGCTGGTCGCAGAGTCGGGGCGCGGTGACGGCGGAAGCCTATGTGCCGCTCTACTATGCGCCGGGCGAGGCATACCAGTTCGACTGGAGCCATGAAGTCGTGGTGATCTCGGGCGTCACTGTGACGATCAAGGTGGCCCATGTCCGGCTCTGCCACAGCCGGATGATGTTCGCCCGGGCCTATATGCGCGAGAGTCAGGAGATGGTTTTTGATGCCCATGACCGGGCCTTTGCCTTCTTCAAGGGCACCTGCACCCGCGGCGTCTACGACAACATGAAGACGGCGGTGGAGGCGATCTTCACCGGCAAGGAACGGCAATACAACCGCCGCTTTCTGCAGATGTGCAGCCATTATCTGATCCAGCCCGTCGCTTGCACACCAGCCTCAGGCTGGGAGAAGGGCCAGGTCGAGAACCAGGTCGGGCTGGTGCGGGAACGGTTCTTCACACCGCGCCTGCGGGTCAAAAGCCTCGATGAACTGAACGCCTGGCTCCTGGACAAATGCGTGGCCTATGCCATGGCGCACCGCCATCCCGAAGAGGCCGACAAGACGATCTGGGAGATGTTCGAGACTGAGCGACTCCACCTCGTTCCTTACGTCGGCCGCTTCGATGGCTTCCACAGCGTGCCTGCCTCCGTGTCGAAGACCTGCACGGTTCGGTTCGACAACAACAAATACTCGGTCCTGGCCACGGCGGTCGGACGTCCGGTGGAGGTGCATGCCTATGCCGAGCGGATCGTCATCCGGCAGGATGGCGTCGTGGTCGGCGAGCATGCCCGCGCCTTCGGGCGAGGCCAGACTGTCTATGACCCGTGGCACTATGTGCCTGTTCTGGCGCGCAAACCGGGTGCGCTGCGCAACGGTGCGCCCTTCAGGGACTGGGTTCTCCCACCCGCCATGGCCGCGATCCGGCGCAAGCTGAAGGGCAGTGATGACGGCGATCGGCAGATGGTGCAAATCCTGAGCTGCGTGCCGGATGACGGGCTGCAGGCCGTCGAGGCCGCCTGTCGCGAAGCCGTGGATCAAGGCGTCCATTCCGCGCCGGTCATCATCAACATCCTTGCCCGACGACGAGATCCAACCCCGCTGCCAATTCTACTCACCCCCACCGCGCTGCGCCTGACCCACGAACCCGTGGCCGATTGCGCCCGCTACGACCGCCTCAGGAGGACCAGCCGACATGGAACGCACCCAAATCCTAGACCTGATGGGCAGCCTCAAGCTTTATGGGATGCGCAGCGCTTATGACGAGGTCATGGCAGCAGGTATCAAGCGTCAGCACGAGCCGCCCCGTATCGTCGGCGATCTTCTGCAATCGGAGATCGCCGAGAAGCAGGCGCGCTCGATCCGCTACCAACTGACCATCGCCAAACTGCCGCTGGCCAAGGACATCGAGCAGTTCGACTTCACCGACACGCCGATCAACGAAGGTCTGGTCAAGGACCTGGCCACCGGCAACTTCGTCGCCGACCAGCGCAATGTCGTCCTGATCGGCGGCACCGGGACCGGCAAGACCCACCTCGCCATCGCGATCGCCCGCGCCCTCATCCGGGGCGGCACCCGCGGTCGTTTCTACAATGTCGTCGACCTGGTGAACCGGCTTGAGACCGAGACCCGCGCCGGCAAACAGGGCCGCATGGCCGACTACCTCACCCGCCTCGACTTCGTCATCCTTGATGAGCTCGGCTATCTGCCTTTCGCCCAATCCGGCGGCCAGCTGCTCTTCCACCTGATCAGCCGCCTCTACGAGCGCACCTCCATCATCGTCACCACCAACCTCGCCTTCGGTGAATGGCCGGCCGTCTTCGGCGACGCCAAGATGACTACGGCGCTTCTCGACCGCCTGACCCATCACTGCGAAATCCTCGAAACCGGCAACGAGTCCTGGCGCTTCAAAAACCGCGCATGACACCGATCAGGGCCTGACCCGCCTCCACTCTGTGATCAGCTCCGTCGGCTCAGGCCCTGATCTCGACACCACAAGGGGGGTCAATTTTGGACGCCGATAAGGGGTCAGTTTTGCGCGCCGATTGACACCAGGCAAGGATGTGCCTGACCGGGCAAACAGAACGCCTCGGTCGGACCCGACCCTGCCTCAGGTTGCGTGGCCGATGACCGCTTCGAAACTTCGCCTCCCACCACCGGGGACTTGCGGGATGCGCGCAGTATCACTGCTGCGGGTAAATTCCCGTTCTGGGTCTTCAGACAGCGAACAGAGCCCGCTTCCGCAAACAAGTCACCCCAGGGAATAGAACGGTCCCTTCCTCCGCTTCCGATCATTGAAAACATGCCGCACGAAGGCTATGGTGCTCCAATGGACTACCGACGGAGAAGATGATGGGCGTGCACAAACAAAGTGTCAGCTTCACGGATGCAGCTTTCAACTTTGCCCGAGAGCTGGTCGAGAGCGGTGAGTATCCGAACATAAGCGCTGCGGTCTCTGGCGAGATGACGCGCGCGCGCGCCGTGCGGGAGAGGGAGCGTCTTCTCTTCGAAGCCGAAGTACAGCGCCGCCTGGCGCTTCCCCCTGATGCCTGGGAGCCCGTCCGAACGGGCGAAAGCATCACGTCAAGCGCGCGCGCGCATCTTGCCCGACGAGCAAAGGCCGCCGGTGGCACCGCTGCCTGATGCGCATCGTTCGACATCCTTTGGTCGACCAGGACCTTGCCGCTTTGCTTGATCACATCGTGGAAGTCACCGGCGGGGACTTCCATGCCGCCGACTTGCGCCTTGATGAGGTCGACGACCTTATCGAAGACATCTCAGCCAACCCGATGTCCGGCGTTCGTCTGGCGCAACCCCTCGACGGATGGCTGGTCCGACATGGCGGACGCGGCCATCGCCTTACCGTTGTGTTCCGCGCCGATCTCGACAGGAACTGCGTCTTTGTCGCAATTGTTGCCTTCGGTGGGCAGGACTGGATGACCGAAGGCGAGACAAGGAAATCCTTCAGCGGATAACCGAGGTGCGCTGTGGCCAAAAGGGCCTGTGCGACAGCTCTCCTTTGTAAGGATCTCCAATCTCTGTAGACGCTTTGCCGCTTGGCTTTAAGGCTGGGAGGCCGCGATGGGGACAAGCAACAGCTGCAACAGGTTCAACGCGGGATGCAGCGCGGCAGATCACGGTGCATGGGCATCCAGTTCGGCAGGCTTCGCGGCGGCTGAAGCGGAAGCTTGCTTGGTCCACCGAGGAGCGCGACATCCGGATAAAGCGTAAGCCATGAGCGCCCCTGCTGCGCACCCATGCCAAGAGCGGTCGCGGAAAGCTGCTTCCGACGCCTTTGGCGCGAACGCATCCGCCGCCGCACTTATTCGGCCCGAAACGTCGCAAGGCGGGACGTCTTCGAGCACATCGTGTCGTCCGACACCCCGACGCGCAAGCGCACGAACACCGGCATCCTGTCGCCCGTTGACTTCGAACTCAGGCAGCAGAAACTCAACCAGCCAAGTGCCTGGGAAACTAGAGGCCACTCAGTGCGCCTGTCCTTCACGGCCTTCGGCACCACGCGGGCCTTAAACCCCGCGTCAGGGGTCCTGCGCGGTGTCTGTCCTGAACTCCCCGCTCTGGAAGACTGGCAGACGTCGGATCGCAACTTCCGTCACTGCCCCATTCTCGGAGAGAAGCTCACAAGCCACACCTCAGACCGTTCAAACTGCGCGCGACCGCTTGGCGCGGGCCGTTCAGCTTTGGGTCCTCGGCAGCAATTTGACGTTCCTGGCCTGAACGCGCCTGCACGTATTCAGCTTTATGTGCGGTGATTCCCCCAAGCCGACGCCACATGTTGTGCTTTTTCTACAACAAACTGCGTTTACGGACGTCAAAGGCAAGAAGCGGGTGGAAATCACACGATTGGTCACTTAGACGTGATGGTTAATGAATGGTGGCCAAGTGCCTGGTGGTGAGTAAATGGCTTCGTCCGCATCTGTTCCGGTGTTCCGCAATGCTAACCGTGCAACCTTCGCACAGCATACAAGGCGCCTTTCCAGAAGGCTGACGCGCGCGGCGCAGGTCTTGAGCCTTCTGATCGTCGCTCTGCTTTCGGCAGCGACTGCAGCCTCGGCGCAGGATGTCGACTGGGTCACGAACATCAACGACACCGGGTCAGACCCGACCCCTGCCGGGGGACTGATCACCTATCAGGTGACGGTCACGAACAACGGGTTTGACGCAGCACCGGCAAACACGCTTCAGCTGCTCGTACCTGCCGGAACCACGCTTGAAACCACATCCGGCACGATCACTGGCTGTGCGCCGCTTCCGGCCACGGGGGCGACCACCGTAACATGCTCTGTGCCTCCACTCGCTGACAACGCCAGTGCGACGCTGACCGCCGGACTCCGCACGACGGTACAGGGCAGTGTCGTCATGGGTGCCCGGGTGCCCACGATCGCGCCCGAGATCAACGCGGCCAACAATGACGTGACCGGAACCACGACAATCACTGCGGGCTCCGACCTCGCCTTGACGGTCGCCGGGCCTGCGACGGCAGCATCGGGCAGCATTGCCACTTATACCTTCACCGCGACGAACAATGGTCCGGATCCGGTCGCCAATTTCAGCTTCACGGTTCCGATTCCAGCGGGGCTGACCAACACGTCAGCTCCGGCGGGCTGTACGCTCTCGGGGTCGACCTACACCTGTACGGTGGCAGGGCCAATTCCCGTTGGAGGCAGCGTCAGCCGCGACATCACCGGTCAGATCGCCGCAGCTGCGACGTCGACGGTCACGATTTCGGGCAGCGTCGCGACGGTGACGCCGTCGGACCCGATCACTGCCAACAACACGACGACCTTCAACACGACCGTAACCGCCGGTAGCGACGTGTCGATCAGCAAGGCGCGGTCGCCCTCGGGGTCTGTCTTCGTCGGCGACACCGTGACCTTCACATTGAGCTCGCAATATTCCGGAGACCCTGTCACCGGGCCGATCGTGATTACCGACACGATCCCGGCGAACTACGGCATCGTTTCGGTCACGCCGTCCGCGGGCAGCGGCTGGACCTGCACGACCACCGGCCAGCAAGTAGAATGCACCCGCGCCTCCGGTGCCGCTGCCGGAGCCAACGTCTCGCTTGGCAGCATCGACATCGTCACCACGGCCCTGACAGTGGGATCGCCGACGAACACGGCCAGCATCACCTCGGCGGGGCCGGTTGATCCGATTCCGGGCAACAACACCGCCACGGATGGCGGCGCCACGATCCTGCAACCCACAGCCGACCTGCGCGCCAACAAGTCGGGGCCAAGCCCGGCTTTGGTCGTCGTGGGCAACAGCTATGACTGGCGGATCAGCACGACCAACCTGGGCAACCGCCCCTTTGTCGGCACGGTCGAGATGACCGACACCTTGCCCGCTGGCCTGGACCTGACCAGCATCGCACTGAACGGCTGGACCTGTTCCCCGGCGTCGGGGACCGGGCCACTGACCGTGACCTGCTCGCGCGTCTACACGGCGGGCGCGCCGCTGGGTGTCGGAGACACCACGCCGGATGTAGTGCTGACAACCCTCGTTTCGGCAGCGGGTACGTTGACGAACGGCCTGTCCGTCACCTCGCCGAACCCGAACTTCCCCGACCCGGACCTCAGCAACAACGTCATCGGCGTGGGTGTTGGCAGCGTCGTGCCGGGTGGCTCGGCCGATCTGAGCGTGGTGAAGACCGCTGCCCCGGGCACAGTTGTCGCCGGCGATGTCGAGACTTTCACCATTCGCCTCGAGAATGCAGGTCCCGTCACGTCGCAGTCGGTCACTTTGACGGATGACCTTCTGGGCCTGATCAACAGCGCGACCGGACCGACCGGGGCAGGCGTGGTCTCGGTGTCGCTTGCCGCAGGAAACACGACGGGCGGCTCGTGCGCTGTCGTGCCGACGGGTGGCACCAGCGCCCGACTGGACTGTTCCTTCACCTCGGTTCCGCAATGCACGGCCGGGACCTGCGCCACGATCACCGTTGCAGTGCGCCCCGGCGGCGAGGCCGGCAGCCGCACGAACAGCGCCCGTGCGATCTCCTCGGTGACTGCCGATCCCGCGCTTGGCAACAACACCGGCACGGCAGGCTTTGCCGTCACCCCGCGCGCTGATGTTACGGTGGCCAAGTCGGCGACCCCGGACCCTTCGGTTGCGGGGCAGACGCTGACCTACATCGTGACCGCAACCAACATCGCCAATGGGCTCAGCTCGGCCGAGGCTGTGCGGATCACCGACACATTGCCCACCGGGTTGACCTTCCTGTCGGCCACGCCGTCGACCGGGTCCTGCTCGACCCTGCCAAGCACCACCGCGCCCACGGGCCCGGGCAACAACACCGTTGCCTGTACTTTCGGCACGCTGGGCAATGGGGCGCAGCAGACCGTGACCATCCTGGTCCGTCCGAACAACGTGACCAGGGGCGCCTTGATCACCAATGACGTGGTCGTTGCAACGGACACGCCTGAAACCGACACCACGAACAACAGTGCTTCGGTCACCACCGCGGTTCAGGACCCAGTCCTTGATCTGTTGATCAACAAGATCGACAGCGTCGACCCTGTCGCCGTCGGAGACGATACCGTCTACACGATCACCGCCCGCAACAACGGGCCGTCGGCGGCCGAGAACTTCAACATCACCGACACGCTGCCGGTGGATCGTCTGACGTTCCAGTCGGTCTCGGCCCCCGGTGGCACCTGTGGCACTGTGCCAGCGGTAGGCAGCCTGGGCGGCACGCTCAACTGCTCCTTCGGGACAGTTCCGGCCGGGGAAGAGCGCGTCATTCTCGTGACTATGCGCGGCTCGGCCAAGGGCAGCACGACAAACGTCGCGACCGTATCGTCGGACGAGGTTGTGGATGGGTTCGATACCAACCCGCTGAACAATACCGAAGACGAAGTCACCACCGTGCGCACCCGCGCCGATGTCGAGGTCGTCTCGAAGGTCGCCACCCCCGCCACGATCAACCTGCGCGAGCCGTTCACCTGGACGATCCTTGTGCGCAACAACACCGGACCACTTCTGGCCGAGGCTGACGGCACTGTCGTGTCCGACACGTTGCCTGCCGGGATGGAACTGACCGGCGCGCCGACCATCAGCACCTCCTCCTCGACGCCAGCCGCAAGCTGCACCGGGACGGCGGGGGGGACCTCCTTCACCTGCGCGCTGAACACCTTCGCCAGCGGCGGCACCGCGACAATCACGGTGCCGGTCCGGGTGGTTTCCGTAACGGCGGCCGCGCAATCGCTGACCAATACCGCGACGATCACCACAAGCTCGCGCGATGTCGAGCCTGGGAACAACTCGAACAGTGGCACGGTGCTGGTGAACTCATCCTCGATCGCCGGAACCGTGTTCCGCGACTTCGCAGATGACGGGTCCATCACGGCGGGCGATACCTTTGTCGGCGGCGTGCCGCTGACCTTGACCGGCACGGCCTTCGATGGAACATCCATCACCCGGACCGTTACCACAGCGGCAGACGGAACCTATCTGTTCCCGCTGCTGCCGGAAGGGTCGTACACCGTAACGCGCGGCGCGGTGGGGGAACCCCGGCTGGTCGATGGCGATCCCACGGCCGGCTCGGTCGGGGGAACCGTCACCGGGCCGACGGTGATCAGCTCGGTCTCCCTGCCTGCGAACACTGCGGCGACCGGCTATCTGTTCCCGGTTGTCCCGCAAGCCAGTGTCGGCATCGCCAAGCGGGCCGGAACGCTGACCGTCAACGCCGATGGCAGCTTCAACGTGCCCTTCACCCTGCTGGTCGAGAACCTGAGCCTTGAGGGTCTGACCTCGGGCGCGGTCACCGATGATCTGGATGGTGCAGCGCCGCTGTTTGGCACTCAGGTCAGCCTGGCAAGCCCGGGAACCGACCCCCTGACGCCCGGCTCCTACACGATGCTTGCGGCGCCTTCGGGCAGCTGTGGTGGGCTGAATGCGGGCTTCAACGGGGCCGGCGTCAACACGGTCGCCAGCGGATTCACTCTGGCAGCGGGTGCGACCTGCCAGATCGACTTCACCTTGCGGGTGCAGCCGACCGTACCGCTGCCTCCCGTCCTCGCCTCGGGCGGCCGCTACGAGAACCAGGCCACTGTCGACGCGGTGGGCGCGCTTTCGGGCCAGACTTCGGCGACGAACCCGCAGCTTCAGGACCTATCCGACAACGGAACCGACCCCGATCCGAATGGCAACCGCGCCGCGAACGAAGCGGGAGAGAACGATCCCACACCCGTCGCCCCTGCCTTTGCCCCGGCCATCGCGCTGGTGAAGCGGGCCGATGTCTCCGGCCTGTCGACTCCGGTCGTTCCGGGCGACGAGATCACCTACACGTTCGAGGTCACCAACACGGGCGACGTTACCCTGACGGGTGTGACGGTGACAGACCCGCTGCTCGGCGGCCTGATCCCCGGTGGCCCGATCACACTTGCGCCCGGCGCGTCCGACACCACGACCTTCACGGGGACCTATGTCGTCACGCAGGCCGACATCAACGCCGAAGAGGTCGTCAACCAGGCCACGACGGAGGGAACCGATCCCTTCGGCACGGTGGTCGAAGACGACTCGGGCACAGCGGTCGACAATGATACGCCGCTGGTGACACCACTGGTCCAGGCCCCGTCGATCACGCTGGTCAAGACCGCAGACGCGTCAGCCATCGGTTCTCCGACAGTCGTCGGCCAGATCATCACCTACAGCTTCACGGTCGAGAACACCGGCAACGTGCCCTTGACCAACGTGGTTCTGGACGACCCGCTTCCCGGTGTGGTGCTTTCGGGCGGGCCAATCGACCTTGACCCCGGTGAAAGCGACGCAACCAGCTTTACCGCGACCTATGCGGTCACTCAGGCCGACATCGACGCGGGCGAAGTGCGCAACCGGGCCACGGCGACGGGGACCTCTCCGGTGGGTGTCGATGTCAGCGACGAATCCGGCGCCGATCCGACGCTGGACGCAGACACCATCGTTCCGCTGAACCAGGGGCCTGCCATCGAACTGGACAAGATCGCCGATGTCTCGGGGATTGCGCTTGGCGCGGTCGCGGGCGACGTGATCCCGTACAGCTTTGTCGTGACGAACACCGGAAACGTGACGCTGAACGCCATCACCTTGGCCGACCTCCTGCCGGGAGTGGTCGTAAGCGGCGGCCCGATCGCCTCGCTTGCGCCAGGCGCCGTCGACAGCACGACCTTCACGGCAACCTACACCATCACCGCGGCCGATATCGCGGCGGGCGAGGTGGTGAACACCGCCACCGTCACCGGGCGCTACGGTCCTGGCAATACCTTGACCGTCACCGACAGCGACACCGAGACCGCCCCGACCATCGCCATCGAAGCGATCCCCGAGGTCTTCCCGCCCTTCACCACGGATGGTGGCACGACCACGTCGATGCTCGCCTCTGACACCGTGGCTGGGGGGCCGGCGACGCTGACCAACGTGACCATCCGCGTCATCGGCACCTCGAACCCCGGCGTGACGCTGGACCCCGCAACCGGGCTCATCACCCTTGCCCCGGGCCTGCCTGCCGGGCCCTACACGGTCGAGTACGAAATCTGCTCGGTCGTGGTGCCCACGGTCTGCGACACGACGACCGAAACGGTCTATCAGGCCCCGGTCGGCGTCATCGAGGCCACGAAGACGCTGGCGACCACCGACAACGGCGACGGCATCCTAGGGGTCGGCGATCTGGTCACCTTCACCATCACGGTCGAGAACCAGTCGAACACCTCGGTCACCGGGCTGACGCTGACCGACACGCTGACGACGATCTCGGGCACGGGTCTGACGCTGGACTCAGGGCCGACCTTCGTGTCCGCCAGCGCAGGCTCGCCTGCCGGGACACTTGCGGTGGATGAGATCGCGACCTACACGGCGACCTTCACACTGACCATCGAGGCGGTCAGCGGCGGCGGCATCAGCAACACCGTCACGGCGGACGCGACGACCGTCGTGCCACCGGGCCTGCCGCCATCCGTGGTGCCGGTGCCGGTCAGCGACGTTTCGGATGATGGCGACGATACCGACGGCAACACAGTGGACGATCCCACCGAACTGCGGGTCGATCCCAGCCTGGCGCCAACGGGTCTTTCGCTGACCAAGACGACCCCCCGCACCGTGGTTACGCGCGGCAGCGTCGTGCCCTATACGATCACTGTGCGGAACGACAATCCGGTGGTCTCGGGTCAGCTGGACATCGTCGACGTCCTGCCTCCGGGCATGCTTTATGTCGAGGGATCGGCCACTCTGGACGGGGTGCCGGTGGATGTCGAGGTACAGGGCCGCGTGATCACCTGGCCGGATGTCCCGGTTCCGCCCCTGACGACAGTAGAGGCAACCTTGCAAGCGCGCGTGACCAACGGCGCTGCGGCAGGAGACCTGGTGAACGTCGCCAGTCTGCGCAATCCGGCCACGAACGGCCTTCTGGCGCAGCGCGCGACAGCGACGGTCCGGATCGAACCCGAAGGCGTGTTCGACTGCGGTGACGTGATCGGCAAGGTCTTCGACGACCGCAACCGCGACGGCTATCAGGACGCGCCCGAAGCGGCTCCGATCATCGAGGACGCCTATGATCCGGACGGCAAGTACGGCAAGTACGGTGGCGCGCCCGAGGTGATCGAGGATGACGGCACCGAACCCGGACTGGCGGGTGTCCGCCTGGTCGGGGTGGATGGCACCATCATCACCACCGATGCCTTCGGCCGCTACAGCGTGCCCTGCGCGATGCTGCCGTCGGACCGTGGGTCGAACTTCATCCTGAAGCTTGACACCCGGTCGCTGCCTGCGGGCTACCGCGTGACGACAGAAAACCCGCTGGTGACGCGCCTGACCCCCGGCAAGATGGTCGAGATGAACTTCGGTGCCTCGATCGGCAAACTCGTCCGGATCGACCTGAACGCCAGCGCCTTCGCCTCTGAAGGCGGGAAGGCAACCCTGTCGCCCGACCTTGTCGCCGGGATCGGCACGCTTTTGCCCCAGATCGCCGGGGACGCGCCGACCCTGCGCCTGTCCTACTTCATCCCCAGTGATACGGATGCGGAAGGCGTGAAACGGGCACGGGCTCTCTTGACCCTGGTCGAGCGTCACATCCGACGCGAATGGCGTGACCTGGGCCGGACCAAGCTTACGATTGAACAGACGGTGGTGCGTAACGATGACTGAGCGTTTTGATGCAGAACCCCGCAAGACGCGCCGCCGCGCCCGACTACTGGCATCGACGGCTCTGCTTTCGCTGACTGTCTCGGCCGTCTCGGTAAGCGCCCAGACGGCCTGCCAGGACAACCTGTTGCCCCAACCCGAGGAGTGTCGTCGGGCAAATGGCGATATCGCGGTCGAAATGCCGGTCGGCGAGAACGCCGAGACGGTCGAAACCGCGCCGGGCACCGGCTTTTCGTCGCTTGGCTTCTCGATTTCGATCGAGGGGCAGACCGTCGCAGGGGCTCTGGCCCCCGCCACCCCGCAACGCACGACCGACCGGCAGGCCGCCGCCGCGGACATCGACGTCCGCTACGACGGGCTGATCCCCGCCACGATCCTCAACGTTTCAACCAGCGATCTGCGCGCTAGCTACCAGGCGGGCGAGACGGTGACCTTCCGGGCCTCGGCCAATTACCCCGCCTGGATCGACCGGGCCGAGATCATCGTCTATGACATGGCAGCCCCGGGGCGTGGCATCGTCGCCCGCATCCCGACGGCCCCAAACGGCGAGACAGAATGGACCATGCCCGAGGATGGCTCGGGCGAGCTTGCCTATGCGCTGCGCGTCTATGACAGCGCCGGGCGCTATGACGAGACGGTCGCGCTGGACCTTGTCCGCACCTCGGCCGCCTTCGAGACCCATGCCACCACAGGCCCCGTCACGGCTGCGGGTGAGGCCGAGGACCGCACCCGCCGCAAGACGATTCCGGTCCGCGGCGGGCAGGTCACGATTTCGGGAGGCAATGTCGGCACCGCTGTCGAGGTGATGGGCGAGACCGTCCCGGTCGATCCCGACGGACGTTTCGTGATCAGCCGCATCCTGCCGCCGGGGGACCATGTCGTCACCGTCAAGGCGAACGGGGGGTCGGTCGTGCGGGACGTGAACATCCCCGTCTCGGACTGGTTCTATGTCGGCATTGCCGATCTGACCCTGGGCAAACGCCTGGACGATGACCTAATCGAAGCCGATCCGGACTACGAGGACACCTATGTCGACGGGCGGCTTGCAGGATATGCCAAGGGCACCACGGCAGCTGGATACACGATCACCGGGTCAATCGATACCGGCGAAGGACCGATCGAGGACGCCTTCCGCCGTCTCGGCGACAGAGACCCCCGGCGCGTCATCGAACGGATGGACCCGTCGAACCTGTACCCGACCTACGGCGACGACAGCACGTCCTATGACGATGCCCCGACCTCGGGCCGCTTCTATCTGAAGGTCGCCAAGGAGGCGTCCTCGCTGACCTGGGGCGATTTCAAGTCCAACATCGACGGCACCACTTTCCTGCGTCAGTCGCGCGGCCTTTACGGGGCCGAGCTGCGCTATGTCACCCCCAGCGTCACCACGAACGGTGACCCGCGCGCCACGGTCACGCTTTATGCCGCGCAGCCGGACACCCTGCCGCAACGCGATATCCTGCGCGGGACGGGCGGGTCGGTCTACTTCCTGTCGCGGCAGGACATCAACATCGGCTCCGAGACCATCACGGTCGAGACCATCGACCCCGTGACGGGCCGGGTGGTCAGCCGCGCGACCCTGACCGAAGGGGTCGACTACCAGATCAACTACCTGCAAGGCGTCCTGATCCTGACGCGGCCCCTGGGATCGTCGGTTGACGATGGCGGGCTGGTCACCGACGGGTCGGGCAGCCTGGATGCGAACCTGGTCGCCCAGTATGAATACACCCCGACCGGCGGCAGCCTGGACGGAAGCTCGTTCGGCGGTCGCGCGACCATCGCTGCAACCGAACGGCTGACCTTCGGCGTCACCGCGCTGTCGGAAACCACCGGCGCGGCTGACCAGCGGATGACCGGCGTCGATGTGCGCTATGCGCTGGGAGAGACCAGCTTCATCGAAGCCGAAATCGCGCAGACCGACGGTCCTGGCATTGGCCGCGCCTTCTCGACCGACGGCGGGTTGACCATCACCTCGGACGGCATCGCCGGCGGCGGCAAGGCGCAAGCCTACCGCTTCGACTCGCGCTTCGACCTCGTTGAACTTGGCCTGTCCCGCCCGGGCTTCGTCCAGCTGTATGGCGAGCGCAAGGACGCGGGCTTCTCGACGCTGACCGAGGACATTGCCGAGGATCAGACCCTCTTGGGCCTGAAGTCCGAAGTCGAAGTCTCTGATCGGCTGACCTTCGGGCTGGATGCGGAAACCTTCGACAAGGACGGCGGCGACCGCAAGGACAGCGCCGAGCTGCGTCTGACCTATGACCTGACCCCGGTCTGGTCGGTCGAGGCAGGGTTGGCCTATCTGGACCAGCGCATCCTGGCCGAACCGGAAGACACCGGCCGGCGCACCGATCTTGGTCTGCGGCTGAATTACCAGCCCAGCGACGACCTGCTGCTGTACGTCTTTGGTCAGTCGACCCTTTCGACCAGCGGCGGGATCGGGCGCAACGACCGCCTGGGCGTGGGCTTCGACACCCGTTTGTCCGAAAAGCTGTCCCTCTCGGGCGAGGTTTCGGACGGCGACAAGGGTGCCGGGGCAAAGGCAAAGCTGTCCTACCGGCCCACAGCCGACAACGAAGTCTATCTCGGCTACACGCTTGATCCGACCCGGACCGGAGCCGCCTACGAACTGGTCGGTCGCGATCGTGGCAAGATCGTCATGGGCGGTCGCTACAAGTATTCGGACAGCGTCTCGACCTGGACCGAAAGCGGCTGGGACCTCTATGGCGAACGCCGCTCCCTGGCCCGGACCTATGGTGTCACCTACACCCCCGACGCCCGCTGGACCTTCTCGGGCGGGATCGAATCCGGCACTGTCCGCGACAGCGTCAACGGCGACTTCGACCGTGACGCCGTGTCGCTTGGGATGGCCTACAAGGGCGACGGCCCCGTCTCCGCCCGCGCGCGGCTGGAATACCGCACCGAAGACGGCGAGGGCCTGCCACAGGACCGCGAAACCTGGGCGCTGTCGGGCGGCTTCGAGTACAAGGTGAACGACAACTGGCGGGTTCTGGCCAACCTGGACGCGCTGAAATCGACCAGCGATCAGGACAGCTTCCTGGATGGTGAATATGTCGAAGCCAGCCTTGGCTACGCCTATCGTCCGGTGGACAACGAACGCCTGAACCTTCTGATGCGCTACACCTACCTGCGCGACCTGCCAGGCGCGGACCAGGTCTCGGCCAACGGGACGACCGAAGGCCCCTTGCAGGTCAGCCATGTGTTCTCGATCGACGGGAACTATGACCTGTCGTCCCGCCTGACCCTGGGGGCCAAGTACGGCTTCCGGACCTCGCGGATCGCCGAGCGTGGGACAGACCTCTTCGACGACAACAGCGCTCATCTTGGCATCGTGCGGCTTGACTGGAACGTCGTCCACAAGTGGGACCTGCTGGCCGAAGGGCGCGTTCTGGTGACGGAAGGCGTGGCGACAACGGATACCGGGGCGCTGCTGGCCTTGTATCGGCACTTCGGCAACAACGCGAAAGTGGGCCTGGGCTATGAATGGGGCGAAGTGTCGGACGATCTGACCGACATCGACTATACCAGCTCTGGCCTGTTCCTGAACCTGATCGCCAAGTTCTGATACCGGACTCGATGGTCCGCCCTGGCCGCGCGTCAGGGCGGCAGGACGCTTGGGCCGCTTCAGTCGCCGATCCGGTGGACCGAAATCGGCAGCTGGGCGCCTGCCTTGCCAAGCGCGCGCCGCAGGGCCTCTTGTCCCCCGGCGCGCCCTGCATCGGTCAACGCCTGGCCCAGGGCAAGTCCCGCAAGGTAGCCTTCCACATAAGCCAGCGGTGCCGGATCACGCAGCGCCGCTTCCAGCAAGGACGCGTCCGGAGCGGCAAGATAGATCGGGACCGCCCCCTCGATCAGCGCGCCAAGCCCGGGCGCGGCAACTGCAAGATCGGCATAGACAGCGTCTATCGCGGTCAATGACGGTGGGGTCACGCCTGGACTGGTCCATAGCAGGACCCTGGCGCTCTCATCATGAACCAGCCCGCGCTGGCGCAAGCGAAAGTCACGTTCGGGCGCTGACAGCGCCGTCAGCCAGCGTATGCGCCGGTGGCCGTCATCGACAATCCGGGCGAAAAGCAGCGCCTCCGAGACCTCTGAGACACCAAGTAGCGCGGTCTCGGCGATATCGTCCAGCGCAAGCGCGTCACCCGCCCCCACAAGAACGATGCTCCGACCATAAGCACCGCCAGCATCATTGAACGCTTGTGCTGCATCGGCAAAACCGCCCAAGCGTGGCTCGATGGCTCCGAATCTGACCCTCAGCTCGCGCGGACCGAAAGCCCGGCGGTCATTGGCCTCAAGACGAGTCAGACTTTCGACCAGGCCTGCCATCGCCGCGTCGTCCATAAGATAGCGCGGCATGGCCGCCGAAAGCTTCTGCCCGTCCGGCCCCACCCCGGCGCGCACCGCCCGGGCGAAGGTTTCCGCGTCATAGGCTGATCGTCCCCCGGTCGGTGTGGTCAGCGCTTCCCAGGTCACGGGCGGGATCAAGGTCGCACCCTCATCGTCGCCCCGCCCGTCGGCACCGTGGCACCCGGCGCAGGCGAGTTGCGAGCCCTCGACACGCACCGAGCCATCGGCAATCAGCGCTTCCGCCCCGCTCCCCGTGAAGTACAGCGTGTCAGGCATCTCCCAGGCAACCGCAGGATCAGCCAGCAAGGTCACGGCCAGCACATGTCGCCAGGCCATCAGAACCCCGTCGCCAGGTCGATCAGTCCATCCGGTTCGGGAAGACCCACGATCCGCTGGAATTCCCCGGTGCCCACATTCCCGATCAACAGCATCGGATTGTGATCTTCGATCGGCCCTGCCGGCAGGCCAAAACTGTCCAGAAGCAGAAAGGTATCCACCGGCGCTGCCGTCAGCCAAAGCCATCTGTCGCTGGCCCCGACCGCCTGCGCCGCCTCGGCCAGCTTGGCAGGCGTGTCGTTCACAGGGTCGATGGTCAGCGTGACAATGGTCAAGGGCAACCGCTCGGCAACGATCCGGTCATCCACCTCGGCCAGAATGGCGTTCGTGATCGGGCAAAGCGTGGTGCATTCGACGAAGCTGAAGCTGACGATCACTGTCCCCGCTCCATGCAGGCGCGAAACAAATCCCTCGACCCGGTAAGAGCTGTCGGTCATCGGCGCGTCGGGCAAAGCCAGCCTCTCGGTCGCCGGACGGTCGGCCCAGGCAATCGTCGGCAAGGTCGCAAGGACCAAAAGAAGCCTGTGCATTGTCAATCCTCAAGCGCCAGGGGCAAGAAAGCTCGGCCACCGTCAGCCACGGCCGTGACGATCACCGGGCGCGTGTCCGGCAGGCGGAAGAGCGACGTGACGCGCCCGTCGGCGTCGGTCCTGACCACGGCCGACCTGCGCCAGTTGGCCTGTGGGGCACTGAAGATCAGACGGACCGAAGTCATGCGCGACGGCACTCCATCCGGCCCGACAAGGGCAAGCCGCACCGCACCGCCATCGCGTTCGGCAAGGATCAAGCCAGGGCCCTTGTCGGCGGCGGCAACCTCGGCCCGAGTCGGCACATCAAAGCACACCGTTTGCCCGCCCAGTCCCGTCGTCAACACAAGCTCCCACCCCGTCCCGACGGCAGGAAGCAGCGCCGTGCCAGTGAAGCCGCCGGGCGACGTCTCGCGGAAGGAGCGGTCCAGCACGGCAATCCGCCGCGGTTCTCCGCCGCGCAACTGCACACGCGTCATCGGCCAGGTCTTGTCGCTCATCGCCGGGGTCATCCTCAATTTGTGTGTCACGGTCTGACCGAGTTTCACAGATTGAAGGGATCAGGCCGTGGTATCGAAGAAGCATTGGGCTCCAACCGCCAACGTGGAGGTTGGTGAGGTCCGCCAGTCTGAGACGGGTGCATGGGTCGTATCTGGCAGACTGGCTCCGAATGGCACCTGCCCTGAGTGCGGGACGCCCTCAAGACAGCGACATGGTTGGAGGTGCCGGCGGATCGAGGATTTTCCTGCTCAGGGCCAAGCGGTTTGGATCGAGCTCAGGGTTTGTCGATGGCGATGTTTGAACTCGGATTGCCGCCGCCGCACGTTCTCCGATCGCGAGGCGGCGGTGGCGACCCCTTATGCGCGCCGGACGTCTCGACAGGCGCAACTCTTAGGCCATGTGGCGCACGCCGCTGGCGGCACCCCAGCTGAACGGCTCTTGCGGCGACTGGGTATCCGGGTCAGTGACGATACTATTCTCCGACAGTTGCTACGCGCAGCTCAAGTTGTTCCACCACGCGCACGGATCATCGGGATCGATGATTGGAGTTGGCGAAAGTCGCAGAACTACGGGACGATCATCATCGACCTCGAGCGTCGCGCCGTCATCGATGTTCTCGAAGATCGTGATGTCGTCACATGCACCGACTGGCTAAGGCGTCATCCTGAGGTGGAAGTCATAAGCCGGGATCGCTGCGGTCTCTACGCCCAAGCCGCCCGAAAAGGAGCGCCGCAGGCGGAACAGGTCGCCGACCGGTTTCATATCGTGCAGAACCTTCGCATGGCAATCGAGGAGCAAATGAACTTGCACGGTCGCGCGACTGGCAGAGCATTGCTCTCCGATGCAGACAACATCAGCACGGCCAGTAACCTTCTGAAGTCACGTCTTGCGCACCGCAAGTCTCGCGAGGAGATATACGAGACAATTCGGGCACTTCGGCAGCAAGGGCTGACGTGCAGCGAGATCGGGCGGAGGACGGGGTTTCCCCGACGTAGCGTCGCGAAATGGCTGCAGTTCGAGACGCCACCGGACCGAAAGCGCGCGGTCCTCAAACGCTCGTCTGCATGGTATTTTGAAGAGTACCTGAAGCAACGCTGGGAGAACGGTATTCGCAGCGGCAATGCACTGCTCCCTTTGATCCAAGAACGTGGTTACGAGGTAAGCGTCCGGCCCGACCGCCCTGCCGCGTGGTGAGAGAGGCGGATAGTGTCCACCACCGATAGTGGACACTATGGTGATGGCGTGGCGCGTCGAACGAAGCGACTTTGGACGGATGAGGAGAAGCGTTCGATCTGTTTCCAGACGGCGGCGCCGGGCGTTTCCGTGGCTCAGGTTGCGCGGCGCTACGCGGTGAACGCGAACCTGATCTTCAAGTGGCTGCGCGATCCCCGTTATGCGCCGGACCCCACCTCGGTTGCGCCCCCAGCAGAGGAGGCGCGGTTTCTGCCCGTAGAGATCGTCGCGGAGACCAGGTCTACCCCGGCGGCACCTGCCGCCGAGAACCACATCGAGATCGAGCTGGCGGGCGGTCACCGGATGCGGATCAGCGGCAGCTATGATCCTGAGGCGCTGGCGCGGCTGATCCGGGGCCTGACAGCGTGATCCCAGTTCCGGCCAACACGCGGGTCTGGCTGGCGGCCGGGGTCACCGACATGCGCAAGGGGTTCACGGCGCTGGCGGCGCAGGCCGAGGCGGTGCTGCAGCAGGACCCGTTTGGCGGACATCTCTTTGTCTTCCGTGGTCGCCGTGGCGATCTGGTCAAGGTCATCTGGTGGGACGGTCAGGGCGCGTGCATGTTCCTGAAGCGGCTGGAGAAGGGGCGGTGACCTGAGCCCCGTCTTCCCTCCGGGGTAAGGGAGAGTCCTTGGGTTGATTTCTGGGCCTATGCGGCCTGCTTTTCCAGTCTGATCTTCATTGCAAACTCGGCCGGTGGGATATTCCCAAGGGCGGAATGGGGTCTTTGGCGGTTGTAATCCTCCTTCCACATGGCGATCTGGGTGCGGGCGTCGGGCAGCGTCGAGAACAGCGTCTCGTTCAGGAACTCGTCCCGGAACCGCCCGTTGAAGCTTTCGATGAACCCATTCTGCATGGGCTTGCCGGGCGCGATGTAGTGCCAGTCGACTGTCGTGCGCTGACACCAGGACAGGATCGCCGTCGAAGTGAACTCAGTCCCATTGTCGCTGACGATGGTGGTGGGGCGCCTTCGTCGGGCGATGATCGCGTCTAGCTCACGCGCAACACGGGTCCCTGACAGCGACGTGTCAGCGATCAGGGTCAGGCATTCCCGGGTGAAATCATCCACCACGGCAAGGACCCGGAACCGCCGACCATCAGTGAAGGCATCGCTGATGAAGTCGAGGCTCCAGCGTTCATTCGCCGCCTGCGGCAAAACCATCGGTCGCCGTGTTCCCACCGCCCGTTTGCGACCGCCGCGCTTGCGAACCTGCAGCTTCTCTTCGCTGTATAGCCTGCGCAACTTCTTGAGATTCATCACGATCCCCTGCCGGTCGAGCATGATGTGGATGCGCCGATAGCCAAACCGCTGCCGTTCGGCCGCGACAGCCTTCATGGCCGCGCGTTCAGCGGCATCGTCGGGGCGGACACTTTTGTAGCGGATGCTCGAGCGATCGACCGCCAGCACCTCGCACGCCCGACGCTGGCTCACGCCGTGCACCGCACAAACCTGAGCCACCGCACCCCGCTTCGCATCGGGCGTCACCATTTTTTTGAGGCAACATCTTTCAAAATGGCAATGTCGAGCATCGCCTCGGCCAGAAGCTTCTTCAGCTTGCTGTTCTCGTCTTCCAGCACCTTCAGTCGCTGAGCCTCAGACACGTCCATGCCGCCGAACCGCGCCTTGTATTTGTAGAACGTCGCCGAGCTGATCCCGTGCCTGCGGCACACCTCTGCCGTCGGCGTCCCGCCCTCCTGCTCCTTCAAAATCCCGATGATCTGCGCTTCCGTGAACCGCGATTGCTTCATTGTCCGTCTCCATGCGTGGACGGACTCTACCAAAATCTGGAGGAGGTGCAGGGGCTCAGGTCAGCGGTTCGTCTGGCCCTCGGCCGAGGAGGGGAAGGTGGCGCTGTCGCCCGCGCAGCTGTCGATGCTGCTGGAGGGGATCGACTGGCGGGCACCGCAGCGGACATGGCGGCCCTTGACAGCGGGATAATCCGGGGGGCCGCAAGAGAACGATTCCCACAAGGAATACAGTGGGATAAACTCCTTGCATGCTCGATCAGACCCTGACCCTGCCGGAAGATCCCGAGGAGTTGCGCAGCTTCACAGCGCGGCTCCTGGCCGAGGTCAAGGCGCAGGCGATCCTGATCGAGAAGCTGCGGCACCAGTTGGCAGGCCATCGGGCGCACCGGTTCGGGGCCTCGTCCGAGACGGCGGAACAGCTGCAACTGGCCCTCGAGACCAGCGAGATCGCCGCCGCCGCGATGACCGCACGGATGAAGCTGCCGGACATCGAGGAGAATGACAAACCCAAGCGCCGCCCGATCCCGGATCATATCCCGAGGATGGAAGTCGAGCTGACGCCCGGCTCGGACGCCTGTGCCGAGTGCGGCGGCCGCCTGCGTCGGATCGGCGAAGACGTCACCGAAGAACTCGAGTATGTCCCCGGCCGCTTCATCGTGAACCGGATCGTCCGCCCCCGGCTGACCTGCGCCTGCTGCGAACGCTTCGTCCAGGCGCCGCTTCCGTCGCGCCCCATCGAGCGCGGCCGCCCAGGGCCAGGCCTGCTGGCCCATGTCCTGGTCAGCAAATATGCCGATCACCTGCCGCTCTACCGCCAGAGCCAGATCTTCGACCGCGAAGGTCTCGACCTCGACAGATCGACCCTGGCCGATTGGGTGGGCAAATCCATGGCCCTGCTGGAACCCCTCGCAGATGCCATCGGCCGCCATGTTCTGTCGGCCGAGGCGATCTTCGCCGACGACACGCCCGTGAGCATGCTTGCCCCCGGCACCGGCAAGACCCAGACGGCACGGCTCTGGACCTATGCCCGCGACGAACGCCCCTGGGGTGGCACTGCACCGCCAGCAGCTTGGTATAGGTTCTCCGGCGACCGCAAGGGACAGCACCCCAAGGATCACCTCGCCCGATACCGTGGCTGGATGCACGCCGACGGCTATGCCGGGTTCGAGGATCTCTATCGGACCGGAGCGATCCGCGAGGTCGCCTGCATGGCCCATGTCAGGCGAAAGTTCGTCGACATCCACAGGTCGCAGGGTTCCCCGATCGCCGAAGAGGCCATCGGCAGGATCGCGCAACTCTACGCCGTCGAGAAAGAGGCCAGAGGTTCGCCACCGGATGTCCGGGTCGAACTTCGCAAGGCACATGCGGCCCCGGTCTTCGACAACCTGGAGGTCTGGCTGGCCCTGCAACTCACCACGATCTCTGGCAAATCCCCGCTCGCGACCGCCATCCGATATGCCCTGACCCGCATGGAGCGCCTGCGCCCCTATCTTGACCACGGCATTCTCGAACTCGACAACAACGCCGCCGAACGCGGCATGCGCGCCATCGCCCTCGGCCGAAAGAACTACCTCTTCGTCGGCTCGGAAGCGGGCGGCAAGGCCGCCGCCATCGCATACACCCTGATCGAAACGGCCAAGCTCAACGCCATCGATCCCAATGCCTGGCTCGCCGACACCCTGGCCCGTATCCCTGATTACAAGATCACAAAGGTCGATGACCTGCTGCCTTGGAAATGGCTCGGGTAGCGGTCAGGCCGGACGCTTACGTTACGAGGGCAGCCTGTCAAACTTGCAGCGGCTCTTGGCCGGATGGCGCAGAGCCGAAAAACAGGAACAGGAGGGACCCATCAAGGAAGATCAGATCCTTGCACCGGTCCGGGACCCGGAAACCGGGCACGCGATTTCCCCGGTTATAGCGGCCGCACTCTGCATCAAACCAAGAGGAAAGTTCACCTTGGAACAGGCGAGAAAAGTCGAAGTTCTCAAGGAAGGCTCGCCTGCCTTCACAACAATGCGGCGCCTCGCCATGCGTTTCAATGGCATCTTGCGTGGTCGAAAAGCAGACCCGCTGCCCGCCTGGATCGACGATGCGATCGAAACGGACCTGGCGCCCATCGTGCGGTTCGCCCGAACCTTGAACAGAGACATTGATGCGGTCAGGAATGCGATCGAAATGGAGTGGAGCAATGGTCAAGCCGAAGGCCAGATCAACCGATTGAAGACCTTGAAGCGCGCGATGTATGGGCGGGCCGGCCCGAACTTGCTCAGGGCCCGAATGCTTCCTCTGCACCACACAAATTGAGGATGACCCGATTTAAAGGCAACGCGACAATAGCAAAGCTGCCCCGAACACGGCGCTTAGGAGAACCGGCCGAAGGGAAGCATTCGAAGGCGAAACGGCAAGAGTCGATGTGGTCATGCAACAGGTCTCCGCCCGTCACACCCGACGGGAATGGGTTTCATCGAAGTCTGGCCGGTCTCCTGGCTCGCGGATCAGCACGGCCCTTCGCCTTCCCGGGCAGTCGCCCAGTGGCTTGATGAAGGGCCGCTACCGCATACAGTCGCGGGGGCGGCTGAGGCTTCGGGCGCCGCAACTGGGTCCGCCCTTCCCCATTCCCGATTGAGTTCCAGGGCTCTGCACCCCTTGAACACCAAACGCTGATAGGCACGCGCCGATCCTGTCCGAAGTCAACTGACTACCGGATGGGCGAAAGCTGCATCGGTCCGCCCTTGGAGCCGTGCTGCCCCGTCCCATTAAGTCCATGCTCCACTCCTTGTCCGAGATCCGCAAGGATCGGACAGTCGGGCCGGTGGTCGCCGCAGCAGGCGTCCGCCAGGTGGCGCAGCGTGTCGATCATGGCCTGCATCTCGCGCACTTTGCGTTCGAGGCCGTCGATCTGCTCCGTCGCCAGACGCTTCACGTCCGCGCTCTGGCGGGTGCGGTCGCGCCAAAGAGCGAGCAGTTCCTCGATCTTCTCGACGGGAAAGCCCAGGTCGCGGGACCGGCGGATGAAGCGCAGCATCTGCACTTCGGTTGGAGCGTAGACCCGATAGCCCGACTCGGTCCGTCCTGCTGCCGGGATCAGGCCAATGGATTCGTAGTAGCGGATCATCTTGGCGGACACGCCCGAGGCCTTTGCGGCTTCACCGATGTTCATGACAGGTCTCCCTCAGTTGACGACCGCTGGCGCGAACCGCCGCAGCCGAAGTGCGTTGCCGAGCACGAAGACGGATGAGAGGGCCATCGCGGCGGCGGCGAAGATCGGCGACAGCAGGAGGCCGAAGGCGGGCCACAGGACACCTGCGGCAACCGGAATCAGCGCCGCGTTGTAGGCGAAGGCCCAGAACAGGTTCTGCCGGATGTTGCGCATCACTGCCTTGGAGAGTGCGATGGCGTCCGACACGGCGGTCAGCCGCCCGGTCATCAGCACCACATCCGCCGCCTCGATAGCGATGTCGGTGCCGGTACCGACGGCAATGCCGACATCCGCCTCGGCCAGCGCGGGCGCGTCGTTAATGCCGTCGCCGACATAGGCAAGCTGGCCGATGCCCTTCAGCCGCTTCACTGCATCGACCTTGCCGTCGGGCAGGACCTCGGCCACCACCTCGTCGATGCCAAGCTGGCGGGCGATGGCATTGGCGGTACGGGCATTGTCGCCGGTGATCATGGCGACCTTCAGGCGAAGGGCGTGCAGGGCGCGGATCGCTTGCGGTGTGGTGTCCTTGATCGGGTCGGCGACGGCGAGGATCGCAGCCAACTTCCCGTCGATAGCGGCATATAGCGGCGACTTGCCTTCGTCGCCAAGCCGCGCGGCGGTGTCGGCGAAGGGGGTTACGTCAAGGCCGAGCTTCACCATGTAGCGGTCGGCCCCGACTTCGATCTTCTGCCCGCCCGCAACGGCGGTGACACCGAAGCCAGTGACGGAGTCGAAGGTCGTGACGTCGGGCAGGGGCAACCCTTCCTCGGCCGCCGCCGTGACGATGGCGCGGGCGATCGGGTGTTCGGACTTCGCCTCGACCGCCGCGACGGCGGCGAGGACCGCGGCCCGGTCAAAGCCGTCAGCCAGCACGAGGTCGGTCAGCCGGGGCTTGCCCTCGGTCAGCGTGCCGGTCTTGTCAAGCGCCACCACCTTCACGCCTTGCAGCGATTGCAGTGCCTCGCCCTTGCGGAAGAGGACGCCCAGTTCCGCACCGCGCCCGGTACCGACCATGATCGAGGTGGGCGTGGCCAGACCCATCGCGCAGGGGCAGGCGATGATCAGGACGGCGACGGCGTTGACGAGGCCGAAGGTCAGCGCGGGGTCGGGGCCGAAGACCAGCCAGACGGCGAACGTCAGCGCGGCGAGGGCCATGACAGCGGGCACGAACCACATCGTCACCTGATCGACCAGCGCCTGGATCGGCAGCTTGCCACCCTGTGCGGCCTCGACCATGCGGATGATCTGCGCGAGCATCGTCGCTTCGCCCACCGCTGTCGCGCGGAAGGTGAAGGCGCCGGTCTGATTGACGGTGCCACCGGTGACGGCGCTGCCTGCGGTCTTTTCGACGGGCACGGGTTCGCCCGAGATCATGCTTTCGTCGATCCAGCTTGCGCCGGACGTGACTTCGCCGTCGACCGGCACCCGCTCACCGGGGCGGACCTCGACCACATCGCCGGGGCGGACCTCGGCAACGGGCACCTCGACCGTCGCGCCGTCCCGGACGACGCGGGCGGTCTTGGACTGAAGGCCGACCAGCCGTTTGATTGCCTCCGACGTGCGGCCCTTGGCGCGGGCCTCGAGATAGCGGCCAAGCAGGATCAGCGTCACGATCACCGCTGCCGCCTCGTAGTAGACGAAAGTGGTCCCTTGCGGCAGCACGCCGGGGGCGAAGGTGGCGACCAGCGAATAGCCGTAGGCGGCCGAGGTGCCCACCGCGACCAAGCTGTTCATGTCGGGGGCCAGACGGGCCAGCGCGGGCAGGCCTTTGCGAAAGAAGCGCAGGCCGGGGCCGAACAGGACGGCGGTGGTCAGGGCGAACTGGATCAGCCAGCTGGCCTGCATGCCGATGGTGTTCATCACCGCCATGTGGACCCACATGAACAGGTGCGACCCCATCTCCAGCACGAACACCGGCAGCGTCAGCGCGGCGGCAATCAGCACGTCGCGCTTGAGCAACGCCTCGTCTGCGGCTTTCTTCGCGGCGGTCTCGTCCGCTGCAGCCATGGCAGGCGCAGCGGGGCGGGCCTCGTACCCCGCATCAGCAACTGAACGGATCAGCGATGCCAGATCGGCAGACCCGGTCACTGTCGCCCGCTCGGTCGCAAGGTTGACGGCGGCAGAGGTCACGCCCGGCACCGTTTTCAACGCCCGTTCCACCCGCGCAACGCAGGAGGCGCAGGTCATTCCCTCGATCTCCAGATCCACGGGACGCGCGGGTACGGCGTAGCCTGCACCCTCCACCGCCTGTACCAAAGCCGCGCGGTCCAGCGCCGGGCCGGTCACTTCGGCGCGCTCGGTCGCGAGATTGACCGATGCCGTTGCCACCCCCGGCACCGCTTTCAGCGCCCGTTCGACATGCGCCACGCAGGAGGCGCAGGTCATGCCCTCGACGTCGATCACCATCCGGGCTGTGGCGGTTACGGATGGTTGCCTTGCCTGCATGTTCATTGCGGGACTCCTTTCAAGGTGCTTCCGCAAACGGAGATAGGGCTTCCCATCATGGGAAGGTCAAGGGGTAACTTCAATTTTCACCTCACGGCTTTGTGGGGTTGACCTTACAACCGTGGGAAGCCCTATCTGATGGCGCATGAGGCAAAACGCTGAAGGAGGCACTCATGCAGTTCCATATCGAGAACATGACCTGCGGCGGCTGCGTGCGCAGCGTGACCAAGGCCATCCAGTCGGTCGATCCGGCGGCGGAGGTCAGCGCGGACCCCGGAACCCACAAGGTCGACGTCAAGTCTGTGGCCCCCCGTGAGCGGCTGACAGCGGCGCTGACCGAGGTCGGCTACGCGCCCGCCTGAAGCACAGACTTTCCACAACAGAGAAAAGGAAACGACCATGAAGAAGATCGCAATCGGTGCTGTTCTCGCCGCGATGGTGGCAGGCGGAACTTACGTGTATGCCCAGTCGGACGGCATGGCGGGGATGGACCACTCGGGCATGAACATGGGGGGCGATGGCATGGCGATGATGAGCCATGCCACGCTGATCCCGCCGGAACTGGCCAATGATCCGGCAACCGTGGCCTATGCGGCCGCGATGGACAAGATGATGGCGGACATGATGGTGCCCTATACGGGTGACGTGGATGTCGATTTCGCCGCGGGCATGATCCCGCACCACCAAGCGGCCATCGATATGGCGAAGATCCAGCTTGAATTTGGCACGGATCCTGGGATGCGCGAACTGGCCGAGGCGATCATCGCTGCGCAGGAATCCGAGATCGCCACGCTCAAGGCGTTTCTCGCCTCCAAGGGCATGTAAGCCCGGGATGATGACCTTGGGCGGCGCGGTCGGGATTGGCCGCGCCCCCTGCAAATCCGGGACGCAGGGAGTTCGGTTCCATGACCAACAACGCGCAGAAACCGGACACCCCGCCGCCGATGGCCGGAATGGACCATGCCGCAATGGGGCATGGTGCAAAGTCCTCAATTGATCACGCTGCGATGGGCCTTGGCGCGAAATCCGTCGATCATGCTGCGATGGGGCATGCGCCGCAGGGCGGTGGTGCCCACGCAGGCCACGGCGACATGGTGGCCGATTTCCGCCGCCGGTTCTGGGTCTGCCTCGTCCTTACCATCCCGGTCCTGGTCCTGTCGCCAATGGTGCGCGATTTCCTTGGGCAAGGGATGGCCCCGCTGTTCGCCGCCGAGGAATGGGTGGCCCTGGCCCTGTCCTCGATCATTTATTTCTGGGGCGGCTGGCCCTTCCTGACCGGCGCGCTTCCCGAAGTTCGCAGCGGCCGTCCGGGGATGATGACGCTGGTCGCGCTGGCGATTTCCACCGCCTATTTTTACTCCGCCGCCGTCACCCTTGGCCTTCCGGGGGGCGAACCGTTCTACTGGGAACTCGCCACGCTGGTGACCATCATGTTGCTGGGTCACTGGCTGGAAATGCGCTCGGTCCTCGGCGCCTCGCGGGCGCTGGAGGAACTGGTGCGCCTCCTGCCCGATACGGCGCTACGCGTCAAAGCGGATGGCGGGACGGAAGAGGTGCCCGTTGCGGCTCTGGTCGCAGGCGACCGCGTAGTGATCCGCCCCGGCGCAAAGGTGCCGGTCGATGGCACGATCACCGAAGGAACCTCTTCGTTCAACGAGGCCATGCTGACCGGCGAGTCGAAGCCGGTCAACCGGACCACGGGCGAGACAGTGATCGGCGGGGCGGTCAACGGCGAGGGTGCGGTCACCATCGAGGTGAAGGCGACGGGCGAGGCCACATATCTGTCGCAGGTCATCGCCATGGTGAAGGCCGCGCAGAACAGCCGGTCGCGGACTCAAGACCTTGCCACACGCGCGGCGACAGTCTTGACCTGGGTCGCAATCACCGTGGGCCTCGGGTCGTTCGCGTATTGGGTTTGGGCAGGCGAAAGCGTCACCTTCGCGCTGGAGCGGATGGTAACGGTGATGGTCATCGCCTGCCCCCATGCGCTTGGCCTTGCGGTGCCCTTGGTCGTGGCAGTGTCAACCTCGCTCGCGGCCAAGAACGGCCTGCTAATCCGCGACCGTGCCGCCTTCGAGCGGGCACGAGACCTGAACGCAGTCGTCTTTGACAAGACGGGAACGCTGACCGAGGGAAGGTTCGGCGTCAGCGATATCGTCATGCTTGAGGGTGGCGACGAGGCTGCGGCGCTGCGCATGGCAGCCTCGGTCGAAAGCCAGTCGCAGCATCCGATTGCGCAGGGGATCGTGGCGGCTGCAACGGGCAAGGGAATCGCCTTCCCGGCACCGGAGGGGTTGCAGAGCATCACCGGCGCGGGCGTGACCGCGAGGGTGGACGGGCAGGAGGTGGCCATCGTCAGCCCCGGCCACCTGCGCCGACAGAACACGCCCGTCACTGATCCGCGCCTTGCGGCATTGGAAGAGGCAGGCAAGACGGTGGTCGTTCTGGTCAAGGACGGCAAGCCGCATGCGCTTTTCGCGCTGGCGGACATCGTTCGGGCGGAATCGCGCGACGTGGTTGCCCGGCTCAGGGCCCGCGGTGTGCAGTCGATCATGATGACGGGCGATGCCGAGGGTGTTGCAAAGTCGGTCGCAAAGGAGCTGGGCCTCGACGAATACTTCGCCCAGGTGCTGCCGGACCAGAAGGCGGCCAAGGTGCGGGAACTGCGGGCGCGCGGGTTGAAGGTCGCGATGGTCGGCGACGGGGTCAACGACGCCCCGGCGCTGGTCGAGGCTGATCTCGGCATCGCCATCGGCGCAGGCACGGATGTGGCGGTGGAATCGGCCGACGTCGTGCTCGTCCGCTCCGACCCGCGCGATGTCGAGGCAATCCTCGGCCTGTCGCGCGCAACCTATTCCAAAATGGTGCAGAACCTGATCTGGGCCACGGGATACAACGCCTTTGCCATCCCGATGGCGGCGGGGATCACCTTCGGGACCGGGTTCATGATGACCCCGGCAGTCGGGGCGGTGTTCATGTCGGCCTCGACCATCATCGTCGCGATCAACGCCCAGCTTTTGCGGCGCTACCAGGGCTGACGCGCTTATCCCATACCATGCAGCCCATGCAGGCTGCCGGTCATCAGAACTGGAAGCAGGACCGGCGCGGCGACGACAAGGACCAGCAGACGCTCCCGCCATCGCGCCAGCCGCCAACACAGGAAGGCGGCCAGCGTCACGACCAAGGCGACCTCGAACAACCCGAAAACATTGCCGTAGAACCGCGCGTCCCAATAGCTGACCGGACTGCGGAACACCCAGTCCGAGACGGGCCAGAATTGGCGGCGGGCGTCATCGTGATGGGTCAGGAAATCCGCAAGGGCATGCAGGAGACCGGCACCCGCAAAGGCGCGCAGGATGATCTGTCTGCGCCAGACAGCCAACCCGAGCAGCCCTCCCCAGAAAAAGAAGCTGTGGTCAATCGCAAAGACCGACTGCCAGGTCTCTGAGAAGAAAAGCGTGCTGAAGACCTCATGTTCTGGCACGCCAACAACCCGGGTCGCCCAGAGCACCATCGCAAACATCGGCAGGTCCGGGGCTAGCCCTCCTGCGAGCGCTGCGATCAAGGTTGCCGGTGCTAGTGGCCGCGTGCAGACGGCAGCCCCGATCAGCATGTGCGACGGCGTGTTCATGACCTCAGCAGACCGGGTCCGGCATGGATGCTTCGTCCTCTGCAATCCGGCGCAGCAGCGCATAGGGGATCGCGCCGTTCAGGACGGTCCGTCCCACCACCAAGCCCGGTGTTGTCACCAAGTTTATTCGTCGTCTGCTCTGCAAAGTAGAACTGTCGTTTGGAGTTGTCGGAGCAGGACCGGGCAGGACGGAGACCCCCGATATCGCAGGCCTGACCGGTCCTGCGGTCAGGCTCATTCGGCCGCGTGAGCTGCCGCTTCGGCCGCGCGTCGGTCGGCACGTTTCTCGGCCCAGCCCTTGGGGCCGGGGGGCTTGCGTCCGGTGGGGGTGTAGCGGGTTCGCTGCTTGCCTTGCCGTGCAGCCGCGACCGAAGCGCGCGCGGCAAGCTCGGAGGGAGGTCCGAAGATGGGGAGTTCATGTTGGACAAGGCGGAAGGAGGCAGGAAATTCGGCCAGCAATGTGTCGAGGTCCCGCTCCAGCGCCCGGCAGTAGGGGCAGCGGAACTCGCTGAAATAGGCAATCGGCACGACTCCCGGTGTCCCGTCGGTGCCAAAGAGGGCAGGGCAGGGGTCGACCCGCACAACTTCAGCACGCGCGAGGCGCTGGTCTGCATCTTCTGACGGCGGATCGAGGCCAATGAATGCCGGCGTTGCTCCGGACGTTTGGCCACTCCCTTCATGGCGGCGAAACGGCGGCAGATCCGCAATGTCGGCATAGCGCGGCCCTCGGCCCGGGAGCCGGTCCCAGGGAAGGGCACGCAGACCATAGATAAGGGCAACGATCCCGCCGAAGACAAGAAAGTCGCGGCGTCTCACGTTCACACCACAGTCACCGGTGTTCCAACCGGCACCTGTTCGTAGAGCTGGATCACATGCTCGTTTAGCATCCGGATACAACCGTTCAACACGGACTGGCCGATGGACCACGGCTCGGTCGTGCCATGGATACGGTAGTAGGTATCGCGCCCTTCCCGGTAAAGGTAGAGCGCGCGCGCCCCAAGGGGGTTGTTCGGCCCGCCTGGGACACCATCGGCGAACTGGGCATAACGGTCAGGATTGCGGCGGATCATGTCGTTCGTCGGACGCCAAGCAGGCCATTCGGCCTTGCGCTCGATGATCGCGGACCCCCTGAAGGCAAGTCCGGCCTTGCCGACACCGACTCCGTAACGGATCGCACGCTCGGTGTCGAAGACATGGTAGAGAAAGAAGCTTCGCGGGAACACGAGGATCTGTCCGGGCGCGTGCTGCTCGCGGACGCGCACCTCGCGCGGCTGGAACTCGTCGGCCAGCACGAATGGCTCTGCGGTATGGGCCCGAAGGATGGTGGGCGAGGACAGCGCTGCAAGTGCGGCCCCGCCAATGAGGAAGCGTCGGGAAATCATGCTGTCTCCTGAGAGGAACGAGAAGGATCGGGTTCGTTCAGGAGACGCGTCGCGGCGGAGGGGTATGGGGGTCCAAACTGCGGCTGGAGCCCATGACCGGCGTGATCTCGAAATGCGACGATCCGGCCACCGCCATCAGAGTGACAAGCAATGGCTCGCCGGGGAAAACAAGATGACACGTCCCGTGTCCTGACCCCTCGCCGCAGAGCGCATCCTGTATCAGGGGCTGGGCGTGAAGTGCGTCAGCATGCGTTCCGTGCGGCGATCGTTCTGAATGCGCCAGTCCGAAAAGGATGGCGAGCAGGAAGAAGCTGCACAGAAGAGCGGTGATCAATCGCATGGCAGGAGCATAGCCCCTCTCACGTAAGCACCTACTGATCACATCGGAGTGAGGGGTTAAATTCCTTGCAGGATTGGCGAAAACGCAACGCATTCACCTGTTTGTGACCCGGCCGCGATGCAAAGCCGTTTGACCTTCCCACGTTGGAAGGAAGCAAGCCTTCTGCAAAAAGGAGCAGAACATGCGATTCACTCGACGGCTTTTTGTTGCCGGAGCACTTGCCGCGCCTTTCGTGACCGGTCGCGCCGCCATCGCGTCGGAAGACACGCAGGGCCCGGTCCGCAACAACATCTCGGCTTTCCGCACCCACGAGTGGAGGGATCACTTCGATGCTCTGGGGGTCGGGATCATCATCTCCGACACGACAGCCAAGGTCCTCCAGCATTGGACGAGCGACGGTCAGATGTATCTCTACCCAAGCTCGGTCCCGCTATCGGACGAGCTGACCCGCCGGGGCTATACCGAGGTCGTCGAGAAACGGGTGAACCCGAGCTGGGCGCCGACACCGTCGATGCGGGAACGCAACCCGGAATGGCCGGCGTTCGTGCCTGGCGGCGACCCGACCAACCCGCTCGGCACCCGTGCCCTTTACCTGTCGTGGCAATACTACCGCATCCATGGTACACACGACACGCGCAAGATCGGCCGCCGCTCGTCGAACGGCTGCATCGGGCTCTACAACGAACATATCGAGGAAGTTTTCGACCGGACGCCGGTCGGGACGCAAGTGAAGCTGATCTAGCTAGATGAAACGTTCTTCGACCTCACCGAACGCACTCAAAGACATGTTTTCGCACAGATTGTTGCGGTTCGTATCGATGTGGCTATTGTCCTTGGTCCTGACGCTTGGCCTGGTTCTCGGACAGGCTGCGGAGGCGGGCTCGGTCGAAGATCATCATCCCGAGACTTCAATCGAGATCGCGAGCAACTTAGGGCAAGAGACCGCGCAGGCACCTGCATGCCACCCGGGCCTCGCCTGTACTGTTTTCGTGCTGCCCGAGGGGCCGGTCACAGCACTGTCGTTGTCAATCGTGATCACTCTGCGACCGGACCTGACGCAGTCGCAACGCCGCTTCGGCGGCCCGTCTGTGACCCTGCCTCCCCCCCGAACCCGTATCTGACAGTCAGGCCGGACGTGCGTCTGACGGTTCGATAGGCTCTCCGCAGCTCTGTCGACAGTTCAATCTCTGTCAGCCTGACACCAGACAGTTGTGCAAGCCTCACGATCCGCCGGAAGGGCGGGTCGCGGGATCGGTCAACAACAAGAAACCAAGGGCAGTCAGGCAGATGAAACCACAATGGACAGGCGCTTTGGCGCTTGCCGCTTCCGCAGTCGCGGCAGTGGCGCTGGCACATAACGGGGCGACGGGTGTCGTCCTGGAACGGATGAACGGAATGACGGCGATGCGGGACACGGTGGCTGAGCTGGCACCGATGATGCAGGGCACGGTCCCCTACGACACATTCATCGTGTCAGAGGGTGCGAGCGTCATTGCCGGTCACGCGGGCGAGACGATGCTGTCGCTGTTCCCGGAAGGCAGCCTCGAAGGGGTTACCTACGCCAGGCCGGAGATCTGGTCCGACTGGCAGGACTTCGCAGCACTTGCCGAGGAATTGAAGACTTACGCTGACGCGCTCGCCGTGGCAGCTCCGAACGGTCTTGAGCCGGCGCTGCCGCCGCCCGGAGATATGGCCGGGATGGATCACTCGGCGATGGCCATGACCCCGGCACCACAGGGAGATGAGGGCTTCACGATAGCGGAATTGATGGGCTACGGCGAAAGGCCCCCGGAGGTCCAGGTTGCGCGCGGCACGTCGGACCCGGCGACGCTGGCGTCTGATCTGACGACGCTGGCGGCAGACGACCTCTTCACCCGGATCAGCGCTACCTGTTCGTCCTGCCATTCGCAATTTCGCGCCGGTCGGAACTGACGATGCGGGGCTTGATCCGCTTTTCGGTCATTGTCCCGGTCGTTGTCGCCGGGTTCGGTGCCGGGGTACTGGCGCTATGGCCTGTAGGCGCGCCCGAGCCCGCCGCGTTCCCGCCCGGGGATGCAGAACGCGGCGCCTATCTGGCCCGCGCCAGCGGCTGCGTGTCCTGTCACACCAACGCGGCTGCCAAGGGACTGGCGCTCGCCGGAGGAGCGCCGCTCGACACGCCCTTCGGCATCTTCGTGCCCCCGAACATCACTCCGCATCCTACTGCCGGGATCGGCGGCTGGACCATTCAGGATTTCGCCAAGGCTGTCCGCCAGGGAGTCTCGCCGGAGGGTGACCCCTACTATCCGGTCTTCACCTATTCCTTCTACGCAGGCTTCACCGATCAAGAGATCGCCGACCTGTGGGAGGCGTTCCGCACCGTTCCGCCGGTTGCGGATGCTGCCCCCGCGCATGATGTGGGATTTCCGTTCAGCTTCCGCTCGGGCCTGAAGCTCTGGCGCGCTGCCTACCTCGACGCGCCGGAGACGGATGCGCTGATGGGCACATCGTCGCCGTGGAATCGCGGGCGTTTGCTGGTTGAAGGCGCGGCCCATTGTGCGGCATGTCATACCGGCCGAACGCTTGCAGGCGGCCTGGACGACTCCGCCCGGTTCGCCGGAAACGACAGTCTTCCTGGCGGCAGCAAGGCACCGTCGATCCTGACAGCCGATCTCCTCGAAGGCGGCTGGACGGTCGCGAATCTGGCCTATGCGCTGCAGACGGGCCTGTTGCCCAACGGGGATGCCTTTGGCGGCAGCATGGCCGAGGTCGTGGCCGAGGGCACCTCGTACCTGACCGACGCCGACCGCGAGGCCATCGCGACCTACCTGCTCGACCCCGACGGCAGCGGGGACATCCCGGAACCCGCTCGTCCTGTCACGGAGACTCCGATGGCGGGGTTGGACCACTCGCAAATGGAGATGGGCAATGAGAACTAGAGTGCTCGCAGTGGCGCTTGCTCTGGGCGTCTTTGCCCTTGTGGGCGCGTTCATCTGGACTACGGTGCGCACGCTCGATCCGCGAGACACCGTTGCGGATCAGAGCGAGCCGACGGCCGAAGTGTCGGAAGTCCTTCCGGATGGTCGGATCGACGTCCAGGTCTATGCGCTCGGAAACCGGGACGTCCGTCTCGATATCCAGTTCACGCCGGATGCCGATGCCATCGAATCTGCCGCTATGCGGCCGGACGTGAACTTCGCGATGATGGAGATGCATATGGACGGCTTTGATCCGCCGCTTCAGTTAGTCGAGGCCGGGGTCTGGCGAGCAAATCTCAAGTTGCCAATGGCTGGACGGTGGGTGGTCAGTGTTGGCTTTGGCGAGGATCGCGCAGAGGTTGAATTTGATGCACAGTGACGGACCGACACAACAGGCAAGGCACGATGATACCCTGCACCGGGGGTTTCGCGGCATCGCCGTCGGCATCGCGATGTTCGCTGTCCTCGGGACGGTGACGGCAGTCTGGGCGAACCCCCTGTTCGTCCGCATGACTGCGGTTGGTCCGTGGGAGTTCGGGGCCACTGTCCTGACGGCACTCTTGGCCGGAGTGACGGTCGCGCTTTGGGTTCCCCGATGCCGGCTGCGGACATCCGGGGCAGGCGGTCTTGCGAGCTTCCTCGGGATCGCCTGTCCGACCTGCAACAAGGTGCTGATGCTGATCTTCGGTGGTCCGGCGCTGCTTGCATGGTTCGATCCCGTCCGGCCCTGGCTCGCGGCAGCCGGGGTCATCGTCATGGGCTATGCTGCCTTTCGCACCTGGCGCGCGTTTCGCGAGTCCCGATCTGACCTTCACATTGTCGGCGGCGTTGAAACTCCCATGACGGGAGGCCCGCAGTGACAGCGTCAACTGGTTTGCGGTCAGCGATGCGTGGGCTGGCCCGGAAAACGCTGGTCCGGCACACGCTCGTGGCCATTCTTGCGATGGGGCTCGTGCTGGGCTTTGCGGCGGTTCACGCGCAGTTCAGCCCGATGCATCGCTGGAACCGCGCCTTCGGGGATGCCTCGCTGGTGCTGATCGCGCTGTCGATGGGGTTGGGGCCGCTGACCCGCTTTCTGCGCGCATCGGTTCCGCTGCTGCCGTTCCGCCGTGAGATGGGAATCTATGCTTGCCTTCTGGTGATCGTCCACGCGGCGATCGTCCTCGTCGGCTGGGTCGAATGGGATCTGATGCGGCTTTTCGGGTTCGAATGGCATCCCGACCTCTTGGTCTATGTCATGTTCCAGCATGGTTTCGGACTTGCCAATGCCATCGGGATCGCGGCCCTCGTCCTCGCGGTGCTGCTTGCCGCCACGTCGAGCGATTTTGCGATGCGGCGTCTGGGACTGTCAGGCTGGAAGTTCTTGCAGATGGGCGTCCTGCCGATGTGGTGGCTGACCGTCGCCCATGTCGCCTACTTCCTCTTCATGCATTTCCTGAGCTTCCACCGGGCAACGCCACCGCCGAACCCGCTTCAGCCCTGGTTCGTCGGACTTGTGGTTCTGGTCCTTGGTCTGCGCGCGGCGGCCTACCTGAAGACCATCCGCGCCAAGGCCGCGTCCGAACTGCCGGGAGAGGAGGCAAGCCGTGCGTCGGTCTGAACGCGAACTCGCGCATGCGGCAAAGAAGACGACCCGGCGGTCCCTCCTGCTGGGTGGGGCGATGTCCTCGGTGGTCAGCGTTCTGGGCTTTCGGATGTGGCAACTGGGCGTCCGTGATGCCGAACAATACTACCTGCTGGCCGAAGAGAACCGGATCAGCCTGCGGCTGGTACGTCCCGACAGGGGGCGCATCTTTGACCGGGCCGGAAAGATTATTGCGGACAACGAACAGGCCTACCGCATCACGCTCGTGCGGGAGGAAGCACGGGATGTCGAAGATGTCCTCGAGAAGCTGCGTCTACTCCTTGGTTTAGACGAGGAAACACTGACCAAGGTCCGCGAGCAGACGGCCCGTGTGCGGGCCTTCGTTCCGATTACGGTAAAGGACCGGGTCACCTGGGACGAGCTTTCCATCGTGGCCTTGAACTCCCCCGTGCTTCCGGGCGTTCACCCCGAGATGGTCCTGTCCCGTGTTTATCCTTTCGGGCCCGATTTCGCCCATCAGGTCGGCTATGTGGGACCGGTCAGCGACAACGATCTGGAAAACGAGGCTGCCGACAATGAGCCACTGCTCCGCCTTCCCGATTTTGAAATCGGGAAGACCGGGGTCGAGCGCAGCCATGAACGCGCCCTGCGCGGCCTGCCGGGAACCCAGCGGGTTGAGGTCAATGTCTCCGGTCGCACGATGCGCGAGCTGGCGCTCGACCCTGCTACCTCGGGCCCCGACATGCAGGTCACCCTCGACCACCACCTTCAGAACTTCATGCGCGTCCGCCTTGAAGGGCAAAGTGCCGCCGCGATCGTGATGGACGTGACGAGCGGCGATCTTCTTGGCTGCACCTCGGCGCCGTCCTTCGATCCGAACCTCTTCGTCCGCGGGATTTCCAGCCGCGACTACGGCGCGCTCCGCGACAGCGAATTCCGCCCGCTCTCCGACAAGACGGTGCAGGGGGCCTATCCGCCGGGATCGACGATCAAGATGTCGAATGCGCTGGCCGCGCTGGAAACCGGGCTGATGGACCCGGAAGAGACTGTCGCCTGCAATGGCTATGTCGAGATCTCCGGCCGCAGGTTCCACTGCTGGAAGCGCGGTGGTCATGGCCGAGTGAACATGGTCGGCGCGCTGCGCGAGTCCTGCGACGTATACTTCTATGAGGTCGCGCAGCGCATCGGCATCGACGGTATCTTCGCGATGAACGACCGGCTGGGGCTTGGCCAGAAGTACGACCTTCCGCTGTCCGGCATGGCGCATGGCAACAACCCGTCGCGCGCTTGGAAGCAGGAAAGGTATGGGCAGGACTGGCTGATAGGGGACACCATCAATGCCTCAATCGGCCAGGGCTTCACGCTCGCCTCGCCGATCCAGCTTGCTACCATGACGGCGCGACTGGCGTCGGGGACCGCCGTTCTGCCGCGTCTGGTGCGGCCGTTTGGCGGGCAGGACCAAGACAATCCTGATCCGGCCCCACTCGGTCTGTCGGCCGAAGCACTGGCCATCGTGCGACAGGGCATGTTCGAGGTCTCGAACCACGAGCGCGGGACGGCCTATGCCTCGCGCATCGCCGATCCGGCGCAGGCGATGGCGGGCAAGACTGGAACGAGCCAGGTCTTCTCTATCACCGCAGCTGAGCGGGCCGCAGGCGTCCGTTCGCAGGACGAGCTGCCGTGGAACCGTCGAGATCACGGGCTGTTCGTGGCCTTCGCACCGTATGATGCGCCCCGCTTTGCCGTCACGGTCGTGGTGGAGCACGGTGGCGGCGGGTCAACGGCCGCCGCGCCAATTGCGCGCGACATCATGCTGTTTGCGCAGCATGGCGGCTTGCCCCCCGAGGACGCCTATCCGACATCGCAGAGGGCGCGCGTGCGGGAGGACCTGGCTCTCTTGTCCGAACGCATCCTGCCGCCGGACGGCACGACGGCTACGGTGAGCCGGACATGATGCACTGGCTCAGAAGGGCGTGCTCCCTTAGCGTTCTCGGAGTCGCCGTCGCCGCAACCCCCTTTGTACTTTCGTCGGTTCCAGCCCGTGCGTTTTTTCACGACACGCCCGACATCGAAGGTGGGCGTGCCATTTACGCGGCCAGATGCGCCTCCTGCCACGGTGCCAATCTGGAAGGGCAGCCGGACTGGCAGTCGGCGAGGGAGGACGGCACCTATCCCGCGCCGCCCCACGACGAAACCGGCCACACCTGGCATCATGGGGACGCGATGCTGCGGGACTACATCCGCCGCGGGGGGCAGGCGGTGCTGGACGATATGGGGGTCGACTTCACCTCCGGCATGCCTGGGTTTGGCGACGAGCTGACCGAAGACGACATCGAAGCCGTCCTCGCCTATATCCGGTCAACCTGGCCCGACCGCATCCGCGCCGCGCAGGCTGAACGTAGCCAGTTGGAAGCAGGTTCGCCTTGAAGCCGCAAGCAGGTCCGCCGACCTCCCGATTTCCGCTTGCCTCTCTAGGAACTAGAGGGTGCAGACCGCCTGAAACTCTTTATCCGTCACACAAGGCACTTCTCATGCGCGTCACGTCAAGCCTGCTTGCCATCACTCTCGTCTTCGCTCCCGGCCTTTCCCCGGCGCAGGAGATTACCGAGGACCGGATCAGGGAACTGGTCGTCGAAACCTTGCGCGAGAACCCGGAGCTTGTGCTCGAGTCGCTTCAGACGCTGGAGGCACGCCAAGCAGAGGCCCAGGCCGCCGCTGCCGCCGCGACCCTGGCTGACGAGCGCACCCTGCTGGAGCGCGACCCCAACGCGCCGGTCCTCGGCAACCCGGAAGGCGACGTGACGGTGGTGGAGTTCTTCGATTACAACTGTCCCTACTGCAAACGCGCGATGCCTGAAATCGACGCCCTGCTGGCCGAAGACGGAAACATCCGTCTTGTGCTTCGGGAGTGGCCCATACTCAGCGAAGGGTCAGCGATCGCGGCGCGGGCCGCTTTGGCCGCGCGGAAGCAGGGCAAGTATGCCGAATTGCACAATGCGTTGATGGGCGCACGCGCCAAGTTGGAGGAACAGTCGGTGCTGCGGATCGCGGGCGAGGTCGGGCTCGATGTCGAGCAGCTCAAGGCCGACATGCAATCGCCCGAGGTCGAGGAGCATATCGCCACGTCTATGCGACTGGCCGAGGCGCTCGGCTTCAACGGCACGCCGTCTTTTGTGGTAGGCGACCAGCTGATCCCCGGTTTCGTCGAGAAGGCGCAGCTTGCCGAAGCGGTGTCAGCGGCACGGGCTGTCGAATGAGTGCCCGTATCCCACGCCTTCCTGTTATCCTTCTTTGGCGGCCCTTCCCGGTCAGAGTGACGGTCTTGGGCAGGATCGGAAAATCCGTCCTCGTGGCCGCGGTGTGGATCGGCCTTGCAGGGTTTGCTTGGGCGCATTCGTTCACCGTGAGCCTTCTGGTCGTCGGCGAGAACGTCGAGGAAAACCTTGCAGAGGCCGTCCGCGGTTTCCTGCTGGCAGCGGACGAACGGGACGGGCACGCCAACGAAACGTCCGACGGGCATCTCGGCGGGGTTGATGTGCAGATCTTGCCGCTTCCACGAGATGCAGCCGGGCTGGTCGAAGGCCTGTTCGGCACGCCCGACGAGCCGACCGATGTCGTGATTGTCCTTGGCCCCGAACCTTTGGCCAGCGATGCCGCGCGTGCGTATCGGTCGGCAACTACGGTCTTGCAGCAGGCCGTTCCGCCGGACGGGTGGGACAGTGACGACGGAACCGACAGTTTCGTGTCGCGCTATCGGGTCGCTTATGGCGCGACGCCTGGTGTGATGGCGGCAACGGGGTATCATGCGGCTCGCAGGCTCGACGTCGCGATCAGACCTCTGGACGGTGTGGTCCCGCAAGACGCGCTGGAAGACGGCTGGCGATCAACCGCCTCCGGTCTGCCCTGGTGACCAAAGCACCAACAGTGCCAGGCGTCATTGGCACTGGACAGACCTCAACCGGCTGATCGAGATCAGGCTGCGGCGTAGCTCGTGAAGACACTGCCGCTGCCGTCCGTGCCGACGAGGATGACGTCATAGGCCTCGCGCTCGGTCTCGGGGCCCATGCCCGGCGACCCGTAGGGCATTCTGGGAACGGAGAGGCCGACGGCAGCAGGGCGTTCAGCCAAAAGCCGCCGGATGTCGGCAGCGGGCACATGCCCCTCGACCGTGTAGTCGCCGATGGTGGCGGTGTGGCATGAGGCGAGGGTCTCGGGAATGCCGCGCTCGCGCTTGAACGCCTCAAGCTCCTCGATGCTGCGTTCCTCGAAGGTCACGCGAAAGCCGCTGTCGCGTAGATGTCCGATCCACCCGTTGCAGCAAGGGCAGCCTGGATCCTTGACGACGTGGATGCTTTCGTCACCCCCGGCAAGGGCCGGGGTTGCCGCAATTGCGGTCAGCCAAGGAACAGCGGCGAGAACCGTGCGCCGGGACAATGTCATGATGTCGGCCTTTCAATGAGACTCTTCTGCAACCATAGCTCCGGGCGCATGAATTCGCGAGCAAAGTCTGGTGAACCCGGCCACCGATCACTGAAATGCTACTCTAGCCGCGGATCCCCGGCCTGGACCAGCAGAACGCCATGGTTCTCGTCGGCGTCATCGTCGGTGATTGTCCGTGTGGCGACGCCAGGCAACTCGGCAAACGCCTGCATCATCCGCTTCGGATACCAGGTCATCGGCAGACTTTCAAAACCGGGCACGCCGTCGAGCACCCGCGACAGCGCGATGGTGCAGTTCGCCTTCGGCACCGCGCCATAGGCCATCGCCCGCTGCATGATCAGTGCCGCGACCTCGGGCGAAACCTCGACGGTCTGTTCAACCACGTCGTAGGTCTCGCGGGCGTGGTAGTCGATGTAGAAATCCACCATCTTCGGGGTGATCCCGTAGTGTACGTCGTTGCGTTCGGGCAGCCGGGGATGCCGCCAGGTGCCAGCCGGATCGAACAGCACGCGCTGCGATCCGTTGATCAGCAGGCCCGCATGAGCACCCGCTCCGCTGCGTGTCGAGAGTACCGTGTAGAGCGTGACCGAGGTCGGGCCGGGATGTTCGTAGCGCGCGGCGGCCACGGCCTCATCGGGTGCCCAGATCGGCTCGGCGCCGCAGGACGCCAGGCCAAGGATTGCCGCAAGGGCGAGGAGAAGCTTTTTCATCGAGTCGCTGTCCCGCGTTTTTTTTGCAGGTTCCGCGCAATTGCGATGGATACCAGTAAACTCTGCGACAGTGCGACGGAGGATTTGGAAACGCGGCATTGATGCCGCAGACATTCGAGGCCGGGTGCCGATCAGGGACACCGAACTGTCAGGTGACGGGAGCAGCCAATCCTGATAGATACATAAATCATGGCTTTGTCGTCGTTTCGCATGCGTGTCCTGATCCTCGCCGCCTATATGCTCGCGGCGATCCTGCCCGTACTGGCACTGGGCGAAAGACGGCAGCAGTCCCAGGACGACCATGCACAGATGATGGCCATGGCCGGTCATCTTGCGCAGATGCCCGGGATGGGCGGTGCGGACGACGTGACCCAACAGTTGCTCTGTCAGCAACACTGCATGTTCGCCACAGCGGCCTTTCCTGCGCCGGATCGGGTAGCGGAAACTGTCGCGCGGTCCTCCGATGTGGAGGCTAACGTCGACACCCTTCCCACCTCGCTGGCCATTCCGCCTCCAGGACCGCCTCCCAAGGTCGCCGTGATCTGAGCCTGCGGTTCCGGCATTCGCCGGAGACCGTTTGTCCAATTCACGACGCGATACAGGAGAACTCGCATGTCGCTACTTTCTCGCCGCGGCTTTCTGGCCGCTTCTGCGGCCACGGCTGCTTCACTGATGCTTCCCGCACGGGTCCGGGCCCAGTCCGGCCGAATGTCGCTGACCGCCGCCACCCGCACGATCGACGTGCGGGGGAGGGCCGCAACCGTCTGGGGGCTTCTGGACGGCGCTGGCCGGTCCGGCCTTGTCCTCGATCCTGGCCAGGCTTTCGCCGTCGATCTGACCAACACGCTTGGCGAGGCGACGATCATCCACTGGCACGGGCAGATTCCGCCGAACGCGCAGGACGGCGTCCCCGACCTGCCGATGCCGGTCCTTCAACCCGGCGAAACCCGGGCCTACGATTTCGCGGCGCGACCGGGCACGCACTGGATGCATGCCCACATCCCGGCGCATGAGATGATGCTGCTTGCAGCACCTCTGGTCGTGCGGCGTCCCGAGGACGTTGCTGCCGACCGGCAGGAGGTGACGCTGTTCCTGCACGACTTCGCGTTCAAACCGCCCGCCGAGGTCCTGGCAGAGATCACCGGCGGTGCATCCATGGCCGGAATGGACCACGGCCAGATGGGGCAGGGCGGCATGGACCATTCCGGAATGGACATGGGTGCGATGGGTCAGGGGGACATGATGGCGATACCGGGCATGGACGGCATGGCGATGGACCTGAACGACTACAACTTCGACGCCTATCTCGCCAACGACCGCACACTGGACGACCCCGAAGTGGTTCAGATCGACAAGGGCGGGCGGGTCCTTGTCCGTATCATCAACGCTGCGGCGGCGACGGTTTTCTGGATCGATACCGGCATCCTGCCGGGGCGGCTGGTAGCGGTCGATGGCGAGCCAGTGCAGCCCCTGCCCGGCAGCCGCTTTGGCGTCGCAATGGGCCAGCGGCTGGACGTCGAACTGGATGTGCCGAGTGATGGCGGGGCCTTCCCGATCCTTGCCCTGCGCGAAGGTGCCAAGGAAAGGACGGGTGTCATCCTTGCCACGCCGGGCGCGGCGGTGACCAGGATCGCCGAGATGTCGGAGGCCGACCATCCCGCCTTCAGCGGCGATCTGGCGCAGGAGGCCGCCCTGCGCGCCGTCACCCCGTTGCCCGAACGCGCGCCAGCCTCGCAGCCGATGCTGATGTTGGGCGGCTCAATGATGCCCTATATTTGGACGATCAACGGGCAGACCTGGGGCACCCACGTTCCCGTCACGGCGAAGACCGGCGACCGGGTCGAGATCATGTTTCACAACATGTCGATGATGGCGCATCCGATGCACCTGCACGGCCACGCCTTCCAGGTGGTGGGTATCGGCATGGACCGGATCGCGGGGGCGGTGCGCGACACGGTGCATGTGCCGCCGATGGGCATGGTGACGGTTGCGGTGGACGCGGGCGAGGTGGCGCGGTGGATGCTGCACTGCCACCACATGCCGCATCTCTCGACCGGCATGATGACCGAGTTCGCGGTGTCGGCCTGACGCACGCCCGGACCCGCAGCCTGTATGCGGGTCCGGGCCCTTTCCCGGAGAGAGCGGACCCATGCCAACACTTATCGGCCGCCGTGCCGTCCTTGGTGCACTCGCCGCGCCCTTCCTTGCAGGGTCTGCCGAGGCTCGCCCACCCTTCCGGCTGCTCAAGGATCCGCAACCGCTGCTGTCTCCGCCGATCCTTGACGAAGCTGGCACTACGCGGAAACTCGACGACTTCGCCGGCCGGGTGATGCTCTTGAACATCTGGGCGACCTGGTGCCCGCCCTGCAGGGAAGAAATGCCGACACTTGACCGGCTCCAGTCCCGGCTGGGCGGTGCGGATTTCGCGGTGCTGCCGCTGTGCATCGACGACGCGGGGATCGGCAGGGGGCGACGCTTCTACGACGAGATCGGCATCGTCGATCTGCCGCTCTATTGGGCCGAAGCCCTTCGGGTTCAGCTAGCCCTTGCCTTCATCGGCCTGCCGACAACCCTTCTGATCGACCGGCAGACCCGGGAGATCGGACGCCTTCAAGGTCCGTACGCATGGGACAGTGAGGACGCCGTTGACCAGATCGTCGGTGCCCTCTGAGGGATAAGTCGGTGTTGGTCGAAGACCGTCTGCCAAAGATCGGACCCCGGGCGGATGTGATTTCAGGCCGCAGGATAGCTGGTGAAAATCTCCAGTTCTCCATCGCGCCGGATCAGCAGCACGTCGTAGGCATCGCGGCTGTCCTCGGACCCCATCCCGGGCGAGCCGTAGGGCATGTCGGGCACCGCAAGTCCGACCGCATCGGGGCGTTCGGCCAGCAGCCGCCGGATGTCTGCAGCAGGAACATGGCCTTCAAGCGCATAGCCGTCGACCACACCCGTATGGCAGGAGAAGGCCTTCGCCGGGACGCCTTGGTCCATCTTGAAGCGGATCAGCAGCGTTCCCATCGACACTTCGTCCGTCACGGTGAAGCCTTGCGCGCGCAGGTAATCGACCCAGGCTTCGCAGCATTCACAGCCGCGTCCCTTGACGACATGGATCGGTGGTTCCGCTTGCGACCAGGCGGCACGCCCTTGGAGCGCGACGCCCGCCGCTGCCGCAAGCATCAGGTTGCGGCGTCCGATGTGGTGTCCGCTCATCCCTGATCCCCTTCAACCAAAGCTGCAAAGCCCGTCTCGCGGCGCCAGGTCGCCAGCGCATCAAGATCCTGCGCCGAAGCAATCTCGCGTTCCGGCAGTGCTTCGCGGTCCGTCGGATCGACCGGCCGACCGTCAACGCGCACCTCGTAGTGCAGGTTCGGGCCGCTGACGAGGCCCGTCGCGCCAACGGCACCGATGCTGTCACCGGCCTTGACCCGCGTGCCTTCCCGCACATCTTCGGCAATCTCGGACAGATGGGCATAGCGTGTCACAACCCCGCCGCCGTGGTCGATGTCGATGGTCAGGCCATAGCCCCGGATCGTACCGGCAAAGACGACGCGCCCTGCGCCGGTGGCCGAGACTTCGGTTCCGACCGGAGCGGCATAGTCGATCCCGGTATGCATCCGCACGCCCCCAAGAACAGGGTGGTTGCGTCGCCCGAAGACGGAAGACAGCCGGGCACCGAGGATCGGCGCGGCGGACCGCTGCACGGCTTCCCCGTCCTCGAACACGATGACGGGACCTGCTGCATCCGTGGCGACGAGTTCAAGTACCCGGTCTGCAAGTTCCAGTCGCGCATAGTTCAGCCGTGGCTCGCCCGCGATGCTGCCGTCAGGAAGCTGGTCTTCCTGCCAGACCAGTGCAAAAGTTTCGCCGCCCTGCAAGTCGCGCCGGAAGTCGACCTGGCCCGCGAGGAGCGCAGTCAGGTCCACGGCGAAGCGTTCCGGCGCGTTGCGCGCAACGAGGGCTTCGTAAAGCGTGCCGTCAAGCACAAGCGTTTCCCGCCGGTCCGTTTCACGGATTGGCGGATCAAGCCGCGCGGCTCCAACGGGGCCGTCGAAGGTCAGCACAATCTCGACGCCATCTTCCACGAAGAGCGACATGCGTGTCAGGCTCGCCGGATCGCCCGATGTGGCCGTCCACTCGATGCGATGGCCTGGCCGCAGGTCGGTGAGGTCGTAAACCCCCGCGAGAGCCAAGGCGGCCTCTGCCCGGATCCCGGCAGGGACACCCGCATGACCGAGCACACTGTCGAGCGTGTCGCCGGAGGCAATCGTCGCTTCGAACACGGCGGGAAGATGCGCGGTCGGCGTGTCGGCTGCAGCCTGCAACGGCACGAGGGAGGCGGCGGCAAGGACTATGAGGGCAGAGCGGATCATCTGGCAGAATGACCTTTCAACTGAGGGTTCGGCGGATCTTCGGAACGGCAAAGCGCCGGTCCTCGTGGAAGTCGATGATGCTGGCAAAGCGTCCGTCCGGGTGGAACAGGAACACACCGGCGGTGTGGTCCATCGTGTAGTCACCATCGTCCCGCGGCACGCGCGCGTATTTCACCCGGAAATCGGCGGCAGCTTTCTCGACCTGTTCGGCGGACCCTGTCAACCCGATGATGCGCGGATCGAAGTTGCTCACGTAGTCGGCGAGGGCCTCCGGCGTATCGCGGTCGGGGTCGACCGTGATCAGGGCCACGACCAGCCGGTCGGCGTCGGGCCCCAGTTCCTCAAGCCAGAGCGAGATGTCGTTTAGTGTCGTCGGACAGACATCCGGGCACCAAGTGAAGCCGAAGAAGGCCATGACCGGGCGACCGACCCAGTCCAAAGGCCTGACGGGTTGTCCGCGGTGGTCAGTGAGATCCCAGTCCATGTCACCGACAGGCAGGGGCAACAAGGCGTTCCCGCGCTGCCGGTCACGTGTCCGCCACGCGCCAACCCCCAGCATGAAGGCGACAGCCGCGCCTGTGGCCCCCAGGCCTAGGATCACTGCCCGGCGTCGCTGCAATCCGGACCCTCCGCGCGCAGGGACAGCACGTCGGCATCGACCGTCACGTCGCCCGCATTCTCGAAGGTCAGGGTGACGGGGAACCGGTCACCCTCCTTCAGCGCTGTGGCCAGACCCATCAGCATGCCGTGGTAGGCGCCGGGGGACAGCGCCACGGTCTCGCCCACCGGAACCGGGATCGACATCGCGTGCGGCATTGAAGCGATGCCGTCGGTGACGACGGTCTCGTGAAGCATCGGCATGGTCGCGGCCGGCGTCGTGATGCCGATAAGGGCGTCGTCTGTGCTACCTCCGTTCGTGATCTCGACATAGAACACCGCCGGGCGATCCGCGCCAATGGTCGCCTTGGACCAGGCGTGTTCTATGGTGAGGTCGCCGACCGTAAACGTCCCGCAGGCGAAGGCGGCAGGGGCGGCGAGGAGCAGGGCCGTGGAAAGGAACAATGATTTCATTTGTCAGAATCTCGATCTGAGGTCGGAAAGGATTTCGGCGGCTGGCGTGCCGTAGGCGAACTGCCTCAGCCATACGCCGTCAGGGCCGATCAGGAACAGGCCGGGACTGTGCGACATGGTGTAGCCGTCCGCGACCGCTGCGTCGGCCTCACGGGCGAAGTAGATCTTGAAGCTCTCGGCCGCAGCCTCCGTGTCCGCATCAGTGCCCGCAAGCCCGAGGATCGCCGGGTGAAACGCCTCGGTATACTCCCGAAGGCCGAGCCGCCGGTCCCGCACCGGGTCGATGGAAACGAAGATGGGCTGCACCTTCGCCGCATCTGGCCCGAGATCGTCCATCACCTGCGCGACCTCGGATAGGGTGGTGGGGCACACGTCCGGGCAATTGGTGAAGCCGAAGAAGACCAGCAGGAACTTGCCACGAAACTCTTCCGATGTCCGCTGCGTCCCCTCGCTGTCCGCAAGCGAGAAGGACGGGGAAAAGGCCGCGTCCGCAACGTCTTGCATCCCGGCAGATGACCAGCGCAGCGCGAAGAACGCCACGGTCGCCACAATGGCTGCGGTCCAGAGGATGATTTGCAGATTCCGAAGGCGCATTCAGAAGTCCCAAGCTTTGTAGTAGGCGGTCTAGAACCTTGAGCAACTAGAGGTTCAAGTCGCAACCATCCCGTCCACATCCGGCAGGCGGGCTTTCGCCTATCCATGCGGGACCAGAAAACGCGCCAGCGCGATACCGATAAGCACACCGACGAGGCCGAAGGCAATCCCATAGCCGACTCCGTACTGCAGACAGTCGAGCCGCTTGCCTCCGCGCCTTCGGGCGACAAGCACCCCCCAGACGAAGCCCGCGAGGGCGAAGACGGGTCCAATCATGCGACGCCCCTTTTCTGTGAGCTCGTGGGCCTGGTCCGCCGGAGCAGGCCATATCCGGTCCAGCTTGCGACCAGCATTGCCAGCGGCATCCAGTCCCCGAAACGGGCATAGAGGGTTGCGCGAAGCGGCCTCGGCAGACGTGCGTCGATGATTCCCTGTTCGCCGAGCTCGAGAAAAGCCGTGACGCGCCCGAACGGGTCGACCACCGCCGAGATTCCGGTGTTAGCCGCGCGAACCAGCGGCAAGCCTTCTTCGACCGCACGCATCCGCGCCGAGGCGAAGTGCTGCCATGGTCCGATCGAAGTGCCGAACCAGGCGTCGTTGGTCGCGTTGAAGATCCAGTCGGGCCGTATCGCGTCATCGACCACATGCCCGGGGAAGATGATCTCATAGCAGATCGCAACGCCGGGAAACGGGAAAGGGCCGAAAGCAAGAGTCGCGGGTCCGGGGCCGGGCGAGAAGTCGCCAAGTGACTGAACGATCCGCGGGAACGGCAGAAGCCCGCGCCAGGGCACATATTCGCCGAAGGGGACGAGGTGATGCTTCGCATAGCGAGCCAGGACGCCGCCGTCCGATCCGATGGCAAGGACCGCGTTGTGATAGACTGCGTCTGTACCGGCGAGTTCCCGCTCCGGGCTGCCGGTCAAGAGCACGGCGCGATCCGGCAGAAGCCAGCCGATCACCGCTCTTGCCCCCGGATCTTCGGCAAGAAACCCTGGCCAAGCAGTTTCTGGCCACAAGAGCAGGTCGAACGCACCGGGCCGGGCCGAGAGGAACAGGAGCCGCGCGATGTTGGCGTTGCGCGCAGCCGGGTCCCACTTCGCGCTCTGTGGGATGTTCGGCTGGACGATGCGAACCTCCCGTCCTTGGCCGGTGTCCGCCGACAGAAGCGCAACGCGAAGGTATCCGAACATGGCCAAGGCCAACATCGTTGCTGCAGCCACCCCAAGATATGCCCGACGGCTTTCCCGCGCCGGGCCGCCCATCGCATGTCCGATGCTGGCCGCTGCCAGGACGAGGACGAACCCCAGTCCGTAGCTGCCCAAGACCGAGGCCGCTTGGGCAAGAATGGTCCAGTCGGCCAGTGCATAGGCGGCAAGATTCCAGGGAAAACCTGTGAGCACATGACCACGTAGCCATTCAGCGATTGTCCAGGCGGTGGCAAGCGACAGGGCAGGCGGCAGGCCCGCTCGCGCCAGCTGCGCCGCCAAGGCGCAGGACAGCGCGGGGAAAACCGAGAGAACCGCAGCAAGACCTAGGACGGCGGGCAGCGCCAGTCCGCCGAAGCGGTCGGCCTCGACCTGAAAGCTCTCGGTGATCCAGAACAGCCCCGGCACAAACTGGCCAAGACCGAACGCAAAACCAATGAGCATGGAAGATGTGCCAGTTGCCGCGCGCAGCAGCAGTGAAAGAGCCGCGAAGGACAGTAACGCGAAGGGCAGGAGCGAGAAGGGGGGCAGCGCCAAGACAAAGACGGCACCAGAGATCAATCCAATTGGTAGCCAGATCGCTACGCGCGGTCCTTCCGATCCGACGAACAAGGGTCCATCAAGGTCGATCAACAGCCGTGCCCCCCGAACGTGAGCGAAGACGATAAGTGCTCAAGTGGGTAGAGGTGCAATGGCTGTTTCTTGCGTTCACGCTCTTGTCAGATCTGCCCCCATCGTGGCGCATTCCTTGCGACCAGCGAGCTCCTTTGCAAAGGGACCAGCATTCTGACATACGTCTGTCGCCATCTATTCTCCTTGTACCGACTCCTTCACGCAGACTTGAATGGACATGGGAGGCCATTCTCACGTCCAATTCCGTGTTTGTCGTGCGCGGCAAACCTCGCTGCCCTCAATTGAGCTGAAAGCAGACAACATGTCGACCCGACGGCATTTCCTGAAGATGACTTCCGCTCTCTTCTCCGCGCCACTTGTGACCCCGGCTTTCGCGGCCTCTGATCTTCAGGGCCAGTGGGCAGCCTGGGATGCGCAGGTGACACCCCCGGGCTATGTTGCGGCTACGACCAATCCATGGGGCCTGCATCCGCGGCTGCTTCCGGTCCGCGTCGAGGCTCGCGCCGGGCTGACGCCAGGCGACATCCATGTCGATGCGATCGCGCGCTATCTCTACCACATCCAGCCTGACGGCACTGCGATGCGCTATGGCGTCGCCATCGGGCGGTCCGGGCTCTACGAGCCGGGCATCTATACGATTGGCCGCAAGGCCAAGTGGCCAAGGTGGACTCCCACACCACAGATGATCGAGCGCGAACCCGAGACCTACGCGCAGTATGCCGACGGCATGGATCCCGGTCCTGGCAATGCGCTCGGGTCGCGGGCGCTCTACTTGTTCCTCGGTAGCCGTGACACCTATCTGCGCATCCACGGCACGCCATTTCCGCGGTCCATCGGCAGCCGGGCCAGTTCCGGCTGTGTGCGCATGGTTATGCCGCACATCATCGATCTCTACGACCAGGTTCAGACCGGAGTGACGGCACATCTGTATCCGGCCGAAGAAGGCAACGTGGAGCTGACGGCCTGAACATGATTGCGGGTAAGAGCAAGGAATTCAGTTCGCGAACTCCGAAGGCAGGGCGTTTCCCCCGCACGGTCGGTGCTGGGCGATCCGCGGTGCTGGCGATCGCCTTGATGATGCTCTCAGCCTGTGTGGCACCGGTCGGAGGGATCGGCGACGAGCCGTCGCGCTTCCTGCAGGAGCTGCCCGAGGGCGTGATGGCCATCGCCGCACCCTACCAGAACCTGCGCGCAGTGGTCTTGCAGCCCGAGGACGGCTGCTACTGGTACGAGCACGTCGGCCCGGTTGAGACGACCATGCTGCCGCTCCGTACGGCGGAAGGTCGTCCGATCTGCACCGCTACGGAAAACCGTCCTGCCACAACCGGCTGAGCGCGCGAAAAATGGTCAGTTGCCCCAGTTCGCCGATGGTCAAACCTTGATCAGTGCCGCCGTCACATACATAAATGCAATCCCGCCGAGGAAGCCGCCGAGGACAGCAGGAGAGTACAGGATCGCCTGCCGGTCGCTGTTCTGGCGTTGAAGATAGGCCGTGACCTCGACCATGACCTGCAGGATCGCCCCGGCGCCGACCGCAAGCGCGAAAGCCGACCATTGCGGGGCGTAGGCAAGGCTACCGGCCCAGATCCCAAGCACGGCGGGTCCCCCGGCAAGCAGCGTCAGCGCGGCAAAGCTCCAGAGCGGAGGGCGGATGCGCAGCATGGGTGCTGCGATGCCGATGCCTTCGGTCACGTTGTGCAGCGCAAAGCCGAGAACGAGGAAGGTGCCGAGGCCCGCCGCACCAGCAGCGAAGGCGCCACCGATGGCCAGCCCTTCGCCGAAATTGTGCAGCCCGATGCCGAGCGCGATGTAGAACGCCAGCGCCAGCCCCTCGGGCCGTCCGCGCCAGCGCCCGATGGCCATGAGGAGAAGGAAACTCGCGAGAGCCGACAGCCAGACCATGGCCGATCCTTGGAACAGCGCGGCTGCCTCAGCCGCGAGTTCGGTGGCCTCGCCCATCATGTCGAGGAGCAGGAAGGCCAGCATGCCGACGGTCAGCGCCAGCACGAAGTTCATGCCGGAAGTGCCGAAGCCGCGCATCGCCGGGTAGAACATCAGCCCGAGGGCGACAGGCAGCAAACCGACCAGCGCGCCGACCAGCGCCTGTAACTGAAGCTGCCCCCCGGATGCCTGCGGCGTGGGCACGGCAACAGCGATTTCGTGCCCGAACACAGTGCCGGTGTTGGTCACGAGGGCCACTTGATGCGCCTCGCCCAGCACCCACGGGTAGGGGATCTGCACCCAGACGGCACTGCCGCGCGCAATCGGTCCCGACGGGTCCTGCGTGAAGGTCCAGTAGGCGTCATCGACGGCAACCTGCGCGATCTGCATCGCCTCCGACCCGCCCGCACGCACAAGAACCTGGATGCCGGTGCTGTCGAGGATCGTCCGCTCGACGGTGAGCGACTCGACCGGTGGGGCACCGTTGTTGAAGCCGCGCAACGGATCGAGCGAGGCGATCAAGACGAAAGACACCAGAATGGCCGCCAGAGGCAGGAACACCAGCAGAAGCCGGATCAGCGGGGAACGGGTCGGTTGGCTCTGGTCGCTCATGCCCCCGGCCCCCGCACGTCGAACATGCCGACCCAGCCCAGCTCGGTGAACTCGGATTGATGGGCGTGGAACATGTACATGCCGTCCTCATGGTCGGCGAAGCTGAACTCGAGGATGCCGCGCTGCGCCTGGCACTGCATGATCAGATCGACCGTGCGCAGGGTCGGCGTCAGCTGCGTGCCAGTGTCGTAGTAGTCGAAGAAATTCGCGTGCAGGTGGAACGAGTTGATCGGGTCGAACTCGGTCACGTTGACGAGGTAGATGCGCACGGGCCGGGTCTTGTCGATCGGGATCGGCACGTTCATGTAGGCCTGCCCCACGGTGTTGACCGCATAGACTTCGTTCCCACCGTCGAAATTGGTGTCGAAGGCGTTCATCACCATCGCCAGCTCCTGCCAAAGGGCATTTTCGGGGCTGCCCAGAACGCGTGACGCAGCAACGGCAGCAAGCGCGGGGTCGGTCTGCCGGGAAGGGTCGGGGTCGATCACGAACAACCCGTACATGCCCTTGTGCATGTGCCGCTTCAGCGGCAGGGCGTGGCAGTGGTAGAGGTGACAGCCGAAGGGTTTGGCATCGAACTCATAGACGAACTCTTCGCCGGGGCCGATCAGTCCTGCACCGGGAACACCGTCCATCCGCGCAGAGTGAATGCCGTGGAAGTGCATCGAATGCGGGTGCGAGCCGAAGTTGCGGAAGATGATGCGCAGCTTCTCGCCTTCCTTCGCCCGAAGGGCAGGGCCGGGGACGCGGTTGTTGTAGGTCCAGGCGGGAAAGAAGATGCCGGGGGCGATCTCGATTTCCTTGTCGTAAGCCTCGACCTCGAAGGTGCGCAGGGTGCGGCCGTCGGGCAGAAGCTCGGTCGTGCCGGTGTCCCAGTCCGTCAGCATGGCCGTGGGGTCGAAGCCGTTGCGGGCATGATCGACAGAACCCAGGGTGGTCATGTTGCCATGCGCCATGCCGGGCATCGGGGCGGCATAGGGATCGGCCGACATCGCCGACATGTCGTGTCCGGCTATCGGGTCGGGCGCGGTCTGGGAACGCGCGGTTCCCGCGACAATTGCAGCGCCGCCTGCGGCCACGAGTCCGCCGACCAGCAAAGCGCGGCGCGACGGGTCAACCGAAGTGTCTTGGTCGGCAGGCATGGAATGAGGCTTTCCCGGCGCGCACAAAAGGCGTGGCGCGAAATGTTAGCCAAGGCTAACAATCTGCCCGGCGCGTTTGCTTGTCAACGGGGTTCGTGCAAGACTGCGCCGACAATGAACGATGATCCACATCACACACTGTCGGCCACCAGTGATGACCGCTCTCCCGACCTGCGCGCGGAGGCTTTTCAGGGCGTGCGCGCCGCGCGTAGCCGCGAGTTGGCAGAGGATTACGTCGAGCTGATCGCCGAACTGATCCACGCGCAGGGCGAGGCGCGCCCCGTGGACATCGCCACCCGGATGGGCGTGACGGCACCGACCGTCGCCAAGACGCTTGACCGGCTCGCCCGCGACGGCCTGATCACCCGGGCCAAGTATCGGTCGATCTTCCTCACGGAAGAGGGTAGGGCGCTGGCAAAGGAGTGCCGCCACCGGCACGACATCGTTCTGCGGTTCCTGCTTAGCCTCGGGCTCGACCCCGAGACGGCCGAGCGGGACGCCGAAGGGATCGAGCATCATGTAAGCGAGCGGACGCTCGAGCTTTTCGCGGCCTTTGTCGCCCGAAGCTGACCGGTGCGGGTCAGGTGCCCTCTATGGCAAGGCGGACATCCTCGAAGAACTTTTCACCCGAGACGATCTCAAGCTTCTTGCCTTGCAGGTAGAAGGTGGGCGTCTGGTTCACACCAAGCGCTTCCACATCCGCCATGTCCTGATTGATCGTGGCCGTGATCCCGGGGAACATCTTGTCGGTTTCCGCTTTGGCCAGATCCAGCCCGACGGCGCCCGCGGCTTGCCACGCGATTTTCATGTCCGGACCGTCGTGCAGCGCCCATTCCGGCTGTTTCTCAAAGATTGCGTCGAGCACCTGCTCGAACTTGCCTTGCATCCGCGCCACCTCGAGGATGCGCGCGGCTTCATCCGACCCTTTGTGGAACAGAGTGTAGCGCAGGACCACCCTGATCTGGGTCGGAAATTGGCGGCGTATTTCTGCGATGATCGGATGGAACGCCCGGCAGGCCTCGCAAGAGGGATCGAAGAACTCGACCAGCGTGACGGGGGCATCGACCGGGCCAAGGATGGGCGAATGGGCGCGCACCAGAAGCGAGTCGTCCACTGCGGGGGCGGTCGCAGCGTCGGCTTGCGCCTCGGCCTCGCGGCGGCGGGTCAGGAATACGGCACCACCGCCGAAGGCGGCAAGTCCAAGGGCGGAAGCCCCGATCAACACAGTGCGGCGGTTCATGTGCGGTTTCCTTTCGGCAGGATGAGACAGGCAAGGATCGCGGCAAAGGCGGCCAGCGAAAGGTAAGGGATGGGTACGCCCAGGATCATCTGCGCCTCGCCGGTGCAGGACGGGCCGTTCTGGGTGCAAGGCACGATGGGCGCAGGAAGAATGCCAGCGTAAAGCCCGGAGTGCCAGGCGGCCAGCGCCAGACCCGCCAGCACCAGCGGCAGGGCATAAAGCCATGCGCTGCCATCCCCGCGCCACAGCGACAGGCCAAGGATCGGCACCAGCGGGAACATCGCGATGCGCAGATACCAGCACAGGGTGCAGGGCATCTGTCCCAGCACCTCGCCGATGAACAACGCGCCAAACGTGGCCCCCAAGGCGATCAGGAAAGCGAGCGTAAGCACCAGATCGTCGCGAGACAGCGCCTGTTCATCAGTTCTGGTCAAGAGCAGGCTCCTTGCTGCGGCGTGACGGAAGCGAGGCCACAAGAATGAACAGCGCCCCAAGCGTGATGGCGATATCGGCACCGTTGAAGGTGGGCCAGTGCCAATCCTGCCAGTAGAGATCGAGGAAGTCGGTGACGGCCCCCTGCCGCAGCCGGTCGATGATGTTGCCAAGGGCCCCGCCAACGATCAGCGCCAGGCCTGCCTTCTCGAACGGGTGGCGTGCCCGGAACGCCATGACGGCAAACATCAGCGTCAGTGCGCCGGTCAGCGCCGCCATCAGCAGGGGCTTGCCTGCCATGACGCCGCCCATCATGCCAAAGCTGGCGCCTTCGTTGAACCCGAGGGCAAGATTGAAGCCCGGAAAGACCGGAACCGCCATCCCCCGGGAAAGCAGCGACAGCGCCGCGACCTTGGTCAACTGGTCCACCAGTAATGTGGCGGCGATAAGGAAAATCAGCTTTGTTCGGGTCATGGTTCAGCCTTGCGGTTGATGCCGATCCAGCGCGGGACCGATGCGGCGTATCGGTCATAGTCCGACCCGATTGCCGCGCGCAAGGCGGCCTCTTCCGAACGGATCTGCGTGCTGGCGGACCACAGGAACAGGATCGGCGCAAGGACCGTCGGTGCAGAGGGGACTGCCAGCGCGACCCCTGCCAGCAACGCCGCCTGTCCGACGAAGGTCGGGTTGCGGCTGAAGCGGTAGAGCCCGCCAGAGACGAGATCGCCGGTCTCGCCGCCGACCACGCCAACACGCCAGGACGACCCCATCGACATCTGCGCCGCGAAAGCCACCATCGCGCCAAGGCCTGCGACAAGGACCCCGATCAGGCCAAGGATGACGGCGTGCCCCTCGGTCCAGAGCGGATCGGTCTTGTGAAGCAGGGGTATCGCAAGCCAGACCAGCGGCCCGAAGAAAGCGATCGCAAAAGCCGCACGGAATCCCATGGCGGCCAGCCGGTCGCGCCCCTTTGCCCGCGAAAACAGCCAGACAGACCGGCCCGCAGACTGCGCTGCCACCGCGCTCCCCCAGAAGAACATCGCAAGATAGCCGAACAGAAGGGCCAGCGCGGCGCAGCCAAAACCCGAGATCATCGAGTCACGCCTCGCGTTCCGGGTTGAACCGCAACAGGCGCAGCGCGTTCAGCGTCACCAGCACGGTCGCCCCGGTATCAGCCAGGATCGCAAGCCAGAGGCCGGTCAGCCCCAAGACGGAAGTCATCAGGAACACCGCCTTCAGGCCAAGCGCGATGGTAACGTTCTGGCGGATGTTGGCCATTGCGGCCCGCGACAGCCGGATCACCGCCGGGATGTCGGTCACCCGGTCGCGCAGGATAGCCGCATCGGCGGTTTCCAGCGCCACATCGGTCCCGGACCCCATCGCCACGCCGACATTGGCCTGCTTCAGCGCGGGCGCGTCGTTGATCCCGTCGCCAATCATCATCACGCCGCCCTCGTCGTGCATCGTCTTGATGAACTTCAGCTTGTCCTCGGGCATCATGTCGGCTTGGAACTCCATCCCCAGGCCCCCCGCGATGGCCGCCGCCGTGCGCGGGTTGTCCCCGGTCAGGATGACTGCGCCGACCCCCATGGCCTTGAGTTGGCGCACCGCGTCCTTGGCGTCGTCGCGCGGTTCGTCGCGCATGGCGATCAGGCCGAGCGGGGTCTTCGCGCGGAACACTGCCACGGCCGTCTTGCCCTCCTCCTCGAACACCGTCGCCTTCCGCAGGCCAAGGCCCTCCAGCCCGCCAAGCTCCATCGCATAGCGCGGCGAGGCGACCCAGGCCGGGGCATCACCGACCGTTGCGACCACGCCCTTGCCCATCAGCGCCTTGGCATCCTTCGACGCCAGCGCCTCGACCCCGGCCTCCTTCGCCTTGTTCAGGATGGCGACGGCAAGCGGGTGGCTCGATCCGGTCTCGACCCCGGCGGCAACGGCCAGCAGTTCGGCCTCGGTCGTGGTGCCGAAGGTGACGACATCGGTGACCTTGGGGCGCCCATGCGTCAGCGTCCCGGTCTTGTCGAACGCGATGCGGCTGACCTTGGACGCCGCTTCGATGACGACACCGCCTTTCATCAAAAGCCCGCGCCGCGCGCCCGTCGACATCGCCGAGGCGATAGAGGCGGGGACCGAGATGACCAGGGCACAGGGGCAGCCGATGAGAAGCAGCGTCAGGCCGCGATAGACCCACGTGTTCCAGTCCGCGCCAAAGGCCAGCGGCGGCACCAGGATCACCAGCACCGACAGCGCTACGATCAGCGGCATGTACCAGCGGCTGAAACGGTCAATGAAACGTTCGGTCGGCGCGCGCGCCTCCTCGGCCTCTTCCACCAGCCGGATGATCCGGGCGATGGTGTTGTCTTCCGGCCCCTTGGTCACTTTCACCCGCAGGACGGCCTCGGTGTTGATCGAGCCCGCGAAAACCGTGTCGCCCGGCCCCTTGTTGACCGGCACGCTTTCGCCCGTCACCGGGCTATCGTCGACGCCGCTGTTGCCTTCGGAAATCTCGCCATCCGCCGGGATGCGGTCGCCGGGACGGACAAGGACGGTCTGCCCGACCGCCAGGCTGGCTGCCGGGACGTCCTGCGGCTTGCCGTCGATCTCCAGAAGCGCGGTCTTGGGCACGAGGTTTGCCAGCGCCCGGATCCCGTCCCGCGCCTTGCCCGCCGCCACGCCCTCCAGCACTTCGCCCACAGCGAACAGGAACACGACCAGCGCCGCCTCCTCGGCCGCGTCGATGAACAGGGCGCCGATGGCGGCAACCGTCATCAGACTTTCGATGGTGAAGGGCTGGCCCATCCGCAGCGCGGCGAAAGCACGTTGTGCGACGGGGGCGACACCGATCAGGCAGGCGGCGACGAAGGCCCATCTGCCGATCTCCGGCGCCAGATACTCGATGATCCACGCCGCACCCAACAACAGGGCAGTGAAGATTACAAGCTTACCCTTGCCGGTCTGATACCAGCGCTTGCCCCGATCGGCGGGGTCATCATGGACATGGCCTGGGCTGCCGTGGCCGGAATCGTCGCTCTTTGCGCTGGCCGTCGCTGCCGGACCGTGGTCGTGCCCTGCATGATCGTGGCCATCGTCGCGGCTGTGGTCCGCGGCG
>NZ_PVEP01000010.1 GCF_002973535.1 Albidovulum denitrificans
AGTGTCGCCACATCCATCATCTGCTCGGCCAACATCTTCTTGAGCTTCGTGTTCTCGGCTTCGAGCGCCTTCAGCCGCTTCGCATCGGCGACCTCCATGCCGCCATACTTGCGCCGCCAGTTGTAGAAAGTCGCGTCGCTGATCCCGTGCTTGCGGCACAGATCCGGCGCGCTCATGCCCGCCTGATGCTCCTTCAGAATACCAATGATCTGCGCTTCGCTGAACCGTGATCTCTTCATCGTCTGTCTCCTCAGTTGGAGAACAGGCTAACCTCAAATCGAGGACTTTTCAGGGGAGCAGGTCACTGCCCGATTTGTCCGTCGACAAATCGGGCCGCGCCTGCCTGCCCCCGGCAGGCGCGTTTCCGCGCCAGCCCAGGCAGCCGCGTCCCGATTGCGGACGCACGGCGCAAGCGGAGAACCCCTTGGCTTCCGGCTTGCGCCTCCAGCCAATCGGACCGGGTGACGTGCCACTGGCACGTCCCCTGCCGGTCCTCTCTTGCCCCATCCGATGTAGCTACAAGACCCCTACACAAACCCGACGCCTCCCCGACGGCATTCCGACGCGCCTGGACGCATGGGGCCCGCCCCGAACCCCTTCGCACGCGCAGAAACCGCCCTCTCTCCGAACGCATGGCCCTCAGACCGCCAACCCTGCCGGGGGACAGCAGAAATTCCCGCCGTCCACAGGTTGTCCACAAGGAAAATCAACGGGTTATCCCCCGCTAATTTTCATGCTGCACTGCTATTTCCTTGCGCGACTCAGCCCCGGCGCGCGAACGTTCCTTTACCGCAACGGATCGCAAGACACCGGGCGGGGCGCAAAGGCCTCCGCAACCCGCGGGTGGTAGGATCGGACTTCGGTTCAATCATACCCTTGCACGGTGTGGAACGCTGGCGGATCGTGGACGGTCTTCGGACTGGAAAGCGGACGCGGTGTCGCAAGGGCTGGAGCGGGCCACGGACGGGCCTTCGGGTTCCAAGTGGTTGTGATGGTTCACAGAATCGTCACATTGATGGGGATGCCCGGCAACGGGAAACCCGATCAGGAAGGCGTCAGGGAGGGTCGCAGGACCCATGCGAAGACCGCGTCTGAGCACCTGGCGCCTTTTCTGACTCCGTCTTTCGAAAAGCAACGGGACCCGCCTGCAAGCAGGGGGTCCCGTTTCGTCAGGGATAATCTACCGCGTCTGTAGCACCTGTGACGGTTTCATAGCGCCGATCGCGGGCCGGATCAACAAAATCTCGCGGGTAGGGCGGGGCTGAACGCAAGATATGCGCAAGGCGTCAGCCGTAAGAGATCGCCAGAACCTCAAGCGACACCCGCCCCGCAGGCCGGTTCCATTCCACCACATCCCCCACCGAGGCCCCGGTCAGCGCCCGCGCCAAGGGCGAATGCGGCGCGATCCGCCCCTGTGCCGCGTCCGCCTCATCCTCGCCGGTGATCTCATAGGTGGTCTCGACATCGTCCTCATCCACCACCCTGACCCTCGCGCCAAAGGCCACCTCATCCTGCGGTTGGGTCGCGGGATCGACCGGGATGGCCGAGGCGATGCGGGCGCTTAAGTATCTGATATCCCTTTCCGCCGCGCGTTCGGGCAGGGTATCCAACCGGTCCGCCCGCGCCTTCAGGCGGGCAAGCTCCGCCTGCCGTTCCTCCATCCGGTCGCGCAAGGATTGCAGTCCGCACGGGGTGACGTAGTTCGGGTGCGGGCTGATCGGCAGGTCGGGCAGAGGGGTGTTGTCCGGCCCGTCCTCCTTCACGAAGGCGCGGCTCATCTCACGATCTCCTCCAGCGGGTCGTAAAGGGCGGGGCCGGGGGGCGCGAAGGCCACCTTCGGCAGGCTGTCGGGCTTGAAGCGGATCGCGGTCATCTCCTCGCGGGCAAAGAAGCGGCGGTCGGTCACGACGTTTTCGGGGTCGCGCCAGCCGTCGTCAAGCGTGCCGCCGGTGATCTCGCAACGGAAGTAGAGGTCGATCTGGTGAAAGCCGGTGGCGGGGTCGTGGAATTCGTTGACGAGGGCGAGCGGGCCGACCGCGACGCTCAGCCCGGTTTCCTCATGCACCTCACGCCGCAGGTTGTCGGGCAGCGACGCACCCGCCTCCACCCCGCCGCCGGGCGCGCACCACAGGTCGCTGACCCCGCCGGGATAGGCGTTGACCAGCAAAAGCCGGTCGTCCCGAAGGATCAGGGCGCGGGTGGCGAGGCGGGGCAGGCGCGGTTTCATGGGGGGCGAGAGTGACGAAACGTCGCGTCGCACGCAAGGGGATGCGGTGGCGGGTTCGATCGCCTATCTTCCCTTCATGTTGAAAACGTTTCTGGTCGCCCTGTCCCTGATCCCCGCCGCCGCCGCACGGGCCGATTGCGTCGTGCTGCTGCATGGGCTGGCGCGGTCGGAAACGTCGCTTCTGGCGATGGAGGCGGCGCTGGAAGGGGCCGGGTACCGGGTTGTCAACGAAGGCTACCCGTCCACCAAGCAGCCGATCGAGGTTCTGGTGAAGGACTATGTCGGCCCGCAGATCGCCGAATGCGGGCAGGAAAGGGTGCATATCGTCACCCACTCCATGGGCGGCATCCTTGCGCGCGCCTGGCTGTCGGCGCATCGGCCGCCGGATATGGGGCGCGTCGTGATGCTGGCGCCGCCGAACCACGGCAGCGAGCTTGTCGATGCCTTTGGCGATCTGGGGCCGTTTCAGTGGATCAACGGCCCTGCCGGGCTTGCGCTTGGCACCGGGCCGGAGAGTGTGCCGAACGAATTGCCGCCGGTGCAGTTCGACCTTGGCATCATCGCGGGGGACGTGTCGCTGAACCCGATCTATTCAAGCGTGATCGAGGGGCCGGATGACGGCAAGGTCAGCGTCGCCTCGACCCGGATCGAGGGGATGCGCGACCATATGGTCCTGCCTGTCACCCACACCTTCCTGATGAACAACCCGCTGGTCATCGCCGAGGTGATCGAGTTTTTGCAAAACGGCCGGTTCAACCGCGAGCTGAGTTTTCTTCAGGCCGTGGGGCGGGTGACGACGGGCGAGTGAGCTGCCCGAACGCTCAGCCCTTCGTGACGATGCGGTTCACATGGCCCATCTTGCGGCCCGGACGGGCCTCGGCCTTGCCGTAGAGATGGATCGCGGTGTTCGCCTCGCGCGCCAGGTCGGGGATGCGGTCGATGTCGTCGCCGATCAGGTTTTCCATGACGACATCCGCATGCCGCGACCCGTCGCCCAAGGGCCAGCCCGCGACCGCGCGGATATGCTGTTCGAACTGATCGACGGCGCAGCCGTTCTGCGTCCAGTGGCCGGAATTGTGGACGCGGGGCGCGATTTCATTGACCACGAGGCCCGCGTCGGTGACGAACAGCTCAACCCCCATCACGCCGACATAATGCAGCGCGTTCAGGACCTTGCCCGCCAGCAGCACGGCGTCGGTGCGTTCGGCATTGGTCAGTTGTGCCGGTACGGTCGTGGTGCGCAGGATGCCGCCCTCGTGGATATTCTCGCCCGGATCGAAGGCCGCAACCTCGCCGGTCGCGCTGCGGGCGGCGATGACGGAGACTTCGCGGCTGAAATTCACGAAACCTTCCAGGATCGAGGGCGCGCCCGCCATGGCGGCCAGCGCGGTGTCGGCATCCTCCGGCCCGTTCAGCCGTGCCTGCCCCTTGCCGTCATAGCCCAGCCGCCGGGTCTTCAGGATCGCCGGGCAGCCGATTTCGGCAAGCGCCTCGGCCAGATCTTCGGCATCGTCCACGGCGGCGAAGGGCGCGGTTTGCAGGCCGAGGTCGCGCAGGAAGGCTTTCTCGATCAGCCGGTCCTGGCTGATGGTCAGCGCGCGGCGGTTGGGGTGGATCGGGCGATGCGCCTCAAGCGCGTCGAGGGCCGAGGCGGGGATGTTCTCGAACTCATAGGTGACGACATCGACCGCTTCGGCAAAGGCGGCCAGTGCATCAAGATCCTCATAGGGTGCGGTCGTTACGCGGTCGGCGACATGGCCCGCCGGGGGATTGGCGGCGGGTTCGTAGATATGGGTTCTGTAGCCAAGGCGCGCGGCGGCGACAGAGAGCATCCGGCCAAGCTGGCCGCCGCCGAGAATGCCGATGGTGGCGCCTGCGGGAAGGGGGCGGTCGGTCATGCCTGGTCCAGTCGTCTTTCAATCGCGTCAAGCGCGCGGGTCAGCGCCGCATGGGCGCCGCCATCACGCAGGATTTCGGTCATTTGCAGGCTAAGCGTCCCTTCGGTTGCCAGCGCATCGCGTTCTTGGGCCAGCCGTCCGGCGCGGCCCTTCTCCATCGCGGCAAGGAAGCCCGCCATCAACTGCGTGGTGTAGAACTCTGCCCCGTCGGCGCCGCTGCGCTGGCCAAGCCAGCCTGAGGCGGTCGCCATCAGGTCAAGGATGCCCGGCACCATGGCGCAGATTGCGAAATGGGCGTTCAGTGCGGCTTCGTCCGGCACTTTCACCACCGGGTTTTCGGGCGCGAAAAGGTCGGCCAGCAGGACGTCATTGCCATGCGCGGCCAGCGGGCAGCCGCCCTGTTCCAGAAAGCCAAGGGGGATGGTCTGGACGAAATCCGTGGCGGGGGCGCAGAGACGGGTCAGCGTTTCGACCGGCACCCCGGCCATGACCGACACGATCTGCTGGCCTTCGCGGAAGCGCAGTGGCGACAGCCCCGCCTCGGCATGATGCGGGCGCAGGCAGAGGAAGACGATGTCGCTTGCGTCGACAACCGCCTGCGGCTCGGCAATCGTCACGCCGCAGTCGCGCGCCAGCGCCGCCGACACGGTTTCGTTCCGCCGCGTGACCGCGATTTCGTGGCCCTTGGCGGCCAGGTGGCGGACCATGGGCGCCGCGATATGGCCGGTGCCGATGAAGCCGATCCGGCTCATCCCTGCGGTTCCTCGGGGATGGAGGCGGAAAGGGTCGCGCGCCACTGGTCGAGGCGTTTGGCCAGTTCGGGATCGTTCAGCGCCAGAATGCCCGCCGCCATCAGCCCGGCATTCGCGGCCCCGGCGGCGCCGATGGCCATGGTGGCGACCGGAAAGCCGCGCGGCATCTGGACGATGGAATAAAGGCTGTCGACACCCGACAGCGCGCGGGTCTGAACCGGCACCCCGATCACCGGCACGCGGGTCTTCGACGCCATCATGCCGGGCAGATGCGCGGCGCCCCCCGCGCCCGCGATGATGACCTGAAGGCCACGCTCCACGGCGGTCTTGCCATAGTCCCAAAGCCGGTCCGGGGTGCGGTGGGCGGAGACGATCCTTGCCTCATGCGGCACGCCGAGTTCATCGAGAACCCCCGCCGCCTCGCGCATCGTTTCCCAGTCCGACTGGGAGCCCATGATGATCCCGACCTTCACGCCCATGCCAATCCCCGCATGCCGAATGGAGCGCGCACTATAGCCATGCGCGCCCTGCGCGCAATGGCGTCAGGCGATGATATCGGGGGTCAGGATATCCTCGATCCGCGCGATCTGGTCCTTCAGCATCAGCTTTTGCTTTTTCAGGCGTCGCAGCCGAAGCTGATCCGACCGGCCCGAGGTCTCCATCATGTGGATCGCCTCGTCCAGGTCGCGATGTTCCTGCCGAAGGACGCCCAGCTTCACCTGCATCACTTCGATACTGTCCATTTCGGGATGGGCGTTCATTCGGGGCAATCCGTGCGGAAATTGGTCGGTATCGAAAGATAGCAATTCCATGCAGTTGCGGAAAGCATTTCCGTGCGCCGCCCCTTGCCGTGCGGGGCAGGGGCGACCATATCTGATCCATGGCCGCCGGGATCGGGGCCATGACCAGTGTCGCTTGAACCCGAGGACATGTCGAAATGACGAAACTGACCTTTGCCGCGCACCCCTTCCTTCTGGGCTTTGATCAGCTTGAAAGGCTTGTCGAACGCACCGCGAAAACCGGGAATGACGGCTATCCCCCGTTCAATATCGAGCAGTCCTCGGAAAACAGTTTCCGCATCACGCTGGCCGTGGCCGGTTTCCGCGAGGCCGATCTGTCGATCACGGTCGAGGATCGCCAGCTGATGATCCGCGGCCGTCAGGCCGACGATGCCGATGAGGGGCGCGTTTTCCTGCATCGCGGGATCGCCGCACGCGCCTTCCAGCGCAGTTTCGTGCTGGCCGATGGTGTCGATGTGGCCGGGGCGGTGATGGAAAACGGGCTTCTGCATGTCGATCTGCGCCGGGCGGTGCCTGAAAGGATCGTGCAGACGATCCGTATCGAGAAAGGGTGAGGAGAGCAGTCATGGATACCAGATACGATTTCGGCCCGGAAACGGGCGACCGCATCGTCTATGTCCGCCCCGTGGCGGTCGCCGATCTGCCCGAGGAACTGCGCGAGCAGGCGATGGGGCTTGAGACCATCTATGCCGTCCACGATGCCTCGGGCGAACGGCTGGCCCTGGTGAAGGACCGCAAGCTGGCCTTCATCGTGGCGCGTCAGAACGACATGGCGCCGGTCAGCGTTCACTGACCCCGGCTTCGGGATTGACCCGCGACGGAAAACGTTCCTCAGTGCGTTGAAGGGTATGGGCGCGGGTGCAAGCCGCGCCCCGCGCCACCCAAATGCATGAGGGACAAATGAGTAGTGTAAGCGGATATAGCCGGGGGCAGATCATCCTCCACTGGGCGATCGTCGTCCTGTTGATCGTCAACTATGTGACAAGCGAGGCGATGGAAGAGGCCTGGCGCGCCTTCCTGAAGGGGGGCGAGGCCTTCACGCTTGGCACCGCCGTTCATGTCTGGATCGGGGTGCTGGTCCTCGTCCTTGCGGTCGTGCGGCTTTTGCTGCGCAAGACGCGCGGCGCGCCGGACCTGCCGCCGGGCGGGCATCCGGTCGCCGATCTGGTCGCCAAGCTGACGCATCTGGGGCTTTATGCCTGCATCTTCCTGCTTCCCATCGTTGGTATGGTGGGCTGGTTCGGCGCGGTTCGGGACGCGGGCATGATCCACGGACTGCTGTTCAACATCCTGATGGTGCTGACCGTGCTTCACGTCGCGGGCGCGCTTTACCACCAATATGTGCTGAAGGACGGGCTGATCCGCCGGATGATGCGCGCCGAATGACGGCGCGGTGGTGAGACGAAAAAAGCCCCGCCGGTTGGCGGGGCTTTCCTGTTTCCGGGGGGCGGATCAGGCCTTGATAAGACCCATGCTTTCCAGCTTCAGGATCACCTGGTGGGCGCAGTTGTCGACGTCCACATTCTCCGTCTCGACCTTCAGTTCCGCGTTCAACGGTTCCTCATAGGGGTCGGAGATGCCGGTGAATTCCTTGATCTTGCCTTCGCGGGCAAGCTTGTAGAGCCCCTTGCGGTCGCGCCGTTCGCATTCCTCAAGGCTGGTCGCGACATGGACCTCGATGAAGGCGCCGAAGGCCTCGACCATCTCGCGCACGGCGCGGCGGGTCGCGGTGTAGGGCGCGATGGGCGCGCAGATCGCGATGCCGCCGTTCTTGGTGATCTCGGACGCGACATAGCCGATGCGGCGGATGTTGATGTCGCGGTGTTCCTTGGAGAAGCCGAGTTCCGAGGACAGATGCTTGCGCACCACATCGCCGTCCAGAAGCGTCGTCGGACGGCCGCCCATCTCCATCAGCTTGACCATCAGCGCGTTGGCGATGGTTGACTTGCCGGACCCGGAGAGGCCGGTGAAGAAGACCGTGAAGCCCTGTTTGGCGCGCGGCGGCGAGGTGCGGCGAAGCTCCTGCACCACCTCGGGGAAGGAGAACCAGTCGGGGATCTCAAGCCCTTCGCGCAGGCGGCGGCGAAGCTCGGTGCCGGAAATGTCGAGGACGGTGGAGCCTTCCGGCACCTCGTCGACGGGGAAGTACTGGGCCTTTTCCTGCACATAGACCATCTGTTTGAAATCAACCATCTCGATGCCGATTTCTTCCTGATGTTTGCGCACCAGTTCCTGCGCGGCATAGGGATCGTAGAAATCCTTGCCCTGGCTGTTCTTGCCGGGGCCGGCATGGTCACGGCCGACGATGAAATGGGTCAGGCCGTGGTTCTTGCGGATGATCGCGTGCCAAAGCGCCTCACGCGGGCCGCCCATGCGCATGGCAAGGTTCAGAAGCGACAGATGCGTGGTCGAGGCCGGGTATTGGTCCAGAACCGCCTCATAGCAGCGCACGCGGGTGAAGTGATCGACATCGCCCGGCTTGGTCATGCCGACGACGGGGTGGATCAGGAGGTTCGCCTGCGCCTCGCGCGCGGCGCGGAAGGTCAGTTCCTGATGCGCGCGGTGCAGCGGGTTGCGGGTCTGGAAGGCGACGATCTTGCGCCAGCCCATCTTGCGGAAATAGGCGCGCAGTTCGTTCGGCGTGTCGCGGCGGCCCTTGAAGTCATAGTGAACGGGCTGCTGGATGCCGGTGACCGGGCCGCCAAGATAGACGCTGCCCGCGGTGTTGTGCAGGTAGTTCACCGCCGGGTGGGCAAGGTCGTTGGCGCCAAAGACCTTCTCGGCCTCGACAACCTTGTTCGGCACCCATTTGTCGGTGACCGAGAGGATGGCGAGGATCACGCCCTCGGCGTCACGCAGGGCGATGTCCTGGCCCGGCTCGATCCCTTCGGCGAATTTCTCGCTGACGTCCAGCGTCACCGGCATCGGCCAAAGCGCGCCGTCGGCGGTGCGCATGTCAGAGACGACGCCATCGTAATCGGCCTCTGTCATGAAGCCCTTCAGCGGGTAGAAGCCGCCGTTCATCAGAAGCTCAAGATCGCAGACCTGGCGCTGGGTCAGGTCCCAGGACGGCAGCGCGCCCGCTTCGTGCTTCAGCTTCTGGGCGCTATCGTAAGAGACGTAAAGCTCCGGGATCGGGGCGAGGTTGGATTGCATGAGGGGGGTCCTTTTCTTGATCTGGAGAAGGCCGCTGTCGCTGCCGGTCAGTTCGGCATGCAGCGCGTCGTATTCGGCGAGTTTGCGGGTCAGGAACTGATCGGTCAGGCGGGCCTTGGTGGCGGCGCCCTTTGTCGTCAGCTCATAGGTGAAGCGCTGGCGGCGGTCCGGGCCGCTGCGGCTTGCAACGCGGATATGTCCGGCGTCGGTGGCGGCGCGCAGATGGGCGTTGAGGGTGCCAAGGCTGACACCCAGCGCCTGCGCCGTCGCCCGCTGCGAAGCCTCCGGCGCCAGGTCAAGCTGACGCAGAAGGCGGAAGAGCTGGTCGTCTTCCGAGGGGGATGTCACCACTTGCGACACGGGCGCGCTTTCGACTCACTATTTGTTCAGCGCTGAACATATCTCACGGAAAGCCTGAGAAAGAAAGGGCTGCGTGCCTATTGTACCCGTTGCGGCCGGAAGTGACCCGGCTGCAACAGGACTGTTTTGGGATATGGGGTTAAGTGGGCAAGGCCGGGCGCGGCCAGCCTGCCGGTGGGGGCGATGCCTCTGGCGGCTGGATTACTCCGCCGCCTCGACCTCTTTTTCGGCGTCCTGTTCGGCCAGCCAGCGTTCCGCATCCAGCGCCGCCATGCAACCCATGCCAGCGGAGGTCACCGCCTGGCGATAGACATGATCGGTCAGGTCGCCCGCCGCGAAGACGCCGGGGATGGAGGTTTCGGTGCTGCCCGGTTTCACCTTCACATAGGCGCCGTGGTGAAGCTCAACCTGATCCTTCACCAGTTCGGAGGCGGGCGCATGACCGATGGCGACGAAGAAGCCGTCGCAGGGGACGACCGTCTCTTCCCCGGTCTTGACGTTCTTCGCGCGCACGCCCGTGACGCCCAGCGGCTTTTCGGTGCCGAGGATCTCCTCGACCGTGTGGTTCCACAGAAGTTCCACCTTCGGGTTCTTGAACAGCCGGTCTTGCAGGATCTTCTCGGAGCGGAGTTCGTCGCGGCGATGGATCAGCGTGACCTTGCTGGCGAAATTGGTCAGGAACAGCGCTTCTTCCACGGCGGTATTGCCGCCGCCGATGACTACGACCTCCTTGCCGCGATAGAAGAACCCGTCGCAGGTCGCGCAGGCCGAAACGCCGAAGCCCTTGAACTTTTCCTCCGACGGCAGGCCCAGCCATTTCGCCTGCGCGCCGGTCGCAAGGATCACCGCATCGGCGGTATAGGTCGTGCCGCTGTCGCCTTGCGCGGTGAAGGGACGGCGCGAGAGGTCAAGCGAGGAGATATGGTCCGAGATCACCTCGGCCCCCATCGCCTTGGCATGGGCCTCCATCCGTACCATCAGTTCCGGGCCTTGGACCTCGGTATCGCCGGGCCAGTTCTCCACCTCGGTGGTGATGGTCAGCTGACCGCCGGGCTGGATGCCCTGCACCAGAACCGGGTTCAGCATCGCGCGCGCGGAATAGACGGCGGCGGTATACCCGGCCGGGCCGGAGCCGATGATGAGTACCTTGCTGTGGCGCTTGTCGGTCATGTCGGATGCCCCTTCACCTCGTTCGCTTCGCCATATAAGCAGCCACGGTCCGGGGGGAAAGCCCCAGAAGGGGAGCCGCCCCGACAAAAAATTGCGGTGTTTTGGAATAATATTGCGCAGAACGCGCCCGGACAGTAAGTTCCGCACCAAAAGGAGAGCCCGAGCATGAGCGCCAACAAACTCGACGAGATCGACCGCAAGATACTTGCCGAGTTGCAGGCCGATGGCCGCATGACGAATGTCGAACTGGCGCGGCGCGTGGGCATCTCGGCCCCGCCCTGTCTGCGACGGGTGCGGACGCTGGAAGAGGCGGGCTATATCCGCAGCTACCACGCCGATGTCGACACGCGCGAGTTGGGCTTCGAAGTGCAGGTCTTTGCCATGGTGCGCCTGCACAGCCAGGCCGAGGCCGACCTGTCGGCTTTCGAGACGCGCTGCCGCAACTGGCCGCTTGTGCGCGAATGCCACATGCTGAACGGCGAGATCGACTTCATCCTGAAATGCGTGGCGCTGGACCTGTCGAGCTTTCAGTCCTTCCTGACGGAAGAGCTTTTGCGCGCCGATAATGTGGCCAGCGTGAAGACGAGCCTGGTGATCCGGGTCGCCAAGGACGATCCGGGCGTGCCGTTCGAGGTGCTGGAAGACCGGCTGCGGCGCAGCGCCTGAACGCCGCGCCGCCTGGCCAGGGGTGGTCTCGCGGTCAGTAGGTCAGCGCCGCCTCGACCTCGCGCGCCGAAAGGCGCGGATGGGCCATCGGTCCGAACCCGGCAAAGCCGCGCAGATGCGGGAAGAGGCCCAGCAGTTCGGACGAAAGCTGCGCGTCCATACGGTCGCCGATGTCGCTGCCCGGATGGTAGCTTTCCACCTCAAGCCCCGCGGCGCGGAGCGAGCCGTGCTGTTCCAGCATGATGTGAAACACCGTGATCGGCGCCACCGGCGTGACCTCGATGATGCTGACACCGTCCGCGAAGCTGCGCGCGGGGGCATAGCTGGTGACGACGCCGGTTGCCATCCGGCTGCGGGCATCGCGCAGAAGGATGCGCGCGCGCGGCCCCAGGACGAGGTCCGGCATCGGCCGCCCGACACCGAAGGCGTCCGCCGTAATGCGCGTCATGCGCGCGGGCGCGACGCCGGGGATGGAGCAGTTGGGGAAAAGCGTCATCGACCCGATCCAGGTGATGCGGGCCGTCCCGCCCTCGGCGGTCAATGCCTGCATGCCCGGCACCAGATCCTCGACCGCGACGGGGCCGTCGGCGGTGGCGATCACCGTGCCGCGGGCGAGAGCGGAAAATGCCTCCTCGATCTCCGGCACGGCGGTGGCGACGCGGGTTTCATAGGCCACGGTGCCATCTTCGGCGAGATAGGACAGCTCATACCGACGGGTCAGCCGGGTGGAGCGGGTCAGCGCGGTGGATTTCGGGGACTGGGTCGGCGGGAAATTCGCCGGAGTTGTGATTTGCGGGGAAAAGAGATCAATCGAGCGCCGGGAAACGGCGTCACTATGGTAAGACACGCGAGCAGCCTTTCGGTCTGTCCTTCTGCGGGGCCCCCACCCGAAATGCAGATTGACTATGCGAACAAACTGCGGATTTTCTCCAATCTTGTCAAAAATCAGCGACTATTTTCCGGGGTGTGCAGGGCAATGCGGGGGGCGGTCGCCGCTTTGTCCACGGGGGCAAAACGGGGACCTGTCTAAAAGGACAAGTCCTTGAAATCTTAACACAACCTTAACGTGCGAATCGGACTGTGAAACTGGCGAAACCGGAAGGGGGGGGCCGGTTCCGCCAGTCCACAGGTCCGTGCGGGCGGCACGGGGGAGGTCGGCAAGGGATCGGGGTGCGGGAAACGGTGACGCGGGGCCGGATCAGCGGCGTCTGGCGGCCTTGCGGGCGCCACGCTGCCAGGGGAGGATCAGGTCGGACCGGGTGCTTTCGGCCAGAACCCATTGCATCCAGCGACGCGTCGGTTTCATGAAGTGCTCCTTTGCCTCAAGACGCGGCCTGCATTGGGCCGCCGGTGCCGGATCTTGCGCCCGGCTACGTCCTTCATCGCACCGCAATGCGGCGGGTTTTGGGCAAGGGTGGAGGGATTGTGTGGCTTTTGCCGTGGCGGTCAGGGCGCCCGGTCAGATGCGGATGGCCGAGATCAGGCGGCCGTAATCGGCTTCATGCCGGTGGACGGAGCGGCGGTAGCTGTAGAAGCGCGCGGCATCCTCATAGGTGCAGTGCCGGGTCCATTCGGCAAGGCCGACGCCGTGGCTGCGCAGCCGGTGCAGTCCGAAGGCGGGCAGGTCGAAATGGACCCGGTCGCCGCTGCCACCGGCGAAAAAGCGGCCATAGTCGGGGTCTTCGGTCAGGAATTCCTCAAGAAACTCGGGTCCGACCTCATAGGCGCGCTGGCTGATGGTCGGGCCGATCACCGCGCGGACCTTTTCGCGTCGCGCGCCAAGCGCCTCCATCGCGTCCACCGTCGCCTCAAGCACGCCGCCCAGCGCGCCGCGCCAGCCGGCATGGGCCGCGCCGATGACCTTCGCCTCGGGGTCGGCGAACAGGACGGGTTCGCAATCGGCGGTCAGGACGGTCAGCGCGATGCCGGGCGTCGCCGTCACCAGCGCATCGGCGCGGGGGGAAGAGGAAAGCGGCCCGGTCACGGTGACGACATCGGCGGAATGCACCTGATGCAGGCCCGCAAGATCGGTGGCGGCGACGCCAAGCGCCTCGGCCACACGGGCGCGGTTGATCGCGACCGCCTCGCTTTGGTCGGACGATCCCGCGCCGCAGTTCAGCCCCTGGAAGATGCCCGAGGATGCGCCGCCCTTGCGTGTGAAGAAACCGTGCCGGAACGGGGCGAGCGCGGGGTGGGTCAGGATTTCCAGCGTCATCGCATGGGGTCCAGTCCGGGCGGGGTCGCGTTTCCGGCCGGATAACAGGCCAGTACCTTGAACAACTGACCCATTTCTTCGGCATCGGTCAAGCGGCGATGCGCGGCGCGGTGGCTTTGCAGCGCCTCGCCGCCAAGATTGCGCGCCAGCGCCTCGGCCCGCGCGCCGATGCCCAGACGGGTCAGGAATGCGCCCTGCGGGGTCATCGCGCTGACGTCGCAGCCCGCGCCCCGGAACGCCGCCGCCAGCGCCTGAAAATCCACATGCGCGGTCAGGTCGGCCTCTCCCGGTGTGGCGAAGGGGTCCTCGAACCGATGCGCGCGCAGCGCTTGAAGCGTGTCGCCGCGCGACTGCCAGCCGCCATAGTCGATGGTCAGGGCGATACCGCCATGGGCGGCGATGCGGCGGGCGATTTCCGTGGCGATCGCGGGCAGGGCGGGGCAGGTTTCGACCATCCCGCCCTCGGCCGTGTCTTCCAGCCGGTCGGTCAGCTCGCCATAGCGCGTTTCCGGCCCGAAGGCGGGGGCAAGCCGACCCTCGGCCGCTGTCACATGCCGCTCCCGCCAGCCCGCGCCCGACCGCAGGAATTGCCGGATCGGCAGGGCGTCGAAGAACTCGTTGGCGATCAGGTAAAGCGGGCCTTCGGGCAGGTCTTCGACACGGTCATGCCAAGCGCTGACCGCCGCACCAAGGGTCGCCGCCTGCCGCGCCCTCAACGTCGGTGAGGTTTCCACCAGATGCACACGCGCCGCGTCCACCAGCCCCGGCACGGACTTCATCGCCCGCAGCGTATCGGCCATCAGCGTCCCGCGCCCCGGCCCGATCTCGGCCAGCACAAAGGGGGCAGGGCGGCCCTGATCCAGCCAGCACTGGGCGAGGAAAAGGCCGATCAGTTCCCCGAACATCTGGCTGATTTCCGGCGCGGTGGTGAAATCGCCCGCCTGCCCGAAGGGGTCGCGGGTGGAATAATAGCCATGGCGCGGGTGCATCAGACATTCGGCCATGTATTCCGCGATGGTGATCGGCCCCGTGGCCGCGATCCTTGCGGCGAGAATCCCGGCCAGCGGTGTCATGCCCGCGCCTTCGCCCGCACGATCAGCCAAAGGCCCGCAAGGATCATCGGCAGCGACAGAAGCTGTCCCATCGACAGCCCGACGGGGCCGAGTTGCAGGACATGGCCCAGCGGGTTGCCCGCCGTGATGAACTGCGCGTCGGCCTGACGGACGAATTCGACGATAAAGCGCGATAGGCCATAGCCGGTCAGGAAGGCGCCGGTGATCAGGCCCGGCCGCTTCAGCGCCCCCCGCGACAAGAGCAGCAACAGGATCAGCCCGAGGATCAGCCCCTCCATCCCGGCCTCGTAAAGCTGGCTCGGGTGGCGGGCGCAAAGTCCCGGCTCGATACCCGCGCAATCCTGCGCCGCCGGGCCGGGGAAGATCACGCCCCAGGGCAGATCGGTCGGGCGGCCCCACAGTTCAGCATTGATGAAATTCGCGATCCGGCCAAGGAAAAGGCCGACCGGCGCCACCAGCGCCATCGCGTCCGCCACCTGCATCGGCGGCGCGCCATAGCGGCGGCAGAACCACAGCCCCGCCACCACGACGCCAAGGAAGCCGCCGTGAAAGGACATGCCGCCTTCCCAGACCTTCAACACCTCAAGCGGATGGGACAGGTAATAGCCCGGCTGGTAGAACAGCACATAGCCCAGCCGACCGCCAAGGACGACGCCGAGGATGACGGCGGTGAACAGATCCTCCACCCGCCGTGGCTCCATCGGCGCTGTGTCGGCGGGCCAGAGACCGGGCCGCTTCATCAGCGCCACAAGGATGCGCCAGCCGATGACAAGGCCGATGATATAGGCCAGCGCGTAGAAGCGCAGCGTCAGGTCCCAGCCGAAAAGCGGGATCGTCAGGCCGTTGGGAATGTCTGGAAAGCGGATCGCGGCGAGCATGTGTCCTCCTGCGGCCTCTCTCAGACCTTCTCCCTGCGGCGAAGTCAACCTTGAGCTTTGCGGCGCCGGTGCGCATATAGGCCACAAGACCGAGATGGCCCGAACGGAGGCACCAGATGACCGGACCGAACAAGCTTTTCGACGATCTGTCGAAGCTTATGACCAATGCCATGGGCGTCGCACAGGGGGCGAGGACCGAGGCCGAGACGGCGATGAAGTCCTGGATGGACCGCTGGCTGGCCGACCGCGACTTTGTCACGCGCGAGGAATTCGATGCGGTCCGCGCCATGGCGCAGAAGGCGCGGGAAGAGAATGAGGCGCTGAAAGCCCGGATCGAGGCGCTGGAAAAAACGAAGCCCGCCAAGGGCTGAGCGGTCGGGGATGCTGCCCTCGGAAAGCGATTTCGCAGACTGGATCGGGCGCAGCTTCACGCGCCGGGAGCCGGTCGGCGAAAGGTTGGTCGAGGGGTTTCGCGCGACGCTGGGGCCTTGGCTGGCCGATCAGGACGCACCACCGGGGCTGCACTGGTGCCTTTGCCCCGACATGGTGGGGGCCGATCAGCTTGGTCGCGACGCCCATCCGCGCACCGGCCTCTTTCTGCCCGCCCTGCCATTCCCGCGCCGGATGTGGGCGGGTGGATCGCTTGACCTGACGGGCCGGTTCCGCCCCGGCGATCTGGTGACGCGGACGACGACCATCGAAAGCATCCGCTTCCGGCAGGGCCGCAGCGGTCCCCTGGGCTTCGTCGCCGTCCGGCATCTTTATGCGGTGGACGGGCAGATGGTGCTGGATGAGGTGCATGACATCGTCTACCGCCCCGATCCCGTTCCCGGCACGGCAGAGACGCCGCCAGTTGCCCCCGACCTCGGCGCGCCCCTTGATGCGATGGAACTGACCCCTGATCCGGTCCTTCTCTTCCGGTTCTCCGCGCTGACCTTCAATGGCCACCGCATTCACTACGATCCCCCCTATGCGACCGGGGTTGAGGGCTATGACGGCCTTGTCGTGCATGGGCCGTTGCAGGCGGTCCTGATGCTGAACCTTGCCACGCGGGTGCTTGGGCGGGCGCCGCGAACGTTCCGCTACCGGGGCCTGTCGCCGCTGACCGTCGGCAAACCCATCGCGGTCGAGGCGCATGGCGGGCAGGGCGGTCTTGCCCTGCGGGTGCGCATCACGGGCGGCCCGGTCACGATGGAGGCGGCGGCGGTTTAAGCCTTAGCCATGCCAGGCCGCGACGGTCTTCAGCGTGGTGAAGCCGTAAAGCGCCTCAAACCCCTTCTCGCGTCCGTGGCCCGACTTGCCGGTGCCGCCAAAGGGAAGCTCGACCCCGCCGCCCGCGCCGTAATTGTTCAGGAAGACCTGCCCCGCGCGCACCTTCCGCGCCATCCGCATCGCCCTCCCGAGGTCCTGCGTCCAGACCCCGGCGACAAGGCCATAATCGGTGCCGTTGGCGATGGCGGTTGCCTCCTCCTCATCCTCGAAGGGGATGACGACCTGCACCGGGCCGAAAATCTCGTCCTGCGCCAGAACGTGATCGGGCCGCGCATCGGCGTAGAGGCGGGGTGTCAGGTAAAAGCCCCCGGCGGGCGCGTCTTTGGCGATCCTCCCCTCGGCGGCCAGCGTCAGCCCGTCCGCCAGCGCCAGCATCCCCGCGATGCGGTCCTTCTGTCGGGCCGAGATGATCGGGCCAAGGTCGAGGTCATCAAGCGCCGGACCCGCGGTCAGCGCAGCGATTTTCGAGCCCATCTTCTCCACCACCTCCGCATAGCGGCTGCGCTGGACCAGAATGCGCGACCCGGCGGAACAGGTCTGCCCGGCGTTCTGGATGCCCGCATTGACAAGGAAGGGCAGCGCGCGGTCCAGATCGGCATCGGCGAAGACGAGTTGCGGCGACTTGCCGCCCAGTTCCAGGGTCACCGGCACGATGTTCTTCGCCGCCGCCTCCTGCACCATCCGCCCGACCGGGACCGAGCCGGTGAAGGAGACGTGGTTGACGCCGGGATGGGCGGCCAGCGCCGCGCCCGCCTCGGCGCCAAGGCCGGTGACGATGTTGATCGCGCCGGGCGGAAAGCCCGCCTCTTCCGCCAGTCGCGCCAGCGCCAGCGCTGTCAGGCAGGCATCCTCGGCCGGTTTCACGACACAGGCATTGCCCGCCGCCAGCGCTGCGCCCACGGACCGTCCAAGGATCTGCATCGGGTAGTTCCACGGCACGATATGGCCGGTCACACCATGGGGCTCGCGCAGCGTATAGACGGTATAGCCGTCCAGATAGGGGATCGTCTCGCCCATCAGCTTGTCGGCCGCGCCGCCGTAGAATTCCATGTAGCGCGCCATCGCCAGCGCATCGGTCCGTGCCTGTTTCAGGGGTTTGCCGACGTCCAGCGCCTCGATCCGGGCAAGGTCTTCGGCGCGGTCCTCGATGATCCGCGCCAGGCGCAGCATCAGCCGCCCGCGTTCCGCCGCCGTCAGCCGCCCCCAGGCGCCGTCCCGCGCGGCCCCGGCCGCCGCGACGGCGGCATCCACATCCCCGGCCCGCCCGCGCGCGATCGTGCAAAGAAGCGTCCCGTCCGAGGGGTTGGCGACCTCAAGCACCTCGCCCGCCGCCGCAGGCCCCCAGACCCCGCCGATCAGGATCTCATCCGCCGGAAACCACGTCACGCCATGCTTCGCCATCATCGCCCCCGCCTATTGCCGCGCCGAGGAAGTCACAGCGGCGGGTCGGGGTCAAGGAAGGGGCGATCAGCCCCGGCTGGCGACGGCGGCCTGATAGCGGTCAAGTTCGCCGATCAGCGCCTGACCCGTGGGGCGATCTTGGCGCGCGCAGAACTCTGCCCAGACGGCGGCGAAGGGCAGGTCCTTGACCTCCTCGGTCAGAAGAAGGCGCGCGGTATGGTCCAGCCTCTCTTCCGCCGCCTTCAGCCGCGCCTGCGGCAGAAGAAGCGCGCGCAGAAGCGCCTTTTGCATGTTGCGCGTGCCGATGACCCAGGCCGCCGTCCGGCTGATCGTGGCATCGAAGAAATCAAGGCCGATATGGGTCCGCCCCAAGAGGTCGGCGAAGACAAGTTCCTGCGCCATGGACAGGATGTCGTCACCAAGAAGGATCACATGATCGCTGTCCCAGCGCATCGGGCGCGAGACGTGCAGCAGGATCTCATCCACCGACAGGGCGACGGAGGACAGCTTGTCGGCGACATTCTCCGTCGGGTGGAAATGGCCCATGTCGAGGCATAGCACCATGTCCTTGCGGATCGCGTAGCCAAGGTAGAATTCGTGGCTGCCGACGGTGCAGGCCTCGACCCCGATGCCAAAGAGCTTCGATTCCACGGCGTCCCGCATATGGGCGCGGTCGTGGCTTTCCGCCGTCATCGCGTCCAGCGAGGCTTCAAGCCGCCGCCTTGCGGCCATGCGGTCCACGGGAATGTCCTTGTAGCCGTCCGGTACCCAGATGTTGTTGACCGCAGCGCTTCCCAGTGCCGCTCCGATCCGGGCGGCAATCTCGCGCGTGCGGCGGCCATGTTCGATCCAGAAATCGCGGATGCCCGCGTCGGGATGGGCAAGCGTCAGGTTGTCGTCGGCCTTGGCATGGGCGAAGAAGGTCGGGTTGAAGTCGATGCCGATCCCCTGATCCCTCGCCCAGTCCACCCAAGGGGCGAAATGGCGATATTCGATCGCGTCGCGGTCCGGGCTTTCGTCGGTGTCGAGGTAGCAGGCATGCAGGTTCAGCCGGTGCTTGCCGGGGATCTGCGCATAGGCGAATTCCAGGTCCGCGCGCAACTCGTCCGGGCTGCGCGCGCGGCCCGGATGGTTGCCGGTGGCCTGAATGCCGCCGCCCGAGGTGCCGGATTTCTTCTCGAACCCCGCCACATCGTCGCCCTGCCAGCAATGGACCGAAATCGGGATGGTCGCGATCCGGGCAAGTGCTGCCTCGGTATCGACGCCCCAGTCGGCGAAGACCTCTTTCGCGATGTCATAGCTTCTGGACATGGCCGTTCCCCCCCTGACCTCAGCGCGTGAAGGCCTGCACGTTGCCGGCATCGACATTCAGGATATTGCCGGTGGATTTCGACGCGTGGTCGGAGGCGAAGAAATACGCGGCTTCGGCGATGTCCTCGGGGTAGACCGAGCGTTTCAGCATGGAGCGCTGGCGATACATCTCCTCCAGCCCCTCCTTGTCGGTCTTGTAGGTCGAGGCGCGTTGGTCGAGCCATTCGCCCGACCAGATCTTCGACCCGCGCAGCACCGCGTCGGGGTTGACCACGTTCACCCGGATGCCCGCCTCGGCCCCTTCCAGCGCAAGGCAGCGGGCCAGATGGATTTCCGCCGCCTTGGCGGTGCAATAGGCCGAGGCATTGGGCGAGGCGGCAAGGCCGTTCTTCGAGGCGACGAAGATGATCGACCCACCCATGTCCTGCGCCCGCATCATGCGGAACGCCGCCCGGCTGACGAGGAAATAGCCGGTGGACAGGATGTCCATGTTCTTGTTCCAGAGCGCGAGCGAGGTGTCCTCCACCGGCGCGGATGAGGCGATCCCGGCGTTGGAGACAAGGATGTCGACCCCGCCGAATTCGACCGCCATCACTGCATAGGCGGCAGCGACGGCGGTTTCGTCGGTGACGTTCATCGCCACCGTGCGCACCACGTCCTTGCCGTGCCGTTTGGCCAGTGCCGCGCCGGTATCGGCCAGCGCCGCCGCGTCGATATCGGCCAGCATCACGCAGGCGCCCTCGGCCAGGTAGCGCTCGGCCGTGGCCGATCCGATGCCACCCGCCCCGCCGGTCACCAGCGCGACGCGCCCGGCCAGCGATTTCGGCTTCGGCATCCGTTGCAGCTTTGCCTCTTCCAGCAACCAGTATTCGATGTCGAAGGCCTCCTGCTCGGGCAGGCCGACATAGGTGCTGACCGAGGACGCGCCGCGCATCACGTTGATGGCGTTGACGTAGAACTCGCCCGAGATTCGGGCCGTCGCCTTGTCCCTGGCGAAGGTGATCATGCCGACGCCCGGCACCAGATAGACCACCGCGTTCGGGTCGCGCAGGGCGGGGCTGTCGGGGTGCTTGCAGCGGTCGTAGTAGGCCGCGTAGTCGGCCCGGTAGGCCGCGACCGCATCGGCAAGGCCCGCCAGCGTGGCGTCGACGTCCGGCCGGGCGGGATCGAAGGCCACGACCAGCGGCCGGATCTTGGTGCGCAGGAAGTGGTCGGGGCAGGAGGTGCCAAGCGCCGCGAGCGGTTCCATATTCCTTGCGTTGACGAATTCCAGCACCGCGTCGCTGTCGTCGAAATGGCCGACCATGGCCTGCTGGCCCGAGATCATGCCCCGGATCGCGGGCATCAGGCGGCTGGCGACGTCGCGGCGCTGATCGGCGGGCAGGCTTTGGTGCTTCGCGCCGCCAAAGGCCGGGACGCCCGCGGTGCGTTCGGCGAACCAGTCCATCGCCTGCTGGATGACCCGCAGTGTCAGCTCGTAGCACTCCCTGGCGTCATCGGCCCAGGTGAACAGCCCGTGGCTTTCAAGGATGACGCCCTTGGCATTGGGGTTCTCCCGACAGAAGGTCTCAAGCCACAGGCCCAGTTCATAGCCCGGCCGCTTCCACGGTAGCCAGCCGATCTCATCCCCAAAGATCTCTTGCGTCAGCGCCTTCGAATTCTGCGACGCCGCAATCGCGATGATCGCGTCGGGGTGCATGTGGTCGACGTGTTTCTTCGGCACATAGGCGTGCAGCGGCGTGTCGATGGAGGCGGCGCGCGGGTTCAGGTTGAAGGTGCAGTGGGGCAGGTAGCCCACCATCTCATCCTCGAACTCCGGCCCGCGATAGACGCCTTTCAGCGCGTTCAGCTTGTCCATGTAAAGCGTCGCGAAACCGTCCATCCTGATCGACCCGACATCGCCGCCCGATCCCTTGACCCAGAGGACCTCGACCGCCTCGCCGCTCAGCGGGTCCGTCTCCATCGCCTTGGCCGAGGTGTTGCCGCCGCCGTAATTGGTGATGCGCTTGTCGCTGCCCAGCAGGTTGGAGCGGTAGAGGAGCTTTTCCGATTCGCTCATCCCCTTTGCCCTGCCGTCGTCCCAGCCGTTTGCAAGGCGCTGATTCTCAGCGGTTTTCAGCATCGTTTCCTCCCGACAGGCGCGGGGGACGTCATGTCCCCGAATGCCGGAACGGTGCAGGGGGTGCGGCAGAATGTCAATCAGTTTCAGTCATATCCAATCATGCTGCGACGCAGAATGATTGATTGTGATTGTTTATGATTGACACATGGCGAGAATCCCCGCACCTTTCCTGGTGGGAGGCCATCATGCTTGAAACGGAACGCCACAGGATCATCCTCTCTGCCGTCCAGGACCGGCCGGTGGTGACGGTCGTCGATCTTTGCGCCCTGACCGGCGCGTCCGAGGCGACGATCCGGCGCGACATCGCCACGCTTGATGCGCAGAAAAAGCTGCGCCGGGTCCGGGGCGGGGCGGAATCGATCAACCCGCCGCAGATCGTGGGCCTTGCCGGGCGTCCCTTCGTCTTCAACGAACAGATGAACATCGCGCAGAAGCAGGCGATCGCCCGCGCCGCGGTGGCCCTGTGCGAGGATGGTGAACCGATCATCATCAATGGCGGGACGACGACATTCCAGATGGTGCATCCGCTGGCGACCCGGCGCTTGCAGGTCTTCACCAATTCCTTTCCGATCGCGGAACATCTTCTGAAGCATTCGAAGAACACGATCCTGCTGCCGGGCGGGGCGATCTACCGCGAGCAGAACATCATCCTGTCCCCCTTCGACAATGACGTGTCGAAGAACTTCTACGCCCGGCGCATGTTCATGGGCGCGCAGGGTGTCGGGCCGCTTGGCCTGATGGAGGCGGACCCGCTTCTGATCCAGGCGGAACAGAAGCTGATCGGCCAGGCGGAGGAACTGGTGCTGCTGGTCGATTCCACGAAATTCCGCAACAGGTCCAGCCTGGTGCTTTGCCCGCTGAAACGGGTTCATACGCTCATCACCGACGAAGGCATTTCCGACCGCGACGCCGCGATGTTGGAGGCCGCGGACATCAATCTGATCGTCGCCCCGGTGGCGGCGGCACAGCAGGAGGGGGCGGCCTCCTGACCGCCGCCCGCCAGAACAGACACGCTTGCTATCATGGGAGGTCCAGCAAGATGAAACGGCGCACGTTCACGACACTCACCACAGGGCTGACGCTTGCCGCCTGCCTGATGGGTACTTCGGCCATGGCGCAGGACAAGACCCGCATCGCGCTGGTCGTCAAGGCGCTTGGCATCGGCTTCTTCGAGGCCGCGAACAAGGGCGCGCAAGAGGCCGCGACCGAGCTTGGCGATGTCGAGATCATCTATACCGGCCCGACCGACACGACGGCGGAGGGCCAGATCGAGGTCATCAACTCTCTCATCGCGCAGCAGGTCGACGCGATCGCGATCTCGGCCAATGACCGCGACGCGGTGGCCCCGGCGCTGAAGAAGGCGATGGATCGCGGGATCACCGTCATCTCCTGGGATTCGGGCGTCGCGCCGGAAGGTCGGCAGATGCACCTCAACCCGTCCTCGAATCCGCTGATCGGCAACATGATCATCAAGCTTGCCGCCGACAACCTGCCCGATGGCGGCGATGTCGCGGTGCTGTCGGCCTCGGCCACGGCGACGAACCAGAACACCTGGATCGAGGAGATGAACAAGGTCCTGCCCAACTATCCGGGCATCAACGTCGTGGCGACCGTCTATGGCGACGACCTTGCCGACAAGTCCTACCGCGAGGCGCAGGGCCTGATGCAGTCCTACCCGGACCTCAAGGCGATCATCGCCCCGACCAGCGTCGGCATCGTCGCGGCCGCGCAGGCGGTGGAAGATGCGGGCAAGGTCGGCCAGATCAACGTGACCGGCCTTGGCCTGCCCTCGGAAATGGCGGGCGCGGTCGAATCCGGCGCGTCGAAAAGCTTTGCGATCTGGAACCCGATCGACCTTGGCTATTCGGCGACGATGATCGCCTATCACCTCGCCAAGGGCGACGCGACGGCCGAACCCGGCGCCGCGATCCCGATGGGCCGGATGGGCAGCGTCACGCTGGACGACAACAACGAAGGCGCGATGGCCGATCCCTTCGTCTATGACGCCTCGAACATCGAGGCGTTCAAGTCGATCTTCTGATCGGCCGACCCCTTCCCCGGCGCGGACGCTCCCCCGCGCCGGGTCCCTGATCCCGGCAGAGACGGACCGATGCAAATGCAGGCCCTTTCCGCTCAGGCGGACCCATCAGACATGCCCCCGGTTCTGGCGCTTGACGGCGTCACCAAGACCTTTCCGGGGGTGCGGGCGCTGTCAGAGGTGTCGCTGAACCTCTATCCGGGCGAGGTCACGGCGCTGGTCGGGGAAAACGGCGCGGGCAAGTCCACCGTGGTCAAGATCCTGACGGGGATCTACCAGCCCGACGGCGGCACGATCCGCGTCGATGGCGCGGCGGCGCGGTTTCCCACCGCGCAGGATGCCGCCGCGGCGGGCATCACCGCGATCCATCAGGAAACGGTCCTTTTCGATGAGCTGTCGGTGGCCGAGAACATCTTTCTTGGCCACGCCCCGCGCGGCCGCTTCGGCCTGATCGACACCGCGCGGATGATGTCGGCGGCGCGCGACATCCTGCACGGTATCGGCGCCGAGATCGACCCTTCGGTGCGGCTGCGCGACCTTGGCATCGCCAACAAGCACCTCGTCGCCATCGCCCGCGCGCTTTCCATCGACGCCCGCGTGGTCATCATGGACGAGCCGACCGCAGCGCTGAGCCACAAGGAGATCGAGGAGCTTTACGAGCTTGTCGAAAAGCTGAAAGGGCAGGGCAAGGCGATCCTCTTCATCTCGCACAAGTTCGATGAGATCTTTCGCATCGCCGACCGCTACACGGTCTTTCGTGACGGCCAGTTCGTCGGCGCGGGGCGGATCGCCGAGGTCAGCGAGGGCGATTTGGTGAAGATGATGGTCGGCCGCCCGGTCGATCAGATATTCCCCTCGCGCAGCCATCAGGCGGGCGATGAGGTGTTGCAGGTCGTGGGCTATTGCCACCCGACGGAATTCGATGACATCGGCTTTACCCTCAGAAAGGGAGAGATCCTTGGCTTTTACGGCCTTGTCGGGGCGGGGCGGTCGGAATTCATGCAGGCGCTTTTCGGGATCACCGAGCCTTCGAAAGGGGTGACGAAGATCGACGGCAAGGTCCGCGTCATCCGCTCGCCCGCCGATGCGGTGGCCAATGGCATCGTCTATGTGCCTGAGGATCGCGGCAAGCAGGGTGCGATCACCGCGCTGCCGATCTTTCAGAACGTCACGCTGCCCTCGCTGTCGCGCCTCTCGCGCGCCGGGTTTCTGCGGCTGGCCGAGGAATTCCGGCTGGCGCGCGACTATACCGGCCGCCTTGACCTGCGGGCGGCCTCGCTCGATACGCCGGTCGGCAATCTTTCGGGCGGGAACCAGCAGAAGGTGGTGATCGCCAAATGGCTGGCGACGCAGCCCAAGATCATCATCCTTGATGAGCCGACCAAGGGCATCGACATCGGATCGAAGGCGGCGGTGCATGACTTCATGGCCGAGCTTGCGGCGCAGGGGCTGGCCGTCATCATGGTCAGTTCGGAAATCCCCGAGGTGCTGGGCATGTCCGACCGCGTGATCGTGATGCGCGAGGGCCGGATCGCGGCCGAGCTGTCGGGCGCCGGGATGACACCGGAAACGCTGGTCCGCCACGCGGCGGGCATTTCGGAGGTGCGGAGATGATCAAACGGCTTGCCACCACGCGCGAGGCGATGCTGCTGGCCGCCATCGTCGTGCTGATCGCCCTGATCTCAACCCGGTTCGGCGATTTCGCGACGCCCCGGAACCTTGCCAACGTCTTCAACGACACCGCGCCGCTGATCCTGCTGGCCATCGGCCAGATGATCGTGATCCTGACCAAGTGCATCGACCTGTCCGTCGCCGCCACCCTTGCGCTGACGGGGATGGTCGTGGCGATGCTGAATACCGCCGCGCCGGGCGTTCCGGTGGCGGTGATCCTTCTCATCGCCGTTGCGCTTGGTGCGGCGCTTGGCGCGGTGAACGGCTTTTTCGTCTGGAAGCTTTCGATCCCGCCCATCGTCGTGACGCTGGGGACCATGACCATCTTCCGCGGCATCATCTTCCTGATCTCCGATGGCGCATGGGTCAACGCGCATGAGATGTCGGCCGCCTTCAAGGGTTTTCCACGCCATGTCATCCTTGGCCTGCCAATGCTGGGCTGGATCGCGATCCTGGCGGTGGTCCTCTTTCATGTCGTCACCACCCGCACGCCGCTGGGGCGCGCCTTCTTCGCGGTGGGCGGCAATCCCCATGCCTCGGTCTATACCGGGATCGACGTCGGGCGGACGCAGTTCTGGGCCTATGTCATCTCGGGCGCGCTGGCCGGGCTGACGGGCTATCTCTGGGTGGCGCGCTACGCCGTCGCCTATGTCGATATCGCCGGCGGGTTTGAACTTGACGTGGTCGCCGCCTGCGTGATCGGCGGGGTTTCCATCGCGGGGGGCAGCGGGTCGGTGATCGGGGCGCTTCTGGGGGCGCTGTTCCTTGGCGTCATCAAGAACGCGCTGCCGGTCATCAATATCTCCCCCTTCTGGCAGCTTGCGATTTCGGGCAGCGCGATCATCATCGCCATCGCGCTGAACGCACGCGCCAGCCGGGTCAAGGGGCGGGTCATCCTCAAACGGGCGGAGCATGCGGCATGACGACGACCGAACGCCATATCCCCGACAGGCTGACGACACCCCTCGCGCGGGTCCTGAAAAGCTGGGAAACGCTGCTTCTGGCGGTCGCCGTCGCGATCTTCATCGTCAATTCGCTGGCCTCGCCCTATTTCCTGAACGCCTGGAACCTGAGCGACGCGACCTTCAACTTCACCGAAAAGGGGATGATCGCGCTGGCCATGGCGCTTCTCATCGTCGCGGGGGAAATCGACCTTTCGGTCGCCTCGATCATCGCGCTGGCCTCGACCGCCATGGGGGCCGCCGCGCAGGTCGGGGCGGGACCGGCGGCGCTGGTCCTGATCGGGCTGGGCGTGGGCCTTGCCTGCGGGGCGTTCAACGCCGTCCTGGTGACGGTGATGGGCCTGCCCTCGATCGTCGTCACCATCGGCACGATGAGCCTGTTTCGAGGGATCAGCTACATCGTCCTTGGCGACGGGGTCTATGGCGGCTATCCGGCCGGGTTCGACTATTTCGGCCAGGGCTATGTCGTCTGGGTGCTGAGCTTCGAGTTCGTGCTGTTCCTGATCCTGGCCGTGATCTATGCCATCGTGCTGCACAAGACGAATTTCGGCCGCGCCGTCTATGCCATCGGCAACAACGCGACCGGGGCGCTCTTTTCCGGGATCCGGGTGAACCGGGTGAAGTTCATCCTGTTCCTGCTGACCGGCCTCATGTCCGGGCTGGCCGCGGTGTGCCTGACCTCGCGCCTCGGGTCCACCCGCCCCTCGATCGGCGTCGGGATGGAGCTTGAGGTGGTGACGATGGTCGTCCTTGGCGGGGTCAATATCCTTGGCGGTTCCGGTTCCATCCCCGGTGTCGTGATCGCGGCCTTCGTGATGGGGCTTGTCACCTTCGGGCTGGGCCTTTTGAATGTGCCGGGTATCGTCATGTCGATCTTCATCGGCGCCCTCTTGATCGGGGTCATCGCGCTGCCACGGCTCTGGTCGATGATGCGTCGCGGGTGATCGGGGGGAAGATGGAGAAATACGCCTTCAGGATGCAGCTCAATCCGGGGATGAGCGCGGAATACAAGCGTCGGCACGACGCGATCTGGCCCGAGCTTGTGGTGCTTCTGAAGGATGCGGGCGTGTCGGACTATTCGATCCACCTTGACGAGGAGACGCACACCCTGTTCGGCGTCCTCTGGCGGGCGGAGGATCACGGGATGGACGCCCTGCCGGACCATCCCGTCATGCGGCGCTGGTGGGCGCATATGGCCGACATCATGGTGGTGAAGCCGGATAACGAACCCGTCGCGACACCGCTTGTCACTGTCTTTCACATGCCATGACCACGCCCCGCCACGTCGCCGTCATCGACATCGGCAAGACCAACGCCAAGCTGGCGCTGGTCGATACCGAAAGCCTTGTGGAAATCGCCGTCCTGACGCGGCCGAACATCGTGCGGCCGGGGCCACCCTGGCCGCATTTCGACCTGGGGGGGCATTGGCAGTTCCTGCTGGCCGGTCTGGCAGAGTTTCAGCGCAGCCATGGCATCGACGCGATTTCCGTCACGACGCATGGTGCCTCCTGCGTGTTGCTGGACGGCGCGGGGCGGCTGGCGGCGCCGATGCTGGATTATGAACATGCCGGGCCGGACGAGATGCGCGCGGACTATGACAGCATCCGCCCGCCGTTTTCGGAAACCGGGTCGCCGCGTCTGGGGATGGGGCTGAACGTCGGCGCGCAGCTTTATTGGCAATTCGCCACCGATCCGGGGTTGAGGGATCGGGTGCGGGCGATCCTGACCTATCCGCAATACTGGGCCTTTCGCCTGACGGGTGTCGCGGCCACGGATGCAAGCTCCCTGGGCTGTCATACCGACCTCTGGAACCCTTACGCCGGGCGGCTGTCCTCGCTGGCGCAGCGTCTTGGGATCGCGGACCGGATCGCGCCCACGCGGCCCTCTTCGGACATCCTCGGCCCGGTTCTGCCGGGGATCGCGAAGGCGACCGGCCTGCCTGCCACGACCCCGGTCCATTGCGGTATCCACGATTCCAACGCCTCGCTTCTGCCGCACCTTCTTGGGCAGGCCGCGCCGTTTTCGGTCGTGTCCAGCGGGACCTGGGTCATCTCCATGGCGCTGGGCGGTGCTGCCGTCACGCTTGACCCGGCGAAGGACACGCTGGTGAACGTGAACGCCCTTGGCGATCCGGTCCCCTCGGCCCGGTTCATGGGCGGGCGGGAGTTCGACCTGCTGCTGGCGGAAGGATACCGCGACCCGACCGATGCGGAGGCGCTGGCTGTGCTGGACGAAGGGGTCATGCTGCTGCCCGCCGTGGTGCCGGATACCGGCCCGTTTCAGGGGCGCGCCGCCCGCTGGACAGCGGGAGAGCCGGAGCCGGGAAGCGGGACGCGATCCGCGGCGGTCGGCTACTACCTCGCGCTGGTCACCGCGCGCTGCCTGACGCTGATCGGGCATCGGGGAACGATTCTGGTCGAGGGGCCGTTCGCCCGCAACGGCGCCTATTGCGACATGCTGTCGGCGGCGACGGGCAGCGCGGTCGCCAAGGCGGGCAGCGCGACGGGGACAAGCCAGGGGGCGGCGCTGCTGGCCGCGCCGGGCGCCATTTCAGGGCTGCGCTATGCCGATCATGCCCCGCCGCGCGCGCGTGACGCGATGCAGCGCTATGCCCGGCGATGGGCGGAAGCGGTCGGCGATTAAAGCGTTTCGGGCTATCGTTGAGAGAGTAAGTATCAGAATTCGAACGAAATAAGTTCGAATTCTGATTCAGTGTAAACCCGAAATGCTCTAGCGGATCGTGAAGCCGCCATCGGCCATCAGGGTGGCGCCGTTGATGATCCCCGCCTCGGCCGAGGCGAGGTAGAGCGCCGCCGCCGCGATCTCGGACGGTTTGGCGAAGCGGCCGACGGGGATCTCCGCCCGGTGCCGGTCGCCCTTCTCGCCCGCCCAGCCGACGATTGCCATCGGTGTTTCCACCACGGTCGGCGCGATGGCGTTCGCGGTGATGCCGTGGCGTGCCCATTCGACGGCCATCACCTGCGTGAGGTTGACCAGCCCCGCCTTGCTTGCGCCATAGGCCGCGTGTTCGGCGATGGCGACGACACCGGCCTGCGAGGCGATGTTGATGATCCGCCCCCGCCCGCTGACCTTCAGGAAGGGCAGGGCGGCGGCCCCCATCAGCCAGGGCGCACGCAGGTTGATGGCCAGCGTCCGGTCCCAGGCGGCGATGTCGGTTTGCTCGGCCGGGAAAATCACGCCATAGCCCGCGTTGTTGACGAGGATGTCGATCCCCATCTCCGCGCCGATCCCGGCCACGGTCCGGGCAATGGCGGCGGGGTCCGCAAGGTCAAGCTGGTAGGCGCGATGATCGCCGCCGAGGCGGGCGGCAAGGTCGCTGGCATCCTTCACATCGACCAGCGCCAGCCGCGCGCCCGCCTTGGCAAAGCCTTCGGCCATTGCCGCGCCGATACCGCCCGCCGCGCCGGTGATGAGGGCCGTCAACCCGCTCAGATCGGTCATGGCAGCGCCTCAGATGTCGAAATTGGTGGGCAGCACGATCATGTCGCGGATCGTGACGTTGCGCGGACGGGTCAGCATGAAGACGATGCTGTCGGCAACCTCGGACGGCTCGATCAGCGAACCGCTTTCCTTCGCCTTCCTCAGGTTCTCCTCCGGCCAGTCGGCCAGAAGCGCCGAAATCACCGGACCGGGAGAGACCTGGCTGACCCGGATGCCCTTCTTGTTCAACTGCCGCCGCATGGTCTGCACGAAGCAGGTGATCGCCCATTTGGACCCGGAATAGACCGGCTCCCACGGGATCGCGGAATGGCCGGCCACCGAGCAGGTCACGACGATGTCGCCGGTGCCGCGTTCGGCCATATGCGGGATCACGGCGTGGACGTTCTTCATCACCGCGTTGATGTTGAGGTTCAGCATCCGGTCGATGGTGGCGGCGTTCGTCTCGGTCAGGTCACCTCCGATATAGGTGCCTGCGTTGCAATGCAGGATGTCGATCTGGCCGACCTTCTCCAGGATCTCCGGCACCATCGCGTCGCAGCTTGCGGCGTCCAGCAGGTCGGTCACCTGCGCCACGGCCCGGTCGCCGTGCTGTGCCGTCAGCCGGTCCAGCGCCGCCCTGTCGCGGTCGACGAAGACGACCCGCGCCCCTTCCGCGATCAGCGCCTCGGCCGTCGCAAGGCCGATGCCCGAGGCCGCGCCGGTGATGGCCGCGATCTTGCCGTTCAGTTTGCCCGTCATGTCCCTGATCCTTCGTTCAATGTGTGGTATAGCCGCCGTCCGCGATCAGCGTCGCGCCGGTGACATAGGATGCGGCGTCCGACGCCAGAAATAGCGCGCAGGTGGCCATCTCCTCGGGCTCTGCGAAGCGGCGCATCGGCGTGTTTTCCGTCCAGACGCGGTTCCAGTCGGCATTGGCGATGCCCCCCGCCGTCATGTCCGATATGACGTAACCGGGCGCCAGCGCGTTCACGCGGATGCCCCGGCCCGCATATTCGAAGGCCATCGTCGTCGTCATCTGGTGGATCGCGGCCTTGGAGGAGTTGTAGGCGACCTGAAGCTGCGGCGTGTTCGCGACATAGCCGGAGATGGAGCCGATGTTGACGATGGCGCCCGATCCCTGATCCAGCATCGGTCTGATCGCCTCGCGCGCGATGCGGAACGGGGCGGTAAAGTTCGTGTCCATGATCCGCGCCAGCTGGGCGTCGGTGAAGTCGTGGAAATCGCCGTTATCGGCAACCCCGGCATTGTTGACCAGCACGTCGAGCCTGCCGAAACGCTCCAGCGCCGCGGTGACGATCCGGGCGGGGGCGTCTTGCCCGGTCACGTCGGCCTGCACCCAGGCAAAGCGGTCGGGATCGCTGGCCAGAAGTTCCTTCAGTGCGGGCGTTTCCGACCGGCTGGTCAGCAGGCATCGCGCGCCGACCCCGCCGAACAGTCGGGCGATGGCAAGGCCGATGCCCCGGTTGGCGCCGGTGATCAGGGCGACCTTGCCGTCGAGGCGGAACTGGGATGGGGTCATGGGGTCCTCCGGGTGGGTCAGGCGGCCGCACCGCCGGGCTGGCAGGCGGCGTGATAGGTTTTCAGGCTTTCGGTGACGCGCCAGATCAGAACCTCATCGGGGTCAAGGGGCGCGTCGGCAAAGCGGGCGGCGGCGGGCATGTGCTGCCAGAACAGGGGCCGCGGCACGGATTGCCCCGCCAGCGCCTCCGTCAGCCGCGCCACGGCGGCCTCGGCCGCGGGTGCGGTCCAGTAATAGCGGATGCGGTCGGACAGCGAATAATGCCGCAGAAGGCGCGCGGGGCCGGTGCGGTAATGGCCCTGCCAGTGGTCCGGCGCGGCGCACATCAGCCCCTCCATCGCCCGGTATAGCGGCCTGTCGCCATAATCCGGCAGCAGGTCCGAGGCGATCAGGTCCAGCGCATAGAGCGCCTCGCGCAGGACGAAGGTCAGTTCCGGCCCGACCTTGAGGACGGCAAAGCCGTCGGTGACAAGGGCGCTCAGCGGTGCCGCGCCCTGATAGTCGGTGGAATGCGCCTCGAACACCAGCGCGGGGTGGTGGGCCAGAACGCCGGTCAGGGCGCGGGCCTTGGCGGGGTCATAGAAGACCACGTTCTGATTGCCGAACTCGACGCCCGGTTGCACCACGATGCCCACCACGCGGGCCAGCGCATCGGCCAGCCCGCGTTCGGCGAAGACGCGGGCGTGAACCGCGAAGGTCCGGTCGGCATTGGCCGGGGCGGTGGGGGTGATCGCGTCAAGCGCATGGTCGGCGCCGCCGGGGGGCGGGACCTCGGTCCCGATGATGTAGACCGGCATCGGCCCGCCCGCCTTGCGCGCGGTATCCTCCGCGACGGCGGCAAGGCGCGCGGCGCGGGCGGCGACGGTCATGTCGTCGGGCGGGGCGGTGTCGTCGGCGCAGGCCATCGAGGCGTCGAGATGCAGCTTGAGGAACCCGGCCCCGGCATAGGCCGCGACCATGCGTTCGGCCTCGGCCATCGCCGTCTCGGCCGGAAGGTGGCGCCAGGGGTTGGGGCCAAGGTGATCGCCGCCCAGCACGATCTGCCCCTCGGGACAGCCCTCCTGCCGCGCGAGGTCGCGCACCAGCGCCACGAAATCGGTGGGCGTCATGCCGGTATAGCCGCCCTGATGGTTGACCTGGTTGCAGGTCGCCTCGATCAGCACGGTCGCGCCCGTCTCGCGCCCGTGGCGCAGGGCGGCGCGCAGCACGACCGGATGGGCGGAACAGACCGAGGTGATGCCCCGTGGCGTTCCGGCCCGGAAAAGCGGGGCGAGATCGGTCAGCGCCAGCGCCATCACGCCCTCCGCCCGGTTTCGGCGATGAAGCGGTCCAGCTCGTCCCGCGTCCCCGCGCCTTCCATCGGGCCGCGTACCGTGACGTTGCGCGCCCCGGCGGCATTGGCATAGGTCAGCGCCATGGCCGGGGCCATGCCCAGCCTGCGGCAGGCGACATAGGCGCCGCCAAAGCAATCGCCCGCGCCGGTCGGATCGGTCTCTGTCACCGCGAAAGCCGCCGCGTCATGGCGCGTGCCATCGGCGAGGAGCGCCGAGGACCCCGCCGCGCCGCGTTTCAGCGCGATTTCCCGGACGCCGGCGTTGAAGAGGCGGTGCAACGCGGCGCTTTCCCCGATAGCCGGGTCCAGCCCGGCAGCGATGTAAAGCTCTTCCCCCGAGGGCAGGATCAGGTCCGACAGCGCCACGATCCGGTCGAGCCGCGCGCGCAGGTCGCCGTCCGAGGCAAGCTCGGGCCTGAGGTTGGGGTCAAGCGACACGGTGCCGCCGCGTGCCTTGAGCGCCGGGGCCGCGCGGGCGATCATCTCCCACACCTGCCGGTGGCCAAGAAGCGTCCCCATGACATGCAGATGCCCGGCCCGCGCGATCAGCGCCTCGGCCTCGGGCGTCCAGCCGATCCGGCCGGCGGCAGAGGTCCACATGTTGAAGACGAAATCGCGGCCGCCATCCGCGCGGTAGCGCACGAAGGCCGATCCGGTCGGAAGGTCCGGCACCACCGCCACGGCAGAGACATCGACCCCGTCGCGCCGCAGCCGGTCAAGGTTCAGCCGTCCGAAATCGTCCGCCCCGACCGCGCCGATCATCGCGGCCGCGCCGCCCATCCGGCCGCACTGGTCGATGAAGATCGCCGGGGCGCCGCTGGGGTAGGGGCCGTAAAGCGGCTGCGGCTCGGCAAAGCCGTTGCCGGGCGTCGTGGCGACGATCTCCACCAGGATCTCGCCGATCGTCACGGTCGGGCCAAGCGTATCGGGGGCAAGCGTCATCGGCGTCCCTCAGGGCCGGGCATTGGTGGCGCGGCGGCGCTGCGCCTCGGCGTATTTGGTTTCGATGAACTGCCTGGCATGGGCGGCGAGGGGGTCGTTCTTCGTCCAGGTGTCGCGCCAGATCGCGCAGGCCAGCGACAGCCCTTCATCCACAATGGCGGTCGAGAAGCTTTCGAAGACCACGTCGCGCGCATAGCCGATGTCGAGCAGCGCGTCGAAGATCAGGTCAAAGTCTATGACCCCGTCCCCCAGATAGCCGCGATTGCTTTCGCCGATGTGGAAATATCCCAGCCGGTCGCCGGCAAGGCGGATCGCGGCGGCGGGGTTGGCCTCTTCGATGTTCATGTGGAAGGTGTCAAGATGCAGCCGGACATGGTCCGATCCGGTGTCGTCGATGAACTTCATCCCCTGCGCGGTGGTGTTCAGCAGGTTGGTCTCGAAGCGGTTGACGACCTCAAGCACCAGGTCGATGCCCGCGTCCTTCGCGATTTCGCCCGTTTGCGCGATGGTGGCGACGCTGTTCTTCCAGCCCTCGGCTGTGGGCAGGCGGTTGTACTTGGTATGGGCCGAATAAAGGATGCCGCCCAGCTTGGTGCCGCCGATGTCGCGCACCGCCCGGACCGCATCGGCCAGCATGGAGGCGCCGCGCGCGACCGTCTCGCGGTCCTCGCTCGACACGTCCTTGTCCAGCGGCAGGCCCATCGTGACGCCGATCTCGACGTCAAGCGCCTGCGCCTTCCGCGCCAGCCGGTCAAGGTCGAACCGCTCGGGCCGGAGATAGGCGAACTCGATGGCGCGGTAGCCGTGTTCGGCCGATTTTTCGAGGGCCATCTCAAGCCCTTCCTGCGTCTGACCGCCGGTCCAGACGAAGGAATGAATGCCAAGACGATGCATCTGTCCGCCCCCTTTTGCAGGCGCCGTCCCTCCCGTCTGACCGGGGTGGTCCGGCGATACGATACGGGGGCGTCGCCGCGCGGATCGGCCCCTCCGCGGCGAAACTTACAAGTGCATATAAAAAATTACAAATGGATTTTGCGCGCTGTCGAGCAAGAGCGGTGCGGTGACGTCATCGGTGATGAGGGTGTTGGCAAGGCCCCGCTTCAGGGCGGCAACGATAATCTCCACCTTGTGATGGCCAGCGGCGGCCAGAATCCGGTCGGGGATGGCGCGCAGCACCTCAAGGTCGATGCCGATGGTGCGGCCTTCCAGCGCGTTCGACACGCTGTTGCCGTCGGTGTCGAGGAACCGGCCCACGACATCGCCGATGGCGCCCGCCTTCGTCAGGTCGGCTGTGCTGATCTCATCCGGCAGGCCGGTGGAGATCAGGTAGGAGCGTTCCGAAAGGTTGCTGGCCGTCAGGATCGCGGCGTCGAGTTCGCGGAACTTCGCGATATGGGTCTGAAACAGCGTCTGCGACAGGAAAAGGTCCAGATCGACCCCTTCGGACAGGAAGACCGGCGCGGCAAGCAGCGAATACTTGGCCCCCAACCGTTCGGCAAAGCCCGAGGCGATGCCGAAGGAATTGAACCGCGCACCCTGCGAGGTGCCGCCGATCATCGAAAGGACCTCGATCTCCGGGTAGGACTGTTCCGTCATCCGGGTGATCGCCGCCTGAAGCGTCATGCCCCAGGACACGCCGATCTTCTTCCAGCTTTTCGTCTTCAGGCTGGCGGTCAGGTAATCGGCCAGCGCGGCGCCGACCGGGCGGTGATAGTCATAGGCGCGGGGGTTGGCGGGGGCCACATGGGCGCCGTCCAGACCGAAGCGCTGCTTCAGCGCATCCTGAAGGTCGAGTCGGGGCAGGAAGGGCGATTCGATCTGCACCTTGACCATGCCGGTCTGCTTGGCGCGCTGGATCGCCTGGTTGACGCGCAACCGGGTCACGCCCATCACCTCGGCAATCTCGGCCTGGGTCATCTCGTTGATGTAATAGTGCCAGCACACCTCGGTGATAAAGGCGTCGCTGTCGCTTTGGGCATCCTTCGGCATGGCGCTTTCCCGTTTCGGTATGCCTACGTCATCGTGGCGCGGAATGCCACAACCTTACATCTGGGCTTGCTCCGATACAGATGAAATTTTCAGTTGAAAAATTTTATTTACATTTGTATTGAGGTGGCCGTGAGGCGCCGGGCGGAGGGAAAGATCCCCCGCTGTGCGCATGGACACGAAAAGGGAGGAAGACCCATGAAGATTGCGAACAAGCTCGGCGCGTCCGTGCTTGCGTTGATCGTCGCCACCGGCGGCGCCTTCGCGGATGATGCGTTCTGGGCCGAAGCGGCCAAGCCCTATCAGGGCGTCGTGCTGCACGGCGTGACGGAATCGACGCCGCCGTCGAACTACGTCAAGGACGTGCTTGCCCCGGAATTCGAGGCCAAGACCGGCATCAAGGTGGAAATCGAGACGACGTCCTGGGACCAGATGTACGACAAGGCGATCAAGGACATGGAGGCCGGCACCGGCATCTATGACATGGTCTATATCGAGCAGGACATCATCTACGCCTACCTGTCGCGCGACTTCCTTGTCGATACCACCCAGCTTCTGAAGGACCACCCGGAGCTGAAGGCGCCGACCTATGACGAGGCGAATTTCACCACCTTCGCCAATTACTTCAAGGGCGACAAGGGCGACCTGTTCGGCATCCCGATGGAAGCCTTCATCAAGGTCTATCTCTACCGCACCGACCTGTTCAACGATCCCGAGGTGCAGGCCGCGTTCAAGGAAAAGACCGGCAAGGACCTGAAGCCCGCGACCACGCACGAGGAATACACCGAGATCGCGGATTTCTTCACCCAGTGGGGCAAGGATCACGACGAACAGCTTTGGGGGACGACCGCGCAGGCCCATACCGGGCATCCGGCGTCCTGGTATGAGTTCTTCGAATCCGTCGCGCCGACCTATGGCGTCTATAGCTGGGGCATCGACGCGGGCAACAACTACGCAGCCAGCGTGGCCAATGGCGGCACGATGAACTCGGACGAGGCGAAGGCGGCGATGAAATGGTGGCTGCACCTGCGTGACGTGGCGCCGCCGGAATCGAACCAGTCGACCTGGACCGAAGTGGCGACGACCTTTGCCGCGGGCCGTGCCGCGCAGGGGCTGGTCTATGGCGAGAACGCCGCCTGGGTCGCCTCGGACGAGACGAAGTCGCGGGTTGTCGGCAATGTCGGCGTGGCGCTGCCGCCGCTTTCGGACGGCGTGCTGGCCGATGCGGAATCCGGCAAGGGCTATATCGGCTATTATGACGGCGGCGCCTTCGGCCTGCCGGTCACGTCGAAGAACAAGGAAGCCTCGATGCTGTTCCTTGAATACATCGCGCAGAACGAGGTGCAGCCGGACTGGGCCGTCGCCGGATCGCGGATCACCAATACCGCGACCTATGACGACCCGAAGGTGCAGGACCTTGACAAGAAGCTGAACGGCTACTTCACCATGCTGAAGGATCAGGGTCGGCTCTTTGCCGGGGCGCCCGCCTATCCGTTCCACGCGCAGGTGCGCGAGGCGACGGCGCCGATCTTCTATCAGATCCTGACCGGCGCGATCGACCCGGATACCGGCCTCGACCAGATGGCCGCGAAGGCCGAGGAAGAGCTTACGGCGCTCGGCTACCGCAAGTAGACCTGCCACCACGACAAGACGGGTCGCCGCGTCCGGCGGCGGCCCGTTCTTCTCCCGAACCTCACGGGCGGGGCCTGCCCTCTCCCCGTCGCCACGCCTTCGGAGGTGATGCGCCATGCAATCCAAGACACTGGGCTGGCTTTTGCTTGCGCCCACGCTGATCATCCTCTTCTTCTTCGGCGTGGTTCCATTCCTATATGTCCTCTGGGTGTCCTTCCATCAGTGGAACCCCTTCGCCGCCGATCCGGGGATGAGCTTCAACTGGGCCACCAACTACCGCCAGGTGGTCTTTGACGCGCAATTCATGGCCTCGCTCGGCGTCACGGCGGCCTTCGTCTTTTTCGCCGTCGTCTCGGAGCTGATCGTGGGCTACCTTCTGGCGCAGGCCTTCATGAAGGACTTTCCCGGCAAGGCGATCTTTCGCACCATCCATACGCTGCCGCTCATCATGGCGCCGATCATCGTCGGTTCGATCTGGAAGCTGATGACGACGCCTTCGATCGGCATCATCCCGCATCTCTTGCACAACTGGTTCGGCTATGACCTGAACATCGGCCAAAGTGCCGCCGCCGCCTTCATCGTGACGATCATCATGGATGTCTGGCACTGGACACCGCTGGTCACACTCACGCTGATCGCCGCGCTTGTCTCGCTGCCGCCCGACCCGTTCGAGCAGGCCCAGATCGACGGCGCGAACAAGCGCCAGATCTTCTGGCACATCACGCTGCCGATGATCCGCCCGGCGATCCTGGCCACCGTCTTCATCCGCCTGATGGACGCGCTGCGCACGGTGGATGAGGTGCTGATGCTGACCGGAGGCGGGCCGGGATCGGCCACGCGCTATGTCGGCGTCCACATCTACAAGGAGGTCTTCCCGCGCACGAATTACGGCTACGGCTCGGCGATCTCTGTCATCGTCCTTTACCTGACCATCGTCGCGTGCTGGCTGCTTTACGTCAGCCTGATCGCGCCGCGCACATCGAAGAAGGGATGATCCGATGAAGACGAAGACACCCTGGCTTTTCATCCTTTTCTGGTTGTTCGTCAGCTTCCTGACGCTGTTCCCGATCTACTGGCTGTTCGTCATTTCCGTGAAACCGGCGGTAGAGCTGTTTTCGACCCCCGAGGTGCTGCTGACCAAGGTCTACTGGCAGAACTATATCGACGTGCTGAACGATGCGACGCTGCGGCGCTACATGATGAACTCTCTCATCATCTCCTCCTGCAACGCGCTTTTGTGTACGCTGCTGGGGTTCCTTGCCTGCTATGCGCTGTCGCGCTTTGACCTTGGCGGGAAGGAAAGCATCTTCTTCTGGACCATCACCAACCGCATGGCGCCGCCCGCCGTCTTCCTGCTGCCGCTCTTCCTGCTGCTGACGCAGGTCTACAAGATCGGGGATTTCTCGCTGGCCGATACGCGGACGGGGATGATCCTTGTCTATTGCACCTTCAACCTGCCCTTCGCGATCTGGACCCTGCGCCCGACCGTGGACGGCATCCCCAAGGAACTGGACGAGGCGGCCTATGTCGACGGGGCAAGCCCCTTCAAGGTCATCACCGAGGTGGTCTTTCCGCTGGCCCGGCCCGGTCTGGCCGTCACGCTGATCCTGACCTGGGTCTTTGCCTGGAACGAATACCTGCTGGCCGCGACACTGACCAATTTCAACGCCCGGACGCTGACCACGGGCCTGTCCGAATACGTCACCACGACCGGCACCGAATGGGGGATCATGGCCGCGATTTCCGTCTTCACGCTGATCCCGGCGCTGATCGTCTTCAGCCTGGTGCAGCGCCATATCGTCGCCGGCCTGACCTTCGGCGCGGTGAAAGGATAGGGGCATGAGCGACAAGACCACATCCGTTGATCCGCTGCTGCATTTCGACGAGGACAGTCCGGCGGCCGCGCCCGACCGACCGGGCTTCCTGCCGATCGAGACCAACTGGTTCGACCGGATCTTCATCTCGGTCGTGATCTGGGTGGCGCTGTCGCTGTTCTGGTTCAGGTTCATCGAACCGCTTGGCCCGTCGATCTGGATCAGCAATGCCATCGCGCTGGCGCTTGCCGTGCTGATCGTCCGCAAGGGTTGAGGCGGGAAAGGATAAAGACATGAAATCGCTGGTTCTTGAACGGAAAGACGAACTTTCGCTGCGCGACTTCCCGGCCATCGACCGGGTCGAGGAAACCCTTGGCCCGCGCGATGTGCGGATCAGGCTGCATACCGTGGGTATCTGCGGATCGGATGTGCATTACTACACCCATGGGCGGATCGGCCCCTTCGTGGTCAACGAACCGATGATCCTTGGGCATGAGGCGTCCGGCACGGTGATCGAGACGGGGGCGGAGGTCACGACGCTGACTGTCGGCGACCGCGTCTGCATGGAGCCGGGCATCCCCGATCCGAACAGCCGAGCGACGCGGCTTGGCATGTATAACATCGACCCCGCCGTCCGGTTCTGGGCCACGCCGCCGGTCCATGGCATCCTGCGCCCGACCTGCGTCCACCCCGAGGGGTTCACCTTCAAGCTGCCCGACACTGTAAGCTTTGCCGAAGCCGCGATGGTCGAACCGCTGGCCGTCGGTGTCCATGCCGCGACCAAGGCGCGGGTGAAGCCGGGCGATATCGGCGTCGTCCTTGGTGCCGGGCCGATCGGGCTTGTCACCGCGCTGTCGGCGCTGGCCGCCGGGTGCGCGCGCGTCTATGTCAGCGACCTGTCCGAGAAAAAGCTGGAGATCGCCGAAAGCCTCAGCCCGGCGATCACCGGCGTGGCCGTGCCGGGCGGCGACCTCGTCGCGCGGGTGAAGGCCGAAACCGGCGGCTGGGGCGCCGATGTGGTGTTCGAGGCGACCGGCTCCCCCGCCGCCGCCGCGCAGGTGTTCGAACCGCTCGCGCCGGGCGGCTGCGTGGTGATGATCGGCGGCCAGCCCGACCCGATCCGCTATGACGCGGGCGCCGCGATGGTGCGCGAGGCGCGGGTGGAGAACATCTTCCGTTACGCCCATGTCTTCCCGCGCTGCGTGGCGATGCTCGCCTCCGGTGCCATCGACGTCAAACCGCTCATCACCCGGACCTTCGCCTTTGACGACAGCGTCCGGGCCTTTGAAATCGCCGCTTCGGCCCCGCCTGCCGACGTGAAGATGCAGATCGAACTGCCGCAGTAGGGGGACAGTCATGGCCAGCGTAACCATAAACAACGTCATCAAGCGCTATGGGCCCGTTCAGGTCATGCACGGCGTCAGCGTCGATATTGCCGATGGCGAATTCGTCGTCCTTGTCGGGCCGTCCGGCTGCGGCAAGTCCACGCTGCTCAGGATGCTTGCGGGGCTTGAGGAAATCTCGGCCGGGCAGATCTCCATCGGCGACAGGGTCGTGAACGGGGTGCCGCCCAAGGATCGCGACATCGCCATGGTGTTTCAGTCCTACGCGCTTTACCCGCACAAGACCGTGGCCGAGAATATCGGCTTTCCGCTGAAGATGGCGAAACGCCCTAAGGCCGAGATCGACGAGAAGGTCGGCAAGGCGGCGGGTATCCTTGATCTGGCGCATCTTCTCGACCGCTATCCGAAACAGTTGTCGGGCGGGCAGCGCCAGCGGGTCGCGATGGGCCGCGCCATCGTGCGCGATCCGAGCGTCTTTCTCTTCGATGAACCGCTGTCGAACCTCGACGCGAAGCTTCGCGTCACCATGCGGGTCGAGATCAAGGAACTGCACCAGCGGCTGAAGACCACCATCGTCTACGTGACCCATGACCAGATCGAGGCGATGACCATGGCCGACAAGATCGTCGTCATGCGCGACGGCCGGGTCGAACAGATCGGCGCGCCGCTGGACCTTTATGACCGGCCCGCAAATGTCTTTGTCGCGGGCTTCATCGGCTCACCTTCCATGAACTTCGTCCATGGCCGGATCGGGCAGGATGCGGGCGGGCGGCATTTCGTCTCGGACGGCGGGCTGCGCTTGCCGATCCCCGAAACGGGCGCCCGCGACGGGGCCGAGGTGGTCTATGGCATCCGCCCCGAACATATCGCCGTGTCGGCCGATGGCATTCCGGTCACGGTGGTGGTGACCGAACCGACCGGGTCAGAGACGCAGGTCTTCGCCCGCGCGGGCGAGGATCTGATCGACGCGGTCGTGAAGGATCGTATCCGGGCAAGACCGGGTGAGACGATCGGCTTTCTGATCGACCCCGCCAATGTCCATCTCTTCGATCGCAAGACCGAAGAGCGGCTTTGACGCGTCGGGCCGATGACGCAGAAAGCTATGCCGAACCGCGCGGTGATCTTCGATCTCGACGGCTGCCTTGTGGACAGCGAACCGCTCTCCATCGGCGCGATCGTCGCCGAGATGGAGGCGCTGGGCATTCCCGGCACCACCTTCGAGGCGATCCGGGATTCCTTCCTTGGCGTGTCGATGCGGGTGATCTGCGACCATGTCGCCGAAAAGCTGGGCGTCGATTGCCCGCCCGATTTCACCGACCGGGTGGAACGGCGGCTGTTCGAAAGCTACCGCACCGGGCTGCGGCTGATCGACGGTGTCGAGGCGCTTCTCGACCGGCTTGAAGGCGCGGGCATCCCCTTTGCCATCGCCACGGGCGGCTCCATTCGCCGGATGACCTACACGCTTGACTGTGCGGGTCTGTCGGACCGTTTCCGGGGCCGCGCCTTCAGCGCCGATCAGGTGGCACGCGGCAAGCCCGCGCCCGACATCTTCCTTTTCACGGCGGCGCAATTGCAGGTCGCGCCGTCCGCTTGCGTCGTGGTGGAGGATTCCCCCCTTGGCGTCACGGGCGCCGTGGCGGCAGGGGCGCGGGCGGTCGGCTTCGTCGGCGGATCGCATCTTGACGGGCGGCAGGGTCCCCATGCGGCGCTTCTTGCGGAAAAGGGGGCGTCGCCGGTTCTCTCCGACATATCCGGCGTGTTCGGGGCGATTGGCTGAGATGCGCCGGGGCCATGATCCGGCTGGACAGCCGCCCCGTTCGCGGCGACAGTGCGCGCGGCCGCGCAATGGCCTCCGGTTGCGACATATCGCGTCGCGGTTCGCTTGTGACGGCGCGCGGCGCGGAATTGCGAAGGGTGGAAGATGAGCTTTCTCGGCATAGACCTCGGCACCTCCGGGTTGCGCGCGCTTCTGGTCGATGAGGGGGGCGTTCCGGTCGGGTCGACCGAATGGCATTACGCCGCCGCCCATCCGAAATCCGGCTGGTCGGAACAGGACCCGGCGGACTGGATCGCGGCGCTGGAAGGGGCGGTGGCCAACCTGCGCGCGGCCCATCCCGAATTCGCGCGGCTGAAGGGGATCGGCATCGCCGGTCACATGCATGGCGCGACGCTGCTGGATGAGACGGACACGGTGATCCGGCCCTGTATCCTGTGGAACGACACCAGGTCCGAGGCCGAGGCCGCGCGGCTGGACGCCACCGACCGGGTGCGGGAGCTGTCGGGCAACATCGTCTTTCCGGGCTTCACGGCGCCCAAGCTGGAATGGGTGCGGGCGCATGAGCCCGCGCATTTCGCCCGCATCCGCAAGGTGCTTTTGCCCGCCGCCTATCTCAACCTCTACCTGACCGGGGATTATGTGTCCGACATGTCCGACGGTGCGGGGACCTCATGGCTCGATACCGGGCGGCGGGAATGGTCGGATTACCTGCTGGAACAGGGACATATGCGGCGCGACCAGATGCCCCGGATCGTCGAAGGGGCGGACCGCGCCGGGACGCTCAGGGCGGACCTTGCGCGCAAATGGGGTGTCGGCGGCGATGTCGCGGTCGCTGGCGGGGCGGGGGACAATGCCGCTGCCGCCTGCGGGATCGGGGCGCTGGACGAAGGGCAGGGCTTCGTCTCGCTCGGGACCTCCGGCGTCATCGTGGCCGCACGGCAGGGCTATACGCCCGCGCCCGAAACCGCGGTCCACACCTTCTGCCACGCGGTCCCGAACCGTTGGTACCAGATGGGCGTCATGCTGTCGGCGACCGACAGCCTCAACTGGCTGTCCGGCATCGTCGGCGCAAAGCCCGCCGACCTGACCGCCGCGCTGGGCGACGATCCGGTCGCGCCGGGCAAGGCGCGGTTCCTGCCCTATCTGTCGGGCGAACGGACGCCGCATAACGACGCGGTGATCCGGGGCGGCTTCACCGGGCTTGGCACCGACACCACGCGCGACGACATGACCCGCGCGGTGCTGGAAGGCGTGGCCTTCGCGCTGCGCGACAATTTCGATGCGTTGACGGCGACGGGCGCGCGGTTCGACGGGCTGATCGCCATCGGCGGTGGCACACGGTCGCTTTACTGGCTGCGGATGATCGCGACGGTTCTGGGCGTGCCGCTGCACCTGCCCGCGGGCGGGGAGTTCGGCGCGGCCCTTGGCGCGGCCCGGCTGGCGATCTGCGCGGCGACCGGCGCCGATCCGCAAGAGGTGATGGAAGGCCCCGCGCTTGGCCGTCAGATCGACCCTGTGGCAGAGCTTCGCGCGCCCTTCGAGGATGGCTATGCCCGTTTCCGCGCCGCCTATCCGCTGATCCGGCAGGCGCAGTAGGCCCCGGCGCGCACTCCCTGACATCGTCCGTTTGCGTCATTTTCTGGCGCATCCGGGCAATGCGGGGCCACCGCCATCGGATACTCCTTGCCCATGGGCGTTCAGCAGGGGGCAGCCATGAAGATCAAATCCGTCACGGTCACCTCGCTGCGACTGCCGCTGAAGGTGCCGTATATATGGTCGCAGGGGGTTGAAGAGGCGTTCGTCGTCAACCTGATCGCGATGGAGGCCGAGGATGGCACCATCGGCTATGGCGAAACGACGACCGCGCCGGATGCCACCGCGCAGGCGCGGGTGCTGGACAAGGTCGGGCGGCGGCTGGTCGGCACCTCGGTCTTCGACATTGCGGCGGGCTGGGCCGATGCCTATCGGGCGCTGTTCCTGACCTTCGGGGGCAACATGCCGCGCTATGCCAACCAGTTGCAGTCGGGACTGGAGATGGCCGCGCTCGATCTTCAGGGCAAACTTCTCGGCCGTCCGGTCTGGGACCTGCTCGGCGGGCAACGGCGCAAGGATGTGGGCTATTTCTATTTCCTTCAGGGCGAAAGCCCTAAGGCGATCGCGGCCGACGCCGCCCATGCGGTCAGCATCGGGGAGCCGGTGATCTACCTCAAGGTCGGTGTCGGGACCGAACATGACCGCGACGCCGTGCGACTGGTGCGCGAGGCCATTGGCGACGCGCGCCTCAGGCTGGACGCGAATGAGGCCTGGGACGTTTCCACCGCGATCCGGCGGCTGACCGATTTCGCGCCCTACGGCATCGAGTATATCGAGCAGCCGACCACCTCACGCTCCATCGAGGCGCTGCGGCGGGTGACGGAACGCTCGCCCATCGCCATCGGTGCCGATCAGGCGATCTTCACGCTGGACGAGGTCTACCGCGTCTGCGCGACCGGGGCCGCCGACATGGTCGCCATCGGCCCGCGTGAGATCGGCGGGCTGCGCGGCACGATCAAGGCGGCGACGATTGCGGAAGGGGCGGGGCTGAACCTCTGCATCCATTCCTCGATGACGACGGGGATTTCCACCTGCGCCGAACATCATGTCGGCCGCGCGATCCCGAACCTTGACGACGGCAACCAGATCATGTGGCAGCTCTTGAAAGAGGACATCGTGGAAAGCCCCGGCCTGACTCCGGTGAAGGGGCGGCTGGCGCTTGCGGGGCGACCCGGCCTTGGCTTCACGCTGAACGCGGATGCCGTCGCCCGCGCGGCGGAGCTTTTCCGCAAGCACGACTGGTCCTGAGGATGGCGGACGCGGCCCCCGACTGGATCAACGGTGACCCCGACGACCTTCGCCGCTGGCGCAATGCCAGCCCCGAGGTGGTCAACCCGGTCCTGCCGGATGATGTCGCGATCACGGCGCTTGCGCCCGATGGCGCCTGTCCCGGCGGCCTGATCTGCACGCCCGACCGGGTGGAGGGGGTGCCGGTGGTCTACTTCCACGGCGGCGGCTTTGTCGTCGGCTCTCCCGAGACGCACCGCATCAACACCGCCTGGATCGCGCATCTGACCCGCGCGCCGGTCATTTCGATCCGCTACCGGCTGGCCCCCGAACATGCCTTCCCGGCGCAGGCCAAGGATGCGGTGGCCGCCCTCCGCCGCCAGCTTCGTAGCCATCCGCGCCTGCGGCTGATGGGCGACAGTGCGGGCGGGCTGGTTGCGCTTTGGGCGCATGCCGGGCTGACGGTTGAGGAACGCGGTCGGATCGGGGACGTGGTCCTTTTCTATCCCGGTGGCACCGCCTCTATCCCCCGTCCGGTCGGGCTGGGGGAGGATGAGGCCGGGGGGCTGGGGCCGAAATCGCTTGCCGCCTATCAGCGCAGGCTGGATCCGAACGGGATTGCCGGGGGCGATGCGCGCTATGATCCGATGGCGGAGGGGTTCGCCGCCCCGGCGCGGATGACCATCCTCGGCGCCGGTGCCGACCCGATCCTGTATCAGGCGCGGGCGCTGGCCGACCGCCTGAAGGCGCGGCTTCTGGTGGCCGAGGGCGAGGCGCACAGCTTCCTCGCCGCGCTGCCGTCGGAGCCTGCCATCACCCATCTGAAACGCGCGCTGGGGGAAACGCCCTGATGCCGCAGGCCCGACAGAAGGTGCGCCCATGCACGACACGCTGACCCTGCCGCCCGGAAAGGCCGCGCTTCTTCTGATCGACATGCAGGAGGAGCATCGGAGCGATTTCCGTTACCTCGTCCACGGTTACGAGACGGTCGTCGCCAACTGCGCCCGGCTTCTGGCGGCGGCGCGGGCGCGGGGGATGCCGGTCCTGCACACCGTCTACCTTGTCGATACGGCGGCCGATGTGACCCGGCCCTTCCATCCAAAGGGCGATGATGGCCGGTCGGCCTTTTCCGATGCCGGGACGCCGGGGGCGGAGATTTCGCCGGAACTTGCCCCCCTGCCGCAGGAAACCGTCATCGTGAAACGCGATGCGAGTTGCTTTACCGCGCCCGGTCTGGCCGAGGCGATGGACCGGCAGGGCATCGACTGGCTGATCGTCTGCGGCTGCTGGTCCGAGGCCTGCGTCGCCGCCACCGTCAAGGACGGGGTGGAACGGGGGGTGCATATCCTTCTGGTCAAGGATGCCTGCGGTTCGGGCAGCCCGGCCATGCACGAAACCGCCGTCCTGAACATGGCCAACCGGCTTTACGGCGGCGCGGTCGCGGACACCGGCCGCGCGCTGTCGCTGATCGGCGGCGGGATGGCGCGGGTGTGGCGGACCACGCTGCCGGTGCCGATGAAATTCACCTATGAAAGCGCCTCGCGCGACTATGACGCGCTCTGATCCGGGACCCGATCCATGACCGAAGCCACGCCCCTGCCGTCCCATGCCCAGGCCGTCGTCATCGGCGGCGGGCTGGTTGGCTGTTCGATCCTCTACCACCTTGCCAAGCTTGGCTGGACCGACGTGGTGCTCTTGGAGCGGACGGAACTGACCTCAGGCTCTACCTGGCATGCGGCGGCGAATATCCACGGGCTGCATGACAGCACCAATATCAGCCGCCTTCAGCACTACACGATGGGCCTTTACAAGGAGCTGGAGGCCGAGACGGGACAGGGCTGCGGGATCTTTCAGCCCGGCTCCCTCTACCTTGCCCAGACCGAGGCGCGCGAACATCAGTTGCGGCTTCAGGCGGCCAAGGCGCGCTATTACAAGATGGATTTTTACGAGATCGGCCGGGATGAGGCAGAGCGTCTGCATCCGCTGGTCGATTTCGACGGCATCCGCTGCATCATGTACGAACCGCAGGGCGGCAATGTCGATCCCTCGGGCGTGACGATGGCCTATGCGGCGGGGGCGCGGGCGCGGGGCGCGCAGATCCACCGTTTCACGCCGGTGACGGCGACGGTGCCGCAGGCCGACGGGTCGTGGATCGTCGAAACCCCGCGCGGGTCGATCCGCGCCGGTTGGGTGGTGAACGCGGCGGGCCTCTGGGCGCGCGAGGTGGCGGCATTGGCCGGCATTGACCTGCCGCTGATGCCGACAGAGCATCAGTATTTCGTCACCGAGACCATCGCGGAGATCGCCGCGATGGACCGCCGCCTGCCCTCCGTCGCCGACCGCGACGGCGAATACTACCTGCGGCAAGAGGGCAAGGGCCTGCTGGTCGGCGCCTATGAACGCGACATGCGGTTCTGGGCCGAGGACGGCACGCCCCAGGGCTTCGGGCATGAGCTGTTCCCCGACGATCTTGAGCGGATCGAGCCGAACATGATGCGCGCCATCGCCCGCGTTCCGGCGGTGGGCGAGGCGGGGATCAAGCGCGTCATCAACGGGCCGATGATCTGGTCGCCCGACAGTGCCGCGTTGTTCGGCCCGGTGCCGGAACTGCGCAACTACTTCTGCTGCAACGGCATCATCCCCGGCTTTTCGCAATCCGGCGGGCTTGGCCTTCTTTCGGCCGAATGGATGGTGGAGGGGGAGCCGAAGCTGGACATGTTCGGCTGGGACCTTGCCCGCTATGGCCACTGGGCGGGGAAGGCGTTCACCCGCGCGCGGGTCGCCGACCAATACGCCAACCGCTTCAAGATCCACTTCCCGAATGAGGAACGCGCGGCAGGCCGCCCGGTGCGCACCCGTCCGGTTTACGCCATGCAGAAGGAGATGGGGGCGGTCTTTGGCCTGAACTACGGCTGGGAACATCCCTTGTGGTTTTCCGCCGGGGAGGAACCCGTCGAAGAAACGATCGGGTTCGACCGGCAGAACTGGTGGGCGCCGGTGGGGCGCGAGGCACGGATGCTGCGGGACCGCGCGGGCCTGATCGACATCTCCAACTTTGCCCGATACCGCGTCACCGGCCCCGGCGCGCGGGACTGGCTGAACGCCCTTGTCGCGAACCATGTGCCGGGGCAGGCGGGCCGGTCCTGCCTTGCGCCGCTGATCGGCAGGCGCGGCGGCATCGCGGGGGATTTCACCATCACCTGCCTGGGCGATGGCGATTACCTGATGATCGGCTCGGGCATGGCCGAACGCTATCACAAGCGCTTTTTCGACGCGGTGCCGCTGCCTGCGGGGACGGCGTGGCGGTCGGTGACCGAGGCGATGGCGGGCTTCAACCTTGCCGGGCCGCTTTCGCGGGAGATCCTGCAAGGGCTGACCGATACCGATCTGTCGAACGCCGCCTTCCCCTTCTTCCGCTCGGCGCGGATCACGGTCGCGGGGGTCGCCTGCATCGCGATCCGCGTCTCCTTCACCGGCGATCTGGGATGGGAGTTGCATTGCGCCGAGGCCGACCAACCGCGCCTTTACACCGCACTTCTGGACGCGATGGCGCCTCACGGCGCCGGGCCAGTCGGCAGCCGCGCGTTGATGAGCCTTCGGGTCGAGAAGGGCTATGGCAGCTGGGGCCGCGACTACAGCCCGGAATACTGGCCGCAGGAATGCGGGCTTGCGGGGCTGGTCCGGGCCGACAAGGACTTTCTGAACCGCGAGGCCTGTCTGCGGGTCTTGCAACAGCCCGCGCGCGAGGTGCTGCGGGTGCTTGAGGTCCGCGCCGAGACCGCCGATGCGACGGGGGGAGAGCCGATTTTCGACGCGGATGGGAAGCCCGCCGGCAAGATCTCTTCCGGCGCTTATGGTTATCACGTCGGCAAGTCGCTGGCGCTGGCCTATCTGCGGCCGGAGATCGTGCCGGGGACCGGGCTTGAGGTGATGATCCTTGGCCGCCCGCATGGCGCGACGGTTCTGGACGGCGCGCCCTTCGACCCGGTGGGGCGGCGGTTGCGGGGGTAGCGGGCCTTACCCCGCGAAGGCGCGTTCCAGATCGCGGGCCAGCGACACAAGCCGGTTGTCCCGATAGGGATGACCCACCAGTTGCAGCCCGACCGGCATTCCGTCGCCCACCGGCAGGGGCAGGCTGATGGCCGGGCAGGGGGCAAGCAGGTTGAACGGGCTGGTCATGTCCAGCCCGCCATAGCGCCCGTCGGGCAGCGTCTTGTCGTGCATGTCGTCGGTGTCGGTGGCCAGAGGCGCGGTCTTGGCGCAGGTCGGGCAGATAAAGGCGTCCGCACCGTCCAGCAGGGCGGCGAAGTCGTGCCAGAAGGTTGTGCGTTCGAATTCCAGCCGCTTGTAATCCACCGCCGACAGCCCGGCGGAAACCTCGATCAGCGACAGAAGCTCGGGGTCCATGCGGTCGCGCTGGCCCTCTACCCGGTCGCCCCAGGCGGCGGCCAGCGCCACGGACCAGAGCGTCAGCCACAGGTCGTTGACGCGCCGCGTCCAGGGCAGGGCGACCTCTGTCACCTCGGCCCCCGCCGCCCGCAGCCGCGCGATGGCGTGGTCCATGGTCGCCGCGACCTCGGGCGCGACGGCATAGTAGCCAAGGTCGGGCGAATAGGCGAAGCGCTTGCCCGTCAGCCCCTCCGCCGGGGCCGGGTCCGGTAAGGCGGGGCGCGACAGGATGTCGGCCGGGTCCTGCCCCTCCACCGCTTTCAGGAACAGTGCGGCATCCCCGACCGAGGTCGCGAGCGGGCCGAAATGGGACATGTCGTCGAAGACGGTCGGCAGGATATCCATCGGGATGCGGCCAAGGCCGGGCTTCAACCCGACCACCCCGCAAAGCGCCGCCGGAATGCGGACCGAACCGCCCATGTCGGTCCCTTCGGCCAGCGGCACGCAGCCGCTTGCCACGGCGACGGCAGACCCGCCGGACGATCCGCCCGCGCTGCGCATGGGATCGTGCGGATTGCGGGTCATGCCCCAGCGCGGGCTGCGGGTAAAGCCGGAATGGGCGAATTCGGGCGTCGTCGTCTTGCCGACGATGATGGCGCCCGCGGCCTTCAGGCGCCGCACGATCACCGGGTCATGGGTGCCGGGCGCATCGGACAGGGTCCATGACCCTCGGGTCGCGGGATGGCCCGCCGAGGGGGTGAAATCCTTCAGCGCCACCGGCACGCCGCAGAGAAGACCCGGTTTCGCGCCGCCGTCCAGCGCCGCGTCAAGCGCCCGCGCCGCTGCCATCGCCTCATCCCGCAGGATGATGGTGAAAGGGTTCAGCGCTGGCTGAACCTCCTCCATCCTCGTCAGGGCGGCGGCGATCCGGTCCTCGGCCGTCAGGCGCCGCGCGGCGACGGCGCGGGCGGTGTCGGCGGCGGAGAGTTGGGGCTGGATCAGGCGGTTCATCGTCCCTCCACCACGCGCGGCGCGTCAAGGTGCCGTTTCGTGGCCCCGATCATCCTTGTCGGCTTGGGGAAATGCAAGCGGCCGGGTGGGGCGCTCAGAGGGCGTTCAGCATGTCCTCGATATGCGGAAACCCTTCCTTCAGCGGGCGCTGGAACCAGTGCCGGGCCAGATCGGGGTCACGCGGGCGCAGGCGGCCCTCGGCATAGACGATTCCAAGGATCTTGGCCGCATAGGCGGGGCTGTTGGACAGCGCGGGATAGCTGCCCGTGGGTCGCCCGGCATAAAGCGCGGGTCGGCCGAAGGGGCTGTTGTCCACGCGGTAGGTTTCGCGCGTTGCCGTGGCGCAGTCTTCAGCGTAGGCAAGCGCTTCTTCGGTCTCCGCGTCCAGCGGACCGGGCGCCTGCGCGGCCTGGGGCAGCGTTTCCTGCCGCGAGATTTCGCGCAGCCGGTTGACCGCGATGGCGCATTTGGCCGAAAGAAGCCCGCCGTCGGCCGCGACTTTCCACCAGCCGAAACGGTCCCTTGCCGAGAAGGCCGCCGGAAGGCCGGCGAGGTCGCGCGCCGGTGTCTGCCAGGCGATCCCGGCCAGTGCCGAGGCGCCGCGGGGTTCCCCGAGGTCCAGCGCGGCCAGCAGGGCCTCGACCGCTTCGCCAAGATCGGCCAGATTGCCGGTTTCGCCATAGCGCTCCTCCAGCGTCTGGCCAAGCAGGTAAAGATAGACCGGAGATCCGCTTTCGGCGGCTTGGCGGGCATAGGAAACGCGGAGGTCGGAGAGGCCTTCGCCGATACCGAGGATCTCGGCGCGGTTGAGGAAATAGAGCCGCCGGACCATCTCGGCTGCCGCGTGCGGGTCGCCCGCATCGGCCAGCGGCTTGAGAAGGGCGATGTGGCGGCGCACCTCTTCCGGGTCGGTGCCATACCGGTCCTTGCCCATCCGGGCGAGGTTGTAGGCGGCGACGGCGCTGCCCTTGTCTGCGGCCGTGGTGAAATGCGCGCGGGCAAGATCGGGGTCCGGCGGCATGTCATATCCGCGCTGCGCCAGTACGCCGAGGTTGTTTTCCGCGGTCGCATCCCCGGTCAGGGCCAGTGTTGCCCAGTAAAGCCGGGCGGTGGGGATGTCGGACGCCTCGAACCGGTCAAGCGCGCGGTCGTTGATCCGGGCGGCGATCCCGTCCCAGGCCAGAAACGTCACTGCCATCAGGCTGCCGAAAACGACAAGGGCCGTCAGGCCCAGCTTTCGTGAACTCATGAATACTGCTCTTCCTTCGTGTTCCGCGCAGCGCTTTATCGGGCGAATCTGACGATAGTTGGACAGCGTCCTTGCCGCGCCTGAGGCACCACCCAGATCACACCCAGCAGGCGTCGTCCGAGAACCGCGTCAGGCTGACCAGTTCGGCAAACGCGCCGGGGCCTGCGCCCAGAACCGGGGCGGGGTAAGTGATCGCCGCGCCTTGCGGGAAGGGGCGGACCTTGCCGCCCGCCTCAAGGATCAGCGCATAGCCCGCCATGCAGTCCCAGGCGCTCATCCTCGGTTCGGCATAGCCCACCAGCCGCCCCGCCGCGACCCAGGCCAGCATCAGCGCGCCCGAGCCATAACGGGTCCAGGCCGCTTCGGCCTCCATCAGCCGCGTGACCATCTCGCCCACCCGCGCCGCCGGGACCCGGTCATTCGCGCCGATCCCCAGAAGGCCAGACCGCAGATCGCCCGCGGCAGCCCGCATCGGCACACCGTTGACCGTCGCACCCCGCCCTCGCGCAGCCACGAACATCTCCCCCAGCACCGGCGCATGGATCACCCCGATCACGGGCCCGTCGGCGTCGCAGGCGCCGATGGACACGCACCAGCCGGGCAGGCCGTTCAGATAGGGCGCGGTGCCGTCAATGGGGTCGATGACCCAGGTCAGACCGGAGGTGCCGGGGCTTTCGCCATGTTCCTCACCCAGTTGCGCATCCTCGGGGAAGGCGGCGGTGAGGGCGTCGCGGATCAGCACCTCGACCGTGCGGTCGGCCTCGGACACGAGGTCGGTCACATGACGCTTGGTCTCGATCACCAGCCGGTCGCGGTTCTGAAAATGATGCAGCGCCAGCGCGCCGGCCTCTTTCGCGATCTCGGTCGCGCGGGCCAGCCGGGCATCGAGGTCCGGTGTCATCATCGTCTCCGTCATGGGATCAGCGCCGCGCCGCGCGGCTTCAGGGTCAGCGTCACCGGGGTGCCGGGGGCAAGCGGCTGGTCGCTTTCGTCGTCGATCACGAAGATGCGGCCAAGGGCGCTGTCGATTTCGTATTCGACATGATCGCCGAGGAAGGCCGAGGTGGCCACGGCGCCGTCAAGCCCGCCGCCCGTCATCGCCCCGACGCGGAGCGCGTTCGACCGCAGCGCCACCCGCGCCGGTCCCGCCAGCAACCCGCGGGCGGGCATGTCCGCCAGCAGGCCGCCAAGGCGCACCTGCGCCTGCCCGCCGGAGGTTGCGACAATCTCCGCATCGACCACATTCGCCTCACCGATGAAATCCGCGATGAATTCGGAGGCTGGCGCATCGTAAAGCTCTCGCGGGGTGCCGATCTGGGCGATTTCGCCGTCGCGCATGACCACGATCCTGTCGGAGACGGCCAGCGCCTCTTCCTGGTCATGGGTGACATAGACGGCGGTGAAGCCAAGGCGCTGCTGAAGGTCGCGGATCTCGGTCCTGACCCGGCGGCGCAGGCGCGCGTCGAGGTTCGACAGCGGTTCGTCCAGCAGCAGAACCTGCGGTTCCAGCACCAGCGCGCGGGCCACCGCCACGCGCTGCTGCTGCCCGCCCGACAGTTCCGCCGGAAGCCGGTCGCCCAGCCCGCCAAGCCCGACAAGGTCCAGCCCCTTTTCGGCCGCCGCGCGTGCCTCCGGCCCCTTCAGGCCGCCCGCCTCCAGCCCGTAGGCCACGTTTCCCGCGACACTCATATGCGGAAAAAGCGCGTAGCTTTGGAACACCATCGACACGTCGCGCCGGTTCGCGGGCAGCCGCGTCACGTCCTGCCCGCCGATCTCGATCCGGCCCGAGGTCGGGCTTTCCAGCCCGGCCAGCATCCTTAACGTCGTTGTCTTGCCGCAGCCCGAGGGGCCAAGCAGCGTCACCAGCTCCCCCGGCGCGATGGACAGGTCCAGCGACGGGATCGCCGTGAAGGCCCCGAATTCCTTGCGGACGTTGCGGAATTCCACCGCGCCCCGGCGTGCCTCGGTCATGCGGCGGCCTCCTTCAGCTTGTGTTCCCGTCGGCGCATCTGCCGTTCCCCCACCAGCAGCTGGAAGCCGCCGATCACCGTGATCATCACCACGATCAGGACCGAGGAATAGGCGATGGCGATGCCATATTCGCCGTTTTCGACCAGGCCGACGATATAGGCGGTCGCCATGTTGTACTTGGCGCTGACCAGGAAGATTACCGCGCTGATCGAGGTGATGGCGCGCACGAAGCTGTAGACGAGGGCCGCCAGGATCGCGGGCCGCATCAGGGGCAGGATCACCCGGCGCATCGTCCGGCCCGAGCCTGCGCCAAGGGTCAGCGACGCCTCATCCAGCGACCCGTCAAGCTGCGCCATTGCCGCCACACCGCCGCGCACGCCGACCGGCATGTTGCGGAAGACGAAGCAGGCGATCAGGATCGCGGCGGTGCCGGTCATCTGAACCGGCGGCAGGTTGAAGGCCATGATATAGCTGATGCCGATCACCGTGCCGGGGATCGCAAAGCTCATCATCAGCGCGAATTCAAAGATCGCGCGGCCGGGGAAGCGCTGGCGCACGATCAGCCAGGCGGTCAAGAGGCCCACGGCGGCGGTCAGCGGCGCGGCCAGAAGCGCGATCCGCATCGTCGTCCAGAAGCTGTTCCACGCCACCCCGGTCCAGCGCAGCCCGCCGTCCAGCGCCACGCCGAAGGCACGCTGGTAGTGCTCGAACGTCAGCGAATGGTCGAGACCCCAGACCCGGACGAAACCGCCGAAGAGGATCAGCGCATAGACCGCGATGGTGAAGGCGCCCCAGAAGAGGACGATCCCGATCACCGGCGCGGCCACCCGTGCGGGCAGCATCGCGTGACGCCCGCCATCGCCCTTGCCGGTCACGGTGGCAAAGTTCCGCCCCGCCAGCCAGAAGCGCTGGGCGAGGAAGGCGGAAAGCGTGAAGATCAGAAGGACGGTGGCCAGCACGGCGGCGCGGGCGGGGTCGTTCTGCGCGCCGACGACGGCAAAGAAGATCTCGGTCGACAGCACGCCGCCCGATCCGCCAAGAACCAGCGGGTTGCCGAAATCGGCCATCGACTCGATGAACCCGATCAGGAAGGCGTTGGCGAGGCCGGGCGCCATCAGCGGCAGAGAGACCTTTCGGAATGTCCGCCAGCGGTCGGACCGCAGCGTCTGGCTTGCCTCTTCCATCGAGGGGCTGACGCCATCGACGACCCCGATCAGGATCAGGAAGGAGATCGGCGTGAAGGACAGCATCTGGGCGATCCAGATGCCGGTCAAGCCGTAAAGCCAGCGACCCAGTTCGAACCCCGTGAGTGCCTCGATCCATTGCGTCACCACGCCCGACCGGCCCAGCATCATCGTCAGGGCAAGGCCGACGACGAAGGGCGGGGTGATGATTGGCAGGACGGTCAGCAGGCGCAGGGATTTTTTGAACGGAAAGGCCGTGCGGGTGGCGACCAGCGCGAAGGCGAGGCCCAGCGTCGTGGTCCCGGCAGCAGTACAGATCGCAAGGAAGAAGGTCCGCCAGGCGACGCCGCAATAGCCGCCCGTCAGGCAGGACAGCGACCAGATCTTCGGGTCGATGATGTTGCGCGCCACGCCCTCGGTCGTGAAGGAGCCGTCGAAATCCTGAAACGCGCCGGTGAACATCGACAGGATCGGGTAGAAGACGAATGTCGCGACCAGCGCGATCAGAAGCGCGATGGAGCCAAGCACGAAGGCGTCGCCCTTCAGCGCCCCGCGCTCTGCCTGGCCGAAGGCGATCATCAGGGTGAAGATCGCGCCAAGGATCAGCGCCCCGGCGCCGAAGGCGGGCTGTCCCCCGACCGCGCCAAAGGTGGTCTCCAACAGGCCCCAGTTCCAGCCGCGCAGGCCGATGGACAACCCCTCGACCACCATCCAGACCAGCCCCGCCGCGCCGGTCAGGGCCAGCGCCCGTCCGCGCGATGCGCCCGGCGCGCGGGTCAGCCGCAGGAAGATCGCGAGCGCCCCCAGCGCAAGGATCGGCCATAGCTGCCAGCGGCCCGTGACGGCCTGCACCAGCGCGGGCCAGAGGTCGCGCTTGGTGGTCAGGTCGGCCAGCCAGTCAAAGCCGAAGAAGCCGTGGCGGATGCGGTACCATGGCATCAGCACCAGCGCGATCAGCCCGGCGGCCAGAGTCAGATCAAGCCTGCGATTGTCCTGCGACGTCACCCGATGCCCCGCTTAGGAAAGGGCCGGGCGGACCGCAAAGCCCGCCCGGCGCAAAGGTCATTCGGCCGCGCGGCCGCCGATCTCGGCATCCCAGCGCGCCAGCAATTCCTTGCGCCTGTCCGAGGAGCCATAGGTGGCGAAATCATAGTCGATCAGCTTGATCGAGCCGAGGTCGGGCGCCTCATCCGGGACCTTGGCGGATGCGTTCGACGGGATCTGGAACGACCCGGCCTCGGGCATCAGTTCCTGCACCTCTGGCGTCAGGACCCAGTCGTAGAAGACCTTCGCCTCATCCGGGTTCGGGCCGCCCAGGACCATCGACATCGACCCGATTTCGTACCCCGTGCCTTCGCAGGGGGAGCCGACGACGATGGGGAAACCTTCCACCGCCTGCGACACGGCGTCATGCTGGAAGACGATGCCAAGGCCCGTCTCGCCCCGCGCTGCCGCCTTCACCGGGGCCGAGCCCGACTTGGTGTATTGCGCGACGTTGTTGTTCAGTTCCTTGAGGTAGGCAAATGCCTCATCCTCGCCCATCAGTTGCACCAGCGTGGCCAGCGCCGTGTAGGCGGTACCCGAGCTGTTGGGGTCCGCGATCTCGATCTCGCCCTTCAGCGCGGGGTCGAGGAGGTCTTTCCAGCAGGCGGGCGGCGTGATGCCCTTGCTGGCGAAGATGTCCTTGTTATAGCCCCAGCCAAGCGCGCCGGAATAGACGCCGACGGTGCGGTAGCCCGACACCTCGGCCTGCTTGACGGCCCAGGGGTAAAGCTGGTCCAGCATCGGCGATTTGTATTCCTCGGTCAGCCCGTCGGCGGCGGCCTGAAGATGCGGGTCTCCGGTGCCGCCCCACCAGAGGTCGGTCTGCGGATTGCGCCCTTCGGCCCGGATCTTGGCATAGGCCTCGCCCGAGGACAGGCGGACCATGTTCACCGTGGTCCCGTCATGGGCGCCCTGGAAGGCGCCCACGAGCTTCTCGCAGACCACCACATCGGCCGAGCAGATCAGGTTCAGTTCCCCCGCCATCGCGCCAGCCGGTGCAAGTGCGGTTCCGCCCAGAAGGGCGATCGCCAGTTTTTTCATGTCTTCCTCCCGATTGCCTTTTACAGGCGGTGTTCGTTGCACACCTGTGCAGCAGCTTGGAATCCGATCCCTGCTCTTGTCAACAAGCGCGTATGGCGGCAGTTTGGGGGCGGTGCAGCGACAGTGTTGCACGGCTGTTCAAAGGGGAAGGCGGCATGGCCCGTTCGTCGGTCAGTGCGAAGGATGTCGCTGAACTTGCAGGGGTTTCGCGCACTGCGGTGTCGCGCAGCTTCACCCCCGGTGCCCCGGTTTCGGCCGAGACGCGGGCCAAGGTGTTTTCGGCCGCCGAACAGCTTGGCTACCATGTCAATCACCTTGCGCGCGGCCTTCTGCGCGCCGAATCCGGCCTTGTCGCCCTGATCGCGGCAGAGATCGAAACCCCCTATCGCTCGGCCCTGCTGGCGGCGCTGTCGGGGCGGTTGCAGCAAGAGGGGAAGGTGGCGCTTCTCATCAATTCCGACCGTTCGGACGGCAGCGTCGCGCGGGCGCTGCGGCAGGCGATTTCCTATCGCACGGATGCCGCGATCGTGCTGTCGGGGATGCCCGATGTCTCGCTGGCCGAAACCTGCCTGCGCAACGGGATGCGCCTTGTCCTCATCAACCGGGATGAGGAGCGGCCGGGCGCGGTCAGGATCCGGCTGGACGATGAGGCGGCCGGGCGCAGCGCGCTGGTCGCCCTTGTCGCGGCGGGGTGCCGGCGGATCGCGCTTGCGACCTCGCGCGCGGGAACGCCCAGCCTTGTCGGGCGGGAGCGGGGCTTTCTTGCCGCCGCAAAGGCCGAAGGTGTCGCCGTGACGGTCGAGGCGCTGGGGGCGACGTCGTACCAGACCGGGCTTGATCTGGGGACCGCGCTGATGACGCGGCCCGACCGGCCTGATGGGGTTTTCTGTACCACCGATCTTCTGGCCTGCGGGTTGATGGACGCGGCGCGCCACCGTTTCGGCGCCGCGATCCCGCGCGATCTGTGTGTGATCGGCTTCGACGACATCCCCCAGACCGCGTGGGAGGCCTACAACCTTACCACCTTCCGCCAGCCCCTTGATGCGCTGGCCGAGGCAGCGGTGGCGGCGCTGGCGCCCGGCGCGCCAGACCGGACCCACCGGATCGCCCCGCAACTGATCTGGCGTGGCACGGTGCGGCGGGCGGGGGAATGACGGCGCCGCCGCCCGGCGGTGAGCGGTTTGCAACATTTTCCTTGTCATTTTGTGCGGTATCCAACACTTTTTCCGAAACGCCGCTGCAATCGGCAGAGTCGGGAGGGGGAATGCTCGCCTCGGACGCGCAGGAAGACGCCCGGATACGGCTGCGCAAGCAGGACCGGTATGAGCAGATTTTGCTTGAACTGAAGCTGCGCCCGCATCTGCGGATTTCGGAACTGGCCGAACGCTTTGGCGTCTCTACCGAAACCGTGCGGCGGGATTTCGAGGCGCTGGCGGACAAGGGCCTGATCGACCGCGCCCATGGCGGCGCGTCCCGGCCGCAGGGCGGGCAGTACCCGACGCTGGACGAACGCCAGCGCGCGCAATTCCGTGAACGCGAGCGGATCGGGCGGTTCGCCGCCGGGCTGATCCGGCCGGGAGAGACTCTGATGATCGACTCCGGCTCTACCACGCAGCAGATGGCGCGGTTCCTGGCCTTTGCCGGAACGCCCTGCCGGGTCATCACCAATTCGCTGCCCCTCGCGATGACGCTGGGGCAAAGCGAGGCGGCGAAGGTCACCCTTGCGCCGGGGGAGTATCTGCCCAGCGAATCCGCCGTGACGGGGGAAGAGACGCTGGACTTCCTGCACCGCCACCAGGTCGACCGCGCGGTGATCGGGGCGACGGCGCTGTCGGTCGAGGGGGTGTTGGAGACGGTCCCCGGTTTCGCCGCCGTCAAGCGGGCGATGCTGGCGCGGGCGGCGAAGGGGATGCTCCTGATCCACGGCAAGAAATTCGGAGCGCGCGGATTTGCCCGCGCGGCGCGGCTGGACGAACTGGCAAGCGTGGTCGTCGACCGCGCGCCGCCGGCAGAGCTGGGGGAGGCTTTGGCGGCGGAAGGGGTGGAGGTGCAGATCGCCACCTGACGGCAACCTACAGAGCCGGGCGCACCCGGCCGGTCATCTCAACGGGAGGAAAACCATGACCAAGACGACCCTGACGACCTCGGCCGCCTTCGCGGCGCTTCTGGCCTTCGCGGCCCCGGCCTTTGCGCAGGATTGCCCGCATGGCGATCTGGACGCGCGCTATTGCGACACCGACGGCGACCTGATTGCCGACATCCCGACCGATCCGGCGCAGCAGATCGACCCCGACACGCTGATCTTCGCCTATACCCCGGTCGAGGACCCGGCCGTCTACAAGACCGCCTGGGCGGATTTCCTGACCTATCTGGAGGAGAAGACCGGCAAGAAGGTCGTCTTCTTCCCGGTGCAGTCGAACGCCGCGCAGATCGAGGCGATGCGCTCGGGCCGCCTGCATATCTCGGGCTTCAACACCGGGTCGAACCCGCTGGCGGTGAACTGCGCGGGCTTCCGGCCGTTCACCATCATGGCCTCGAACGACGGCCATTTCGGCTATGAGATGGAGATCATCACCTATCCGGGGTCCGGCATCGAGAAGATGGAGGACATCAAGGGACGGGAGCTTGCCTTCTCCTCCCCCACGTCGAACTCGGGCTTCAAGGCGCCCTCGGCGATCCTGAAATCCGACTATGGCATGGAGGCGGAGCGTGACTTTACCCCGGTCTTCTCGGGCAAGCACGACAACACGATCCTTGGTGTCGCCAACAAGGACTATCCCGCGGGCGCCATCGCCAATTCGGTCATGCACCGGATGATCGAACGCGACGTGATCAAGCCCGAACAGGTCGTGTCGATCTACAAGTCGCAGACCTTCCCGACCACCGGGTTCGGCGTGGTCTACAACCTCAAGCCCGAGTTGCAGGACAAGATCAAGGAAGCCTTCTTTACCTTCCCTTGGGAAGGGTCGAGCCTTCAGGAAGAGTTCAAGAAGTCCGGTGAGGAGCAGTTCATCGAGATGAACTACAAGGATTTCTGGGACGTGATCCGCAAGATCGACGCGGCGAACGGTGTCAGCTACGCCTGCGAATAAGGCACCGATGCGATAATGGATGGCGCGCCGGGACGTGCGCCATCCGCAATGACGGGGCAGGGGCAGGCGATGCTGAGACTGAAAAATCTGGTCAAGACCTACAAGACCGGCGACCAGGCGCTGAAGGCGGTGAACCTTGAGGTGCCGGACGGGCAGGTTCTGGCGCTGATCGGGCCGTCCGGGGCGGGCAAATCGACGATGATCCGCTGCATCAACCGGCTGGTGGAACCGACCGGCGGCGAGGTCTGGCTGGATGACCTTGAGGTGTCGAAGCTCGGCGCCGGGGCGCTCAGGCGGGCGCGGCGGCAGATGGGGATGATCTTTCAGGAATACGCGCTGGTCGAACGGTTGAGCGTGATGGAAAACGTGCTGTCCGGGCGGCTGGGCTATGTCGGCTTCTGGCGGTCCCTGACGCGGCGCTATCCGCAGGCGGATGTGGATGAGGCGTTTCGGCTGCTGGACCGCGTCGGCCTGCTTCACATGGCTGACAAGCGCGCGGACGAACTGTCGGGCGGGCAGCGGCAGCGGGTGGGCATCTGCCGGGCGCTGATCCAGAACCCGAAGCTCTTGCTGGTGGATGAGCCGACCGCCTCGCTCGACCCCAAGACCTCACGCCAGATCATGCGGCTGATCTGCGAACTTTGCGCCGAACGCGGGCTGGCCGCGATCATCAACATCCACGACGTCGCGCTGGCGCAGATGTTCGTCAACCGCGTCGTGGGCCTGCGGTTTGGCGAGATCGTCTTTGACGGCCCGCCGGGCGGCCTGACGCCCGACAAGCTGACCGAGATCTACGGCGAGGAGGACTGGGAAGCCACGATCCAGAAGGTCGAGGATGAGGATATGGAGGCCGCGCAATGAGCGGCGCCATCGGAACCGGGTCGGGGGAGCTTGAAGCGCTTCTGGGGCGGCGCTGGCGCAAGCCCGCCTTCATCGCCAACCCGCTCTTGCGCTGGGGGCTGGGGATCGGCTTCGTCGCCTATCTGATCGCCGCCGTGCTGACGATCCCTGTCGACTGGGGCCGGGTCTATGAGGGGCTTGATCGCGGCTGGCAGTTCGTCACCGCCTTCGCCCATCCCGATTTCCTGTCGCGCGGCGGCGACATCTGGGAGGGTCTTCTGGAAAGCATCGTGATGACAGTCGCGGCCTCGGTCGTCGGCATCGCGATTTCCATCCCCATCGGCCTGGGTGCTGCCCGCAACATCGCGCCCCTGCCGGTCTACCTTGTCTGCCGGGCGATCATCGCCATCTCGCGGGCCTTGCAGGAAATCATCGTGGCGATCCTTCTGGTCGCGATCTTCGGCTTTGGCCCGCTGGCGGGCTTCCTGACGCTGTCCTTCGCGACCATCGGTTTCCTGTCGAAGCTTCTGGCGGAGGAGATCGAGGCGATGGACCGGAGCCAAGCGGAGGCCGTCCGCGCGACCGGCGCGAAGTGGATGCAATGGATCAACTACGGCGTGCAACCGCAGGTTATTCCACGGCTTGTCGGCCTGTCGATGTACCGCGTCGATATCAATTTCCGCGAAAGCGCCATTCTTGGCCTCGTCGGCGCCGGGGGCATCGGGGCGACGCTGAACACCGCCTTCGACCGCTATGAATACGACACGGCGGCGGCGATCCTGATCCTCATCATCGCCATCGTCATGGGGCTGGAATACCTCTCCGGCGTGATCCGGGCGAGGGTGCAGTAATGCCGGTCATCGAACAGAACGGCATCACCCTCTGGCGCCGCCGCACCACCGGCGCGGCGCTGGTCCGCTGGTTCGGCTGGCTTCTGGGCGTGGCGGTCTTTGTCTATTGCTGGCAGAAGATTTCCGCCCAGACGACATGGTTCTTCGTGCAGGACGCGCCGCGCATCGCGGGCGACATCTGGGCGCGGGCCACCCCGCCGCGCTGGGAGTATATCACCCAGCTTGGCAAACCGATCTGGGACACGCTGAACATCGCGACGCTTGGCACGCTGATCGCGCTGCTCCTGGCGGTGCCGGTCGCCTTCCTTGCGGCGCGCAACACCACGCCGTCGCGGTTCTTCGTGCGGCCCGTCGCGCTTCTCATCATCGTCTCGACCCGGTCGATCAACTCGCTGATCTGGGCGCTTCTGCTGATCGCGATCATCGGGCCGGGGGTGTTCGCGGGTGTCGTCGCGATCGCCATCCGCTCCATCGGTTTCTGCGCCAAGCTGCTTTATGAGGCGATTGAGGAGATCGACAGGACGCAGGTGGAGGCCATCACCGCCACCGGCGCCTCGCGCTGGCAGGTCATGGCCTATGGGATCGTGCCGCAGATCCTGCCCGCCTTCGCCGGGATCGCGGTGTTCCGTTGGGACATCAACATCCGCGAATCCACCGTTCTGGGCCTGGTCGGCGCGGGCGGGATCGGGTTGCAGCTGTCGGCGTCGCTCAACGTGCTGGCCTGGCCGCAGGTCTCGCTGATCCTGCTGGTGATCCTTGCGGCCGTGGTGATCAGCGAATGGGTCTCGGCCAAGGTGCGGGGGGCGATCATCTGATGGTGATGACGGCGGATGCGGCCCTTGCCGCCTATGAGGCGGCGCGCCACCGTTTGCCTGCTGCAGGCGCCCCCGGCGCCGCCCGGCACGCGCGCGACCTGTCGGAGATTGCCGAAGGGTTCGACGTCTTCCTTCTTGACGCCTTCGGGGTGCTGAATATCGGTGAGGCGCCGATCCCCGGCACCCCCGAACGCATCGCCGACCTGCGCGCGGCGGGCAAGCGGCTGCTGGTCGTGTCGAACGCCGCCGGTGTGCCGCATGACCGGCTGATGGAGAAATACGCCCGCCTTGGCTATGACTTCACGGCGGAAGAGGTCGTGACCTCTCGCGGCGCGCTTCTGGCCGCGCTGGCGGCCCATCCGGCGCGGCGCTGGGGCCTGATGGCCAGCCGCGCGGCGGGGCTGGGGGAGCTTGCGGGCTTTGACGTCACCTGGCTGGGGGAGGACCGGGCCGACTATGACGCGGCCGAGGGGTTCCTGATGATCGGATCGGCGGAGTGGACGGAGGCGCGTCAGGCGCTGCTGGAGGCCTCGCTGCGTGCCGATCCGCGCCCGGTCTGGGTCGGCAATCCCGATATCGTCGCCCCGCGCGAAAGCGGCTTTTCGACGGAGCCCGGACATTTCGCCCACCGCCTTGCCGATGCGACCGGGGTCGAGCCCGCGTTTTTCGGCAAGCCCTTCGCCAATATCTATGACCTTGCCTTTTCCCGCCTTGGCCCCTTCGATCCGGCCCGCGCGCTGATGGTCGGGGACAGCCTGCACACCGACATTCTTGGCGCGCGGGTGGCCGGTATCCGGTCCGCGCTGATCGCGGGTTACGGCTTTTTCGCCGGGGCGGATGTGGACGGGCCGATCCGCCAGACCGGCCTTGCGCCGGACTTCATCCTCGACCGTCCGTAGGGGCGCCCGCCGCGCGGCCCTTGTCCTGCGCCAGCCTCCGTATCGCCCCGGCCAGCACCCTGACCGCGACCTCCATATCCGCGTCAGAAGCGAACTCGTCGGGCCGGTGGCTGATCCCGCCCCGGCAGCGCACGAAAAGCATCGCGATGGGGCAGAGGTCCGCCATGGCCGAGGCGTCATGCGTGGCGCCCGACGGGATCGTCAGGGGCGCATGGCCGCTGTCCCGGATGGCCGTTTCCAGCGCGCCGGTCAGGCCGGGGTCGCAGGCCGCCGCCGGTTGCACATAGGTGCGGGTCGCCGTGAGGCCGCAGCCCGCCGCGCGGCAGATCGTGGCGGCGCGGGCCAGCGCGTCGCCCTCGAACACCTCACGCAGGGCGTCTTCCGGCGCGCGGACCTCAAGCGTGAAACGCACCTCGGACGGGATCGCGTTCACCGCGCCGGGGCGGAGAGAGAGGGTGCCGACCGTGGCGCGCAACTCGCCCTGACCTTCTGCCGCTTCGCTGATCGCCGCGATGACGCGCGCCGCGGCGACCAGCGCGTCACGCCGCCCCGCCATCGGCACGGTTCCGGCATGGCCCGTCTCGCCGCGGATCGTGACCTCATGGCGCGCGATGCCGCAGATCGCGCTGACCGCCGCGACAGGCAGATCGTGCCGTTCCAGCACCGGCCCCTGTTCGATATGCGCCTCAAGATAGCCCGCCACGCTTGCGGGGTCGCGGCCGAGCGCCCCGATCCCCGCCGGCTCGACGCCAAAGGCCGTCATGGCGTCCCGCATCCGCTGGCCGGTCCCGTCGCGCATTTCAAGCGCCACCGGGTCCAGCGTCCCGGCCAGCGCCCTTGGCCCGATCAGCGCGGTGGGAAAGCGCACGCCTTCCTCATCGGCGAAGGCCAGAACCTCGATCGCGAAGGGAAACCCTGCGAGGTCATCGCGCAGCGCTTTCGCCGCAAGGCAGCCAAGCGCCACGCCCATGATCCCGTCGAAGGCGCCGCCCGACGGCACGCTGTCCTGATGCGAGCCGATCATCAGGACGGGCTTGCCGCCGGGGTTCGGGGAGCGGCCGCAAAGCGTACCTGCCGCGTCCAGCGTGACCTGAAGCCCCGCATCCTCCATCCATTCCGTGATCTGGCCAAGGGCGGCGCGATGTTCCCCGGTCCAGGGCAGCCGGGTGACGCCTTCACAGGTCGTCGATGCCGTGGCAATCCGGGCCAGACGGGCGGCGGGTGTGTCCTGGTGGATCATCTGAACCTTGTATTTATCATTATAAATGGGTTCCATGGCACGGCCCGCGTGCCGGGCCAGGAAAAGCGAGACGGACGAGATGGCCGATCCCACAGTCGAAAGACGCGCGCCCCGGCCGCGCCGGTCGCGCCCGGTCCGGGTGGCCGAGGCGATCAAGGACTGGGTGGTGGAGCAGGGGCTTCACCCCGGCGACCGGCTGCCCGGCGAGGCGATGCTGATCGAACGTTTCGGCATGTCCAAAGGCACGATCCGCGAGGCGATGCGGCTTTTGCAGGCGCAAGGCCTGATCGAGACGAAGACCGGCCCCGGCGGGGGAAGCTTTGTCGGTGAGGTTACGCGCGAACGGGCGAACGCGCTGCTGGCCAACTACTTCTATTTTCGCGACGTGACGATCGACGACATCTATCAGGTGAGGATCGCGCTTGAGCCGGAACTGGCCGCCGGGCTGGCGGGGCGGCTGAGCGGGGCGCAACTGGCCGAGCTGGAAGCGATCATGACCGAATACGCCGAACCCGCCGCCAGCGCGGAAGAGGAACGCCGCCAGCATGTCGCCTCGCTTCGCTTTCACGCGCGGCTGTCGGATTTCGGGCAGAACAAGCTTCTGGGTTATTTCATCAGCTTCATGGCGCAGATCCTGACCGACCTGACAGTCTACAAGCGTTTGTACACCGCGCCGAACCATGACCTGTGGCAAAAGGGGCGGCGTCATCAGGCCGACCTGATTGCGGCGCTCAAGCGCGGCGATGCCGGGGCGGCGCGCGATACCATGCGCAGCCACATGCTGATGGCCCGCAAGCTGATGGAGGACCAGGAGGCGGAGGTGATGAAGCGTTTCATCGCCGAATAGGCGCGCTGTCGTCGGCCGCGTAGGGCAGGGCGCGGGTCGGGTCGTCCAGCACCGGCACATGGCGCGCCCAGTCGGCATATTCGCCGGTCGTGGCGCGCCGGTGCAGATCGGCCAGCGCTGCCAGCGGCGCTTCGGAATGATCCACCCGCAGGGTCAGGGGGGGGGAGGCGCGATTGACGACCAAAAGGGCCGCCGACAACAGGCCCCGGCTGTCGCCACCCGCCGAAGAGGCGGCCGAAAGCGCCGCAAGCAGGCGGTTGTCCAATGCCCCTTCCGCCGTCAGAAAGCCGTCGAGGCAGGCGTCAAGAACCGCCTCGGAGGCCAGCAGGTTTCCGGCGACGACGACATGGGTCGCCTGCCGCGCGCCCGCCACGGCGATGCTCTGCGCGCCGGTGAAATGGCCGGTGCCGCCCCGGGGGTCGAGCGCGGAAAGCTGGCGTTCCCCCCGGCCGGGGTCCTGGCCGACGATCTCCGCGACCGCCTCGGCCGCGCCCTGACCCTGTCGCATCAGGGCCAGAACGTCACCGCCCCACATCGTGCTGGGCAGCGACCCTTGCGAGGCGGACAACCCCGATTCGGGGTCCCCGCGCAACACCCAGCCCCCGACGCACAGGCTTCCCGTGGTGGCCGCGCCGCCATAAGTGCCGGTTTTTGCATCGAAAGCGAGGATCGAGATCGTCATCCGGGTCTCCGTTGGTCTGCGGGCTTGAATTTATCATGAAAATTTGGCCTGATGCAATTTATCATGATAAATAGCCGCAGGCGCAAGGGGCGCCTCCGGCACAACAGGAGAGGTAACCCAATGTCGCTTGCCCATGTCACGCGCCGCGGACTGATGACCGCCGGGGCCGCGCTCGCCTTCGCCTTCGGATCGGTCACCGGGGCCTTCGCGCAAACCCCGCCGGGCGTTCTGATCGTCGGCCAGATCGCGGAACCCAAGGCGCTGGACCCGGCGGCGGTGACGGCGGTCAACGATTTCCGCATCCTGATGAACGTCTATGACGGGCTGGTGCGCTACAAGCAGGGCACGCTTGAGGTCGAACCGGCGCTGGCGACCGACTGGACGATCAGCGAGGACGGGACCGAATACACCTTCAAGCTGCGCGAGGGGGTGAAGTTCCACGACGGGACTGATTTCAACGCCGATGCCGTGGTCTTCAACTTTGAGCGGATGCTGAAGGACGATCACCCCTTCCATAACACGGGACCCTTCCCGCTCGCCTTCTTCTTCTCGGCCGTGGACAAGGTCGAGGCGCTGGACCCGATGACGGTGAAATTCACGCTGAACGCGCCCTATGCGCCGTTCCTGTCGAACCTGGCCTATCCCACCGGCCTGATCGTCTCGCCCGCCGCGGTCGAGACATTCGGGACCGATTTCGGGCGCAACCCCTCTGGCACCGGCCCGTTCAAGTTCGCCGAATGGCGGTCGAATGAGGCGGTGGTGGTCGAGGCGAACCCCGATTACTGGGGCGGCGCGCCCGCGCTGAACGCCGTCGTGTTCCGGCCCATCACCGATGCCAACACCCGCACGGCGGAGATGCTTGCAGGCGGCATCGACCTGATGGTCGAGGTGCCGCCGGTCGCGCTGTCGGAATTCCAGGGCGACGCCTACAGGATCTACGAACAGGCGGGGCCGCATCTGTGGTTCCTGATCCTGAACGCCAAGGAAGGCCCCTTTGCCGACAAGCGGGTGCGTCAGGCTGCGAATTACGCGATCAACAAGGAGGCGATCGTCAACGACGTGCTGGAAGGCACCGCCGATGTCGCCGCTGGCCCGACCCCGCCGGCCTTCGCCTGGGCCTATGACGATACACTTTCGCCCTATCCCTACGACCCGGACAAGGCGCGCGCGCTTCTCAAGGAGGCGGGCGCCGAGGGGGCAAAGCTGACCTTCTATGTGACCGAGGGCGGGTCCGGCATGCTTGACCCCATCGCGATGGGGACCGCCATTCAGGCGGACCTTCAGGCCGTGGGCCTTGAGGTGAAGATCGAGACCTATGAGTGGAACACCTTCCTTGGTCAGGTCAATCCGGGGCTTGAGGGCAAGGCCGACATGGCCGAGATGGCGTGGATGACGAACGACCCCGACACGCTGCCCTTCCTTGCGCTGCGCACCGATGCCTGGCCGGACAAGGGCGGGTTCAATTCCGGCTATTACTCGAACCCGAAGGTCGATGAACTGCTGGAAGCCGCGCGTGTCGCCACCGATCAGGCCGAGCGCGCGACGCTTTACAAGCAGATGCAGGAGATCGTTCACGACGATGCGCCCTGGGTCTTTGTCGCGAACTGGAAGCAGAACGCGGTGACCAGCGCGCAGGTGGAGAACTTCCGGCTTGAGCCGTCGTTCTTCCTGCTCCTGAAGGACGTCGCGAAGAACTGATCCATCGGGGGCGCGGCGCCGGGTGGTACGCGCGCGCCCCGTCGATCCACTGGCGGGGGCCATGGCATGACGGGTTACATCCTCAAACGGCTGCTGTCCGCGATCCCGGTCCTGCTCGGGATCACCGTCATCGTCTTTCTCATCATGGCGCTGATCCCCGGCGATCCGGCCACCGCGATCCTCGGCAGCTATGCGACGCCGGAGAATGTCGCCAGACTGAACCGTGACCTTGGCCTCGACAAGCCCCTGGTGTCGCAATATTTCATCTGGCTTTCCAACATGTTGCACGGCGATTTTGGCACCAGCTTCGCGCTGAACCGGCCGGTCATCGACGAAGTGCTGGAACGCTTCAACGCGACCCTTGTCCTGGCTGGCACAGCCTTTGTCCTTTGCGCGATCTTCGGCGTCATGGCGGGGGTGATCTCGGCGGCGAACCAGTATGGATGGGCCGACAAGACGATCACCTTCGCCGTGCTTCTGGGCATTTCGATCCCGTCCTTCTTCCTCGGGATGATGATGATCCTCTTCTTCGCGGTGAACCTGCGATGGTTTCCGGTCTCAGGCATGTGGCCGATCTATGGGGATCGCACGATCTGGGTTCTGCTGCACCACCTTGCCATGCCCGCCATCGCCCTTGCCGTCGTCGCGACCGGCGTCGTGGCGCGGCTGTCGCGCTCAGCGATGCTTGAGGTCTTGCGGCAGGATTTCATCCGCACCGCGCGGGCCAAGGGCGTGGACGAACGCGGCGTGATCTGGCGCCATGCACTGAAGGCCGCCATGGTCTCGATCATCCCGGTCCTCGGCATTCAGGCCGGGTTCGTCCTGTCGGGCGCGGTCTATATCGAGATCGTGTTCCAGTGGCCCGGCGTGGGCCGGATGCTGGTCGATGCGATCCTGAAGCGTGACATCCTGCTGGTGCAGGGCGGGGTGGTCTTTGTCGCCGCCTGCTATGTCATCTTCAACATCGCGGTTGACGTTGCGCAAAGCCTTCTGGACCCGAGGATCAAGACGTGACCGGGTTCTTTCAGCTTCTCGCGCGCAACCGTCTGGCGCTGGCGGGCGGGGTCGTCCTGTCGCTGGTGATCCTGCTGGCGCTGGTCACACCGCTTCTGCCGCTGGCCGATCCCGACGTGACCGACACCGCCAACCGCTTCAAGCTGCCCTTTTCCGAAGGCGCGCTTCTGGGGACGGATCACCTTGGCCGGGACCTCTTGTCGCGGTTGCTTTGGGGGACGCGGCTGTCGCTGGCGGTCGGTTTCGCGGCGGCCATCGTCGCGGCGACCATCGGCTCTGCCATCGGGATCGTCGCGGGCTTTTACGGCGGGCGGACCGACAACCTGATCATGCGCGGCGTCGATATGCTGATGGCCTTTCCCTACATCCTGCTGGCACTCGCGATTGTCGCCGCGCTGGGGCCGGGGCTTTTCAACGCGCTGATCGCGGTGGCGGCCGTCAACGTGCCGTTCTTCGCCCGCAACATCCGGGGCATCACGGTTGGCATCGCGCACAAGGAATTCGTCGATGCCGCGCGGCTGGCGGGGTTGTCGAACACGCGGATCATAGTGTCCGAGGTCCTGCCGAACGTGATCCCGGTCATCGTGATCGCCATGTCCACGACCATCGGCTGGATGATCCTGGAAACGGCGGGGCTGTCCTTCCTTGGCCTTGGCTCGCAGCCGCCGCAGGCGGATCTCGGGTCCATGCTGGGTGAGGCGCGATCGGCCCTTATCACCAACCCGCATACCTCCATCGTGCCGGGGCTGATGATCCTTGTCATCGTGATGTCGATCAACCTGCTTGGCGACGGGGTGCGCGATGCGCTTGACCCGCGGCTGAAGTCCGGCGCCCTGTCCCGCCCGATGGCGGCGACGCGGGTGGATCGCAAAGGGCCGCTGCCTGCGCCGACCGGCGCGGGGCTGCTTGAGGTGCAGGGGCTTCAGACCCAGTTTCACATCAAGGACCGCGTCTATCGTGCGGTCGGCGGCGTGGACCTGCATGTCGCCAAGGGCGAATGCCTTGGCATCATCGGCGAAAGCGGATCGGGCAAGTCGGTGACGGCGCTGTCGGTCATGGGGCTTGTCGCCTCGCCCCCCGGCGTCATCACGGGTGGTGCCGCGCATTATGAGGGAGAGGACCTGATCGGCGCGCCCTATCGCCGCCTGCGCGGGATGCGCGGCCGCAACGTCGCCTATATCTTCCAGGACCCGCTGGCGACGCTGCACCCGCTTTACCGCGTCGGCGACCAGCTGATCGAGGCGATCCGTGCGCACCGCCCCATCGGGCGCGAGGAGGGGCGCAGGAAGGCCGTCGAGCTTCTGACCGCCGTCCGCATTCCGAACCCCGAAAAGCGCATCGCCAACTACCCGCATGAGATGTCGGGCGGGATGCGGCAGCGGGTGGGGATCGCCATGGCGCTGGCGAACGATCCCGACATCATCATCGCGGACGAGCCGACGACGGCGCTCGACGTGACCGTTCAGGCGCAGGTCCTGACCATTCTCGACGATCTCCGCCGCTCGCGCGGGCTGGCGATCATCTTCATCACCCATGACTTCGGCGTGGTGGCGCAGCTTTGCGACAGGGTGGCGGTGATGTATGCGGGCCGGATCGTGGAAGAGGGGCGGACGGCCGACATCCTTGGTGCGCCGCGCCACCCCTATACCGCGCGCCTGATGGCCTGCGTGCCTGAGGTCGGCGGCGGCAAGCGGCGGCTTGAGGCGATCGCGGGCCTGCCGCCGGTGGTCGATCGCCTGCCCGAGGGGTGCGCCTTTGCCGAACGGTGCCTGAAGGCGCAGGAGGCGTGTCGCCGGGACGAAATCCCGCTTGTGCGCGACGGGGCCAGCGCCGTCCGCTGCCTATATCCGAACGATCCGTCACGGGAGGCAGCGGAATGACCGAGGCTTTGAAACTGACCGATCTGGCAAAGTCCTTTCCCGTCGGCCGTGGTTTTCTGGGCGGCGCCAGGGGGGCGGTGAAAGCGGTCCATCCGATCACGCTGAGCGTGCGCAAGGGGGAGACGCTGGGCATCGTCGGCGAATCCGGTTGCGGGAAATCGACGTTGGCACGGATGCTGGTCGGGCTGCTGAAACCGACCTCGGGGACGATCGAGATCGAGGGAGAGGCATTTGCCACCGCCGATCCGGCCGCCTTTGGGCGCCGGATTCAGTATGTATTTCAGGACCCGATCTCCTCCCTCAACCCGCGCAAGACGATCCGGCAGATCATGGAGGCGCCGCTGAAGCGGCTTCACAACATGCCGGCAGAGGCGCGCAAGGAACGGATCGCGGAGATCTTCGACAGCGTCAATCTGCGGGAGGAGTTCCTTGACCGCTACCCGCATGAATTCTCGGGCGGGCAGGCGCAGCGGATCGGCATCGCGCGTGCGCTGGCGGCCAGCGCGCGCATCCTGATCCTGGATGAACCCGTCTCGGCGCTTGACGTGTCGGTTCAGGCGCAGGTTCTGAACCTTCTGGCGGACCTGCGGGCCGCGTTCGACCTGACCTATCTGTTCATCAGCCATGACCTTGCCGTGGTCGAGGCGGTCAGCGACCGGATCGCGGTTCTCTATTTCGGCTCGGTCGTGGAACTTGGCCCGGCGGAGGAGGTCTTCGCGACGCCGCGCCATCCCTATACCCGGCTTCTGGCCGATAGTGCGCCGGTCGTCGGCCGCCCCCTTGCCGCCCCCGAGGCCGCCGGAACCGACCTTCCCGATCCGCTGAACCCGCCGCCCGGCTGCGCCTTCGCCGGGCGCTGCCCCCATGCGACGGACCGCTGCCGGTCCGAGGTGCCGCGTCTGGAACCGATCGGCGATCACGCCAGGGTTGCCTGTTTCCACCCGCTTCCGGCGTGACGGTCGGGGCGGCTTGCCGCGACTATTTCCCCGACGACAAACAATTCCAAATGACCTAATTGTTTCCCCGAAGCGCCATGGTAATGCCAGAAAAGGCAATAGGCTGGCGCGGTTACCATTGATGGCGGTTTGATGATCGTTCCTTTTCACGTCTCCGAGATGCTTCGCCGGGTGCGGCGCAAGATTGCCCAAAGCGGTGAGATGCCGCGCATGGCGCCCCGCCCCGACGACAGCCGCACCTTCCGCATCGCGCCTCGCGTGACGCCCGAGACGGTCGCGCGCCTGCACCGCGATCTGGGGCTGGATGACACCGCGCGCGCGGCGCTGTTCGGTCCCGGCACGCAAGAGGACCTGCCGCGCTATGCCCGCAATATCGAGAACATGATCGGCACCGTCGCGCTGCCGGTGGGCATGATCGGGCCGCTTCGGGTCAACGGGGTGAACGCCCAAGGCGACTACCCGGTGCCGATGGCGACGAGCGAGGCGGCGCTGGTCGCCTCTTACGGGCGCGGCGCGCGGGCGGCGAACCGGGCGGGCGGGGTCAGCACCGCGGTGCTTTACGAAGGGGTGCTGCGCAGCCCCGCCTTCGTCTTCGCGACGCTGCTTGACGCCGGGCGTTTCGTCGAATGGGTCGTGGCGCATGTCGAGACGCTGAAGGTGGCGGCAGAGGCGACGACACGGCACGGCAAGCTTGTCTCGCTGGAACCCGTGATCGACAACAACATCGCCTTCCTGCTTTGCCGATATTCGACCGGCGATGCCTCGGGTCAGAACATGGTCACCATCGCGACGGATGCGCTTTGCCGCCATATCGCCGCGGAATGTCCGATCCGGCCAACGGCCTGGTATGTCGAGGGCAATTTTTCCGGCGACAAGAAGGCTTCGGGCCTTGGCATGATCACCGGGCGGGGCCGCAAGGTCAGCGCCTCGGTCCTGCTGCCGGGTGAGGTGGTGACCCGTCTGCTTGGCACCAGCATCGACGCGATGCTGGACTATGCGCGGGTCGCCAATCTCGGTTCGCTCCTCTCCGGCCAGCTGGGCGCGCAGGCGCATTACGCCAATGGCCTTGCCGCGATCTATATCGCGACCGGGCAGGACGCGGCTTGCGTGGCCGAAAGTGCCGTCGGCTTCACCCGGATGGAACGGCGCGAGGCGGGGCTTTTCTGTTCGGTGACCATGCCATCAATCCTTGTCGGCACGGTGGGCGGCGGTACCGGCCTGCCGACGCAATCGGCCTGTCTGGAGTTGATGGGTCTCAAGGGCGAAGGCCACGGCCCCGCGCTGGCCGAGGTCACGGCGGCCGCCTGTCTTTGCGGTGAGATTTCCATTGTCGCGGCGATGGCCTCGGGCGCCTTTTCCGGCGCGCATGAGAAGTTGGCGCGCCTCAGATGACCCCGTTTCAGCGTTTTTGGACCTATCAGCGGGAACGTTTCCCGCTTTTCAAGACGGTGCCGCTGCTGGCGGTCTTTTCGGCGGCCAGCATCAATATCTCTGCCCTCCTGGCCGGTCGCGCCTTGCCGGGGGCGGGGGCCTATGCCGCAGGTTTCGTCGCGGTGCTGATCCTCTTCTTCCAGATGCGCGCGGCGGATGAATGGAAGGACCGGGAGATCGACCGCCTCTACCGCCCCGAACGGGCGATCCCGCGCGGTCTGGTGCGGCTTTCGACCGTTCTTCTGATCGCGCTGGCGCTGGTGCCGGTGGCGCTGGGCGCCGCGCTGACGGTCGGCGCGGGGGCGGCGTGGCTTTTGCTGCTGGTCTGGGTCTGGCTTTCCGCGATGACGCTGGAATTCGGCGTGCCGCGCTGGCTGGTGGCGCATCCGTTGATCTATCTGGTCAGCCACATGGCGATCATGCCGCTGATCGACCTTTTCCTGACCGGGATCGAGTGGAGCGGCCGGGGCGGGCCTGCGCCCGCGCTCTGGCTGTTCCTCGCGCTGTCCTTCGTCAATGGCTGCGTGCTTGAGATCGGGCGCAAGACCTGGGCGCCCGAGGCGGAGCGGGACGGGGTGGAGAGCTATTCGAAGCTTTGGGGTCCGGTGCGCAGCGCGCGGGTCTGGATCGGGCTTGTCGCCGTCTCGGCCGCCTTGCTGGCGGGCGTCGGCTGGGCCGCCGGGCATTTCTGGCCGCTGGCCGCGCTGGCGGCGGCGGGGTTCGGCGCGGCGGTGTGGGTCGCGCTGCGCTTCATGCAACGCCCGGACCCGGCCGGGCAGGCGCGGATCGACGCGGCGGCGGGGCTTTGGGTGTTGCTTTGTTATGCAGGCGCGGGCTTCGTGCCACTTCTCTTGCGGGGGGCCATGCCATGAGCGGGCTTTTGGGGCCGGATAGGGCGCGCGATCCCAATGACGTCGGCGGCAAGGCCGCCGCGCTGTCGCGCCTTGTCGCGGCGGGCTTCGACGTGCCGCCCTTCGTGGTTCTGGCCGATGCCGCCTTTCGGGCGAATGGCACCACGCTGCGCGCCGATGCGGCGCGGGCGCTGGCGGACGCGCTGGAACCGCTCGGTCCCGGCCCCTATGCCGTTCGTTCCTCCGCGCGCGGCGAGGATGGGGCAGAGGCCAGCCATGCGGGGCAGTTCGCCACCGTGCTGAACGTCCCGGCGGATGGCGTCGCAGCCGCCGCCGCCAAGGTGCGCGCTTCGGGTCGTGCCGCCCATGTCGCGCGCTACCGGGCAGAGCGCGGGGTGGAGGCGGCGGGCCTTCCCGCCGTCGTCGTGCAGGCCATGGTGCCTGCCCGCGCCGCCGGGGTGGCCTTTTCCGCCGATCCGGTCTCTGGCGCGCGCGATACCGCCGTGATCTCTGCCGTCGCGGGGCTGGGCGAGGCGCTGGTCAGCGGCGAGGTGGATGGCGAAAGCTGGTCCGTCGCCGGTGATGGCCAGATCGCCACCGGCCCTGCGGTGCCTGAGGTCCTGACCGGTCCCGAGGCCACCGCCATCGCCGCCCTTGCCCGGCAGGCAGAGGCGGCCTTTGGCGCGCCGCAGGACATCGAATGGGCCTTTGACGGTGACCGGCTGCGGCTTCTTCAGGCGCGTCCGATCACCACCGCCCTGCGCCCCGCGCCCCGGCCCGACGGCGCGCTGACCGTTCTGGACAATTCCAACATCGTCGAAAGCTATCCCGGCCTCGTCTCCCCCCTGACCTACAGTTTTGCCGCCTATAGCTATGACCGCGTCTACCGCGCCTTCGTCGCCCTTCTGGGGCTGAGCGAAGCGCGCATCGCCGCGAATGGAGAGGTCTTCGCCAACCTCCTCGCCCGCGTCGACGGGCGGGTCTATTACAACCTTGGCAACTGGTACCGCGCGCTGGCGCTGCTGCCGGCCTTCTCGCTGAACAGCGACTACATGGAAACCATGATGGGCGTGGAGGAACCGCTGCCCGCGGAGCTGACCGGGGCGCTGGCCCCGCCGCCCGCGCGGGGCTTTCGCCGCGTGGTGGAATACCTGCGGCTGGCGCGGATCGGTGGCGGTCTGGTGGTTGAGGCCGCGCGTCTGGGCCGGACCAGGCGTCGCTTCCTCGCGCGGCTGGAAACCGCATTGAGGGCCGGGCCGGACCCGGCGACGGCGAACCCGACCGACCTTGCCGCGATCTACCGGCGGATCGAGGGGACGTTACTGGACCGCTGGGACGCGCCGCTTGTCAACGATTTCCTCTGCATGGTGGGTTTCGGCGCCTCGCGCGCGCTTTTGGGGAAATGGGCCGGTGAGGCCGGGTTGATGTTCCACAACGACGTGATGATCGGGCAGGGCGGGATCGTCTCCGCCGAACCCGCCCGCAGGATTGCCGCGATGGGCAGGATGGCGCGGGGCGACGCGGCGATGCTGGACGCGCTGGGCAAGGGGCGCGCGGCGCTGGCCGACCACCCCGCGCTTGACCGGGCGGTGTCGGACTATCTCGCCGACTTTGGCGACCGCTGCACCGAGGAGTTGAAGCTGGAAAGCCTGCCGCTGTCGGAAGAGCCGGGCCCGCTTCTGGCCGCGATTGCCAGTGCCGCGCACCGTCCCGAAGGCGGCGCGGCGGAACGGCCCGAACCCGACTGGGCCGCGCTGATGCCGGACAGCCCGTTCAAGCGAACCGTCGCGCGGCTTTTGACCGGATGGGCCGCCGCGCGGGTGCGGGACCGGGAAAACCTGCGGTTCGAACGCACCCGCATCTTCGCCCATGCCCGCCGCGTCTTTCTGGCGATGGGGCGCGAATTCCACGCGCGCGGCATGATCGGCGATCCGCGCGACGTGCTGTTCCTGACCGTGGCCGAGGTTCTGGGCGCCATCGAGGGCGCGGGCCTGTCGCGCGACCTTTCTGCCCTGATCGCGCTGCGCAAGGCGGGGGCAGAGGCCGACGCCGCCCGCCCGGCGCCGCCCGAACGCATCCTCCTGCGCGGTGCCGTCGCCGCCCACCGGCCCCCGGCCGAGGTCGCCGCGCCCGCCGGAACCGGCGAGGACCGCCAGGGGACCGGCTGTTCCAAGGGCCGCGTGACGGCGCGCGCGCGTGTCGTCCGTGACCCGCGGCGCGAAACGTTGCTGCCGGGCGAAATCCTCGTCGCAGCCAATACCGATCCGGGCTGGATCGCGCTTTTCGCCGGGGCGGCGGCGATTGTCGTCGAACGCGGCTCTCTCCTCTCCCATTCCGCCATCGTCTCGCGCGAGATGGGTATTCCCTGTGTCGTCGGCATCCGCGACGCGACGCGCTGGATCGAGACCGGGGATCTGATCGAGGTCGACGGCGCCTCGGGGCAGGTGAGGAAGTGTCATGACTGACCTGGCGATCACCGACCGCGCCGCCTTCGACCGCATCCGCTATGCCCAGGCGTGGGAGGATGCCGATGTCCTGACCGGCGCCATGGGCGCGCGGTCCGGCGGCGATCTGGTGTCGATCTGTGCCTCCGGCGACAACGCGCTGGCGCTGCTTTTGTGCGATCCGGCGCGGGTTCATGCGGTCGACATCTCGCCCGCGCAGATCGAATGCCTGAACCTGCGCCTTGGCGCCTATGCGGCGCTTTCGCATGGGGAGTTCCTGATCCTGATGGGCGCGCGCCCCGGCCCCGGCCGCGCGGCGCTGCTGGAAAAGGCGCTGCGCGACAGCCCGGCCCCGACGCAGCGCTTCTGGAGCGCGCTTCGGCCCGAGGTCGAAGCCCATGGCGCGGGCGGTGTCGGCAAGTTCGAACATTACTTCCGCATCTTCGCGCGCCGCCTTATGCCGCTGGTCCACAGCCGCGCCACGGTCGAAGCGATTTTCGAACCCCGCGATCCGGTGGCGCGGGCGAAGTTCTTCGACACGCGGTTCAACACCTGGCGCTGGCGGATGCTGGTGAAGCTTTTCTTCTCGCGCGCGGCGATGGGGCGGCTGGGGCGGGACCGGGCGTTTTTCGATCATGTCGAGGGCAGCGTGGCGGACCATGTCTTCTCGCGCCTGCGCCATGCAGGGGTGGCGACCGATCCGTCGCAGAACCCCTACCTGCACTGGATCATGACCACCCGCCACGGCGCCGCCCTGCCGCTGCCCTGGCGGGAAGAGGCGTTTGCGACGATCCGTGACCGGCTTGACCGGATCGCGCCGCATCTGGGGCCGATCGAGACGCTGCCGGTCACCGGGGCGGCGGGGTTCTACCTGTCGGACATCTTCGAATACATGTCGCCCGATCTGGCGGCCTCGGTCTATGGCACCGTTCTTGACATGGCGCGCCCCGGCGCGCGGCTGGTCTACTGGAACATGATGGCGCCGCGCCGGGTACCGCCCGCCCATGCTTCCCGCGTCCGCACGCTGCGCGAGGAGGAGGCGCGGCTGAAGGCGCGGGACATGGCCTTTTTCTATTCCGATTTCGTGGTCGAAGAGGTGCTATGAACACCTTCGTCCAGATCGCGGCGGTCCTTGCGCTGATCCTTGGCCTGCTTGGCACCATGGCCGGGCTGTCGCATCTGGCGAAGGCGCGGAGCTGGCACCCGGAGGTCGCGCGCAAGATCGTGCATGTCGCGGCCTCGGGCATCGCCATTCCGTTACCCTGGCTGTTCCCGGACACTTGGCCGGTCTGGCTGCTTCTGGCCCTGGCGCTGGCGGCGATGCTGGCGATGCGCACGCCGCTTCTGGCCGGGCCGGGCCGCGCGCTGCATTCGGTCGCGCGCAAGTCCTGGGGCGATGTGCTGCTGGTCGTCTCGGTCGGCCTTGTCCTGTTGCTTTATCGGGGGGAGGCGGTGCTTTACGTCCTGCCGCTTCTGGTGCTGGCGCTTGGCGACGCGGCGGCGGCCCTGACCGGCAGCGCCTATGGCCGCAATTTCTACCGCACCGAGGATGGCAGCAAGAGCATCGAGGGCAGCACGATGTTCTTCCTTGTCGTGCTGATCCTGTCGATGGTCTGCCTGCTGCTGCTGACCGAGATGGCGCGGGGGACGCTGATCCTCGTCTCCCTCGGCGTCGCGGTCTTTGCCACCGTGATCGAGGCCGATAGCTGGCGCGGGTTCGACAATCTTTTCCTGCCGATGGGGGTGTTCCTGTTCCTCTGGCGGCTGACCGAGGCGCCGGGCGGCGACAGCCTTGCGCGGATGGCGCTGCCACTGGCGGCGATGGCGCTGGCCTACGGGGTCGGGCGCGCGGCGGGGATGAACCGCCAGGTCGCGCGCATCCATGCGGTCGCGATGTTCCTGATCCTGTCGGCGACGGATCTGTGGAACGCGGTGCTGCCCGCGCTGGTGCTGCTTGTCCACGGGACCTTCGCGTCGCGGCGGCCGGGTGCGGGGCTGGCGGCTGAGACGCTGGACATGGTCGCCGGTCTGGCGGTGCTGAGCTTCGGTTTCCTCGCGCTTGACCCTGCGGTGGGGCAAAGCGCGATCAACTTCTACGGGCTTGCCTGCGCCGCCGTCGCGGTGGCGCAGTTCGGGCGCGGGTTGTCGGGCCTTGGGCGCGGGTGGGCGGCGGTGGCGGCGCTGGTCTTCGCGGCGGCGGTCTGGGCGCTCTGGCTCTGGCTGATCGGGTTCAACAGTCCGGGCGCGCATTGGCACGGGCCGATCGGCGCGCCGGGTGCGGCGGTCCTTGCCCTGGCCGCGCTGGCCCCGACCCTTTCGCCCACGGCCTTCACCTGCGCCGCCGGGCGCCGCATCGCGCTTCTGGGCGCGGTTCCGGCGCTTTTGCTGTTCGGCGCCTGCCTGCTTCTTACCACCTCGGGGACGACATGACGAAAGAGACCTATCAGATCGAGGGCGCCCGCGCGGCGGTCTATGCCGCAACCGCCCCGTGGGAGGGCGCCCCGACCGCCGCCATCGGCGATTTTCGCTGCGATGATGCAGAGGCCGGGGCAGCCCTTCTGCGCCAGATCTGCGCCGAGCTTGCCGGGCGGGGCGTGACCCGTGTTCTTGGTCCGATGAACGGCGATACCTGGCACAGCTATCGCCTTGTGATCGAAAGCGACGGCACGCCCCCCTTCCTGATGGAGCCGCAAAGCCGCCCCGCCGATCTCGCGGCCTTCGAGGCCGCCGGGTTCACCCGCATCGCGCGCTATTTCTCGGCCCGCGCGGCCCTGCGCGATGCCATCGGCCCCGCGCCCGACCCGCTGGAGGGGATCGAGATCGGCAACTGGGACGGTACCGCGCCCGAGGCGCATTTCGCCGAGGTCCATGCGCTCTCTACCCGCGCCTTTGCCGGGAACCTTTTCTACCGGCCCATCGACCTTGACGCCTTCCTTGGCCTTTACACGCCCTTCGTGCCGCTTCTGAAGCCCGGGCTGATCTTCACCGCGCGGGACCGCGTTGGCGCACTTGTCGGCTATCTTTTCGGCATCCCGAATTACGGCTCTGGCCCCGACCCCGACACGGTGATCCTGAAGACCTATGCCAGCCTTCATCCGGGTCTTGGCCACCATCTGGCCCATGCGTTCCATACCCGTGCGCAGGAGCTGGGGTTCGACAAGGTGATCCATGCGCTGATCCATGACGACAACCGCTCTGCCGACCGCAGCCGCCGCCACGGGGGGGAGATTTTCCGCCGCTACGCACTGATGGGGCGGCGGCTGGATGGCTGACCTCGCCCGCCATTTCGCCGAGGCCGCGCGGCGCGAGGGGGAGAGGGTCGCGCTGGTCACCCCGCAGGGGGCCGAGAGCTTTGCCGGGATCGACCGCCGCGCCGCCGCCTTCGCCGCCCGCTGCGCGGCGCGGGGGCTGGGCAAGGGCGACCGGGTGCTGATTGCGATGCCGGTCGGCGTCGATCTTTACGTCGCGCTGGCGGCCTGCTGGCGGCTGGGCGCGGTCGCGGTCTTTCCCGAACCGGCGATGGGGATCGCGGGGCTGCGCCATGCGGTCGCGCTGAGCCGGCCGAAATGCCTTTTCGCCTCGGGCCGCTACCGGTTCCTGCGCCTGCTCCCGGCGCTTTGGCGCTGCCCGGTCCTGTCGCCGTCCCCTGCCGACCGGGGCGGCCCCGCGCCGGTGCCGCTGGCGGATCGGGATCTGGCGCTGATCTCCTTCACCTCCGGCTCGACCGGCGCGCCGAAGGCGATCCCGCGCAGCCATGGCTTCCTGATGGCGCAATACGATGCGGTGCGGCGGCTTCTGGCATCAGAGCGGGAGGAGGTGGACCTGGTCGCCTTCCCGGTCTTCTGCCTCGTCAACCTGGCCGAGGGGCGGACCAGCGTCCTGCCGAATTGGAAGATTTCGCGCCCCGATGGCGTGTTGCCGGACAAGCTTGCGGCCTGGATCGCGCGGTCCGGAGCGACGCGGGCGCTGTTGCCGCCGGGCCTGTGCGAGGTGTTGGCCCGCGCCGACATGCCGCGCGCCCTGCACACCGTCTTTACCGGCGGCGGCCCGGTGAAACCCGCGCTGGTCGGGCGGTTGCAGGCCCGCCGTCCGGGGCTGCGCATCGTGTCGGTCTATGGCTCGACCGAGGCGGAACCGATTGCCGATCTCGACTGGGCCGAGGTCGGCGACGGGGACCGTTCCGCGATGGCGGGGGGCGCGGGTCTGTTGGCGGGGGTGCCGGTCGAAGGCACCGCGCTGAAGATCGTTGAGGGGGAGATCTGGGTTGCCGGGGCGCATGTGAACGCCCATTACCTCGACCCGGCGATGGAGGCCGGGACCAAGGTGCGTGAGGGCGCGACGGTCTGGCACCGGACGGGCGATGCCGGGCGGCTGGACGACAGCGGCCGGCTTTGGCTGCTGGGCCGGACCGGGGCGGTGGTGGAGGGGGCCGGGGGGCCGATCTATCCCTTCGCCGTGGAGCTTGCCGCCGAAAGCTGGCCCGGCGTCGCGCGGGCCGCGCTGGCCGGGGCGGGCGGTGCCCCGGTTCTGGTGATCGAAGGCGCGGCGGATGTGGCGGATTGCACCCACCGCGCGCGCGCTTTGGGCATTGCGCGGGTGGTCAAGGTTGCCGCCATCCCGCTGGACAGACGACACCGATCAAAGGTCGATTACACCGCGCTGCAACGGCTTTTGCCGCAAGGATAGCGGTTCAGCGATCTTCCGCCTCACGGATCATGCCCCGCACCCAGCGCGCGGCGAGCCATGTGGCGGGCAGCGACAAGGGCAGCGCGCCGATCAGCGCCGCGACGGGCGGGATGTTCCCCGCCCATCCGGCCGAATGGAAGATCAGCCCCAGAAGGAACAGGTTGATCGCCACCGCCCCGGCCACGAAGGGCCAGAGGATCGCGCCCAGCTTCCACAGGTTTTCAGTGGCTGGTGCCGTCTTCGAAGGTGATCTTGTTCCAGACATTGTATTTCCCCGAGGGCTTGACCATCGGCAAGCGCCGGACTTCCTCCAGCGTCGCCGCGTCAAAGACGATCACCGCGCCGTCCTGTTCCCAGATTGACACCAGCGCATAGCGCCCGTCCTTGGTGAATTCCGTATGCGCGACCGTCTTGCCGGGTTCGGGCGTCAGCACCTTCACCACCTCAAGCGTCTCTTTGTCGATGATATGCATCTGGCCCTTGTTCGGCCCGGTAAAGACATCGGCCCAGATATAGGGCGTCCCGTCATGGGAACGCAGGAAAAAGCCGGGGCCGGAGGTTTTTATGATCTTCACAAGGCTCCAGTCGGCCATGTCGATGACGCTGATCTGGCCCTCGTTCAGATGCGGCACTGCCATCAGGCGATGACCGCCCCGCATCCAGCTTATGCCGGACCCCAGATGCGGCATGCCGGGCAGCGGCAGGCTCGCGATCTCACGCCCCACGTCGAGGTTGACGACGACGCCGGTTTCCCCCGCGCGGTTGGCGCCGATCAGGTTGTGATAGCCGGGATCGAAGAAGAAATCGTCAAGGGGCGCGGACACGTCGATCCGACGGCGTGCGAAAAGACCCTGCTCGGCTTCCAGCGATTCCTCCATCCCCGCCTCGTGGCTGTGGACGAAGCCGTCGTGATAGGGACCGGCATTCGGGTCGGTCGCGACCTCCCATATCTCCGGCACGTCCTTCAGCGCGAGGATGAAGGAGTTGCGGTCGGGCGCCTGATAGACGGCGGAGACGCGGCTGGGCGTCCCCTTGCGGCCCTTCACCTCCATCACCCTGGCGACGGACAGGTCATCCGTCGACAAGATCGTCAGCGTTTCCGGCAGGTAGCTGGCAACGGCCAGCCATTTGCCATCCGCGCTCATCGCGATGTTGCGGCTGTTCAATCCGGCGCGGATGCGGCCCACCTCATGCAGGGACCAGATGTCGTATTTCTGCACCCAGCCATCGCGCGACATGACAAAGACATAGCGCCCGTCGGGCGAGAATTTCGGCCCGCCATGGACGGCGAAGGGGGTTTCGAACCTGTCCAGCACCGCGAAGGTGTCGCCGTCGAGGACGGAGATATGGCTGTCGCCGGTTTCCACCACCAGCGTGATGTTCATCGGGTCGGCGGTGAAGACTGGGGCCGTCGCGGCGACATAGTCCGGGTTCATCGCCCGGCTGGCGGCGATCTCTTCCGCGGTCCAGACCGGCGGCGTGGCCAGCGGGGCGGAGACATAGGCGGCGACCGCCGCGATTTCGTCTGGCGAGAGCGTCGCCTTGAAGGACGGCATCTGCGTCATGGCGCGGCCATCGGTGATGACGGCCTCCAGCCGGTCGCCCTTCAACCGGCCAAGGCTTTCGGGGATCAGCGCCGGGCCGGTGCCGCCGAACCGCGTCTCGGCGTGGCAAGAGGCGCATTGATCGGCGTAGATCATCGCCCCGTCCGGCGCGGCAAGGGCAGTGGTGGCGAGCAGGCTAAAGGAAACGATGAGCCGGATCATGGCTTTTCCCACGGAAGGGCGTGACGGTCAGGCGCGCGGCCTCATCCACGCCGATTTCGGCATTGGTCATGTAGCAGGCCGGGTCCTCGGCCCAGGGATCGCCGGTCACCTGAAGCGCGCGGATGCGGGTATTGCCGCCGCAGACCGCCTTGAAGGCGCAGGCACCGCAGCGGCCTTTCAGCGGCCGGGGACGGGTGCGCAGCGTGGCCAACATCGGGTCGCCGCCGGTCCAGAGCGTGCTGAACGGCGTCTCCTTGACCGATCCGACGGTGTAGTCGGACCAGTAGGTGTCGGGATGGACCTTGCCCTGCGGGTCGATATTGCCGACGCCAAGGCCCGAGGAATTGCCGCCCCAGGCCTCAAGATGCGCGCGGACATGGGCGGCCTTTTCCGGCCCGAACTTGCGGTTGACCCATTCCAGGAAATAGACCGCGTCGGCGTCGTTGTTGCCGGTCACGACCTCAAGCGGCTGGCCGTTCTTCACCGCGTCCCAGGCCCGCGCGATCAACAGGTCCATGGCCGACCGGGTCAGGGCGTGCTGGGTATCCTCGCCCCGGTTCTTGTCGCCGCGTCCGGCATAGACCAGGTGGCTGAGATAGAACTTGTCCACGCCCTCATCCCGGCAGAGGTCGAGCATTCCGGGCAGGTAGCCGGCGTTCGCCTCGGTGATGGTGAAGCGCAGGCCGACCTTGACGCCCTTCGCCTTGCAGGCGCGGACGCCCTCCAGCGCCTCGACAAACGCGCCCTCGACGCCGCGGAACCAGTCGTTCTTGGCGCCCAGCCCGTCCAGCGAGATGCCGACATAGTCGAAACCGATATCGGCGATGCGGTCGATGTTCTTCGCGATGCGGGTGCCGTTGGTGGACAGCGACAGGTGGCGGAAGTTCAATTCCTTCGCCCGTTCCGCCAGTTCGAAGAAATCGAACCGGCTGAGCGGCTCCCCCCCGGACAGGATCAGCGCCGGGATGCCAAACGCCTTGAGGTCGTCAAGGACGCCCATCGCCTGTTCATGCGTCAACTCGCCGGGAAACGGCACATCGGCCGAGGTCGTGTAGCAATGGCGGCAGCGCAGGTTGCAGCGCCGGGTGAGGTTCCAGATCACCACCGGTTTGACCGGACCCGAACGGCGGCGCACCGGCGTGGGGGTGACAAGCTCGTGCATGTATTGCGTCAGGCGGAACATCTCAGCCCTTTCCGGTTAGCCGCATCCCGGTCTTTTTCAGGATGCGGGTGGAATACAGAATGTCATGGCCCCGACAGGCCGGGCCGAGAAGGGCCGCGACCTTGGTGCGCTTTTCCTCGACCTCGTCGCGCGTCGTGCCATGGAGCATGGCGAAGAGGTTATAGGGCCAGTCCGGCAGTGCGCGCGGGCGGCGGTAGCAATGGCTGACGAAATCGAGCGCGCCTATCTGCGGGCCAAGGTCGTCCACGATGGCGTCGTCCACGTCCCAGACGCTCATCCCGTTGGCGGTCATGCCAAGGGCGTAGTGGTTGGGGGCAAGGGCCACGCGGCGGATCACGCCCGACGCCTGCATCGCGCCGACACGGTCCAGCACCTCGCCCTCGGTCAGGCCAAGCCAGCCCGCGACCTCGGCATAGGGCGCCGACACCAGCGGCAGCCCGCAGGAGGTTGCGGCGATGATGCGGCGATCTGTGGCGTCGATGCTCATGCTTTGACCCGGAAGCCGATGAAGAATTCGTTCTCCTTGGGAAAGCGCAGGACGGTCAGCCCCGTCGCCCCCTCGATACGCTTCGCGGCCTTGGCGATCCCTTCGGGCTTTTCACAAGCCAGGACGAACCACATGTTCAGCCGGTGCGCGCGTTCATAATTATGCGCCACCTCCGGCAGCGCATTGACCAAAGTCACGACCGCATCGAAGCGGTCGGCGGGAACCTCCATCGCGCAGAGGCAGAAGGCGCCGCCCATCGCCTCGGCGTCGTAGAAGGGGCCAAAGCGGGTGATGGCGCCGATCTCGCGCAGCCGGGCGACACGCTCGATCAACTCGCTTTCGGGCAGCGCCAACTGGCGGGCGGCCTCGGCAAAGGGGCGCGCGGTCACCGGCAACCCGTCCTGCAAGGCGTTCAGGACGGCGCGGTCGGTCGCGTCAAGCGCATCGGGGGGAAGGGCCGCGCGTCTCATGCCGCGGCCGAGATCAGCGCGCCCGTCTGCTTGAAGCAGCGGGTGGAGAAGAGCGGCTTCGCGGTGGTCCCCGCCAGTTCCGGCAGCGCGCGGGCGCGGTCGAGGACGGCCAGCGCCTCGGCCCGGCTGCGGCCGTGGATCATGGAATAAAGCGCATAGGGCCAGACGCCCGGCACGGTTTCGCGCTGGTAGCACAGCGTCACGCCCGGCAGGGCGGACAGCGCGGTTCCGGCGGCGGGGATGCGGTCGGGGGCGATGTCCCAGACCACCATCGCATTCGCCGTCCAGCCCAGCGGGCGGTGGCGCACGATGACGCCAAGGCGGGTGATGACACGGGCCTGAAGCAGCGTGGCGATGCGGGCCAGCGCGTCCGTCTCGGCCAGTCCCAGCGCGGCGAAGGGGCGCGGGGTCAGCGGCAGCCCGCGCGACAGGCGGGCCAGCAGGGCGCGGTCATCTTCGGTCAGATCAAGCGCGCGGGCGCCCCTGTCCGGCGCCATCGGGCGGCGCGTTCCGTCAAGGCGGAACCCGAGGTCGATGTTGAACGCCCGCACAAGGCGCAGGTCGAGAACGCGCAGGCCGGTGCGGTTGCCGATCCGCGCAAGGCTTTCGTCAAGCGCCACCGGATCGGGGGCGGTGGCGACGAACCAGATGTTCCAGCGATCCTCGCGCAGGTAGGAATGGTTGACGCCCGCTTCGTCATTGACGATGGCCGCGACCTCTTCGATCCGGCCCTCCGGCACCGCCAGCGCGGCGAGGGTGGAGGCCCCGGCGGTGTTCGGCCGCACCGTCGCGCCCACGCGCGCCACCGCGCCATCGGCGCTCAGCCGGGCGAGGCGGTCGATCACCTCGGCTTCGGGGATGCCAAGGGTGGCCGCCATGGCCTGAAACGGACGTTCCACCAGCGGCAGGTCGCGCTGAAATTCGTCCAGCAGACGGGCGTCGATGGGATCGCGGCCCTCCATGATCACAGCCCCGGCTGGTGCGCGCGGGCGGTGAAGAAGATCCCGCTTGGCGCTTCGGCGGCGAATTCCCCCACCTTTTCGCGGGTGCGGGTGTCGTAGATCAGCACCTTGTTGTCGTCGCGCGAACTGATCCAGACCTCGGCCCCGCGCGGGGCGAATTCCATGTGCAGGATCGCCTTGCCGGGGGTCAGGGTCGCCACAACCTCATGGGTGCGGGAATCGACGACCTGCACGGTGTCATTGAGTGGCGTGGCGAAGTTGACCCAGACGAAGGGCGAGGCAGGCTGCGCGATGACGAAGACCGGCTGGCCGTGGACCGGGGTCGTGGCGACCTCTTCCAGTGTGTCGCGGTTCACCCAGAGAAGTTCATGCCGACCGACGGCGGGCAGGGCGTATTGCCCCTCGGTGAAGGCCCAGCCCTGAAGGTGCGGCATCTTGTAGACGGGCATATCCTCACCCGTCTTGCCGTAATCGGTCAGGAACTTGCGCGGTTCGGGCTTGTCGGACCAGAGGTCATAGGCGGTCACGCCCTTTTCGCCGAAAAGCCCGACAAGATAGGTATGCGCGTCGTCGGTGATGACCGCGTCGAAGGGGTTCTTCCCGGCCTTGCCAAGTGCTGCGATCTTCGGTTCTGGCCCGGAGAAATCGCCAAGGTAAACCTCGCCCGTGTCCCAGACGGTCCAGGCGAAGCGGCGGCCCGGCACGTCGACAAGGCCGATGGTCTTGCCGTCCGCCGGAATGTCGGCGATCAGCGCGAGCTTGTCGGCGTCAAAGACCTTCACCCCGCCGGGTTCGTAGTTGGACACGGCGACAAGCTTGCCATCGTCCGAAATCGCCCCGCCTATGGAGTTGCCCGCCTGCACCGTCCGCGCGACGATCTCTTGCGTGACCATGTCCACCTTGGTCAGCCCGCCGTCGCGGCCGAAGACATAGGCGAAGCGTTCGTCGGGGCTGTAGGTCATGCTGGCATGGGACAGATCGCCCAGCCCCTCGATCCGGCCGATGGCGGCGCGGTCGGATCGGTCGATGACCAGAAGGCTGCCGGTCGCGCGTTCGATGACAAGGCCCAGATCGCCGGTGGCAAGGGGCGTCTCCGGCGCGGCAAGAAGCGGGGTGGCAAGAAAGGCAAGAAGGACGAATGCGCGTTTCATGGGGTCGGTCCCTGTGTTCAGTCCTGTTTCAGGTAGCGGGCGATCCACATCGCCTCTTCCTCGGTCAGTAGCGGCCGCCAGGGCGGCATCGCGGTTTCCGGCACGCCGTCGAGGATGATGGAGGCCAGCGCCTCCGGCTCGGCATGGGCCAGCGCCTGGGCGGTCAGCGGGCTGCCAAGGCCGCCTTTGCGCGTCAGCCCGTGACACGATCCACAATCCTGCGTGACCATATGCTGCAATTCCGCCGCGCGCTTCGGCGCCACCTCGGCCGAGGCGGGCAGCGCGAGCGCGAGAAGGATCGCGAGGCTACGCATAGGCCGCCATCCCGGCGCCGTCGCACAGGGCGGCATCTTCGGCCATGATGGCGGGATACATGCCCGCGACATGGCCGATCACGAACAGGACCGGCGCCTCGGGCTGCACGGCGGCGACATCGGCGCCGATCCGGCCCAGCGTGGACAGAAGCCGCGTCTCGCGCGGGGTGGTCGCGGCGGAAATGGCAAGGACGGGAAGCGTCGCGGACATGCCGTGGCGGATCAGTTGCAGCGCGATCTCGGCGATATTCGCGACGCCCATGTAGACCACGAGCGTCGTGTCCTCGCTGGCCAGCGAGGCCCAGTCGAGGTCAAGCGCGGCATCCTTGGCGCGGTGGCCGGTGACATAGCGCACGCCGGTGGCAAGGCCGCGATGGGTCAGCGGCACGCCGGTCGAGGCAGCCGCACCCTGGGCCGAGGTGATGCCCGGCACATAGGTCACGGGCAGACCGGCGGCGCGGAGCGCCTCTGCCTCTTCGCTGCCGCGTCCGAAGATCAGGGGATCGCCGCCCTTCAGCCGCGCGACATTCAACCCCTCACGCCCGAGGTCGATCAGAAGGGCGTTGATCGCCTCCTGCGGAATCTTGTGGAATTTCGGTAGCTTGCCAACGTCGATCCGGCGGGTGGAGGCCGGGACCAGGGCCATGATCTCGGGGCTGACCAGGCGGTCATGCACGACGACATCGGCCGTTTGCAGCGCGCGCAGCGCCTTGACGGTCAGAAGGTCGGGATCGCCCGGACCTGCGCCGATAAGATGGATATGGCCCCTGACACGCGCCTCGTACTGGTCTTTCATGGCTTACCCGTTCGGCTGGCTGTTCGTGGGAAAGGGTCGGCGGGGGGCATGTGGGACACCCCCCGCCGGGTCGTGGCGACGTCAGTAGACGTCGTCACGGGTGTTGAGGACGTTGAACTTGCCGGTCGGCGTGATCAGGCGTTCGTCCTTGATGACCTTCTTGAGCTCAAGCGTCTTGTCATCGACCACGACGATGGCCGATTCCTGCTCCTTGCCGTTCCAGACCGAGAACCAGACCTCGGTGCCTTCCTTGTTGAATTCAGGCTGAACGACGCGGGGCTGGCCTTCGGGGATCCCGGCCCATTCCGCGATCGGAAGGGTTTTGTATTCCGGGTCCACCTCGGTATCGCCGCCCATCGCCGGAATGTCGAAGACCGCGACCGATCCCGACACTTCCGCATCCGGGTTCAGCGGCGCATCGACGTAAAGATGCGTGCTGTTCGGATGGGTCTTGATGAAGAGCGAACCGCCGCCGAGCGCATAGAAGCTGTCGACGATCTTCCAGGCCTGATCGGGATGGCCTTCCGGGTCGGTCCCGACAAGGGCCACCGTTTCGTCGCCAAGGTGCGAGGTCGCCCAGACCGGGCCGAAGACCGGGTGGGTGAAGTTCGCGCCACGGCCGGGGTGCGGGGTCGCGCCGCCGGTCTCGATCAGGGCGGTCAGCTTGTCTTCCTTGGTATCGACGACCGCGATCTTGCCACGCGCGTTGGCCGCGACGAGGAAGTAGCGGTGGGTGCTGTCGAAGCCGCCGTCATGCAGGAAGCGTTCCGCCTCGATCTCGGTCGACTTGAGGTTCTTCAGGTCGGTGTAGTCGACGAAGAGGATCTTCCCCGTCTCCTTCACGTTCACGATGAACTCGGGCTTGTAGTGCGAGGACAGGATCGAGGCCACGCGGGGTTCCGGGTGATAGACCTGTTCGTCGTAGATCATGCCACGGGTGGAGACGATCTTGAGCGGTTCAAGCGTGTCGCCGTCCATGATGACATATTGCGGCGGCCAGTAGCTGCCGGCGATGGCGTACTTGTCCTCATACCCCTCATATTTGGAGGTCTCGACCGACCGCGCCTCGATCCCGATCTTGATCTGGGCGACGGTCTGGGGCGTTTCCATCCAGAGGTCGATCATGTTGACAAGGCCGTCGCGGCCGATCACGAAGAGATAGCGGCCCGAGGCGGAGATACGGCTGATATGCACCGCATAGCCGGTGTCGATCACGGCCTTGATCTCATAGGTGCCGCCGTCGATCAGCGCGATCTGGCCCGCGTCGCGCAGCGTCACCGACATCAGGTTGTCGATGTCGATATCGTTCATCTTCTCGGTCGGGCGATCCGCAGGCTCGATCAGGACCTTCCAGGAGTTCTTCATCTCCGGCATGCCCCATTCCGGCGGCTGCGGCGGGTCAAGCAGGACGTAGCGGGCCATCAGGTCCACGTCTTCCTCGGTCAGTTCACCCGAGGTCCCCCAGTTGGGCATCCCGGCGGGGGAGCCGTAGGTGATGAAGCTCTTGATATAGTCGTAGCCGTTTTCCCGCGTGAGGTCGGGGGTCAGCGGCTTGCCCGTGGCGCCCTTGCGCAGGACGCCATGGCACCCGGCGCAGCGCTGGAAGTAGATCTCGGTCCCGCGCTGGAATTCCTCCTGCGTCATGACCGGATCGCCCTCCTTGCGGCCGGGGATCTCGACCTGGATTTCGGCGAGCGTCGTCATCGACGGCTCATAGGCGGCGGCCGGGCCGTCCGCGTGATCCTTGGGCTTCTCCTGCGCGAAGACGGGCGCGGCGAGAAGACCCAATGCCAGCGCGGCGCTGCCCAGAAGGACAGTGCGGGCTGATTGGGCTTGGGTTCTCATGGGAATCTCTCCGTTCAGCTGGTGAGGCTGGCAGCATCCATCGGCCGCTTCACATTTTCGTTCCTTGACTTTCGTTAAGGCCGGGCTGCGGCAGATTGCGCCATCTGGCGGGCATGATCCGCTTTCTGCGCCTTTTGCTGCTGTTTTGCCTTCTGGCCCTGCCCGCCCAAGCGGGCGGACCGCTGGCCGAGGATGCGCCCGACCTGCGCGCGCCGACCCCGGTCGAGGCGGCGGCACTTCTGGGCCTGTCCGGCCCGGTGCAGGTCACGCGCGAGGAAGGTGGCGTGCCGGGCTGGACCGTGTCGTCGGGCGGCGCTGTCGCGGGCTATGTCGGATCGACCTGGGAAGTGGCCGGATCGGTCGGTTATTCGGGGCGACCGCTCGATGTTCTGGTGGCGGTGACGCCCGCAGGCACGATCGGCGGGGCGCTTCTGGTCCGCCATGATGAGCCGGTGCTGACGCTGGGCATTTCGGATGCCGACATCGCCGCCTATGTCGCGGGTTTCGCGGGCCACGACCTGACCGCGACCGGCCCCGCCGCCGGACCAGGCGATCTGCCCGACGTCATCAGCCGCGCGACCGTCTCCACCGGGGTCATCCGCGACGGCATCCTGCGCACCGCCCGGACGCTGGCCATCGCGCGCGGCGTCATCGCCGGAAGCGGTGGCGTCGACCGGCTGAGCTATACCCCAGCCACCTGGGGCGACCTTCTGGCGATGGGCGCGCTGACCGAGATGCAGGTGACGATGGCCGATGCGGCGCAGGGGTTGGCGGGCGCGAAAGTGCCGGTGGAGCCCGGCCCCGGCGATTTCCTGCACCTTTGGGCGGGGATCATCGACACGCCAACGGTGGGGCGCAACCTGCTGGGCCAGCAGGATTTCACCAAAGCGGTCGGCAATCTCGGCGCCGGGGGCGCGGCGCTGATCGTCATGTCATCGGGCCTGCAATCGCACCGGGGGACGGAGTGGAAGAAGACCGGCATCTTCGACCGGCTGACGGTGGTGCAGGGCGATGCGCGCTGGCAGCCGACCGAGGATCGCTACCAGATGCAAAAGCGCCTCAGGGCCGAGGGCGCGCCGAAGATGAAGGAAATCAGCCTTTTCGCCCTGCCGCCCGAGATCGACCCGACGCTGCCCTTCACGGTCGAGGTCATGGCCACCCGCCCGACCGATACGGGCGAGGTCGCGATGACCGTCGCACTGCCCTATGCGCTGCCCGATGCCTTCCGCCTTGCCCCGCCGCCGGAGGCCGAACCGCTCTGGGTTTCCGCCTGGCAGAAGAAGCGCCCGCAGATCGCCATCGTCGCGCTGATGCTGACGGTGCTGACTCTGATCCTGTTCGCGCAGGAATGGATCACGCGCCGCCCGCGCCTGTGGCGGACCGGGCGGCTGACCTTCCTTGCCGCGACCTTCCTGGTGCTTGGCATGGGGCTGAACGGGCAGTTGTCGGTGGTGCAGGTCGTGGCCTTCGTCCATTCCCTCCTCACCGGCTTCCGGTGGGAGACATTCCTGATCGAGCCGGTGATCTTCATCCTCTGGGGGTTCACGGCGCTGGGGATGCTGTTCTGGGGCAGGGGGGTCTATTGCGGCTGGCTTTGCCCGTTCGGGGCCTTGCAGGAACTGACCAACGCCGCCGCGCAGAAGCTTGGCGTGAAGCAGATCGCGGTGCCGCAGGCGCTGCATGAACGGCTTTGGGTCATCAAGTATTCCGCCTTCGTCGGCATCCTCGCGCTGTCTTTCTATTCGATGCATTATGCCCTGATCGCCGCCGAGGTAGAGCCGTTCAAGACCGCGATCAGCCTGCGCTTCCTGCGCGCCTGGCCCTTCGTCCTGTTCGCGCTGTCGCTCTTGCTGGCGGGGTTGTTCGTCGAGCGGTTCTTCTGCCGCTATCTCTGTCCGCTGGGCGCGGGGCTTGCCATCCCGGCCAAGCTGAAGATCTTCGACTGGCTGAAGCGCCGCCCGCAATGCGGCCGCGAATGCCGGATGTGCGAGACGAAATGCACCGTCGGCGCGATCGACGCGATTGGCCGCATCAATCCCAACGAATGCGTCCTGTGTCTGCGCTGTCAGGTGATCATGAATGACGGGACGCAATGCCCGGTGCTGAAACGCCGGGCGCGGGCGGAGGCCGCGTGACCATGATCAAGCGTCTCTTTGCCGAAGGCTTCCGCATCTTCTTTCTGTCCGCCTGCCTTTTCGCGCTGGTCGCGATGGGGGTGTGGGAGGGGTATCTGGCCGTCGAGGCGGGCGGCGGTATCCCGGCACTGGCCGCCGCGCAGACGCCCTATATCTGGCACGCGCATGAGATGATCTTTGGCTATGGCAGCGCGGCGCTGGGCGGGTTCCTTCTGACGGCGGTGCCGAACTGGACCGGCGGCAAGGCCGCGCCTGAGCGGTTCATCGGGCTGGCCTTCCTGTGCTGGCTCGCCGGGCGGCTGGCGATGTGGGATTCGTCCCAGATCCCGCCGCTTTGGGTCGCGGTCGCCGATCTGTCCTTCCTGCCGGTGCTTGCGGCAAAGATCGCCGCGCAACTGATCGTCCGGCCGAAGCCGCAGCAACTGATCTTCCTTCTTGCGCTGGCGCTGTTCTGGAGCGCGAACCTGTTCTGCCACCTCGAATGGCTGGGCATCCTGTCCGACGGGGTCGGGCCGGGGCTGCGCGCGGGGCTGATGACGCTGATCGCGATGATCGTGATCCTTGGCGGCCGCGTGACGCCCGGTTTCACCCGCAACGCCATGGTGGCGACGGGGCGCGAGGATCGGCTGCCGCAAAACCCCAAGGGGCTGGCGGTGCTGTCCATCGCGCCCGCGCTGGCGCTGCCGTTTGCGTTGCTGGCGGGGCTGCCCTCCGGGGTGGTGGCGTTTCTCGCCATCGTCGCGGGCGGGGCGGCGCTGGCGCGGCTGGTCCTGTGGCGCGGCGGCTGGACGGTGCGGCGGCCGATCCTGTGGACGCTGCATCTGTCCTACGGGCTGACGGGCGCGGGGTTGATCGCCTTTGGCTGTTCGGCGCTGAACGTCGGGTCCGAGCTGGCGGCGCTGCACCTTCTGGGGATCGGCGCCGTGGGGGGCATGACGCTGTCGGTGCTGTCGCGGGCGACCTTGGGCCATACCGGGCGGCCGCTGGTCGCGCCGGGGCCGGTCGCCATCGCCTATATGCTGATCCCGCTGGCGGCGCTGTCGCGTTATCTCGGCAGCGCGATGCCTGACATGCATGACGCCGCGACCCTCTTGGCCGGGGCGCTGTGGCTGGCGGCCTTCCTCCTCGCCTCTCTCTCGCTGATGCCCGCCTGGTTGCTGCCACGGCCGCCACGGCCCCCTGTCGGAAAGCCGCCGAAATGAACCGCCGCCGTTTCCTGACCCTGACCGCCTGCGCGCTGGCCACACCCGCCGGGGCGGCGAGCGTTGCCGACTGGCAAGGCACCGGCTTTGGCGCGGCCTTGTCGCTGCGCCTGATCGGGGGCGATGCCCACCGCGCCCGCCGCACCTTCCGTAGGGTCGAGGCCGAGGTGGCGCGGATCGAGGCGCTGTTCTCGCTGCATCGCGAGTCCGCCCTGACCCGGTTGAACCGCGACGGGCGGCTGGGTTGGCCCTCGCCCGATTTCCGTGATGTGATGGCGCTCTGCGGGCGCGCCCATGCCGCGACCGGGGGCGCGTTCGACCCGACGGTGCAGCCGCTCTGGCTGGCTGCCGCCGAGGGGCGCGATCCGGCCGCGCTGGGCGATGTCGTCGGCTGGGATCGCGTGCGGGTCACGGAAGAGGAGATTCGCCTGTCGCCCGGCCAGGCGCTGACCTTCAACGGTGTCGCGCAGGGCTGGGCCGCCGACCGGATCGCGGCGCTGCTGCGGGGTGAGGGCTACGGTGACGCCCTGATCGACATGGGAGAGGTTCAGGCGCTGGGTCATCGGCAGGACGGGCGCGACTGGAGCGCCGCCATCGCCGCCGCGGATGGCGCGCGGCTGGGTGAGGTGTCGCTGTCCAACCGGGCGCTGGCCACTTCCTCCCCCAGCGGGACGCTGATCGGCGCGGGCCGGGCGCATATCCTTGGCCCCGCCGGGCAGGTGCCGCGCTGGTCCACCGTATCGGTCAGCGCGCCCGAGGCGGCCGTTGCCGATGCGCTGTCCACCGCCTTTTGCCTGATGGACCGCCCCGCCATCGACGCCGCCCTGACGGCCTTTCCCGGCGCTAGGGTGGAAATTCTCGTCTGAGTGACACACCGGACCTTCCGGTTGACTTTTGTTAAGGCCCGACTCCCCCGGAAGGATCACACCGGCGTTACCTGAAACCGCTCCGGGAAGGATTCCGCCATGCGCGAAGTCATGACCAAGAGCATGGCCCGCAACATTTTCTACGGCGGGTCGCTGTTCTTCATCATCATCTTCGTGGGCCTCACGGTTCACTCGCACATCTATATCACCAACACCTCCACCGATCAGGCCGGGCTGACCGACAGCGTCGCTGCCGGCAAGCACATCTGGGAAGAAAAAGCCTGTATCAACTGCCACACGATTCTGGGCGAGGGCGCCTATTTCGCCCCGGAACTGGCCAATGTCATGACCCGCTGGGGCGTCCAGGACGATCCCGAGGCGGCCTATGAGGCGCTGAAAGGCTGGATGGATGCGATGCCCACGGGCATCGAGGGCCGCCGCCAGATGCCGCAGTTCAACCTGAGCGATCAGGAATACCGCGAGCTTGCCGACTTCCTGCTGTGGACCAACAAGATCCGCGCGCAGGACTGGCCGCCGAACGACGCGGGCTGAGGAGACAGAACCATGAAATACCAATCGCAAAAGATCGCGCTGGCCTACTTCCTCGTGGCCATGGCGCTGTTCGCCGTCCAGGTCACGATGGGGCTTGTCCTCGGCTGGATCTATGTCGACGGCAACTTCCTGACGGAAGTGCTGCCCTTCAACGTGGCGCGGATGCTGCACACCAACAGCCTGATCGTCTGGCTTCTGCTGGGCTTCTTCGGCGCCGCCTACTACCTCATCCCCGAGGAAACGGAGCGGGAAATCCACTCCTCCAAGCTTGCCTATCTGCAACTGGCGATCTTTGTCCTTGGCACGGCGGGGGTGGTCGTCACCTATTTCTTCAACCTCTTCGAAGGCAACTTCCTTCTGGGGCGCGAAGGGCGCGAGTTTCTTGAACAACCGCGCTGGGTGAAGGCGGGGATCGTCGTCGCGGCGCTGATCTTCCTTTACAACGTGTCGATGACCGTGCTGGCGGGCAAGAAGACCGCGATCACGAACATCCTGCTGCTGGGTCTCTGGGGCCTTGCGCTGCTGTTCCTCTTCGCCTTCGTCAACCCGTCGAACCTCGCGCTTGACAAGATGTACTGGTGGTATGTCGTCCACCTGTGGGTCGAAGGCACGTGGGAGCTTGTCATGGCCTCCATCCTCGCCTTCCTGATGCTGAAGCTGACGGGCGTGGACCGTGAGGTGGTGGAGAAATGGCTTTACGTCATCGCCGCGCTGGCGCTGTTCTCCGGCATCCTCGGCACCGGCCACCACTACTACTGGATCGGGACGCCGGGCTACTGGCAGTGGATCGGGTCGATCTTCTCCTCGCTGGAAGTGGTGCCGTTCTTCGCCATGATGTCCTTCGCCTTCGTCATGGTCTGGAAGGGCCGCCGCGACCACCCGAACAAGGCGGCGCTGCTGTGGTCGCTTGGCTGCGCGACGCTGGCTTTCTTCGGCGCCGGTGTCTGGGGCTTCCTGCACACGCTGCACGGGGTGAACTACTACAGCCACGGCACGCAGATCACCGCCGCCCACGGCCACCTGGCCTTCTACGGCGCCTATGTCTGCCTCAACCTTGCGATCATCAGCTACGCGATGCCACATCTGAAAGGGCGCGATCCCTATAACCAGGTGCTTAACATGGCGTCCTTCTGGCTGATGTCGGGCGGCGTGGTCTTCATGACCTTCACGCTGACCTTCGCGGGGACCGTGCAGACCCACCTTCAGCGGGTGAATGGCGAAGCCTTCATGGACGTGCAGGACCAGCTTTGGGTCTTCTACGCCATGCGCTTCGGCTCTGGCGTTGCGGTCGTGCTTGGCGCGCTTCTCTTCATCTACGCCATCCTCGTCCCCCGGCGTGAGGTCGTGACCCCCGGCCCGCTTGAAAAGGGCCGGCTGGATCATGACGCCGATCACGTCGCGGCGGAGTGATGGAGATGGACGGAACCCTCAACCTGAAGGGGGCGGCTGACGCCCCCTTCTACCTGCCGCAGGGCGACGAATGCGATGTCTTCCTTGCCGCCGCGGCGCGTGAACTGCCGATCCTGCTGAAAGGCCCGACCGGCTGCGGCAAGACCCGTTTCGTCGCCGCGATGGCGCATCGGCTGGGCCGCCCGCTTTACACCGTCGCCTGCCATGACGACCTTTCCGCCGCCGACCTGATCGGGCGCTACCTGCTGAAGGGTGGCGAGACGGTCTGGGTCGATGGTCCGCTGACCCGCGCGGTGCGCGAGGGCGCGATCTGCTACCTCGATGAGGTGGTCGAGGCGCGCAAGGACGTGACCGTGGTCCTGCATCCGCTAACCGACGACCGGCGCATCCTGCCCATCGACCGCACGGGAGAGGAGTTGGAGGCAGCGCCCGGCTTCCTTCTGGTCGCCTCGTACAACCCCGGCTACCAGAACATCCTCAAGACGCTGAAACCCTCGACCCGGCAGCGCTTCGTCGGCCTCGAATTCACCTTCCCGAAGCCCGAGCATGAGGTCCCCGTGGTCGCCCGCGAATCCGGGCTGGCCGAGGACCGCGTCAAACCGCTCGTGCGTCTCGCGAACAAGCTGCGCGCGATGAAGGGGCAGGATCTTGAGGAAGGGGTTTCCACCCGCCTCGTCGTCTATGCCGCCACGCTGATCGCGAACGGCATGAATGTCGACCGCGCCATCCGCGCGGCGATGATCGAACCCCTGACGGATGATGAGGATGTGAAGAACGGGCTCCGCGATCTCGTGACCGCCGTTTTCGGGTGAGGCCGGCAATGTCACGGATCGACTTCGAGCCATGGGAACCCGAGGAAACCGTCGGGAAACTGTGGCACGCCTTTGCCAGCCGTCTGGACGGGCATCCCGTCCACGACGGAGCCCGCGTTCACCTTTCGCAGGTGAGCGGACGGCTGGCAGTTCTTTTCCGGGGCCTCGGCGGCGATCCGGCGGTCGAGGTCAAGCCGGTGGCGGAGGAAATCAGCCACCATCGGTTGTCGCTTTTGCGCCGTCTGGGGACATGGCGTGAGACCGCGCCACGGGCAAGCTTTGACGGGGCGAGCCTGCGGCTGCCCGAAAGTCTTGCGATCTTTCCTGCGGTCGAGGCGAACGCGGCGCTTTACCTCTGGCTGGCGGTGATGGCCTCTGCCGCGGACCAAGTCGCCCCGCCCGCGCAGGACGATCCGCTTCTGGCCGACCTCGCGGCGATCGAGGTTGCGGCGGCCATGACGAAGGCCGCGCTGGAGGAGGCGCCGGGCTTTGCCCGCCTGCACCGCGATCTGGCCGAAGCCACGCTCATGTTTCGCCGCTCCGGCGCGCTGCCCCCGGTCGAGGCGGCGGTGGAGGCGCGCGTCAGGCGGGCGCTGGGCGATCTGGCGCCTTTGCCGGATACGCCCTTGCCCGCAAAGGCGCCGCGCGGCTACCGCCCCTTCCGCCCGGTGCCGATCTGGCCCGATCTGCGCGCGCTCTCCCGGTCGGAAACGACGGCGGTCGAGAACCGCGACACCGAGGGCGCGCCCGAGGAATCCTCCGAGGAAAAGACCGCCCGCCGCGCGCGGCGCCGCAAGGCCGATCAGGCGGACCGCAACGACAGCTTCATCCTGCACAAGTTCGAGGCGATCCTGTCGATGACCGAATTCCTCAACCTCAACCGCCGGGTCGAGGACGATGACGAGGACACCGCCCGCAAGGCCGCCGACGATCAGGAGGAGATCGGGCTGGCGCAGGTCTCGAAGGCGCCCGCGACGCGGCTGAAGCTGCACCTTGACCTCGCGCCCGAGGATGTGGACCGCGAGGCGCTTTCGGGCCAGTCGCTTTACCCCGAATGGGACGTGCGCACCGGCGTCTACCTGCCCGCCCATGCCCGCGTCCTGCACTCCCGCGCCGAGGAAAGCCGGGACGTGCCGTCCTTCCGCGCCGATCCGCAGGCCAGCGCCCGCATTCGCGCCGTCCGCCGCCAGTTCGAGGCGCTAAGGCCCAGTCTGATCTCCACCCCCGGCCACCCCGACGGGGATGAGCTTGATACCGAACGCGCCGTGCGCGCGCAGGTCGATCTGCGGGCTTGTGGCGAGGGGACAGACCGCGTCTGGCGCCAGACAAGGCCGGAGCGGCGCGACCTGGCGGTGTCGATCCTGCTGGACGTCTCGCGGTCCACCGAAAGCGCCATACCCGGCCACGGCCATGACGGCCGCGCCGTGATCGACATCGAACGCGAGGCGCTGGCGGCGCTGGCCTGGGGTCTTGACGCCTGCGGCGACGATTTCGCGATCAACGCCTTTTCCTCGCTGAAGCGGAACCGGGTTTTTGTGCAGACCGTCAAGGACTTTACCGAGCCGATGGCCGAGGCGACGGAACAGCGTATCGCCGCGCTGAAACCGGGTCACTACACGCGCCTTGGCGCCGCGATCCGCCATGTCTCTGCCGGGCTGGCGGCGCAGTCGCGCAAGCGTCGGTTGCTTCTTGTCATCACCGATGGCAAGCCCAACGACCTTGACCATTACGAAGGCCGCCACGGGATCGAGGACAGCCGCATGGCGGTGATGGAGGCACGCCGCGCGGGGCATTCCGTCTTTGGCATCACCGTGGATCGCGATGGCAAATCCTGGTTCCCGCGCCTGTTCGGGCAGGGCGCCTTCGCGCTGATCCCGCACCCGGAGAAACTGACCCAGGCGTTGCCGCAGATTTATCGGCAACTGGTGATCGGATGACGGATCAGGCCACAGACCGCCCCTCGGCCCTCGATCAGCTTCCGGGGGAGTTGATGATGTGGGTCCTGATCGTGTCCGAGCTTCTGGTCTTCGGCGCCGGGCTGGCGGCCTTTCTGGCCGTTCGCATCACCGACCCCGCAGGCTTTGCCGAGGCGCAGGGCCATCTGCACCGCGCCGGGGCAGGGGTGAACACCATCGTCCTTGTCACCTCCGGCTGGCTTGCCGCGCTGGCCGTTCAGGCGGCCGAGGCCGGGCGGCCGGGACGGCTGCGCGCGCTGGTGGCGGGGGCCATCGCGCTGGGGGCGGTGTTCCTTGTGCTGAAGGGCGCGGAATATGCCGATCTGGCCCATGCCGGGATCACGTTCGAAACCCACGCCTTCTTCACCTTCTCCTACCTGCTGACCGGCTTTCACGCGGCCCATGTGATGGCCGGGATGATCCTTCTGGCCGTGGTCGCCGTCCCGGCCAGCCCCCGCGCGGTCGAAACCGGGGCGGCCTTCTGGCATATGGTCGATCTGGTCTGGGTACTGCTTTTCCCGGTGGTCTACCTGCTATGACGGTCACGCGGGCATGGCTGGCGCTTCTTTTGCTCTCGGCGGCCTCGACCGGGCTTGCGGCATCCGGGGCGCATGGCGCGGTCTTCGTGGTCCTGGTGTTGTCGCTGGCCGGGGCCAAGGCGCATGTGATCCTGTCGCGCTATCTGGGCCTGTCGGCCGCGCCGCCCATTCGCGCGGGGTTCGACCTTGCGCTTGGCGTGGTGCTGGTCCTTTTCGCTGTCCTGGCGATCGCCGCCTGACGGCGCGCGGTCAGGAGCGGGACCAGGCCAGCGCCGGGTCTTCCTCGACATAGTCGCGCAGCGCCTCGATGTCGTCGATGCGGGCGACGTTCTGGCGGATGCTGACGCCATGCCCCTTCAGCCGCGCAAAGGCCCGGCTGAGGCTTTCGGGCTTCATCCCCAGCCTGCCCGCGATCAGCACCTTGTCATAGGGCAGCGTCACCTCGCAGCGGCCCGACGGGCAGTTCGACAGCTCAAGCAGGAACTCCGCCACCCGCTGCGCGCCGGTCTGGGCCTTCAACTGCTCGATCTGCGCGACCAGCTGGTGCAGATGGGTGAAGGTCGCCGACAGCATCGACATGGCGATTTCCGGGCTTTCGCGGATCATCCGCAGGAAGGCGTCGGCCTCGATGCGGATCAGCGTGCAGTCGGTCACCGCCTCGGCCGAGACCGGGTAGGTGTCATGGCGAAAGGCGACCGCCTCGCCGAAGCTCGACCCCTTGGTGAAGGTGCCGACGACCGCCTCTGTGCCGTTCGGCGCGATGCGGTAAAGCTTTACCCAGCCATCCGCGACGATATAGATCGCCGCCGCCCGTTCGCCCTGAAGAAAGATGCTGGCGCCGCGGTCAAAGCTGCGGACATGGGCGGTCGACAGAAGATGGTCGCGGATTTCGGGCGGGGCCGAGGCCAGCAGGATCGACCGCTGGGCGATCATCTTGAATTCGGGCTTCATGGAGGCTCTCCTCGGCGAAGGTCTGCGGGCGGTGTGACGGGCCGTCGATGTCCGGGGTGGGCGACCGATGCTGCGGTCGCGATGGGCTTTCGAGTCACTACCCCGGATCGCTGGCGGTGTCACCCGCACTTCGCCGCCGGGGCGGGGATGGATCGCCATTTCGTCATGCCATCCACGGCGGAAATCTGGGTTGCATGGCGGCATGGCAAATCCTGACTATAAAAGTCGGATTGACATATCCGACTGATTCGCTCAGGTTAACCGCGAGCCGCCAGCCACGCCGACCGGGACGAGTCGCCGAAGCCAGGGGGAAGCGATGGGACTGTCCCTGATGGAAATGCGACATGAACGGACCGCCGCCGACGAACGGTCACGGCGCGACGCCTCTCTCGGGCCGGATCACCTTTGGGGGCTGCTGGCGGCGGAGCCGGGGCGGCAGAGCGGTGCCGAATGGTTGCTCGACTGGATCGAGACGCGTCGCGAGGACCGGGCATGACGCGGACGGGCGGGGCAGAGAGTACCGCCGAGCGCTGGACCCGCCCGCCCACCCATGTGGCGGAGGATCTGACGGATGGCGGCAAACAGGCCTGGATCGAGCATTCCGGGCAGATCTACGTTTTGCGCATCACCCGCGCCGGCAAGCTGATCCTGACGAAATAGGGCGCGCGTGATGAGCATACATACTGAGATTCGCGGCGCCGCGCCGGTGGGCCATGTCGCCGAGCTTGGGCCGCTTGAGGCGGCCGCCGTCTGCTATCTGCGCCTGTGGTGCGACAGCCCCGGCGCGCAGGAGCAGGTCCGCCGTGATTTTGCCGGAACGCTTGGTCCCGTCGCAGGGCATCAGGCGGCGGGCGCGCTTGAGGATCTTTGCGGTCTTTGCGCCCGCCACGGCCGCCGCGCCCTGATGCGCCATCAGCCGTCCTGCACCTGCCTTGGCTCCGATGAGGCCTGCCTTGCCAATCTCATCGCCCTCGCGACCGAGGGAGAGCGGGAGGACGCGCTGCTGATCGCGACACTGATCGTGCGCGCCGACGTCGCCGCGCATCTGATGGCGGCGGCGCAGACCTTCGGCCTCGCCATCAAGCGGATGGCGCTGAGGCTTGACCATCGGGGGACGGTCCGGCCGCCCCGGAACCTTCACTAGAACAGGACAGTGACCCGATGAATATCCCCCTGAAAAGACTGACATTCGGTATCAGCCTGACCGCGCTCGCCTCCGGTCTCGGACTTTCCGCCCAGGCGCAGAGCGCCGCCGAGGTGCTGACCACCTATGCCGATATCGCCGAGGCCGGGTATCAGGACAGCCTGACCGCCGCGCGGAGGCTGGACGGGGCCATCGACGCGCTGATCGCCGCGCCTTCGGCCGCGACCTTGCAGGCGGCCCGCGCCGCCTGGATCGCCGCCCGTGTGCCTTACCAGCAGACAGAGGTCTTCCGTTTTGGCAACGCCATCGTGGATGACTGGGAAGGGCGCGTGAATGCCTGGCCGCTGGACGAAGGGCTGATCGACTATGTCGACGGCGCCTATGGCGGGCCGACTGACGAAAACCGGCTGGCCGCGCTGAACGTCATCGCCCACCCCGCCTTCACCCTGTCGGGCAAGCCGGTCGATGCCGCGAAAATCACGCCGAAGCTGCTTCAGGACACGCTGCATGAGGCCGACGGGATCGAGGCGAATGTCGCTACCGGCTATCATGCGATCGAATTCCTGCTGTGGGGGCAGGACCTGAACGGACATGCCCCCGGCGCGGGCGACCGGCCGTGGACGGACTACGCGCAAGACGATGCCTGCACCCACGGCAATTGCGACCGGCGGGCGGAGTATCTGGCTGCGGCGAGCGATCTTCTGATCTCCGATCTTGAATGGATGGCGGCGCAATGGGCAGAGGGGGCAGAGGCGCGAACGGCGCTGATGGCCGATGAGCAGGCGGGCCTGAGCGCGATCCTGACCGGGATGGGCTCTCTCTCCTACGGCGAGCAGGCGGGGGAGAGGATGCGCCTTGGCCTGATGCTCAACGATCCCGAGGAGGAGCATGACTGCTTTTCGGACAACACCCATAACAGCCACTATTACGACGGGCTTGGCGTGCAGAATGTCTACCTGGGCGATTATGTGCGGATCGACGGGTCGCTGATCTCCGGTCCGTCGCTGTCCGATCTGGTCGCGGCGGAAAACCCCGACCTTGATGGCGAGATGCAAAGCCGTCTGTCGGGGACGATGATGGCGCTGGGCCGGATCAAGACGGCGGCCGAGGCGGGTTCCGCCTATGACGGGATGCTGGAACGCGGCAATGCGGCGGGTGAGGCGCTGGTCATGGGCGGGGTCAACGCGCTGATCGCGCAGACCCGGTCGATCGAGCGGGTCGTTGCCGCGCTGGGGGCCGAGGGCATTGCCATCGAAGGCTCCGACAGCCTCGACAACCCCTCGGCCGTCTTTCAGTGACGCCTGTCGCCGGGCTGTTTGGGGGCTTTCGGATGCGCTTCTTGCCGATGATGGGGGCGTTGCTGGCGTCCCCGTCCGCCTGTCGGCCCGGTATGAGGCCACCGTCAGGCGCGGGGGTGCCAACCGCGCCGTCCCGGCCATGGAGGGCGCGGCCAACCCCCCTTCTGGTGGCCGCCCTTGTGGCCGCGATCCCCCCGCTTGTGGCCGGGGCCGAAACCGCGCCCCCCTGGGCGGGGCTGGAGGATGTGCATCTCGACATCATCCCCCGGACGGCGGAGGAGAGGGCGCGGGTTGGCGCCGTCACCGCGCCGCCAAAGGATTTCGCGGCCCCGTGGCCCTATGAGGAAAACCCCGGCGGCGCCCAGACGGTGCGGGCGCGCGGGACGGCGGACGCCTTTTCGCAGCCCGCCGCCAACCTCACCTTCCGGCAGGAGCTGGATTTCAAGGTCGGCAACGGGATGTTTCGCCGGGTCTGGGTCTCTGCCCCCGCCTCGACGATCGCTTCGGACGGGCTTGGCCCGCTTTACAACGCGCGTTCCTGCCAGCGCTGTCACCTGAAGGACGGACGCGGTCATCCGCCGGAGGGGCCGGAGGATGACGCCGTGTCGATGTTCCTGCGGATCTCCATCCCTGCGCCGATACCGGATGAGGGTGATCTGGCCGCGATGGAGCACTACATCGCTGGCACCCACGCCACCGCGCCGGACCCGGTCTATGGCACGCAGTTGCAGGATTTCAGCCTGCCGGGCCATGCCGCCGAATACCGGCTGGACCTGCGCCACGAGGAGATCGAGGTGCCGCTGTCGGGCGGAGAAATGGCGGTGCTGCGCCGCCCGGCCTATGCCGCCGCCGATCCCGGCTACGGCCCCCTGCACCCCGATGCGATGCTCTCGCCCCGCGTTGCGCCGCAGATGATCGGCATGGGCCTGCTTGAGGCGATCCCGGCGGCGGACATCCTGGCCTGGGCCGACCCCGAGGATGGCGATGGCGACGGCATCTCCGGCATCCCGCAGATTGTCTGGTCGGATGTCCACGACCGGCCGATGCTGGGCCGTTTTGGCCACAAGGCGGGCAATCCCACGGTGCTGGAGCAGACGGCGAGCGCCTTTGCGGGCGATATCGGTATTTCCAACCCGGTCTATCCGGCCGGCTCGGGTGACTGCACGGATCGCCAGATCGCCTGCATCGCCGCGCTGGATGGCGGGGATGCCGAGCAGGGCGGGGTTGAGATCGACGCGGTCGGCCTTGACCTGGTGGCCTTCTACAGCCGGACGCTCGCCGTGCCTGCCCGGCGCGATGTGGCGGACCGGCAGGTGCTGCGCGGGCGGGAGGTGTTCTTTGCGACCGGCTGCACGTCATGCCACCGTCCGACCTATGTCACCCACCGGCTGGCGGGTGATGACCCGGCCAGCTTCCAGCTGATCTGGCCCTATACCGACCTGCTGTTGCACGACATGGGCGAGGGGTTGGCCGACAACCGGCCCGAGGGGCGCGCGGACGGGCGCGAATGGCGCACCGCGCCGCTCTGGGGCGTTGGCCTGACCGAAACCGTTTCCGGCCACAGCTATTTCCTGCATGACGGCCGGGCGCGGTCGCTCTTGGAAGCGGTCCTTTGGCATGGCGGTGAGGCACAGGCCGCCCGCGACGCGGTGGTGGAAATGGCGCCCGAGGATCGCGCCGCCCTGATCCGATATCTGGAGAGCCTATGAGACGCCTTGCCGTGATCCTGCTTGCCCTCGGCCTTGCCGGACCTGCCCGCGCGGATGTCGACGCCGCGCTCGACCGCCATATCCTGCCCGCCTTCGCGGGTTTTGCCGGGGCGGCGGAGCGGCTGGCCGACGCCGCCGTCGCCGATTGCCGCCCGCGGGCCGTAGCACCCGCCTATCAGGCGGCCTTCGACGCCTGGATGGCGGTTGCGGACCTGCATATCGGCCCGTCGGAAACCGGCGGGCTGTCCATCGCCTTCTGGCCGGATGCGCGTGGTTTCACCGGGCGGGTGTTGTCGCAGTTGATTGCCGATGAGGACCCCGTGGCCTTCGATCCGCTGGGCTATGCGGAGATGTCGATCGCGGCGCGCGGGGTTCTCGCGCTTGAGATGATGGTCTTCGATCCGGCCTATTCGCACTATGACAAGGGCAGCTATGCCTGTGCGCTGGTCCGGGCCATCGCGCTTGACCTGTCGCGGCAGGCGGTGGCGCTTGAGGTGGCGTGGCGCGACGGTTTTGCGGCTACCCTGCGCAGTGCCGGAGGGGCCGGGAATGCCACCTACCTGACCGGGGACGAGGCGCTGCGCGCGCTTTATACCCAGCTTTTGTCGGGGCTTGAGTTCACGGCCGATCAACGCCTGGGCCGACCGATGGGCAGCTTCGAGCAGCCCCGCCCGGCACGGGCCGAGGCATGGCGGTCGGGCCGGTCGCTGCGCAACGTGCTGTTGTCGGTCGATGCGGCGCAGGCGCTTGCCCATACGCTGTCGGGCGGTGCGTTGCCGCAGACCGACGCGGCGGCCGCGAGGGTTCACGCGATGGCCGGGCGCGTCGGCGATCCCGGCTTGCAGGGCGTGAGCGAGCCGCAGGGGCGGCTTCATGTCGAGCTGCTGCAACAGGCCGTGCGCGCCATGCGCGCCGCCATCGAGGCAGAGATCGGTGTGCCGCTTGGCATCGCACCCGGTTTCAATTCGCAGGACGGGGATTAGGGCGATGACGACACGTCGCAGGTTCCTTGCCACGCTGCTTGCGGCCGGCGCCACCCCCCGGCTCGGCTGGGCGGCGGTCGGCAACCCCGCCTTCCTCGCCGCCGCCCGCGCGCCGGATGGCGGCTTCGCGCTTTACGGCCTCGACCAGACGGGTGGGGTCACCTTCCGCGTTCCGCTTCCGGCGCGGGGCCATGCCGGGGCGGGCCATCCTGCCCGCGCCGAGGCGGTGGCCTTCGCCCGCCGACCGGGGCAATTCGCACTGGTCCTCGACTGCGCGACGGGGCGCGTGCAGCACCACCTCGCCCCGCCCGAGGGGCGGCAGTTCAACGGCCACGGCGTTTTCGTGAATGGCGGTACGCTTCTGATGACCAGCGAGCAGCGCGCCGGGGACAGCCGGGGCCTGATCGGCCTTTGGGACGTCGCGGCGGGGTATCGGCGGATCGGGGACTGGGACAGCGGCGGCATCGGCCCGCATGACCTGCGCCTGATGCCGGATGGCGCGACCCTGGTGATCGCGAATGGCGGCATCGCGACCGATCCGTTCGACCGGACGAAGCTGAACATCCCCACGATGCGGCCGAACCTGACCTATCTGGATCTGGATGGTACGATCATGGAACAGGTCGAACTGGACGCCGGGCTTTGGAAGAACTCGATCCGCCATCTCGCGATCCGGGCCGATGGCCTTGTCGGTTTCGCGATGCAGTGGGAGGGGGAGGAGGGCGCCGCCCCGCCGCTTCTGGGACTGCATCGCCGGGGTGAAGCGCCGGTGCTGGCCGAAGCGCCGCTGGGTGATGAACTGGCGATGAAGGGCTATGCGGGCAGCATCGCCTTCAGCGGCGACGGGGCGGAGGTTGCAATTACCTCGCCGCGCGGCGGGAGGTTGCATCGGTTCGCCGAGGATGGCGCCTTCCTTGGCGCGGTCTCACGCGCCGATGTCTGCGGCCTTGCCGCGCGCGGCGGGGGCTTTCTGGCCAGCGACGGTCTGGGCGGGCTGATCGCGGTGACGGCCCAGGGCGCGCGGCCTCTGGGCCATGTCGATTGCGCCTGGGACAACCACATCGTCACGCTGTAGTCGCGTGCGGGCCGCTACGGTGTCGCCGTTTCCGGGGCGAGGTTCATGGGAGAGCCCATCGCCGCAAGGAAGGCGACGACCGCGTCGATCTCCTCCGGGTCGCGGATGCCGGGGTCGGGCATCGTCGTGCCGGGCGCGACCGAGGCGGGATTGCTGAGGAAAGCCGCCAGGCTTTCCTTCGTCCAGGCGCCGTCTTCCGCGCGCAGGGTCGGCGAGTAGTTCGGGAACGGCCGTTTGCCGCGCGGCGCGCCGACGATGGCGGCAAGGCTGGGGGCAAAGTCGTTCACGTCGGGGTCGAGCGAGTGGCAGGTCAGGCAGGTGTCCATATTCGCCTTCAGCCGGTCGCGGGTATGGGCGGGCAGCGTGTCCTGTTCCAGATAGGCGGTGAGAAAGGCGGTCGCGGCGCCGTTCGGGTTTTCCGTCAGGAAGATGAGTTCGTTATTGTCGGTGAACAGCACCAGCCGGTCGGCATCCAGTTGCCGCGCCGCGCGGATGCGGGTGCCGATGGGGATGCGTTCGGCGAACATCACCCGATTGTCGACAATACGGAAACGATAAAGGGATTCATCCTTTAATGTTCCCATCAGGATATCGCCGTCCCAGGCGGAATTGAAGCCCTCGATCAGGTCGAGGCTGGAAATCGCGACCGAGGGGACAAAGGCATAGACGGGCGGTTCATGGACGTCGTGGCGGCCAAAGGACAGCGTATTGGGGATCGGCAACTGGTTGTAGAGTGTGCCGAGGCTTTCAGAGGGCCAGCCGTAATCCTTCCCCTCGCGGATCAGGTTCAGTTCATCCCCGCCGCGCAGCCCGTGTTCGACCGCCCAAAGCTGCCCCTTGCCGTCGAAGGCCATGCCCTGCATGTTGCGCAGCCCGCGCGCGATCTGGCGGTGGGCGCCGCTGGCCAGGTCGATCTCGATCACCTTGCCATAGTCATAGGCGGGGTCCGGCGCGATGGGCGGGCCGTCGGCGAAGATGCCGTCAAAGTGGAAATCACCGCTGCCAAGGACCAGCTTGTCCTTGCCGTCATAGGCCATGCGCCCGCCGCCGATCTGGATCTCGATCGCGCTGCCGGTCTTTTTCAGGGGCAGGCAGGGTTCGGTCACGAAGAGCGTCGTCCAGTCGTCGGCGCGGGCCGAGAAGGTGGCCAGTTCCGCTGCGGTGGACGGGATGTCCAGCATGGCGACGACGGTGTGGAAACAGGCGCGGTCGGCCTCATACTTCACGAAGGACAGGGCCAGCCGTTCCTGCCCGTCATAGTCGAAGGCGAGAATGTCGAAGTAGCGATAGGCCCAGTATTCAAAGTGATAGTCCTTGTAGGCCGGATCGTCGGCCAGCGCGCGATAGGCGTCGAAGGCGTAATCCGGCACGGCGATGTCGAGCGGCTGCACCGATTGCGCCGATCCGGCCATGAAGAGCTTGCCGTCGAGGGTCGCGGCCACGGCGGTGCTGTCGACCACCGTCACCCCGCCGCCGCGCCCGTAGCGGGTGATGGGAAGGGGGATTGTCTCACGCTTGAAATGGATGAAGATGCTGTCGACGTCGGGGTTCGCGACGACGGTGGCGGGTTTCGGCGGGCGCAGGCTGGCCACCGCCCTGCGGATAACCTTGGACGGCGCGGCGACGAACTCTGCCGTCATCCCGGCCATGAACCCGAACCCGAGGAGGCCCAGAACAAGGGCCACCCACGCCCAGCGACGTGTGCTACGCATACCCAATCCCCAACCCGTCGCGCCTATGGCGCGCTGCGGTGAACGGTAGGAAGGGGACAGGGGGTTGTCAAAATATCGCCGAAGAACAGCCCGTTACGTTTCCCGGCCCGATACCTTGACGGGCCGGGGCGGCGGACTGTTTCAGTTCGCGCCATCCAGAAGGCGGCGCGCGATGACCTGCGCCTGAATCTCTGCCGCGCCTTCGAAGATGTTCAGGATGCGCGCATCGCAGAGGATACGGCTGATCTGGTATTCCAGCGCAAAGCCGTTGCCGCCGTGGATCTGAAGCGCGTTATCCGCCGCCGCCCAGGCGACACGGGCGCCCAGAAGCTTCGCCATCCCGGCCTCAAGGTCGCAGCGCTTGTCGTGGTCCTTCTGCCAGGCGGAATGATAGGTCAGTTGCCGGGCCACCATGACCTCGACCGCCATCATGGCCAGCTTGCCCGCGACGCGCGGGAACTCGATCAAGCTCTTGCCGAACTGCTTGCGGTCCTCGGCATATTTCATGCCGACCTCAAGTGCTGATTGCGCGACGCCGATGGCGCGGGCGGCGGTCTGGATGCGGGCGCTTTCGAAGGTCTGCATCAGCTGCTTGAAGCCCTGACCCTCGACCCCGCCCAGAAGGTTTTCGCCCTTCACCTTGAAGCCGTCGAAGCCAAGCTCGTATTCCTTCATGCCGCGGTAGCCCAGCACCTCGATCTCACCGCCGGACATGCCGGGGGTGGGGAAGGGGGCCTCATCCGTGCCGGGCGTCTTTTCGGCAAGGAACATCGACAGGCCACGGTAGTCGGTGGTGTTCGGATCGGTGCGCGCCAGAAGCGTCATCACATGGGTGCGCGCGGCGTGGGTGATCCAGGTCTTGTTGCCGGTCACCTCCCAGTCGTCACCGACCTTCACCGCGCGGGTGCGCAAGGAGCCGAGGTCGGATCCGGTGTTGGGCTCGGTGAAGACGGCCGTTGGCAGGATTTCCCCGCTCGCCAGTTTCGGCAGCCAGTGGGCCTTCTGTTCAGGCGTGCCGCCGCAGAGGATCAGTTCGGCCGCAATCTCGGACCGCGTGCCGAGGGAGCCGACACCGATATAGCCGCGAGAGAGTTCTTCCGATACGACGACCATCGACGCCTTCGACAGGCCCAGCCCGCCGAAATCCTCCGGGATCGTCAGGCCGAAAACGCCAAGCCCGGCGAGTTCCTCGATGATCTCCATCGGGATCAGTTCATCCTTCAGGTGCCAGTCATGCGCGTTCGGCACGACACGTTCCTCGGCATAGCGGCGGAACTGGTCGCGGATCATCTCCAGGTCTTCATCAAGGCCGCTCGTCCCGAAGGTCGCCCGGCCGTGATTGTCGCGCATGAGCGTCACCAGCCGCGCCCGCGCCGCCGGGCTGTTGCCCCCGGCGATCAGTGTCGCCGCCGCGCCCTCGGGCGTCCAGCTTGCGTCCAGATCGGCAAGGCGCGCGGCTTCCCCCTGGCTCATCGGGATGCCGCCCGCGATCTGCGCGAGGTATTCGCCAAAGCCGATCTGAAGGATCAGCGCCTCCATCTCGCCGAACTTGCCCTCACCCTCGATCCGCCCGGCCCAGCCGCGCATCTGGCGCAGCGCCTCGACATAGGTGGCCAGCCACGAAAGCGCATGGGCAGCGAACTGATGCTGTTCCAGCGCGGCGCCCGAGACCTTGCCCTTCGCATCGACCTTTGCGCGCAGCTTCGACGTCGCGTCGGCCAGCACGGTTTCGACCTCAGGCAGCGCGGCTGCGGTCAGGTCGAGAAGGTCGGACATCAGTGCGGAATTCGGCATGTCGGCCCCGTCGTGCGGCATGAGTCGGCTCCCTTTCTGCGGTCGCATCGTGATAGGGGCTTTGCAGGTGCAGCGCAATATTAATTCGCCATTGGGGTTGCGGCTGAACGAAAGTGTCGCGCGCGTTTTCGGGGTGTGCCGCGCGCGGGGACGCGGTAAGGAAGGCGCACAGGCAGGGCAGGCGATGTTCGGGACCGATCCCATCCTTCTTCTGACGGCATGCGCCATCACGCTTTTTGCGGGGACCGTGAAGGGCGCGGTGGGCTTTGCGATGCCGATGATCATGATCTCCGGCCTTGCCTCGATCCTGCCCGCCGATCAGGCGCTGGCCGCGCTGATCGTGCCGACGCTGGTCACCAACCTCGCCCAGTCCTTTCGGCAGGGGGGGCGGGTCTTCTGGACCACGGTCGCGGAATACCGGCGGCTTCTGGTGTCGCTTTGCATCGTCATCGTGATCTCGGCGCAGTTCGTGCCGTATTTCCCGCAGGCGGCGCTGCTTCTGACGCTGGGCCTGCCCATCGTCGCCTTCGCGCTGAGCCAGCTTGCCGGGCGGCAATTGCGCTTTCCCGCCGAAAGCCGGGGCAAGGCCGAGGTGATCGCGGGCGTCGTTGGCGGCTTTTTCGGCGGTATCTCGGGCGTCTGGGGACCGCCGACCATCGCGCTTTTGCTGTCTCTGGACGCCGACAAGCGCGAAAGCCTGCGGGTGCAGGGGGTAGTCTATCTGATCGGCGCCGCGATCCTGACGGTTGCGCATCTGGCCTCGGGCGTGCTGAACGCGCAGACGCTGCCCCTGTCGGTGCTTCTCTGCATTCCGGGGATGATCGGCCTCTGGATCGGGTTTTCGATCCACGACCGGCTGGATCAGGTGCGGTTCCGGCGCTGGACGCTGATCGTTCTGGTGTTTTCCGGGCTGAACCTGATCCGCCGCGCGGCGATGGCCTGGCTTTGATCCGGGTGGATTGACCTTGCGCCCGGTCGCCCCGGATGCCTATGGTTCGGGCCAGAGGCAGATGAGGAACGGGCATGTCTATCAAAACGGTCGGGATCGTCGGCGCGGGTCAGATGGGCAACGGGATCGCCCATGTCTTTGCGCTGGCCGGGTATGACGTTGTGATGAGCGACATCAGCCAGGAGGCGCTCGACAAGGCCGTGGCTCTGATCGACAAGAACCTTGAGCGTCAGGTCAGCCGCGAGAAGATCTCTGCCGCCGAGAAGGCCGCCGCGCTGGGCCGGATCACGACCACGCTGAAGCTTTCGGACGTGGCGCAGACCGATCTGGTGATCGAGGCCGCGACCGAACGCGAGACGGTCAAGCAGGCGATCTTCGAGGATCTGCTGCCGCATCTGAAGCCGGATACGATCCTGACCTCGAACACCTCCTCCATCTCCATCACCCGGCTCGCCTCGCGCACCGACCGGCCGGAAAAGTTCATGGGCTTCCACTTCATGAACCCGGTGCCGGTGATGCAGCTTGTCGAGCTGATCCGCGGCATCGCCACGGATGAACCGACCTACAAGGCGCTGGTCGAGGTGGTCGAGAAGATCGGCAAGACGGCGGCGAGTGCCGAGGATTTCCCGGCCTTCATCGTCAACCGCATCCTGATGCCGATGATCAATGAGGCGGTCTATACGCTTTACGAAGGCGTGGGCAACGTGAAGTCCATCGACGAGTCGCTGAAGCTGGGCGCCAATCACCCGATGGGGCCGCTGGAACTGGCCGATTTCATCGGGCTGGATACCTGCCTTGCGATCATGAACGTGCTGCATGAGGGGTTGGCCGACACCAAGTACCGCCCCTGTCCGCTGCTGACGAAATATGTCGAGGCCGGGTGGCTGGGTCGCAAGACCCAGCGCGGGTTCTACGATTATCGCGGCGAAACTCCGGTTCCGACACGCTGACCAGAGGCGTACTCTGGTCGCGGAAGGCCTGGGCAACCCCTGCGTTTGTGGGCGTTGAGCGGGATCACCGCGCTATCTGGCGATAGGGGCAAATATCGTCGTCGAACGGCACATGGCGTTGCCGGAACACCGTTCCGTCGACAGGCTCCGGCCTGCTGATCCGATCCATTCGGAAATGTCGAAAACCCTCGCGCGCGGGGTCCCATGCCACGAGATACCAGAGCGGCGGCAGGATCAGCAGGGCCTGTGGCTCGACGTTGCGGCTTGTTTGGTGCCCCTTGGCATCGCGATACTGAAATGTCAGGCGCCGTCGTTGAAGAAAAGCCGCTTCAAACGCAGGCAACAGGGCCGGGTCCATCTTTCCCATGTCCGAAAGATCCTGCAGTGGCGACAGTTGTCCGATGTGCAGGCAGTCCAGAAGCTTGCGCAGGTCCCTTACCTTGTCGGATGTGAGAGCCTTCTGGATCTTCGACAACCCGGCATCCGCGAGGTCGGAAAAAGGCAGGTTCCCGGCCGCGCGCATCGCCGCGACGCTGATGATGAGCGCGAAGACCTCGACCACCGAAAGCCGCGCCGTTGTCTGCGATGCCTGCGGGGCAAGCCAAACACCGCCACCGCGACCGGGCTCCGAGTGAATGACATATCCCTGTTCGCGCAGTGTCGCTATGTCGCGCAGTATTGTCCGCCGCGAGGCGTCGACCTCGTGGGCAAGCGCATCTATCGTAGACGATCCCCTGCGGCGCAGGCTGCGCAGGATGGCGTCCTGCCGACTCTGAACTCTCATGCCGGAACGATAGCATCTATGGTGTCAAGAAATGGCACCAATTCAGGTTACGTGCAGCGGGCAACAGTCGAAAAGGAGAATGAGACGATGCAACGCACAGCCGTGAACCCATGGGACTGGTCTCTGAAACTGGGTTACAATCAGGCGGAGGTTATCGAGGGCGCCGCGCGCCAGTTGATATGCGCCGGTCAAACCGCCGTTGACGCTGAGGGCAACCCGCGACATCTCGGCGATATGCGTGGCCAAATTGCTTTGGCGCTCGACAATCTCGAAGCTGTTCTGACCAATGCCGACATGGGGCTTCGCAATGTCGTCAGGCTTGGGCTCTACACCACGGACGTTGACGAAGCGCTGAAGAACTTCGATCTGTTCGGCATGCGCTTCGGGCCGATCCGGTGCGCCCCGCCTATGACCTTGCTTGGGGTGAGCTGCCTTGCGATCCCCGGACTGCTCTTCGAAATCGAGGCGACCGCGATGGGGTAAGCCGATAGCGCCGTCCCCGGCGCCCGAGGGCGCGACCCTGAAATCGGCTACTTCCCGAGCGCCAGCGTCGTTTCGCGAAGCCAGGCGAGAAGGCCGCGGGTGTCGCCGCCCTTGGCGCGGATCGTTTCGGCCGGGATCGGGTCGCCGATGACCGGCGATTGCGGGCGGTTCAGGGCGCGGTAGATCTCGTGCAGCAAAAGGCCCTGCCGGAAGGTGGCAGAGATCTTGTCGGCGATGTGGTAAAGCCGCGTATTGGTGCCGGGGAAGAAGATCGGCAGCACCGTGGCGCCCGACCGGGTCACCATCTTCGCGGTGAAGGGGTTCCATTCCGGTTCGATCGCGGGGTCGAAATAGCCCTTGCTGGTCGCGACCTTGCCCGCCGGGAACAGGATGATGACGCCGCCCTCCTTCAGATGCTCCATGCAGATGTTGCGCATCTGAAGGCTTTGCTCGCGGGCGTTTTCCTCATGCGGGAAGGGGACCGGCAGCATGTGGTGTTCGATCTGCGGAATCCCGGTGAGGAGCGAGCGGGTGAGGATCTTGTAGTCGGTCCGCACGCGGCCGATCAGCTCGCCCATCACCAACCCGTCGACAAGGCCGTGCGGGTGGTTCGCCACCACGACAAGCGGGCCGGTGGCGGGGATGCGGGCGATCTGGTCCTCGGGCGTCGTGACGGCGATCCCCATCGTCTCAAGCACCTTGGTGAAGAAGATCTGGCCCTCGGGGACGCCGGTCTTTTCGAACTGCCGGATCAGCTTGAGAAGGGTATACTTGCCCGTCAGCCACTCGATCACGCGGATCGTGCCGGCCTTGGCCGGATTGCGGAAGGTGCCGGCATAGGACAGGTTGCGCATACGATAGGGCTGATAGTCAGGCCCCTCGTCAGTGCGCTGTCGGTCATGCTGCAAAATGGGACGGCCCCCTTCGGTCTAGAACCGGGTCAGTACTCCTCGCCGAAGCGATTGGCAACCAGCGCCTCAAGCGCGTCGGCAAGTTTCGCCGCGTCATTGCCCGAGGTGCGGACGTCGATGGTTGTCCCCTTGGACGCGGCGAGCATCAGAAGGCCCATGATGGAATCGCCCGACACGTCCATGCCGTCGCGGCTGACCTCGGCGCTGGCGTCATGCGCCTCGACCACCTCGACGAATTTGGCCGAGGCGCGGGCGTGAAGCCCCTTCTCGTTCACGATCCTGAAGGTGCGGGTGATGGCGGTCATCTCGTTCATTGGGCGGCGTGTCCGGTGCCGATATAGCTGTTGATATACTTGCGCGCGGCGTCAAGCGCGTTGTCCGACGCCTCACCCACGCTCAGGTGGCGCGACTTGGCGAGTTTGATGAGCATCGGCAGGTTGGCGCCGTAAAGGATGCGCCGGTCCGAGGTGGAGCAGGCGCAAAGGCTGAGGTTCGAAGGGGAGCCGCCGAACATGTCGGTCACTACCACCACGCCTTCGCCTGTATCCACGGCATCGGCGGCGGCGCAGATCTCATGCTGCTTGGCGGCGCGGTCGTGATCTTCCTCGATGGCGATGGCGCGAATGCCTTCCTGACGGCCGACGACATGCTCGACCGCGGACAGGTATTCCCGCGCCAGACCACCATGTGCGACGATCACGATCCCGATCACGCCTTGTCACCCTGTGCCATATCGGCGGCCCCTGCCGCCTTCCGTTCCAATTCCCGGTGCCTCTTAGACACCTGCCAACCAGCCTCCGCAAGGTATATGGCGATCTTTTCCGCCACGGCAACGGAGCGGTGTTGCCCGCCGGTGCAGCCGAAACCGATCGCGAGGTGGCTTTTGCCTTCGACCACATGGGCCGGAAGGACGAATAGCAGAAGATCGCGCACCTGGTTCAGAAACGGTGCGTAGCGCGGATCACTTTCCAGATAGCGGGCGACGCGGTCCGACCGTCCATCCAGCGGGCGCAGTTCCGCGTTCCAGTGTGGATTGGTCAGGAAGCGGCAATCGAACATCATGTCGAGTCCGCGCGGAACCCCGCGCTTGTAGGAAAACGAATGGACCGAGACCGCCAGATGTGGCGTGCCGGAGGCGCCGAACCAGCGCCCGATCTCGGCCTTCAGGTCATGGGGCGACAGTTCGGATGTGTCGATCAGCGCCTCGGCCCGCGCCCGGATCGGGGCCAGGAGGTCGATCTCGGCTGCAATGCCAAGGGCGGGGCTGTCATCGGGGGCAAGCGGGTGGCGGCGGCGGGTTTCGTTGTAGCGCCGGACAAGGACTTCGGGCCGGCAATCGAGATAGAGGACCTCGGGCGCTATTTCGGGCAGGCGGGTCAGCCGGTCGATCAGTTCGATCAGCCCTGCGGCGGAGAAATCGCGGTTGCGCACGTCGATGCCAAGCGCGACGGGGCGCGACAGGGGCGGGCCGTCCAGCAGGCGGGGGATCAGGCTGAAGGGCAGGTTGTCGATGATCTCATAGCCCAGATCTTCAAGCGCGTGCAGCACGGTGGAGCGCCCGGCGCCCGAAGGGCCGGTCACCAGAAGAACGCGCTGTCCGCCTTGCCCCGTGTCAGTCATTCAGCGCGCCCCCCTTTCAGGTATTGCAGGATCGCGGCGGGGAAATGCGGGCCGGTGACGCCGTGCAGGACGGGCAGATCGACGCCGAGAAGCGTGGTGCTGCGCCGGGGGGGCAGACGCTCCCCCTCGATCTCGTCCAGATCGACGGCCATGACGACGCGCGCGGCGCTGACCGTCCTGGCCCGCAGGATGCCCACCCCGCGCGCCTCGATCCGGCCGCGGATGGAGGTGGGGGCGGCGGCGATCAGGACGCCTTCACGCGCGGCCAGGGCGGTGCGGTCGTCGCTGACCAGATCGCAGCCAAGCGCCATGAGGTGCAGGGCCAGGCCGGATTTCCCGGTGCCGGATGCGCCAAGGATCAGCACGCCGCGCCCGCGAAACGCCACGCAGCCCGCATGGATTATGCGGGGGCGCGGCACCGTCATGGTCACAGCGGCAGACCGACGACGAAGCGCGCGCCGAGCGGGGCGGAGGTCAGGTCGGCCTCAAGCGGGCGGATGTTTTCAGCCCAGATCACACCGCCATGCGCCTCGACGATCTGCTTGGAGATTGCAAGGCCAAGGCCCGAGTGTTCGCCGAACTGGCCTTCGGGGCGTTCGGAATAGAAGCGCTTGAAGATCTTCTGAAGCGCCTGGTCGGGGATGCCCGGCCCGGTATCCTCGACCACGACCAGCACGCGGTTTTCCCGCTTGCGCAGCCAGACCCGGACCGCGTCGCCGTCCTGGCAGAAGGAAATGGCGTTGGTGATGAGGTTGACGAAGACCTGCGCCAGCCGTCCTTCAAGGCCGGTGATGACGATCGGTTCCGCCGGAAGGTCGGAAATGAAATCGACCCCTTTCGATTTCGCATCCTCGCCCAGATAGGCGGTCAGGTTGCCCAGCATCTTGACGAGGTTGAAGCTTTCTTCCTCTTCCTTCACCAGCTCGCTGTCGAGCCGCGAGGCGTTGGAAATGTCGCTGACCAGACGGTCGAGGCGGCGGACGTCATGGTCGATGACATCAAGCAGCTTGTCGCGCTGTTCTTCCTTCTTGACCATCCGAAGCGAGCCGACGGCGGAACGCAGCGAGGCAAGCGGGTTCTTGATCTCATGCGCGACATCGGCGGCGAACTGTTCGTTGGCCTCGATCCGCTCGTAAAGGGCCGAAACCATGCCGCGCATGGCGCCGGACAGGCGCCCGATCTCATCCGGGCGGGCGGTCAGGTCGGGGATGCGGACCCGGTTCGGGGACATCTTGCGGGCGTTCTTGTCGCGCCCGAGTTCCGCCGCGGCGGCAAGGTCCGAAAGCGGGTTGGCGATGGTGGAGGCCAAGACCAGAGACAGGCCGATGGAAACGATGATCGCGATCACGAACATCTGCAACACCTGCTCACGCTCTACCCGGACAAGCTGGTCGATCTCTCCGGCGACCGAGGTCACGGCGGCGACGCCGACGACGGTGGTCCCCTGCCGGATCGGCGTCGCGACGGTAAAGATCGCCTCGCCCGTGGAATCGTGTCCGGTCCTGACCTGGGTCTGCCCGGCCAGCGCGCCGGCAACGAGGTCGCGCGCCATATCCTCGGTCGCGTGGAACGGATCGACGGTGCTTTCGGGGGCCAGAAGGCTTGCGATGCTTTCCCAGACCTTGGCAAGCATGTCGGTGATGAGGGTGGAGCGGCGGTCGCGTTGCAGGCCCAGAACCGTCTCCGGCTTCGGCCGGTCCATGCCGATGCTTGAGACGACAAGGCTTTCGGTCGGGTCGAAGATGAACAGTTCCGCCCCTTCGGGCAGTTCGATCCCCATCGCGGTGCGGATCGGGTCGATCCCGTCCGAGGTGGCAAGGTTCACCGGCCCCTCGGCGGGCAGCTGCGCCTCGAACACGTTGGCGATCAGCTGCGCCTCGGCCACAAGGCCGCTTTCGCGTTGCAAAACAAGGCTGTCGCGGAACGGGTTGAGGTAGAGCACGCCCGCGACAAGGACGATCATCGCCAGAAGGTTGAAGGTGATGATCTTGCGGGCCAGCGGCGAGCGGTTGAGAGAGATGAACCCCCGCTTTTCGCGCCCGGCCCGCAGTTCGGAATCGACAACGCCTTCGGCGGCCGTCCAGTCCTCACCGAGGACGACGTCCGCACGCCGGTTTCGCGATTTCTTGCCGCGCAAGTCGATTCCAGAGACCAAGGTCATTCTTCGTTATAACGATACCCGATACCATACAGCGTTTCGATTGCGGAGAAGTCGTCGTCAACCGTCCGCATCTTCTTGCGCAGACGTTTGATGTGGCTGTCAATGGTGCGGTCGTCAACATAGACCTGATCGTCATAGGCCACATCCATCAGCTGATCGCGGCTTTTCACGAAGCCGGGCCGCTGGGCCAGCGCCTGAAGCAGCAGGAATTCGGTGACGGTCAGCGCCACGTCCTTGCCCTTCCAGGTGACCGAGTGGCGCAGCGGGTCCATGGTCAGCGACCCGCGCGTCATGATCTTGGTTTCCTCGGTCGTCGCGACCTCGCCGGTGGCGATGGCCTCCTGACGACGCAGGAGAGAGCGGATGCGTTCGACCAGAAGCCGTTGCGAAAAGGGCTTTTTCACATAGTCGTCGGCGCCCATGCGCAGGCCCAGAACCTCGTCGATCTCATCGTCCTTGGAGGTCAGGAAGATGACCGGCATCGAGGTTTTCTGGCGCAGGCGCTGAAGCAGTTCCATGCCGTCCATGCGCGGCATCTTGATGTCCAGCACCGCCATGTCGGGCAGTTTCTTGTTGAAGGCGTCCAGCGCGGCCTGGCCGTCATTATAGGTCTCGACGTCGTATCCCTCGGCCTCAAGCGTCATGGAAACGGACGTAAGAATGTTCCTGTCGTCATCGACAAGCGCGATCTTTGCCATTTGATTTTCCCTATTCTGCTCTCATTGTTCAATTTTTCGGTGCATTGTCCATTCATCGCGCACTCTGCGCAACGGATAAGTCAAAATCATGGCGTTCTGTCGAATCACTGCGGCGGAAAAACCCCAAAATATGACAATTCCGCCTTACTTGAGGGCATCGTTGCTGAAATCCGCCAGTCCGGCGGGTGTGGTTGCGCTAAACGGGGCTTGATGGCGCTAACGAAAAAATCCGTTCTATTCCAATCGACTAGCCGCGTGATATAGGGGGCCTATCTTCCCGTATCGGGGGAAGTCTGCGGCCACCGGTGTGGACGCATGTGCATCAACGCCAAGACAGACCGGCTGCCGGCATCAGGAGCGAGCATATGACCAATGGACGGGTGAACCCTTCGCAAACGCTTGAGAAACAGGGGATCACGGGGCTTGGAAACGTCTATTACAACGACCTTGAGCCGGGGCTGATCGAAGCGGCGCTTCAGCGCGGCGAAGGCAAGCTGGGGATCGGCGGGGCCTTTCTGGTGTCCACCGGCGCCCATACGGGGCGTTCGCCCAAGGACAAGTTCGTGGTGCGCACCCCGTCGGTCGAGGACACGATCTGGTGGGACAACAACAAGCCGATGGCACCCGAGGCGTTCGACCGTCTCTATGCCGACATGCTGGCCCATATGCGGGGCAAGGACTATTTCGTTCAGGACCTCTATGGCGGCGCGGATGCGGAACACCGTCTGGATGTCCGGCTGGTGACGGAACTGGCCTGGCACGGGCTGTTCATCCGGCATCTCCTGCGCCGTCCGTCGCGTGAGGATCTGAACGATTTCATCCCCGAATTCACGATCATCAACTGCCCGTCCTTCAAGGCGGACCCGGAACGGCACGGCTGCCGGTCCGAAACCGTGATCGCGCTGAACTTTGAAAAGAAGCTGATCCTGATCGGCAACACCGCCTATGCCGGTGAGAACAAGAAATCGGTCTTCACGCTTCTCAACTACATCCTGCCCGGCAAGGGCGTGATGGCGATGCACTGTTCGGCCAACCACGCGATCGGCGATCCCGACGATGCCGCCGTCTTCTTCGGCCTTTCGGGTACCGGAAAGACCACGCTGTCCGCCGACCCGTCGCGCACGCTGATCGGCGACGATGAACACGGCTGGTCCGACAAGGGCATCTTCAACTTCGAGGGCGGCTGCTACGCCAAGACCATCAACCTTTCGGCCGAGGCGGAGCCGGAGATTTACGCGACCTGCTCGAAGTTCGGCACCGTGATCGAGAACATGGTCTTCGACCCCGAGACGCTGGAACTGGATTTCGAGGACAACTCCATCACCGACAACATGCGGTGCGCCTATCCGCTCAACTATATCTCCAACGCGTCGGAGACCTCGCTGGGCGGGCAGCCCAAGAACGTCATCATGCTGACCTGCGATGCCTATGGCGTGCTGCCGCCGATCGCGCGGCTGACCCCGGCGCAGGCGATGTACCACTTCCTGTCGGGCTTCACCTCGAAGACGCCGGGGACCGAAGTCGGGGTGACCGAGCCTCTGCCGACCTTCTCTACCTGCTTCGGCGCGCCCTTCATGCCGCGCCGGCCGGAGGTTTACGGCAAGCTCTTGCAAGAGAAGATCAAGGCGACGGGCGCGACCTGCTGGCTGGTCAATACCGGCTGGACCGGCGGCGCCTATGGCACCGGAAAGCGGATGCCGATCCGGGCGACCCGCGCGCTTCTGCACGCGGCGCTCGACGGATCGCTGAACAAGGTGCAGTTCCGCAAGGACCCGAATTTCGGCTTCGACGTGCCGGTCAGCGTGCCGGGTGTCGATGACCAGCTTCTCGACCCGCGCCAGACCTGGGCCGACGGCGGCGCCTATGACGCGCAGGCGAAGAAACTGGTGGAGATGTTCAGCGATAATTTCGCGCAATACGTCCCCTATATCGACGCCGACGTGAAGGCCGCCGCCATCGGCTGAGGCGGGGCGCACCGAAACGGAACGGAACGGGCCGTCCTTCGGGGCGGCCTTTTTCTTGGGCGTAGGGCAGGGGGCGCGCAGCGGCGGGCCACGGTCCGGCGATCCGGCGTTCCTGCATCACGCTTTATGCCAGCCAAGCCAGTCCGACATGGATGTCGCGCGGGACATCAGCCAATCGCCGGGCCTGGGGGTGGCCCGGCGATGCGCGGCGGCGCAAGCGCCGCTGTCTCGCGCGGGGTGCAGGTGTCGAAAAGCAGAAACTGCCCCATACGAAAAGGCCCGCCAGAGCGGCGGGCCTTCCCTCGTTCAATCGACCTGTCGGGGTGATCAAAGCTTGTCGGTCAGTTCCGGGACGACGGTGAAGAGGTCACCCACCAGGCCGTAATCGGCGACCTGGAAGATCGGCGCCTCTTCGTCCTTGTTGATGGCGACGATGACCTTGCTGTCCTTCATGCCCGCAAGGTGCTGGATCGCGCCCGAGATGCCGACCGCGACGTAAAGGTCCGGCGCCACGACCTTGCCGGTCTGGCCGACCTGCCAGTCGTTCGGGGCGAAGCCCGAGTCGACCGCCGCGCGCGACGCGCCCACCGCCGCGCCGAGCTTGTCGGCGAGCTTCTCGATCAGCGCGAAGTTCTCCTCGCTGCCGACGCCACGGCCGCCCGAGACCACGATCTTGGCCGAGGTCAGTTCCGGCCGGTCCGAGGCCGCGACCTTGTCCTCGACCCATTCCGACAGGCCGGGATTCGCCGCCGCCGACACCGTTTCGACCGGCGCGGAGCCACCGGCGCCCGCAGGCTCGAAGGTCGAGGTGCGGATCGACACGACCTTGACCGTGTCGCCCGATTTCACCGTCTGGATCGCGTTGCCGGCATAGATCGGGCGTTCGAACGTGTCGGCATCGACGACGCCCGAGACGTCCGAGATCACCATCACGTCGAGAAGCGCCGCCACGCGCGGCAGCACGTTCTTGGCGTCCGTCGTGGCCGGCGCGACGATATGGCTGTAATCGCCCGCGAGCGAGACGATCAGCGCCGCCGTCGGTTCGGCCAGGCGGTGCCCCAGCGAGGCATCCTCGGCCACCAGAACCTTCTTCACGCCGTCAAGCTTCGCCGCTTCCGCCGCAGCCTCCGCGGCCTTGGCCCCGGCGCACAGCACCGTCACCTCGCCCAGCATCTTCGCCGCCGTCAGCGCCTTGGCCGTCGCATCGACCGAAAGCTGACCGTCGGTCACTTCTCCAAGCAGAAGAACAGCCATCAGATCACCCCCGCTTCGTCTTTGAGTTTCGCGATCAGCTCATCGACAGAGCCGACCTTGATCCCGGCCTTGCGGCCCTCGGGCTCGGCCGTCTTCACCACCGTCAGCCGCGGCGTGACATCGACGCCGTAATCGGCGGCGGTCTTTTCCTCCAGCGGCTTCTTCTTCGCCTTCATGATGTTGGGAAGCGAGGCATAGCGCGGCTCGTTCAGGCGCAGGTCCACCGTCACGATGGCGGGCATCTTCACCTTGATCGTCTGCAAGCCGCCATCGACCTCGCGCGTCACCGTGGCGCTGTCGCCGTCGATGGAAAGCTCGGAAATGAACGTCGCCTGCGACCAGCCCAGAAGCGCGGCCAGCATCTGGCCCGTCGCGTTCATGTCATTGTCGATCGCCTGCTTGCCGCAGAGGACCAGCCCCGGCTGCTCCGCATCGACAACGGCCTTCAGCAGCTTCGCCACCGCCAGCGGCTCGATATCCGTATGCACGTCCGAGGCCGCCTCGATCAGGATCGCCCGGTCGGCGCCCATGGCCAGAGCGGTCCGCAAGGTCTCCTGCGCCTGCTTCACGCCGATCGAGACCACCACGATCTCCTCGACCGCGCCCTTCTCCTTCAAACGGATCGCCTCTTCCACGGCAATCTCGTCGAACGGGTTCATCGACATCTTCACGTTGGCAAGATCGACACCGCTCCCGTCCGCCTTCACGCGAACCTTCACGTTGTAGTCGATCACTCGTTTGACAGGCACAAGGACCTTCATCGGTGGCATATCTCCCTTGAACAATGGCCGCCCCTTACGGAACGGCAAGACGAGCTCTCGCCCGCCGTGTTAACGGCTTCGCTTCGCAGGTGACAGCGAAAAATCGACATTGGAACGTCGCTGGACGCCACGTTTTTGACTGTTAGCGACAGACAGGAACGCAAAATTTCCTAGCGGTTCGCGCCCGGCACCCAGAGGACATCGCCCTGCCCGTCGTCATTGGCGGCGCGGGCGGCGACAAAGCACCAGTCGGACAGGCGGTTGAGGTAGCGGATCGCGGTGGCGTTGACCTCATCCACCGTCGCCAGTTCCACCGCCAGACGTTCGGCGCGGCGCGCCACGGTCCGGCATTGGTGCAGATGCGCGGCAAGGGCGCTGCCGCCGGGCAGGACGAAGCTGCGCAAGGGCGCAAGGCCCGCGTTCATCGCGTCGATTTCCCCCTCAAGCCGTTCGACCTGCGCCGGGACCATGCGCAGCACCGGGTGGCCCGCCTCATCGTCGCGCGACATGTCGGGGCGGCAGAGATCGGCGCCAAGGTCGAACAGATCGTTCTGAATCCGCGCCAGCGCCAGATCGGTCTCGCCCGCCGCATGCAGCCGCGCAAGGCCGATGACGGCGTTGGTTTCGTCCACCGTCCCATAGGCCTGAACCCGCAGGCTGTGCTTGGCGACCCGTGCGCCATTGCCAAGCGCGGTTTCGCCGCCGTCGCCGGTTTTCGTGTAGATCTTGTTCAGGACGACCATGGTCAGCCTCCACGCCGGAAGAAGACAAAGAGCAGGATCAGCGCGACCGCGATGGCCTGGGCGATGATGCGGTAGCGCATGAGGCGGTTGGAGTGCTTGCGGTTGAACTCCCCCCCCTTGGCAAAGCCGCCGACCCCGATCATCAGGATGACCAGCACCGTCAGGCAGGCGATGGCGACGATTATGAATAGCGGGTCCCTTGTCATCATGGCTCTCCCGGTTCGCGCGTGGCGCCCTGTCTAGCCTGCCCGGCGCGCCAAGGCCAGCGCGGCCTGATGCGCTATCCGCGACGGATCAGCGCGTCGAGCGCGCTTGTCGGCAGGATGCGGCGGGCGATGTTCATCAGATAGGTCGGCGTGGTGACGAAGTAGCGTGGCGCGGGGCGGTCGGCCTCAAGCGCGCGGATCAGCTTGGCCGTGACCGCCGAGGCGGGCAGTTCGAAGCGGTCCGGCCCGCGTTTTTCGTAAAGCCGCTTGAGGAGGGTGGATTCGTATTGCGCCCGGCGCGGGCTCTCCTGCCAGTTCACCCAGCGTTCGAAATGCGGGATGGAATTGACGCGGATCTTCGAGGTGATCGGCCCCGGCTCGATCAGGATGACCTTTATGGCCGTATCGGCCATTTCCAGCCTGAGAACGTCGGTCAGGCCTTCCAGCGCGAATTTGGTCGCCACATAGGCGCCGCGCCAGTGCAGCGGGACAAGGCCGAGGACGGAGGAGCAGTTGACGATCCGCCCATGGCCCTGCGCCCGCATGACCGGGATCACCAGCCGGGTCAGTTCGTGGTAGCCAAAGAGGTTGGTTTCGAAAATCTCGCGCAGGGCATCGGTCGGCAGGTCCTCCACCGCGCCGGGGCAGCCGAAGGCGCCGTTGTTGAACAGAGCGTCCAGCGTGCCGCCGGTGCGCGACAGCGCCTCATCCAGCGCGGTGCGGATGCTGGCGGCATCGGTATAGTCAAGGGCGAAGCTTTCCAGGCCCTCGTCGCGCAGGCGGGCGCAGTCGGCCTCGGCCCGGCAGGTGGCAAAGACACGCCAGCCCGCGCGGGCAAGCCCGTGGGCGGCGTCATGGCCGATGCCGGAGGAACAGCCGGTGATGAGGATGGAGCGCGTCATGCCGTCCGTTTGCCGTATCCGCGCCGCGCGGGCAAGGCGGTTGCGGGCGGTTGGGGGGCTGTTGCGCGCAGGTGGGGTGGGCTGAGGTGGCCTGAGCGAGCGTCCCGGACCTGATCCGGGACCTCCGCCCCCGACCGCCGAGGTCCCGGATCAAGTCCGGGACGGGGCAGGATCGGGCCTCGCCGTCCGCGCTTTGTCGCCCCGGAGGCTCCATTATCCCCTATCGCCCGGAACAAGGCGCGCGATCGCGTGCCGCCGGGCAGCGCCCGACCGCCCCGGAGGGCGGGCGCTTTCGTGACGTTGCGGGGGCCACAAGCGTTTGGCGGGGCCGCGCGATAAACTGCCGGACAGAGCCGCTCCTGCGCCCACCCGCGGTCGTCCGCCGCCTGGCGCGTAGGGAAGGGGAGACCGCGTCCCGGACCCGATCCGGGACCTCCGCCCCTGACCGCCGGGGTCCGGGGCGGGGTGGAACCCTTCGGCCGCCTGCTCCGCGGTACTAACCGCCGAAGCGGTCGACGACGCGCATCACGGCGTCGGGGATGTTCTGCGCGGTGAAGCCCATCGGGTTCATCGCCGCCCCGGCAAGGATCATCGCGCAGCCGAGGCCGCCCATGATCACCGCGCCGCCGATCGATTGGTCGGCCGCGAAGGTGGACAGCAGGCGGATCAGGCCGATCGCCACGCAAGCCAGGCCGAAGACGATGAGCAGATCGCTGGTCACGCGGTCCTCCGTGCTTTGGGATGCAGGATCGCAGTCTAGGGCCGGGCCGGGGTTTCGATCAAGACGGCCAAAGACGATGCGCAAAGGCAACGCCACGCGCGATGTCCCGCCGATCGCGGGGCGGCGGGCTTGAATTCGCCACAAAGGCCGCGTATCTCGCGCCGCATCGCAGATCACAATCCGAAAGCGGGTACGTTCCTATGGCCAATCCCTTGCAATTCCTTCAGCAGGTCCGTTCCGAGACGGCGAAGGTGGTCTGGCCGACCCGGCGCGAAGTGCTGCTGACGACCGTGATGGTCTTCATCATGGCGGCGCTGACCTCGGTCTTCTTCTTCCTCGTCGATCTGGTGATCCGCAGCGGCCTTCAGGCGGTTCTGGGCTGATCCGCCGGGCGGGCGATCAGCCTTGAAATCGCGGGGAAAGCTTTGTATGCGGGGCGAAATTTCCCGACACCGGCGCGCAACGATTCGGTATGCGCGCTGTTTTTTGTTCGGGTGAGCGTGGGGAAACCCACTGAATTTACGGAATAAAACGGCGGTCCGCCGCCGGACGAGCGAGGTCGAAGGCAGATGGCGAAGCGGTGGTATTCGGTGAGCGTTCTTTCGAACTTCGAGAAGAAGGTCGCCGAGCAGATCAGGGCTGCCGTGGTCGAGAAGGGCCTTGAGGAAGAGATCGACGAGGTTCTGGTCCCGACCGAGGAAGTGCTGGAAATCCGGCGCGGCAAGAAGGTCACCTCTGAACGTCGCTTCATGCCGGGTTATGTGCTGGTGCGGATGGACATGACCGACCGGGGCTATCACCTCATCACCTCGATCAACCGGGTGACCGGGTTCCTCGGCCCGCAGGGCAAGCCGATGCCGATGCGGGACGATGAGGTCAACCAGATCCTTAACCGCGTCGAAGAAGGGGAGGCCGCGCCGCGCAGCCTTATCAGCTTCGAGGTGGGCGAGCAGGTGAAGGTGACCGACGGGCCGTTCGACGGCTTCTCGGGCATGGTCGAGGAAGTCGATGAACATGCAAGCCGCCTGAAGGTGACGGTGTCGATCTTCGGCCGGCCGACGCCGGTCGAGCTGGAATTCACGCAGGTGCAGAAAGTCGCCTGACGTGTGAGCCGTGGGAGGCCGCGCCTGTGGGCGGGCCGGACCACTAAACTGCACCTTTCGGGGTGCCAGTGACAAAGGAGAGGCCACATGGCCAAGAAAGTCGTCGGGCAGCTCAAGCTGCAAATCAAGGCGGGGCAAGCCAACCCGTCGCCCCCCGTCGGTCCCGCGCTGGGCCAGCGGGGCATCAACATCATGGAATTCTGCAAGGCCTTCAACGCGAAGACGCAGGAGATGGAGCAGGGGGCGCCGATCCCCGTTGTCATCACCTACTACGCCGACAAGTCCTTCAGCTTCGAGACCAAGACCTCCCCGGCCTCGTTCTACCTCAAGAAGGCCGCTGGCCTGAAGCCGGTGGGCAAGCGCAACCGTCCGCGCGGGTCGGAAAAGCCGGGCCGCGACGTGGCCGGTTATGTGACCGTGGCGCAGGTGCGCGAGATCGCCGAAGCCAAGATGAAGGACCTGTCCGCCAACGACGTCGAAGCCGCGATGCAGATCATCCTCGGCTCGGCCCGTTCGATCGGTATCGAGGTGAAGGGGTAAATCATGGCCAAGCTCGGTAAACGTAGCACGGCGGCCCGCGCCGCCTTCGAAGGCAAGTCGAACCTTTCGGTCGAGGATGCCGTCAAGCTGATCAAGGGCGCCGCGTCGGCCAAGTTCGACGAGACGCTGGAGATCGCGATGAACCTCGGCGTCGACCCGCGCCACGCCGACCAGATGGTCCGTGGCGTTGTCACGCTGCCGAACGGCACCGGCAAGACGGTGCGCGTGGCGGTCTTCGCCCGTGGCGCCAAGGCCGATGAGGCCACGGCGGCCGGGGCCGACATCGTTGGCGCCGAAGACCTGATGGAGACGATCCAGTCCGGCAAGATCGAGTTCGACCGTTGCATCGCGACGCCGGACATGATGCCGCTGGTCGGCCGTCTGGGCAAGATCCTCGGCCCGCGCAACCTGATGCCGAACCCGAAGGTCGGCACCGTGACGATGGATGTGAAAGCCGCCGTCGAGGCCGCCAAGGGCGGTGAGGTCCAGTTCAAGGTCGAGAAGGCCGGTGTGATCCATGCCGGTGTCGGCAAGGTCTCGTTCGACGAGGGCAAGCTGGCCGAGAACGTCCGCGCCTTCGTGGACGCCGTGTCGCGCGCGAAGCCCGCGGGCGCCAAGGGGGCCTATCTCAAAAAGGTCTCTCTGTCCTCGACCATGGGTCCGGGCGTCAGTGTCGATCTCGTCTCGGCCTCGGGCAACGCCTGATCGGGCGAAAGCCGATGAAACAAGGGGAAGGCGGGTCTGCAAGGCCCGCCTTTTTCTATTGCGCGGGGGTAACAGTCAGGGCGAATTCCCGCCGCGGCCTGCTGGCGGGGGTGGCCTTTGCGGGCAGATTGCCGCACCATGGGGCCAAACAGTCATCGAGAGCAGGCAGCAGCATAATGAAAACCACCACCTCCACTTTTGCATTCCTGGCGGGGCTGATGGTCCTGTCCGTCCCCGTGACCGCCGTGGCGGGTGGCTTGTCCGATCCGGCGCCGACGCCGGTGATCGCCGCCGCGCGGGCCGAACCGGGCCGCGCTTTCCCGGCGATCTTCGGTGCGAACTCGGCCATTCCGGCGCCGGGCGGCACCGCCTATGGCGCGCTGACCTATACCAACCCGCGCCGCGGCGTGTCCGGTCAGGGCGGCGACGGCGATCTGGCGCTGGGCTATGTCTTCGGCAACCCGGTGACGGGGCTGAGCGTGACGACCGGCGTCAACATCACCTCGCTTGAGGATTTCGGCGAAGATGGTGCCTTTGACCTCTCCATCGCGCGGATGCTGCGGGCCAGCGGCAATTCGGCCACCTTCATCGGCGCCTCGGCGGGCAATATCTTTGCCTGGGGCGATGCGAAGCTGGATGACGAGAAGTATTCCGCCTATGTCTCCCACCTTGTCGGGTTCCAGACGGCGGGCGGCGAGGTGCCGGTGCAGTTCACGCTGGGCTATGGCGACAACACCACCCGCAAGGATGATGGCTCTGGCCTGATGAAAGAGGGTGTCTTTGCCGGTGTCGGCGTCGGGTTGAATGAGGTTCTTTCGGCCTCCATCTCGGCCACGACGACGCAGGCGAATATCGGCTTCACCATGGTCGTGCCGCAGGTGCCGGGCCTTGGCGTGTCGCTGGGCATGTATGACGTCACCGACAACACCGACCGGCGCCAGGGCGCGCTGTCCGTCGGCTTCAGTTTTTAATCCGGGGGCGGAAAGGGAACTACGATGAAAAAGATCACCACGCTTCTCTGCGGCATCGCCATGGCGGCCGCTCTGTCCACCCCGGTACACGCGGGCGGCCAATCGACGACGGGGTCGTCGGCGACCCCCAACCCCGCTGCAATTGTCGGCGTGTACTACGAAAGGGTCTCGGGCATGAGGTTGGAGGTTCGGGCCGACGGTCAGGGCGATCTTTACGGCAGATCCGGCCAGCGTATTGGATCAGGCGCTTTAGATAGCTCATACATTGCAGGTATTATCGGGATGTTCGAGAAAGGCTAGCAAGACCTGCGCGATCTTTGGGCGGCAGTCGTTATGCCGCCCCTTCTGTGTTCTGGCTAAAATGCGCACAGGAATCGACAAGTTCGGCAGCCTGCACCGACCTTCGCCAATCATGGAGCGCGGTTTTAACGGAACGCCCTTGGCAACCCCTTATTAAGCCGCTAACACCACACGGCGCAGAAGCGTGCGATTCGTCGCACGCTTCTTCGTTTTCGTCCGAGACGGCGGGTTGGGGTGCAAATCCCGGTAATTCCTGCCCGAGGCGGGATCAGACATTCTTCCCAACGCTCGTACCGTCGAGCGCCGGGCGGTGCTGGTTCCGTAAATGCGGACCAAGAGCCGCCGGAGCGATCCGGTAACTTGAGCCGGGGGGAAACCCCCATACTTGGAGCGAAACTGTGGATAGAGCCCAGAAAGAGAAAGTGGTCGAGGAACTCGGCCAGATCTTCGAAAGCTCTGGCGTCGTGGTGGTGGCCCACTACGAAGGCATGACAGTTGCTCAGATGCAGGACCTTCGCGCTTCGATGCGTGAAGCGGGTGGGTCCGTCCGCGTCGCCAAGAACAGGCTCGCCAAGATCGCCCTTGAGGGGAAGCCTTGCGAAAGCATCGCAGCACTCCTCACGGGCATGACCGTGCTGGCTTATTCCGAAGACCCCGTCGCTGCGGCGAAGGTCACGGAAAAGTACGCCAAGGGGAACGAGAAATTCGTGATCCTCGGCGGTGCCATGGGCAGCACGGCACTTGACGCCGCCGGTGTGAAAGCCGTCGCCGCGATGCCGTCCCGTGAGGAGCTTATCGCTTCCATTGCGGGCTGCATCGGTGCGCCTGCTTCCAACATCGCCGGTGCCATTGGCGCACCTGCTTCGAACATCGCGGGCATCCTTTCGACCTTGGAAGAGCGGGAAGCCGCGTGAGCAACCATTCGTGTCCTCGCAAAGGGTTGAAACCCGACGTTGGAACACAAATCTAGGAACGGAACAGAGAAATGGCTGATCTGAAAAAACTCGCCGAAGAGATCGTGAACCTCACGCTTCTCCAGGCCCAGGAACTGAAAACCATCCTGAAAGACGAATACGGCATCGAGCCCGCCGCTGGTGGCGCGGTCATGATGGCCGGTCCGGCTGCCGGCGGTGCTGCCGAAGCCGCGGAAGAGAAGACCGAATTCGACGTCGTCCTGACCGACGCCGGCGCGCAGAAGATCAACGTGATCAAGGAAGTGCGTGCGATCACGGGTCTTGGCCTGAAAGAAGCCAAGGACCTCGTGGAAGCCGGTGGCAAGGTCAAGGAAGGCGCGGCCAAGGCCGAAGCCGAAGAGATCAAGAAGAAGCTCGAAGAGGCTGGCGCCAAGGTCGAGCTCAAGTAATCGTCCGGGACTTCGGTCCCGACGTGAAAATCTGGCTGGGTCCGGGGGTTTCCCGGGCCCAGCCGAACCTGTCTTGGAAGGGGCATTGCGCCCCGATGCCCCTTCCAAGGCGTGGTTTTGCGGTTCGGGAGCTTTCCGGTGGGACGGAGGGCATGAATTGAACCGCCCCCCTTCATTCGCATGCGGCGCGTGCCGGGCCCCGACGGCACGCCCCCGCGAAGAGACGAAAGGTGACGACGAGCATGGCTCAAGCGACCGTTGGCCAGAAGCGCATCCGCAAGTACTTCGGCAAAATCCGTGAAGTCCTCGAAATGCCGAACCTCATCGAGGTTCAGAAATCCTCATACGATCTGTTCCTGAAGTCCGGCGACGCCGAGAAGCCCGCCGATGGCGAAGGCATCCAGGGCGTGTTCCAGTCGGTCTTCCCGATCAAGGATTTCAACGACAACGCGATCCTCGAATTCGTGAAATACGAACTCGAGAAGCCGAAATACGATGTCGATGAATGCCAGAGCCGCGACATGACCTATGCCGCGCCGCTGAAGGTGACGCTGCGCCTGATCGTGTTCGATGTCGATGAGGATACCGGCGCCAAGTCGGTCAAGGACATCAAGGAACAGGACGTCTACATGGGCGACATGCCCCTGATGACGCCGAACGGCACCTTCATCGTCAACGGCACCGAGCGGGTCATCGTCAGCCAGATGCACCGTTCGCCGGGCGTCTTCTTCGACCATGACAAGGGCAAGACCCATTCCTCGGGCAAGCTGCTGTTCGCCTGCCGCATCATTCCCTATCGCGGGTCCTGGCTCGACTTCGAATTCGACGCCAAGGACATCGTCTTCGCGCGCATCGACCGCCGCCGCAAGCTGCCGGTGACGACGCTGCTTTACGCGCTTGGCCTCGACCAGGAAGGCATCATGGATGCCTATTTCAACACGGTCGATTTCCGGCTTGAGAAGAACAAGGGCTGGGTGACCAAGTTCTTCCCCGAGCGGGTGCGCGGGACGCGGCCGGTCTATGACCTTGTCGATGCGGCGACGGGTGAGGTGATCTGCAAGGCGGGTGACAAGGTCACGCCGCGCATGGTCAAGAAGTGGCTGGAAGACGGCAAGATCACTGAACTTCTGGTGCCGTTCGACCATATCCTCGGCCGCTTTGTCGCCAAGGACATCATCAACGAAGACACCGGCGCGATCTATGTCGAGGCGGGGGATGAGCTGACCCAGACCGTCGACAAGGACGGCGAGGTGTCGGGCGGCACGCTGAAGGTGCTGCTGGACAACGGCATCACCACGATCCCGGTTCTCGACATCGACAACGTCAATGTCGGCCCCTACATCCGCAACACGATGGCGGCGGACAAGAACTGGAACCGCGACACGGCGCTGATGGATATCTACCGCGTCATGCGTCCCGGTGAACCGCCCACCGTCGAAGCGGCCTCGGCGCTGTTCGACACGCTGTTCTTCGACCGGGAGCGGTATGACCTTTCCGCTGTCGGCCGCGTGAAGATGAACATGCGCCTCGATCTGGGCAAGCCCGACACGCAGCGCACGCTGGACCGCGAGGATATCGTGGCCTGCGTCAAGGCGCTGGTGGAACTGCGCGACGGCAAGGGGGAAATCGACGATATCGACCACCTCGGCAACCGCCGCGTGCGGTCGGTCGGCGAGCTGATGGAAAACCAGTACCGCGTCGGCCTTCTGCGCATGGAGCGCGCGATCAAGGAGCGCATGTCCTCGGTCGAGATCGACACGGTCATGCCGCAGGACCTGATCAACGCCAAACCGGCGGCGGCCGCGGTGCGGGAATTCTTCGGCTCCTCGCAGCTTTCGCAGTTCATGGACCAGACCAACCCGCTGTCGGAAGTCACGCACAAGCGGCGCCTTTCGGCCCTTGGGCCGGGCGGTCTGACGCGCGAGCGCGCGGGCTTTGAGGTGCGCGACGTTCACCCGACCCACTATGGCCGGATGTGTCCGATCGAAACGCCGGAAGGTCCGAACATCGGTCTGATCAACTCCCTCGCGACCTTCGCACGGGTGAACAAGTACGGCTTCATCGAAACCCCCTACCGTCGCGTGAAGGACGGCCAGGTGACCGATGACGTGCAGTACATGTCCGCCACCGAGGAAATGCGCCACACCGTCGCGCAGGCGAACGCCAACCTCGACGATGACGGCCGGTTCAAGAACGACTTGGTTTCGACCCGCCAGTCGGGCGAATTCATGCTGAACCCGCCCGACGTGATCGACCTGATCGACGTGTCGCCGAAGCAGCTCGTCTCCGTCGCGGCCTCGCTGATCCCGTTCCTTGAGAATGACGACGCCAACCGCGCCCTGATGGGGTCGAACATGCAACGTCAGGCGGTGCCGCTTCTGCAAGCGGACGCGCCCTTCGTCGGCACCGGGATCGAGGCCAAGGTGGCCGAGGATTCGGGCGCCGCGATCATGGCGCGCCGGGGCGGGGTCATCGACCAGGTCGACGCGATGCGGATCGTTGTCCGCGCGACCGAAGACCTTGAGCCGGGCGATCCGGGCGTCGACATCTACCGTCTGCGCAAGTTCCAGCGCTCGAACCAGAACACCTGCATCAACCAGCGTCCGCTTATCAAGGTGGGCGACAAGGTTGCCAAGGGCGAGGTCATCGCGGACGGACCGTCCACCGACATGGGGGAACTGGCGCTTGGCAAGAACGTCATCGTCGCCTTCATGCCGTGGAACGGCTACAACTACGAGGACTCGATCCTGATCTCCGAGCGTATCGTGCGCGACGACGTCTTCACCTCGATCCATATCGAGGAATACGAAGTCGCCGCCCGCGACACGAAGCTTGGGCCGGAAGAGATCACCCGCGACATCCCGAACGTCGGCGAGGAAGCGCTGCGCAACCTCGACGAGGCGGGCATCGTCTATATCGGCGCCGAAGTGGGGCCGGGCGACATTCTGGTGGGCAAGATCACGCCCAAGGGCGAAAGCCCGATGACGCCGGAGGAAAAGCTTCTCCGCGCCATCTTCGGGGAAAAGGCGTCCGACGTGCGCGATACCTCGCTGCGGCTGCCGCCGGGCGATTTCGGCACGGTTGTCGAAGTGCGCGTCTTCAACCGCCACGGCGTCGACAAGGATGAACGCGCGCTTCAGATCGAGCGTGAGGAAGTCGAGCGTCTGGCGCGTGACCGCGACGACGAACAGGCGATCCTTGAGCGCAACATCTACGCGCGCCTGAAGTCCATGATCCTCGGCAAGACCGCGGTGAAGGGGCCGAAGGGCATCAAGCCGAACGCGGTGATCGACGAGGAGCTTCTGGAAAGCCTGAGCCGCGGCCAGTGGTGGCAACTGGCTCTGGCCGACGAGAAGGACGCCCAGAACGTCGAGGCCCTGAACGCCCAGTTCGAGGCGCAGAAACGCGCGCTGGAACACCGCTTCGACGACAAGGTCGAAAAGGTGCGTCGGGGCGACGATCTGCCGCCGGGCGTGATGAAGATGGTCAAGGTCTTCGTCGCGGTGAAGCGCAAGCTGCAACCGGGCGACAAGATGGCCGGCCGTCACGGCAACAAGGGTGTCGTGTCCAAAGTGGTGCCGATGGAGGACATGCCGTTCCTTGGCGACGGGACCCCGGTCGATATGGTTCTGAACCCGCTTGGCGTGCCGTCGCGGATGAACGTCGGCCAGATCCTTGAGACCCACATGGGCTGGGCCGCGCGCGGCCTTGGCATCAAGATCGACGACGCGCTTCAGGACTATCGCCGGACCGGCGACCTGACGCCGGTGCGCGATGCGCTGAAGGAAGGCTATGGCGACGAGGCCTATGAAGAGGCCTTCGCCGCGCTGGACGAGGACACCCTTGTCGAGCGGGCCGGTACCGTGAAGCGCGGCGTGCCGATCGCGACGCCGGTCTTCGACGGCGCCAAGGAAGCCGATGTGAACGACGCGCTGCGCCGGGCGGGCTTTGACGAATCCGGCCAGTCGAACCTGTTCGACGGCCGGACCGGCGAGCAGTTCGCGCGGAAGGTCACCGTGGGCGTGAAGTATCTTCTGAAGCTTCACCACCTTGTCGACGACAAGATCCACGCGCGTTCCACCGGGCCTTACAGCCTCGTCACGCAGCAGCCACTGGGCGGCAAGGCCCAGTTCGGCGGCCAGCGTTTCGGGGAGATGGAGGTCTGGGCGCTGGAAGCCTATGGCGCGGCCTATACCCTGCAAGAGATGCTGACCGTCAAGTCGGACGACGTGGCGGGCCGGACGAAAGTCTACGAAAGCATCGTCAAGGGCGAGGACAACTTCGAGGCCGGCGTGCCGGAATCGTTCAACGTTCTCGTCAAGGAAGTGCGGGGCCTCGGCCTCAACATGGAACTCCTGGATGCGGAGGAGGAGTGAGACCCGGTCTCACCCGTAGGATGGGCAATATTGCCCATCCTACGCCCCACCGCCCCAATTCAAGGATTTGAAGATGAACCAGGAACTGAGCACCAACCCGTTCAACCCGCTGACCCCGCCGAAGGCGTTCGACGAGATCAAGATCTCGCTCGCCTCGCCGGAGCGTATCCTCAGCTGGTCCTACGGGGAGATCAAGAAGCCCGAGACGATCAACTACCGCACGTTCAAGCCGGAGCGTGACGGTCTGTTCTGCGCCCGTATCTTCGGGCCGATCAAGGACTACGAATGCCTTTGCGGCAAGTACAAGCGCATGAAGTATCGCGGCGTCGTCTGCGAGAAATGCGGTGTCGAAGTGACGCTCCAGAAGGTGCGGCGCGAGCGGATGGGCCATATCGAACTGGCCGCGCCCGTCGCCCATATCTGGTTCCTGAAGTCGCTGCCCTCCCGCATCGGCCTGATGCTCGACATGACGCTGCGCGATCTTGAGCGTATCCTCTACTTTGAAAACTACGTCGTGATCGAGCCGGGTCTGACCGACCTCTCCTATGGTCAGCTTCTGGGCGAAGAGGAATACCTCGACGCGCAGGACCAGTATGGCGCCGACGCCTTTACCGCCAATATCGGCGCCGAGGCGATCCGCGAGATGCTGGCCGCGATCGACCTTGAGGCCACGGCCGAGCAGCTGCGCGAAGAGCTGAAGGAAGCGACCGGGGAACTGAAGCCGAAGAAGATCATCAAGCGGCTGAAGATCGTTGAATCCTTCCTGGAATCCGGCAACCGCCCGGAATGGATGGTGCTGACCGTCGTTCCGGTCATCCCGCCGGAACTGCGCCCGCTGGTTCCGCTGGACGGGGGCCGTTTCGCGACCTCGGACCTCAACGACCTCTATCGCCGGGTCATCAACCGGAACAACCGTCTGAAGCGGCTGATCGAGCTGCGCGCGCCGGACATCATCGTCCGCAACGAAAAGCGGATGTTGCAGGAATCGGTGGACGCGCTTTTCGACAACGGCCGTCGCGGCCGCGTCATCACGGGGGCCAACAAGCGTCCGCTGAAGTCGCTTTCCGACATGCTGAAGGGCAAGCAGGGCCGCTTCCGCCAGAACCTTCTGGGCAAGCGCGTCGACTTCTCGGGCCGGTCTGTCATCGTGACGGGGCCGGAACTGAAGCTGCATCAGTGCGGCTTGCCGAAGAAGATGGCGCTCGAACTGTTCAAGCCGTTCATCTATTCGCGGCTTGAGGCGAAGGGCCTGTCCTCGACCGTCAAGCAGGCGAAGAAGCTGGTCGAGAAAGAGCGCCCGGAGGTCTGGGACATCCTCGACGAGGTCATTCGCGAGCACCCGGTGCTTCTGAACCGCGCGCCGACGCTGCACCGTCTGGGGATCCAGGCGTTCGAACCGACGCTGATCGAGGGCAAGGCGATTCAGCTTCACCCGCTGGTCTGCTCGGCCTTCAACGCCGACTTCGACGGCGACCAGATGGCCGTTCACGTCCCCCTCTCGCTGGAAGCCCAGCTTGAGGCGCGTGTGCTGATGATGTCGACGAACAACGTTCTGTCGCCCGCCAACGGCGCGCCGATCATCGTTCCGTCGCAGGACATGGTCCTTGGCCTTTATTACGTCTCGATGGAGCGCAACGGCATGAAGGGCGAAGGCATGGTCTTTGCCGATGCCGACGAGGTCCAGCACGCGCTCGATTCCGGCGAGGTGCATCTGCACGCGAAGATCACCGCGCGGATCAAGCAGATCGACGATGAGGGCAACGAAGTCCTCATGCGGTTCGAAACCACGCCGGGCCGGGTGCGGCTTGGCGCGCTTCTGCCGCTGAACACCAAGGCGCCGTTCGAACTGGTCAACCGCCTGCTGCGGAAGAAGGACGTGCAGAACGTCATCGACACCGTCTACCGCTATTGCGGCCAGAAGGAATCGGTCATCTTCTGCGACCAGATCATGGGGCTTGGCTTCCGTGAGGCGTTCAAGGCCGGCATCTCCTTCGGCAAGGATGACATGGTCATCCCGGAAGAGAAGTGGACCATCGTCAACGAGGTCCGCGATCAGGTGAAGGAATTCGAACAGCAATACATGGACGGTCTGATCACCCAGGGTGAGAAGTACAACAAGGTCGTCGATGCCTGGTCGAAATGTTCCGATGCCGTCGCGCAGGCGATGATGGGCGAAATCTCTGCCGTGCGTCACGACGACGCCGGGGCGGAGAAAGAGCCGAACAGCGTCTACATGATGTCCCACTCGGGCGCGCGGGGTTCGCCCGCGCAGATGAAGCAGCTTGGCGGGATGCGCGGCCTGATGGCCAAACCGTCGGGTGAGATCATCGAGACACCGATCATTTCGAACTTCAAGGAAGGTCTGACCGTTCTTGAATACTTCAACTCGACCCACGGCGCCCGGAAGGGTCTGGCCGATACCGCGCTGAAGACGGCGAACTCGGGCTACCTGACCCGCCGTCTGGTGGACGTGGCGCAGGACTGCATCGTGCGGCTGACCGATTGCGGCACCGACCGGGCGATCACTGCCTCGGCCGCCGTCAATGACGGTGAGGTCGTCTCGCCGCTGTCCGAGCGTATCCTGGGCCGGGTGTCGGCGGACGATGTCATGGTGCCTGGCACCGACGACATCATCGTGCGCCGCAACGAGCTGATCGACGAACGCAAGGCCGACGCGGTCGAGGCCGCCGGTGTTGCCTCTGTCCGCATCCGCTCGGCCCTGACCTGCGAGGCCGAAGAGGGCGTCTGCGCCATGTGCTACGGCCGCGACCTTGCGCGTGGTACGCTGGTCAACATCGGCGAGGCGGTCGGCATCATCGCCGCCCAGTCGATCGGTGAACCGGGGACCCAGCTGACGATGCGGACCTTCCACATCGGCGGTATTGCCCAGGGTGGCCAGCAGTCGTTCCAGGAAAGCTCGCAAGAGGGCAAGGTCGAATTCCGCAACCCGATGCTGCTTGCGAACGCGCATGGCGAACAGATCGTCATGGGCCGGAACATGCAGGTCGCGATCGTGGATGAGGCCGGTCAGGAACGGGCGGCCTTCAAGGTCAGCTATGGTGCGAAGATCCACGTCAAGGACGGCGAAACCATCAAGCGTGGCGCCAAGCTCTTTGAGTGGGACCCGTATACGCTGCCGATCATCGCCGAGAAGGACGGTGTGGCGAAGTTCGTCGATCTCATCTCGGGCATCTCGGTGCGCGACGATACCGACGAAGCCACCGGCATGACGCAGAAGATCGTGACCGACTGGCGCACCGCGCCCAAGGGCAACGAGCTGAAGCCGGAAATCATCCTGATGGATCCGGCAACGGGTGAACCGATGCGCAACGACGCGGGCAACCCGGTCAGCTACCCGATGTCCGTGGATGCGATCCTGTCCGTCGAGGACGGGCAGGAAGTCAAGGCCGGTGACGTCGTGGCGCGTATCCCGCGCGAGGGCGCCAAGACCAAGGACATCACCGGGGGTCTTCCCCGCGTGGCGGAACTGTTCGAGGCCCGTCGTCCGAAGGATCACGCCATCATCGCCGAGCTTGACGGCTATGTGCGCTTTGGCAAGGACTACAAGAACAAGCGCCGCATCGCCATCGAGCCGACGGATGAGACCTTGCAGCCGGTCGAATACATGGTGCCGAAGGGCAAGCACATTCCGGTTCAGGAAGGTGACTATGTCCAGAAGGGCGACTACATCATGGACGGCAACCCGGCGCCGCATGACATCCTGCGCATCATGGGGATCGAGGCCCTGGCCGACTACCTCATCGACGAGGTGCAGGACGTCTACCGGCTTCAGGGCGTGAAGATCAACGACAAGCACATCGAGGTGATCGTTCGCCAGATGCTGCAGAAGATCGAGATCCTCGATTCGGGCGACACCACGCTTCTCAAGGGCGAGCATGTCGACAAGTCCGAGTTCGACGAGGAGAACGACAAGGTCGCGGCGCGCGGCGGTACCCCCGCCACGGGCGAGCCTGTTCTTCTGGGTATCACCAAGGCCTCGCTCCAGACGCGGTCGTTCATCTCGGCGGCGTCGTTCCAGGAAACCACGCGGGTCCTGACCGAGGCTTCGGTTCAGGGCAAGCGCGACAAGCTGGTCGGCCTGAAGGAGAACGTCATCGTCGGCCGTCTGATCCCGGCCGGGACCGGCGGGGCGACGATGCGCGTGCGCAAGATCGCGCAGGAGCGGGACAACAAGGTCATCGAGGCGCGTCGGGCCGAGGCCGAGCAGGCCGCGGCGCTGGCCGCCCCGGAAGGCGCGGTGCTGGACGATGTCATCGACATCGAAGCCGACAGCAGCCTGGTCGAGACCTACGAGAGCCGCGACTGACCGTTGCGTCGAACGTGAGACATGGAAACGCCCCGCGCCACAAGCGCGGGGCGTTTCGCTTTGTAGCGGTCACAATGTTCCCGGACCCCGGACCTTGCCCCGTGGCGGGGGCAGGTCTATGCGCGAAGACAGGGTCCACAGCGGGGACGGGCAGGGAACAGGCCGATGACGCTATCCGACAACGCGCGCGGGTCGCTCTGGATGGGCATCGCGATGGGTGCCTTCACGCTGAACGATGCCTGTATGAAGGCGGTGACAGAAACGATGCCGCTTTATCAGGCGATGTTCCTGCGCGGCGTTCTGACCACGGTCCTGATCGCCGCAATCGGCATAAGGGCCGGGACCCTGCGTTTTGACTGGGCCCCGTCGGACCGTTTCTGGATGGCGCTGCGGACGGTGGGGGAGGTCGGCGGGACCGTCACCTTCCTGACTGCGCTGCGCCACATGCCGCTGGCCAACCTGTCGGCCATTCTTCAATCGCTGCCGCTGGCCGTGACGCTTGCCGCCGCGCTGCTGATGCGTGAGGCGGTCGGCTGGCGGCGACTTGTCGCGATCCTTGTCGGGTTTGGCGGGGTTCTGCTGATCGTGCGGCCAGGGACCGAGGGCTTTGATCGCTGGTCGCTTCTGGGGCTGGTTTCGGTCGCGTTCGTGGTGTTGCGCGATCTGTCGACGCGGCGCATGTCCTCGGACCTGACCTCGGTGACGGTGGCCTTTTCGGCGGCGGCCTCGGTGGCGGTCACGGCGTTGGCCGTGCTGCCGTTTTCCGGCTGGGCGCCGGTACGGGGGGCAGAGATGGGGCTGATCGCCGGGGCCTCGGCGTTTCTTGTCGCCGGGTACATCCTGATCGTGATGGCGATGCGGGTCGGCGACATCGCGCTGGTGGCGCCGTTCCGGTATACGTCCCTCATCTTCGCGGTGGTGCTGGGCTGGGCGATCTTCGGCCAGTTCCCGGACGCCTTCACGCTGCTTGGCGGCGCCATCGTCATCGCGACGGGGATCTACACGTTCCACCGGGAGAGGGTGCGGGGCCAAAAGCTCGCCCAGCCGGTCAAGGCGCCCCTGCGCCTGCGCTAGGGCCGCGCGCATTTACAAGCGCGGTGCCATCCGCTACCACCGCCCCCACCTGCCGCAGGGCGCAGAGGTCAGAAGCGTCATGGTCGAAGTTTCCATCGTCATCCCCGCCAGGAACGAATCCGGCAATATCCTGCCGCTGCTGGACGGCATCGACGCCGCCTGCACGGGCAAGGCCGATTATGAGGTGATCGTGGTCGACGATTGTTCGACCGACGGTATGGGCGATCTGGTCCGCGCGCGCATGGCCGGGCATCCGAACCTGCGGCTGATCCGTCACGACGTGTCGGGCGGGCAAAGCGCGGGGGTCCATAGCGGCGTTCTTGCCGCGAAGGGCGGGGTCGTCTGCACGCTGGACGGCGACGGGCAGAACCCGCCCGAGGAATTGCCGAAACTGTTCCTGCCCTTGCTGGCCGAAGGGTCGGATGCGATCGGGCTGGTCGCCGGGCAAAGGGTCGGGCGGCAGGATACGATGTCGAAAAAGCTCGCCTCGCGCCTTGCCAATGCGCTGCGGTCCTGGGCGCTGAACGACAAGACGCGCGATACCGGCTGCGGGCTGAAAGGCTTTCGGCGCGAGGCCTTCCTGCGGCTGCCGTTCTTCAACCACATGCACCGCTATCTGCCCGCGCTTTTCGCCCGCGACGGCTGGCAGGTCGCCCATGTCGATGTCAGCCACCGGCCAAGGGGCGAGGGGCGGTCGAACTACAACAACCTTCAGCGCGGCTTCGTCGGCGCGGTGGACCTGATCGGGGTCATGTGGCTTCTCAGGCGGCGCAAGGTGTCGCGGCCGACAGAGGCGGGGCAGGGGTAAACATGGACCGCGTCTTTGCCATCCTGCATGTCGAAAGCTGGGCGGAGTTCTGGTGGGTCGCCTTCGGGCTTCTTGGCCAGTTGATGTTCACGGGCCGGTTCCTGGTTCAGTGGATCGCCTCCGAGCGGGCGAAGAAATCGGTCGTGCCGATCCTTTTTTGGTATTTCTCCATGGGCGGCGGGCTGATCCTTCTGGCCTATGCGATCTACCGCAAGGACCCGGTCTTTGTGCTGGGGCAGTCACTTGGCGTCTTCATCTATGCCCGTAATCTCTGGCTGATCCGGCGCGAGAGGCAGGCGAATGCCTGAGAGACGCGGCTGGCTGCCTGCGGCGCTTCTGGCCGTGGGCGCGATTACGCTTTTGCGGATCGTGGCGCTTTGGTTCAACCGGACCGATCTGTTCGTCGATGAAAGCCAGTACTGGCTTTGGGGGCAGAACCCCGATTTCGGCTATTATTCGAAACCGCCGCTGATCGGCTGGGTGATCCGCGCCGCGACCGAGCTTGGCGGCAGCGACGCGCCGTTCTGGGTGCGGCTGCCGGGGGCGCTTTTCCATGGCATGACGGCGCTGATCCTTGGGGCGCTTGGCGCGCGGATCATGGGCGCGCGGGCGGCGGTCTGGGTGGCGGTCGGCTATGCGACGCTGCCCTTCGTGGCGCTGGGAAGTCTGCTGATCTCCACCGACACGATCATGGCGCCGTTCTATGCGGCGGCGCTGCTGGCCTGGTTCCGCGCGGTGGACAGTGGCCGGGCAGGGCAGGCGGCGCTGGCCGGGGTCTTTATCGGGCTGGCCTTTCTGGCGAAATATGCCGCCGTGTATTTCCTGATCGGCACGGCGCTGGCGGCGGTCTTCGTGCCGACGGCGCGGCTGAGCCTGCGCCAGACCATCGCCATGCTGGCCGCCTTTGCGGTGACGATCGCCCCCAACATCGTCTGGAACCTGACCCATGACCTGACGACGGTCGAGCATACGATGGACAATGTCGGCTGGGTGCGGGGCGGGGCGGGCTTTGGCGGGTTGCGTTTCGGCAGTCTGGTGGAATTCTTCCTGTCGCAATTCGCGGTCGCCGGGCCGGTGGTTTTTGCGGCGCTGATCTGGGGTTGGGTGCGGCAGCGCGGGCCGAGGGCGGGGGCGCTGACGGCGCTGTCGCTGCCGGTTCTTGTGATTGTCTGCGTTCAGGCGCTTCTTTCGCAGGCCTATGCGAACTGGGCCGTGGCCACCTATTTCGCGGGGCTTCTGATCGCCGTCGCCGTGCTGTCCGGGCGGGGCAGGGGGCTTCTCTGGCTGTCGCTGGCGATCAACGGGGCGATCTGCGTCCTCTTGCCGCTGCTGACGATCCTCGCGCCCTGGCCCGTGCAGGGGGACCGCCCGCTTTTGTCCCGCTATCTGGGGCAGGCGGCGCTAAGTGCGCAGATCGTTGACGTGGCCCGTGCCGAAGAGGTTGCGACGGTGGCCGCGACGGATCGTGGCATTCTGGCGGATCTTTTCTATACCGGGCGCGACAGCGGGCTGGCGATCCGCACGCCAAAGCCTGCGGGGCGGGCGAAGAGTTACTATGAACAGATGTACCCGCTGACCGACGACGTCCCGGTTCTTTTCGTGTCCGATACCGCGCCGGTTTGCGACGGGGTGACGGTTCCGCCCCTGCGGACCTTCGATACGAAAGGCGGCACCTATGCGCGGCGGAGCATCGCGGTCTACCGGGTGGCTGGGGGCTGTCTGAATGCAGATTGACCACCGCCGCCTTGCCGGGGTCTGGGTCGCGGCCTTCGTCATCGTCAATGCGGTCTTCCTGCTTTGGCCGGGGCTGGACCTTGCCGTCTCGGGCCTCTTTTACGACAGCGACGCGGGTTTCTTCCTTGCCGGTTCCGGCACACTTGAGGTCATCCGCCAGGCGATCTGGCGGCTGAGCGTCGTTCTGGTCCTGGCCTGCCTTGCCGTGGTGATCTGGGGCCTGATCTTCCGGGCGCGGCGTCTTGACCTGCGCGCGCCTCTTTTCATCGTGCTTCTCTATCTTCTCGGGCCGATCCTGCTGGTCGACGGGCTGCTCAAGCGCTTCTGGGGCCGGGCGAGGCCCGCGAATGTCGACGCCTTCGGCGGGACCGCGCAATTCACCCCGCCGCTTCTGCCCGCCGACCAATGCGCGCATAACTGCTCTTTCGTCTCGGGCGAGGGGGCGGCGGCCACGGCGCTGGCGATTTCACTGGCGGTTCTGGCGCCCTATGTCCGGCGCGCGACGGGGCCGGGATGGTACCGCGCCTATCTGGTTCTGGCCGTCGCCGTCCCCCTGACCGGCATGGCGCTGCGGGTGGCGACGGGGCGGCATTTCCTGTCCGATACGCTTGACGCCGCGCTCTTCGTGGGGCTGATCGCACTTGGCCTTCACAGGCTGCTTCTGGCGCCCCGTCACGGCTAGGTGGCCCGTGTTGACAACCCCCGCGACTCCCCCTATACGGCGCCCACCTGTGCTGCGGGCCGTACCCGCGTGAGCAGGCATCAGTACTGAAGTGGTCATGATCCGGGCCGAAAGCCCCGATCCTCTGGAATTCCACCGCGTCGGCCCCGCGAAGGGGACGAATGCGGTTTTGGTGTTTTGCGGACGCGCAAGGCACGACATGAGAGAAAGCCCCCGGAAACGCCGCTGACGAGTGGTCGTTGATCGGGCCGCAAACGAGATAGGGCGAGATTTATGCCGACGATCCAACAGCTGATCCGCAAGCCGCGGGAAGCGAATGCAAGAAAGTCCAAGTCGCAGCACTTGGAAGGATGCCCGCAGAAGCGCGGCGTCTGCACCCGCGTCTACACCACGACGCCGAAGAAGCCGAACTCGGCTATGCGTAAGGTGGCCAAGGTCCGTCTGACCAACGGCTTCGAGGTGATCAGCTACATCCCCGGCGAAAAGCACAACCTTCAGGAACACTCCGTTGTCCTGATCCGTGGCGGCCGGGTGAAAGACCTTCCGGGCGTTCGTTACCACATCCTGCGCGGTGTGCTCGATACGCAGGGCGTCAAAGACCGCCGTCAGCGCCGTTCGAAATACGGCGCGAAGCGTCCGAAATAAGGAGATCACCAGATGTCTCGTCGTCACGCCGCCGAAAAGCGCGAAATCCTGCCCGATGCCAAGTTTGGCGATCGGGTTCTGACGAAGTTCATGAACAACCTCATGGTCGATGGCAAGAAGTCCGTCGCCGAGCGGATCGTCTACAACGCGCTCGACCGCGTTGAGGGCAAGCTCAAGCGCTCGCCCGTCGAATGCTTCCACGAAGCGCTCGACAACGTGAAGCCCTCGCTTGAGGTCCGGTCCCGCCGCGTTGGCGGTGCGACCTACCAGGTTCCGGTCGAAGTGCGCCCCGAGCGCCGCGAAGCGCTGGCGATCCGCTGGCTCATCACTGCCGCGAAGAACCGCAACGAGAACACGATGGAAGAGCGTCTGGCGGCTGAGCTGGCCGACGCCGTCAATGGCCGCGGCACCGCGGTCAAGAAACGTGAAGACACCCACAAGATGGCCGACGCCAACAAGGCGTTCAGCCATTACCGCTGGTAACCCGGCGGCAACGAGGACCTAAAAGATGGCACGCGTTTACCCCCTTCAGCGATACCGCAACTTCGGGATCATGGCTCACATCGATGCGGGCAAGACCACCACGACGGAGCGGATCCTTTACTACACCGGCAAGTCCCACAAGATCGGCGAAGTCCATGACGGCGCCGCGACGATGGACTGGATGGAGCAGGAACAGGAGCGTGGCATCACCATCACCTCGGCGGCCACGACCACCTTCTGGCAGCGCCAGGAAGACCCGACCGCCGAGGGTACCTCGGACACGAAGTACCGCTTCAACATCATCGACACGCCGGGCCACGTCGACTTCACCATCGAGGTGGAGCGTTCGCTCGCCGTTCTGGACGGCGCGATCTGCCTTCTCGACGCCAACGCGGGTGTCGAGCCGCAGACCGAAACCGTCTGGCGCCAGGCCGACCGCTACAAGGTTCCGCGGATCGTCTTCGTCAACAAGATGGACAAGATCGGCGCCGACTTCTTCAACTGCGTGAAGATGATCAAGGACCGCACCGGCGGCACCCCCTGCCCGATCGCCCTGCCGATCGGTGCCGAGGATCAGCTGGAAGGCATCATCGACCTCATCAAGATGGAAGAGTGGGTCTGGAAGGGCGAAGACCTCGGCGCGAGCTGGGTTCGTCAGCCGATCCGCGACGATCTGAAGGATGTCGCCGACGAATGGCGCGGCACCATGATCGAGCTTGCCGTTGAGCAGGACGATGATGCGATGGAAGCCTATCTGGAAGGCAATGAGCCGGACGAGGCGACGCTGCGCAAGCTGATCCGCAAGGGGACGCTGACGCTGTCCTTCTTCCCGGTCATGGCGGGGTCCGCGTTCAAGAACAAGGGCGTGCAGCCGCTTCTGAACGCGGTGATCGACTTCCTGCCGGCGCCGATCGACGTTCCGGTCCTCAAGGGCTTCTCGCCCGACGACGAGTCGGAAGAGCGCAACATCGAGCGTCCGGCCGATGACGCGGCGCCGTTCTCGGCGCTGGCGTTCAAGATCATGAACGATCCCTTCGTCGGTTCGCTGACCTTCACCCGTATCTATTCCGGCGTCCTGAAGAAGGGCGACCAGATCATGAACACGACGAAGGGCAAGCGCGAGCGTATCGGCCGCATGATGATGATGCACTCGATCAACCGCGAGGAGATCGAAGAAGCCTTCGCGGGCGACATCATCGCGCTGGCGGGTCTGAAGGAAACCACCACGGGCGACACCCTGTCGGATGCCCAGAAGCAGGTGGTTCTGGAAACCATGACCTTCCCCGAGCCGGTGATCGAGATCGCGGTCGAGCCGAAATCGAAGGCCGACCAGGAAAAGATGGGCCTCGCACTTCAGCGTCTGGCCGCCGAAGACCCCTCCTTCCGGGTGGAGACCGACATCGAAAGCGGTCAGACCATCATGAAGGGCATGGGCGAACTTCACCTCGACATCCTCGTCGACCGCATGAAGCGGGAGTTCAAGGTCGAGGCGAATATCGGCGCCCCGCAGGTGGCCTACCGTGAAACCATCTCGACCCAGGCCGAGATCGACTACACCCACAAGAAGCAGACCGGCGGCACGGGCCAGTTCGCGCGCGTCAAGCTGGTCATCACGCCGACCGAGCCGGGCGAGGGCTATTCGTTCGAAAGCAAGATCGTCGGTGGTGCGGTGCCGAAGGAATACATTCCGGGCGTCGAAAAGGGCATCAAGTCGGTCATGGACAGCGGTCCGCTGGCGGGCTTCCCGGTCATCGACTTCAAGGTCGCGCTGATCGACGGTGCGTTCCACGACGTCGACTCCTCGGTCCTCGCCTTCGAAATCGCCTCGCGCGCTGCGATGCGGGAAGGTCTGCGCAAGGCCGGCGCCAAACTGCTGGAGCCGATCATGAAGGTCGAAGTGGTGACCCCGGAAGAATATACCGGCGGCATCATCGGCGACCTCACCAGCCGTCGCGGCATGGTGCGTGGTCAGGACAGCCGTGGCAACGCCAACGTCATCGACGCGATGGTTCCGCTGGCCAACATGTTCGGCTACATCAACAACCTGCGCTCCATGTCTTCGGGCCGCGCGGTGTTCTCGATGCAGTTCGACCATTACGACGCGGTTCCGCAGAACATCTCGGACGAGATCCAGAAGAAATACGCATAAACGGGATGGGCGGATCGCCCATCCTACCATCCCGTAGGATGGGCGATCCGCCCATCCTGTACCGAAGCAGGAGGCCACAATGGCAAAGGCAAAGTTTGAACGGACGAAACCGCACGTGAACATCGGGACCATTGGTCACGTTGACCACGGCAAGACGACGCTGACGGCTGCGATCACGAAGTATTTCGGTGATTTCAAGGCCTATGACCAGATCGACGCGGCGCCGGAAGAGAAGGCGCGGGGGATCACGATCTCGACCGCGCACGTGGAATACGAGACGCCGACGCGTCACTATGCCCATGTCGACTGCCCGGGCCACGCCGACTACGTCAAGAACATGATCACGGGTGCGGCGCAGATGGACGGCGCGATCCTGGTGGTGAACGCGGCCGACGGCCCGATGCCGCAGACGCGCGAGCATATCCTTCTCGGCCGTCAGGTCGGCATTCCCTACATGGTCGTCTACCTGAACAAGGTCGACCAGGTGGATGACGAGGAACTCTTGGAGCTGGTCGAGATGGAAGTGCGTGAGCTTCTGTCCTCCTACGACTATCCGGGCGACGACATTCCGATCATCAAGGGCTCGGCGCTTGCGGCTCTGGAAGGGCGCGACGCGGAGATCGGCGAGAACTCGATCAAGGCGCTGATGGAAGCGGT
>NZ_PVEP01000011.1 GCF_002973535.1 Albidovulum denitrificans
TTCATGTCCATCACCCGGCGCCACACCACCCGGCGCTCGTCGATCTTCAGCTCATTGCCCCAGTAGATATGGTTGTCGATCATCGCCGACAGAAGGTTGTGGGCGCTCGTGATCGCGTGGAAGTCGCCGGTGAAGTGAAGGTTCATCTCCTCCATCGGCACAACCTGCGCATAGCCGCCCCCGGCAGCCCCGCCCTTCATCCCGAAGTTCGGCCCAAGCGAGGCCTCGCGGATACAGATCACCGCCTTCTTGCCGATCCGGTTCAGCCCGTCGCCAAGACCCACCGTCGTCGTCGTCTTCCCCTCGCCCGCGGGCGTCGGGTTGATCGCCGTCACCAGAACAAGCTTCCCGTCCGGCCGACCCTCCAAAGACCGGATGAACGCCTGACCAACCTTCGCCTTGTCATGACCGTAAGGCAGCAAATGCTCCGAGGGGATCCCAAGCTTGTCCCCGATCTCCTGGATCGGTCGCTTCACAGCCTCACGCGCTATCTCAATATCCGTCTTGAAACCCATAACTCCGCTCCCTTCAGAATGTCCAAGGCGCCGGTGCGACCGGCTCTTGTCCGGGTGATAGCGATAGCTTGGCCGGTCGGAAGGCTGATTTCCGACCTATCCGCTCGCGGAATCGCCAGAAGCTGTTTCCCATCGGAAATCCCGGCCCCCGATCCGCGACGGAACCGCGCGGCGGCGCCCTGCGTTGGGGACGGGAGAGAGAGGAAAGGGGACCGGACATGCGTATCACGACCGTCATCATCAATGCGGGTTTCGCCTTTGGCCTGATGCTGGCCTCGACCGTGCTGCTCTTGGTCTAGACGGCGCCCGCCCAGCCGCGCTGCGACGGTACATGCAGGCGCAGCCGGTCGCCGACCGACAGCCGTCCTTCCCGTTCCACCCAGGCCGTCACCCCGCGCCGTCCGGCGGCGGCACGTTTGAAGGCGGCGCCAAAGCCCGCGTGGACGCTTTCGATTTCCCGTCCCGGCAGGTTGCAGGAGCGGTTTTCCATATCGACCGTCACCGTCACCCCGCTGTCGGATTGCAGGCGCGAAGACGGCGGGACATGGGTGAAATCCGCGATCCCCTCGACCACGACGGAGGCACCGACGAGGTCGGGCGAGAGCCGATCAAGGCCCATTTCGGCGGCGATGGCCGCCAGTTCCTCAGCCGAGACGATCGACAGCTGGCGGGTATTTCGGATCTCGGTATCGCGGGGGTATTGCGACAGCACGCGCGAACAGGATGGCCGCGTCAGGCCCGAATGCGCCTCTCCCGTCACGCCGGCGAAGGTCAGGTCCAGCGCGCGGGCCGGGTCGGAGGACAGCTTTGCCGCGCGGTCGGCAACGCGGCCCAGCCAGATGACGGTGGCGTAGTGATCGGTCGGCTCAAGCGCGGGCATCGGCGGTCCTTTGCGGCCTAAACGGTCAATGTGAAGAAGAGGCGGCGGAACGGGAAAAGGACGGAACCGTCCGCTTCGACCGGATAGGCGGCCTCAAGCGCCTTGTCGTAGCGGCTGAGGAAGGCCGCGATCTCATCCCCGTTCATCCGGTCGAGGTAGGGCCGCATCGCGGTTGCTTCGGTGAAGCGGCGGACCGGGTGGCCGTTGTCGGACGGGGCAAGGCGCTGCACATAATCGGTTTCCCAGACATCGACCTGCCCCAGCGGGGAAAGCATCCGGTGGTAGTCGACCGGCGGCGCCACCGGGGCGACCCGGTCGGCCAGTGGAAAGCGGTCGGGGAACATGTCGGCGGCGAAATCGCGCAGGAAGCGGTGCGAGGGTGCGCCATATTGCCGGGGCATCTGTACGGCAAGCGTGCCGCCGGGCGCGAGATAGCCCGCGAGACGGGGGAAGAGGCCCGCGTGATCCGGCAGCCATTGCAGCGCGGCGTTGGAGAAGATCAGCGCCAGCGGGGTATCGGCCCGCCATTCGGTGACGTCGGCGGGGATCAGATCGTCGTAGCAGCCCTTTGCCCCTGCCGCATCGAGCATGTTGGGCGAAGCGTCAAGGCCGATCAGCCGCCGCCCCGGCCGGTAGCGATGGGCCAGCGCAGGCCCCGCCGCGCCGTTGCCGCAGCCGAGGTCCAGCGCCGCGCCGTCCGGCAGGTCCCCCACCCGGCCCAGAAGGTCCAGCGCGGGCCTGAGGCGCAGGTCGCGAAAGCGCGAATAGGTTTCGGGGTTCCAGTCGGCGCCACGCGCGGTCATTCCCGTCGCTCCTTCATGCAGGCCCGTCCTCCCTTATGCAGGAAGGCGGGACGTGGCCTTTGCCGCATCCCGCCCCGCTGTCTTTTCGTCAGCCTCAGGTCACGCCGAGGGTTCAGGCTCAAGCCCGCCCTTGGGGGTGCGCGGCTTTTTCGTCTTCGGGATGGCGGTGACGGCCGGAACCGCGCTCCCTTTGTCGGAATTGTCATCCTCATCGGTGTCCGACTTCGGCGGCTCACCCCGGATGACGCGCATCATGTCCTCGCCCGTCAGGGTTTCATATTCCAGAAGGCCCTGGGCGAGATTCTCCATCTCCTGCCAGTTGTCGCGCAGGATCGACTTGGCACGCTCATACGCCTCATCCACCAGGCGGCGCACCTCCTGGTCGATGATCTCGCGGCTTTCGCTTGAGGCGTTCCACTGCGATTGCGCGCCAAGGAAGCTTTCCTGGGTCGAGGTGTAGTTAATGTTGCCCAGCTTGTCGGACATGCCCCACTGGCTGACCATCGCGGTGGCCAGGCGGGTGACATGCTGGATGTCGCTGCTGGCGCCGTTGGTCACGTTTTCCGGGCCGAAGACCAGTTCCTCGGCCGCCTTGCCACCCATGGCAGAGGCAAGTTTCGACAGCGCGCTTTCGCGCGTCATCGACAGCTTGTCGCGTTCGGGCAGGTAGAAGGTGACGCCAAGCGCCCGGCCACGCGGGATGATCGTGACCTTGTGGACCGGGTCGTGCTGCGGGACGTGGATGCCGACGATGGCATGGCCCGCCTCATGATAGGCGGTCAGCTTCTTTTCGTCCTCGGTCATGACCATCGACCGGCGCTCAGGCCCCATCATGACCTTGTCCTTGGCCTTCTCGAAATCCTCAAGCGTCACGAAGCGCCGACCGACGCGGGCGGCCAGAAGCGCCGCTTCGTTGACAAGGTTCGCCAGATCGGCGCCGGAAAAGCCCGGCGTGCCGCGCGCGATGATGCGCAGATCCACATCGGGGCCAAGCGGCACCTTGCGGGCATGGACCGACAGGATCTTTTCCCGGCCCTTGATGTCGGGATTCGGCACCTGCACCTGACGGTCGAACCGGCCGGGGCGCAGAAGCGCGGGGTCCAGCACGTCGGGGCGGTTGGTGGCCGCGACGATGATGATGCCCTCGTTCGCCTCGAAACCGTCCATCTCGACCAGAAGCTGGTTCAGCGTCTGCTCGCGTTCGTCATTGCCGCCGCCATAGCCGACGCCACGGCTGCGGCCGACGGCGTCGATCTCGTCGATGAACACGATGCAGGGGGCATTCTTCTTGGCCTGTTCGAACATGTCGCGCACACGGCTCGCGCCGACGCCGACGAACATTTCCACGAAGTCCGAACCCGAGATGGTGAAGAACGGCACGCCCGCCTCCCCCGCGATGGCACGGGCAAGAAGCGTCTTACCCGTCCCCGGAGGGCCGACGAGCAGCGCGCCTTTCGGGATCTTGCCGCCAAGACGGCTGAACTTCTGCGGGTTGCGGAGGAATTCGACGATTTCCTCAAGCTCTTCCTTGGCCTCGTCGATGCCCGCCACGTCGTCGAACGTCACCCGGCCATGCTTTTCGGTCAGCAGCTTCGCACGAGACTTGCCAAAGCCCATCGCGCCGCCGCGTCCGCCGCCCTGCATCCGGTTCATGAAGAAGATCCAGATGCCGATCAGGATCAGGAAGGGCAGCCAGAGCGAGAGGATCGAGAAGAAACCCGATTGCTGCTGACGCTCGGCCCGGACGGAAACCTTCTTGGCGATCAGGTCGGTCACCAGCTGATCGTTCAGCGCGTCGCCCTGCGGCTTGACGGTGACATAGGTCTGACCGTCCTTGGTCTGGACCTGCAACTGTTCGCCATCCATCACGACGGCGCTGACCTCACCGCTGTCGACCTTCTGGACGAAGTCCGAATAGGTCAGCGTGCGCGCGTTCATCGTGCTTTGGCCGTTGCCGAAAAGCTGGAACAGCGCGAGGATCAGGACGAACAGGACGACCCAGAATGCGATGTTTCTCGCGTTACCCAAGGGGATTTCCTCCAAACGTATGCGGGCCGCTCCGGCGAAGGCGCGGCCTTTTCTCTAAAATAGACATTAGAACGCCGGGTTCAATGCGTTATCAGCGTGCAAGGTTGCCCTGTGACGATTTCCGCCGTCCAGCCCGCCCCATGCCCTGCAAACGGCGCCGCGACAAGCGTTTTTCCGCGCCAGACCGCCGGGGAAACGACCAGGGCGGCGCGGCTGATGCCGGTATCGCGCCATGCCTTGCAGGCGCGAAGCCCCTCGGCGCCCAGCGCACGGATGCGCAAATCCGCGTGATGGGGGCCGGTCAGGCGCCAGCGCCCGTCCCAGATCGCGTCGGTCGGGGTAGCCAGCGCCGCAACCGCCTTCGGTTCGCGCGTGATGCGGATTTCGGTCTCGCTGACCCGCAAACGGCAGCCCCACAGCGTCGCGTCCCGGCCCTGCCAGATCGCCTGTTGCAGCCGGTCCAATTGCACCGCGCGCGGGGCGTAGGCGGCAGAGGATGCCCAGCGCAGCGCGGCAATCAGGATGCGGCGGGCGGTTTCGGGATGCGTCAGCCGGAATCCCTGCCGGTCAAGGATCACCTCCCCCGCCGCGCTGCGCAGGATGGCGGATGCCCTCTCGACCGCCGCGGATTTCAGCGCGCCTTGTGCGATCGAAAGCGTGTCGGTGACGGCAGACAGCCCCTCGACCGTGATGCCCAGTGGCTTCAGCGCGGCCAGAACCTTGCGGGCCTTGACGCGCTGAAAGCGGTCATCGGCGTTCGACGGGTCATCGACCCAGGTGATTCCGTGGCGGGTCAGGTAGGCGCGCAGGTCGGCGCGCGGCACCGTCAGGTAGGGGCGCAGCCAGCGGATGCCGCCTTCCTCCCAGCCCCGGCGCATGCCGCAAAGCCCGTCGATCCCGGCGCCGCGCGCAAGGCCCATCAGGAAGGTTTCGGCCTGATCGTCGGCGGTATGGCCCAGGACGACCGACCCGATCCCCCGATCCCGCGCCCAAGCGCCGATCAGGTCATAGCGCGCGCGCCGCGCCTGGTCCTGAAGGTTGCCGTCGATCCTGCCATGGTCCCAGACCAGCGTGTCATGGCTGACGCCCAGCCCGGCGCAAATCCCGGCGACGAACCGCGCCTCTTCCGCCGCCTCGGGCCGCAGGCGGTGATCCACGGTGACGGCATGAAGCGTGCCGCCGCGATGGGCCTGGATGCGCGCGAAAAGGTGCAGCAGCGCAAGGGAATCGCTGCCGCCCGACACGGCGACACCGAACCTTTCCGGCCAAACGCGCGGAAAGGCCCAGTCGGGCAGATGCAGAAGGAAGGCGTCCGCGCCCTCGGACAGCGGCCAGCCTTCGCCCGTCACTGGCAGCCGTAGTTGCGCATGTTCGCCGCCGCCTCGACCGCCTCTGGCGCCGTGGGGAACCGGGTTCCGACCTCGCCCAGCGTGACGCAGGCCTCTTGCGTCTGGCCCAGCGCGCCCAGCGTCGCGCCAAGCCTGAGAAGCGCGCCCGGCGCGCGCGGGCCGTCGGGCGCGCCCGAGAACGCCGTCAGATAGGCGCGCGCCGCATTGGCGGTGTCGCCGGTCTTTTCCAGCGCCTCGCCCCGGTAATATTGCGCATCCCCCATCAGGGGGCTGCCCGGATAGGACTGGGTAAAGGCCGTAAACTTGTCCGCGGCGCCTTGAAAGTCACCGGAATCGAGCGCCGCCTTCGCCCGATCAAAGTCCGCCTGTTCGGCCACGGCCAGTTCCGGCGCCCCAGCCCCGGCGCCCGTCGCGGGCTGGGTGGTGACGACCGGGGCCGTGCCCTGGGAACCGCCGGCGGGCGCGCCCCCAAGGCTTTGGGTGATCGGCAGGTTCGACGGATCGCAGCCCTCTTCCAGCTCACACAGCCGGAATTCCAGATCGCCGATCCGGTTGGTGCCGTCAGACACCACCCGGTTGACGTGGTTCTGAACCTGTTCGGTCTGGGAGGTGAGCCGCGACAGCTCCGCCTCCATCGCGTTCATGCGGTCAAGGGCCGAGGCCCCGCCCGCCGCCTGCATCGCGGGCGCGCCCCCCTGAACAAGTTCGGAGCGCAGCGCCTGGAGATCGTCGGCCAGCCTTTGCAGCTGGCCCCGGATATCGGCCAGCGTCTCGGCCTTGGCCTGCGCGAAACCGGCGGCGGGGGCCGCCACCAGCGCGAGGGACAGAAGAAGCACCCGCATCATCGCCCCTGCCTCAGACGCCGCCCGCGGCGCCAAGAACCGTCACGGCGCGGCGGTTCTGCGTATAGCAGGCCTCATCCGAACAGACGGCCAGCGGGCGTTCCTTGCCGTAGGACACGGTTTGCAGCCGGGTCCCGGCGACGCCATTGGCGATCAGGAAATTCTTCGCGGCATTCGCGCGGCGGTCGCCCAGCGCGAGGTTGTATGCCCGCGTCCCCTGTTCGTCGGCATGGCCTTCGATGATCGCGGTGTAGGCGGGGTGGGAATTCAGCCAGTTCGCCTGCTGGGTCAGCGTCGTCTGCGCCTCGGGCGAGAGCGTGGACTGGTCGACGGCGAAATGCACCCGGTCGCCGACGGTCTGGTTGAAATAGGCGATGGAGTTCGGATCGCTCGGGTCGCCAAGACCACCCTGGCTGATGCCGCCCGCGCCCATGCCGCCCGCACCCGCCCCGCCCGCGCCATAGCGGTCGGGGTTGTTACATGCCGCCAGCGCGACGACGCCCGCGACAAGAAGAAGGGAGTTCAGTTTGTTCATCGGTTTTACCGCCTCTTTCCTTGGCTCGATGGCCGTTATCATATCATCGGGTTCGGTCTTTGGGAACGTCGGCTTCCGCCCCGTCGGGATGGGCAAGATTGCCCATCCTACGGCAGCAGCGGCGACCAGTCCGGGTCGGACGCCCCGCCCTGCATCGGCACCGCTTTCAGGTTCCGGCCCGAAATATCGACCGAATAAAGCTGCGCCACACCCGCCGCGCCCGCGCCTTCGCGGGTGAACATGATGACGCGGCCATTGGGTGACCAGGTCGGGCCTTCGTCGAGGAAAGAGGCGGTCAGAAGCCGCTCTTCCGACCCATCGGTGCGCATCACGCCGATGTGGAAGCGGCCCGCGTTCTGCTTGGTGAAGGCGACCATGTCGCCGCGCGGGCTCCAGACCGGGGTGCCATAGCGGCCCTCGCCAAAGCTGATCCGCGTCGCCTCCCCCCCGCCCGCCGACATGACGTAAAGCTGCTGGTTGCCGGAACGGTCGCTTTCGAAGACGATCTTCGACCCGTCGGGGGAGAAGGAGGGTGCCGTCTCGATCGACGGCGCGTTGGTCAGCCGCGTGGTCGCGCCGGAGGACAGCTTCATCGCATAAAGATCGGTATTGCCGTCCTGCGACAGCGAAAAGACCACCGTCCCGCCATCGGGCGAAAAGCGCGGGGCAAAGGTCATGTTGCCCTGAAGCTCGGCCAGCGCGCGGGAAGAGACGCTGGCAAGGTCCATCAGCTTGATGCGGGGAAAGCCGGTCTCGAACGAGGTATAAAGCACCCGGTCGCCCGAGGGCGAGAAGCGCGGGGCCAGCACGATGGTGGAACTGTCGGTCAGGTACTGCACGTTGGCGCCGTCGTAATCCATGATCGCAAGGCGCTTGAGCCGCTGATCCTTCGGGCCGCTTTCGGCGACATAGGCCACACGGCTGTCGAAATAGGGGCTTTCGCCGGTGATGCGGGCATAGATCTGGTCCGCGACCTTGTGCGCCATGCGCCGCCAGTCACCCTGCCCGCCGCCGAATTGCAGCCCGTCGCCAAGGGGCGCGCCGGAAAAGACGTCGTAAAGCCGGAACTTGACGTTGATCCGCCCGTCCGTCCCGGCCGAGACCGCCCCGGTGATCAGCGCCTGCGCGTTGATCGCCTTCCAGTCGGCATAGGCCACCGGCGCCTCAAAGCTCGTCACCGGGCTGATGAAGGCCGAGGCCGGGATTTCGCGGAACAGGCCGGTGCCGGTCAGGTCGGCCGCGACCACCTGCGAGATCTGCGCCGCGACCTCGGCAGCGCCGGGGTTTTCCGCGATGAACTGCGGGGCGGCAAAGGGCAAAGGCTCGATCACGCCATCGGTGATGGTGATGCGCAAGGGGCCGGTCTGCGCCTCGGCCGCCATCCCGGCAAGACCGGTCAGCGCGAGGGCTACGCAAAGCGAGCGGATGAAGGTCATGGCTTTCCCTTCCCTGGGATCGTTGGCTTTGATGCCGGCCGCATGGATCGCCGCGGCGCGGCCCCATCTTGTCCGGTTCGAGAGTGAATTCAACGCGGCGCGCCCCGGTTCCATCCGGTCGGCGAAAGCCCGCCATGCGAAGGGGCGATGGGGCAACAGGCGATGGGGTGTCATTTCATCCTCATCTTTTCCGGGTCGAAGGTGATCTCGACCTCTTTCCACTGGTCATATTTCTCTGCCGGCAGCGGGTAGCCGTTCTGGCCGCAGCGGATGATGGCGCGGCGCCCGGCCTCATAGGCAAGCCTGGCCGATGCCTCGCTGCCGCCCTCGAAGCCGATCATGTGGATCGACCCGCTGACGGGCTTGCCGCCCGGCTCCATCGTCACGCCGATCGTCACCACCGTGTTCAGCGCATCGGTCGACAGCGATCCGACGTTCCAGCATTGCTTGACCGCGATCACCAGCGCGTCCTTTTCACCGCCCGTCATGGGCGGGCCAGAGGCGGCTGTGCCGGTGCCGGGCGCGGGCGTGTCGGACTGTTCGCCTGCAAGGGCCTCGCTGAGCGCGTCGGCAACGGCGTCGGTCGGTGCCTCCGTCGGCGCGGGCGCTTCGGCGGTCTCGGTCGGGGCGGGCCTTGCTTCCGCCGGTGCCGCCTCGGCGGGCTTCGGCTTGGCCGGTTTGGACCTTGGCCGCATGGAGGCTTCGGGCGCGGCCGAGGCGACCTTGTCCTTGTTCTCCTCGGTCTTCAGCACGTCGCCCGTCTCTTTCGGGGCGGCGGCTTCGGTCTGCGGCTCGGGCAAGGGGTCCGTCGTCGGCTCCGGCGCGACCTCGACCGTCTTGTCGGGGGCGATCTCGGCCGGGCGGTCGGGCGCCTCGTTCGGCGTCGGCGCGACGATGTCGGCGGGTTTCGGCTGCGGCGCGGGGGTGACGATGTCGGCCGAGGCCACCTGTTCGCTTGGCGGCGTGGGGGGCGTCGGCGGCGTGTCCGCCACCTCGGCCTGCGGCGGCGCGATTTCGGTCACGTCCGGGCTTGCATCGGGTTCGGGCTGCGGTTCGGGCTGCGGCTGCGGCGCGGGGTCGGACTGGGTGTCGGGTTCCGGCGCGGGGGGCGTCGGCTCCGCCTGCGGCGGTTCGGGCAGCGAAGGCTGGGGCGGTGCCTCCGTCGCCGCCTTTGGCGCGGCGGCGATCATCGCGTCATAATCGGATTGCGACATCAGCGACACTTCGGCCGTGGCGACGGGCGGCGGCATGTCGTGCGAAAAGAAGATCCCGCCCACAAGCAGCCAGAGGATCGCGCCCGCATGCGCGCCCCCCGAGACGATCAGTCCGATCCGTTCCGAACGGTCCATGGGCATCAGCCCCATCGCCCCCTCAGTTCGCCGCCTGCCCGCCGAAATTCGGGCCTCCGGCATCGGTGACGAGCGTGATGTTCGTAAAGCCGGCCGAATTCAGCGCGCCCATGACCTGCACGACACGCTCATACGGGATGCGCCCGTCGGCACGCAGGAACAGCTTGTCGCTGGTCCGTTCCGTCGCGATGGCGCGCAGCCGGTCGATCAGCTCGCCCTCGGCAACAGGCGTGTTCTGGATCGAGATCGACCCATCGTCCTGCACCGAGATGGTCAGCGGCTCTTCCTGTTCCGTCGCCACCGCCTGCGCGGCGGTCTTGGGCAGTTCCAGCGGCACCCCCACGGTCAGCAAGGGCGCCGCGACCATGAAGATGATGAGAAGGACCAGCATCACGTCCACGAAGGGCGTGACGTTGATTTCCGACATGACGGCCGCCTTCCCGCGCGAGCCGCGACGGCGGCGCCCGCCGCCCCCGCCCTTGATGACGCCAGCCCCCATCGCTCAGGCGTCCAGCTGGCGCGAGAGGATGGTGGAGAATTCATCGGCAAAGGCCTCATACCCGCCGATGATACGGTCGCTGTCGGTCGAAAGCTTGTTGTAGAAGATCACCGCCGGGATCGCCGCGACAAGGCCGAGCGCGGTCGCCACCAGCGCCTCGGCAATGCCCGGCGCCACGACGGCGAGCGAGGTGTTCTGGCTGATCGCGATCTGTTCGAAGGCGACCTTGATCCCCCAGACAGTGCCGAAAAGGCCGACGAAGGGCGCGGTAGAGCCGACGGTGGCCAGGAAGGGCAGCCCACGGGTCAGGTTTTCGGTCGCCTTGGCGATGGCCACATCCATCGACCGTTCGATACGCGCCTGCGCGCCGGTGATAAGCGCCCCGTCCTGCCGGTGGCTGCGCCGCCACTCGACCATGCCGGAGGCAAAGATCCGCTCGCTCGCGCCCTCGGGCTGCGGGCCGATCTGGTCGAAAAGCTCATCCAGCGGCTCACCCGACCAGAAGGCGCGGTCAAAGACCGCCGCCTCGCGCCGGGCCTGCCGGTAAGAGATGAACTTTTGCACGATGATCGCCCAGGACCAGAAGCTGGCCACGGTCAGAAGGATCATCACAAGCTTGACGATGAAGGAGGCGCGCCAGAAAAGCGCCAGCAGGGAAAAGTCGATGTCCTGCGCCATCGCGATAGTCTGGGTATCCATGAATGTCTGCTCGCCGGTTCCGGTCCGTCTTTCGCGGCCCTGTTATCAGCGATTCTACCCGGCTTTTAGAGGGAAAGCCAATACATCTGCGTGAGCGGGCGAAACATTGCCCCTTTGGGGGGAAGGGGCAGGCGGGCGACCCGGCCCCGCTTACCCTTCCCCCTCCGCTCCGCCCGGCGACGCCGCCATCCAGTCATTTAGGCAGAGCTTTTGCAGGGTAGCATCGTGGAGCAACAGGATCGTCGTCCCCGCGAAGACCAGATGCTGCCCCGTTTTCGGGAACTGCGCGGCATCGAACCCGCTGCTTTCGCCGCCCATCAGGTAGATCAGGTCGTCCCGATACGGGTTGGTCAGGTGGTGCGGGGGGCCGTCCGGGGCGGTGAAGCCCATGACATCGCCGGGGCCGACCTCGACGCTGCTGTCGCCGATCTCGGCCCGGCCACGGCCGGAGAGGATCATCAGAAACTCCTCGTCATGGTAGTGGCGGTGGCAGGCGAAGCTTTCCTTTCCTGGCGGAACCCGCGCGAGGTACAGCGCCAGCCGCTTCAACCCGAAAACCGGCGCCAGACGGCGGAGGAAGACATCCGAGGCCGGGTTCAGGGGGTGGCGGATATGCACCTCCTCCAACGCCTCCAGCGCCGTTCGGGACAGATAGCCGACAGGACCGCGTTCGCCCTCCATCGGCCTATCCCGGACGCCGGGCCTTCACCGCCCAGGCCCGCGCGGCAAGGCGCAAGGGCGCGTCCGGCCCCAGGCGTTCGCGCAGCCGCGCCTTCAGGGCCAGACGCCGGTCCTCAGCCAGGCTGACGCAATAGCCCGGCGCAGGGCCTGTGCCGAGCGTGAAGGGATGCCAGAGGGCTTCGAAATCGGCGAACTCCGTCACGATCCCGATCGGGGCGATCTCCGGCGCCGCGATCCCTGCCCCGTGGCAGAGCGCCGCCAGCCCGTCTTCGGTGCAGAAGGAAAACCGCGCGCCCTCGTCAAGCTCCGACGCCGCCGGGTCGATATCGGCCGCCGCCTTCCAGAAGGCATCGACGAAGCCGAGGCCGCCGTCAGGGTAATCCCAGACGTAGAAGGTCAGCCACCCGCCGGGGCGCAGCACGCGCCACATCTCAGCCAGGGCGGCGTTACGGTCGGGCAGGAAATTCAGGACAAGGCCCGAGGTCACGACATCGACGCAGCCGTCCCCCAGCGCCAGATCCTCGGCCACGGCGGTCTGGAACCGGACCTTCGGGTCGGTGATGGCACCTTGTGTGTGGCCGAGGAAGTCCCCGGACGCATCCGTCGCCAAAACCGAAGCGGGCGCGCAGCGCTCAAGGATCGCCGAGGTCAGCGCGCCGGTACCGCAACCCAGTTCTAGCCAGTCCGCCGCGACCGGCGCCTTCAGCCAGTCGAGGAACCGGGCCGCGATCAGGCGGCTCCAGCGGCCCATGTATTGCTCGTAATTGCCGCCTTCCGCCCAGGCGTCGTAGCGTTCCTGCTTGTCCATTGGTCTCACCTCGCATGTCCGGTGTGCGCCGACAGACCGAAAGGCTGCCGGGAGATCACGCCATTGTCGGCCGCCGGGCCGCGCGCTCAAGTTCATAAAGTGAAGTTGCCGGGTGCGGGCGGGCGCGCTAGGCTTCGGGTCATGGGCAAGCGTCAGGGATATGGCCAGTTCTGCCCGATCGCACGGGCGGCAGAGGTCTTGACGACCCGCTGGACACCGCTGATCGTGCGGGAGCTTTATTTCGGCAGCACCCGCTATTCCGATCTGCGCCGCGGCCTGCCGCGTATCTCAAGCGCGCTCCTGTCCCGGCGCCTGAAGGAGCTGGAGCATCACGGCATCGTCCACTGCGACCGTGCAGAGGGCGGGACGGTCTATGGCTTGACGGAAGCGGGGCTGGCGCTGTTCCCCGTTCTTGAAAGCATGGGACGCTGGGCGCAGGCGCATAGCCGGGACGACATGACGAGGGACGAAAACCTCGATCCCGATCTGCTGATGTGGAACATCCGGCGCAGGGTCGACGGTGCGGGTATCCCCGAGGGGCGGACCTTTGTCGTGTCTTTCCATTTCCTCGGCGTTCCGGCGCAGCGGGGCCGGTTCTGGCTTCTGTTCCGGGGCGGCGAGGTGGAAATCTGCGTCCGCGACCCGGATTACGGGACCGATCTTGAGGTGACGGCGCATATCCGCACGATGACGCAGGTCTGGCTTGGGCATCTGCCACTGGGGACGGCGATCCGGCAGCGCGCGCTTCTTCTCGAAGGCGGCGGGGCAGAGGTGCGGGCCTTTTCGCGCTGGTTCCGGGTCAGCGCGCTGGCGATCCGGGATCAGGGCGACACGTCCGCAGCGCCGCTGAATGCAGTCAATCCTTCGCGGCCGGGCCATGGCGATGCGGCGGTCAGCCCAGGGGGGCTTGCGCCGCCGGGCGGTTCCTGACAGGGAATGGGCATTGCCCGGACCCATCCCCGGACCTATCCCATGTCGCTTTTCATCCGCGCCTTCGGCACCCCGCACTGGCCGACCGTCCTTCTGACCTATGTCATCGGCGGCGCGGGCGGGATGCTTGCGAAGGCGCTGCACCTGCCCTTGCCGATGCTGCTCGGCTCTCTCCTCTCCGTGGGCGCGGCGGCGCTTTTCGACCTGAAGCCCTTTGGCCACCTGCCACAGGCGCCGCAGAAGATACGGATGATCTTCATCCCGGTGATCGGCGTCGCCATCGGCGGCGCGGCGCGGCCGGAGATTCTGCAACAGGCCTGGGAATGGATCCCCTCGCTGATGATCCTCGGGCTTTACATCCCGGTCATGCACTACCTCGGCTTTCGGATGCTGACGGCGACGGGGCGGATCGACCGCAAGACGGCCCTTTACGGCACCGCGCCCGGCGGGCTGGTGGAAACCGTGCAGATGGGGGAAGAGGCCGGGGCGGACATCCAGATGCTTTCCATGCTGCAATTCCTGCGGCTGATCCTGACCATCGTCGTGGTCCCCTTGAGCTTCACGGTCATGGAGGGCCATGCCGTCGGCTCGGCAGGCGGTGCGGCGGTGGCTGGGCACGGGATGGGGGCGGCGGATGTGGCGATCCTGCTGGCCTGCGCGGTCGTGGGCGCGGCGGTCGGGCTGCGCCTGAAACTGCCCGCCGGGCATGTGCTGGGGCCGATCCTGTTTTCCGGCGCCGCCCATGTGGCGGGGTTGACGCAGTCGGTGCCGCCCGCATGGCTGGTCGCGGCGACGCAGGTGGTGATCGGCACCTCGCTGGGCGTGCGCTTCGCGGGGATGCCGAAGCGGCGCATCCTTGACGCGCTGGGGCTGGCGCTGATGAACGGGACGCTGACCATCGGCGGGGCGGCGGCGCTGGCCTATCTGATCGCGGGGCTGGTCGGCGAACCGGCGCGGGCCGTCTTCCTGGCCTTCGCGCCGGGCGGGCTGGTGGAGATGGGGTTGATCGCGCTCAGCCTGAACATGTCGATCCTTTATGTCACCGCCCACCACCTGATGCGCATCATCCTTGCCGTCAGCTTCGTGCGCGCCTTCGGCGGGCGGCTGTAAGCGGGGGCGCGCTACAGCAGCCACTCCACCGGCAGCCAGCCGATAACGGTGACGATGGCGCGGACGGGGGCGGTGGTGTTCGGCTCAACCGTCGATGTCACCTCGGCCCCGTCGGCATTCCGGCTGGTCCAGACCAGCCCGCCCCCCGCCCCGCGCGTGACCTTCCACGCCAGGCGCGGCAGGCTGGCGTCAAGCCAGTCGGACATGCCGCCCGCGATGGCGGGGCTGTCGATCAGGAACCCCATCTCGCAATTCAGCTGCTTGGATCGCGGATCGAAGTTGAACGACCCGATGAAGGCGCGCTTGCGATCCACCGACAGGCTTTTCGCATGCAGCGCGGCCGTGGACAGTTCGGTGATGCCAAGATCGTTGACCGACTTGCGGTCGCCGCCTTCCGTGCGCAGTTCATACACCCCGATCCCGGCGTCGATAAGCGTGTCGCGATAGCGGGCATATCCGGCATGGACCGGCACCACATCGGTCGCCTCAAGCGCGTTGGTCAGCGTGCGGACCGTCGCGCCGGAGCGGGCGAAGGCAGCCAGGCTGTCGGCCCCCTTCTCACCGGGAATGAAATAGGCCGAGACGAGATCGACCGAGTGTTCCGGCACGCCGATCTCATCCATCAGCTTGCGGATCATCAGGCCCTGGCCATCCACCAGACCCTGCGCCTTGGCGGGGTCGTCGCTGAACAGCTTGGCAGGCACCCATTCGAAGGACAGCGCCCCGTTTTCGATCTGCCCGACCAGCGTCGCATCGCGCGCCGCCGCCGCATAGGCGACGCCCTGGGGGGAGGTCCTGACCACCGCGTCCCGCGCGGCAAGCCGGTCGGCGGCATCGTCCTCTGCCGTGATCAGCATCGCGGCGGGGAAGGCCGAGGCGCTGTTCCAGTAGCGATCGAAATCGACGCCTACATCGGCGGCGGCGGGACCAGCAGCCAGCACGTCGAGATCGAAGTAAAGATGCCCTGCCCCGGTCTCGAAATACACATCGCCGATATTGCGCCCGCCGACGATGGTCACGGCGCCATCCACGGTGAAGCTTTTGTTGTGCATCCGCCGGTTCAGGCGGAAGAAGTCGAAGGCATAGTTCAGAACCCGCGGGCTGCGCATCATGAAGGGGTTGAAATAACGGACCTCCGCCGTGGGCAGCGCGTCAAGCGCGACAAGTTCCTGATCCAGCGCCGGGGTGCCGTTGTCATCGACCAGCAGGCGGACGCGAACGCCCCGGTTGGCGGCGTCCTGAAGCTCTGCCAGCAGGCGGATGCCGGTCAGGTCATCGGCCCAGATGTAATATTGCGCGTCGATCGAGGCCTCGGCCGCGCGGGCAAGGGCGACGCGGGCGGCAAAGGCATCGACGCCGTTGCCCAGCGGATAGATCCCCGAGGTGCCGGGATGTGCGGACGCCAGCGGCAGCACGGCGGCACCAAGGGCGGTCCGGTCGCTGGCGGGGATGGCGCCGCTCGATTGACGCTGGGCGGCGTCGGGCAGCGGATGCAGCAGTCGCAGCGCCAGCAGCCCCAGCAGGACAAGAGGGATCAGGACAAAAAGCGCGCGACCGATCTTTCCAAACATGGCACCACCTTTCGGGGTTCAGATTTCTTCCACCAGAAGCACCCCCGCCATCGCCTTGATCGCGCCCTTGATCTGCGGATTGACGGGGAAATCGGGGCCGGTGGCGACCTCGACCTCTTCGCCCGTCTCGCGATTGGCGATGCAGAACAGGATCGGCCCGCGGGTGCGGATCTTCGCCTCTTCCCGGATGCGGTTCAGCAGCGCCGCGACCGAGGCGACGGCCTGATCGCTGTCGATATGGATGCGCAAGCCAGCGCCGCCCGCATCGGCCACCACGCCTTCCATCGGCGCGGCGGACCGGGCGACGGGGTCGAACTGGCCTTCGTTGAAGCGCGCCTCAAGCGACATGACAACCTGCGGGGTCTGGTCGAAGACCCGGCGGCAGGCGTCGAAATCCTCGGGGAACAGGACAATCCCGGCGACCTGCCCCGAGGGGTCGGAGATGTTCATGCGGAAGAACCGCGTGCCGCGCGCGGATTTGCGTTCCTGAAGGCCGGAGACAAGGACACCGACACGCGCCACCGCCGCCCCGTCGCGTTCCGCCTTTTGTTGCAGATCGGCCAGCGTCATCAACCCCTTGCGCTTCAGCGCGGGGGCGTAGTCGTCCAGCGGGTGACCGGACAGATAGAAGCCGATCGCCTGATGTTCCTGCGCCAGCCGGTCGGCGGGCATCCAGTCATCGCAATTGGCCAGGCGCGGTTCGGGCAGGTCGTCCCCCGCCTCGCCAAAGAGCGACACCTGGGCCGAGGCGCGGCCTTCGTGAATCGCCGCCGAATAGGCCGACAGCGCATCAAGCGCGCCGAAGACGCGGGCGCGGTTGGGGTCGAGTTGATCGAACGCACCGGCGCGGGCCAGCATCTCCAAGGGCCGCTTGCCGATCCGCTTCAGGTCGACGCGGCGGGCGAAGTCGAAGAGTGTCGCAAAGGGCTTGTCGCCCCCCGTCCCGTCGCGGCGCGCCTCGACGATCATCCGCATCGCCTCGACGCCGACGTTCTTCAAGGCGCCCAGCGCATAGACGATCTGCCCGTCCGTCACCGAGAAGGTCGCGAGAGAGCGGTTGACGCAGGGCGGCACGATCCCGATCTCAAGCCCCCGGCGCACCTCCTCGGCATAAATCGCAAGCTTATCAGTCAGATGGATGTCGCAGTTCATCACGCCGGCCATGAATTCGACCGGGTGGTTCGCCTTCAGCCAGGCGGTCTGGTAGCTGACCACGGCATAGGCGGCGGCGTGCGATTTGTTGAAACCGTAGTTGGCGAATTTCTCAAGAAGGTCAAAGACTTCCCCGGCTTTCTTCTTATCGACGCCGTTCGCGGTTGACCCCTCGATGAACTTCGGCCGTTCCTTCGCCATCTCCTCGGCGATCTTCTTGCCCATGGCGCGGCGCAGCAGGTCGGCGCCGCCAAGCGAATAGCCCGCCATGACCTGCGCGATCTGCATCACCTGTTCCTGATAGACGATGATACCTTGCGTTTCTGCAAGGATGTGGTCGATGGAAGGGTGAATGGATTCAAGGTCCTTCACGCCGTTCTTCACGTCACAATAGGTCGGGATGTTCTCCATCGGGCCGGGACGGTAAAGTGCCACCAGCGCCACGATGTCCTCGATACAGGTGGGCTTCATGCGCCGAAGCGCATCCATCATGCCCGAGCTTTCCACCTGGAACACCGCGACCGTCCTGGCGCTGGCGTAAAGGCGATAGGTCGGCTCATCCTCCAACGGGATGGCGTTGATCTGATCCTCCGCGCCCTCCGGTGGAACGTACAGCTCCCGCCCGTCGGCGGCGATGTGCAGATGCCGGCCGCCGCCCCGGATCAGGTCCACGGCGTTCTGGATCACCGTCAGGGTCTTCAGCCCGAGGAAGTCGAACTTCACCAGCCCGGCCTGTTCGACCCATTTCATGTTGAACTGCGTCGCGGGCATGTCGGACCTTGGGTCCTGATAAAGCGGCACAAGCTCATCCAGCGGCCTGTCGCCGATCACCACACCGGCGGCGTGGGTGGAGGCGTTCCTGAGCAACCCTTCGACCTGCTGGCCGTAGTCCAGAAGGCGTTGCACGACCTCTTCGGCCTTCGCGGCTTCGCGCAGGCGGGGTTCGTCGGCCAGCGCCTTTTCGATGGAAACCGGCTTTACCCCTTCGACCGGGATCAGCTTCGACAGCCGGTCGACCTGGCCATAGGGCATCTGCAAGACGCGGCCCACGTCGCGGACGGCGGCCTTGGACAAAAGCGCGCCGAAGGTGATGATCTGGCCGACCTTCTCGCGCCCGTAGCGTTCCTGCACATAGCGGATCACCTCTTCGCGGCGGTCCATGCAGAAGTCGATGTCGAAGTCCGGCATCGAGACCCGTTCGGGGTTCAGGAAGCGTTCGAACAGCAGCGAATAGCGCAAGGGGTCAAGGTCGGTGATGGTCAGCGCATAGGCGACGAGCGAGCCCGCGCCCGACCCCCGCCCCGGCCCCACCGGAATGTCGTGATCCTTGCCCCATTTGATGAAGTCGGCGACGATCAGGAAGTAGCCGGGAAAGCCCATCTGCTCGATGATGCCAAGCTCGAAGTCCAGGCGTTTCTGGTAATCCTCGACACTGACGGCATGGGGGATGACAGCAAGGCGGGCCTGCAAGCCTTCGTTTGCCTGACGGCGCAGTTCCTGCACCTCGTCATCAGCGAAACGCGGCAGGATCGGCTTGCGCTTGTAGACGCCGAAGGTGCAGCGGCGCGCGATTTCTACGGTGTTTTCCAGCGCCTCGGGCAGATCGGCGAACAGCGCCGCCATCTCCTCGGGCGATTTCAGGTAATGCTGCGGCGTCAGGCGGCGGCGGGGTTCCTGCTGGTCGACATAGGCGCCCTCGGCGATGCAGATCAGCGCGTCATGCGCCTCATACATGTCCGGTTTCGGGAAGTAGACGTCATTGGTGGCGACCAGGGGCAGGTTCATCGCATAGGCCATGTCGATATGGCCGCGTTCGGTCGCCTGCTCGGCCTCGGTGTACTGCCCGCCCTCGCCCGGATGGCGTTGCAGTTCGACATAAAGCCGGTCGGGATAGATCGCGGCAAGGCGCAGCATCAGCGCCTCGGCCTTGGCGACCTGACCGGCCTGCAAGAGCCGCCCGATGGGGCCATCCGGCCCGCCGGTCAGGCAGATCAACCCCTCCGCATGGCCCTGAAGCTCATCCACCGTCACATGCGGCAGCGTCCCGTCGCCCCGCAGATAGAGGCAGGTGTTCAGCTTCATCAGGTTCATGTACCCGGCTTCGTCCTGCGCCAGAAGGACGACGGGCGCGGGCGGGCGCGGCTTTTCGCCCTGCTGCGCGGGGTCATAGTCAAGCGAGAGCTGGCAGCCGACGATGGGCTGCACCCCGGCCCCCTTGGCCGAGACCGAAAACTCAAGCCCCGCGAACATGTTGTTGGTGTCGGTGACCGCGATGGCGGGCATGTTCATCTTGTCGCAAAGGCCGGGCAGCTTCTTCAGCCGCACCGCCCCTTCAAGCAGCGAGTATTCGGTATGAACGCGAAGGTGGATGAATCGGGGAGCGGTCGCCATGGAACAGGCGTAGCGCAGCGCGGGCCTCGGGGAAAGGCGGGGCGTGGCGATTTCGGCCGATCATGGCGGGGGACCGCCCGCGCGGCTCAGGGCGCGAGGTGATAGTCGGTCACGCTCAGGCGGCAATAGGGTTCATACCCGTCGGGATAGACATAGCCGATCTCGGCCGAGGCCGGGATACGGCGCGGGCCGATGCGGCGGTAATCCTTGAAATAGCCGCGCCAGGGGCGGCGATGCTCGGTCCCGTCGGGGTCGAGCGCGGGACGCTCCTTCGCCTCCATCTCGACAATGTCCCCCGCTGCGTCGAAGCGGAAGCTGACCCGCGCGGGGCCGGCGGGCGTGGCCATCCGCACCTCGGCGATATTGCGCGCGACAAGGCGCCATTCGAGGTCCGGGTTGCCCAGGATCGCGTCCGGCGCCCAGGGTAGTTCGGCGAGATAGCGGTAAGCCTCCCCCAGCGTCAGCGCAGGGCCAGAGGCCTCGGCCACGCGGATGGAGCCCAGAAGCCGCACCTCAAGCCGCCCTTCGCGCGCGACATAGGCATCAAGGATGCGCAGCTTCGGGAACGGCCCCCAGTCCTGCCGGCCCAGCCAGACGAAACCCGGCGCGCCGAGCGTGATCGCCTGCCAGGCGGCGACCTTTGCGAAGGGTCCGCCCTGTTTCGCCCGCAGCTCTCCCGTCTGGGTCAGGCTGGCGATGCGCAGCTTGGTGCCGCTTTCGGCCCCGCAGCGCACGGCAAATTCCAGCACCGGCTGCGGCAGCCCGGCGATCTTGCGCGGCAGCGGGCCTTCATGCAGCTTCGCCACCAGCCGCACCCCGCGCTTGCGGAACGCGCCGGACACCGCCACCTGCACGGCAAGGGCGATAATCAGGACCAGAAAGACGAAAGCGACGAATATCTGCATCGGGTACTATGCCTGCAAGGGTTTACCCCTTTGGCACCGATCTTACGCGACCTGCGGCGCAATACCAGCCAAGGTTGTTGCATACGGCGCAGAACTGCCTATTTTCGTACCATTTGCGAAGCACTTTCAGCATCCGCCTGAAAGGTAACGCTTGCCATGCGGGGGGCTTCTGGCGCTTCATACCGCAAGGGAGATGGCGCGCGATCCCGCTTTACGCCGCATCGGGCGGGCGCGCAGGGCCATATGAGGAGAAGGCGGCGGGTTCAGTTGATGAACGACATCGCGTTTCTGTTGAACGGAACGCCGGTCCGCGTGTCAGGTGACGACCCGACGCGGACGCTGTTGCAATGGCTGCGCGAGGATCGCGGCCTGACCGGCACCAAGGAAGGCTGCAATGAGGGCGACTGCGGCGCCTGCACTGTCATGGTGACGGACGCGGGCGGAACGCGGGCGCTGAACGCCTGCATCCTTTTCCTGCCGCAGCTTCACGGGCGCGCGGTGCGCACGGTCGAGGGGCTGAGCGGCCCGAAAGGCGAAATGCACCCGGTTCAGGCGGCGATGGTGGACCACCACGGCAGCCAGTGCGGCTTCTGCACACCGGGTTTCGTCATGTCGATGGCGGCGGCACAGGTGAACGGCGCCACGGATCACGACGATTATCTGGCGGGCAACCTTTGCCGTTGCACCGGCTATGCGCCGATCGTGCGCGCGGCGGAGACGGTGGCGGGGACAGAGGCGCCCGGCTGGATGGCCGGGGCGCTGCCCGAGGTGGGCGCGGCGCCATTCGCGCCGACCTCGTCGGATGAACTGGCAGCGTGGTACGCCGCGCATCCCGATGCCACGCTGATCGCGGGTGCGACGGATGTCGGGCTTTGGGTGACCAAGCAGCTTCGCGACCTGCCCAAGGTCGCCTTCCTGCACGCCTGCGCGGATTTGCAGAAGATCGAACGGGACGGCGACAGGCTGCGCATCGGCGCGGGCGTGACCATCGCGGCTTTGCGCAAGGCGGTGGCAGGGACGCATCCCGCCTTCGCCGAACTGCTGCGCCGCTTCGCCTCGGAACAGGTGCGGCAGGCGGCGACCATCGGCGGCAACATCGCCAACGGGTCGCCCATCGGCGACACGCCGCCCGCGCTGATCGCGATGGGGGCGGTGCTGCATCTGCGCAAAGGCGAGACGCGGCGGGATATACCGCTTGAGGATTTCTTCCTCGACTACGGCAAGCAGGACCGCGCAAAGGGGGAGTTTGTCGAGGCGGTGACGATCCCGGCCTCTGCCGCCGGTCTTGCCTGCCATAAGCTGTCGAAAAGGTTTGATCAGGACATTTCCGCCGTCTGCGGATGCTTCGCGATCGGCGTGGAAGGTGGCAAGATCGCAAATGCCCGCATCGCCTTTGGCGGCATGGCGGGCATCCCGAAACGCGCGGCGGCCGTCGAGGCGGCGCTGGTTGGCCGCGACTGGACGCTTGCGACGGTGACCGCCGCCCTGCCCGCCTTTGCGTCGGATTTCGCGCCGATGACGGATATGCGCGCCTCGGCGACCTACCGGCTTGAGGCGGCGCAAAACATGCTGATCCGCTATTTCCATGAACGCGAGGGACAGGCGGTGTCGGTTCTGGAGGTCACGCCATGAGCGTCGCAAAGCCCCTGCCGCATGATTCCGGCCCGCTGCACGTTTCGGGCCGGGCGCGCTATATCGACGACGTGCCGCTGCCCGCGAATACGCTGCACCTTGCCTTCGGCCTCGCGACCGTCGCGCATGGGGAGATTGCGTCGATGGACCTGTCGGCGGTGCGCGCCGCGCCGGGTGTGGTCGCGGTCTGGACCGCCGAAGACCTGCCCTTCGCCAATGATGTGTCCCCCTCCGTCCATGATGAACCGATGCTGGCCACGGGGACGGTGCATTACGTCGGCCAGCCGGTCTTCCTCGTCATCGCGGAAAGCCATCTTCAGGCGCGCAAGGCCGCCCGGCTGGGCAGGATCGACTACCGCGAACGGCCCGCGATCCTGACCGTCGATCAGGCGCTTGCAGCCGACAGCCGTTTCGAAGACGGGCCGGTGATCTGGGAGAAGGGCGCGGCAGAGGCCGCCATCGCCGCCGCGCCGCATGTGATCGAAGGGCGCTTCGACATGGGCGGGCAGGAGCATTTCTATCTGGAGGGTCAGGCCGCCTTCGCGCTTCCCGCCGAGGGGGGCGTGGTGGTGCAATCCTCCACCCAGCACCCGACCGAGATCCAGCACAAGGTGGCCGAGGCGCTTGGGCTTTCGATGAACGCGGTCCGGGTCGAATGCCGCCGCATGGGCGGCGGGTTCGGTGGCAAGGAAAGCCAGGGCAATGCGCTGGCCGTGTCCTGCGGGCTGGTGGCGCATCTGACGGGGCGGCCCGCCAAGATGCGCTATGACCGCGACGACGACATGGTCATCACCGGCAAGCGTCACGATTTCCGTATCGAATACCGCGCGGGGGTCGATGAGACGGGCCGCATCCTTGGTATCAGCTTCCGCCACCTCGTGCGCTGCGGCTGGAGCCAGGACCTGTCGCTGCCGGTCGCGGACCGGGCGATGCTGCATGCGGACAATGCCTATCTTCTGGAAAACGTGCGGATCGAGAGCCACCGGCTGAAGACCAACACCCAGTCCGCCACCGCCTATCGCGGCTTTGGCGGGCCGCAGGGGATGCTGGGGATCGAACGCGCGATGGATCACATCGCGCATGAGCTGGGGCTTGATCCGCTCGCGCTCAGGCGGGCGAATTACTATGCCGAGGCGCCGGGGGCGTCGCCCCCGGACCCCCAGAGTATTTCGACAACGAAGAAGCAGACGACGCCCTATCACATGGAGGTCGAGGATTTCATCCTGCACGCGATCACCGACCGGCTGGAGGCGGCGAGCGATTTCGCCGCGCGGAAGGCGGCGGTGGCGACGTGGAATGCGGGGAATGCGATCCTGAAGAAGGGTATCGCGCTGACGCCGGTGAAGTTCGGCATTTCCTTCACGCTGACGCATTTGAACCAGGCCGGTGCGCTGGTCCATGTCTATCAGGATGGCTCCATCCACCTGAACCACGGCGGGACCGAGATGGGACAGGGACTGTTCCGCAAGGTGGCGCAGGTGGCGGCGTCCTCCTTCGGGGTGGACATTGCGACGGTGGCGATCACGGCCACGGATACCGGCAAGGTGCCGAACACCTCGGCCACGGCGGCCTCCTCCGGGTCGGACCTGAACGGGATGGCGGTGAAGGCCGCCTGCGACACGATCCGGGGGCGGATGGCGGAATTTCTGGCGCGCGAGCATCAGACGATCCCCGCCAAGGTGCATTTCGAGAATGGCCGGGTCTTTGTCGGCGGCGATGAGATCGGCTTTGCCGAGGCGGTAGCGCGTTGCTATGAGGGGCGGGTGAGCCTGTCCTCGACCGGGTTTTACGCCACGCCGAAGGTCAGTTGGGACCGCAAGGCGGGGCGCGGGCGGGCGTTTTACTACTTCGCCTATGGCGCGGCGGTGAGCGAGGTGGTGATCGACACGCTGACCGGGGAAAACCGCATCCTGCGCACCGATATCCTGCATGATTGCGGCGCCTCGCTGAACCCGGCCATCGACATCGGCCAGATCGAGGGCGGTTTCGTGCAGGGCGCGGGCTGGCTGACGACGGAGGAACTGGTCTGGGACGACAGGGGGCGGCTCAGGACCCATGCGCCATCGACCTACAAGATCCCGGCCTGTTCGGACCGGCCGCGCATCTTCAACGTGACGCTGTGGGATGGCGAGAACCGGGAGGAGACGATCTATCGCTCGAAGGCCGTGGGAGAGCCGCCCTTCATGCACGGGATTTCGGTCTTTTCGGCGCTGGGCGCGGCCTGCGCCGCCTGCGGACCGCATTTCCCGGACCTTCAGGCGCCCGCGACAGCCGAGGCGGTTCTGGCCGCCGTGAAGCGCGCAAGGGGGGCCGCATGAGTTTCGACCGCGAGGGCCTGGGACGGCTGGTGGCGGCGCATGGCGCGGTGGTCCGCGTCGTGCTGGCCGGGACCGCCGGATCGGCCCCGCGCGAGGTGGGCGCTGCGATGGTGGTCTGGGCCGGGGGGCAGGACGGCACGATCGGCGGCGGCGCGCTGGAATATGAGGCAGCGGCACGGGCGCGGGCGATGCTGGCCACGGGCGCGGACCGGCTGGACAGGGTGCCGCTTGGGCCGGCGTTGAACCAGTGCTGCGGCGGGGCGGTGGTACTGCTGTCCGAGGTCTGGGACGCGGCGCGGCTGGCGGGGCTCGGCGATATCGTGGCGCGGCCGATGCCGGGCGCCGGGGCCGCGATGCCGCTGAAGGTTGCGAACCGGCTTCGGGCAGCGCGGAACGGGACGCGGCCCGTTATCGCGGAAGCGCTACAGGGCTGGATGATCGAGCCGGTCGCCACCCCGGCGCGCGAGATCTGGATCTGGGGCGCGGGGCATGTGGGGCGGGCGCTGGTGGCGGTTTTGTCCCCCCTGCCCGGCCTGCACCTGACATGGATCGACACCGATGCCGCGCGCTTTCCCGAGGTACCGCAGGGCGTTACCCAAAGGATCGTGGCCAACCCCGCCGATCTGGTGGCGGAAGCCCCGCGCGGGGCGGAGCATCTGGTCCTGACTTTCAGCCACGCGCTTGACCTTGAACTGTGCCACCGCCTGCTGGGCCATGGCTTCGCGCAGCTTGGTCTGATCGGGTCGGACACCAAATGGGCGCGGTTCCGGTCGCGGCTGGCATCCCTTGGCCATCCGCCCGCACAAATTTCGCGCATCCGCTGCCCGATCGGGCAAAAGGGGCTGGGAAAGCATCCGCAGGCGATTGCGGTCGGGGTCGCCTGCGACGTACTGACGACACAAAACAACAAGACCGAAACGGGGAGTGGACACAATGGCGAGGGACGTGCTGCTGGGCCTTGAGGGGATCAGCAAGACCTATCCCGGCGTGAAGGCCAATGACGGCGTGTCGTTTTCCATCGGCGCGGGCGAGGTTCATGCGCTTCTGGGCGAAAACGGCGCGGGCAAGTCCACGCTGGTCAAGATGATCTACGGCCTCGTGAAGCCCGATGAGGGGCGGATGACGCTGCGCGGTCAGCCCTATGCCCCGCCCGAGCCACGCGCGGCACGGGCGGCGGGCGTGGCGATGGTGTTTCAGCATTTCAGCCTTTTCGACGCGCTGAACGTGGCCGAGAACGTGGCCCTTGGCATGGACAATCCGCCCCCGATGCGGGCGCTTGAGGGGCGTATCCGGGAGGTGTCGGAAGGCTATGGCCTGCCGCTTGACCCTGCCCGGCTGGTGGGGGACCTGTCGGCGGGGGAACGGCAGCGGGTGGAAATCATTCGCTGCCTGTTGCAGGACCCGAAACTTCTCATCATGGACGAACCGACAAGCGTTCTGACCCCGCAGGAGGTGGACATCCTGTTCGGCACGCTGCGGCAGTTGGCCGCCGAGGGGACCTCGATCCTCTACATCAGCCACAAGCTTGAGGAGATAAAGGCGCTCTGCGATGAGGCGACGATCCTGCGCCGGGGCAAGGTGGTCGGCACCTGCACCCCGCGCGAAAAATCGGCGCGCGAGATGGCAGAGATGATGGTCGGCGCAACGCTGAACGTGCCGAAGCGGGCGGGGAAGGAGCCGGGGCCGGTCGCGCTGAAGGTACAAGAGCTTTCCGTCGCCTCGCCCTCGGCCTTCGGGACCAGCCTGAAAGGGGTGAATTTCGAGGTCCGGCAGGGTGAGGTTCTGGGTATCGGCGGTGTCGCGGGCAACGGGCAGGATGAATTGCTGCTGGCGCTGTCGGGCGAACTTCGCACGCCCCGCGACACGGTGCAGATCCATGGGCGCGGGATCGGCGACAGCGGGCCGAACGACCGGCGGCGCGATGGCATCTGCGCGGCCCCCGAGGAGCGGCTGGGCCATGCCGCCGCCCCGGACATGAGCCTGACGGAGAACGCGCTTCTGTCGGGCGCCGTGCGGCGCGGGTTGACGAAGCGGGGCTTCATCGACTGGGCCAGGACGCGCGACTTCGCCGAGGATGTGGTCAGGACATTCGACGTGCGCACCCCCGGCATCGGCACGGCGGCCCGCGCGCTTTCGGGCGGCAACCTTCAGAAATTCGTCCTTGGCCGCGAGATCATGCAGGAACCGGAGGTCATCGTCGTCAACCAGCCGACATGGGGCGTGGACGCGGCGGCGGCGGCCTTTATCCGGCAGGCGCTTCTGAACCGCGCCGAGGCGGGGGCGGCGGTTGTCGTCATCAGCCAGGACATCGACGAGATCATGGAGATCGCCGACCGCTTCGCCGCGCTGAACGAAGGGCGCCTGTCCGAGCCGGTGCCGACACAGGGCCTGACCATCGACCAGATCGGGCTGATGCTGGGCGGTGCGCATGGCATGCATCAGGCGGAGGTGTCCCATGTTCACGCTTGAAAAGCGCCCCACCCCGTCAAAGGCCTGGGCCTGGGGAACACCGTTCCTGGCGGTCGCGCTGACCATGGTGGCGGGCGGGCTTCTCTTCGCCGCGCTCGGCAAGGACCCGTTCGCGGTCGTCAGGACGATCTTCTGGGACCCGCTTTTTGGTGAGTTCGCGCGGTATCTGCGGGGGCAATTGCTGGTGAAGGCCGCGCCCCTGACGCTGATCGCGGTGGGCCTTGCGCTGGGCTTCCGGGCGGGGATCTGGAACATCGGGGCAGAGGGGCAATACATCATCGGCGCCATCACGGGCGCGGCCATCGGGCTGGCCGTCTACCCGACCGAAAGCCGCTGGATCTTTCCCTTGATGATCCTTGGCGGGGCTTTCGGCGGCTGGGTCTGGGCGATGATCCCGGCGCTCTTGCGGACGAAGTTCAACACCAATGAAATCCTCGTCTCGCTGATGCTGGTCTATGTGGCCGAAACGATCCTGTCCAAGGCCGCGACCGGCTTTTTGCGCAACCCGGAAGGCATGGGCTTTCCCGGCAGCCGCAGCTTTTCCTCATATGCGGCGGCGGGCAACCCGGAGCTGATCGCGGGGACCGGCCTGCACTGGGGCGTGGTCGCGGCGCTGATCGCGGTGATCTGGGCCTATGTCCTCTTGCAACGCCACCTTCTTGGCTACCAGATCAAGCTGGCCGGACAGGCGCCGCGTGCGGCGCGTTTCGCCGGCGTCAGTGCCGACCGGCTGGTCATGCTCTGCATGGGGATGTCGGGCGCGCTGGCCGGGCTGGCGGGGCTTTTCGAGGTGACGGGACCGGCGGGCCAGATCTCCATCGACTTCAACGTCGGCTATGGCTTTACCGCGATCATCGTGGCCTTCCTCGGGCGGCTGAACCCGTTCGGCATCTTGCTGGCGGCGCTTCTGATGGCGCTGACCTATGTGGGGGGTGAGATGGCGGCGACCAATCTCGGCCTGCCTTCCTCGGCGATCCGGGTGTTTCAGGGTATGCTTCTCTTCTTCCTGCTCGCCGTGGATCTCTTGTCGAACTACCGCATCCGGCTGGCCGGTGCCGCACGGGAGGTGAGGTGATGGATTTCTACGGCATCAACCCGGCGGTCCTTATCGCCTCTCTCATGGTGGCGTCGGTACCGATCATGCTGGCGGCGATCGGCGAGCTGGTGGTGGAGAAGGCGGGCGTCCTGAACCTTGGCGTCGAGGGGATGATGATCATGGGCGCGGTCTGCGGATTCATCACCGCCGTCCATACCGGCAGTCCATGGGCGGGCTTTCTCGGCGGCGCGGCGGGGGCCATGGCGATCAGCCTGATCTTCGCGCTGCTGACGCAGGTCTTTCTGGCCAATCAGGTCGCGACGGGCCTTGCGATGACGCTTTTCGGGCTGGGGCTCTCCAGCCTGATGGGTCAGGGGTATAACGGCATCAAGCCGCCCGCGATGGCCGATGTGCCGCTGGGGCCGCTGGAGGACATCCCGTTCATCGGCCGCGCCTTCCTGTCCCATGACGCGATGGTCTATGTCTCCATCCTGATCGTGGCGGGGGTCTGGGCGGTGCTGAAATACAGCCGCGTGGGGCTGATCCTGCGGGCGGTGGGCGAAAACCACGACGCGGCCCATGCGCTGGGCTACAAGGTGCGCCGCATCCGGGTGCTGGCGATCCTGTTCGGCGCGGCGATGGCGGGGCTTGGCGGCGCCTATGTCAGCCTTGTCCGGGTGCCGCAATGGACCGACGGGATCACGGCGGGCGCGGGCTGGATCGCGCTGGCCATCGTCGTCTTCGCGAGCTGGAAGCCCTGGCGCGTCCTGATCGGCGCCTACCTGTTCGGCGGCATCACCGTTTTGCAGCTGAACCTTCAGGCAGCGGGCGCGCGCATTCCGGTGGAGTACTTGTCGATGTCGCCCTATCTGATAACCATCCTTGTGCTGGTCATCATGTCCTCGGGCAAGGGCCGCGCGGGCCTGAACGCCCCCGCGGCACTCGGGCAGAATTTCCACGCCTCACGCTGAGGCGCAGATCAACCGGGGCAACAAGCCCCATCCAACGGGAGTGTACGGTATGAAAAGAAGAACATTGCTCGCCTCCGCCGCGACGGCGCTGGGGCTGACCCTGTCCGGCACCGCCTGGGCCGAGGGGATGGACAAGGTGAAGGCCTGCTTCGTCTATGTCGGCCCGATCGGCGATGGCGGCTGGACCTATCAGCACGATCAGGGCCGTCTGGCGGTGATCGAGAAGTTCGGCGACAAGGTCGATGCCTCCACCTATCAGGAAAGCGTGCCTGAGGGGGCGGATGCCGAACGGGTGCTGACCCAGATGGCGCTGGGGGGCTGCAACATCATCTTCACCACCTCCTTCGGCTACATGGACGCGACCAATGCCGTCGCCAAGAAGTTCCCGAACGTGAAGTTCGAACACGCCACCGGCTTCAAGCGCGAGGCCCCGAACGTCTCCACCTACAACGCCCGCTTCTACGAAGGCCGCGCGGTGGAAGGGCTGATCGCGGGCCGCATGACCAAGTCGAACAAGATCGGCTATATCGGATCGTTCCCGATCCCCGAAGTGGTGATGGGGATCAACGCCTACTACCTCAACGCCAAGAAGGTGAACCCGGATGTCGAACTGACCGTCGTCTGGGCCTATACCTGGTTCGATCCGGCGAAAGAGGCCGACGCCGCCAAGGCGATGATCGAACAGGGCGTGGACGTGATCGCGAGCCACACCGATTCCACCGCGCCCCTGGCCGAAGCGGCGAAATCGAACGGCGCCGTGATCGGGTTCGGTCAGGCCTCGGACATGGCCGAATACAAGCCGAGCCCGCGCGTGACCTCGATCATCGACAACTGGGGTCCCTATTATATCGACCGCGTCGGTGCGCTTCTGGATGGCACCTATGAGCAGGCCGATGTCTGGGCCGGGATCAAGGGCGGTGAGGTCCTGATCGGCGAGATCACCGAAGCCGTTCCGGCAGAGGTCAAGGCCGAGGCCGAGAAGCTGCGCGACGATATCGCCTCGGGCGCCTATCACCCGTTCACCGGGCCGATCAACAAGCAGGACGGATCGCCCTGGCTGGCCGAGGGGCAGACCGCGCCGGATGGCGATCTTCTGGGCATGAACTTCTATGTCGAGGGCATCAGCGGCGATATTCCGCAATAAGCCCAGGCTGAGCGGACGCCTCCGAACCGGCCCGGAAACGGGCCGGTTTTTTTGTGCCTGGGGCGTGGGGCTGCCTCATCGGCCCTGCGGATTTTGACAACAATGTGGCGATTTTGCCTTATTGTTGCCCCCTGGAGATCAGCGGCGCGCGCAAAACACAGTGCCGCCGCGAACCGGCCAGAAAAATCCGCGCGCCTGAATAACCAAGCGCGCCCGTCAGGCCACGTAAAGTCGCGCCGTTTTCGTTCCTTTACATCAGATTAAGCTGACAATCTTCGCTGGAAAGTCGTCCTGCCTGTCCCTGCCGACAACCCCGACGCGAATACCGGACGCTACGTCATCCTGAAAACGGCTCAACCTGCCTTTTTCGACAATTGCGGCAAGAAAAAGGAAGGGTTAGGTCCGTTTCCGACGGGTTGACCAGTGATAGGAGTATGAGAAATGAAGACCTTTAAGATCTTGGTCGCGGCCCTTGCCCTTGGGACCGTAACCGCCCTCTCCCCCGCCAGCGCCGCAACCATCAACGTCACCAAACAGGGGACGAACGCCTTCGTCGATGCGAGCGGTGGCAACGGCTGGTATCAGTCCACCAGCTACACGCTGAACGGCACCGGGCGGTCGGCCGCGGCGGGCATGTTCCGCCTGACCGGCACCTCCACCAATGGCGCGGTGCAGGATTTCCTCGCCTTCTGCCTTGAACCGCTTGAGACGCTGACCCTGCCGAAGGATCACACCGTCGGCACGACGCTGGGCAGCTCGGTTCTGGACCGTCTGGGCGCTTTGATGTCGAACGCCTTCACCCTCGTGACCGGATCGCAATCGGCGGCCGCGTTCCAGATGGCGGCGTGGGAAATCGCCAACGAATCCAACGGCAGCCTCGATCTGGCGCAGGGCGGGTTCAGGATCACCTCGGCCCGCAGCGGCACGCAGTCGCTGGCGCAAAGCTGGCTTAACCTGATCGGCTCTGGCCAGTGGACCTCCGGCGGCAATGTCACGATCCTGTCCGCCTCGGGGACACAGGACCTTCTGACCAATATCGCGCCGGTGCCGGTGCCCGCAGCGGGCGTGATGCTGCTGGGCGGGCTTGCCGGGCTGGGCGCGCTGCGCCGCCGCCGCAAGGCCGCCTAAGCGCGGGAAAACACCCCCTAGAAGGCCCCGCCCACGCGCGGGGCCTTTCGCGCTCCGGCCCGCCAAAATGGCAGAGATGCGTCAATCTGCCCTTGATCTATGTCATTCACACATTCGAAATACGCTATATGTATGCCATTGCGGACAGACGAAAGCCGCATGGCGGGAGGACCGATTCTATGGCGCATATCGTTATCCTGGGCGCGGGGCTGGGTGGCTCCATCATGGCCTATGAGCTGAGCGAGCAGATCAGGAAGGAAGACCGGATCACGGTCGTCACCAAGGAAACGAAGTATCACTTCGTCCCCTCGAACCCCTGGATCGCCGTCGGCTGGCGCAAACCCGAGGACATCACCATCGACCTTGCCGACACGATGCGGAAGAAGAAAATCGAGTTCCGCACCACGGCGGCGCAAAAGGTTCACCCGGCGGAAAACCGGCTTGAGCTGATCGACGGGACCTCTCTCGACTACGATTACCTCATCATCGCGACCGGCCCCGAACTGGCCTTTGACGAGATCGAGGGGCTGGGGCCGCATGGCGGGCATACGCAATCCATCTGCCATGTCGATCACGCGCTTCAGGCCAATGCCGCGTTCGAGGCCTTCTGCAAGAACCCCGGCCCGATCGTCGTCGGCGCGGTGCAGGGCGCGTCCTGCTTCGGCCCTGCCTATGAGTTCCTCTTCATCCTCGACACCGAGCTTCGCCGCCGCAAGATCCGCGACAAGGTGCCGATGACCTTCGTGACCTCCGAACCCTATATCGGCCATCTTGGCCTTGACGGGGTGGGCGACACCAAGGGGCTTCTCGAATCCGAGATGCGCAACCACCACATCAAATGGATGACCTCGACCCGCGTGAAGAAGGTCGAGCAGGGCAAGATGACCGTCGAGGAGATCAACGAAGACGGCTCGGTGAAGGCGGAAAAGGACCTGCCCTTCGGCTTTTCGATGATGCTGCCGCCCTTCCGTGGCGTCGAGGCGGTGATGGGGATCGAGGGGCTGGTGAACCCGCGCGGCTTCACCATCGTGGACGAACATCAGCGTAACCCGAAATTCCCCAACATCTTCTCCATCGGGGTCTGCGTCGCAATCCCGCCGATGGGGCCGACGCCGGTGCCCTGCGGCGTTCCGAAGACCGGCTTCATGATCGAAAGCATGGTGACGGCGACGGCCCATAACCTAGGCCAGGTGCTGCGCGGGCAAGAGCCGGACAATGTCGGCACCTGGAACGCGGTCTGTCTCGCCGATTTCGGCGACAGCGGCGTGGCCTTCGTGGCCCAGCCGCAGATCCCGCCGCGCAACGTCAACTGGGCGTCCTCGGGCAAGTGGGTCCACCTCGCCAAGATCGCGTTCGAGAAATACTTCATCCGCAAGGTCAAGAAGGGGACGAGCGAGCCCTATTACGAAAAGGCGATGATGAAGATGATCGGCATCGACAAGCTGAAGGAAATCCAGAAGGGCTGAGGCAAGGCAGGCGCACGGCCATGGGGGCCGGTCCGAAAGGGTCGGCCTTTCCTACGCCTCCCCCGCCACGTCCTTGTGAACGATCACGTCGCATTGCGGATAGGTGTCGATGATCTTGCGGCGCAGGCCCGCGCCGATGCCATGCGCGGCGCGCAGGCTTTGGTCGCCGTCCAGCTCGATATGGATGTTCACGAAGACGATGCTGCCTGCGGTGCGGGTCTTCAGGTCGTGATAGCCCCGCACGCCGGGCCAGTCGGCGGCGATACGGCCGATCCCCTCGATCAGCGCGGGATCGGCGCGCCGGTCCATCAGCGCGTCCCACGCCCCCTTGCCGATCCTCAGCGAGCCGACCACCAGAATGGCCGCCGTCGCCAGCGCCACCACATTGTCCACCGCGCCAAACCCGAACTGGCGCGACATCCACAAGGCGGCAATGGCACCGATATTCGGTATCAGGTCGGACATGTAATGCAGCGAATCCGCCGCCACCACGCGATTGCCGGTCCGTGTGGCCACCCGGCGCTGCCAGAGGACAAGCGCCAGCGTGAGCAGGATGGACAGCGCCATGACCGCCATCCCCGGCCCCTGCGCAGCAAGCTCGGTCGGCGCGTCGGACATCAGGCGACGGACCGCCGACCAGGCGATCACACCGCCGGAGACGAGGATAAAGACCGATTGCGCCAGCGCCGCCAGATCCTCGACAGAGGTATGGCCGAAGGCGTGATCCTCATCCGCCGGGCGTGCGGCGTAAAGGATCGCCATCAGCCCGCCAAGCGACATCATCAGGTCCAGCGCGCTGTCGGCCAATGAGGCCGCGACCGACAGCGATGAGGTCATCCCCAGCGCCCAGAGCTTCAGCGCAACAAGGATCAGCGCCACGGTGACCGAGGCCACCCCGGCCGAAATGTTCAGCGATGTGCCGCGAGTCATCCCGCCCCCCTTCGTTGCGGCGCGCCTTACCAGCTTCGCAGGCGAAGGGGAACCGGCGGTGTCAGTCGCGCAGTTCTTCGGGATCGACACCCCAGATCGCGGATTTCTCCACCCAGCCGGTTTCGCCCCCCGCCGTCACACGGCACCAGTCGGGCTTGCAGGCGCCCAGACGGCCGATCACGCCCGCCTCGGCCTCGGCCACCTCGGATGCCTCCGGGTCGGGCTGGCTGCGCAGCGCGGTGCGCTCGGGTTCGAAAAGCACCGTGCGCACGCCGGAAATCAGCGTGTAATGGACCCAGCCGCCCTGCCCCTCATTATCCTCCACCCTCCGCCAGTTGGCGAATTCGCCGGTGACCTTCAGCGGCATGTCGCGGTGGCGGAAGACCCAGTCGATGCGGTGTGACAGGCTGGGTCCGCGGCGCACATTCGCCTCATCCGTCTTCAGCGAAACGTAGCGCGGCAGCGGCAGGTTGGTGACCGGCCCCTTCCCCGCCTCTTCCGCCAGCACCGCGCCGGGCGCATGCAGACAAAGGCCGATAAGCAAGGCACGCGCCGCAAGGCGCCGGAACCGGGAACTCCGCATGATGTCTGGGCCTGTATTGCCAAGGATTAGTTTACGTTTCGGGGCTTGTGACTTGCTCCGTTCGACGGCACTTTGCCAGTAAGGATGCGCAGATGGAAGAGAGGAGGCAGCGGTCATGGGTTCGAAGCGGCTGAGTGTTGTGGTGACGCGACGCCTGCCCGAGGTCGTCGAGACCCGGATGAAGGAGCTGTTCGATGTCGAACTGCGCAATCCCGACACCCGCATGACGCGGGAGGAACTGGGCGCCGCCATGCAGCGGGCCGATGTCCTTGTCCCTTGCGTGACCGACCATATCGACGCGACCCTTCTGGCGCAGGCGGGGGAGCGGTTGAAGCTGATCGCGAACTATGGCGCCGGGGTCGACCATATCGACGTTCACACCGCGCGGCAGCGGGGCGTTCTGGTGTCGAACACGCCGGGCGTGGTGACCGAGGATACCGCCGACATGACCATGGCGCTGATCCTGGCCGTGACGCGGCGCATCCCGGAAGGGCTGGCGCTGATGCAGTCCGGCGACTGGCAGGGCTGGGCGCCGACCGCGATGATGGGCGGGCGCGTCGGCGGGCGGCGGCTGGGCATCCTCGGCATGGGGCGGATCGGTACCGCCGTGGCGCGCCGGGCGCGCGCCTTCGGGATGCAGATCCACTACCACAACCGCAAGCGCCTGCGGCCCGAGATCGAGCAGGAGGTTGAGGCGACCTATTGGGAAAGCCTTGACCAGATGGTCAGCCGGATGGACGTGATTTCCGTGAACTGCCCACATACGCCCTCGACCTTCCACCTGATGAACGCCCGGCGTCTGAAGTTGCTGAAACCCTCGGCCGTGGTGGTGAACACATCGCGCGGCGAGGTGATCGACGAAAACGCCCTGACCCGGATGCTGCGGGCGGGAGAGATCGCGGGCGCCGGGCTTGACGTTTTCGAGCATGGGCATGAGATCAACCCCCGCCTGCGCGAGCTGACGAATGTGGTCCTTCTGCCCCATATGGGTTCGGCCACCGTCGAGGGCCGGGTCGAGATGGGCGAGAAGGTCATCATCAACGTCAAGACCTTCGCCGACGGCCACCGCCCGCCCGATCTGGTGGTGCCGGGGATGTTGTGAGGGCGCGGCGACGATAGCGGCCTTCCCCCCCTGACCCACGGCCAGAAAGCCGCAGGAATTGTCCGCTGCGGTCACGCTTGTGCCAGATTCCGCGACAATCTTTCCGCCAGATTCGAATTGCCGGAAAGAGTTCCATGTCAAAAGCCTATCTGGGCGCCTTCGTCGCCATCGCCCTCGCCGCCGTAGGGGCCGTCGATTACATCAATCAGGCCAAGACGGCGGGCTCGAAGCCAGGGCAATTCGGTGTCGGCGACTATGTCGGCACCATTTCCGGGCGCTTCATCGCACAGCGGCAGGCCATGGCCGATGCCGCCGCGCGGCAGGACCTTCTGGCGCAGGACCCGCGCGATCTCTTGCCCGAGGCGCCCGAAGGCTGGACCCGCCACGACTGGGATGAGGCAAGCGCGGATGTGTTCGGTCGCCGCTATGACATGCGCAAGGATGACTTCCTCCCCGAAGAAATGAAGCAGGACAAGACCCTGCAGGCGTTCGCCGCGCTTGAAAAAGCGGCGGGGGACAAGAAGGACGCGGCCGAGGTCTATGTCTATGAAAAACCCGGCGCCATCATCGCGCTGCGCCTTGTGGTCAAGCGATCCGAGGGCGGCGGCGGGATCAGTGGCGGGGCGATGAAGATGGTGGCGAACAATATCGAGGCGATGTCGGGCAAGGACGGTTTCGCCGTGATCCGGGGCGTCACCTTCCGCGAGGAGCTGGGGATGTTCGGGGCCGGTGCGGAGGAGCGTGACTACCGCGTCTTTTCCGGGCGGATCGGCCAGACCGTCCTGATTTCCGCGCGGGTCAAGGCCGAGGATGCCGATGTCATCGCCCTTCTCGACCAGATCGACTATGACCGCCTGAACAAGACGCTGAAAGAGCCGGTCGCCGGAATCGGCAGCGAGGCGCCGGACCTCACGCCCGAGGAACAGCTGGCCCTGGCCCAGCAGCGGGTCGAGGCGGATAGCCACCAGCAGCGGATCGACACCGCCGAACAGCATTTGCGCCTGCAAGAGGCAGCGCTGGAGATCAACCACCGCAACGGCGTGATCGACGATCAGCACTATGAGGACATCAAGACCAAGCTCGCCAAACAGCGCACGCGGATCGAGGCGATGGCGGAGACGCCGCAGGCCGACATGCAGACAGCCGCAGCCGAGGTCCCGCAGGAAGCGCCGGCCGCCGGTCAGGGCGGCGGGCTTTTCGGCCAGATCCTTGGCAGCATCGGCTTTGGCGGCAGCACGGGATCGGCCGACACCCCCATCGAGCCCGCCCCCACCCCTGTTGAGGCGAAGGCGAAGATCAAGGTCAACGCCCTTGGCTCCGGCGCCTGCGAAAGCACCGGCCTGGGCAAGCGCTGCAAGATCGGCGAGTGATCAAAGCGTCAGGATCGTCGATCCGGTCGTCCCCCGCGCCTCAAGCGCGCGGTGGGCTTCGGCGATCCGATCCAGCGGGAAGCGCTGGCCGATCTCGATCTTCACCGCGCCGGACGTGACCTTGGCGAAAAGCCGCGCCGCCATCTCCTGACAGGTGGCGTGATCCGCGATATGGGTGAACAGCGTCGGCCGGGTGATCTTCAACGATCCGCGTGACGATAGCGCCAGAAGGTCCACCGGCGGCACGGGACCCGAGGCATTGCCGAAGCTGATCATCATCCCCAGCGGGCGAAGACTGTTCAGCGAGCCTTCGAACGTGTCCTTGCCGACCGCGTCCATGACCACATCGACGCCGCGCCCTTCGGTGATCTCGCGCACGCGGGCGGCAAAATCGCCGTTGCGGTAGTTGATCGCATGGGCCGCGCCGTGTTCCAGCGCCATCTGGCACTTCTCATCCGTTCCGGCGGTGGCGATCAGGTTGATCCCCTCGGAGCGCGCCCATTGGCAGGCGATCAGGCCGACGCCCCCGGCGGCGGCGTGAAACAGCACCCAGTCGCCGCGTTTGATCGGCGTCGTGCGGGTAAAAAGGTAATCGACCGTCAGCCCCTTCAGCATCATCGCGGCCCCTTCGTCGAAGGAAATGCCGTCCGGCAGCGGACAGACCTGCGCGGCGGGCATGGCGCGCGCCTCGGCATAGGCGCCCGGCGGGGCGGCGGCATAGGCGGCGCGGTCACCGGGTTTCAGATGGGTGACGCCATCGCCCACCGCCTCGACCACGCCCGCGGCCTCCATCCCAAGCGCGGCGGGAAGCTGCATCTTGTAAAGCCCGGTGCGCTGGTAGACGTCGATGAAGTTCAGCCCGACGGCCTTTTGGGTGATGCGGATTTCTCCCGGTCCCGGATCGCCCACCGGGCGGTCGACCAGTTTCAGAACCTCCGGTCCGCCGTGATCCTCGATGATGACGGTGCGTGCCATGATCCACTCTCCCTGTTCGCGAAGCTGCCCCGAAGATGTAGGCGCGGGGCGCGGCGGGGTCGAGTCCCCCGGAACGGCCGGGCGTTCAGACCCCTCAGCTTTGGTCGGGGTGGAACCCGTCAAGGAACGCGCCCATCTTCGTGCCGATCGCGATCTGCGGGTTGGATGGGGGCAGCCCTTCGTCCTTCTCGCGCCGTTCGATCGCTTCGCTGGCCCGGTCGAAGGCCAGACGAAAATCGCCGGTGTCGCGCAGCGCCTTGTCGAAATAGGCGCGGCCGAATTCGGTCCAGAGGTTTTCAGAGGCGCAGCCAAAGGAGGTCCGGTCGGCGGCGGCGGCGGTGATGACCATCCGGTCCGGCGCCGCGAGGTTGTCCACGAAGGAGCCGGAGTAACAGGCCTGCACGACGATGATCAGGTTCGTCAGCCCGCTTTCGTCGATCATCGCCGAAAGCTCCTCGGACGCCAGATTGTTCAGACCGGCGTCGTAGAAGCCCAGCGAAAAGCTCTCTGGCCCGCCATGCGAGGTTAGGTAAAGCAGCGTCGCGTCCCGGTCGGGGTCGGCCAGCCCTGCCACCGCGTTCAGCGCCTCTTGCAGGTTCCGGCGGCCAAGCATCGGGTTTTCGAACGGCTGCGCATCGCTGTTGGCAAGGATCAGCGTCCGCCCCTCCGCGCCGCCCTGCATCGGTTTGAGGATGTCACGGATCTGGGTCGCCTCACGCAGGAACACGCCTTGATAAGAGGTGCCGGCGCCGAGGATCGCGTAAAGGTCGGCGCGGTCGGGGTCATTCGCGTCCAGCGCGCGGACCGCGCCGGCCATCAGGCCGGGCTGGGCATAGTAAAGGCGTTCCACATCGACGCGGGTATAGGCGGCTTCGGTGCTTTCGGGCATTTGCGGATAGAAAAGGACGGCACGCGGCATGAACAGCGCGGCCAGGACCGAGACGATGCCATAGCCACCGACCGCAAGACCCGCCCGGACACCACCGCGCAGCCCCGGCCCCTTCAGAACCCGGAAGAGACCGATGAAGACGATCACATAAAGCGCCCAGGAAAAGACGGTGGCAATGCCATCCTCGATACCGAGGCCCGTCATCCGCATGAGGGCGCCGGTGACGATCAGAAACAGCGTGTTCCCCACCAGGGTCGCGAAAAGCGCGGGCCAGAACCGCTCGCCCCGGCCCATGATCCAGACGGCAAGGACCAGCGCCAGGAACAGCACCGCCTGACCGGCCAGAACCGAGGTGACGCCCCAGGGTTCGAACGAACCGACAGGCCAGACCACCACCAGCCCCCAGAGCAAGGTCGCCAGAAGGTTGACCGCGAAACAAAGCGCAAGCTGCGCGCCCGTGACCTCAAGCGCCGCCGCGTCGAAGCGCAGGGGCAGAAAGGCGCGGGCGGCCCCTGCCGCATTGCGGGCGAAGCCCTGAAAAAGACCAGTCGTCAAAAGAAACACCTGCACGTCACAACGTTCGGTTGATCCTCTCCTTCAACTACGGCGAGAATTGGGCCTGTGACCCCCAGCCATGTCGTTTTTACACCGCGACAGGTCGGGCTGACCTTTCCGCATTTCTTCCGCTCTGTCAGATAGACTACAGCCATGAATGCGAGGAGTCGGCCGATGAAGACCCATGTCAAAGCCCTAGTCGTCGGCGGCGGCGCCGTCGGAACCGGGATCGCCTATCATCTGGCCAAGGCCGGGTGGGACACGATGCTGATCGAGCGGGATGAGCTGACGTCAGGCTCCACCTGGCACGCGGCGGGTCTGCTGCCCCTCTTCAACATGTCCTACGCGACGACGCATATCCACAAATACTCCGTCGATTTCTACAAGACGCTTGAGGCCGAGACGGGCCTGAACGCGGGCTTTTCCATCTGCGGCAACCTGCGCATGGCGCAGACCGATGCGCGGATGGACGAATACATGCTTTATTCCTCGGTCGCGGAAACGGCGGGGGTCTATCACGAATTCCTGACCCCGAAAGAGATGAAGGAGCGTTGGCCGCTTCTGCGCACGGACGACCTGAAAGGCGCGCTCTTCCACCCGCAGGACGGTTATATCAACCCCGCCGACGTGACCCAGGCGATGGCCAAGGGCGCGCGCCAGCACGGCTGCACGATTGAGCGGAAGTGGCAGGTCGACAGCTACAAGTGGACCGGGTCGGAGTGGATCGTCACCCTGACCAAGATGGTCGAGAAGGGCGGCAACCTCGTTCCGTCCGAGGAACAGACCGAGGTTCATGCCGAACACGTCGTCACCGCGACGGGCAACCACGCCCAGCGCACCGCGCGGCTTCTGGGCATCAAGATCCCGGCGATCCCGGTCGAACACCAGTATATCGTGACCGAACCGGACCCGGCGCTTCAGGCATGGCGCGCGGCGGGCAACCCGGAACACCCGGTTCTGCGCGATGCCGACGCCAAGTGGTATGTCCGCGAGGAACGCGGCGGCTGGATCCTCGGCCCCTACGAACGGAACGCTCCGGCCCGCTTCCTTTACGACGTGCCGGAAAGCTTCCGCGCCGACCTCTTCCCGCTTGATCTTGAGCGGATCGAGGAAGAATACATGTCGATGATCCACCGTCTGCCGTCGTCGGAGACCGTGGGCCTCAAGGACGATTTCAACGGCCCGATCTGCTACACGCCCGATGGCAACCCGCTGGTTGGCCCGGCGCCAGGCCTGCGCAACATGTGGCTGGCCGAGGGGTTCAGCTTCGGCATCACGGCGGCGGGTGGCACCGGCTATTACCTTGCCCAGATGATGGTGAATGGTGAGGCCGAGATCGACATGGCCTCGCTTGATCCCAAGCGCTACGGCTCTTGGATGACGACCGAATATGCGGCGCGCAAGAACGAGGAATGCTATGAGCATGTCTTCATCCTGCACCACCCGGACGAAGAGCGTGAAGCGGCCCGCCCGCTGCGCACCGCCCCCGCCTATGACCGCCAGAAGGCGGCGGGCGCGCAGATGGGTCAGGTCAACGGCTGGGAACGGCCGAACTACTACGGGCCGAAGGATGCGCCCGCCTCGTTCGATCATGACTCGCGCAGCTTCCGCCGTGGCGGCTGGTGGCAATATGCGGTGGATGAGGCGAAGGCGGTGCGTGAGACCGCCGGTCTCATCGACGCCTCGGCCTTTACCAAGCATATCGTCCGTGGCCCCGGCGCGACGGCGTTCCTTGACTGGTTCACCTGCAACGCGCTGCCGAAGGTCGGCCGGATCAACCTGACCTACGCGCTGACCGATGCGGGGACCACGCGGACCGAATACACCATCGTGCGGAATGGCGAGAACGACTATTACCTCGTCTCCGCTGGCGCCTGGACGGCCTATGACGCGGATTACCTGAAGAAGTCGGCCGAGGACTTCATGGCCCAGGGCGGCGGCTATATCGACATCCACGATGTGACGACCCAATGGGGCGTCTTCGCCATCGCAGGTCCGAAATCGCGCGATATCCTGAAAGAGATCATCAAGGATGCCGAGCCGGAAACGGCGCTGACGAACAAGCGTTTCCCGTGGCTGTCGGCGCGCAAGATCGAACTTGGCATGTGCCCGGTCAACGCGATCCGCGTGGCCTATACGGGCGAGCTTGGCTGGGAACTGCATCACCCGGTCGAGATGGGGCGTTACCTCTGGGACCTGCTGGTCGAGGCCGGTGAAAAGCACGGCATGAAGCTCGTGGGTGCGCGGGCGCAGAACTGGCTGCGGCAGGAAAAAAGCTACCGCGCCTTCGGGACCGAGCTTGGCCGCGACGCGACGCCGGCCGAGGCGGGGCTGGACCGCTTCATCGACCGGACCAAGGACTTCCGTGGCAAGGAGGCGATGGAAAAGACCGGCATCCGCGCGATGTGCGTCACGCTTCTGATCGACGGGCCGTCGGATACCGATCCCTGGGGCAAGGAGGCGCTGCTGCTGAACGGCGAAAAGATCGGGCGCCTGACCTCGGGCGGCTATTCGGTCGCCTTCGGCAAGCAGATCGGCATGGGCTATGTCCGCCCCGATCTGGCCGCCGTCGGCACCAAGCTGAAGGTCAGGATGCTGCGGCAGGAATGGGATGCCGAGGTGGTCGAGGACAGCCCCTTCGACCCGTCGAACGAACGCATCCGCGTGAACGGCTGAACGACATCACCGAAACGACAGGGGGCCGCATCGCGCGGCCCCTTTTTCGTCTGCGCCCCTCTCTGCGCCGCCCCGTCAGCGGCGCCCGAAATCCTCTGCTGTCAGGACGCCGTCACCGTTGCGGTCAAGCTGGGCGAAAAGCGTATCTGTCGCCTTGACGAATTCCTCCTTCGTGACCACGCCATTGCCGTCGAGATCGTTGAAGGGCGGCTCCATCGCGGCCTTGACGAAGCGGCCCGGCCCCTTGCCCATGCCTTGTCCGCCGCCCTGCCCCTGATTGCCCTCTTCGGCTGCCAGGTGGTCAGCGATCATCGCCCATTCCCCGGGCTGCAGATTTCCGTCCTCGCTTTGATCGAACATGAAGAAGACATCGCCACGTTTCTCGCGTGCTTCCTCCGGCGTGACGTGGCCGTCCCCGTTCAGGTCCCATTGTTCGATGAAATGGACGCCGGGAATGCCCTGCTGGGCGAAAGCCGGACCGCCGATCAGAAACAGCGCGGCGAGAACGGGGGGGATGCGGGTCATGGCGATGGTCCTTCCTGCGATGGGTGATGGGTGTCCAACGCAGAACCCGGCCGATTCCGTCGCCCGCCGCCGGGGATTTTTCCGGCAACCGCCCGTCCGTCCCCGGATCAAAGCCGCCGCGACGCCAGCCAGGCCTGCCAGTCCGCCGCCGAGCCGCCGAAGGCATTGGCATCGACCTTGCCCGCAATACCGGGGATGGCGGCGGTGCCGCTATACTGCCAGAAGGTCCAGTCATGGCCCGGATAGCGATCCTCGGGGTGCGCGGTGACCGAACGCAGCCAGAACTCCGCCCCCCGGACGCGCCACAGTTCGTTATCGCGGAAGAAATCGACCGTGGTGTAGATGATCGGCCGGGTGCCGTAATGGCCCGCGAACAGCGACACCATCTGCCGCGCATCGGCCCGCACATCGCCTGCCGGACGGCGGGCGGAACAGGTCGGGGAAAACGGCGTCCATTCCATGTCGATCACCGGGGGCAGCATGCCGCTTTCCTTCGGGACATGGCGGAAGAACCAGCGCGCCTGCTCGGACGCGGCGCGGCAGTGGTAGAAGAAATGATAGGCCCCGCGCGGCACCCCTGCCCGGCGGGCGGCGCGCCAGTGGTCGCGAAACATCGGGTCGACCATGTCGCCGCCCTCGGTCGCCTTGATGAAGGCAAAGCTGACGCCATTGGCGCGGGCGGTGTCCCAGTCGATGGCGGTCTGGAACCGCGCCACGTCGATGCCGTGGACGGGGTAGCGGCGCGGGTGGGCGCGGCCCCAGTCCACGGGATCGTGATCGTCGAAGCGGACCCGCGCCGGGGCGGGGGCCGCCATCGCGACAAGGCGCGGATCGTCGCGCCGGGCGACCGTCTCCTGCCGTCCGCAGGCCGACAGGACCGCCCCGGCGGCGAGGAGTGCTATGGCATGGCGTCGGCGCATCATGGCCCCCGTTCTGGACGCGAGTCGGTTGCCCCGATGATGGCGAAGCCCCGCGCCCTGACAAGGGGCGTTTGCGTTATGCCCTGGCCGCTGCGCGATGCCCCGCCGTCGTCACCCGGCGGCAAGCTCATCCCAGCAGGCAAGTGCATGGCCCGCATACATGACTGCCGGTCCGCCGCCCATCTGGATCGCCATGGCCAGCACGTCGCCCAGTTCCTCGCGGCTGGCCCCGGCTTTCATCAGCGCCTCGACATGGAAGTTGATGCAAGGGGTACAGCGCATCGCGACGGCCATGCCAAGGGCGACATATTCCTTTTCCTTGACCGACAGCGGGCCATTGTCCTTCACCGCCTTCGAGAGCGTCGAGAAGCCGCCCGTGGCCTCGGGGATGGCCTTGTAAAGCGCGCGCAACTCGGTGCGCATGTCGGTGATGTCGTCCTTGTAACCCATTGTCGGCTCCATGTTTCCTTTGCCGCCTTGTCGCATCGGCGCGGGGTGGCGGCCTTGACCCAGGTCAATTCATTCAGCTTTCCGAATGTATCTCAGCCCACCACCCGGAACAGGAAGGCGAGGTTGTTGGCGGGCATCTCGGCGACCTTTCGCAGATGCAGCCCCGCCGCCCCGGCGCGGTCGCGGACCCAGCCATCGTCCTTGTAGCCGATGGCGGGGTCCTGCGCCTTCAGCCTTGCGTCAAAGCCCGCGTCGCCGTCGCTGGTCAGCAGGCCGTCGCGGCGAAACGGGCCGTAAAGCAGGAAACTTCCGCCGGGGGCGAGGGCCGTGGCGACGCCGGTCAGGATGTTCTCGGCCTCAGCCTCCGAAATGAGGTGCAGAAGGTTGACCAGCACGATCAGGTCGACGCCGCGCAACTCCTCCGGCCAGGGCAGCGCCGTCGCGTCAAGCGGGCGCGGCGGGTGGAGGTTGGGGCAGCGGGAGGCCGCGCGCCAGGCCTCGATACTGGCGAAACGGGCGGGGTCGGCCTCGGTCGGGGTCCAGTCGATCCCCGGAAGTGCGGCGGCGAAACCGGCGATGTGCTGGCCGGTGCCGCTCGCGATCTCAAGCGCCGTGCCGGTCTCGGGCGCGTGGCGGCGCAAAAGGTCAAGGATCGGCCCGGCATTGCGTTCGGCCGACGGCGCGCTGACGCGCCCGTCGCCGTGACGCGCCGCCCCGCTGTCGGGCAGGAACAGGCGGCGCGGCCCGGTCATGCGAAGCGTCCGGGTGAGACGGATTTGACGAAACCGGCGTCATAGCCCGTCGCGCGCCCCGCGATCAGGTCGGCGAGGAAGGATGAGGCGCCCGGCGCCGACTGAAACCCGTAGCCGCCCTGCCCCGCGCACCAGAAAAGATCCGGCACCGATGCGTCCGGCCCGAAGACCGGCGCGCGGTCGGGCGAAAAGGTCCTGAGCCCCGCCCAGGAGGCGACAAGGCGGGTGACAGGCACCGTCACCATCGCCTCATACCGCGCCAGCCCTTCGGCCAGCACCATGTCATCGGCCCAGGCGTCATGCGGGTCCATCCCGTGTTCCTCGGCGGGGGAGACGATCAGCGCCCCGGCATCGGGCTTGGCGTACCAGCCCTCACCGGAACCGAACATCATCGGCCAGCCCGTGATGTCATGGCCATCCGGCGCCGGGATGCGCGCCATCGACCGGCGCAAGGGCGTGAAGCCCAAAGGTGCCGCCCCGGCCATCGCCGCCACCTGATCGACCCAGGCCCCGGCGGCGTTGATCAGGACCTTGGCCTGCCGGTCCCCTTTCGCCGTCTCGACGACCCAGCCCAGCGCATCGCGGCGGATCGCCGTCACCTGCGCGCCGGTTTCGATCGTGGCGCCCTGATCGCGGGCGGCGCGGGCGTAGCCCTGCACCAGCCGGTCGGTGTCGATGTCCCAGGCGCGTTCGGAATAGGCCGCTGCGTGAAGGGCATCGGGCGAGAGGATCGGCACCAGCCGCCGCGCCTCATCCACCGTGATCGGATCGAGGCCAAGCGCGGTGGTTTCACCGTCGAAAGACGCCATGTCCTCGGCGCCCGCGACCAGCATCAGCCCGCGCGGCGACAGAACGCCCGCCCCGCGCAACTCTCCATCGCTGGCCTCGGAGAGCGCGACGATGGCGGGGGGGCCGTATTTCGGCTCATACAGCGCGGCGGAGCGGCCGGAGGCGTGATAGGCCAGATGGCTTTCGCCCTCGACAAGGTGAACCGAGCCAAGCGGGGCAAGCTTCGCCGCCAGCGATACGCCTGCGATCCCGCCGCCGATGATAAGGAAATCGCTCATGCCGTCACACTCCCCTCATCCCGCATCGACAAGGCCCCGGCCCCGCAACAACGGCTCAACCCCCGGCATCCGGCCCCGGAAGGCGCGGTAAAGCGTATCGGCCTCACGCGAGCCACCGGCGGACAGGATCGCCTCCTCAAGCCGTTTCGCGGTCGCGGGGTCAAAGGCATCGCCCGCCTCGCGGAAGGCGTCGAAGGCGTCGGCATCCATCACCTCGGACCACATGTAGCTGTAATAGCCCGACGAATAGCCGTCGCCGGAAAAGACATGGGCGAAATGCGGCGTCGCGTGGCGCATGGGGATGGCGGCGGGCATGCCGATCTTCTCCAGCACCCCGGCCTGAACCGCCATCGGGTCGGCGGGCGCCGCGCCTTCGTGGAAGGCCAGATCGACAAGGGCGGAGGCGATGTATTCGACCGTCGCGAAGCCCTGATCGTAGGTGGCCGCCGCGATCAGCCGGTCGCGCAGGTCGGCGGGCATCGGCGCGCCGGTTGCCGCGTGGCGGGCGTGGCGGTCCAGCACCTGAGGCACCTCAAGCCAGTGTTCGTAAAGCTGGCTTGGCAGTTCGACGAAATCGCGCGCGACGGAGGTTCCGGCGATGAAGCCATAGGTCACGTCCGACAGCATCGCATGAAGGGCATGGCCAAATTCGTGGAAGAGCGTCCGCGCATCGTCCCAGGACAAAAGCGCCGGTTCCCCCGCCGCGGGCTTGGCGAAGTTGCAGACGTTCACGACCACGGGCCGCCGGTCGCCGCCGAGCTTGCGCTGGCCCCGGAAGGACGAACACCACGCGCCCGACCGCTTTGACCCGCGCGCGAAATAGTCGCCGATGAAGACGGCCATGTGCCGCCCGTCGCGGGTGACCTCCCAGGCGCGGGCGTCGGGGTGGTAAAGGGTCAGGTCGAGCGGCTTGAAGTCAAGGCCGAACAGACGGTGCGCGGTGTCGAAGGCCGCCTGAATCATCGCGTCGAGGCCGAAATAGGGCTTCAGTTCCGCCTCATCGAGATCATGTTCGGCCAGACGGCGCTTTTCGGAATAGTAGCGCCAGTCCCACGGCTCCAGAGGGCCGTTGACACCGTCGCCCTGCATCATGCCGGTCAGGACGGCGCCATCGGCCTCGGCCTTGGCGCGGGCCGGTTCCCAGACCCGCATCAGAAGATCGCGCACCGCGCCCGGCGTCTTCGCCATCTCGGTTTCCAGCTTGTAGGCGGCGAAACTGTCATAGCCGAGAAGCTTTGCGCGTTCCTCCCGCAGCTTCAGGATCTCTGCCGCCAGCGCGCGGTTGTCGGTCTCGCCGCCATTCGCGCCACGCGCGACCCAGGCGCGCCAGGCGGTTTCGCGCAGGTCGCGGCGGGAGGAGAATTGCAGGAACGGCACGATGAGGGACCGGCTGAGCGTCAGGACATGCCCCTCCCGCCCGCGCTCTGCCGCAGCGGAACGGGCAGCGGTGACGACGAAACCGGGCAGGCCTTCAAGGTCGGCCTTCTCAAGCGGCAGGAACCAGTCGCGTTCATCGGCCAGAAGGTTCTGGCTGAACTGCGTGGACAGAACCGCCAGCAGTTCCTTGACCTCTGCCATCCGCTTGCGCCCGGCCTCGTCCAGTGCCGCACCGGCGCGGACGAACATGCGGCGGTAAAGCTCAAGCACCCGGCGCTGTTCGTCGGTCAGGGTCAGCGTATCCTGCCCCTGCCAGAGCGTGTCGATGCGCGCGAAAAGATCGGCGTTCATCGTCACCTCGGACGAAAACGCCGCCATCTTCGGCGCAAGCTCGCGCTGCAACGCCTCGCGCGCGGGGGTCGAGTCTGCACCGGCGAGGTTGTAGAAAACCCCCGAAACCCGGTCCAGCACCTCTTCGGCCAGTTCCAGCGCCTCGATCGTATTGGCGAAGGTCGGCGCCTCGGCCGATCCCGCGATCTTTGCGATATTGCGCCGCGCCTCGGCCAGCCCGGCCTCGAAGGCGGGGCCGAAATCCTCATCCCGGATGGCGGGAAAGGGTGGCAGTTGGAACGGCCCGGTCCAGGGCTCAAGCAGCGGGTTGGTCATGCGCGAACTCCTTTTCCGGCACTCTAGGCAGAGCGTCGGGGAACCGCCAGCACCGCCATGCAACTTCGGCGCCTCAGCGTTCCTCCAGCCGCGCGCGCAGCCGCATCTCGATCCGGCGCAGGATCAGCGACAGGGTGACGGTCATCGTCAGGTAGATCAGCGCGACAAGGTTGTAGGTCTCGAAATAGCGAAAGTTCCCCGCCGCCGTGACCTTGCCCAGTTGCGTCACATCCGCGACGCCGAGGACAGAGACGAGCGAGCTGTCCTTGACCATCGCGACGAAGTCGTTGCCCAAGGGCGGCAGGATCATGCGGAAGGCCTGCGGAAAGACGATGAAGCGAAAGCGGTGCCAGCCCGACAGGCCCAGCGCCTTCGCCGCCTCGATCTGCCCCTCCTCGACCGACTGGATACCGGCGCGGAAGACCTCGGCGATAAAGGCGGAATAGGCGATGGTCAGCGCGGCGATGGCGCGCCAGAGGAGCGAGATGTCGCGGGTGCGCAGCGGATCAAGGCCCAGCGGCCCGGTCAGCCAGTTCCAGAAGGCGACCATCGCCGGAGCCGCCGCGAAGGCGATGTAAAGCAGCAGCACGATGATCGGGATGCCGCGCACCACCTCGATATAAAGCCGCGCCGCCTGCCGCAGCACGATGAAGCGCGACAGCGTCGCCACCGCAAGGCCCAGCCCCAGAAGCGCCGCCATCGCGAAGGACACGAGCGTGACGAAGACCGTCATCCAGACGCCCTTCGACAGCGTCGAAAGAACCTGCGCATAGGTTCCGTTCGACAGCGCGAGGTAGAAAAGATACCCCCCCGTGGCGGCCAGCACCACGAGCCAGTAGGGAAAGTCCTTGTCCTTGCGTGCGGGGGGGATCATCGGAAAAGCGGCCCCGATCCGGCGACCGGGGCCGGTGCGGCCTTACTGGCCCATCTTGTAATCAAGGAACCACGTCTTGTTCAGCGCCTCCATCGTCCCGTCCGCCTTCATCGCGGCAATCGCCGCATTGACCGGCGCGACGAGGTCGGAGCCTTTGGGGAAGATAAAGCCGAAATCCTCGGACCCCAGCGGCCCGCCGATGATCTTCAGCCCGCCGTCCGAGGCATCGACATAGCCCTGCCCCGCGGTGCCATCGGTCAGCACAAGGTCCACGTCGCCCGCCTTCAACGCCGCCACCGTGGCGCCGAAGGTCTCCATCAGCTTGATGCGGGGATTGGCCTCATCCCCGTCCAGAACCTCATAGACACCGACATAGAAGGGCGTCGTGCCGGGTTGCGCGGCCATCAGAAGATCGGGATTGGCGGCAAAGCTCGGGCCATCGGTGAAACGGCTTTCGTCGCCCCGCACCAGCATCACCATTTCCGACCGCATATAGGGATCGGAGAAATCGACCTTCTCCTTCCGGTCGTCGCGGATGGTGATGCCGGTCATACCGATGTCATACTGCCCTTCCGAAACGGCGGGGATCATCGCGTCCCAGCTTGAATTCTCATAAGTCACCTTCATGTTCAGCCGCTTCGCGATTTCATCCATCGCGTCATATTCCCAGCCGACCGCCTTGCCCCCGGCATCAAGGAATTGCAGCGGCGGATAGGCGTTTTCCGTCACCACGGTCACCTCGCGCCCGCCAAGATCGGGAACCTCGGCAATCGCGGCGCTGGCAAGAACACTCGCGGCGAAGGCGAGAACGGGCATGAATTTCATCGGAAAGGCTCCTGTCACAAGCATCGGGCGAAGCCTAGTCGCGCGCCACGGGCCTGTCCAGCGGGGTCAGCCCTGCCCGCAGACCTTGCAGGCCGGATCGCGCTTCACGGTGAACTGCCGCGCATCGGCGTAAAGCGCGTCATAGATCATCAACCGCCCCTTCAGTGTCTCGCCCGCGCCGGTCACGGCCTTGATCGCCTCGACCGCCATCATGGAACCCACGACACCGGGCAAGGCGCCCATCACGCCCGCCTCGGCACAGCTTGGCGCGAGGCCCGGCGCGGGACGTTCGGGAAAGACACAGGCATAGCAGGGGCCGTCATGGGCCGGATCATACAGGCCGATCTGCCCTTCCCATTGCGTGATCGCGGCCGAAATCAAAGGTTTACGGGCGGCAACGGCGGCTTCGTTGACCAGATAGCGGGTGTCGAAATTATCGGTCCCGTCCAGGATCAGGTCATAGTCTGCGAAAAGCGCTGTCGCATCCTTCGCCGTCAGGCGCCGGTTATAGGCGCGCACCTCGACATAGGGGTTCAGCGCCTTCATCGCGGTCTGGGCGGAAAAGACCTTGGGCATGCCGATCCGGGCATCGCTATGGATCACCTGCCGTTGCAGGTTGGAATTCGACACGACGTCATCGTCGACGATGCCGATGGTCCCGATCCCCGCCGCCGTCAGGTAAAGCAGCGCGGGGGAGCCAAGGCCCCCGGCGCCGACGACCAGCACCTTCGCCTCCTTCATCCGGCGCTGGCCCATGCCGCCGATTTCGCGCAGCACGATATGGCGGGCATAGCGGTCCAGTTCACCGGGCGAAAACCCCTCGCCCCGCGGCGCGGTCCCGGCCGCCGTCAGGGCAGCCTCCTTATGGGCAAGACGCAACAGCACCCGGTAGCCCAGCACCGCCGCCAGCACGATGCCCATCGCCATCCAGGCCTGAAACGTGCCGCCAAGGGCGCGCGGCAAGGGATGGGCCTCGGGCAACAGCCCATGAACCAGCACCGTGGCCAGCCAGATCGTGGCGAGGCCGCCAAGGATGATCCGCCCCGGCACCCGGATGAAGACGCAAAAGGCGACCAGCGTCGCCGTAACCACCAGAACCGTCATCCGCGCCCCGTCGATCCGAAACCGCCGGCGCCCCGCGCGGTGTCACTCAGCCGCACAACCTCTTCGAACCCCGCCTGCACCACGGGCGCCACGATCATCTGCGCGATGCGCTCACCATGGCCGATCACGAAGGGTTCCGCCCCAAGGTTGATGAGCAACACCCCCAGCGGCCCGCGATAGTCGCTGTCGATCGTGCCGGGCGTGTTGGGCAGCGAGATCCCGTGTTTCAGCGCCAGGCCCGAGCGTGGCCGGATCTGCACCTCGAACCCCGCCGGTATCTCCACCCGAAGGCCGGTCGGCACGATCCGCCGCTCCATCGGCGCAAGGACAAGGCCGCCCGCCCGCGCCTCCTCGGGCAGGTTGGCGCGAATATCCGCCCCCGCCGCGCCCGGCGTCTCGTAAGACGGCAGCGCGATGGCCGGATCGGCCCAGTCCTCGCGCAGGACCCGGATCGTGGGGTGCATGCCTTGCCCTTTCATCTTGCCCGAAATACCTCCGCCGGAGGCATCAGACCTCGACCACCCGGCCCAGCGCCGCCGCGATGCGCGCGGCAAGCCGCCGGGCGACCTCATCCTTCGACAGGCGCGGCCAGTCCTCGGCGCCTGTCGCGTCGATCACCGTCACCGCGTTTTCCGCGCCGCCCATGATGCCGGTGGCGGGGCGCACGTCATTGGCCACGATCCAGTCGCAGCCCTTGCGCTTGCGCTTCGCCGTGGCGTGGGCGACCACATCGTCCGTCTCCGCCGCAAAGCCCACGACCAGCGCCGGGCGGCCCGCCTTCATCTGCGACACGGTTGCGAGGATGTCGGGGTTTTCGGCAAATTCCAGCGCCGGGGCCTTGCCGGAGCCGTCCTTCTTCATCTTCGACCCGCTCGCATTGGCGACGCGCCAGTCGGCCACGGCGGCGGCGAAGACGGCCGCCTCGGCGGGCAGCGCCGCCTTGACCGCCGCCAGCATCTCTGCCGCCGTCTCGACCGGGATCACACTCACGCCTTGGGGCGGTGGCACGCTGGCCGGGCCGGTCACGAAGCTGACCCTTGCCCCCAGATCGCGCAGCGCCGCCGCAAGCGCGGTCCCCTGCGCGCCGGACGAACGGTTGGCGATATAGCGCACCGGGTCGATGGGTTCATGCGTGGGACCGGAGGTGACGATGACATGGCGCCCCTTCAGCGGCCCGTCGCCCAGCGCCGCCCCGGCCGCCGCGACGATCTCAAGCGGTTCGGCCATCCGGCCCTCCCCCGCCTCGCCGGCCTCGGCCATCTCCCCCCTGCCCGGCCCGACGAAGGCGACACCATCCGCCGCCAGTTGCGCCCGGTTGCGGCGCGTCGCGGGATGGGACCACATGCGCGGGTTCATCGCGGGCGCCATCAGGACCGGCCTGTCGGTCGCCAGCAGCACGGCCGAGGCCAGATCGCTCGCCAGCCCGGCGGAAAGCTTCGCCATCAGATCGGCCGTCGCGGGCGCCACGACGATCAGGTCAGCCTCGCGCGCAAGACGGATATGGCCCACGTCCTGTTCGTCCTGACGGTCGAAAAGGTCGGTGAAGACATGGTCCGCCGTCAGCGCGCCGACCGACAGTGGGGTGATGAATTCCTGCGCCGCCGCCGTCATCACCGCGCGCACGGACGCCCCCCGCTCCCTGAGCCGCCGGATCAGGTCGAGCGTCTTGTAGGCCGCGATGCCGCCGCCGATGATCAACACGATACGCTTGCCGGAAAGCATGAGGTCCTCGCTTGTCTTTCCAAGGATTAGGCGTGGCGGGCCGCAAAAACAAGGGCTTGGGGGATCATTCCGAACCGTGATGAAGATCGTCACGAAGAAGAACGTGACCGGGGGGTGGTCTCGCGGCTAAGCCAAGGCGACACCGGCCCCGGATCGGGTCCGGGGTCCAACCGACGAAAGGGCGCGCGCCATGACCTATGATCTCGCCATCGGCGATCGCAGCTATTCAAGCTGGTCCCTGCGCGGCTGGCTTCTGTTCGAGAAGTTCGGGCTGCCGGTGAAGTGCCACACCGGCATCCTTTACACCGACGATTTTCAGCGCCTGCTGGCCGAATTCCAGCCCGCGCGCCTTGTTCCCGCAATGCGCACGCCCGAAGGCGAGGTGATCGGCGACACGCTGGCCATCGCCGAAACGCTGGCCGAGCGTCACCCCGACGCCGGGATCTGGCCCGACGATCCGGCCGCCCGCGCCATGGCGCGCTATATGTGCGCCGAGATGCATTCGGGCTTTACCGCGCTGCGCAGCGATTGCGCGATGAACCTGCGGCTTAGCTATGTCGATTCCCAGCCGCGGGCCGAGGTTCTGGACGATCTGGCGCGGATCGAGGCGATCTGGGCGCGGGCGCGGGACCGTTTCGGCGCCGGTGGACCCTGGCTTTTCGGGCGCTATACGGCGGCGGATGCGTTTTTCGCCCCGGTCGCCACCCGGATCGCGACCTACAACCTGCCGGTTTCGCCGGACGCGATGGCCTATGTGACCGCCCACCTCGCCGACCCGGCCTTCCGCCGCTGGCGCGCGATGGGGGCGGCGGAAAAGCTGGTCCAGCAAAGCTATGCGAAGCCCTATGCCGAACGCCCCTGGCCCGGCCTGCCCCCCTTGGCCGCAAGCCTTGCCGATGGCCCGTCGGAAAACGACGCCTGCCCCTATTCCGGCAAGCCGGTGACCGATTTCCTGTCGCTTGACGGCCGCATCTGGGGCTTTTGCAACGCCTTTTGCCGCGACAAGACCCTCGCCGACCCCGAGGCATGGCCTGCCTTCATGGCGATGACCGGACGTTAACCTTTTCTCAACCAGACCTGCGCTAGCCGTTAACCAATCTTAAGGGGTCAACGGATGGTCACGCGCACCTATACGGTCGCTTTCGAAGGGGTGGAGGCGCGGATTGTCGAGGTGCAATGCGCCGTTTCGGCCGGGATGCCCGCCTTTTCGGTCGTGGGCCTGCCTGACAAGGCCGTCAGCGAGGCGCGCGACCGGGTGCGCGCCGCGCTGACCGCGCTCTCGATCGCGCTGCCCTCGAAGCGGATCACCATCAACCTCTCGCCCGCCGACCTGCCCAAGGAAGGGTCGCATTTCGACCTGCCCATCGCGCTTGCGCTCCTCGCCGCCATCGACATCGTCCCGCGTGAGGAGGTGGAGAACACCGTGGCACTGGGGGAGTTGTCGCTGGACGGGCGGCTGGTGCCGGTGATCGGCGCGCTGCCCGCCGCGATGGCGGCGGCGGGAGACGGGCGGCGGCTCCTCTGCCCGCGCGCCTGCGGGCCAGAGGCCGCCTGGGTCGGCGCGGCCGAGGTGATCGGCGCCGCGACGCTGGATGAGGTGGTCGCCCATTTCACCGAACGCGCGCCCATCGCGCCCGCCAGGCCGGGGGAGGTGACGGCCCCCGCCCGGTCCCGCGACCTGCGCGACGTGAAGGGGCAGGAACGGGCCAAGCGGGCATTGGAGATTGCGGCCGCCGGGCGGCATCACCTGATGATGGTCGGCACGCCGGGGTCGGGCAAGTCGATGCTGGCGGCCCGCCTGCCCGGCATCCTGCCGCCGCTCTCGCCGACCGAGGCGCTGGAAACCTCGATGATCCACTCCCTCTCCGGCCTTCTCGACGAAGGCGGGATCAGCCGCACACGACCTTTCCGCGAACCGCACCACACCGCCTCCATGGCCGCCATCGTCGGCGGCGGGCGCGGCGCGAAACCGGGAGAGATCAGCCTGGCCCATAACGGGGTCCTGTTCCTGGACGAATTTCCCGAATTTCCCCGCACCGTCCTTGAAACCCTGCGCCAACCGATCGAGACGGGCGAGGTCGTCGTCGCCCGCGCCAATGCCCATATCCGCTATCCCTGCCGCTTTCTTCTGGTCGCCGCCGCCAACCCCTGCAAATGCGGCTACCTGAGCGATCCGGCGCGCAGTTGCGCCCGCGTCCCCCAATGCGGTGAGGATTACCTTGGCCGTATCTCCGGCCCCTTGATGGACCGCATCGACCTCAGGGTCGAGGTGCCGCCGGTGGCCTATACCGACCTCGACCTGCCGGATACCGGCGACAGTTCCGCCACCGTGGCCGACCGCGTCGCCCGCGCCCGCGATGCGCAGACGAACCGCTTCGCCGATCACCCCGGCATCCGCGTCAATGCCGATGCTGAGGGGCAGTTGCTTGAGGACATCGCCAGCCCCGACGCCGAGGGGCGCGATCTCTTGGTCAGGGTCGCGGAACGCTTCGGCCTGTCGGCGCGCGGCTATCACCGCGTGCTGCGCGTCGCCCGCACCATCGCCGATCTGGACGGTGAGGCGACGGTACGCAAGCCGCATGTGGCCGAGGCGGTCAGCTATCGCCTCAGCGTTCAGGCGGGGCGTTAGGCGGCCAGCCGGGTCAGGAGGACACCGGCAACGATCATCGCGGCCGACACGCCTTTCAGCGGCGTCATGCGTTCGCGAAAGACCAGCCAGCCGATCATCACCGCAAAGAAGATCGAGGTTTCGCGCAAGGCGGCGACCAGCGGGATCGGCGCCACTGTCATCGCCCAGACGACGACCGCATAGGCGCCGTAGGAAAAGACCGCCCCCAAACTTCCCAAGGCCCAGACCCGGCCCGATCGCGGCAGGGACGCCCGCCCCCGCAGCGCCAGCATCAGCGCGGCGAAGGCCACGCCTGCCACCACCATGACCCAGCCGAGATAGACGACCGCCTGCCCTTCAATCCGCGCGCCGATACCGTCGACGACGGTGTAGCCCGCCGTCGCGAAGGCCGCGCCGAAGGCATAGGGCAGCATCCGGCGCGATTCGCCGGATCGCCAGACCCCGCCCGCCAGCAGGATGATCCCCGCCCCAAGGACGAGGATGCCGAGCGTTTCCATGGCGCTGACCGCCTCGCCCAGCCAGAGCGCGTTGGCCAGAAGCGTCAGCATCGGCGCCGTGCCACGCGCCAGCGGATAGACCCGGCCAAGGTCGCCATGTTCATAGGCGAAGGCGAGGAAGGTCTGATAGCCGGTATGGATCAGGCCCGAGGCAAGGATCCACGGCCAGACCGCCGCCCCCGGCCAGTCATGGGTCAGCACGACGCCAAGCCCGATCACCCCCTGCCCGGCCGACAGCACCATCATCGCGGCGACGCGGCTGGTCCCGACGCGCAACAGGGCGTTCCAGGACGCATGAAGGAAGGCCGCGCCGAGAACGGCAAGAAGAACCGTGACTGTCATGGGGCCGTTTGCCTACCGCTTTGTCCCGAAGGCGTAGCCGTGGCGGCAGGGACTGGCAAGCCGCGCGGGTTCAGATCAGGAGCGAGGCCGCCCCTTCGTGGCGCAGAAGCGCGACCTTGGTTTCCACCCCGCCCGGCGCGGAAAAGCCGCCAAGGCCGCTGGCGCCAAGGATACGGTGGCAAGGCACGATGATCGGCACCGGGTTGGCGCCGCAGGCCTGCCCGATCGCCTGCGCGGGGGTGCCGAGCGCCCTGGACAGATCGCCATAGGTCCGCGTCTCTCCGAACGGGATCGCGACCATCGCGCGCATCACGTCGCCCTGAAGGCCGGGGCGATAGTCGATGGGCAGGTCGAAGGCCTTGCGGCCGCCATCGAAATACTCCGCCAGCTGCCGGGCGGCCTCGGCCAGCAATTCGCTGTCATCCCCCGCATCGCCGCCCCAGCGCAGGGCTGCGATCCGGCCGTCGCTTTCGCCGATGGTCAGGGGGCCGAAGGGGCTTGGGCAGGTCAGTTCGCGCATGGGCCGATGCTGCGCCCGTCGCGCGCCGGGTACAACCCGTTTCCTGCGCGGATCACACGCCGGGCAAGGCCGGGCGGCGCGCGCTGACGACGCCGTTCAGGACCACGCCGATCAGGATGATGGTGCCACCGACGAAGGTGTTCACGCTGGCCGTTTCGCCAAGAAAGGCCCAGACCCAGACCGGGGCCAGCATCACCTCCAACAGCGACAGAAGCGCCAGTTCGGCGGCAGGCACCACGCGGCTGCCCAGCGTGTAAAGCACCATCCCGCCTGATAGCGTCACCGCCCCCATCGCCATCGACCAGAGCCTGTCGGGAAGGCTGATCCGCAACGTCTCCGCCCCCTGCCAAGAGATCAGGGCCGCCAGCGCAATCGCGAAAAGGGCGCCGATCAGGACGACCGGCAGCGTATCGCCCAGCCGCCGCCAGCGCAGCGTGACGGTGAAGACGGAAAAGCCAAGCGCACTGATCAGCGCGCCGATATTGCCCATCATCGCGCCCCCGGCGAGGTTTTCGCGCACCATGATGAAGATGCCCGCCGCCGCGATGCCGATCGCGAACCAGGTGTCCTTGCGGACCCTCTCGCCCAGAAACATCCAGCCCAGAAGTGCCGTCAGCAGCGGTGAGGCCGCGAGCAGGAAGACCGCATTGGCAACGGTCGTGATCTGGATGGCAAAGATGATGCCGCCAAAGGCCCCGACAAGGCTAAGCCCGCCAAGAACGCCCGCGATCCCCACCGCGCGGATCGCGGCAAGCGGATGGCCGGAACTGCGCCAGACCAGAAAACCCATAAGCACCGGCAGCATCCCGATGGAGCGCCAGAAAAGGATCGCCCATGGCCCGGCCGCGTCGATCTGGCGAAAGACCAGCCCTTGCAGGGACCACAGCACCCCCGCCATCGCCACCATGAGAACGCCGACGCCGTAGCGCATTCCAGCCGCCTGCCCTGATGCCGGGACGCGCCCGGTTTCCAACCGTCATGGCGGCATCGTTGGGCCAAGTTTCCCTGCCGGTCAAGCGGTTCCTTCGGCGTCAGTGTGACGGGCCGCGACGGCGGGGCGGAAGGCCGCGCGCAGCACCTCGGCCATGGCGCTGATCGCGGCACCCGAACGGCGCGGGTTGGACAGCAGCGCGACCTCGGTCCCGTCAATGGCCGGAAAGCCGTCCCCGGCGCCAAGCACCCGGCAGCCCTCCGGCACGGTGGAGCGCGCGCGCGGCACGATGGCAAGGCCGGAGATCAGCGCCTTTTCAAGCGCCGCGGAATTGTCCGCTTCGAACGCCAGCCGCCAGGGCAGGCCCGCGCGGTCAAGCGACCAGGCGGCGTAGTCCCGGCTCCAGCTTGAGTTGATGTAAAGCCCGACCGGGATCGGGCGGCATTCATGCGTCCGGTGCGCCAGCGAGGTGACCCAGACCGTCGGGTCGTGGCAGATCACCTCCCCCGCGCCGGTGCCTTCCCAGTCGAAGATCACCGCAAGGTCGATGCGGTCCTGCGCCAGCGCCTCGACCTGACGGTCGGAAAAGTCGCAATAGACGCTGACATCGACCTCGGGATGGGCGGCGTTGAAGGCGGCCAGCACCGTGGGAACGACGCTTTCGACATATTCGTCGACGATGCCGACCCGGACGGTGCCGGACAGGCGCGGGCTGGTCAGATGCTCCCCCGCCTCGCGCAGCAGGGCGTGGATGCGTTCGGCATAGGGCAAAAGCTCCCGCCCCATCTGGGTCAGCGCGACGCCGCGCGGAAGGCGTTCGAAGACCGCGCCGCCCAGCACCTCCTCCAGCCGCCGGATCTGCATGCTGACCGCCGATTGCGTGCGCCCCACCACCTCCGCCGCGCGGGTCACGCTGCCGGTTTTCGCGACGGCAAGGAAGTGGCGCAGAAGATCGCTGTCGAGCGGCGGCGGCATGGCAAACCATCAGAAATTCAGATGGCACCCATGATTTCTATTCGTTTGATTTCTGTCAAGCCAGGGCGCATCTGGCGGGGCAGGAGGTGTGAGATGACCCTGATCGCCGGAAAGACCGCTATCGCCCGTATCGTCGCAAGATGGCAGGCGCGCCGCACCCTCGGCGCGCTGCTGTCGCGGATGGACGACCACCTGCTTGACGACATCGGGCTGACGCGCGACGAGGTTCGCCGCGCGCTCTCGCTGCCCGAGGCCCCCTACCCCAGCGCCGCGTCGCAGCGGGCGCAGGTGCCGGGATGCGCGTGGGTGCCGACGTCGGGCAGGATCTTCCAGCAGCGGTCGCATTTCGCGCCCTCGGCCTTTTCGAACACCACGCCGACGCCCGGCACCTCGGCCAGGCGGAACGCCTCTTGCGGGGCGGGGTCGTTGGTGATCTGAATGCCGGAGGTGATGCAGAGATCGGCGAAATCGACCGATTTCAGCGCCTTGACGGTCTCGGCATCCTCGACATGGACCACCGGCTCGGCCTCAAGGCTGGCGCCGATGACCTTGGCGGTGCGCTGAACCTCAAGCGCGGCCGTGACGGTGCGGCGCACACGGCGGATGCGGTCCCATTTCTGCGCCAGCGGTTCGTCCAGCCAGTCGGCGGGCGTTTCCGGGATGTCCTGAAGGTGGACGGAGCTGTCCTCACCCGGAAAGCGGCAAAGCCAGACCTCTTCCATGGTGAAGACGAGGATCGGGGCCAGCCAGGTCACAAGACGGTGGTAGAGCAGGTCCAGCACGGTCCGCGCTGCCCGGCGGCGCTGGCTGTCGGCCGGATCGCAGTAAAGCGCGTCCTTGCGGATGTCGAAATAGACCGCCGAAAGGTCCACGGTGCAGAAGGTGAAGAGCGTCTGGAACACGCCCTGAAAGTCATAGGCGGCGTAGCCCTTGCGCACGACATGGTCGAGTTCGGCCAGCCGGTGCAGGACCCAGCGTTCCAGTTCCGGCATCTCCGCCGGGTCCACCCGCTCCGCCTCGGTGAACCCCGCGAGGTTGCCGAGGATGAAGCGCAAAGTGTTGCGCAGGCGGCGGTAGCTGTCCGCCGTCCCTTTCAGGATTTCCTTCCCGATGCGCAGGTCGACGGTGTAGTCCGACTGCGCCACCCAAAGGCGCAGGATATCGGCGCCGTACTGGTCGATCACCTCTTGCGGGGCGACGGTGTTGCCCAGCGACTTGGACATCTTCATGCCCTTCTCGTCGAGCGTGAAGCCGTGGGTCAGGACGCCCTTGTAGGGCGCGCGGCCCTTGGTGCCGCAGGCTTGCAACATCGAGGAATGAAACCACCCCCGGTGCTGATCGGTGCCTTCAAGGTAAAGGTCCGCGATGCCGTCCTTGGCCCCGTCCGCCCGGTCGCGCAACACGAAGGCGTGGGTGGAGCCAGAATCGAACCAGACGTCCAGCACGTCGAAGATCTGTTCATAATCCTGCGGATTGGCGATGCCATCCAGCATCTTTTCCTTGAATCCCTGCACATACCAGACATCCGCGCCCTCGGCTTCGAATGCCGCGACGATGCGGGCGTTGACGGTGTCGTCGCGCAGCAGGAAGTCGGGATCGGTCGGCCGCGCGCCCTTCTTCACGAAGCAGGTCAGGGGTACGCCCCAGGCGCGCTGGCGGCTCAGCACCCAGTCGGGGCGCGCCTCGATCATGGAATAAAGCCGGTTGCGTCCGGTCTGCGGCGTCCATTTCACGAGATCGTTGATCGAGGTCAGCGCGCGGGCGCGGATCGTGTCGCCATAGGTGGACATGCCGTCGTCGAGCTTTTCGTCGATGGCCACGAACCATTGCGGCGTGTTGCGATAGATCAGCGGCGCTTTCGACCGCCAGCTATGCGGGTAGGAGTGCTTGATCTTGCCCTTGGCGAACAAGGCACCCGCATAGGCCAGTTGCTTGATGACGCTGACATTGGCCGGGCCATCCTTGCCGTCGGGCAGGATGATCGCCTCGCCGCCAAAGACCGGCAGATCGGCGCGGTAGCTGCCGTCCGGCTCCACGTTATAGGTCATCGGCAGGCCGTATTTCAGGCCAAGCTGGTAGTCGTCGTCGCCGTGGCTGGGCGCGGTGTGGACAAAGCCCGTGCCTGCGTCCTCGGTGACATGGTCACCGGGAAGCATGGGGACGTCGTAGTCCCATTCGCCGTTCGCGCCGTCGATGCCCCGGAAGGGGTGGGCGAGGGTCATACCGTCAAATTCGTGCTCCCACACCCTCCGAATGGGTTTGAACTTCTCGACCTTCGCTTGAGTGAATACCCCTTCAGCGAGCTTTTTCGCGATGATCAGCTTCTCGCCGACTTGAGCGGTGCTCCCCTCGGCGACTTGCTCAACTTCATAAAGCCAATACTCAATCGTCAACGGATGGTAGGCCACCGCGCGGTTCTGCGGGATTGTCCAAGGGGTGGTTGTCCAGATAACGACAGATGCGGACCTTAATTCTGCTTCTCGCGCCCGCATTTCCGCGTCATGCTCAATTCTGGCTTCGACGCTTTCTGACAGTCCAGGTTTTTTGGTCCTGACTTCTTTCGAGTAGGCTTCAACCACCCTAAACCGCACCCAGATGGTGTGGCTCGTGTGGTCGTGATACTCCACCTCCGCCTCGGCCAGCGCGGTCTTTTCGACCGGGGACCACATCACGGGCTTCGACCCCTGATACAAGGTCCCGTTCATCAGGAACTTCATGAACTCGCCCGCGATCACCGCCTCGGCGTGGTAGTTCATCGTCAGGTACGGATCGGCCCAGTTGCCGGTGACGCCAAGGCGCTTGAACTCCTCGCGCTGGACGTCGATCCAGCCCTCGGCAAACTTGCGGCATTCCTGGCGGAAGGCCACCACGTCCACGTCGTCCTTGTTCAGCCCCTTGGCGCGGTACTGTTCCTCGATCTTCCACTCGATCGGCAGGCCGTGGCAGTCCCAGCCGGGAACGTAACGCGAATCCTTGCCCATCATCTGCTGGGACCGGACCACCATATCCTTCAAGACCTTGTTCAGCGCGTGGCCGATATGCAGGTGGCCGTTGGCGTAGGGCGGGCCGTCATGAAGGACGAAGCTGTCCCGCCCGGTCTTTTCGCGCAGGCGGTCATAGACGCCGATCCGCGCCCAGCGGGCCAGCCAGTCCGGCTCGCGCTGCGGCAGGCCGGCGCGCATGGGAAAGTCGGTTTCGGGCAGGAAGACGGTATTGCGGTAATCGGGGGTCGTGTCAGGGGTATCGGCGCACATCTGGGGCGGTCCTTGGAATATCGTGGAAGCTTGGTTCGGCGCGAACGCTCAGGCGCCTTTCCCCGGCGACTGAAAGGTCAGACCGCCGGGCCGCTAATTCGAATGATGATCGCGGTCATGTGCTTCATGCGCGGGGGTTATAAGGAGGGGACCTGCGATGGTAAAGGGGCGCGGCAAAGCGCCCCTTGCGCCGGGGCGCGCGGGCGCGCAAGGATCGGCGCCGAAAGGAACCGCCATGACCGCCCTGCCCCCGCGTTTCGCCATCACGCCCGAGGAAATCGACCGCGTCGTGGCCGAGTTCTATGCCTGCATCCGCGAACATCCCGGCCTTGGCCCGGTCTTTGCCGCCCATGTCACCGACTGGCCCGCGCATGAGGCGAAGATCGCCCGCTTCTGGCGCAACGCGATCCTGTTCGAGCGGTCCTATGACGGCAACCCGCTTGAGGTTCACCGCCGCGCGGGCAATGTGCGGCCGGGGATGTTCGACATCTGGCTGGGCCTGTTCGACGCGGTCCTGCGCCGCCAGCTTGCCCCCGACACGGCCGCGGCCTGGTCCACGCTCGCCCACCGCATCGGCCGCGGTCTGCGCTATGGCGTGGTGCCGGACACCGCGCTGCCGGGCGGGGTGCCGAAGCTGAGGTAGGCGGGTTGCGGATCGCGATCATCGGCGCCGGGATCGGCGGGCTGGCGGCGGCGTCGCTTCTGCATGACGCCGGGCATGAGGTAGCGATCTATGACCAGTTCGATGCACCGCGCCCGCTTGGCTCCGGCCTCGTGATTCAGCCGGTCGGTCAGGCGGTCCTGGACCGGATCGGGGCGGGCGCGGCGGCGCGGGACCTTGGCGCGGCAATCACCCGGATGGAGGGGCTTGACCAGACCGACGGGCGCAAGGTGCTTGACGTGGTCTACGACCGCAAGGACGGCGCGCGCTTCGGCCTTGCCATCCATAGGGCGAGCCTCTTTCACGTCCTTTACACCGCCGCGATGGCACGGGGGCTGACGATCACGCCCGGTACGCGGGTGGTCTCTGCCCCGCAGGAGGGCGGCGGGCGGCTGGTCCTGACCGAGGATGGCCGGCGCTTTGGCCCCTATCCGCTTGTCGTCGATGCCTCTGGCGCGCGGTCACGGCTGACGCCGCTTGCGGCGCGGCCGCTGAGCTATGGCGCGATCTGGGGGACGGTGCCGTGGCCGTCGGGCAGCCCCCTGCCCCACGACCGCCTGTCCCAGCGCTATTTCCGCGCCTCGAAGATGGCGGGTGTCCTGCCGGTGGGGCGGATGCCGGGGGACGGGGTCGAACGCACGGCGATCTTCTGGTCGATGCCGGTGGCCGGTTTCGACCGCTGGCGGCAGGCCCCCTTCGCGGCGTGGAAGGCAGAGGCGACGGCCTTCTGGCCCGACTTTGCGCCCTTCCTCGACACGCTGAGAACCCACGACGACATGGTGGCCGCGCGCTATGCCCATGGCACGCTGCGCCGCCCCTGCGCACCCGCCCTTGCCCATATCGGTGACGCGGCCCATTGCGCCTCGCCCCAGCTTGGGCAGGGGGCGAACATGGCGCTTCTTGACGCGCTGGCGCTTGTCACGGCGCTGGCGCGGGTCACGGACGATCCGTTGCGCGACTATGCCGCGATGCGCCGCTGGCATGTGCGCGCCTATCAGGGGATGAGCCGCGCCTTCACCCCGCAATACCAGTCCGACAGCCGCGTCCTGCCATGGCTGAGGAACCACATCCTGATGCCCGTCTCACGCATTCCGCCGGTGCCCGCGATCCTGACCCGGCTGGTCGGCGGCGACCTTCTGCCGCCGCTGTCCGGTCAGCCCTTTCCCTGATCCTCTCCCTGAGCTTCCCCCTGCCCCGCCGCCCAGCGGTTCAGCCAGGCGAGGCCGGCCAGAGACAGGCCGAGCGCGAGGAAGGAGAAGACCCGCGTCAGGCCGGTCAGGCCCGAGACGTCGATCAGGAAGACCTTGGCGATGGTCAGCGCGATCACCGCCATGGCGATCCGGCGCAGCCCCTGCGAACGTCGGGCGATGGCCTGGTAAAGCAGCGCCGCGCCCAGAAGCATCAGCGCGACGGTGTAACTGTAAAGTTCGGCCTGCGTGACGCCCGGCACCGACAGGTCCGGCCCGCGCCAGAAGCGGCGGATCTCAAGCGCCGCGTAGAACGCGACCAGCCCCGTCCCCAGGAGCACAAGCGGGGCGCGGACCAGTCCGGGCAGATGGCCAAAGAACCGGCCGACGCCGATCAGCATCAGCCCCGGCAGCGCATAGGCGACCAGAAGCGTGTCAAGCAGAAGCGGCCCGCGCACCAGATGCCCGTCCCCGAACCAGTCGGCGAAAAGCGGGTTCACCAGGGTCAGCGTGACCAGCGTCCCGCCACCCCAGATCAGCCCCGCCACGCCCGCGATGACGATCCGCACCCAGCGCATCCAGCCGCCAAGCTGCATCCGGTAAAGTTGCGCCAGCGCCACGATCAGCCAGGGCATCGCGTTCAGCGCGACGGCCCAGTGGCTGGCCAGAAGATCCTCGCCCCCACCGCTGTTGAGAAGCCAGCGCGTGATAAGGACGTTGACCAGAAGCGCCGCCGCCGACGCCCCGCCGCTTTCGAGGAAGGCCTTGGCCCCCGGCCGATCCAGATCGCGGATCAGGGAAAGCGCGGCAAAGGCCGCCAGCGCACCGCCCGCATAGGAGGCGATAACCTCCCACAGGGCTGCGTCGTTCACCGCCCAGTCAAGGCCGGGGTCGATGGTCAGCCGGTAGCCCAGCACCAGCACGCCCGCCTGCACGAACCAGCCCATCTCGGGCAGTCTGAAGCGCCGGTCGAGCGCGGCGGCGCTGACCAGAAGTGCGGCGAGCGCCAGCGTCAGCGCGCCCTTGGTGGTGACAAGGAACAGCGCCAGCGCGATCAGCGACAACGCCGAAAGCGTGGCATAGGCCGCGCGGCGCATATCCCCGCCATCGGCGCGGGCGAAGACCACCGCGAGGCCGACCATCAGCGCCGCCAGCGCGATGACATGCAGCGCCCAAGGATAGTCGCCCAGCACCCAGGACGGCCCCCACCAAAGCTCCATCACCAGCGCGGCGACCGGCGCGGTCAGCGCGGCCCCCGCCGCCCAGAAGGGCTTCAGCCGCCCGGCCCCGCCGCTGATCCAGGCCGCGCCCAGCGTGATGAGGGTCGCGATGGCCAGAAGCAGCGTCGCGGTGAGGGGCGCCGAGGTCTCTGGCGGCCGTACTGCGACCGCGCGCGACAGGAAGTCCTGCTGAAGCGGGCCGCTGCTCACCCCCTCAAACCCCAGGCGCAGAAGGAAGGCGGCGACCGGCAGGACGGTCAGGTCGCTTAGCGCCCGCGCGCCGCCGGACCAGACGGTCAGCGCCAGCGCGAGGGCTGCAAGGCAGATATAGGCCATCAGGCTTTCCGCCACGGTGTTGCTGTCCAGAACAAGCAGCAGAAAGCTGGCCACCGCGACGGTTCCGGCGGCCAGAAGCGTCGGGAAGATCGGCATTTCGCCGCCCTTTCCGCGCAGCGCCGCGATGGTCATCGCCCCGGCATGGTCGGGCATCAGCCCGCGCGCCGGAACGCAGACGACAAGGAAGACCATCGCCACCAGCATCAGCATGAACCAGCCGACCCCGCCGGTACTGACATAGACAAGCCCCCCGCCCGCGATCCCGATCGCAACGGCGAGGACCGAAACCCAGGCCCAGCGCCGGATCGTGTCGACGAAGAGGCCGACCCCCGCGATCAGCGCGAAATAGCCGTAAAGCCAATAGGGCGCCTCACTGGCACCGCCGACGACAAAAGGGGCGACCGCCGCGCCGACCAGCCCGACGGCGGCAAGGAAGGGGCCGTAGAACCAGCCCAGTACGACGGCCAGAAGCGCCGTCGCAAGGAGGCCCGCGAAGGCGGTCCCCTGCCCGATCAGGTCATAGAGCTGCCGGGCGGCGATGATACCGCCGAAGATGGAGACAAGCCCCGCGCCGGAGAAGGTCGAGGGCAGGTAGGCCGTCGCGTCCCCCTCTTCGTCACCCCAGCGACGGCGCAGCCATTCACCCGCGCCGATCAGGACAAGGCCGAAAAGGATCGCCGCCGTCACCCGCGCGGCGGGCGGCAACAGGCCGTTCTCGATCCCGTACTGGACGAAAAAGATCCCCGCCAGCGCGAGCGAGAGGGCGGAAACGGCATAGACCCAGTTGATCTTCAGCCAGGCGCCAAGGCGGTCCACCGCGGACGGGCCGCTTGGCGCAAGGCGCGCGGCGCGGGCCTGCGACGCGGCATGGGGGCGCTTCGGGTCGGCGGGGACGCCCCAGGGATCGCGCGGGGCGGGCTGGGGCGCGGCGGGGGCCTGCGCTTCGGGTTGCGGGACCTCTGGCGTCGCCTCGGCTTGCGGGACCTCCGGTTGCGGCGCCTCTGGGACCGCCTCGGCTTGCGGCGCCTCGGCCACCGTCGCGGGCGGGCTGGCGACCGTCTCGGCCACCGGGGCGGCGGTTGCAGCCATCGGGGCGGCGGCCCTTGGCGCGGCGGCCAGGTCCCGCACCTGGCGCTCCAGCATCTCCATCCGGCGCTTGAGGCCGGAAACCGAAACCATCAGGACGATGACGACAATTGGCAGCGCGAGGAAGACCAACGCCGCAACAACCAACAGAAATTCCATGTCTCTCCCGACCGCTCACCAAACCGTTACCGGCACTTCTTAGCAGGGCGGCGCTGAGAAGGAAGTCAGGAAATGCCGTCCTCCTCTGCGACCTTTCCGCCGCGTGAGGTACCGAAAAGCCCGGCCAACCCCCGGCTGACAAGGTTGGTCACGCGGGGTTTGGGCAGCGCCACGAAGGGCAAGGGGCGGCAGACCTCGATCGCGGCCACACCGACGCGGGCGGTCAGGGCGCCGTTGATGACCCCCTCGCCGAAGCGGCGCGAAAGCTTTGACAGAAGCCCGCCGCCCGCGACGGAATGGATCAGATCGTCGCCCACCGCCACAGCACCCGTGGCGACCAGATGGGTCAGGACGGTGCGCAGAAGGCGCCAGCTTCCGAAGGCCCCGGCGCGGCCGCCATAGATCTCGGCGATGCGGCGGATCATGCGCAGGTTGGCCATCAGCGCCGCCGCGACATCGGCCAGCGCAAGGGGGACGATGGCCGTCACCGTCGCGACCTGACGGGCGGATGCCTCGATCTCAAGCCGGGCGGCGTTGTCGAGGGGGGCCATCAACTCGGCCTCGGCCAGCGACAAAAGCGCGTCGGCGTCGAAGACATCGCCCGCCCTTTCCTTCAGGCGCGAGCGGCCCCATTCGGTGTCGGCGCGGCCGGCGTAAAGCGTCTCGATCCGGCCCACCACCTTGCGCGCCGCCGTCAGATCGCCCGAGCCTGCCGCCGCCAGCGCCGCCTTGTGAACGCCGTCCAGCCGCATCAGGCGCGCATAGGCCGTCCATTCCCTGAGCGCGATCAGAAGCGCCGACAGCGCAAAGAGGCCGACAAGGATCAGCGCCACCCAGCCCAGAAGCGGGTAATCCGCAAAGAGCCGGTCGATGAAAGCCCAGGCCGCGATGGAGAGGATGAAGGTGAAAAGCGCCCCGGCCGAGGTCCAGAAGAACCGGCCCAGCCGCGATCTTGGCCGCGCGGCCAAAAGCGCCACGGCCTGCATCGCGCGGCCTTCGGGCGCGGGGTCCATGACGTCGGGGACCGGGGGCGCGCGGTCCGGTCCCTCCGCCGCCGCCTCATTCAGTTCGATCAGCACCGGGCCTTTCGGTTTCGTCATCGCCGCCCCCTATAGCCTGTCGCCGATCAGGAATTCCGCCGCCCGGTCCAGCCGGATATGCGGCGGCCCCTCACCGGGTTTCAGCGCCAGTTTCGCGGGCGCGAAGCCCATGACGCTGTAATCGGCATCCAGCCATTTCGCCGCCCCTTCCCGCGCGGGGGACAGGATCGCGGCGGGGTTTTCCGGCAGTTCCCCGGCATACATCGCGGCCTCGCGTCCCGTGGAGATCAGCCTGCCCCGGACAAGGTCAAGCGGGCGGCCGTCGTGGGTCACCTGTTCCTCAACCGTGGCGCGGACCGAGGCGATGGACATCGCCGCCGTCTGCGCACCGGCGAAATCGGCGCGATCCTTGGCGTCGCGCATCAGGGCGGCCATGATCGCGGTCAGGCGCATGTGCTGGCTGTGATGCAGGTGGTCGGCCTTGGTGGCGGCAAAAAGGATGCGTTCCACCCGCTTGCCGCCCAGAAGTGCGCTCAGCCAGCGGTTCCGGCCGGGACGAAAGGCCGAAAGGATGCCCGCCATCGCCTGCCGCATATCCTCGACCGCGCGGGGGCCGGAATGGATCGCGCCCAGCACATCGACCAGCACCACCTGCCGGTCGATGCGTGCGAAATGGTCGTGGAAGAACGGCTTTACCACCTTGGCCTTGTAGGCTTCATAGCGCCGCTCCATCTCGCGCCGGAGCGATCCGCGCGCGACGGGTCCGGCGTCGGGCAAGGGCGCGAAGGTCAGGACAGGTGAGCCCGCCAGTTCACCGGGCAGCAGGAACCGCCCCGGCGTGCAGTCGGAATACCCCGCCGCCCGCGCCGCCGTCAGGTATCCGGTGAAGCTTTCGGCCAGCGCCTTGGCGGTGACCTCATCGAAGGGTTTCGCGGCATCCGTCGATCCGGCCAGGGCGAGAAAGCCCGCCGCCTCTTCGCGCGCCGCGATGCGCGCCATCACCTCACGCGACCAGTCGTCATAGCCCTGATCCATCAGCGCAAGGTCCAGCAGCCATTCGCCGGGATAGTCGACAATGTCGAGGTGCAGCGTCCGCACCCCGCGCAGCGCCCCCATCAGCCCGCCATCCTGCAAGCGGAACGAAAGACGCAATTCGCTGACCGCCCGCGTGCCGTCCGGCCAGTGCGGATCGGGGCCGGTCAGCGCGGCCAGATGCGCCTCATAGTCGAAGCGCGGCACGGTATCGTCGGGCTGCGGTTGCAGAAAGGCAGAGCGGATGCGCCCTTCGGAGGCTGCCCTAAGCCCCGGCATCCGCGCCCGGTCCATCAGGTTCGCGACCAGCGAGGTGATGAACACGGTCTTGCCCGCGCGGCTGAGGCCGGTGACGCCAAGACGCACGACCGGATCGGAAAACGGCTCCGTCAGGCCCTGCCCGATGGTGCCGACGCCGCGCAGGATGTCATCCGCCAGATCGCCTATACCCAACTCGTCCGCCCTCATACCTTTCGGCCCAAGATAGGCGCGGGGCGCGGCGCTGTGTAGGGGCGATTGCCAAAGACCCCGGCGGCGGCTAGGGGAAGGCATGCCCAGATATGCCCTGAAGATCGACTATCACGGCGGCGCCTATGCCGGTTGGCAGCGTCAGGCGGGCCAGCCTTCGGTGCAGGAGGCGGTGGAAAACGCGCTCAGCGCGCTGGAACCGGACGCGCCGGGGATCGCGGCGGCGGGGCGCACCGATGCCGGGGTTCATGCGACGGGACAGGTGGCCCATTGCGACCTTGCGCGCGACTGGGACCCGTTCCGCCTGTCCGAGGCGCTGAACTGGCATCTGAAACCCGCGGCGGTGGCGATTGTCGCGGCGGCGCGGGTGGCGGACGACTTCCACGCCCGGTTTTCGGCAGTTGAGCGGCGTTACCTTTTCCGCCTGATCGCGCGGCGGGCGCCGCTGACCCATGACAAGGGGCTGGCCTGGCAGGTGCTGAACCCGCTGGATGCGGAGGCCATGCGCGAAGGGGCCGCGCATCTGATCGGCAGGCACGATTTCACCACCTTCCGCGCCGCGATGTGTCAGGCGGCAAGCCCGGTCAAGACGCTTGATGAGATCACGATAGAAGAGCGGGCGCTGGCGGCGGGGGTGGAATACCGCTTTCACCTGCGCGCGCGCAGTTTCCTGCACAATCAGGTCCGATCCATCGTCGGCACGCTGGAACGTGTCGGCGCCGGGGCCTGGGCGCCGGAGCGGGTAAAAGACGCGCTGAAGGCCCGCGACCGCGCGGCCTGCGGCCCGGTCTGCCCGCCGCAGGGGCTTTACCTGACCGGGGTCGGCTATCCGCAGGACCCCTTCGCCTGACGGCGCGCTGCGGCGCGGTCGCGCATGGACAAGGGGGGGCTTGCGGGGCTAACTGGGGCCATGAAACGGGATGCCGATGTCATTGTCGTGGGCGGCGGGCTGAACGGTCCGGCGCTGGCCCTTGCGCTGGCCCGCGCGGGCCTTGGCGTGATCGTGATCGACGCCCAGCCAGCGCAAGCACGGGCCGAAGCCGCCTTTGACGGGCGCGCCTATGCGCTTGCCATTGCGTCCAAGCGGTTGTTACAGGCCGTTGGCGTCTGGGACCGGATCGCGGGCGGCATCCAGCCGATCCTTCAGATCAAGGCCAGTGACGGGCGACCCGGCGAAGGCCCCGCGCCCTTCTTCCTTCAGTTCGACGCCGCCGAGATCGAGGAAGGCCCGATGGGCTTCATGGTCGAGGACGGCGCGCTTTACGCCGCCCTTCTGGCCGCGATGGCCGAAACCGACGGGCTGACCCATATCCCCGGCGCCGAGGTCGTGGCGCAAGAGGTCACCGAGACCGGCGCCTCGGTCACGCTGAAGGACGGGCGCGTTCTGACCGGCGCGCTGATCGCGGGCTGCGACGGGCGGCGGTCGGGCGTTGCCGAACGGGCCGGGATCAAGCGCATGGGCTGGGACTATGGCCAGACCGCGCTGGTCTGCGCGGTGGAACATGACCTGCCCCATGACGGCACCGCGCATCAGTTCTTCATGCCCTCCGGCCCGCTGGCGATCCTGCCGCTGACCGGCAACCGATCCTCGATCGTGTGGAGCGAGCGGACGGAGACGGCGGCGGCCATCGCTGCGCTGGACGACGCGGAGTTTCTTGAGGTTCTGCGCCCCCGCTTTGGCGATTTCCTCGGGCCGATCCGGCTGGCGGGCGGGCGGTTCCGCTATCCGCTGAACCTGACTTTGGCAGAGCGTTATGCCGACCGGCGGATCGCTCTGGTGGGCGATGCGGCGCATGGGGTGCATCCGATTGCCGGTCAGGGGTTGAACCTTGGCTTTCGCGACGTGGGCGCGCTGGCCGAGGTGCTGGTCGACGCCAAGCGGCGCGGCGAGGACATCGGCGCGGGCGATGTGCTGGCGCGCTATCAGGACTGGCGGCGGTTCGATGCGACCACGCTCGCGCTGGGAATGGACGGGGTCAACCGGCTGTTTTCGAATGATAATCCCGTCCTGCGCGGGGCACGCGACCTTGGCATGGGGGTGGTCGGCGCGCTGCCGGGGCTGCGCCGCGCCTTCATCCGGCAGGCGGCGGGGATCGCCGGGACACCGCCGAAACTGCTGCGCGGGCTGGCGCTTTAGGGCCTGCGCAACCCCCTTGCCCCGGCCCCCGCATTGCCGCAGAACGCAGCCCAGACACGCCAGCGAAGGACCAATGCCATGAGCGAGGAAAAGACCAGAACGCCCCGCCCGCAGCAGGTCTACACGCTGCTGGTGGAGGTCGGGCGCAAGACCGGCGACGGGCTGCCCAAGGGCGCGACGGGTGCGGCGCTGATGATCTACGCGACCGGCGTCGATGAGGCCGAAGCGGTGCGCGAGGCGGTCGCGGTCCTCAAGCAGGCGGACATGGCGCCGCTGGACGTCACCGGCTACGGCACGCTTGATGAACGCATCGCCCAGGGTCATGAGGTCGAAGACGACGAACGCGCGCTGATGGACAAGGCGCTGGCCGAAAACGCGGTCATCGTCGCGCAGGTTTCGCCCTTCTTCGACTGATCCGCGCTTCCCCCGCGCCCCTGCCCCCTTGGACTTTGCCGACGCTGCGCGCATATAGGGGGCAAGAGGGAACAGAGGGGGCGCGCATGCTCGAATTCGGTCAGAACACGGTAGAGGCCCCGGCGGGCGATCTGATCCGCGACGTCAGTGAGGCGGACTTCATGGCGGAGGTCATCGACGCCAGCAATGAGGTCCCGGTCATCGTGGATTTCTGGGCGCCCTGGTGCGGCCCCTGCAAGACGCTTGGCCCCGCGCTTGAGGCCGCCGTGACCGCCGCCAAGGGCAAGGTCCGCATGGCCAAGGTCAACGTGGACGAAAACCAGACCATCGCCGCGCAGTTGCGCATCCAGTCGATCCCCACTGTCTATGCCTTCTGGCAGGGCAAGCCGGTGGACGGGTTCCAGGGCGCGCTGCCGGGGTCCGAGATCAAGACCTTCGTCGAGCGTGTCGGCGCGCTGGCCGGTGACGGCGGGCTGGGCGAGGCGCTGGATGCCGCCGACGCGATGCTGGCCGAAGGGGCCGCGGTCGATGCCGCCGAAACCTATGCCGCCGTTCTGGGCGAGGAGCCGGAGAACGCCCGCGCCCTTGGCGGGCTGATCGCCGCCCATCTGGCGCTTGGCAATACCGATCAGGCCGAGGGTTTCCTGAACGCGGTCCCCGAGGCGATTGCCCACGCGCCCGAGATCGAGGCCGCGCGGGCCAAGCTCGCCCTTGCCCGGCAGGCCGCGAATGCCGGGCCGGTGGCGGAGCTTCAGGCGAAGGTCGATGCCGATCCCGCCGACCACCAGGCGCGCTTTGACCTTGCGCAGGCGCTTTATGCCAACGGTCAGGCCGAGGCCGCGGTCGAGGCGCTGCTGGAACTCTTCCGCCGCGACCGGGAGTGGAACGACGGCGCCGCGAAGGCGCAGTTGTTCACCATCTTCGACGCGCTGAAGCCGAACGACCCCGTCGTGCAGAAAGGCCGCCGCAAGCTGTCGTCGATGATCTTTGCGTGACAGCGGATAAGTGCTTAACGCGTTTCGGGTTTCCGTTGAGAAAGCAAGCATCAGAATTCGAACGAAATAAGGTCAAATTCTGATTCAGTGTAAACCCGAAATGCTATAGGATCGGCGACATGAGATTGCGTGGCGAACTGCCCGGAAAGGTGCCCCTGTTCCCCCTTCCCGGGGCGCTTCTCCTGCCGCGTGCAAAGCTGCCCTTGCAGATCTTCGAGCCGCGCTATCTTGCGATGCTGGAAGACACGCTGAAAACGCCCGACCGGCTGATCGGGATGATCCAGCCGCGCCCGCGCCCCGACGGCACCGACGCGCTGGCGGCCATCGGCTGTGCGGGCCGGGTGACGGCGTTTTCGGAAACCGAGGACGGGCGCTATCTGATCACGCTGACCGGGATTTCCCGCTTTCGGCTTGCCTCGGAAATCTCGGGCTTTGCACCCTACCTGTCGGGCGAGGTCCGGTGGGAGGATTTCACCCGCGACCGGGGTCAGGTGGAAACCGACCCGGAGTTCGACCGCGACGGATTCCTTGACCTGCTGCGGCGCTATTTCATGGAAGAACAGCTTTCGACCGACTGGGACAGCCTGAAAGAGGCCGAGGACGAGTTGATGATCAACTCTCTTTCCATGCTCTGCCCGTTCGAACCAGAGGACAAGCAGGCCCTGCTTGAGGCGCCATCGCTCCAGACCCGGCGGGAAACGTTGGTGACGCTGATGGAATATGCCCTTGCGGGCGGCGGCGAGGAGCAGATGCAATGAGCGGAGAGACCAAGGCCGACCGCCGGATGCTTGAGGCGCTGGTCTGCCCGGTGACGCAGGCGCCGCTGTCTTATGACGCCGAGGCGCAGGAATTGATTTCCAAGCCCGCGAAGCTCGCCTTCCCGATCCGGGGCGGCATTCCGGTGATGCTGGTGGATGAGGCGCGGCGGCTCGACTGAACCGCCGCGCGGTCCGGGTCAGTCGCGCAAAAGCTCGTTGATCGAGGTTTTCGACCGGGTCTGCGCATCGACGCGCTTCACGATCACCGCGCAATAAAGGCTGATGCCGTTCTTCGAGGGCATGGAGCCCGCGACGACGACCGACCCGGCGGGCACCTCGCCATAGCTGACATTGCCGGTCTCGCGGTCGACGATCTTGGTGGACTTGCCGATGAAGACCCCCATGCCAAGGACCGAGCCTTCGCGCACGATGCAGCCTTCGACGACCTCGGAGCGGGCGCCGATAAAGCAGTTATCCTCGATGATCGTGGGGCCAGCCTGCATCGGTTCCAGCACGCCGCCGATGCCGACGCCGCCGGACAGGTGGACGTTCTTGCCGATCTGCGCGCAGGAGCCGACGGTGGCCCAGGTATCGACCATCGTGCCTTCGTCGACATAGGCGCCGAGGTTGACGAAGGAGGGCATCAGCACCACGCCCTTGGCGATGAAGGCCGAGCGGCGGACGATGCAGTTCGGCACGGCGCGGAAGCCCGCGCCCTTCCATTCGTTGTCGCCCCAGCCCTTGAACTTGCTGTCGACCTTGTCGAACCAGTGGCCGCCCTGCGGGCCGCCGTCCTGCTGTTCCATGTCCTTCAGGCGAAAGCCCAGCAGGACCGCCTTCTTGGCCCACTGATTCACATGCCAGTTGCCGTCGGCCTGTTTTTCCGCCACCCGCAGCGTGCCGCCGTCAAGCGCGTTCAGCGTGTCTTCAATCGCCTCGCGGACCTCGCCCCCGGTCGAGGGCGTGATGGTGTCGCGCACCTCCCATGCGGCTTCGATGGCGGTTTCGAGCTGGGCGTTGGACATGGGATCACTCTCCGGGTCTGGACGGCGTTTGCAGCGCCTATACTGGTCCCCGCGCCCCGGCGCAATCCGCGCGGGGCGACGACAGGCGCCGGTCAGCCGTTCCAGAAGGGCCGCCCGACCTCCTGCCGGACGTCGCGTTCGCTCAGCCCGCAATCCCTCAGAAGCCGCGCGTCGAGACGGGACAGCGCGATCCGGCTGCGGCGGCGGGCCTGCCAGAGGCGAAGCCGTGCAATAAGGCGGCGTTTCAGCGAGGGCGAGCGTGCGGGGGCGAACATATCGGGCGGCATGGCGATCCTTTCTGTCAGGCCCCGATCCTGCGGAATTGCGCCGCCGCCATGCTTCGGTTAAGATCGAACTATGACTGAGAGCCCGAATATCGCCCGCACCGCCGCGCTGATCGGCGATCCGGCCCGCGCCGGGATGCTGATCGCGCTGATGCGGGGGCAGGCCCTGACGGCGACGGAACTGGCGCATGAGGCCGGGGTCGCGCTGTCCACCGCCTCGGGCCATCTGGCGCAGCTTCTGGACGGCGGGCTGATCGCGGTGCGCAAATCCGGGCGGCACAAGTATTTCGCGCTGGCGGGGGAGGACGCGGCGGGCGTGATCGAGGCGCTGATGGGGTTCGCGGGCGGCACCGGCGGGCCGAAACGCCAGCCCGGCCCGCGCGATCCCGCGCTGCGCAGGGCGCGGGTCTGCTACAACCACCTGGCCGGTGAGATGGGCGTGCAGCTTTACCAAAGCCTTCTGGCGCGCGGCTTCCTGACCGCCGGGCAGAGCGGCCTGACGCTAAGCCGACAGGGCCGCGATTTTGCCCATGGTTTCGGCATCGCGGAACAGGCGATTTCGGGTGGCCGGCCACCCCATTGCCGCGAATGCCTCGACTGGTCGATGCGGCAAAGCCACCTTGGCGGCCGCGCCGGGCGCGCCTTCCTTGCCGCCATCGAGGCGAAGGGCTGGGCGCACCGGAAAAAAGGGTCGCGCGTGGTCGCCTTCACGGCGGACGGACAACGCGCCTTTGCCATCGCCTTCCCGCCCGTTCCGCGCGATGAATCACTTGACCTTGGCCGGGTTGGGGCGTAAAGCCCGCGGACGAAATTCCGGGGGGCCGCCGTGGCGGCGCCCATAGATGTTGTCGAATGCCGGGCTCCGATAGCCCAGAGAATAAGGAAAAGCCCATGTCTCGCGTCTGCGAACTGACCGGAAAGGGCCCGATGTCGGGCAACAACGTGAGCCACGCGAACAACAAGTCGCGCCGCCGCTTCCTGCCGAACCTGAACGACGTGACGCTGATCTCGGATGCGCTTGGCCAGTCGTTCAAGCTTCGCATCTCGGCCGCGGCGCTGCGTTCGGTCGACCATCGCGGTGGCCTTGACGCCTTCCTCGCCAAGGCGAAGGATGAAGAGCTGTCCTCCAAGGCGCTGAAAATCAAGAAAGACATCGCCAAGGCGCAAGCCGCGGCCTGATCCCCCGAAGGGGTGATCTGTGACCAGGCCCCGCTTCGGCGGGGCTTTTCGTTTTCGCCCCCTCAGGCCCCTTCCCCTTGATCTGACCCGCGCGGAATGCCTATGTCAGCGCCAGCGGGAGGACACCCGCACGGGGCAGGCACGGGAAGGCGAAAGACCATGCGCAACGCGGCATTGATGCTGGGAATCATCGGCGGGCTTTTCGCGATGGTGGTCGGGTTCTTCGGCTATGGCTATACCGAGGTGGTGGCGAAACATGCCGAGGTGGGGCAGCTTTTCGGCCCCGTCGAGAACGCGCAACTGATCCGGGTCAGCAGCTTCCTTGCGCCGCTTCTGGCGCTTGCGGGCGGGGCGATGGCCAAGGCGCGCGCGCTGTGGGGCGGCATCCTGATGCTGATCGCGGCGGCGCTGATGTATCACGCCTTCGGCTTTGGCGTCTTCACCATGTTCCCCATCGGCTTTTGCCTTGTCGGCGGCCTTCTTGCCCTTGCGGCGGGCAAACCCGACGAACCGAAGGCGCATTTCTGATCCCTGCGGCAGTTGGTCGCCTTTCCGCCGGACGGCGCGGCCGGACCATCGCCGCACCTTCCCTTCCCCGGACCGGACGCCTAAACTCCCCACCATGAGGACCCGCCCGCTGCAAAGCCTTGTCGCCCTGATCCTGACCGTCGCGATGACGGTCATGGGCTATGGCGCGGCCGCGGCGCGGGGGCAGACCACGGTCGAGGGCCGTGTTCTGGTCCTTTGCTCCGGCGGTGGTCTTATCCAGATCACGCTGGACGAAAACGGCCAGCCCACCGGCAAGTCGCATCTGTGCCCCGACCTTGCCTATAGCGTTCTGGCGGCGATCGACAGCGTTCCACCGCAGGTCATGGCGCCCGCAGGCGTCCTTTCGGAAACGCTGCACCCGGCGCAAAAGGCCACGCTGCGCGCCGACCGCCACACCCGCCCGAATGCCCGCGCCCCTCCGGTCCGGCTCTGAACGCCTATCGACATTCAGACAACCGAACCAAGGAAAACGCAGATGAAACCTCTGAAATTCGCCCTTGCGGCGCTGGCCATGACCGTCGCCCTGCCCGCCTTCGCGCAGGACACCATCACCGTCAAGGACGCCTATGCGCGCTTCATGCCCGGTTCCATGGCCGGGGCGGCCTTCATGGTGATCGAAAACGCGGGCGACGCGGATGACCAGTTGATCGACGCCAAGTCCGACATCGCCGCCAAGGTGGAGCTTCACACCCACAAGGCCGATGCCAGCGGCATGATGCAGATGATCCATGTGCCGGAAGGCTTTGCGATCCCCGCCCATGGCGAACATTCCCTGCAACGGGGCGGCGACCATGTGATGTTCATGGGGCTGAAGGAAAAGCCCGAAAACGGCCAAAGCTTCAGCCTGACGCTGACCTTCGAGAAGGCCGGTGACGTCACCGTCGAGGTTCCCGTCGACATGACGAAGTAACCCGCGCCGGGCCGGGGGCGGCACCCGCCGTTCCCCGGCCGGATTGCGACAGCTGTGTCGCGGGCGGCGCAGACTACCGGGCCGTTCCGGCGCAGATGGCGGGGCATCAGGCCCCGCATCCCGCCGGGCCATTGCCCCGGTCCGCCCGCGCCCCCCATGTTCACCCCCCTGACCCTGCCCGAGGCCTTCACCCCGGCCGAATGCGACCGCATCATTGCCCTTGCGCAAAGCGAACCGCTGGACGAAGCCGGGCTGGTGCGCAACACCGCCGATCACAATATCCGCCGGGCGGAGCTTGCCTGGCTGGACGACCGCGCGGGCGCAGACTGGGTGATGGAGCGGATCATCGCCCTTGTCGCCCGCGCCAACCGCGAAGGGTTCGACTTTGCCCTGACAGAGTTCGCCGAAAGCGCACAGGTCGCCCGCTACGGGGCCGAGCGTGAGGGGCATTTCGACTGGCATTCCGATATCGGCGCGGGCGCGGTGGCCGCGCGGCGCAAGCTGACCATGGTGGTGCAGTTGTCCGAACCGGGCGGCTATCAGGGCGGCACGCTTGAGCTTTGGCCCGACGGTTTCGCGCGCGAGGCGCAGAAGGCACGCGGCGCCGCGACCGTCTTCCCCAGCTTCGTCCTGCACCGTGTGACGCCTGTCACGGCGGGGGAGCGCTGGTCGCTGACGATATGGGCGCACGGACCGGCTTTCCGGTAGCGGTTGGACAATCACGGCGATCCCTGACATCAAAGGGGACCAGACCGCGCAAGGGATACCGATGAACGACGACAGCCGCCGCCACCCGTTCCGCCACAGCCATCAGGATGTCGAGGCGGCCGACCGCATTCCCGACACGCCCCAGACGCGCGCGCCGGCCTATCGCCTTGCCTTCACCGATGCCGAATTCATGTGCCGGGAGGAGCTTCGCCCGGTCCGGTTGCAACTGGAACTGCTGAAGCCGCAGATGATCATGGATGAACGCGGGGTGGAATCCACCGTGGTCATCATGGGCAGCGCCCGCATCCCCGACCCGGAAGGGGCGTCCGAGGGCAAGCCCAAGGGCCTGCGCGGCATGGCGCCGTGGTATGCCGAGGCGCGCAAACTGGCGCAGTTAGTGACAGAGAAAAGCCTTGCCGAATACGGCCGCGAATTCGTCGTCGTGACCGGCGGCGGGCCGGGTATCATGGAGGCGGGCAATCGCGGCGCGGACGATGTCGGTGGCCAGTCCATCGGGCTGAACATCGTGCTGCCGCACGAACAGGCCCCGAACCCCTATGTGACGCCGGATCTGTGCTTCAACTTCCACTATTTCGCGGTGCGCAAGATGCATTTCCTGATGCGCGCGCGGGCGATCTGCATCTTCCCCGGCGGCTTCGGCACGCTGGACGAGATGTTCGAATCGCTGACCCTGATCCAGACCGGACGGATGAAGCCGGTGCCGTTCCTTCTGTTCGGCCGCGACTTCTGGGAAAGCGTCATCAACTGGCAGGCGCTGGCCGATGCGGGCACGATCTCTGCCCGCGACCTTGATCTGTTCCGCTATGTCGATACCGCCGAAGAGGCGGTGGAAATCATCTGCGGCGGCGAAGGCTGAGCGCAGGCCTCAGACGATCACCTCAAGCCGCTCCTGCGCGCCGACGTCGAAGACGCGCTTGTAGCGCGCGACCTCATCGGACGGTCCCATCGCCTTGTTGGGGTTGTCCGAGAGCTTCACCGTCGGTCGCCCATCCGCGCTGACCGCCTTGCAGACGAGGCTGAAGGGGGCGAGCGCGTCGTTCGGGACCAGGCCGCGGAAATCGTTGGTCAGAAGTGTCCCCCAGCCGAAGGAGACCTTGACCCGCCCGGCGAACTTGGCGTGCAGCTCCTCAATCTTCTCGACGTCGAGCCCGTCGGAGAAGATGATGAGCTTCCTTGTCGGGTCCTCCCCCCTCTCCTTCCACCAGCGGATCGCGGTTTCGGCCCCGGTGGCGGGATCGCCTGAATCGATGCGGATGCCGGTCCAGCCCGCCAGCCAGTCCGGGGCGTTCTTCAGAAAGCCCTCGGTGCCGTAGGTGTCAGGCAGGATGATGCGCAGGTTGCCCTCATGTTCCTCATGCCAGTCGGCGAGGACGCGGTAGGGTGCCTGACGCAGGTCGGCATCGGTATCGGCCAGCGCGGAATAGACCATCGGCAGTTCATGCGCGTTGGTGCCGATGGCCTCGATGTCGCGGCGCATGGCGATGCGGCAGTTGGAGGTGCCGATGAAGGCATCCCCCAGCCCCTCGATCATCGCCTGCACGCACCAATCCTGCCAAAGGAAGGAATGACGGCGACGGGTGCCGAAATCGGCGATCTTCAGCCCGTCGATCCTGCGTAACCTCTCGATCTTCTCCCAAAGGCGGGTCATGGCGCGAGCATAGAGGACCTGAAGCTCGAACTTGCCCATCGTGGCGAGGACGGCGCGCGAGCGCAGTTCCATCAGGATGGCGAGTGCGGGGATTTCCCACAACATGACCTCGGGCCACTTGCCCTCGAAGGTCAGTTCGTACTGGTCGCCCTTGCGTTCAAGTTCATAGGGCGGCAGGCGCAGGTTCTCGAACCACTCCATGAAGGTGGGGCTGAACATCTGGCGCTTGCCGTAGAAGGTGTTGCCGCGCAGCCATGTGCTTTCGCCCCGCGTCAGGGTGCGCGAGCGGGCATGGTCAAGCTGTTCGCGCAACTCGCCTTCGTCGATCAGCCGGGCCAGCGGGATGCTTTTCGTCCGGTTGATGAGGGAGAAGACGACATTGGTGTCGGGGCGGTTGCGATGCACCGACTGGCACATCAGAAGCTTGTAGAAATCGGTGTCGATCAGCGACCGGACGATCGGGTCGATCTTGAAGTTGTGGTTATAGACGCGGGTGGCGATGTCGGACATGTCAGGCCTCCAGCCGGACGCCGGCGGCGCGCATGTCGGCCCGCGCCTTGTCGAGCGAGCCGTCAAGGTCGATGGCGCGGCAGGCGCCCTCCAGAACGGTGACGGTAAAGCCGAGCTTCGCCGCGTCGATGGCCGAATAGGCGACGCAGAAATCGGTGGCGAGGCCAACCAGCGTCAGGTCGGTCACGCCGCGCGTGCGCAGATAGCCTTCAAGCCCGGTGGGGGTTTCGTGGTCATTCTCGAAAAACGCCGAATAGCTGTCGATCGCAGCGCGGAAGCCCTTGCGGATGACAAGGTCGGCCGGGTCGGTTTTCAGCGCGGCGTGGAAGGCCGCCCCGTCCGTGCCTTGCACACAATGGACGGGCCAGAGGACCTGTGGGCCATAGGGCATGTCGATCAGGCCAAAGGGCGCGGCGCCGGGATGGTTGGCGGCGAAGGAGGAATGATCGGCCGGGTGCCAGTCCTGCGTCAGGACGCGGACGGGAAAGTCGTCCATCAGCGCGTTGACGCGCGGAATGATCGCATCGCCCCCGGCAACGGCCAGCGCGCCGCCGGGGCAGAAGTCGTTCTGGATGTCGATCACGATCAAGGCTTTGGACATGCGCGCGCTCCCTCACTCCCCCTCATGGGTAGAAAGCCCGCAGGCCCGCGTCAATGGTCGCCGGGCGTCCCGGCGGCCAATGCGGCCCGGATGGCGGCGGTTTCCAGCCCGCCGCTATGGACATGCAGCGTCACCGGCGAGGCGACGGGCGGCACGGCCCAGCTGGCGCCATTGCGCAGCTTGCCGGGGTTGCGCCCGCTGCCGCGGTCGGCGGCATCGTCGCCCGTCGCGTCGTTCAACGTCCAGAGACCGACAAGACCGGGTTCGTTCCCTTCAAGGCGGTTATACATCGCGCCCTGCACCTCTGCTCCGTCCAGCGCCCTGGCCCAGACGCGGGCCTCTTGCAGATAGCCGTCGAAGAACTGGGCAATCGTCGGGCGTCCGCCAAGCTGAAGCTTGAATCCGGGGTCGGCCAGCGCGCCCGCCTTGCCGGTCTGGGAAAACAGCGGCTGGCCGTTGATGAAGACCTTCACCGCGCCGGTCTTGGCGCTGCGTGACACGGCCACGTGGCTCCACTGGTTCGCCGGGATCGACCGCCCGGTCGCGGTCCAGACCCAGCCCTTCACGCCCTCGATGCCGAAGGCAAACTTGATCTCGCCATTCGGGTAGCGGGCAATCTCAAAGCTCTGGTCCTTGTTGAAGAGGATGCCGCCATTGGTGGCGGTGCCGGTGCCGACAGGGTGAACCCAGGCCTCGAACGTGGCGTCGCCCAGATGCGAGAGGCCGCTTTGCCCGGTGATGTCGACAAAGGACCCGGCCCCGTTCATCCGCACCGAATAGTCGCTGTTGCGGTAGCAGTAATCGGCGAAGGCGGCCTTCGCGGCGGCCTGAAGCGTGCTGTCCTCGATCAATGTCCAGATCTCTTTGAGGCCGAAATCGCGGGTGGCGGGGTTGTCGGCGATGGTCGCGACCCAGTGCGCATAGGCGCCGGGGTCGGTCTCCATCAGCGCCACCATGCCCGCATCCCCGCCGTAAAGCCGCGTCCTGGCGCGCGAGGCCTCCCGATAGTCCTTGTCCATCTTGTCCCGCTCGGCCGAGCCGCCGCCCTTGAAATAGGACCCATACTGAAGCTCGAGCTGCGCCGCGATCTTCGACTGGGTCATCGTCTCGGACCGGGTGACAGAGACGAAAAGTTCGGAAAACCCGCCCACCGCGCAGCCGCGGATATAATGGGTTCCGAAATTGCCGAAGAACCTGTCCCAGGCCCGGCGGTCCGGGGCCGAGGTGCAGCCCTTCGGCAGGCCGGACATCGCCGCGCGAAACCCCTTGTCAAGCTCGGGCCGGGTGTCGATCAGATTCTGCGCAAGGGACAGGCCCCACATCTTCTGCGACATCCGGGTCGAGGCGTAGCTGCTGGCGTTCACCTGCTTCTGATCGACATCGTAGCTGGCCGCGAAGGAGGCCCGAAAAAGCCCGAAGCCGCCCGAGACCGAGGCCTTGGCGGCCAGCTTCTCCTCCACCTCGCTCTGGCTTTCGGAGACGTCCTTTTCCAGCAGCCCCGCGCTGCCGGTAGGGTCGATCACGATCCCCTTCGGCACCGAATAGTCCCGGTTGCCCGGCGCGGTATAGGTCCCCGCCGACCAGGCATCGGAATAGGGCCGGTCGTCCCCGGTATAGTCGAGCGTGATGAGACGGGGCTTGTAATTGTCATTGGTGTTTTCGAACGGGTTGAACCCGCAGCCAAGGGCGTCAATGCCCGGCAAGACCTTGTGGGTCGGCATCGCGAAAATCCTTCGATGGGTTGGAAAAATGAACCTTGGGGCGCAATCGTATGGCGGCACTCTACCACGCCTTGCGACGGACAAGGGGCCGGGAATTCCTGACCGCGCTTGTGCGCGGAAGGGCCGGGGTCTATTGGGGGCCGATGTTCACCGTGGCAGCCTTTTACAAGTTCACCCCCTTCGACGATCCCGCCGCGCTGCGACCACCGCTTCTGGCGGCTTGCGAGGCCGTGGGGGTTCGGGGGACGCTGTTGCTCGCGCGGGAGGGGATCAACGGCACCATCGCGGGGACGCGCGCCGGGATCGACACCGCGCTTGCCCATATCCGCGCCCTGCCCGGCTGCGGCGATCTCGACTGGAAGGAAAGCACCGCCGCGGACATGCCCTTCGGCCGCATGAAGGTGCGCCTGAAGCGTGAGATCGTGACGATGGGCGAACCCGATGTCGATCCACGCGCCGGGACCGGGCATTACGTCGCGCCGGGCGACTGGAACGCCCTGATCTCCGCCCCTGATGTCGTCGTGATCGACACCCGCAACGATTACGAGGTCGCCATCGGCACGTTCGAGGGCGCGGTCGATCCCGGCACCCGCAGCTTTCGCGAGTTTCCCGCCTGGTGGCGCGCGAATGCGGGGCGGTTCGGAAACAAGCGCGTGGCGATGTTCTGCACCGGCGGCATCCGGTGTGAGAAATCGACGAACTTCCTCTTGCAGGAGGGCGTGCCAGAGGTCTTTCACCTGCAAGGCGGCATCCTGAAATACCTTGAAGAGGTGGCTGAGGGCGACAGCCTGTGGCAGGGGCAATGCTTCGTCTTCGATCAGCGGGTCAGCGTCGGCCATGCCTTGCGGCAGGGGCCGTATGGCATGTGCCACGCCTGCCGCCGCCCGGTGTCAGAGGCAGACCGGCAGCACCCGGACTATGAAGAAGGCGTGTCCTGCGCCGCCTGCATGGGGGACTATAGCGACGCCGACCGGCAGCGGTTCCGCGAACGCCAGCGCCAGTCCGACCTGGCCCGCGCGCGGGGCGAAAGCCATCTCGGCGCGGAAAGCGCGCCCTCTCAGCGCGCGAGGAAGGCGTCGAGTTTCGCGAAGCGGGCCGGGCCGGCAAGCGACCAGTCATAGGCGAAGGACGCGGCCCTGAGCCGGGCGCCCTGATGGCGGCGCAGCTCTGCATCGGCCGTGTAGCGCGCGACGGCATCGCGGATCGCGGCGACATCGCCTGGCACGACCATGTCGACCAGCCCGGTTTCGGCGCCGAACCGTCCGGCCCCGGCGACGGTGGCGATGACGGGCAGGCCATGGGCCGCGGCCTCATAAGTGGCGATCGGGTCGCCCTCTTCCAGCGAGGGCAGGACCGCGACATCGGCGGCGGCGTATTCGGCCGCCATCCCTTCGGTAAAGCCTGCGGCAGAGACCGAGGGCTGGTTCAGCACATCGCCGTAAAGCTCTTGCAGGAGGGGCGGGATTTCGCCGACGATCCGCAGTTCCGCCCCCTCCGGCACGTTGCGCCAGACCTCAAGCAGGTGATGCAGCCCCTTGCGCACCCCGTCGCGCCCGACAAAGAGGAAGCGCACCGGCCTGCCATCGACCGGCGGACGTTCGGGCAGCGTTTCTGGCACCCAGGTGCCGTATCCCGCCGCGATCAGCCGCCCGGCGGCGGGCGTTCCGGCATAGGAGGCCTCGACGATCGCGCTGGGGGCGAAGACGGCGGAACACATCGCGGTCCGTTCCGCCTGAACCGCGATCCGTTCGGCCGTGATGCCATGCAGCGGCGGTGAACCCAGCGCATCATAGGCCGCGTCCAGAACCTCTTTCGCGACCGCCATGCGGGTGTTGACCGCCTCGATCACGATGGGATTGCCCCGTCTGGCGACCTTTTCATAGGTCTCAAGCGGCGTGTCGGGCCAGAGATAGGCGACCTCGCCCTCTGCCAGGGCGGCGATGAACCGCGCCTGAAGCGGGGTGTCGGCATAGGTGCGCAGAAGCCGGTAGGGCAGACCGCGAAAGACCCTTGGCAGGGCGACGGTCACATTCACCCCGCGCAGACCGTCCCAACGCACGAGCGGCGCATGGAGCGAAACCGGACGCCCGGACCTTGCCGCCGCACGCAACATCGCAACGCAGGTCTGACTGACGCCCGAGGCTTCGACCGGAATGGTCAGAAGCGCCCGCAACGCCCGCATGGGGGCGCGGCGCGGCCACTCCGTCACCGGGGCGGGAACTGGAGAAAGGTCCATGGGGCGGTACTGTGAAAGGGCAAGGGCATGGGAAACATCATCAAGCCTTAGACACGGCCCCGTGACAAGGCAAGATGCCCGCCCCGTCCCTGACCACCCGGTTCCCGAGCGCCGACGATCGGCTGAAAACGGCCATATTGTTACCAATTTCCCCAGGCTATATTCGGCGCCGTATCAGGGCGCGGCGGCCTTATGGACTTCACCCTTGCGCTGATTTAGTCATGGCCCCGCTGGCAAAGAAGGACCTGTCGCCTTGGGCGAAATGACCGCCAACCTTTCCGGGCGCGATTTCCGCGCCGGGCGGACAGCCGCGCCACAGTCGGGCGGCCGCTTCCTTGTGACTTTATCGCTTTTGACGTTGATGCTGCCGATCACCTTTACGATCGGTTCGCTGACGATGACGCCCTCGCGGGCGCTGTTCATGGTCCTGATGCCGATCCAGCTGATCGGGCTTCTGTCCGGGCGTTTCGGCAAGATAACCTATGTAGACTGGCTGATCCTTGCCTATATGTTCTGGCGAACCTTCGTTCCCTTCTATCACAACCCCAATGTCGCGCTTCAATACGCGGGGTCGAACTCGATCATCTTTCTGGGTGGTTACATGGCGGCCCGCGCGATGGTGCGCACGGTCGAGGATTTTCAATACGTCGCGAAGCTGCTCGGCCTCTTCGTCCTCTTCTCATTCCCCTTCGCCATATACGAAACCGTGACGACCCAGTTCGTCTTGCCCAAACTGTTCGAAATGATCCCCGGCGTGACGAGTGTGAAGGATGTCAACTACATCCGTCGCATGGGCCTTGACCGGGTCCAGTTCGTGTTTTCGCACCCGATCCACTACGGACTATTCGTGTCGCTGGTGCTGTCGATCTGGTTCATCTCCCTGCGCGGCGTGATTTCCGGCTTCTGGCGTTGGACCGGCGGCGCGATCATCATCGCATGCTGCTTCTTTTCGGTGTCGAGCGGCCCGTTCCTGTCCCTGATGGTGCAGATCGCGCTGGCCTTCTATGCCTATATCGCCCGGAACCTCGAAAAGATCTGGCTGCGGCTGGGCCTTGTGTTCGGCATCGCCTACCTGATCATTGAACTCGCCTCGAACCGGCCCGCCATCGTCGCGGTGACGTCACGGTTGACCTTCAACAGTTCGACCGCAAACGTCCGCTTCATCCTTTTCGACTATGGCATGGCGCAGGTCTGGCGAACGCCGATCCTCGGGATCGGCTTCCGGCAATGGGACCTGCCGTCCTGGATGACGGGAAGCCTGGACAACTTCTGGCTCGGGCTGGCGCTGGTCTTCGGCGTCCCGGCGTTCCTGTTCCTTTTCCTGGCGATGGTCACGGCCCTTGTCGGGATCGGGAAGCGGCCGTTCAAGAAGGGCGGGCCGCTTGCCAATGCGCGGCTTGGCTGGGGCATCACCATGGTCAGCCTGATGCTGACACTCGCCACCGTCTATGTCTGGAGCGAGGTCGCCTCGCTGATGATGTTCATGATCGGGGCCGGTGTCTTCATGCTGACCGCCACCGATCGCGATGCCGAGGGCGAAGACATCGTTGAGGAGAAGACCAGAGGCGGGATGAGCTTCACCCGCTTCGCCCCGGAGGTCACCCGGACCGGTGTGCCCGCCCGCCCGGCAGCGCCAGCCACCCGTAACCGGACAGGACGAGTATGACGCCATCCTTTTTCGCCAATCGGTCGAACCTTCTCGACACGATCCGGGCCGTCGCCGTGACGATGGTCGTCCTGTTCCATGTCGCCACCCGCTATCCGGCCACGGACCTTGACATCGTCGCGCAGCAGTTCCTGCGCTACGGCTTCCTGGGGGTCGACATCTTCTATCCGCTAAGCGGCTTCCTGATCACGCGCTTCCTTCTGTCGCATACCGAAAAGGGGTCCATCCGCGCCTTCTTCCTGCGCCGGGTGTTTCGGATCATCCCGCTTTATGTCGTCGCGGTGACGATCTTCTTCATCGCTTCCAAGGTGACGCATTACGAAGAGGATGCTCTGGAACGGATCTGGGCGACCTATCTCTTCCTGACCGGCTGGTTCGCCTTTTTCACCGGGCCTGACAGCGTTCCCTACACGATCACATGGTCGCTGTCGGTCGAGGAATTCGCCTATGTCCTCTTCGGCCTGTCTGCCTGGCTTTTGCGCAGGTCCTTTCCGGCGATCCTGGTCTTTTTCGCCATTGCCCCCTTCGTGCTGCGCATCTGGCTTTACGCGCAAGGGTACGAGAACATCTATTACTTCCCGCTCGCCCGGCTCGACAGTATCGCGACGGGCGGGCTGGTCGCGTTGCTGATCCGGCGGGTTCCGCATCTCTGGGCGATCCTCGCGGCGCTTTTGGGTGTTTCGGCGCTGATCGGCCACGGGCAGGGCCCGGTCGCTTCGGCCGCACTGTTCACTACCGTGACGATGGCGACCTGCATGACGATCGCGGCCTGCGAGACGATCCTGCGGGGGCTGCGGGGGCGTGTCTTCGACTGGGCGGCGCAGGTCGGGCTTTATTCCTACTTCATCTATCTCTTCCACTTCTTCGTGCTTTACGCGCTGTTCATGGTCGCGGACCGGCTGGGCCTGGGCCTGCCGCCGTTCTGGATCATGGGGCTGCTCTGCATGGCGGGGACCTTCGCTGCGGCCTATGTCTCCTTCACCTGGTTCGAGGCGCCGTTGATGGCCTTTGGCCGCAAGCTTGAGGCACGGACGCGCGGGCAGGGCCTGATGGCCGAAGGATCGAAGCCATGACCGAACAAGCCGCCCCCCCGCCCCACAAGAAAGCGAAGAAACGCGGTCTCAACCGGCTTTCCGCGCTCCGCAACGTGCTTGTCGATCTCAAGCGGGCCTATCTGACGCGGCTTTGGGGGATGGATATCCATCCGACGGCGCAGTTCTCGCTTTCGGCGAAGCTTGACCGGACCTTTCCCATCGGCGTTCATGTCGGCGCGCAGTCCTATATCGCGTTCGAGGCGCGGATTCTGACCCATGACCGGACGCGCGGTCTCTACCTGCACACGCGGATCGGCGAGAACTGCTTTATCGGCGGGCGGAGCATGATCCTGCCGGGGGTGGAGATCGGGGACAATTGCGTCGTCGGGGCCGGGTCGGTGGTGACGAAATCGGTCCCGCCCCGCTCCATCGTCGCGGGGAACCCGGCCAGGGTCATCCGCTCGGACATCGAGGTCGGCCCCTATGGGCGGTTCACGGACGCCGATGCGCGGGAAAGTGCGCTGGCCGAGCAGGGTCTGGCCTGAGGATGCGGCGCGCGGCCACAGCGGTGGCGGGCGCGGTTCTGGTCCTTCTTGCCGTGGCGCTGTTCGTGAGGCCCGGAAAGGTGCCGGGCGATCTGGGCGACGTTCCGTCCGCGACCGGGCGCGATATCCCCGCCACGCTGCACCTTGTGGCGGCGGGGACAAGCCTGACCAGCCGGGGGTCCTGGCCCGACGATCTGGGCGCGCGGCTGGGGCGCTGCCTTGGCGTCCCGGTGGTGGTGGACCGTGTGGCGAAGGCCGGGGCAAACTCGGACTGGGGCCTTGCGCAGGTGCCAGGGATCGTGGCGCTTTCGCCCGATCTGGTCCTGATCGAATTCGCGATCAACGATGCGGATATGCTGGACGGCGTCGCGCTTGAGCGTTCGCGCGGCAACCTTCGCGCGATCATCGCCGGGGTGCGGGACGGACAGCCCGAGGCGCTGATCGTCGTCGCCTCGACCAGTCCGGTCTCGGGCCTCAGAGGGGCGAAACGGCCCTTTCTGGGGGAGTATTTCGCCGCGGCCCGGTCGGTCGCCGAAGACGCGGGCGCGGCCTTCTTCGACGGCACCGCGCGGTGGCGGGCGGACCCGCGACCGGGTGACCTGACCGACGGGCTGCATCCGGCGGACGCGGCCGCCGCGCGCGTCGTCGCTCCGGCGCTGGCCACCTTCCTTGGCGCCGCCTACGGCAGGGATTGCTGAAAGGGAAGCGCGCCGCGCGCCGCAGCGCCCGCAGGCGCAACGCCCGCCTGCCCGATGCTATGAGGTCGGGGGCAATCTGCCGGGATCGCCCTTCCCCATCCAGCCTGCGAGCGATGGTGTCCGGGGCGGCCCGGCGCCATTCACCGGACGAGCGCCGATGTTTTCCCGGCCCGGCCGGTCCCTGTTGCGGCGCAAGTCCCGCAAGAGGGGACATGACATGATCTCGCTTTCATCGCTTTCGGTCCTGCGGCGCGAGGGGCGCGGAACCCCGCCGGTCGCAACCGGCACGGTTTCCATCGCCAACTTCTCCCGCGACCGGACCCTGTTCGACAGCGGCGCGGCGCTTGGCCAGAACAGCGCGGACATCGCGATCCATGGCACCGGCACGGCGGCGGAGGTCATTCAGGCGCGGGCCTTTTCGACCGATGACGGGGGCGCGACGTCCACCGCCTGGGCCGATGTTGCGACGACCGATGCCAATGGCGACTGGGTCGCGACGATCTCCGCGCCGCGCAGCGCGTCGTGGTACCGGGTGCAGGTGCGGCTGAAGACCTCCCCCCCCGTCAGCGCCCAGACCGCGACGCGCTTCGGCGTCGGCCATGTCATCGCCATCTGGGGCCAGTCGGAGCCGGAACGCCTGCTTTCCACCTTTCAGGACGTCACGACGCCGCCCGCGATCACCGATGACGAGGCGGTGCAGATCCTTCACGGCGCGGCCGGCACGCCCGCGCTGCATTTCGTGACCCAGGCCGCCCCGATGACCGCGGCGGTCGCGGCGCTGGCCGATACGCTGATCGCCAGCCGACCGGGCGAGAAATTCGCGGTGGTGTTCCAGACCGTGTCCGGCACCGACCCGCGCGCCCTGGTCAATGACGCCGACACGACCCGCAACTGGGCCGATGACCGCGCGCTGCATGATTTCGCCACCGCCGATGGCCAGCAGGTCGGTATCGCGGCGATGTCGTGGTTCGCGGCGCCGGGCAATCTTGGCGCGAATTACGGCGAGGCGATGTTCCCGCTGTTCTCCGGCAAGACGGCCGCGGGCGCGGCGCTGAGCTTCCCGACCGACATCACCTATGGCGGCGGATCAAGCTATCACGCCGATCACTGGTTCGGAGAGCTTTACGACTACGCCCATACCCGCTGGATCGCCTATGGCCCGCACCGCTTCGACATCACCGCCGACATGGCGGATGCGACGCATCTTCTGGGCGGCGCGGTGCAGGCGAACATGGTGAACAAGCAGGCCGCGCGGACAAGCTGGCGGGCGATGCTGTCGCTGCCCGACGCGACCATGTTCCTGCCGCTGGGGCTTGAGCCGCTAAGCTATGTGAACGGCTATGACGACGGCGCGGGCGGCTGGACCGACCTTGCCCACCCCTCGGGGCTGACGGCGGACGGGCGGCAGGCGTTCGGGCGCCTGACGGCGGCGTCGGTCCTTCAGGCGGCGGGGCTGGTCGGCTGGCCGGTCCCGGTCTTCGACAACTGCCTGTGGGAGCAGACCGGCGCCTGGGTAGAGGTCTGGTGTTCGGCCGGGCCGGTCACGACCACGCGCCTTGCCCGCGCCGAGGCGCCGCTGGACACCACCTATCCGCACTGGACCGAGGTGATGGGCTTTCAGATCAACGGCCAGCCCGCGGGCAACACCCAGATCGCCGCCGGGCGGGTGCGCATCTTCCCCGAAAGCGGGCCTTTCACCCATGCCGACCTTCTGACCTATGGCGACGGCGGCGCGACCGGCGCGCTGAAATTCCCCGAGGATCTGTCCATCGGCGTGTGGAAGAACCTGCCGATCGTCGATCTGGGCGTCGCGGGGCTTGCGGGCATCCCGGTCAGCAGCCTGCCGGACGCGGGCGTTCTGGCCAATACGCTGCCCGCAGGCTCGGCCAGTTTCACCACCTCGGCGACCGGCCCCTATTACCTCGACACGCAGAACGTGCCTGCGGGGGTGACCGGGATCACCTTCGCCGCCCGCTTCCGCCTGCCCGCGCTGCCCAGCGGGGCAACGCAGATCCTGTTCTCACAGGCCTCTACCGGCTTTGACGTGGAGATCATGAATACCGGCCACCTTCGCGTGACGGTGGAGGACGGGGCCGGCGCGAAGATGCTGAGCAGCGAGATTGTCAGCCTCGGCCTGGCGGCGGGGGTCTGGTATGACATCGTCTGCGCCGCCGATCACGCCGCCGCGCATCTGATCGTGACGCTGGACGGCGTCGTGGCGGCGACGGTTCCCTATACCGCCACCGGCAACGGGGTGTTCCAGAGCAACCGCGCCCTGGGGTTCCTTGGCCGCAACAACGGCAGCCTGCAACTTGTCGGGGATGTCGAATACCTCAACGTCTGGCTCAGCGCGACGGCGACCGGCGCCCCGCCTGCGGGCGCGCCCTACAAGACGATCACCGGCCCTGCCGCAACGGCGAATGGCGATGCGTGGAAGCGCGGCAGCGACGCGGTCTGAGGGCTGCGCATAAAACAAGGACGGCGCGGGGGTCCGCGCCGTCCTCAGCGGTCTCTCCCATATCCGGCCGCCTACCAGAGCGCGACGAGGGCCGAGGCCGTCGTGCCGGTCGCATAGACCCGGCGGACGCGCACCGGCAGGATCGTTCCGCCCGACACGGCTTCGAAGGTCACGTCCTGCCCCCCCGCCATCCTGACCGTCAGGTTCCCGCCCTGCCCCACGAACAGGGCGCGCGGCATCATGCTGAGATCGCCAAGATCGTCCGGCACGATCGCGATCGCGTCGCGCCCCGGTGCGGTCAGGGTCGTCGGGTAGTCGGCAAACTTGTCCATCGTCTTGATCCTTTCTGGGCTGGGCCGCGGGACGGCTGCCATTCGCGTTGCTGCCGCCTTTGCCGGTCATCTCCGGGGCCTGCGCGGGACAGCGCGCCCCCCGGATTCGCGGCTACGGCGCCCAGACTCTCGCCAAAGGGGATCAAGGCATTATTTAGCCACCGTACGGTTGAGTTTGTTTCTTTCGCGAAAACGCTGTCGTCCTCCATCTCGGCGGGAACATGCCGATTGGATTTGAATTGTAGGTAAATTTCTGAACGAAAGGCCCCCAGCGAACACATGGGGACTGCATTTATGCCCAATCTTTGCCATGTTGAACCGCATTGTTCGGACCCAGGACACACTCACCGACCAAAGGAATATACCATGAAAATCGTCCCTCCCCTGCTGGTGGCAGGCATGGGCCTGACTGTCCTGGTTACGCCTGCAGCCGCAGCCGACTATTTCATTCAGGCGCAGACCCCCGGACCTGTCACGGGTTCGGCGCTGAACGCGATCTCGCTTCAGGCCACGACCGAAAAGCCGAAGGCCGAGGAAGAGTCGCTTCGCACCCGCTCTGCCATTGCGGTCAGCCCGGCCAAGGCCAAGTGGACGCGCGCCCGCAAGGAAGGCGAAACCTCGGCCGGGACCTCGGACGAGCCGTTCAGCACCGGCGGCGAGACCACGACCGGCGGGGAAACCACCACCGGCGGCGAGCCGGGTTTCGGGGGCGAGCCCACCTCGGGCGGCACGACCGAAACCTCGGGCGGGACCACGACCGAGGGTGGCGGGACGACCGAAGGCGGTTCCACGGCTGAGGGCGGTTCCACAACCGAGGGCGGGACGACCGAAGGCGGGGCGACTGGCGGTACGACGGACAGCTCCGGCGGCACGACCGACACCTCCGGCGGCACGTCGACCTCTACCGGCGGCGCCACCGGCAACACGGTCGTTCCCCCGACCCAGATCAGCGTCTCCGGCCCCGCGCCGACCATCAGCGCCAGCCAGACCTACAGAAGCTTTGACGCCCTCGCGCTGTCCAACAAGCTGACCGGCGGCGACCGGGTCTTTTTCCTCGACGGCTATCACGGGCCGCTGGTGGTCAAGGGGATGAAGTTCACCTCGCCAGTCCTGTTCGCGGCGATGCCGGGCCAGGTCGCCCATGTCGATGGCATCTCGGTGCGCAGCTCCAGCAAGATCATCTTTCAGGGCCTGAAGGTCTGGCCGACCGCCGCGCAGCCGGGGCCCAGCCCGCTTGTCAGATCCATGGCGGATTCCAGCGATCTGGTCTTCCAGGACCTCGACGTCCGCTCGGTCGCGAATGCCGCGAACTATGTCGGCTGGACCGTCACGGACTGGAACAACAACAAGCGTGACGCCTTCCTGATCGACGGCGCCCGCCAGTCCGTGATCGGCAACCGTGCGACCGGCATCTTCAACGGCGTCCAGATCACCGGCACCGGTTCCTACGCCGACAGCAATATCGTCGACGGGTTCAGCGGCGACGGCCTGCGCGCGCTTGGCAATAACTCCATCGTGCGCCGCAACAAGGTGCAGAACTGCGCCCAGACCTCGGCTTCGCACCTCGACGGTTTCCAATCCTGGTCGCGCGGCTCCGACGGCAGGCCGGGGACCGGCACGGTGCGCAACCTGACGATCGAGGACAACAAGATCTTCGAATGGGTCTCCCCCCAGGTCAGCCCGCTGCGCTGCCAGCTTCAGGGCATCAGCATGTTCGACGGGATGTTCGATGGCGTCATCGTTCGCAACAACGTCGTCGCTACCTCCAGGTATCATGGCATCACGATCAACGGCGCGCTGAACAGCAAGATCGTGAACAACACCGTCGTCAACATCACCGGCCAGAAGACCAATTATCCCTGGATCATGCTGTCGCCGCACAAGAACGGGACGCCTTCCAAGAATGTCGATGTCGCCAACAACCTGGCGATGGACATCCGGGTGAAGCCCAACCCGAGCCTTGGGCATACGGTTCTGAACAACGTCATCCCCGGCAGCATCTTCAATGACTTCACCGCGCCGGGCAATCAGGACTACACGCTCAAGTCCGGGTCTTCGGCGATCGACAAGGGCGCTGCCGCCTATGCGCCGCAGGACGACCTGGTGGGCGCCGCCCGTCCGAAGGGCAAGGCGCCTGACGCCGGGGCTTACGAAAGCTTCTGAGGGCACGCCCAGACCGAACCAACAAACCCCGCCGGTCACCGGCGGGGTTTTTCGTCAGGTCACGTCGCGGCCGAAGACCTGCCCGATCATCCAGCCCGCGCGCACCAGCCGAAAGCGCAGAAGCGTCCCAACGCCCCGCAGCCGCTCCCCCGGCCCCGCAAGCCGTGGATGCGCCAGCACCTTCGGTATATGCGCAAGGCCGCTGCCCGCGACCGCGACCGCGCGCAGGAACCAGCGCAGCCGCCCGCCCAGGCCCGGATGCGACGCCATGTGCAGGCCGAACATCTCGCGCGTGATGCGGCGCCATTTGCGCATCAGGGCGGGCCAGTCCGACCGCGTCGGATGCGCCACCCGCAGCGCTTCTTCCAGAACCAGCCCGAACCCCTTGTCGCGCGCGCGAAAGCACCATTCGGCGTCTTCCGACAGGCCGGGCCGGAACGGGCCGACCGCCTCGAACACCGCCCGCGTCGTCAGGAGATTGGCGGTGACGGAAAAGCCCTTGCGCTCTATATAGTCGCGATAGTTGAAGGCGAAGACCGTCTCGAACGCCTCCGCCCCGCTGCGCGGCGGCGGGGTTTCGTCGAAGACGTCGATCGCGCCGCCGACGATGTCCGCCCGCCCGACCGTGGCCCTGGCAACCCGCAGCCAGTCCGGCGAGGGGATGCAGTCGGCGTCGAGGAAGAAGAGGTTCGGCGCCGCGCTTTCCAGAACCCCGCGATTTCGGGCATTGGCGGCACCCGCCAGCGGCTCCTCCACGAAGCGGACGGAGGGGAATGCGGCCCGGACCGCATCAAGCGGCTGGGTCGAGGCGTTGTCGACCACCAATATCTCGGTGTTGTCGGTGTCGCCCTTCGACAGCGCGCGCAGGCAGCGCTGCAACCGCTTCGAATCATTGAAGTGCGGGATGATGACGACGTGGTCGAAGGTCATATCTGGCGCCAAAGGTAAGGACAATTTCTTGCGGAACGGTCTGACAAGTTTGATCCGTTGCCGCAATCGCCTTCTGTCTTCCGGGGGTGCTTTTGCCGACACGGAAACGATTGAGTCAAAGTTCGCGGATCGTAGCCGCATCGCGACCAATCAATGTTGCCAGATCGGCGACGAACGCCCCCGAAAGCGGCGGATAAGCCCATGGAACCATTTAGAGAACACGCTATGGTTGAAATGTGGCGAACTCGAACGAAAAATGGTCGAAATGTGGCCGACAGATGTTCCTTCCCCGGCGAAATGTGGTAAAACCATGTGGAGACGGAGCTTGCTATTTTTCTACAAGGGGTGGCTATGTTTAACATGAAATGGGTGGCCGGTGCTGTTACGGGCGCGGTGATCGGGCTTGGGTCCGCTGCTGCGAACGCTTACATCATCGACTTTACGAACGCGAATACCGGGACGACGGGCACCATCTTCGGTGGCAGCGTCAGCTGGACCATGACGGCCAGCGGACCGCTGAACAACTCCCAGGCTTTCGACGGGACGGCAAATGCCGGCACCAACGCGGCGGGCCTCGCGCTTGACACCGACGGTTACGGTGTCGGCAGCTACGACGACGAGGTGACCACCTTCGCCAATGGCGAGCAGGAGTGGATCCGCGTTTCCTTCAGCGCTCCGGTGCTGGTCGATGCGCTTTACTTCCTCGACCTTTTCGTTGCACGTGACGGGTCCTCGCAGGAAGTTGCGATGGCCTCGATCAACGGCGGTTTCCCGATCGTGTCGACCTACGCGACCGACGTCTTCGGCAACAGCCGTCCGGGCTTCGCCGCGTCGACCTTCGCGCCGATCCTGGTCAGCGACATCTTCTTCACGATCATGAGCACCAACGACAATATCGGCTTCGCCGATGGCGCGCTTGCTGGCATCGGCCTTGCGCCGGTCCCGGTTCCGGCCGCCGGTCTGATGCTGCTTGGCGGTCTCGGTGGCCTCGCCGCCCTGCGCCGTCGGCGCAAGACGGCCTGATCGGACCTGACAGAACAAGAAAGGCCGGGCAAGTTGCCCGGCCTTTTCGTTTGCAGGTCGTTGAACAGCGAAAGACGGGGCGACAGGCGGATCGCCCGCGCCCCGCTTATTCGTACATGCCGTAATCGTAGCCGATCGTGTCATCCGAATAGCGGCACTTGTTCAGCACCACGCCCAGCACGTTGGTCAACTGGGCGATTTCCTTTTCGCAGATGTCGATATTGGGCAGCGTGGTGGTTTCCGCCGCCGCGACGAGGATCGCGCAATCGACATTGCCGAGGAAGCCGAGGTTGTCGTCGCTGGCCAGCATCGGCGACATGTCGAACAGGATCAGGTCCGGCTTGTAGCGCCGCTCGGCCGCGTCCAGCGCGTCGCGGGCGGCCTGGCTTTGCAGAAGCTCCGCCGGGCGGTGGCTGTAGGTCGCGTTCAGCGAGACGAGGCAGTTCGCCCCGATCCTGACGGCCGTCTGCTCGAACTCCGCCTCTCCGGCCAGATAGTCGTGCAGCGATTTCTCGGGCGTATGGCCCAGCGTCCGGTGCAGCGACGGGCGCCGCAGGTCGAGGTCCAAGAGCATGACCTTCAGGTCCTTCTGCCGCCCCAGGCTGACCGCGAGGTTCAGCGCCACGGTGGACTTGCCGCAGCCGGCCTCGGGCGAGGTCACGGCAAGGCGGGTCCACCCCTTGTCCTTCATCATGCGGATGGTGCGCGAGCGCAGCATGTCATAGGGCGCGGCATTCTTGCCGCCCTGCAGGGCCGTGATCCGGTTGCGCATCGCCATTTCGGGCGAGATCGTCACCTCAGGCAGGTCTTCCCAGCCCGTCGTGGCCACCGGGGCCGCGGCCGCCACGGTCCGGCTGCGGACGACATCGCCCCCGCCGACCGCGGACTTCCGCATCTCCCGCGCCTTCGCAAGCGCCGCTTCAAGCTTTTCCATACCGTTAAACCTTCCGCTGTCCGCGAAGCACGGGGCGCATCAAAGCCTGATCCCGAGCTTGTCAGCCACTTTTGCAAAGATGTAGTCAAGCGGCGCGACATAGACATGCACCGCGTAGATCACCGCCGGAATGCCGACCACGGCCAGAAGCAGAAGCACGACAAAGCCGCTGCGCCGTTTCATCGTCTCATTCGGGGTGCGGATATAGGGGACCGTCACCAAGGGCGTGATGCCAAAGCTCTTGATAAGGTCCTTCGGCCGACGCACCGAGCGGTTGAGCAGTTCCAGAAGCACGATCAGCGCGATGCCAAGCGCCGCGCCGCCGCCGACACCGGCCGCCGCAACCATCATCCGGTTGGGCTTTGTCGGGCTGTCCGGGGCGCTTGCCGCCTCGATCACGGTCAGCCGCTCGCCCTTGGCCTGCGCCTCGACCACCTCGCTGCTGCGGGCGGCGGCCAGCTTTGCCACGGCATTGTTGTACTGGCCCTGGATATTGCCAAGGTCGCGCGTCATCGCGTCCAGCGCGATCTGGTTCGCGGGCGTGCGGTCGATCGAATCCTTGAGGATATCGAGTTGTTCGATCAGCTGCTTGCGCTGTTCTTCCAGCGCCTCCATCTGCGCGTCCATGGAGGCGATCTGCACGTCGATCGGCGACATCACTGCGCCCGAGACATCGGCCGGGACCTGCTGCGCCTGCACGACCTTTTCAAGCTGGTCGATCTGCGCCTGAAGCTGCTTGATCTTCGGGTTCGAGGGCGACAGCACGGCCAGCGAGGCGTTCATCTGCTGGCGCAGCTGGTCCAGTTGCTTGGCCTCGGGCGTCTGCGCCGCCGCCACGCCGGTGATCTGGCCCGTCGCGTTGAAGAGCGCGATCATCCGGTCCTTCTGGTCCTTCAGAAGCGCGATGTCGCGTTCGGTCTGCGCCAGCCGGTCCTGTAGGATCTGCTGCTGACCAAGGCGATAGGTCAGCGTGTTGGGCAGCGCATCCTTGTTTTCCTCCTGGAATTTCAGGATCTTCGCGCTCATGTCGCTCAACTGGCCGTCAAGGTTCTTCACGTCTGACTGGAAGGTGGCCACGGTTTCGGATGCACCCGTCTTGCGACGCTCTGCGTCCTGGGTCAGGACGATGGTCACATATTCGTTGACGACCGCCGCCGCCTTGGGGCCGGTTTCGCCATCGAAGGTGATGGTCATGAAGGCGGCCTGGCCCTTGCCCGCGCTCTTGTTGATCGTCGTCGCGTCGCTCATCGCCTGGACGATCTGATCCGGCGTCATCTTGTTCATGTCGCGGAAGACATTGAGCTTGTTGGCGATGTCGAGAAGGTTGACCCGCCGCATCAGATCCTTTTCGGCGATCTGCAACTGCTCCATCGCCGCGGCCTGAACCGTCGGCGGCAGCAGCGCGCCGGGGATTTGCGGGCTTTCGATGACCAGCGTCGAGCGCGCGGTATAGACCGCGGGCAGCAGGAAGGCCGCGGCGATGGCCGCCGCCGTCACCAGCGCGAAGACGAGAATGAAGTAGTGGATGCGCCGCAGGAAGACGGCAAAGTAGAAGGACAGGTCCAGGTTCATTTCCGCTTCTCTTCCTCGGCCGCGATCTGGGCGGCGAAAAACACGCCATCGTCCAGAACGGATTGTACGACATGTTCGTCTACATGATGATGGTCCATGCTCCAAGCATAGAGCAGCGACATGTCGGACAGTTGATTGACCAGGCGCGGCACGCCGTGGGTGTGCTTGTGGATCATGCGCGCGGCCTCGGGCGTGATCTCTTCGCCCGTGCCACCGGCGGCGCGCAGGCGGTGCGCGATCAGTTCGCCCACCGATTTCTCATCCAGCGGCAGAAGGTGGAAGCTGGCCGCGATCCGCTGCGCAAGCTGGCGCAGCGAGGGGTCGAGGACAAGTTCGCGCAGTTCCGGTTGCCCGACCAGCACCAGCTGGATGACCTCATCCTTGCCGGAGTTGATGTTGGTCAGCATCCGCAGCTCTTCCAGGCTTTCCTGCGACAGGTTCTGCGCCTCGTCGAAGATCAGCACCACGCGGCGGCCCGAGGCGTATTCCTCGATCAGGTAGTCCTGCAACTGCTGGAACAGGTGGACATAGCTGGCATTGGGGTCGAAGGACACGTCGAGCGCGTTCAGCACCCACTGGATCAGTTCCCCCCGCCCGCCCTGGGCGTTGGAGATCAGCCCGACGGTGACCTTTGACCCGAACTGGCGCAGCAATTCCCGCAAAAGCGTCGTCTTGCCGCAACCGACCCCGCCGGTGACCAGAGTGATGGGCGCGCGCGACAGGATGCCGAATTCCAGAACGGAATAGGCACGCCGGTGCTGCGCCGACCAGAACAGGAAATCGGGATCGGGGACGAGCGTGAAGGGACGCTCGCGGAACCCGAAGAAATCCATGTAAAAGCCGACACTCGTATCTTCTGCTCCGGTCTCCACGACCTTATTCATTCACCAATCCATCCGTCGAATGCAGGTAAGAATATTCGTCTTACATGCAAGACTGCATAGCCCAATCCGGGCCGGAGTTCACGCCGTTACTGCCCGAGAACTTCGACAACTTAATGGCACGGGCAAGGCCTGCGCCAGAATGAACCGCCTCAAGGTTGCGAATCGCCCCGCCGGACACGCTGCGCTGCGGCAAAATCCGCACAAAGCCCCGAAGGTCAATATATCTGTTTCCGAGCGCGAAACGCCCGGTTTGCGGGCCTTCGCCACAAAATAGCCATAAATGGCGGGAATCAGCCGGTTAGGCGCCTGGAACACCGCCGACAGGGGGGCCGGTCCCGTTTTCGTGTTTTCGCCAAGATGCGAAAAATGCTAGTACACACATAGTGAAATTGCCACGGCGCAGAATCGTGACGGGCCAGCGGAACGGTCGCAGTCATGCCGCGGTGGGGGTGAATGGTTGCACGGGCGGAGTGGACGTATGACGCTTCAGTTGAATGAACTGTCAGACGAGTTTGAGATGTCTAGCGCTCCGGTAGGTCTGGTGAATATCGCGGCTCGGTCTGGTCTCTACCGAAATTATGTAAAGCGCCTTTTCGACGTCGCCGCCGTGCTTTCGGCCAGCCTCGTCGTCGGGCCGCTGATCCTTCTGCTTGCGCTTCTGGTGGCCGCCGATGGCTCCAACCCCTTCTACTGGAACGAACGTGTCGGGCGGCGGGGGCGGAATTTCCGCATGCTGAAGCTCAGGACCATGGTTCCCGATGCCGACAAGATGCTTGAGGATTACCTGTCCCGCAACGCCGAGGCGCGGCTGGAATGGAACAGCACGCAAAAGCTGAAGTCCGATCCGCGCATCACCCGGATCGGGCGTTTCCTGCGCAAGACCTCGCTTGATGAACTGCCGCAGCTCTGGAACGTGCTGACGGGCGATATGTCCCTTGTCGGGCCGCGCCCGATGATGCCCAGCCAGCGGCCGCTTTATCATGGCCTGGCCTATTACTCGCTCCGTCCCGGCATCACCGGCATCTGGCAGGTGTCCGACCGCAACGAAAGCGCCTTTTCCAAGCGTGCCGAGTATGACAGCGCGTATGACGAGAAGCTGACCTTCCGCATGGACATGTGGCTTTTGTGGTCGACGGTGCGTGTCGTCCTGAAGGGCACGGGCTATTGAATTGACCCCATGCCCCCAGTTCGGGCAAAGACTCCCCAATAATTGACGGACCTGCCATATTGGCGCCCCGGTTCTGGCGTATGGGCCGCCCACGAGGCGCGTAAGAGGATTTGATGACGCTCCGCAAAGTACTTGTTCCCGCCTTCCTGGCCATCGGCGTGATGGCCCTGTCGTCCTGCGAATCCTCAAAGGAGCGGGCGGAGAAGTTCTATCAGTCGGGCATGGCCTATCTGGAACAGGGCGATGTGGAGCGCGCGATCGTCGAATTCCGCAACGTCTTCAAGCTGGACGGCGAACACAAGGAAGCGCGGCGCGCCTATGCCGAGATCGAGCGCAACCGGGGCAAGCTGCGCGAGGCGTTTTCGCAATACCTGCGGCTGGCCGAACAGGACCCCAAGGACCTCGACGCGCTGCGCGCCCTGTCGGAGATGGCGGTCGCCAATGGCGACTGGGAGGTGGCGGAGCGGTACGCGACCCCGGCGGCGGAGCTTGCGCCGCAGGACCCGCAGATCCTCGCCCTGAAGGCGGCGGCGGATTACGGCAAGGCCACGACCGAGGCGGACAGCGCCGGTATTGTCGACGCGATGAACCGCATCAAGGCGCTGCGCGCGGCCAACCCCGACAATGTCCTGCTGCGCCGGGTCATCGTCGATGATCGCCTGCGCGCGCAGGATTTCAACGCCGCCCTGACCGAGATCGACGAAGCCATCGCGATTGAGCCTAAGGACCGGCAGTTGAACGCGCAGCGCCTGACCGTCCTTTCCGCGCTTGGTGACGAGCAGGCGGTGGAGGACGGGCTGATCGACATGGTCCAGCGCTTCCCCGAGGCGCCGGAGATGAGCGCGACCCTCGTGCGCTGGTATGTGTCCCGCGATGAGCTGGACAAGGCCGAGGCGCATCTGCGCGCGCGCGTCGATCTGACCGCGCCCGATGTCACCCATGTCTTCGACCTTGTGCGGTTCCTCGCCGAACATCGCGGCACCGACGCCGCCGTGGCCGAGCTTGACAAGGTGATCGCCAGCGGCGCCACCTCGCCCATCTTCACCTCCGCGCGCGCCGGGTTCCTTTTCGACCTCGGCCGCCACGATGAGGCGATCGCCGACATGCGCGCGGTCCTGAAGGAAGACGGCAGCCCCGACGACACCCGGCGGATCAAGATCGGGCTGGCCCGGATGCTCAGCGCCTCGGATCAGGACGATGAGGCGCGCAAGCTGGTCGATGAGGTGCTGGCCGAGGATTCCGGCTATGTCGAGGCGATGAAGCTTCAGGCGGGCTGGGACATCCGCGACGACAAGGTGGGCGATGCCATCGCGGTCCTGCGCCGCGCGCTGGACGACAGCCCGAACGACCCGGCCCTGATGACGCTGATGGCACGCGCCTATGAGCGTGACGGCAACCGCGACCTGATGCGCGAGATGCTGTCACTGGCCGTCAACGCCTCGAACCGCGCGCCGGACGAATCGCTGCGCTATGCGCAGTTCCTTGCGTCCGAGAACAAGCTTGTGCAGGCCGAAAGCGTGTTGATCGACGCGCTGCGCCTGACACCCGGCAACGCCCATATCCTGATGCCGCTGGGCCAGGTCTATGTCGCGATGCAGGACTGGCCGCGCGCCAGCGCCGTCGCCAATCAGCTTGCCGCCAGTTCCCAGCCCGCCGCGCGTAACGCGGCCGTCGGGCTTCAGGCCGCCGTCCTGAACGGCCAGAAGAACAGCGAAGAGGCAGTCGGCTATCTTCAGGGGCTAGTCGACAGCGGCAAGGGCGATCTGGGGACCAAGATCGCGATCCTGCGGACCTATGTCAGCAACAACCAGATCGACCGGGCGCTGGCCTATGCCAACCAGCTGAGCCATGAGGCGCCCGACAACCCGGAAATCGAGTTCATCAACGGCTCGGTCCAGCTTCTGGCCGGGAACACGGCCGCCGCCGAAACGATCATGCGCAAGCTGGTCGAGGCGGACCCTTCGCGCAACCAGGCCTGGCTTGCGCTGGTGCGCATCGTCGCCAGCGACCCGAAGCGGACCGAGGAGACCCGCACCCTGATCGCCGAGGCGCAGAAGGCCGCACCGGACGCACCCGAGCTGAAATGGGCGCAGGCGGGCATTCTTGAGCGGACCGGGGATTATGCAGGCGCCATCAGCGTTTATGAGGCGCTTTACAAGGAAAACACCGGCAATCCGATCATCGCCAACAACCTCGCCAGCCTGCTATCGGTTCATGGCGCGGGTGAGGACAGCCTGAACCGGGCCGAGATCATCGCCCGCCGTCTGCGCGGCAGCACGGTTCCGGCCTTCCAGGACACCTATGGCTGGATCGCCTATCTGCGCGGCAACTACAAGGAAGCGGTGAGCGAGCTTGAAAAGGCCGCCGCGGGCATGCCCGACGACCCGTCGGTGCAGTTCCACCTGGCCAAGACCTACCTCGCCCTCGACCGCAAGAGCGACGCGCTGGCCCAGTATCGCCGGATGGAGGGTCTTTTCCCGCAAGGGGCGGAGAAACCCGGCTACGCGGCGGATGCCGAAAAGGACGTTCAGGCCCTTGAAGCGGGTGGTACGACGGTCGGAAACTGACGCCGGGGGGTGTTGCCCTTGGACAACGAACCGTTCCGGCCCCCGGCAAACGCGTGAAGATTACGAGTTAACAATTTGAAAGATCAACAATCGGGCTTAGTGTGGGTTCGATTCGAAACTCAGGGTGACATAATGTTCCGGACCCTCATTGCCTTTCTCGTGGCCATCTTCCTTGCCCCCTCCGCCTGGGCGCAGGGCTATTCCATCCAGCCGGGCGACGTCCTGCAAATGGAAGTGCTTGAGGACCCGAGCCTGAACCGCAGCCTTCTCGTCCTGCCGGACGGCACCGTCAGCCTGCCGCTGGTCGGCTCGCTCAAGGCCTCGGGCCGCAGCGTCAGCACGATGCGCGGTGCGATCTCCTCGGCCCTGGCGCCGAACTTCGCCTCGGCGCCGACGGTCTACCTTTCGGTCGGCCAGTTGAACCCGATCACCAGTGCCGTGAACAACGCCGCCGCCCAGACCGCCGCGCAGAACTACAAGCCTTACGGCACCGTCTCGGTCTACGCGATGGGGGAATTCAACACCCAGGGTCGGCTTGACATCCAGTCCGGCACGACGCTGCTGCAATTCCTGGCCGAAACCGGCGGCCTGACCCGCTTCGCCGCGACCAAGCGCATCCAATTGCGCCGCCCGAACAAGAAAACCGGCACGGAAACGGTGTACAACTACAACTTCAAAGCCGTACAAGGCGGGGCGCAGGCGCCCGTGATCATGCTTCGTGACGGCGATGTCATCGTGGCACCGGAGCGCAAACTCTTCGAATAAAGGGCAAATCGCGTGGTGGGGACGAGCAGTAAGAAAATCGCGGTAATCGCGGCCCTGACAACACTCTTGCCAACAAGCGCCCTCCCTCAGCAGCAGGGGGGCGTCGGCACGGTGGCAGGGGCGCAGCCGACGACGGCAACGACGACGACGGCCGCAACGCCGGGCATGGCGACGGCGGGTGCCGCGCAGACGGCGGGGGGGGGGCTTACGCCCTCGCCCAGCGGGCTGAACAATACCGGCGGGCTTCAGATCGACTTCGGTCTGTCGAGCAAGCTGACCTTCGACGACAACTTCCGGCTTAGCAATTCCAGTTCCGGCACGACGACGATCTGGGACAACACGCTGGACTTCAACCTGTCCAGCATCACCCCGCTGAGCGACCTGTCGATCACGGGGTCGACCGTGCTGCGCAATGCCTCCATTCCGGGGCGCAGCGTGTCGGGCTTCGAAGATCCGCAGGTCCGGCTTCGTTATACCCGCGACGGCGTCAACAGCCGCTTCACGCTGGATGGCCGCTATCGCCATGCCGACCGTGAGTTCCTGAACCCCTTCAAGGTCGAGCAGGAAGAACAGGCGCTGGGGACGCTTCTGGGCGGCGGCGGCACGGTGACCTGGAAGGATTACGGGCTGACCTACCAGACGGGCCTCAACGCGCCCCTTGGCTTCCAGCTTGCGCTGAAGCGGGCCGAGACGGATTACGACACTTTCGCCACCGCGATCGACCCGAATACGCTTTACGACCGGGTGACCGACACCGCGAATGCGACGGTGACGATGAAGGTATCGCCGGTGATGACGGTGCGCGGATCGGTCGGACTGACCGATTTCGACGCGCAGGACCCGGTCAGCACCAGCCGCCGGACCGAGGATTACGCCATCGGCGCGACGATGGACATCAACCCGGTCCTGCTGCTGGACGCGCAGATCGGCTTTACCGACATCACGACCGACACGATCGGCGGCCGGACCACCCGCAATGGCGCGACCTCGGCCTTCCAGCTGACCAAGACGCTGCCGAACGGGACGATCTTCGGCAACTTCACCTCGACAGTGAACCAGAACGGCACCCGCTCCATCCTCAGCTTCGGGCGCACGCTGCAACTGCCCTCCGGCACTTTCTCCGGCACGGTTGGGGTGACCCATACGCCGGGCGGCAGCGACCGGTTGTCGGGCAGCGTGGCCTATAACCGCGTCATGCGGTCGAGCGACATCACCATCACCGCCCAGCGCAGCGTGACGAGCAACGGCGCCAACACGGCGACGGGGACCAGCACCGACGTGCTGAACACGCGCATCGGCGTTGCCTACAACTATGCGATCAACACCGATTCCGCCCTCAACCTCGCGCTGGACTGGGGCCGGGCCGAGGCGGCCGATTCCGGCTTTGCCTATAACACGACCGAACGCACCACGCTCAGCGCCGGTTACTCCCGGATGCTGACGCAGGACTGGAACATGACGGGCGGCTTGCAGCTTCGCCATCGGTCCGACAACGGCGGCACGGCGCAATCGAACGCGGTCTTCCTGACGCTGGACCGGAATTTCAGTTTCCGTCCCTGACGCAATGACGCGCGCGGACCGGGTTCCGCGCGCGGCTGCGCAACGGTGGCCGCGTCCTGACGCAAAGTTCATTGGCCCGCAGCGGAAGCCTGTCGATCTTTGCCAGCGTATACAGTAGGTTCCTGCGTGTTTAACCAGGCCGGATTTTATATCAGATGACCCATAGCCCTACCCCGAATGACAGCGCCGCCTCGCTTTCGGCCGGGGTGCGTCCGGTGGGCTTTGGCCTTTTCGTGGCGCTTCTGGTGGCCTCGCTGCCGATCTTCTGGCTTGGCTTCGCCTCGCTTCTCAGCGCCTGGTCGACGGCGGAATACAGCCACGGGCCGCTGATCCCGCTGATCTCGCTTTACCTCTTCCTGCGCGAATTGCGGCGGATGCCGCCGCCCGGCCCGGCGCGGGCGCGCTGGCCGGGGCTGGTGGTCCTGGCCGCGGGGCTGGGCCTTGCCGCGCTTGGCAACATGATGCGGGTGCCGGACATCGTCACCTATGCCTTCATCATCTGGGTCGGCGGCGTTGTCCTGACCGTCTTCGGCTGGGATCGCGGGCGCCACCACATGCTGCCGGTGGTGCATCTGGTCTTCATGCTGCCGCTGCCGCAGATCCTTTACTGGAAGCTGACGATCTTCCTTCAGACGGTGTCCTCAGAAATCGGCGTCTGGCTGGTCAGCCTTGCCGGTGTGGCGGTCTATCTGGAAGGCAACGTAATCGACCTTGGCGTCTACAAGCTTCAGGTGGCCGAGGCCTGTTCCGGCCTGCGCTACCTCTTCCCGATCCTCAGCTTTTCCTACCTCTTCGCGATCCTCTATCGCGGGCCGTTCTGGCACAAGATCGTGCTTCTCCTGTCGGCCGCGCCGCTGACGGTGCTGATGAACTCTGTCCGCATCGGGGTGATCGGCATCCTCGTCGACCGTTACGGGATCGAGCAGGCCGAGGGGTTCCTGCATTTCTTCGAGGGCTGGGTAATTTTCCTGATCTGCGTCGGCATCCTCTTTCTGATGGCGATGGGCTTGCAGCGCATCGCGCCCACGCCCCTGTCGCTGTCCGAGGCGATCGACCTCGATTTCAACGGCCTTGGCGGCATCTTCGCCCGCGTCTTCGGTATTCAGCCCTCGGCAGGCCTTCTGGGCGCGGTGCTGCTGACCGCCGCAACCTCGCTGGCCTGGCAGACCCTGCCCGCCCCGCAGATCGCCGCGCCGGATCGCGACCCGCTGGCGCTTTACCCGCGCGTGATCGACAACTGGCAAAGCTATACCGAACAGCTTGACCCAGACATCGAGAAGGTGCTGGCCGCCGACGATTACCTGAACGCGATCTATCAGAACCCCGACGTGGCCCAGCCGGTCAGCTTCTTTGTCGCCTGGTACAACAAGCAGACCGAGGGCCAGGGCATCCACTCGCCCGAGGTCTGCCTGCCGACCGGCGGGTGGGAGGTGTTCAGCCTTCAGGAAATGCCGCTTGACCTGACGGCCGAGGGCTATGGCACGTTCCGCGCCAACCGCGCGGTGATCCAGAAGGGGCTGACCAAGCAGTTGGTCATCTACTGGTTCGAAGGGCGCGGCAAACGGGAATCGAACGACTTCAGCGCGAAGATGAGTGTCTTGAAGGACAGCCTCGTGTCCGGCCGGACCGACGGCGCGCTGGTGCGCTATGTCACCCCCATCGGCCCGGATGAAACGGAAATGCAGGCAGAGGCGCGGCTGATCGCCTTCATGCGCGAAAGCCTGTCCACCCTGCCCCGCTTCGTCCCCTTCTGACCCGATGCCGCCCGGAACGCCCCCTCGCCTGCGCGTGCCTGCCGTCATCTGGGCGCTGGTGATCGCCTCGACCCTGCCCGAGCTTTTGCTGACCGGCGCCGACCTCCGGCTTTGGGGCGATCCGTCCTGGCGGATGGCGGCCTACGAATACGGCGGCTTCTGGTCGGGCCTTCTGCGCGACTGGGTTCCGACCTATCCCGGCCAGGCATTCGCGATGTTCGCGACCTACGGTTTCCTCCATGGCGGGCTGTCGCATCTGGCGCTGAACATGGTGACGCTGATCGTCTTCGGCTCCATCCTCGCGCAGCGCTATGGCGGGGGCGCGATGCTGATCCTCTATGGCCTGTCGCAAATCGGCGGCGGGCTGGCCTATGGCCTGCTTTCGCCCGCCGACAACGTGCCGATGGTCGGCGCCTCGGGCGCGATCTTCGGCCTTGCAGGGGCGTTCCTGATGCTGAGCGCGCGACAATTGCGCATCCGGGGGCAAAGCGTCATCCCGGTGCTGAAATCTGCGGGCGCGCTGGTCCTGCTGAACCTCGTCCTCTGGTGGGCGATGGCGGGCGGGCTGGCCTGGCAGGCCCATCTTGGCGGCGCGCTGGTCGGGATCGCCTTTGTGGCGCTGGTCCCCCCGCGCCAGGCCTGACCACAGCTTTTCGGGTTTACACCGCATCAGAATTCGAACTTATTTCGTTCGAATTCCGATAGTTACTGCCTCAACCCAAACCCGGAACGCATTATTTGCCGATCTTGCCGAAGGCCCGGTCATAGGCCGCCAGCAGGTTCGGCACCGAATGCGCCCAGCTGAGCGCGGACAGGACACGTTCGCGCCCGACCCGCCCCATCTCGGCCCGCTTTTCGGGGGCGTCGATAAGACCCGCGATCTTTTCGGCGAAATCGACCGGGTCGTTCGCCCGCGCATAGACCGAGGCATCGTCGGCCGAGGCGCGGCCCTCTTTCAGGTCGAACTGCACGACCGGCTTTTCAAGCGTCATGTATTCCATGACCTTGTTCATGGTCGAAATGTCGTTCATCGCGTTCTTCGGGTCCGGGCTGACGCCGATGTCGCAGGAATTGAGCGCGCGCAGCAGATCCTCACCGTAAAGCGGCCCGGTGAAGGTGAACCAGTCCGACAGCCCCCGGCGGTCCACGTCCGCCTGAACGGTCGGAAGCTCTGGCCCGAAGCCGACGATCACGAAATGCACGTCCCGGTGGCCCAGCGCCTGGATCAGGTGTTCGGCCGCCGCGACCAGAAGGTCCATCCCCTCTTGCTGGCCGATGACGCCGACATAGCCCATGACCGTGCCTGCCCCCTTGCGGACCGCAGGGTCCGCTGGGCGGATCTCGAACTTCTCGATCTTGGGGGCAGAGCGGACGACAAAGACGTCCTCGGGCGCCATACGGCCACGGTCAATCGCGATCTGGCGAAAGCTCTCATTCGTGGCGATGGAGACGGCGGCAGAGGCGAAGGTCATCCGCTCCCAGATCAGCATGATCTTGTAAAGCAGGCCGCGCTTGTCGAACTTCGCCTCGAACAGCTCCGGGCAGACGTCGTGATGGTCGAAAAGATAGCGCACGCCGCGCCAGCGATACCAGAGCCCCAGAAGGAAGATCAGGTCGGGCGGGTTGCAGCCATGGATGATATCAAAGCCGCGTTCCCGGCGCACACGCGGGGCCAGCCGGAACCAGTGCCAGAGAGAGCCGAGATATTCGCGCGCATAGGCGACGGCGCCGGAATGCGCCTCGGCCGGGGCCGGGTAGCGGTAGATGTGGATGTCGTCTATGACTTCGTAAAGCTTGTCCCAGCCGCGCCCCGTCGGGCAGATCACGCTGACCTCATAGCCATGCGCGGTCAGTGTCGTCGCCTCAAGCCAGACGCGCCGGTCCAGCGGCACGGGCAGGTTTTCCACCACGATCAGCACCTTGCGGTTACGTCCGGCGAGGGTGGCGGGGGTGGTGTTCAGCGGGTCCATGGCCGTCATCACGCGTGATCCCGGCAGGTCATCAGGCCGCCGCGCGCCGGACGGTCCGCCGGGGTGAGGCCCCGGCCCATACCAAATACTGCGATCTTCACCCTGGACCTCGCGCTCGTTCCGTTTCTTGTGCTGTGCCGGACCTGTGGCCCGCCCCCCGGAATGCCCTGAACGCCCCACCTCAATTCCGCCGGAGTTTTAGCCGAGCGGCCCCCTATTGGCAAAATGAAAATCCCGGCGGGTCGGCGATCAGGCGCCGATGCGTGGACAATCGACCTCAGGGCAGGACTTCGTATTCGACGAGGGTCGTCTGGCCGAAGGCGCTGAAATTATCGTCCGAGATCAGGGTCATGATCTGGCGCCCTTTCGGATCGCGCCAAAGCGACATGCCCTCCATATTCCCCAACGTCCCCGGTTCCGTTGTCAGGATCGCGGTGCAGTCCACCACGCCCGTGGCGGCCAGGGGGCAGGTGGAGATACGGACCTGCATCTTGCCCAGCCAGGTCACCCGCCGCTCCAGCAGCCAGAGCCGCCCCTGATCGTCCACCGTCGCATCCGAGGCGCCGAAATCCCCGTCCGAGCGCAGGATCGGCCCGTCCTGCCAATCGCCCCTGGTGCCGCGATAGGTGCGATACCCCCCGGCCTTGTCGTCGGGCGCCTCGATCACCGCCAGAAGCGTTCCGTCGGGTAGCCGCGCCAGCCCTTCGAAGCCTTCGTTACCCCAGTCGCCCTTGAAGCGATCCCAGGCGTGAAGCGGGATCGGCGTCATGTCGGGCGGCTTGACCGCGGTGATGCGTGAATAGCTTTCATATCCCACGAAAAGCCCGCCCTCCGGCCCCATGGCAAGCGATTCCGCGTCGCTGGTGAACCCCGCAACCGGCTGTCCCTTGTTGTCGAGAAACCGCGCGTGCCAGTCTGGCACCGCATTCACGATCCGGCCCGCTTCGTCGCGCGCAACGCTTACCCGCCATAGCGTGCCATGGTCACTGACGGCCCAGAAGGCGCGTCCTTCATCGGTCACGGCAAGGCCGGAAAACCCACCGAAATCAGTGCCTTCCACGGCCCAGTCAAGGTTTTGCAGGAGCCGCAGCTCCAACGCCCCCGCCGGGGTGGCCAGCAGCATCAGCGCGCACAGCGCGGCGCTACTCCGACGACCGGCCAAAGGCGATCTTCTGCGCGTCGGGCGACAGCCGGTCGCGCACCTCTTTCGGGGGCGGCAGGCAAAGCGCGCCGCGCACCAGCGCAACGGCCTGCGGCCGCGCGCCCTTCAGCAGGATCTGCACCGCCTTGGCGCCGGAATAGGCCAGCGTCACCGGCAGCGCGACGGGGTTGAAGCGGCGGATGAACAGGGTTCGCCCGCGATACTTGAACCAGAACGAAAACGGCGAGGCCATCCGGTCCAGCGTGGGCGAGCCGATGGCCGTACCGGCGTGGTGATAGACCACCAGCCCCGGCGCCACGACCAGCGGCAGCGCGCCCCGCCGCATGGCCCAGTCTGCTTCCTCATAATAAAGGAAATAATCCTCCCGCATCGGGCCGACGCTTTCATAGAACCGGCGCGAGGCGACCATGCTTGCCCCGGTGATGAAGTCGAGCTGATCGGCACCGGGCAGCGCCGTCTTGTCGGCGTCGCGGCCAAGGTTGACGTTGCTGCTGACCCCGGTCCAGCGGTTGATGGTTCCGCCGTCGATCTGGATGCGGGTTTTCGGGTCGGCATAGCAGACCCGCCCGCCCATCAGCCCATAGCCCGGCGTCACCGCCGCCGCCGCCATGATCGCGCCCGTCGCGCCCGCGTCGGCAAAGGCATCGGGGTTCAGCACCCAGAAATGGCCGATCTCCGGCATCCCGGCCAGCAGCGCGAGGCCAAGGTTCACCCCGCCCGCAAAGCCCGTATTCGCCGTGGAATGCAACAGCGCCACATCGCCCGCCTCATCCAGCGCGGGCCGCTCGCCCGAGGCGAATTCGCGCAAGACGACATCCGGGTTTTTCGCCGCCCATTTGCGGATCACCGGCACCGTGTCATCGGTCGAGGCATTGTCGACGACGACGATCTTCGGCCTGCCCGCCGACTGCGCCAGCAGGCTTTCGATACAGCCCACGATCACGTCGCTGGCATTGAAGGCGACGACAACGACGCCAATCGGGCAGGTCACAGATGTCATAGGCTGAAAATCCGGCTTCTTCGTTCCGTTTGCTCTATCCCCCGAACGTGGTAGCAATTTGGCGATTGCGCCGCCATGCAGAAATCGGGCCGCGCCGAGCGATACGGGGGAAAACCATGGCCATCCAACACCGAAGCCCGGTCAGTCGGCTGAAACGTGCCGTCCGCTCCATGCTCGACCCGGCGGTGTTGCTGCACCCCTTCCGGCTGATGCATTACTACGGTTATACCCATGTCTCCCAGCGTCGGCACCTGACGCTTGGCCGCGATGTCAGGATCGCGCCGAACGTCTCTTTCGCCCATGCCGAACGGATCTCGCTTGGCGATCAGGTTCAGGTGGGCGCGCGCTGTTCGCTTTGGGCGGGCAAGACGACAAGCTGGATCCGCGTGGGCGAGCGCAGCACCTTCGGGCCAGAGGTCTTTGCCACGGCCGCCGATTACGGCCTTGCCCCGGACAAGCGGATCACCGATCAGGAGATGGTCGAACGCGACATCGTGATCGGGCAGGATTGCTGGATCGGCGCGCGGGTCATCCTGACGGCGGGCATCACCATCGGCGACGGGGCGGTGATCGGGGCCGGGTCGGTGGTGACGAAGGACGTCCCGGCAGGCGCCATCGCGGTCGGCGTTCCGGCCAAGGTCGTGCGGATGCGTTAGGGCCTGTCGCGTTCCTTCGCAGTCACGCGATACGCGCCAACCCTTTGATGCCGCATGTTCGGGAAGCGCGAAAACCGGTTCCCGCTTTTCGCGCAACATGCGTCAGACGCGCCCGCGCAGCCGCCGCAGCACATAGCCCCTGAGCGCCGACATCTGCCACAGCCCCGCAAGGATGATCGCGGCGACGATCCAGCGCGTCCAGTGCAGGTTGTCAAGGAAGCCGGGCTGCGGCAGCAGGATCGCGGCGTCGATCAGCGCCCCGGCGCAGGCGATCCCGAACAGGATCGACGGCATCAGCAGCGGCCGCAGCCTTAGCCCCGCGCGTTTCGAAGCGAGGGAAAGCGACACCAGATAGCCCAGAACCTCGGCCACCGTCGCGATGGCCAGAACCGTGTAGACCGATCCGGTCTGGACCACGGCGAGCCATGAGATCGGCAGCGACAGCACCCGGAACATGTTGGCGATGGCCGCATTGCCGGACCTGTGCTTGGCCAGGGCCACAGTCGAGGCGCCGGTCTTTGCCACCCGCACCGCCTGCATCACCGCCATCGGCATCAGGATCAGCAGCATCGCGTCGTATTTCGGCCCCAGAAGGATATGCACGATCGGCCCGCCCAGAAGGACGGTCCCCAGAAGCAGCAGAAACCCGATCGCGATCCCGCCTTCCACGGCGGCGGTGCCGAACCAGTTGAAGCTGCTGTCATCGTCACGCAGGGCCGACAGTTTCGGCAGGAACAGCGACTGCGCCGCGTTGCCAAGGACCAGCGTCGGCGTCAGCGTCAGCGTGATCGCCATGGAAAAGACGGCCAGCTGGCTCATCCCCAGCTCCCGCCCGACGATCAGCCGTTCGCCGTTGAAGACGCCAAAGAGCAGGATCCCGTTCAGGAGAAGCGGCCAGCCGAACATCGTGGCCCGTCTCATCAGCCCGAAATCGAAGCTGAGCCGATAGGGGCGTTCGGCCATCACATGCGACAGGATCACCATGCTTGCCGTCTGGATCAGAAGCGAAACCAGCATGATCCGGTAATCGCCATAGATCAGCGCGATGGGCCAGAGCAACAGGACCGAGATCAGCGGCGGGATCGACTGTGTCGCGACGAAGGGGCGAAAGACCATGTGCCGCTTCAGCCGGTGCATGTCGAAATGCTGCAATCCGTTCATCAGCGGAATGACCGCGATGACCTGATAGGCCCAGGCCACTTCGGAGATGCCCAGAAAATCGGCATAGGGCTGCGCGATCAGGAACAGGATCACGCTTGACGTCATGCCGCGCATGACCTGAAACCCCTGCATCGCGCGCTGGAAATGCGGGTCGTCGCCATCCTTGTCGACCACCATAAGCTGGTTGAGGCCGACATAGGACAGCATCTCGACCACCGACATCACGATCGCGAAGGTGGAGGCGATACCGTAATCATGCGGGCTGACCAGCCGCGCGACGATAAGGTTGCGCAGCAGCAGCAGGGCAGAGCCGAAGGCGTTGCCGGTGACAACGAGAAAGGCTTTCTTCAGCATTCTGCGCTCTGCCCGGTTTGCGTCTTCGTCCCCGGCGGGCCTTTGCCCGACCGTGGATGCGTCGATGCCATGGCGCGCGAGAGAAACCAAACGAAAAAGTTCGCACCGGCAACGATCTGCCGTAAAATACGCGATTGCTTACGGGCTACTCCGTGTCGCGCCCGATCTTTCCGCGCAGGGCCTTCACTTCGCCCCGGATCGTCTTCGCCGCCAGACGGCGCTTCTGGCTGCCAAGCGTCGGCCGCGTCGGGCGGCGTTTCTTGGGCGTGACGAGGGCTGCGCGGATCATCTCAACCAGCCGGTCGCGCGCGATCTCGCGGTTGCGGGTCTGGCTGCGGGTGTCTTCCACCTGAATGACGATAGCCCCGTCATTGGTCCATTTCCGCCCCGCGATCCGCTTCAGCCGCGCCTTGACCGGCGGCGTGAGGTGGGGGGACCGGTCGGCCTCGAACCGCAATTCGACGGCGGTGGACACCTTGTTGACATTCTGCCCCCCCGGCCCCGAGGCGCGCATGAAGCTTTCCGTCAGCTCCCAGTCGGCAATCGCGATGTCATCGGTGATGCGCAGCATGACCTCAGAGATACGTCGCAAGGCGGGCCAAGTCCACGGGCGCGGAATTGCCACCCGGCGACGCGGTCCCCGGCAGCGCTTTGCGCGGGCCGGGCGATCCGCTACAGTGGCGGAAAAAGAACTCCGGGCAGTAGGAACAACCATGACCATCACGCGACGCAACTTCGCCCTTGGCCTGACGACGCTGTCGGGCCTTGCCGCCTGTAGCAACCCGCAGCTTGGCGCCCTGACCACGACGCGCCGCGCCGCGCCCGCAGGGGACCTGCCTGCGGTGCCGAACGCGGGCTATGACGCCTGGGTCGCGGCGTTCCGGCAGCGGGCGGCGGGCTATGGCCTGACCGCCGCGACCGTCAACACCGCCTTCCGCAGTGCGGGCTTCCTGCCCGGCGTCATCACGCGGGACCGCAACCAGACCGAATTCAGCCGCACGCTGGAGGATTACCTGTCCATCGCCACCTCGGACGAACGTGTATCCAAGGGCCGTGCCGCCTATGCCCGGCACCGCGCGACGCTTTCGGCGCTGCAAAGCCGCTACGGCGTCGATGCCACCGTGATCGCCGCGATCTGGGGGCTTGAGAGCTTTTATGGCGAGCGGCGCGGCGATGTCTCCGTGATCTCCGCCACCTCGACGCTGGCCTATGAGGGGCGGCGCGGGGCGTTTTTCGAAAAGCAGCTCGTCGCCGCGCTGAAGATCCTGCAAAGCGGCGACACGACGCCCGCGAACCTGACCGGAAGCTGGGCCGGGGCGATGGGCCACACGCAGTTCATCCCGACCACCTATCAGGCCTATGCCGTCGATTTCACCGGCGACGGGCGGCGCGACATCTGGGGCGACGACCCGACCGACGCGCTGGCCTCGACCGCCAACTACCTTGCCAAAAGCGGCTGGGCGCGGGGCCTGACATGGGGCGGCCTTGCCGGATCGGGCGTCGCGGGGCGGCTGATCCAGCCGCAGGCGGGCGGCCCGAGCTTTGCCGTCACAGGCAATTTCGACGCCATCAAGCGCTACAACAACTCCGACAGCTATGCGCTTGGCGTCGGGCTGCTGGCCGACCGGATCGGCGGCGCGGGGCCGTTGCAGGCAAGCTTTCCGCCCGATGCCAACGGGCTGACCAAGGCCGACCGCGTGGCGCTGCAAAAGGGCCTGACGGCGCGCGGTTTCGATACCGGCGGCAGCGACGGGGTGATCGGGCCGAAGACGCGCGACGCGATCCGCGCCTATCAGGCCAGCCGCGGCATGGCGGCGACGGGGGAGCCGTCGGTGGCACTGCTGCGCAGTCTGGGCTAGGCGTTCAGGTCCTTCAACAGCCGCCCGTGCTTGCGCACCTCGGTCAGCACGTCGCCGAAGGTCAGAAGCCCCTTGGCCTTCAGCATCGGCAACAGCTTCTGAAACGCCTCGGCCGTCGCGATCGTGTCGCCAAGCGCGGTGTGGCGCGCCTCTTCCGGGATGGTGATGCCAAGCCGGTGGGTCAACGCGTCAAGGCTGTGGCTTTCGGTCTTGCCATAGACCACCGCCGACAGAAGCACGGTGTCGAGGATGGGGTTGTCGAAGGTCATCCCCAGTTCCCCCTCGCGGCGGCGCAGGAATTCCATGTCGAAGGGCGCGTTATGGGCGATCAGGACCGAGCCGCTGGCAAAGCCGTGAAAGCGGCGCAGCGCCGTCGGCACGTCGGGCGCGCCTGCGATCATCGCCTCGGAAATCCCGTGGACCTCGGTCGCCTTGGGCGGGATGCTGCGGCCGGGATCGACGAGCGTGTCGAAAACCTCGCCCTCCACCCGGCGGCCGTTCACCAGCCGCAGCGCGGCGATCTGCACGATCTCATCGCCCTCCTGCGGCAGAAGGCCAGTCGTCTCGGTGTCGAAGACGACATAGGCAAGGTCATCCAGACGCGCCTCGGCCAGCGCGGTGGCGGTGGGTTTGAAGAGCAGGTCAAAGTCGTAGACGACCCGACGCAACAGCGGTTCGGGCCGGCGCGAGGCCACGCGCGCCTCACGCAAGGGCAGGCAGATCGCGGCCCGCCCCCCGCTGCGCTGTTCGGGCCAGCATTCGGTCGCATGGCTGGCCAGAACCGCCCGGCCCGTGGTGTCGTCGCCGGACCGCTCCAGCGGTTCGGCCAGCCAGCGTTCCAGCGGACCTAGGCCAAGGGGCGCGCCGGTCCAGGCCAGCTCGATCATCGCGCCCGGCCCGTCCTCAACCACCGAGACCGCGAAGTCGCGGGCGGTGTTTTCCTCGGCCAGACGCGCGGCCAGACCGGAGAGCAGGGCGAGGATCTCAAACCCGTTGCAGCGCAGGAGAAGCCCGCTGCCCTCAGTCACGACGGCAAGCCCCGCCGTTTCCATCCGGGCGCGGACGCCGTCGAGAAGATCGGCACTGCGCGTCATCGGCATCGGCCACCAACCGGCGCGGGCGGCATCGTAGCGCCCGCCGAGTTCGTTGATGGCACGGGCGAGCGTCCCCACCTCCTCGATCAGGGCGGCGTCGAGCGCGGGGCTTTTCTCCCCATCCTCGCCCGCCATGACGCCGATAACGGTCTGAAGGCTGGCGGCCGGGCGGCGGATGCGGTCGAAGATTTCGTCCAGCAGCCGTTCGCGCCCGGCATGGGCGTTCATGTCGGCGGTGATGTCGCGCAGCGTCAGCACATAGCCGGTGCCGCTTTCGCCCGCCTCCTCCACCAGACGCATCCGGCCAGAGAAGAGGTGCGCGCCGTCCAGCGTGGCCACCATCAGGTCGGACACCGCGTCGGGATCGCCCGAGGCCAGAAGCCGGTCATAGGCATGGCGCAGCGGCGCCTCGCGCAGATAGGAAAAGACCGGCCGGTCCAGACCGATCTCGGCGTCCGCGCCCAGAAGGCCGGCGGCCTGACCGTTGTAGAACGCCATCTGGTGGCGCCCCGAACACAGCAGCACCCCCACCGGCACATCGGACAAGAGCGCCTCAAGCCGCGCCTTTTCTTCCGCCAGCCGCCGGGTTTCGCGTTCCACCGCCTCGGCCAGCGCGCTGCGGGTGACGGTCAGGTTTTCCGCCACCGCCCCGGCGGCGGGGGCGAGGTCCCCCAGGTAGCGGCCGGGCGCAAGATCCAGCGCCCCGGCGCCTTCGGCATGGGCCTGCGCGCGCAGCCCCGCCGAAATCCGCCCGATGGCGCGGGCAACGTTTTCGTCGAAAAGGTACCAGACCCAGGTGACAAGGCCGAGGATGGCGAAGGACGCCACGCTCCCGGCCAGAACGAACCCGTTCAGCAAGGCGGGTTCGGCGATCTTGCGATAGCCGAACCAGAGGCCCGCGATAACGGCCGCGACCCCGCCAAACGCGAGGACGGCAAAGAACAGGAAGATACGCAGACGCAGGCTCAGCTTTTCAAGCATCGCCGTCCGCCCCTGCGGCCTCCCCCCCGGCCCCGGTGTCGAGCAACCGGCGCACCTCGTCGCGCAGTTCCTTCAATTCGAACGGCTTGGCGATGAACCCGTCCGCGCCCAGCGCCAGACCCTTGCGGCGTTCCATGGTCGATCCGCGCGCCGTCATCATCAGGATCTTCACGTCCTTCAGCGCCGGGTCCATGCGCACCGTCTGACAGATCTCATAGCCCGACACCTCGGGCAGCATGACGTCCAGAAGCACCAGATCGGGCGCGCTGTCGCGGATCTTCGGGACCGCCTCGGCCCCGTTGGCGATGCGTTCATGGGCATAGCCTTCGCGCGTCAGGACATAGTCAAGCGCCAGCGCGATGTTGTCCTCATCCTCGACGATCAGCACACGATGTCTCAGCTTCGGCTCTACCATCCTACCCTCCACTGCAAGCGGCCCGGACCAGCGGATCGTCCGCTTCCGTCAGCCATTCGGCCCCTTTCAATTTCCCGTCTTCGGACAGCGCCGCGCCGTCCATCAGGTCGGCGCGCGCGCCCGCCCCGCAGTCGAAGGCCTGCGGGATGCGTTTTTCGGATTGCCAGCGCTGGAACACCACCGCGTTGGCGGCGAAGACCTGTGGGTCGGCGGTTGACCGCGCCGCATGTCCCGTATCGACCGCGATAAAGCGCGAGACGATGGGAAAGGCATAGGACCAGGGGCGGTAGAACGCGCGGTCCGTCGGCGCCATCGCCACCACCACGCCTTCGGGCAGGGCGGCACGCATCCGTGGATACCAGGAATATTCGTTCCAGATCGAATAGGCGATCATCGCAAGACCGATCCCGGCGGGCATCACCCATTTCGCCAGCTTCTCCCCCCGGACCCGGCGGCTGAGGTGGTTGGCCACGAAGATCAGGCAGGCGACCCCTGCGCCCGCAGCGATGGTCGCGATGAAGTCTACCAGCATGACCGCCCGCCCTTCATGTCAGCGCCCCCTTGCCGTGGCCGATGGCGGATTGCATCGTGCGGACCACGACGAAGGCGTCGCGCAGGTGGCTCCGCTCGAAATCCGGCAGGACGGAGGGTTCGAGGAAGTTGGTCGGCCGCTTGCCCGCGCGGATCTGCGCCGCCTGATGATCCAGCCGGGTTTCCGCGATCAGGTCATAGGCAGCGATCAGGTCACGCCCGCCGGTGGTGGAGATGACCCCGGCCTCAGCCGCCGCGACAAGGCGCGCGCGGGTGTTGACGGCGGCAATCCGGCCCTGAAGCGCGTAGACGCGGGCAAGGTCCGTCACCGGGACCACGCCGGAATGCTTCAGGTCGATGGTGTTGCGATGTTCGCCCGAGCGGATCGTGGCGAAACCGCGCAGAAGGCCAAGGGGCGGCGTATGCTTCAGCGAATTGCCGATCATGTGGGCGACGAAGATGGAGTTTTTCGAGGCCGCCTCAAGCGTCTCGGACTGGATGTCGCCGAACAGACGGGGGGAGCCGCCGATGGGCCTGAGGTCGAACATCACCGAGGCGAGCATCTGTGCCTCGGGGTCGGGCCGCGCGATCCAGCCGTGGAAATAGTCGTACCATTTGCCGATCCGCTGACACCAGCGCGGGTTGGTCGCCATCATGTCGCCGGGGCAGTAGACGTAACCGCATTCGTTCAGCCCGTCCGAGACGATCTTCGCCAGCCGCGCGAAATAGGTCATGTCGTCGTCGGTGGCGGCATCGTCGATCATCAGGCAGTTGTCCTGATCGCTGACGCCGGTCTGTTCCTGCCGCCCCTGCGAGCCGCAGGCAAGCCACATATAGGGCACCGGCGGCGCGCCAAGTTCCGCCTCGGCCATGCCCAGAAGGCGGCGCGTCACGGCGTCGGCGATGTCGGTGATCAGGCGGGTCGTGACCTCATGCGCCTGATACCCGCCGACGAATTGCAGCAGAAGCTGCGGGATACGCCGCGTCACATCGGCCAGTTCGGCCACCGCCTCGGCCCCCGCGATATCGCGGATCAGCGCCGATGAGGTCAGCGCCTGAAACCGGGTGATGTCGGTCTGGGTGATCATCCCCACCAGCCGCCCGTTTTCGGTGATCGGCATATGCCCGATCCGCTTTTCCAGCATCTGGTTCAACACGTCCGACCCCAGCGCCGTGGGCGGCAGGCTGACAAGGTCGCGGGTCATGATATCCGACACCGGCGTTGAGCCGGGCAGCCCTGCGGCCAGCACCTTGTTGCTGAGGTCACGGGTGGTCACCAGGCCGGTCAGCAACCCGTCCGACGCGATGATCCCGATGCTGGAAACCCGCTCGGCGCGCATCTTCCGCGCCGCCTCCTGCACGGTATCCTCGGGGCCGCACACGACCGGCTCCCGCGTCATAAGGTCGCCGACCTTGCGCGTGGTCAGTTCGGCCGGGCGGGCGTCCGCAGGGCGGGAGCGGTTGAAGAAGCGCTGAAACGCCGGTTGATCGGCAACGAGGCGCGCAAAGATGCCCGGCGGCAGGAGAAGGAGGACCGACGCCTCGGTCGTCCGCGCGGTCGTGACGGCAAGCCCGCCCCGCATCAACCCGCGTTCCCCGAAAGAGTTGCGCGGACCGAGAAGCGAGACCAGCGCGCCGTTCTGGTCGAGGATCTCGACCCCGCCGCTTTCGACGAGGAACAGGCCCTCCATCGGCTCGCCCAGCGTATAGACCTCGGTCCCGGCATCGAAGGTCCTGCGGCTGAAGGAACCGGCGACACGCGCCAGTTCGTCCTGCGGCAGGGAATCGTAGGGGTGGACGGTCGCCAGAAAGCGTTCGATGGTCGGCGTATCACTCGGCACGTTTGCGTTCTCCCCCCATTGGATCGGGCGCGCCCCGGTGAAAGGGCGCGCCCGGATGTCAGACAGGATCAGTGATGGGTCGCCGCCCCCGCCCCTTTCGGGACACGGATGGATTCCACCAGTTCCTGAACCTCGACCGGCGGCTCTTCGGTCGCGTTGGACACGACATAGGCCACGACGAAGTTGATCAGCGCCCCGACCGAGCCGAACGAGGTCGACTTGATCGACAGGAGCAGCGGATCGGCATCCGTGAAGCTGTTGGTGTCGGGAACGAAGAACCAGCCCTTGTGCAGGAAGATGTAGATGACCGTCACGATCAGACCGGACAGCATCCCCGCGACCGCACCCTTGTTGTTGATGCGCTTGGAGAAGATGCCCATCATCAGCGCCGGGAAGATCGAGGCCGCTGCCAGACCGAAGGCCAGGGCCACCGTCTGCGCCGCGAAGCCCGGCGGGTTGAGGCCAAGCCAGGTCGCCACGGCGATGGCGACCGCCATCGAGATCCGCGCCGCCAGAAGCTCGCTCTTTTCCGAGATGTTCGGGTTGAGCTGGCCCTTGATGAGGTCGTGACTGATCGCGGACGAGATCGCCATCAGAAGGCCCGCAGCGGTCGAAAGTGCTGCGGCAAGACCACCGGCCGCGACCAGCGCGATCACCCAGCCCGGCAGGTGGGCGATTTCCGGGTTGGCCAGAACCATGATGTCGTTGTTCACGGTCAGTTCGTTGGCGTCCTTGTCACCCAGATACTCAATCTTGCCGTCGCCGTTCTTGTCGTCGAAGGTCAGAAGGCCGGTTTTCTGCCAGTTCTGAACCCAGGTGATGTCCTGGCCCTTGGCATTGGTCCCCGCCTCGATCGCCGAAAGCTCGATCGCCTCGCCACCGACGCCGTTCGGCCAGAAGGTGTTGATGAGGTTCAGACGCGCCATCGCCGCAACCGCCGGGGCGGTGAGATAGAGCAGCGCGATGAAGACCAGCGCCCAGCCCGCGGACGACCGCGCATCGGCAACTTTCGGAACCGTGAAGAAGCGCACGATGACGTGCGGCAGGCCAGCGGTACCGATCATCAGCGACAGCGTGAACAGGAACATGTTCAGCGTCGTGTCGGACTGGTTAAGGTAGGATTTGAAGCCCAGATCGTTGACGAGCCCTTCCAGCGTTTGCAAAAGCGGCTGGCCGGTGCTGACGTCATTCGAGAACAGGCCAAGCGGCGGGATCGGGTTGCCGGTCAGTTGCAGCGAGATGAAGATCGCCGGGATCGTGTAGGCGATGATCAGCACGACATACTGGGCAACCTGCGTGTAGGTGATGCCCTTCATGCCGCCCAGAACCGCATACATGAACACGATCGCCGCCCCGATGAAGAGACCCGTGGAGGCCTTCACCTCAAGGAAGCGCGAGAAGGCGACACCGACACCCGTCATCTGGCCGATAACGTAGGTAATCGACGCGACGATCAGGCAGACGACGGCCACCATCCGCGCGGTCGGCGAATAGAAGCGGTCGCCGATGAATTCCGGCACGGTGAACTTGCCGAACTTGCGCAGGTAGGGCGCAAGCAGCATCGCCAGAAGTACATAGCCGCCGGTCCAGCCCATGAGGTAGGCCGAGGTGTCGTAGCCGCCGAAGGCGATGATACCGGCCATCGAGATGAAGGACGCCGCCGACATCCAGTCGGCGCCCGTCGCCATCCCGTTCAGGACCGGGTGAACGCCGCGGCCCGCGGCGTAGAACTCGCTCGTGGAGCCCGCCCGGGCCCAGATCGCGATCCCGATGTAGAGGGCGAAGGTCGCGCCCACCACGATCAGGTTAAGAGTAAACTGATCCATTGTCCCCGCTCTCCCTTATTCTTCCACGCCGTGTTCCCGGTCGAGTTTGTTCATGCGTGCGGCATAAACGAAAATCAGGACCAGGAAGACGAGGATGGAGCCCTGCTGGGCAAACCAGAAGCCGAGATCGGTGCCACCGATCTTGATACCCGCGAGCATCGGTCTGAAGAGGATGCCCAGCCCATAGGACGCGATGAACCAGATCACCAGGCTGATGGTGATAAGCCGGATATTCGCGGACCAATAGGCGTTCGACGATGATTTGTCGGCCATTTGCCTTTCTCCCTTACGTTTCCTCTGTTCCGGCGCCCCCTGTGCATCGGGGATGCCGGCCTCCCTCATTGCACCGCGCGCGTCACGATGGGGTCGAGCGCTGCGGCGATATCGGCGATGGACCCCATCGCGTCGATGGTCTCGAGCACACCGTGCGAGCGGTAATGCGCGATCAGCGGCGCCGTCTGGGCGTGGTAGGCCTCAAGACGGGCGCGGGCGGTGTCTGCGTTGTCGTCGGCGCGCCGCTTGAAGGCCGTGCCGCCACATTTGTCGCAGGTGCCGTCCCGTTGGGGACGCTTGTTGGTGTCGTGGTAGCCCTCGCCACAGGCGGCGCAGGTATAGCGCCCGGCGACACGGTCGATCATCGCTTCGTCATCGACCTCAAGGCTGATGGCGACATTCACCTTCTGCCCGGCGCCCGCCAGAAGATCGTCCAGCGCCTCGGCCTGCCCCGCCGTGCGCGGGAAGCCGTCAAGGATGACGCCCGCGGTCACGTCCGGTTCGCCCAAGCGGTCCTTCAGGATCGCCAGCACGATGTCGTCGGACACCAGCCCGCCGGATTCCATTACCGATTTCGCGGCCATGCCGGCGGGGGTTCCCGCCGCCACGGCGGCGCGCAGGAGATCCCCGGTCGAAAGCTGGATCAGGCCAAAGCGCTCCTCCAGCATCCGTGCCTGGGTCCCCTTGCCCGCCCCCGGAGGGCCAAGGAGGATAAGAACGGCGGGGCTTGTCATGACCTCGCTCATCCCTCAGGCCCGGTTCATCCGGTTCTCGATCAGGTCGTCCACCACCGAGGGGTCGGCCAGCGTCGAGGTATCACCCAGCGCGCCATAGTCGTTCTCGGCGATCTTGCGCAGGATGCGGCGCATGATCTTGCCCGAACGGGTCTTCGGCAGGCCCGGCGCCCATTGGATCAGGTCGGGCGAGGCGATGGGGCCGATCTCGTTCCGCACCCATTTCACCAGTTCCTTGCGCAGATCCTCGGTCGGCTCGATCCCGTTCATCAGGGTGACATAGGCATAGATGCCCTGGCCCTTGATCTCATGCGGGTAGCCGACGACGGCGGCCTCGGCGACCTGGGCATGGGCGACAAGCGCGCTTTCGACCTCGGCCGTTCCCATCCGGTGACCCGAGACGTTGATGACGTCATCGACGCGGCCGGTGATCCAGTAATAGCCGTCCTTGTCCCGGCGGCAGCCGTCGCCGGTGAAGTAATAGCCGCGATACTGGCTGAAATAGGTCTCCTGAAAGCGCTCGTGATCGCCCCAGACGGTGCGCATCTGCCCCGGCCAGCTGTCCGAGATGCAAAGCACGCCCTCTGCCTCCGTCTCGCCCTGACGGACGGCGGTCGCGGCGTCGAGGATCACCGGCTTCACACCGAAGAACGGCAGCGTGGCGGACCCCGGCTTGCCCTCGATCGCGCCGGGCAGCGAGGTGATCATGTGGCCGCCCGTCTCGGTCTGCCACCAGGTGTCGACGATCGGGCATTTGCCCTTGCCGACATGCTTGTCATACCAGACCCAGGCCTCGGGGTTGATCGGCTCCCCCACCGTTCCCAGCACACGCAGGCTCGACAGGTCGTATTTCTCCACCCATTCCGGCCCCTGCCCCATCAGCGCGCGGATCGCGGTCGGCGCGGTGTAGAACTGGTTGACCTTGTGCTTTTCGCAGACTTCCCAGAACCGCCCCGCATCGGGGAAGGTCGGCACGCCCTCGAACATGACCGTCGTCGCGCCATTGGCCAGCGGGCCGTAGACGATATAGCTGTGGCCGGTGACCCAGCCGACGTCGGCGGTACACCAGAAGATGTCCCCGTCCTTGTAGTCGAACACATACTGATGCGTCATCGCGGCATAGACGAGGTAACCGCCGGTGGTGTGGACAACGCCCTTCGGCTTGCCGGTGGAGCCCGAGGTGTAAAGGACGAACAGCGGATCTTCCGCGTTCATCGGGCGCGGCGGGCATTCGGGGCTGACCATGTCCATCATCGCCAGCACATCGACGTCACGCCCCTGCACCCAGGATGTCTGGTCGCCGGTATGCTTCACGACAAGGCAGCGCACCTTGTCGGAGCAGTGCAGAAGGGCTGCGTCGGTATTGGCCTTCAGCGGCGTGCGCCGCCCGCCGCGTGGGGCGCTGTCTGCGGTGATGACCAGCTTGGCGCCGGAATCGTTGATGCGGTTGGCCAGCGCGTCGGGCGAAAAACCGGCGAAGACGATGGAGTGGATGGCGCCGATCCGCGCGCAGGCCAGCATCGCATAGGCGGCCTCGGGGATCATCGGCAGGTAGATCACGACGCGGTCGCCGCGCATCACGCCCTGGCTGAGCAGGACGTTGGCCATCTGGTTCACCTTGCGCGACAACTCACGGTAGGTGATGTGCTTGGCGGGGGTCTTGGGATCGTCCGGCTCCCAGATGATCGCGGTCTGAAGCGCGCGGTCCTTCAGGTGCCGGTCGATGCAGTTGACCGAGGCGTTCAGGACGCCGTCCTCGTACCACTTGATCGAGACCTTGCCATAGGTGAAGTCGGTATCCTTCACCCTGGTATATGGCTTGATCCAGTCAAGCCGCTTGCCCTGCTCGCCCCAGAACGTGTCGGGGTCGGCGATCGAGGCGGCATACATCTCGCGGTAGACGTCCGGGGTCGCGTGCGCATTCTCGAAACCTGCCGGAATCGCTCTCATGTCCGTGGCTTCGCCCGAAGTTTTGCTGGCTGCACTCATCGCGCCGACCTCCCTAAAGTAAAAACCCCGGCGACCGGCACATCCACGCAACTTTATTGCGCCCCCGCGTCGCCCCTGCGCGAAATAGTAAACCAGCGAGCGCCAAATTCCTAACTTATTTTAGACATTAAGTTTTTTTGTAAATTCTTTGACTTCAAAACTGATAACATTGTAAATCTTTACATCGCCTCCCGAAGGAAAGCGTCGCAAATCAAGCGTTTGGCTGTTGACGGTTTCGCGCCGCCACGGCGCGCGCCGACCGCCGCAAGGACGCGGCCTTTCACGGCGCCCGAAACCGCCGATTCGGGCCGTGCATCCTGTTATCGCTGACACGTTGCGGGCGATTCGCGGCCCCCGGCCATCGCTCAGGCTGGCAGCGCCAGGTCGGCCTCGGCCAGATCGCGATGCGCCGCGGCGATGGCATCGTCGATGTCATGGGCATAATGCGCGCGCGGCTCGCGCAGGCCGACGGCAAGCAGCGTGCGGCGGATATCGGCGCCGGTCCCGCTGAGGTACAGCCGCCCGCCCTTCCGCGCCAGCTTATGCGCCAGAAGGTCCACCGAATGCGCCGCGCTGCTGTCGAGGAACGGCACCTCGGCGAAGTCGAGGACGAAGGCGCGCGGATGGTCCGCGATACGGTCCAGAACCACGCCCACGGTCGAGGCGGCGCCGAAGAAGAACGCCCCCTTGATCCGGTAGACCACCACATCGCCGCCCATCGCGGCGGCGCTGTCATATTCGGCCACCTCGTCGGCACGATCCTCTGGCACCAGCGGCGCGCGCGCCTCGACCTGCGCCACTTCGGACATGCGGCGGATGAAGAGGACCGCGCCAAGGGCGAAGCCCACGAGAATACCCTCCGTCAGGTCGCGGAAGATGACGAGGAAGAAGGTCGACAGAAGCACCAGCGCATCGCCCGAGGAGGTGCGGAGCAGCATCCAGAACTCCTCCTTCTCGATCATGTTCCAGGCGACGATGGCCAGCACGCCTGCCAGCGCGGCCAGCGGGATGGCCGAGGCCAGGGGCGCAAAGACCATCATGAACAGAAGGACAAAGGCGGAATGCAGGATGCCCGCAATCGGCCCATGCGCGCCGGCCCGGACGTTGGTCGCCGTGCGCGCGATGGTGCCGGTCACCATGATGCCGCCGAAAAGCGCGGACCCGATATTGGCCGCGCCCTGCGCCACAAGCTCGGCGTTGGAGCGGTGATGGCGCCCGGTCATCCCGTCCGCGACGACCGCCGACAAAAGCGACTCGATCGCGCCGAGGAGCGTGAAGCTGATCGCATAGGGCAGTGCCAGCGACAGCGTGGCGGGGTCCAGCGCCGGAAGCGCCGGGACGGGCAGAAGGCGCGGCAATTCGCCGAACCTTGTGCCGATGGTTTCCACCGGAAGCCGGAAGACCGTCACGATGACCGAGGTGGCAATGACCGCGATCAGAAGCCCCGGCCAGTGCGGACGAACCCGCTTCAGCCCCTGAATCAGGACGATAGTCCCCAGCGCGATCGCCACCGCCGCCGGGGTGACCGACCCGCGCGCGGCCCAGAGCGCCTCGATCTTCGGCCAAAGTGCCGCCGGTTCGCCGCCCGGCAGGCTCATCCCGAAAAGATCCTTGATCTGGCTGGCAAAGATGATGACCGCGATGGCGGCGGTGAAGCCCACCGTCACCGGATAGGGGATGAACTTGACATAGGTTCCCAGCCGCAGGAACCCCGCCGCCGCCATGAAGACCCCCGCCATCAGCACCGCCGTGGCCAGCCCGTCGACCCCGATCTGGTCGACGCAAACCGCGACAAGCACGATGAAGGCGCCGGCCGGTCCGCCGATCTGGAACCGCGACCCGCCAAGCGCGGACACCAGCGCCCCGCCGACGATGGCGGTATAAAGCCCCCTCTCCGGCCCGACACCCGAGGCGATGGCGATGGCCATCGACAGCGGCAGCGCCACGATGGCGACCGTCAGCCCGGCGATCAGATCGGCGCGAAAGGCGCGCCGCCCATACCCCTCCCGAAGGACAGTGACGAGTTTGGGAAGGAACTGTTCGGAAAAGCTCGGGATTGCGAGCCGCGCGCGATGTTTCATGATTGCCAATGACTGAGTTGCGGCAGACCCTGTCGGCCAGCCACGCGCCTGTCAAGTGAGACCATGGAGGGAAGACCGGAATCACCATGTCCGACAACAAGATCACCCCCATACGCCCCACCGACGACACGGCGCGCGCGCTGGCCCGCGATCTGATGGCCGGGGCGCGCATCGCGGCGCTTGGCGTGACCGACCCCGACCATGGCGGCCCCCATGTCAGCCGCATCGCCCTGCATTGCAGCGCCGCGGCCGGGTGTCTGACGCTGATCTCCGACCTCGCGTACCACGCGCGCGGGTTGCGCGCCGATCCCCGTGTTTCACTGCTGATCGACGAGACGGGCGGCAAGGGCGATCCGCTGACCCACCCGCGCCTGACCCTTCGGGCGCAGGCGCAAAAGGTCACGGATGGTGCGGAGCGGGCGGCCCTGCGGGCGCTCTGGCTGCGCCATGTTCCCAAGGCGAAGCTCTACATCGACTTCACGGATTTCCATTTCATCCGCTTTCACCCCCTCTCCGGTTTGCTGAACGCGGGCTTCGGGAAAGCCTATGAACTGGATAAAAAAGACCTTACACTTGCGCCCGGTAGGGGAGACCGATTTTCGGATTGATCGCTAGGAATGCGGAAAGAGTGATTTGACCGTGGCCGGAACGATTTGGCAGGATGACGTTCGCCGGCAGGTCGAGCGGCTGGACGCCGACCTTGTCGCGCGTCATGCGGTCATCTTCCTGACCTTCGTGATCGTGGCCTTCCCGCTGCCCTTCTGGCTCATCTTCTTCTGCTATATCGGCGTCCTCCTCACCGATATCGCGCAGTACCGGATATTGGCGATACTGGAAAAGAACAGCACCGCGCTCTGGCGCGTGACCCTTCTGCTGGCGGGGGCGCTGGAGAACTTTATCTTCCTGATCCCTGCTATCGTCGTCTGGGTGATCGGTGACGATCTGATGCGGTTCGTCGTCTTTCTGGCTGTCGTCGGCTCGCTTCTCAATGCCTCCAGTGTCCGCTCCGCCTGTGTCGCCTATGGCTTTGCCTCCATGGTGCCGGGCATCGCCATCACCTTGTGGATGCCCTGGGCCGGCAGATGGCACGATGCCTCCGCCCTCGGGTCCGCCCTGGCCCTTGCCGGGTCGATCGGGCTACTGGGCTATTTCGTCTCGGCCCTGTTTCAGAATAACCGCGCCCAGCACGAACTTGCCGCGATGGTCGAGAAGGTGCGCGAGGCCAGCGCGGCGAAGTCACGCTTCCTCACCGCCATGAACCATGAGGTGCGCACCCCCCTGAACGCGCTGCTGGGCCACAGCCAGCTTCTGCGCGACACCGCCGATCTGGCCGAGGCCCGCACCCATGCCGCGCAGATCGAGATTGCGGCGCGCAGCATGGAAACGCTGGTCGAGGATGTCGTCGATCTTACCGCCGCCGCCGAGGGCCGGCTTCAGTTCCGCCCCACGACCGTCGCCATCCGGTCCGAAATCGCACGCCTTGAACGGCAGCCGCTCGCGGTCGCAGGGGTTCCGACGCCGGTGATCCGCCCCGAGATCGCCGACGAGGTCCCGGAATTCGGCCGTTTCGACCCGGTCCTTTTGCGCAAATGCCTGACCCATCTGGCCAGCGCCGTCCTCAGCGAACGCTCCGGTCCTGGGCTGGCGGAACTGACCATCCGCTGCGCGCTGGCGCCGGGGCGCAAGGATCGTCTGCGCTTTACGCTGGCCGCCCATGGCGCAGAGGGTTCCGCCAGGGGCAAACCCGCAACGATCAAGGCCGATCCCGGCCCCGCGCCGGAAATCGCCTCGGCCCTTCTCGACAGTATCGCCAGGGTGATGGGCGCGAATACGGCGGTTCTGCGCGCGCCCGACCAGACGCTTGTCGCACGGATCGAGCTGCCCTTCATCATGGTCGCGGAACCGCCCGCGACCGGCGCCGAGGCGGTCTACGGGCGGCTGCGGACCCTTGTCGTCGATGACATCGCCAGCAACCGCCTTGTGGTGGCGCAGCTTCTGCGCAGCCTGCGGATCGAGGCGACAGAGGTCTCCGGCGGGCAGGAGGCGCTGGATAGCCTTGGGGACAGCGATTACGACCTTGTCCTTCTGGACATGAACATGCCCGACATGGATGGCGAGGCGACGCTTCAGGCGATCCGCAGCTCTACGCGCGATTGGGCCGGAATCCCGGTGGTCGCGCTGACCGCCGATACCCTCGGCAGCCAGCGCGACCATTACCTGCGCATCGGTCTGAACGGGTTTCTGACCAAACCACTCGACCGGCGGGCATTGTGGTCAGAGATCCTCTCCGCCTGCCCGCCGCCGCCGCCGCTCTGACCGCCCCTAGAGCGTGCCGCGTTCCTTCGCAGTCACGCGACACGCTCCAAGCCTTTGATTTCGCATGTTCGAGAAGCACAAAACCGGTTCCCACTTTTGTGCAACATGCTTCAGTTCGGATTGTCCATCCGTATCGCAAGATTGACCGTCCCCTTCGACGGGCTGGCCCAGTTCAGCGTCACCTGGTTCTTGGCCGCGCCCTGCTCCACGATGACGAAGGGCATGTCGCCCCGCCGCTCTCCGACAGGGCCGGTGATCATCCCCTCGGCCACGACCGCATCGACATTGCGCGCCCAGCCGCCGAAGGGCAGATAGGCCGAGGCGTCGATGGTCCAGACAGTCGCCGTGCTGGCCTGAACATGCTGGACGCGGACCGGGTTGGCGCTGATCTGCGTGACCGCGGTGAAGGCGTTCGCCTCCATCCAGATGTTGCGCATCCGGCCGTTGTCGAGGGGGGCAAAACTCGTATCCACCCCCTCGACCCGGTCCACCGGACCGTTCAGCGACTTGAAGACATTGCCCGACAGGTTCAGACCCTGAACGAAATGCCCCGCGCCATAGGGTTTGACCACGAACCAGCGGAACCAGGGCGCCACGTCATTGGCCGTGAAGGTGTTGCCGGTCACGGTCAGCCCGCTGAAGGAATACTGGTTGGCGAAACCCGGATCGCTTTCGTATTCGTTCGTCCACTCGATAAAGGAATTGTCGATATAGTTCCCGGTGATCGTCGTCTTGACGTCGGTCCCGATCATGACAAGCCCCGGCATGCGCAGGCCCGCCACCTCGTTGTCGCCCTGAAACCAGTGGTTGCCGACCAGCAGGTTGCCCGCGCCGCCCAGCACCCCGAAATGGCGGAAATGCACCGCCCGGTTGTCGCGGATCTTCAGGTCATTGGCATTGGCGTTGAACCCGATCGAGACGCGATCCTGTGACCGCAGCGGGCTTTCGTTCGACAGGAACTGGCAGCGGTCGATCATCATTCCCTGGCAGCCGCCCCCGATCGAGGTGATGCCCCGGTCGCGCGGCTTGGTGATGAAACTGTCGCGGATCTGGAAGATCGACCCGCTCGGCGCCAGAAGGATGCCGCTGGCATAGCCGTTGCATTGCAGCTCCACGTCGTCGATCACCATCTTCGAGAGTGAGGCGAAGCCGGAAAAGTCGAGGACATATTTGAACCGCGTGAAGGTGTAGACCTGCACCCCCGCCGCACCGTAAAGCGGCTGGCTCAGCGTCAGGGTCCCCGCGCCGGTGTTGACGGCGGTCACATAGACCTCGCGCCCGACGCCCGCGCCCTCGACGAGCGCGCCCACCGGCACGTTGGCGATATTGGCGACCGCCGTCAGCATGCGGTCATTCGCGGTGCTGTAGCTGGCCTGCGAGGTCACGACATCGGGCGCCCAGGCCGGGCCGTCGACGACGTTGAACTGCCCGTTGCGGATCGCGCGGCGGGTGGCAAAGGTGGTCTTGTTGTTCACCGCCGCCTGCATGTCGATCGGTGCCGTCACCTCGATCCGCCGTCCGTTGAGGTCAAGCGATTCATGGTCGGCGAAGTTGAGAAGCGCCTGGAACGCCTTGCGGAACCCCAGTTCCTCATCCCCGAAGGCGGCCGCATAGGCGGTCAGGTGAAAGCTGCGCGTCATCGCCAGCAGGCGGTTGTCGGGCATCACGACCGTGCCTTCGAACCGCGCCGGGGCCTCCAGCGTCACATCCGCGTTCAGGAAATAGGTTCCGGCCGAAACAAGAAGCGTCCGCCCGGTGGCGGCGGCAGCGGCGTCCGCCGCCTCGAACGCCACCGCGTCGTCGGTGACACCATCGCCCGCCGCGCCAAAGTCGCGTACATCGACCACGTCAACCATGTCGCGCAGGAAGACCGCGGTGACATCCTCGATCTCGATGTCATCGACACGGACAATGCCGCCCGTCGGGCCGGTCAGGTCGATACCGAAATGCCCGAACAGCGCCGCCGTCCCCCAGGCCATGTCGACGCCGCCACGGTTGCCGGTACCGACGATCGCCTCGACCGTCTCGACCTTGCCATAGGCGGTCAGCTGGACCGACGGCCCGGTCTCGACCACGCCCGCGACATGCAAGGCGCCCGCGCCCCCGGCCCAGCCCGCGATCTGCACCGCCGGAAGGTTGCCGCTCATCGCCTTCACGCGGGCGCGGACCCGAAGGTAGCAGCCCGGCAGGATCGGCGTATCGCCGATATGGCGCAGCTTGACCGTCGCCGCCGATTTCACCAGTTCCAGACAGCCGCCGAAATCCTGATCCGCCGGAACCAGAACCGCATCGGGCGATCCGTCCCAGGTCGGCGCGCCCGGTGTGCCGTCCCCGCTCGACCATTGATCAAGCCCCTGATCGAAGGCTGGCGGCGTGAAGACCAGCCCGTCGGTAATTGCCTTGTTCATCCGCTGAACCCCTTTGCTGTCGTCTGCCGCACGGCATCGCGCTGTGGCTGGGGTTCTAGCGCGCCGGGGTAGCCGCCCGCTTAGCGATGCGCGCGCTCAATCGCCCCGCGCCGCAACACCCGGCCCATACAAAACTGTTACAGTCACGCTGTAGCGGGCATGTGACGCGGCCCCTGCCGCGCATCCTCAACAGGTGGAGCGACCCTTGCCCTTCCATTTCCAGCGCGGCGACAAGTCTGTCGAAAAGGCCGTGCGCCGTATCGCGGCCGAACGTCTCGAAACCTCGCGGCTTCTTTTCGACGACACCACCCTTGCGCGCGACACGCTGGTGCATGAGCTGCGCAAGAACGTGAAGAAGACCCGCGCGCTCCTCCGCCTCGTCCGGCCGCATTTCAAGGGGTTTGAGCGTGAGAATGCCGCCCTGCGCGATGCCGCGCGGCTGATCTCGGACCTGCGCGACGCGGATGTCCTCGGCGCCAACCTGACCCGGATCGCCGAAAAGACCGACATTCCCGCCGACCGCATCGCCGCGCTCCACGCCCGCCTCGCGCCCGCGGTCACGACTGCCTTCACCCCCGAAGACCGCCTGAACGCCCATCGTGAGGCAATCGCGGCGGTCGAGGGGCGCATCGGCAAGTGGAAGATCTCCGGCGACGGGTTCGAGGCGCTTCGCCCCGGTCTCGAACGCAGTTGGGATGCCGCCCGCAGCGCCATGCGCAAGGCCCTGTCCGATCCCTCGGGCGAGGCGCTGCATCTCTGGCGCAAGCGCGTGAAGGACCACTGGTACCACACCCGCCTTCTCGCCCCCGTCTGGCCCGAGATGATGACACCCCACCGCGCAACCGCCGACGCGCTGGGTGAAACGCTCGGCAATGCCCGTGACCTCGCCTTTCTGGTCGAGGCGCTGACCGAGGGCGATCTCGGCAATGACGCCGATACCGCCGCCCTCGCCCGTATCGCGGCCGAGGAAGAGGCGGCGCTGATGAAAGAGGCGCGCAAGACCGGCACGCTCTTCTTCGCCGAACCCGCCTCGGGCCTGTCGCGTCGGTGGCGCGGCTGGTGGGACGTCTGGCGCAACTAGAGCGCCTATCCCAGCCCGCCCGCCAGCGCCTTTTCGATCAGCGCGACGGTTTCATCGACGCCGTAAAGCGCGATGAAGCCGCCGAAGCGCGGCCCTTGGGAGGCGCCCAGTAGAACCTCATAAAGGGCGGTAAACCAATCCCTTAGCGGCTCGAATTCATGTTCCTTGCCAACCGCAAAGACCATGGATTGCAGCGCCTCGGCGTCCAGCCCGCCATCCCAGACCTTCAGCCGCCCGGCCAGATCCTCCATCGCCGCGCGTTCCTTCTCCGTCGGCGCGCGGAACACCCGCGTCGGCGCGACATGGTCGTTGAAATAGCGCACCGCATAGGCCGCCGCGGCGTCCAGTTGCGGGTTCTCTTCGGGCGAGGCATCGGGCGCGTATTTGCGGATAAAGCCCCAAAGCCCGTCCTTGTCCTTCGCCCCGGCGACGCTGGCAAGGTTCAGAAGCATCGCGAAAGGCACCACCATGTCAGATGCGGGCGGTTTGCCGTTGTGGATGTGCCAGACCGGATTGGCGAGCTTACCCGCCTCGTCCTGCCCTTCAAACGCCCGCAACTGCTGATGATATTCGTCCACCGCCTTCGGGATCACGTCCCACCAAAGCCGCTTCGCGGTCTTCGGCTTTTGGTACATGAAATAACCAAGGCTCTCCGACGCGGCATAGGTCAGCCATTCGTCGATGGTCAGCCCGTTGCCCTTCGACTTCGAAATCTTCTGCCCCTGCTCGTCCAGGAACAGCTCATAGGTGAAATGCTCCGGCTTCTTGCCGCCCAGAACCTCGCAGATGCCGTCATAGATCGGCGTATTGGTGCTGTGATCCTTGCCGTACATCTCGAAATCGACACCCAGCGCCGCCCAACGCGCGCCGAAATCGGGCTTCCATTGCAGCTTCACCTGCCCGCCCGTCACCGGCAGCGTCCATTCGCGCCCCTCTTCGTCGTCGAAGGTGACGGTATGGTCCTTCTTGTCGACATGCTTGATCGGGACATAAAGCACCCGCCCCGTTTCCGGGTGGATCGGCAGGAAGCAGGAATAGGTCTGCTGACGTTCCTCGCGCAAGGACGCCAGCATGATCTCCATGATCTTCTCATAACGCTCGGCCGCAAGCCTGAGCGTGTCGTCGAACCGGCCGGACTTGTAGAACTCGGTCGCCGAATAGAACTCATACTCAAACCCGAACGTATCCAGAAACCGGCGCAGCATGGCGTTGTTGTGGTCGCCAAAGCTTGCGTATTCGCCGAAGGGATCGGGGACGGCGGTCAGGGGTTTCTGGATATTGGCCTTCAGCAACTCCTGCTGCGGCACGTTCTCCGGCACCTTCCGCATCCCGTCCATGTCGTCGGAAAAGCAGATCAGCCGGGTCGGGATGTCGCTGATGATCTCGAAGGCGCGGCGGATCATCGTCGTGCGCTGCACCTCGCCAAAGGTGCCGATATGCGGCAGGCCGGACGGGCCATAGCCGGTCTCGAACAGCACATGGCCCTTTTCCGGGGCCTTCTTCTCGTACCGTTTCAGAACGCGGCGCGCCTCCTCGAAAGGCCAGGCTTTGGAATTCATGGCGGCGTCGCGCAGCGAAGACATGATCGAACTTTCCCGATGGGCGGCATCCCATATGCCGCAAGGCCGTCCCTATTGAACGGGCGGCGGATCGTCAATAATTTGCCAGTCATACAGAACCGAGGAAAAGCCCGTGCCACAAACTCTCCCGTCGTTTTCCGCGCAAGATGCGCTTGTCGCCATCATGGTCACGGTCTCGGTCTCGGATGAGACGATCCGCACCTCCGAACTTGTCGCGATCGAGCGTCAGGTGAACCACCTGCCGATCTTCGCCGATTACGACATGGCGAATGTGCGCGACGTCGCCCGGACGGTCTACAAGCTGATGGATGAGGATGACGGGCTGGATACGCTTTTCGCCATGGTCCGCGACGCCCTGCCCGACCGGCTTTGGGAAACCGCCTATGCGCTGGCCTGCGACGTCGCCGCCGCCGATGGCTCCATCCGCCAGGGGGAACTGCGCCTGCTTGAGGAAATCCGCCACGAGCTGAGCATCGACCGCCTCCACGCCGCCGCCATCGAACGCGGCGCCAGGGCGCGTCATCTGACGGTGTAGGGGAGATTTTCCGTTTGCCCCCGCACAATGCATGTGCTGAAACTCTCTGGGCAGGGTCGGAATAGACAAGATCGGGGACAGATGTCTGACGAAAACGCCGCAGCCATTTCCACATCTTTGCTGAACGAGATCAGCCATTCGGCTCCAATACGCCAGCTGAATGATTTCATCGAACGCCTGGACACCTCTGCCGATGTGAAAGCGCTCCTGCGCGACATGGCGAATTTGACCGTCACGATCGGCGGGCATCTCGTCGCGATCGGGCGCAAGATCGTTTCCTTCGCGATCGAACTCTACTCTCGGTTTCCAAACACGATCTTCGGCTGCGTCATTGCCTTCATCATGGCTGCGCTGATTTCCTCGGTCCCGCTTCTCGGCGCTGTCCTCGGCGCGGTCCTGACACCTCTGCTTCTCGCCCTTGGAATAGGGATGGGAGCGTTGAATGACATGTTTTCCGCTCCGCTCAAGGCGGAAGTACGGGGTCTGGCCACGCGTTTGGCGACACTCGAAGCGGGTGCCTGATACATGGGCCGGTCGGAGCGCGAGCAAGTCGCGAGCTTCACCGGTGTTGAACGGGTGATTGCAGACTCTCTGCGCTTCAAGATGAAGCTGGGTATCGGGGCCGATGCCTACACATCCATGAAGGTCGGAAAGCGCCTTCAGGAGTTGTGGGACGTGGGCGGCGTCGCCATGACAGGTGTCAGCATCGCCGCGTCACGGACGGTCGCCACCGCATTCTTCGCCAGCGGCGGCTGGCTATCGACCTTCGGGATCGGCACGACGGCCGTGACGCCCGTTGGATGGCTGATTGCCGCGGCTATTGTCAGCGGTGGCGCCTATATGGGGGTGACGCGGCTGTTTCGTAGCTACGCGGGTTCACGGGTTCACACCATCCCGGCCTTCATCAACACGCCAATCGACCTTTTGGGGGCAAACCTTTTCGATATGATGGCCATGCTGGGCCTGAAGGTGGTGGAATTCAGCGGACCCGTCGATCAGGCAGAGCGTGAGAGCATCAAGTCCTACTTTGCCGAAGAGTGGGGCTTTGACCGCGGCTATCTGGACACGGCGCTTCCTGTCCTCGAAGCAAACTCCGGCAAAGCCAGCCTGAAAACGATGGCGGCAGAACTCGCCACCTTCCAACGTGCCAATCCCGACTGCGACCATGCGTCGATGCACCAAGAACTTGTCCGATTTCTGCGGGAACTCGCCACCGCGGATGGCGCGCTTGATGAGAAGGAAGAGCTGGCAATCGAAAAGATCGACGCGATCCTTTCCATGGGAAACCGCTGGTCGCCTGCAACCGGGGTCGGTGGTGCGTTTCGCCGAGGCATCGCGCCGATCACGAATGCCGCTCGTTCACTCCTGAGCAGCCTCGGATCCAAGCTCGGACGATGAGCATAGCATTCGCGCGGCCAGTCGGGCATCGGACAACTCCGCCGGACAGCGCCCGACCGCAGGTGAGCGCAGGTACGGTTTTGTCTGGCAGTTTATGGTGCCGCCACGCCGGGCGGCCGATGGTCATGTGAGGGTGCAGAAGCGCCCGCCCGATGGGGTGGCCCGGCGACGCGCGGGGCGCGCGCCTTGTTCCGGGCGCATGATAGCGACAGACCGCCAGCGCGGGGCGGATCGCCAGCCCCGCGAACGCCTCAACCGCCGTAGACCGCCGACCAGCGCTCGATCAACTGCTGCTGCAACCACTTCGACCGCTTCACCCAGGCGCCGACGCCTGGGGGCCGCTCCTTCTGGCTGTCCGGCACCGCATCGCGGCGCGCGACGTCTCCGGTGAAGATCGCGAAAGCCATCTCGCGCCCGCCCGGCGCGCTGGCATAGCCCGCCAGCGTGGAGATGAAGTTCAGCGTCCCGGTCTTGGCCTCCACCCGGATCGGCGATCCGGCGATCTTCTTGCCATTCGCATCGCGCATGGGGATAGGCTTCATCAGCCCCCGCAAACCCGCCTGCGGCCCAAGCCGGGTCAGCAGCCGCACCATATCCTCGGCCGCGACGCGCGAGGCGCCCGCAAGCCCGGAATGATCGACCACCCGCAGATGCGCGGCTCCGCAGGCGGCGGCGGCCCAGTCCGACATCGCCCGGCCCGACCGCACATGGTTGGTCACGCCAGCGCGCAGCGAGGCCGCCATACCCACCGCCTCGGCGGTCATGTTGTTGGAATATTTCATCATATCGCGCAGCACGGCGCGCAGATCGGCGCTGGCATGGCTGACCAGAACGGTGCCACCCGGCAGCCGGTCCACCGGCTTCGGCGCGGGCAGCGGTACGCCCTGCGCCCGCGCCAGCGTCTGGAACACATCGCCCGCATAAAGCTCTGGCCGCCGTACGGGCAACCAGCGGCTTCCCCCGCGCCCCAGCGCCGCGCGCGCGACGGTCCACTGTTCCACCTTGCCGCCGCGATAGGAATAGACCGGCAGGTCGCGCTCCGCGATGGCGACCCTGGCGGAATAGACCTTGGGCGCAAAGCGTTCGGCGCGCGCGTCCATGCCGACCTCATAGCCCTTCGACGTGCGCTTCCAGACGAAGTTCACCCGATTGAAGTTCAGGTTCAGCCCCGACACCGCCGGGTTGTAGCCCAGCCAGACCGGCTGCGTTTCATCAATCGCGTCGATATAGGGCAGCGCGCCCGCCCAGACGAGGAACCGCCCGCTGACGCCCCGTACGCCCGCACGCGCCAGTGCCGCGGCCATATCGCCCAGATCGTCGGTGTTCAGCGTCGGATCGCCACCGCCCGCCAGCACCAGATCGCCCTGCACGATCCCGCCCGCGACCGGCCCGGTGGCGATCAGCCGGGTGGCAAAGCGATAGCCCGCCCCAAGGTGGTCAAGTGCATAAAGCGAGGTGATGACCTTCGCCGTGCTGGCGGGCGGCATCGCCAGATCGGGCTTGCGCGCCTCAAGCAGCTGCCCCGTCGCCGCATCGGCCACGACATAGGCGACCTCTCCGCCCAGTTGCGCCGCGCGGATCAGGTCGGCCGCCGCCGCAACAGTGCCGCCCGCGACCTGCACCGGCCGTGCCGGTGGCATCAAGGATCGCAAGGGCGCATTGGCCAGCACAGGCCCCGCCGTGGCCGAGATCAGCCCCCCAAGAACACCGCGCCGCGTCAGTCCTGCCATCGGATCACCTCCCGCACCGATTTGTCGCGCGAAGCGGGCGCCGGGGCAAGGGCATCTCAGAAACTGACCACGGCGACGACCTGCGCGGGTTTCTCCGGCACCTTCTGGCCGTCCGGCAGGGTCCGCACCATCCCGCGCAGCATCTTCGCCGACCCGCCCGGCAGCGCCGCCTTTGCCCGCGCCTCATCCTCCGGCGACACGCGCGGCACCGGGCAGGCGCCCTCCTTCTCCCAAAGACCTTTCGAAATCGGCCCCGCCACCGCGCTTGAGATGACCCGCGGCGCGACATCGTCCTTCTTGACCTTTCCGCTCAGCGTCAGGGTCTTGATCGTCTCGGCCAGAAGGCTGGCAGAACCCGGAAAGTCGATGGTTTCGACAACCTTCTCCGCCTCGGTCGCCTTGCCGTCCTCGACACAGTGATGGGCGACGAAGATCCAGTCATGGACCATATAGGCGGGCGCATAACCCCAGGGCGAAAAGCCCTTGAAGACCTGCCCGATCTTCGGGATCGAACCGCCGTCGGTATACATCATGGCGGGCCGGATCACCTGCCCGCCATGTTTGGCCGCGCGGGTATAGGTCAGTTCCTGCCCCGGCACCGGCACGAACAGGAACCGCCCGTCGCCCTTGTCCGGGCTGCCGTCGTCGATCCACATGACATAGACCGATCCGCTGAAGGTCCCCCGCTCCACCGCTTCGTAATCGACATGGCCGCAGGCGGCGGGCAACATCAGGGCCGCCGCAAACATCGCTGAAATCCGCATCTCTCCCCTCCAATGGCCTTTCTGAAATACCGGCCAGTCTAGCAGAGGCACCGTCACCTGCGAAGGCAGGCTGACCTTACCTTTTCCACTCCCCCCGCGCGCGGATCGCAGAGGAGGAAAGGTTCACCATCGGCACGTTCAGGAAACACCAGACGGGCGGCGCGGCATAGGGCAGAAGCGCCGCCCCTTCGGCCGGCAGGCGGTAGCGGGCGAATTCCTCCACCGTGCGCGCGCCGCGCGCCTCAAGCCGCGAACCGGGGCGCGCGAAGACCCCGATCGGGACGTTCTGGATGATCCATTCCCAGTTCTGCCAGCGATGGAACTGCGCAAGGTTGTCCGCCCCCATCAGCCAGACGAAACGGACACCGGGATAAAGCGCCTTCAGCCGCTTCAGCGTCGCGGCCGTGTAGCGCGTGCCAAGCCGCGCCTCCAAATCGGAAATCACCACGCGCGGATCACCCATCACCTGACGTGCCCGCGCGATCCGTTCGGCCATCGGCGCAGGTCCTTGGGCCTTCAGCGGATTGCCGGGACTGACAAGCCACCAGACCCGCGACAGGCCGAACCGCTTCAGCGCCTCGCGGGTGATATGCGCATGCCCCGCATGGGCCGGATCGAACGATCCGCCCAGCAGGCCGATCGCCTCGCCCCGATATGCCAGTGGTAGTCCCTGCACCCGCGCCCTCCCCGGCGTTGACCGCCCCTTTTCGCCAGCGGCACCGAAGCTGTCAACGCGGGACCGCGCCCCGTTGCGAACGCCCCCCTTCACCGCTAGAACGCGATCAACCCGATTTCAGCGCGATGAGGCAGTTCAATGGCCAGCTACCAGTATGTCTACCACATGGATGGCGTCTCCAAGACCTATCCCGGCGGCAAGAAGTGTTTCGAGAACATCCGCCTGAACTTCCTTCCCGGCGTGAAGATCGGCGTCGTCGGCGTGAACGGCGCGGGTAAATCGACCCTGCTGCGCATCATGGCCGGCATCGACAAGGATTTCTCGGGCGAGGCCTGGGCCGCCAAGGGCGCAAGCGTCGGCTACCTGCCGCAGGAGCCGCAGCTGGACGAAGCGCTCTCCGTGCGCGGCAACGTCATGCTTGGGGTCGCGGCGAAGAAAGCCAAGCTCGACCGTTACAACGAACTGGCCATGAACTACTCCGACGAGACCGCCGATGAGATGGCGAAGCTCCAGGATGAGATCGACGCCGAAAACCTCTGGGACCTCGACAGCCAGATCGACGTCGCGATGGAGGCGCTGCGCTGCCCGCCCGACGACGCGGAGGTGGCGACGCTTTCGGGCGGCGAACGCCGCCGCGTCGCGCTTTGCAAGCTGCTGCTCGAAGCGCCCGACATGCTGCTCTTGGACGAACCGACCAACCACCTCGACGCCGAAACCATCGCCTGGCTGCAAAAGCACCTGATCGAATATGGCGGCACGATCCTTTGCGTCACGCACGACCGCTATTTCCTTGACGACATCACCGGCTGGATCCTCGAACTCGACCGTGGCCGGGGTATCCCGTATGAGGGGAACTATTCCGCCTGGCTGGAACAGAAGGCCAAGCGGCTGGCGCAAGAGGCGCGCGAGGACAAGGCCCGCCAGAAGGTCCTTGAACGCGAACTGGAATGGATCCGGCAGGGCGCCAAGGCGCGCCAGTCCAAGCAGAAGGCGCGGATCGACCGCTACAATGAACTCGCCGACCAGTCCGAGCGGGACAAGCTGACCCGCGCGCAGATCATCATCCCGAACGGCCCCCGCCTTGGCGGCAAGGTGATCGAGGTCGAGGGGCTGAAAAAGCACATGGGCGACAAGCAGTTGATCGAGGACCTGTCCTTCGCGCTGCCCCCCGGCGGCATCGTCGGCGTCATCGGCCCGAACGGCGCCGGCAAGACCACGCTTTTCCGCATGCTGACGGGGCAGGAACAGCCCGACGCCGGGACCGTCACCTATGGCGACACGGTGAAGCTGGCTTATGTCGACCAGTCGCGCGACGCTTTGGACGCGAACAAGACCGTGTGGGAGGAAATCTCCGGCGGCGCCGAGCAGATCGAACTCGGCGACGCGCAGATGAACTCCCGCGCCTATTGCTCCGCCTTCAACTTCAAGGGCGGCGACCAGCAGAAGAAGGTGGGGCTTCTGTCAGGCGGCGAACGCAACCGCGTCCACATGGCGAAACTGCTGCGCTCGGGCGGCAACGTCCTTCTGCTCGACGAGCCGACCAACGATCTGGACGTCGAAACGCTTCAGGCGCTTGAAGCCGCGCTGGACGATTTCGCCGGCTGCGCCGTCATCATCTCCCACGACCGCTTCTTTTTGGACCGGCTTTGCACGCATATCCTGGCGTTTGAAGGCGATGCCCATGTCGAATGGTTCGAGGGCAACTTCGAGGCCTATGAGGAGGACAAGATCCGGCGGCTGGGACCGGATAGCGTGGAGCCGAAGCGGGTGAAGTATAAGAAGTTTACGCGGTGAGGTACTAAACCTTAGACCGAACTGGCGCCTTGGAAGGGAAGGCCATTATCTTCCAGCTGTGCCTGCAATAGAGCAGCAAGGTAGTCTTCCATATCTGAAAAGTCGAGGTGGCCGTCGTCCCATGCTCGGTCTGCAGCTTTCAAAGCGCGCTCGTACTCAGTGCGACTTTCGCGAATGCGTTCAGGAACGATCTTTCGACCGTTCAACAATGTTCCTGATCGCACGCACAGAAGAAAGTAACATGCTGCCCTTGCCGTCCGTCCATTTCCTTCTATGAACGGATGAATCCAGTTCATCCGCCAGAGACCGTAAGCAGCAAGCTCGGTTGGCGTCCAAACGTACCAGTTCTCTTGAACCGTCGAGATAAATCGGTCCATCCAATCGTCTACGTCATTGAAATGCGGCGGCTTGTGATCTCCTACGTATATCGGTTCGCGACGAAACCGTCCGCCAAACTGTGAGATGTTCGCGACGGCTACGTGGTTCAGCGCCCACAGTAGGTACTTATCGAACGAGCCGGGCCCTTTCATGAGCCCGATCTCAATACAGTTGGTCTGACCTGCTCCCCTTAGAGTCCGCGTTTATAAGTTAGCTCTGTTCAGGGTTTGGTCCTCTTCTGACCGTTTGTGATACTCCCGCGGGGTGAGCCCGTCGAGACTCGAGTGCGGGCGGTGATGGTTGTAGTCGTCGCGCCATGCCGCAATCAAATGGCGGGCATGGCGCAGGTTGGGGAACAGGTGCTCGTTTAGGCACTCGTCCCGCAGGCGGCCGTTGAAGCTTTCCACGAAGCCGTTCTGCATGGGCTTACCCGGTGCGATGTAATGCCATTCCACTTGGCGATCCTCCTGCCATTTCAGCATCGCGTTCGAGGTCAGCTCGGTTCCGTTATCGCTGACCACCATGC
>NZ_PVEP01000012.1 GCF_002973535.1 Albidovulum denitrificans
AGCGATCGCGGAAGCCAGTATTGCTCGGTGGACTATCAGGCCGAACTCAGAAAGCGCAGCATCCTGATCTCGATGAGCGGCAAGGGGAACTGCTACGACAACGCGATGGTCGAGACGTTCTTCAAGACCATCAAGTCGGAGCTGGTCTGGCCAGTCGCATGGCAAACACGCCAGCAGGCCGAAAATGCCATCGCCAGATACATCGACGGGTTCTATAACCCCGTCAGACGACATTCATCGCTCGGCTACCAAAGCCCCATCGCCTTCGAGAGAAAGGCCCGTGAAGTGAGCTAAACGCTCTCCACAAAAGCCGGGCAAGTCCACTACGATCTCGAACGGCAGATTGCCGGTCAGCCCGCCGAACTGCGCAAGGCGGCGAGGCAACAGCACTCCCGCCCCCAGGTCGACGCCTTCAAGGCATGGGCCGAGGCCCAGCTGGCGCGCATTCCGGGCAAGGGCGAACTCGCCAAGGCATTCCGCTACGGGCTGTCCCGCTGGCCATCCTTCGAGCGCTATCTCGAGGACGGGCGCATCGGCATCGACAACAACCCGGCCGAGCGTGCTATGCGCCCGATCGGGGTCGGGCGCCGCAACTGGCTATTCGCCGGCTCCGATAGCGGCGGCGAGACCCTCGCCCGGGCCATGACCCTGATCGAGACCGCGAAGATGAGCGGACTGGACCCGCAAGCCTGGCTCGCTGATGTCCTCGACCGCATCCATGATCACAAGATCAACCGCCTCGACGAGCTGCTGCCGTGGAATTGGGCGCCAACGGCCTGATCCGCGGCATCAATCGGGCGGTTACGCTTCTCGCGCTTCCGGGTCGTTCGGTGGGACCCTTCGATGCGGTTGTTCAGGCCTTTATCCGCTCGGTGATCGGTACCCGGCGCCAATTCGCGAACTGGTTTGACATAGCTGCGCAGCTTGTCGGTGACGATGACGCGCGGCGCGCCGAACCGGCCGACCAGCCCCTTGAGGAAACGCCTTGCAGCCCTGGCGTTCCGCCGGGGCTGTACCAGAATGTCGAGCATGTCACCGTCCGCGTCGATGGCCCGCCAGAGCCAGTGTTTCTTCCCACGGATCGCGACGACCTCTTCGAGATGCCACTTGCCGCGGACGTCGGGCCTGTCGCGCTTGATGCAGCTGGCGAAATGGTGGCCAAATCGGTTGACCCATTTTCGGACCGTTTCCCGGCTGACGATCACGCCGCGCTCCGCCAGCAGATCCTCGACATCCGCCGTGCTGAGCGCAAACCGATGGTACGCCCAAACCGCGTAGGCAACGATCTCGCGGGGGAAGCGGTAGCCTTTCAAGCGCGGCATCTCGGACGGTGCTTTCATTCCCGATGCTTATCCAACGGAGCATCCCGAACAAGTTGGCAATGCCGACGGGCCATGCCGAGGCCCCGCATCTGGCCCGCTTCCGGTCCTGGATCACCGGGCAGTTCGCTGCGTGAACGCCCCCGGCAGGACGATCGAAGACGGGATCAGTCCGGCCTGTCGTCCTTGAACGTCCGCGTGCCGGAGATCATGGTCGAAACGATGGACTGCCGCGACATGATGTCTTCGCGGATGGCGACATAGATATGGATCATCATGAAGATCACGATCCACCACATGCCCAGATGATGCAGCGTATGCAGGCGCTGGCTGTTCCAGATCAGCCCATGGACCCAGCCAAAAAGATCAGCGGTCAGCGACCCTTCCTGCGCGCCCTCGGCATAAAGCGCGAGACCAGTCACGATCATGAAGCTGACGCCAAGCGTGAAGAAGAAGAACATCGCCAACTGGGCAAGCGGGTTGTGGCCGACGTATTTCTTCGGCTCCTTCGCCAGAAACAGATACCAGCGCACCTCGAACAAGACCTCGCGCCAATATTCGACCCGCCAGAACGGAACGTAGAACAGCTGGCGCGCATGGTGGTTGCCGAAAAAGGCCCAGTAGATGCGGCCGAGGAAGCCGAAGGTCAGGATCATGCCCGCCGCGAAATGGGCAAAGCGGATATAGCCGAAGACGAACTGCTGCACCGCTTCGCCGATCTGCATCGAGGGCGGGGGCGAGCCGATGAAATATCCGCTCACGCACAGGACCATGATCGCCGCGGCGTTGACCCAGTGCCAGATGCGGACCGGCGCCTCATAGACATAGACCGACGTCTGGTGGCTGACCGAGGCGAGGTCCTCGGGCGCCAGGTCATGCGCGGGAACGGTGGTTGAGGGGGATGCCATGGCCGCCCCCTATCCGCGCCGCGACCGCAGAAGAACGACCCCGACAAAAAGCGCCGCGGCAACGGTCAGCACCACGGCGATGGCGTGGTCGGGCTCGCTCACCCAGTGCAGTGCGCCGATCTCGCGCGCGGCCTCGTGGCCCTGATGGGCCAGGGCAGGTCCCGCCAGCAGGGTGGCGGCGGCCGAAAGGGAAAGTTTCTTCATCGCTATGTCTCCTCTCTCAGCGAACCTTGACCCGCGCCAGTTCCTGGCCATCGGGCGACATGACATGGGTGGAACAGGCCAGGCAGGGATCGAAACTGTGGATGGTCCGCAGGATCTCCACCGGCTCTTCCGGGCGTTCCACCCTGGTATCCATCAGGCTCGCCTCGAAGGCGCCGATATTGCCCGCCAGGTCCCGCGGCGATCCGTTCCAGGTCGTCGGCACGACGCATTGATAGTTCTCGATCCGCCCGTCCTTGATCTTGACCCAATGACCAAGCGCACCGCGCGGCGCCTCGGTCGCGCCGACGCCCTTCGCCTCTTTGGGCCAGGTCGAGGGGTCCCATTTGGCGACATTCGCGGTCGACTCATCGCCCGCCTTGATATTGGCCACCAGCTTGTCGAAGAACTGCTTTTGCAACCGGCCGCAATATTCGCTTTCCAGCGCCCGCGCCGCCGTCCGGCCCAGCGTCGAGAATACCGCCTGAAGCGGCAGCCCCATTGCGGATGATGTTGTTCTCATCCACGTTCACCTCGCAGCGCATATGGCCCTCGATCCGGCAGACCGGATCGACCACCACGCGCTGGCCTGCGGTGTCAAGGGTAAAGCCATTCGGCGTCGTCACTCCCATGGCCTCAGCCCTCCACTTTCTCTTGCGTCTTCTTCTGCGCGCGTTTCAGCGCCGAGATGGCGGCATGCACCGCCACGGCGCCGCCCACCACACCGGCGGCGGTCAGACCCACCTTGTCGGCATTCGCCTCGACCCCGAACTGGTTGATGTTGGTCAGCCGGTTGTAGAACGACCCCTGATCCCAGAACCCGTCCTCGGAACAGCCGATACAGCCATGCCCCGACTGGATCGGAAAGCTGGTGCCTTCGTTCCAGCGCACGGTGGAGCAGGCGTTGTAGGTGGTCGGACCCTTGCAGCCCATCTTGTAGAGGCAATAGCCCTTGCGGGCGTTTTCATCGTCCCAGGCTTCGACGAACTGGCCCGCATCGAAGTGCGGCCGACGATAGCACTTGTCATGGATACGCTGGCCGTAAAACATCGCCGGCCGCCCCTGACGGTCCAGTTCAGGGAGACGGTCGAATGTCAGCATATAGGTGATGACCCCGGTCATCACCTCGGCAATCGGCGGACAGCCCGGCACCTTGATGATCGGCTTGTCGGTGATGACCTTGTGAACCGGGGTGGCGCGCGTGGGATTCGGGCTTGCCGCCTGCACGCAGCCGTATGAGGCGCAGGCCCCCCAGCTGATGATCGCCTTGGCGCCTTCGGCCGCATGGCGCAACTGCTCCACAAAGGGCTTGCCGCCGACGATGCAGAACATCCCGTCCTCGTTCAGCGGCGGGTTGCCCTCGACCGCAAGGATGTAGTTGCCCCGGTATTTCTCGATCGTGTCCTCAAGTGCGGCTTCGGCCTGATGCCCGGCCGCCGCCATCAGCGTATCGTCATAGTCCAGACTGATCATCGACAGGACGACATCCTTGGCCAGCGGATGGGCGGAGCGGATGAAGCTTTCCGAACAGCAGGTGCATTCAAGCCCGTGAACCCAGATCACCGGCGTGCGCGGCTTGGTTTCCATCGCATGGGCGATCTTCGGTACGAAGGCGGGGCCAAGGCCCAGGGCGCTTGCCGTCAGGGAACAGTATTTCATGAAACTGCGCCGGGTGATCCCCTGCCGGCGCATGACCTCATAGAACGTTTCGATCTGGCTCAACGCTGGCCCTCCCTCTCCCCTGTCGCGACTGGCGCGCCTCTGCGACAATCAGGAAATCAGGATGGACCACGGTATACAAAGAAAACCGCCCAAGGCGGCGGCGTGGGTGTTGTCGTTTGATTTCAGCTATTTGTGGCAGGATGCCCCTGGCAGCGCCGGTCGCCCGCCTTCCGCACGGCGCCGCCGCCGGTCAGTTTCTTTCCGCCCCGCGCAGCCCACGCGCCGCCGCGATCACCGCCTGGCCAAGCGCAAGCCCGCCGTCATTCGCAGGCGTCACCCGATGGGTCAGGACCGGCACGTCGCCCAGGGCCTGAACGGTCAGGTCATGCAGCAGCGGGTTCTGGAAACACCCGCCCGACAGGACCACCGCCCGCGCCGCCCCGCGCAAGACGAGGTCCCGCGCCACGCCCGCGAAGGCGGCCGCCAGCCCGGCATGGAACCGCCAGGCCAGCAGCCCCCGCGGCTCGCCACGGCGGATGGCACGGCGGACCTCGGCCCAAAGGGGCGCCGGATCGATCAGGCCGCCCGACACCGCAAAGGGCAGCCCCTGCCCCGCCCCCCCGGCCATCGCCTCAAGCCGCATCGCGGCCTCCCCCTCATAGGTTTGCGCGTCGGCACAAAGGCCCAGCACGGCGGCGAAGGCATCGAAAAGCCGCCCGGCGCTTGACGACTGCGGCGCGTTGATCCCGCGCGCCGCCGCCTGCCGCACCGTGTCCAGCGGTCGGCCCCCGAACAACTCATCCGCCCAATCCGTCAGCCCCGCCTGATCAAGCCGCATCAGCGCGTTGCGCCAGGGGTCGCGCGCGGCCCGGTCGCCGCCGGGCAAGGGCGCGGGCCGCAGTGCGGCGTGGCGTTCGAAACCGAGGTAGTCGCCCAGCAGCACCTCCCCGCCCCAGATCGTCCCATCCGGGCCAAGCCCGGTACCGTCCAGCACGATCCCGGCGACAGGGCCGCCCTCAAGCGGCCAGCCGTTCTCGGCCAGGCAAGAGGCCAGATGGGCGTGATGATGAAAGACCTCGACCAGCGGCAGCCCCATGGCCCGCCCCGCCTGCGTGGCGCGGTAGCCGGGATGGGCATCGACCGCCACGACTTCGGCCCGGTGATCGAAAAGCGCGGTATAATCGGCGACCGCCTTGCCGAATTCCTCGGCGCAAAGCGCGTCATCCAGATCGCCCAGATGATGGCCAAGAAGGGCCTGCCCGTTCTTCACAAGGCAGATCGCCCCCTTCATCTGCCCGCCAAGCGCCAGAACCTGCCCCGCGCCCCCGAAGCCGGGCGGCAGGGGCAGCGTCCCCGGCACTCGCCCGCGCGCGCGGCGCAGCACCATGGGCGGGGTCGCGCGTTCCACGCTGTCATCCAGCCGCCGGGCGATGTCGCGGTCATGACAAAGGAAGGCATCGGCGAACCCACCAAGCTTCTTGCGCGCCTCGTCATTACCGACCACCTGCGGTTCACCCGACAGGTTGCCGCTAGTCATCACCAGCGGCCCGCCGAAGGCATCGCAAAGCAGGTGGTGCAGCGGCGTGTAGGGCAGCATGACCCCCAGCGTCGCCATCCCCGGTGCCACGCCGTCCGGCAGAACCCCGCGCGAGGGGACCAGAACGACGGGTGCGGCCGGGTCATGCAGCAGCGCAAGATCGGCATCGCCCAGAACCGCCACCCGCGCCAGATCGGCCGCGCGGCCCATCAGGGCCAGCGGCTTTGACGGCCGGTGCTTCCTGTCGCGCAGCCGCGCGACCGCAGTCGCATTCGCGGCGTCGCAGGCCAGATGAAACCCGCCAAGCCCCTTGACCGCCAGAACCTCACCCGCCTTCAGGCGCAGCGCCGCCTGCGCCACCGGATCGCCCGGCCTCTCCTGCCCCCCGACCTCAAGCCAGAGGCGCGGGCCACAGGCCGGGCAGGCGACCGGCTGGGCGTGAAAGCGCCGGTCGGCAGGGTCGCGATACTCTGACAGGCAGTCCGCGCACATCGGAAAGGCGGCCATCGTGGTCTGCGCCCGATCATAGGGAAGCCCGCGCAGGATGGTGAAGCGCGGGCCGCAATGGGTGCAGTTGGTGAAGGCATAGCCCCCGCGCCGCCCGGCGCCCCGGATCTCGGCCGCGCAATCCGGGCAGGTGGCGGCATCGGGCGTCACCCGCGTTTGCGCGCCCTTGCCCCGGCTTTCGGCAATCTCGAAACCCTCCGGCAGCGCGCCCGCGAATGCCGCCACCTCAACCGCGTCGATGCGGGACAGGCCCGGAGCGCGCGCTGAAATCGCGGCGATGAACGCATCGGTGCCGGGACCCGCCACCTCGATCCCGACGCCCTCGGGATCGTTCCAGACCCGACCACGCAGACCGAATTCGCGCGCCAGTTGCCAGATGAAGGGGCGGAACCCGACCCCCTGCACCTGTCCGCGGACCCGTATCGTTACCCCTTCGGCTTTCATCCTGTTCCAGACGTCCATGACACCGGCGCGGGAAGGCCCCCGGCCGCGCCTAATGTACCGTGCAGACCATGCAGGGATCGAAACTGCGCACCACATGCTGCACGGCCAGCGCCCCCGGTCCGGTGACCGGCACGCCCTCAAGCGCCGCCTCAAGCGGGCCCGGCACCCCGGCGGCATCGCGGGGCGAAAAGTTCCAGGTCGTCGGCGCGATGATCTGGTAGCTTTCGATCCGCCCGCCCTCGACCCGCAGCCAGTGGCCAAGCGCCCCCCGCGCCGCCTCGACCAGACCGGCGCCGCGCCCGGCGCGCGGGACACGGCCCTGGGCGATGAACTGCGCGCCCGGCGCGATCCCTGCAACCAGCCGTTCCATCACCGGCTGCGTCCGGGCCAGTTCCAGCAGACGCGCCGCGACCCGCGCCAGAACGCCACCGCCCGCCAGCGCGCGGGCCAGCGGATGCCCGTCCACCACCTGCCGCGCCAGCGCGCCGACCTCCATCCCCAGCCCGTTCAACCTTGGCGCCTTGCACCAGGTATAGGCGGGCCCTGCCATGGTTTCGTCGGGTTCGGTCAGCCCGTCGAAGGGATGCGCGGTGGCGCCCGTCATCCAGGCATGGCTCAGGTCCTCGGCGATCCCGTCGGGGGCCAGCGGCCGCGCCCCCCCGTCCCAGACACCCGCGGCGAAAACCGGCCCCTCGGCCAGACGATAGGCGCCATAGGACAGGTACCGCCCCGACCCGCGCCCCAGCCGGTCCAGCCCGAGGTCCGCGGCGATCTCAAGGAACAGCCCGACATCCCCGCGCCCCCAGGACATCAGGTCTTCCATGGTCGTCAGTGCCGCGAACGCCTCAAGCGGGCCGCCAAAGACCACCTCTTCCAGATAGCGCCGGAACGCCCGCAGGGTAGAGCCAAGGCGCACCTTCTCACGCGCGCCGGGGGCGCGGGTCACGCCACCGGGCTGAATCGCGAGCGTATGTGGCCATTTCCCGGCCAAAAGGCCCATGACATGCAAAAGCTCTGCCCGCGCCTCCACGGCCCGGCGCTGCGCGCTGCCCTCCATCGCCGTGAACCGTTCGACCGCGCGCGGATGCCAGGGGCGCGCGGCATAGTCGGGACGGGCGGAATCCGGCATGAAGAACAGATGGAAATGCGTCAGGTGATCGGCGACATTCTCCGCCGCGTGGATCAGCGCCGCCATTGCGGCACCCGCCGGTGTCGGCTGCAACCCCATCGCCCCGGCCAGCGCCGCCGCCGCCGCCGCCGACTGGCTGATCGAACAGATGCCGCAGATCCGCGGGGTGATCACCAGCGCATCACGCGGATCGCGGCCCGGAAGCATCCGTTCGAAACCCCGGTAGAGCGGCGCGTTGACCTCGGCCCGCGCCACGACCCCGTCGATGACGCTGAGCGAGACCTCAAGGTCGCCCTCGACGCGGTTGAAAGGTCCGACGACAAGCCGTGTCATTTTGCCCTGCGCAATGTGGGTGGCACCACAACCCGGTCGGCCTTGGCGTTCTTTGCGATCCGCTCGGGCGTCGCGGCCTTGGACAGCGAGGCCAGCGCCATGAACCAGGCCTTTGGCATATCGGTCGGCAACCCGACCGGAAAGCCCGCGATCTTGGGCGTTTCGACAAAGGCATGGGCCGGGTCCTCGAACTGCGGCGCCGTGCAGTTGATGCAGGGATAGCCGCCGCGCGTGCAGGAACCCTCGCCGTTCCAGGGCCGGATATTGCAATCGCCCACCGCCTGCGTGCCGATGCAGCCGAGGTTTTCCATCATGCAGCCGATTTCGGACAGCTCGCCCGCGCTGGCCTTGTATTCGTAATATTCGTTCTTCGGACAGCCGTGATGCACCAGATGATCGGCGTAGAAGCGCGGCCGCGCATAACCGTCAAGCGCCACCACCTCCCCCGCCGCCAGCAGCATCAGCGTTTCGCTGACCCAGCCGGGATGGGTCGGGCAACCGGCCACGTTGATGACCGGGCCGCCGCCGCGCGACCGCCAGTCCGGGGCGAAAAGCCCCCCTTGCAGCCCGCCGTCATATTGCAGCCCCACCGCGTCCGACGGGTTGCCGCCCGCCGCGGTGACACCGCCAAAGGCCGCGCAGGTCCCGACCGCCACCACATGCCGGGCGCGGGGCGCGATCCGTTCGACCCAATACATCAGGCTGCGCCCCGTTCCCGACAGCATCTGGAACCGTCCGCTGCCGCCCGGCCCGCGCGCGATCGCCCCTTCGACACAGAGGATATCCAGCGCGACACGCCCCTCCGCCACCTCCTCCAGAAGGCGTCGCACCTCATCGCCGGTCTCGACCGACAGGGCGGGATGCCACAGCAGCCGGATCCCTGCATCCTCCAGCATCTCCATCGCGCCGGGGCTTTCCGCGCACAGAAGCGACATCGTGCAACCGCCGCAGCCCGAGGCCTGAAGCCAGAGCATCGTGGTCATGCGCCACCTCCCCCCGCCAGCGGCAGTTCAAGCCGGAAGGCCGCGCCATCCTTCGTCTCGGCCAGGGAAAGCGTCCCGCCATGTTCCTCGGCGATCTTGTGGCTGATCGACAGGCCCAGCCCGGTGCCGCGCCCGACCGGCTTGGTGGTGAAGAACGGATCGAAGATCGAGGCCCGCGCGCCCTCGGCCACGCCCGGACCGTTATCGGCCACCACAAGCACAGCCAGGGCCCCCTCGGGGCGGACCGACAGGCGGATCACCCCGCCCTCGCGCCCGTCCAGCGCATCGACGGCATTCTGGACCAGGTTCATCACCACCTGCTGCGCATGACCCATGCGCCCCGCCACCTCGGCCCGTTCGATCGCGGTTTCAAGCCGCACCGGCTGCTTCATGCCGCGCAACACCCATTCCGCCGCGATCCGCGCGGTTTCGCCCAGATCGAAGACGACCGTCTCACCCGAACCGTCCGAGGAGAGCCGGCGCAAGTCCTCGACAATGTCGCGCACCCGTTCGGCACCGTCGCGCGCGCCATTGATCGCCTCGCGCAGGTTGGCGATCTCTCGGTCCAGCCGCAAATCGCGGCGCAACGCGATCAGCTCATCCCGGCTGGCACCGTCCTGAACGCGGGCGAAATAGCTTTCGAACTTGCCGACGTAGCGCTCAAGCGCGTGGGTGTTGGCGTAAACGAAGCTGATCGGGTTGTTCAGCTCATGCGCGACCCCGGCCAGAAGCCTGCCGAGGCTTGCCAGCTTTTCATTCCTGACCAGAAAGGATTGCGCGGTCTTCAGGGCGTCATGGCTCTCTGTCAGCTCGGCATAGGCCTTGCGCAGCGCACCAAGCGGTCGGCCAGTCAGGACATAGCCATCGACCCGGCCCCGGTCGTCAAGGCGCGGCGCGACCGACAGGTCAAGCGGCTCCGGCCCCTGTGGCGTGACAAGATCGCATTCGAAACTCGCGCCCCGCCGCCGTTCGCGCACCTTCTGCAACACGGTGGTCAGCATCGGGTGCTGACCTGCGCCGAACATGTCCTCCAGCGGCGCGCCAAGCGCCTCGGCCTCGCTCCGCCCGGTCATCGTGACGACCGAGCGGCTGACCTGCGCGATACGCCCGGCCCGGTCCGCCACGATCAGCACATCCGACATCGAGGACAGGATCGCGGTCAGGAATCCGCGCATCTCCATCAGTTCGGCATTCTGCCGCTCCAGCCGTTCCTGATAATCGACAAGGTTCGCATAGGTGCGATCCATCGCCGACAGGACCTCGATCCAGGCGTCGTCGCTGAAATGGGGCGGACGGGCGGGTCCGGTGGCATCGCGGCGGGCGTTCATGCGGGCGATGCTAGGCGCAACGTCCCGCGCTGCAAAGCGGATTCCGTGGGGCGGAAATCGCCTCCAGACGCGCCGATTGGAAGGTTTCTTTCCACTCTTTCCCGGACATGGCAAACACCCTTTCGGACCCCGACGGGCCGGACGCATCCGACCCGGCGGTTTTTCCCTGCCCTCTCAACCCCTTGCCGGATAATCACCGGGCAGGGTGTTTCCACCCTGCCCAATCCGAAAACGATGCTGTCACTTGGTATCAAAGGTGAAAGCCATTCGACCAGTCTTGGGGAGGAGCGCGTGTCGAAACCTGTGCTGATTCTAGGCATCGGCAACGTTCTTTGGGCCGATGAGGGCTTTGGCGTCCGCTGTGTCGAGGCGCTGGCCGAGACCTTCAGCCTGCCGCCGAACGTGCGCCTTCTCGATGGCGGGACGCAGGGTCTTTATCTTCTGCCGTTCCTGGAAGAGGCCGAGGCGCTTCTGGTCTTCGACGCGATCGACTACGGGCTGCCTCCCGGCACCATGAAGGTCATCCGCGACGACGCGGTACCCGCCTTCATGGGCGCCAAGAAGATGAGCCTGCACCAAACCGGCTTTCAGGACGTCATCGCCACGGCGACGATGATGGGCTACCGCCCGCCCGAAATGGTGCTGATCGGCTGCCAGCCGGTTGAGCTTGACGATTACGGCGGCGGCCTGCGCCCCCTGATCTCGGCCCGCATCCCCGACGCGCTTACCCTCGCGCGCTCCATCCTCGGCGAATGGGGCATTCCCGTTACCGAAGGGCGCACCGACAGCGAATTCCTTGCCGATCCGTCGATCCGCCGCGACGCCTACGAACGGGGTCGCCCCTCGGAAGCAGAGGCTTGCCGCACCGGGGACGAGCGGTTTTTCCCGGAAGGACCGCAGCGATGATGGGCCGGCAACCGGACGAAAGGGCGCGCTGATGTGCATCGGCATCCCCATGCGCCTGACCGGGGTGACGGGCATCGTCGGCCATGCCCTGAACGGGGACCGGCCCGAAACCGTCGACCTGTCGCTGGTCCCCGAAGCCAGAGCGGGGGACTGGGTGCTGAACTTCCTTGGCACCGCTCACGCGATCCTGCCCGAGGATGAGGCGCAAAAGATCCGCGCCGCCCTCGACGGCCTTTCCGCAATCATGCGGGGCGAGGGGCCGGGCGCCGCCTTTGCCGATCTTGAGGGTCGCGAACCGTCGCTTCCCGCCCACCTTCAGGCCGCGCGCGACGCCGGTCAAAGCACAGGCTGACCCATGCACGATCACGCCCCCCACAACCTGCCCCCCGCGACGGGAATCCATCCACTGATCGCAAGGCTTGAGAGTGCGTTTCACTATCCGCGCCTCGGCTCGGCGCATGACGTGACCGAATTCCTCGCACGTCCCGGTCCGCATTGCCTGTTCATCCCCGGCGACCCGCGCCGCAACCTGGAAACGGCGGACGCGGCCGTGATCCTGCCGGAACTGCGCCTTGCGTTCCAGAACGCCTTCGACTGTGCCGTCATCGACGATGCGATCGAGGCCGCCCTTCGTGAAGAGTACCGCGCGCTGAAAACCCCCGGCCTGCTCTTCTTCCGTGGCCCGGCCTACCTTGGCGCGATCGAAAAGGTCCGCGACTGGTCGGATTACCTGGCCCGGACCGGGCATCTCCTGTCCCTCGAAACCGCGTGAGGCCGTCATGGTTAACCCGTTCACGATCCCGCCCACGGGCTTCGGCCCCGGCTCGCAGCCCGACCCTGAGGGAGAGCTGCACTACATGACCATGCCCTCGGGCATGCGGACCTATGCGCCCCATGTGCCGGACAGCGAGGATCAGGCAGCACTTGTCGAAGCCACCGCCATGCTGGCGGAGATGGCCGCCGCCTGCGAGATCGTCGCGCAAGGCGCCGCGCCCGCGGGCTTTGACCTCTCCACCCTCGGCCCTCAGGCCCGCAAGGTCATGGCCGACGCGCTGGGGCAGGGTGAGGTCAGCCTGAAGATCCGCGGCATTCCGGCGCTGATGGTGCAGGAAAGCGTCTTTGCCGGGGTCTGGATCTGCGCCGCCAATGGCATCGACCGGGTAGAGATCGCGCCCATCCCGTCGCAGGCGCTCAGCGCGGCACATATCGCCCACCGGCCCGCGGCGGGAACGCAGGCGAGGCGGGTCGCGGGCCTGGCCAATGCCCCGGCGGTCCTGACCGAACTGCTGGACAAGTCGCAAAGCCGCCCGGCGGGCGGGCCGCCCCATATCGTCAACCTCTCGCTTCTGCCCCACACGCCCGAGGACCTTTCCTGGCTGGACGAAGCGCTTGGCGAGGGCGCGGTCACCATCCTGTCGCGCGGCTATGGCAACTGCCGGATCACCGCGACGGCCCAGCCCCGCGTCTGGAAGGTGCAGTTCTACAACTCGATGGACACGCTGATCCTCGATACCTACGAGGTGACAGAGATGCCCGAGGTCGCCCTTGCCGCGACCGAGGACCTGACCGACAGCGCCGCCCGCATCCGCGCAGTGATCGAGGCCATCCGATGACCGCGCCCTACACCACCCCGGGGTTCGAAGGCAGCTACCTTGGCGCCGCCGACAAGATCAGCCCGCTTGCGATCATGGAATGCAAGATCTGCTGGACGCCCTATGACCCGGCCGAGGGCGACGATACGCGCCAGGTTTCCCCCGGCACCGCCTTCACCGATCTGCCCGACGACTGGACCTGTCCGGGCTGTTCCGCCCCCAGGGCGCAGTTCCTTGTCCGCGAGGACCCCGGCGCCGCCACCGCCCCCCTTCTGGCCGAGATGGCGCACCGGACGGCGGCACTGGTGGCGGATTTCACCGAGGTCTTCAATGGCAAGATGCGCGACCTGCCGATGGTCAACCACGCGCTTCACGTCGAGGCGGTGGCGTTCCGGCCCCATGAGGGTGGCTTTCTCGGCGCCCTTGTCGCGCCCTGGTTCCTGAACCTCATCTTCCTGCCGCCAGAGGGCTATCCGCTGAAGGAAGCGACCGCGAAAGAGGTGATCCGCTTCCCGTCGGGGGAGTATGAATTCCTGCACAACGCGCGGGACCAGACCGGCCCTTACCTTGCCTGTTCGCTTTTCTCGCCGATGGGCGACTTCACCAGCCAGCTTCAGGCCGTGGAGGTCGCCCGCGCGGCGATGGTCGAACTTTTCAAGGCCGGGAACCGGGCCGAAACCGACCGCGCGGCCGAGATCCGCGCGATCCGCACCGCGGACCTGGCGCCGCCGGAGACGGAACCCGCGCCGGAGACCGCGCCACACTCCGACCCGTCGCGCCGCACGCTGATCACCGGGGGACTTGGCCAATGACGCTTTCGGCCGTCACGCTGACGCTTGGCCCGAAGGGGCCGACCCTTGTCTCCGCCCCGCGGATGCCGGTCGAGGACATGGTCATCGGTCGCCCCGTCGCCGAGGTCGCAGAGCTGTTGCCGCGCCTCTTCAACCTGTGCCGCATGGCGCAGACTGTGGCGGCGAAACTGGCGCTTGGCCTGCCCGCGACGGAAGATCCGATGCCGGAGATCATCCGCGACCATGTGCTGAAGCTTTGCATCACCCTGCCCCACGCCTTCGGCCTGCCCGCCCTTGCGGTGCCAGAGCCACAACTCTTGCCACACCGCCATCCCGCCGCGATGCTTCTCGGGCCGGGGGGGCTTCCCGACGACCTTGACGATCTGCGCGGCCCGCTGGTCCCGCTTTTTCAGCACCTCGCCCGGACCTTTCCGCCCGGCGCCGCCACGACCACCCCCTTGCCCGCGCCGCTCCATCCCCTTGTCGGGGGCGCGTTCGAAAACTCTGCCGCCGGTCGGCAGGCGGACCACCCCCTGCTCCGCCGTATCGAAAGCAGCCACGGGCGCGGCCCGCTCTGGCGCCTTGCCGGGCTTCTCGCCGATCTCGACGCCGCGCTGGCGGGGCGGCTGGGCGGTGCAGAGCTTGTCGATGGCATCGCCACGGTCCCCGCCGCACGCGGCACTTATGCCCTGCGTCTGACCCAGTCCGGCGGCCTTGTCACCGGCCTGATCCGCCGCACGCCGACGGACCACATCCTTGCCCCCGGCGGCGCGCTGCGTCAGTCGCTGGCCCGGCTGCCGGACGGGCGCCGCGACCTTGCGCAACAGGTCGTCGCATTGCACGATCCCTGCGTGCCGGTGACAGTGAGGGAGGTCGAGGATGCATGAGATGAGCCTGGCCGAAGGCATCCGCAGCATTGTTCAGGATCAGGCCCGCACCCACGGCTTCACGCGGGTAAAGACCCTGCGGCTTGAGATCGGCCGTTTTGCCGGGGTGGAGAAACCGGCCCTTGCCTTCGCCTTCGACGTGGTGATGCGCGGCAGCCCGGCCGAGGGCACGCGCCTTGAAATGATCGACCTGCCCGGCCGCGCGCTTTGCTATGACTGCATGAAGACGGTCGAGATCGCCGAACGGCTGGACCCCTGCCCCGACTGCGGCGGCGGCAAGCTGATCCCCGAGGGCGGGGACGAGATGCGGATCAAGGATATGGAGGTGGCGTGATGTGTACGGTGTGCGGATGTTCGGAGATGGTCACCGCCGACGGCAAGGTGATGAGCCATGAGGAGGCGGATCGCCTTGGCCTCGATCACCACCACGCCCCGGCCTTCCGGCCCGAAAGCGCGCCGCTGCCGTTCCCCCATGTCCATGCCGGCGGCCATGACCACCACCATTACGGCACCGGCGCGGCCGGGGTTTCGGTGCCGGGCATGACGCAGGATCGCCTGATTGAGGTCGAAACCTCGATCCTTGCCAAGAACGACGCCATCGCGGCAAGCAACCGCCGGGTTCTCGGCGCGCTCGGCGTGCTGGCGCTGAACCTCGTCTCCTCGCCCGGCGCGGGCAAGACCACGCTGCTGTGCCGGACGATCGAGGCCTTGGGCGACACCCCCCTTGCGGTGATCGAGGGCGACCAGCAGACCAGCGCCGATGCCGACCGCATCCGCGCCACCGGCGCGCGGGCGCTTCAGATCAACACCGGAAAGGGCTGCCATCTGGACGCGCAGATGGTCGGCCATGCTATCGACGACCTGCGCCCCCGACCCGGCTCCTGCCTTTTCATCGAGAATGTCGGCAACCTCGTCTGCCCCGCCGGGTTCGATCTGGGCGAGGATGCCAAGGTTGCCATCCTGTCGGTGACCGAGGGCGAGGACAAGCCGCTGAAATACCCCGACATGTTCACCGCCGCGCGCCTCGCGATCCTGACCAAGCTGGACCTCGCCCCGCATTGCGACGCCGACCTTGCCGCCTATGAGGCGAACCTGCGCCGCGTCAATCCGAAGATCGAGATCCTGCGCCTGTCCACCCGCACCGGCGAGGGGATCGACGCCTGGATCGACTGGCTTCATGCCCGCCGCGCGGAGAAGGCCGCGCCATGACCACCCCGCGCCCCGCGATCCTTCTGGTCGATGACGAACCCCACAGCCTTTCGGCGATGCGCATGGCGCTTGAGGATGAATTCGACTGCCTCACCGCCTCGGATGCCGAAAGTGCGGTGGCGAGGATGGAGGAGGAGTGGGTCCAGGTCGTGATCTGCGACCAGCGCATGCCCGGCCGGACCGGGGTGGAACTGCTGACCGACCTGCGCGAACGCTGGCCCGACGCGGTGCGCATCATCATTACCGGCTATACCGACCCCGCCGCCATGGCCAGCGCGATCAACGACGCAGGCATCCACCAGTTTCTGACCAAGCCATGGCACCCCGAACAGTTGTTGATGACAGCCCGCAACGGCGCCCGTCTCTTTCAGCTCGCGCGGGAGAATGAGAGGATGGCGCTGGACATGCGGCTGCTCGCCTCATCGGCGCAATCCAAGCTTGACAAGCGCCGGGCCGCCCTGCGCGAGGGGCTTGGCTTCGACACGATCCTGCGCTCTCCGCACAGCCCGATGAACGCCGTGATCGAGGCGGCCCGCCATTACGCGGGGTTCGACATTCCCGTCCTTCTGACGGGGGAGCCCGGCACCGGGCGCGGCCCGCTGGCCCGGGCGATGCACCTGGCCTCGCTGCGCTCTGACAGGCCGTTCAACGCGCTTTCGCTGTCCGGCCTGCCGGAAGATCTGGCGATGATGGAGCTTTTCGGCGCCCGGCGCGCGGCGGGGTCGGGCGGGGCCAACCGCATCGGCCTGGTCCGCAAGGCCGACCGGGGAACGCTGTTCCTTGAAGGGATCGAACATGCCACCCCCGCCCTGCAACTGGCACTTTGGCGGCTGGTCGATGAGGGGACCTATTCCCCCGGCGGCGGGCAGGAAACGCTGACCACCAACCTGCGCCTGATCGCGGGCGCCGGCACCGACCTTGCGATGGCCGTGGCCGAGGGGCGGTTCCGCCCCGATCTTTACTATGCGCTGGCGGTGGCCGAACTGACGCTGCCGCCCCTGCGCGCCCGGCGCGGCGATGTGGCGCTTCTGGCGCAAAGCTTCCTGGACGACCTAGCCGCACGGCACGGCAAGACCGCGCATGGCTTCACCCCCGCCGCGCTGGACTTCCTTGAAAACTGGGACTGGCCGGGCAACCTGAAGGAGTTGCACAACGAAGTGACCCGGATGCTGGTCTTCGCCCGCGACCCGATGCTGGGCGCCGAACTGATCTCGCGCCAGATCCTTCAGGCCGACCCTTCAGACGGCGGCGCCGACCGCAGCGCCGAGGCGGTGCTGACCGCGTCCGGCACGCTCAAGGACCGCACCGACCTGATCGAGATGCGCATCCTGCGCGAAACGCTTACCCGGCTGCGCTGGAACAAGTCCCGCGCCGCCGTCGAACTGGGTCTTTCGCGCGTCGGCCTGCGGGCCAAGCTTGATCGCTACGGCATCGCCGAACCGTCCGACCACGCCCCCGAAGAAGAGGAAACCTGACATGTGCCTCGGCATCCCCGGCCGCATCACGGCCATCACCAGTCCCGACCGCCTCATGGCCATGGCCGAGGTTTCGGGCGTGCGCCGCGAAGTCAACGTCGCCTGCGTCGCCGGGAACCGGCTGGACGATCTGGTCGGCCAATGGGCGCTGATCCATGTCGGCTTCGCCATGTCCCTGATCGACGAGGATGAGGCGGAAAAGACCCTTCTGGCGCTGAAAGACCTGGGCGAGGCGCAGGAAACGCTGGAACAGATGGCCGCCAGCCAGGAGGCGCTGCAATGAAATTCGCATCGGAATTCCGCGATCCCGCCGCCGCGCGCGCGCTTCTCTCGGCGATCGCCGCCAGGGCCGACCAGATCGGCGCAACCCGCGCGCATCCGATCCACATCATGGAGATCTGCGGTGGCCACACCCATTCGATCTTTCGCTACGGCCTCGACAAGCTGATCCATGAAGGGGTGGAGTTCATCCACGGCCCCGGCTGCCCGGTCTGCGTCCTGCCAATGGCCCGTGTCGATGAATGCGTGGAGATCGCCGAACGGCCGGGCGTGATCTTCACCACCTTCGGCGACGCCATGCGCGTCCCCGGCCACCGCAAGTCCCTGTTGCAGGCGAAGGCGGACGGGGCCGACATCCGCATGGTCTATTCGCCGCTTGACGCGCTGGAACTGGCGCGGCGCAACCCCGAACGCGAGGTGGTGTTCTTCGGCCTGGGGTTCGAGACCACGACCCCCTCGACCGCGCTGTCGATCCAGCAGGCCGCGCGCGAGGGGCTGGCGAACTTCTCCGTCTTCTGCAACCACATCACCGTGCCAGAGCCGATCAAGGCCCTTCTCGACGATCCTGACATGGTGCTTGACGGGTTCATCGGCCCCGGCCACGTGTCGATGGTGATCGGCACCCATCCTTACGACTTCATCGCCCGCGATTATGGCAAGCCGCTTGTCGTCGCGGGGTTCGAGCCGACCGACCTTCTGCAATCCGTCCTCATGGTGCTGACCCAGATATCCCTCGGCCGCGCGGCGGTGGAAAACCAGTATGCCCGCGTCGTGCCGGAACATGGCAACCCGGTCAGCCTTGCCGCGATCGAGGATGTCTACGAACGCCGGCCCAGCTTCGAATGGCGCGGCCTGGGCGAGATCGACGCAAGCGGCCTGCGCATCCGGGCGAAATACGCCGCCTACGACGCCGAAGAAAAGTTCGGCATCGGCTATGCCGCGGCGTCGCGCAACGTGCCGGAAATCGAGGGCTGCGCCTGCGGCGCCGTGATGACCGGCAAGCTGAAGCCGACGCAATGCCCGCAATTCGGCACGGGCTGCACCCCCGAAATGCCGCTTGGCGCGCTGATGGTGTCGTCCGAAGGCGCCTGCGCGGCCTATTGGCAATATGCCGGCGCAAGGACCGCCGCCGAATGACGCTGCGCGACATCCATGTGACGATGGCCCATGGCGGCGGCGGCAAGGCCATGCGCGACCTGATCGACGAGGTCTTCACCGCAGTCTTCCAGCCGCCCGGTAGCGAAGATCAGGCCCGGCTGACGAATGACGCGCTTAGCGAGCCGGGCGCTAGGCTTGCCTTCACCACCGACAGTTTCGTGGTGACCCCGCTTGAGTTTCCCGGCGGCGACATCGGCAAGCTTGCCATCTGCGGCACCGTGAACGACCTTGCCGTCGGCGGGGCGCGGCCGCTTTGGCTTTCCGCCGCCTTCGTCATCGAAGAAGGCTGTGAGATCGCGCTGCTTCGCCGGATCGTCGCGACCATGGCGGAGGAGGCCGCGAAAGCCGGGCTGCGCATCGTGACCGGCGACACCAAGGTGGTTGAACGTGGCAAGGGCGACGGCGTCTTCATCACCACCGCCGGGATCGGCGTCATCCCGCCCGGTATCGACATCGGCGCCGCGAAGATCCGCCCCGGCGATGCCGTCATCGTCAACGGTGTCCTCGGCGATCATGGCGCGACGATCCTTGCCGCGCGGGGCGACCTCGCGCTGTCCGCCGATCTGGTGTCGGATTGCGCGGGGCTGGGGCATCTGATGCAGGCGGCCCTTGCCGCCGCGCCGGGCATTTCCGCCGCCCGCGACTGCACCCGCGGTGGTCTTGCCAGCGCGCTGAACGAGATGGCGGCAGAGGCGAACGTGACCGTGGAGCTTGAGGAAGCACGGCTGCCGCTGCGCCCCGAGGTCGTCGGGATGTGCGAAATCCTCGGCCTTGACCCGCTCTATCTGGCCAATGAGGGGCGGCTGGTGCTGTTCTGCCCCGCCGATCAGGCCGACGCCGCCCTTGCCGCGATGCGCGCCCTGCCCGAGGGCGCGGGCGCGACCATCATCGGCCACACCCTTGAACGCTGCGGCGCGCCCGTCACCCTGCGCACCGCCTTTGGCGGCGCCCGCATCGTCGACATGCTGATCGGCGAACAACTGCCGCGCATCTGCTGAGACCCGGCACCGGAAGGATCGGGGGCGCGGCTTCGGCCAGGGTCACCCCGACATGCGCCGCCGCCCGCCTTTCTCAATCGCGCCCGCCGACCAGCGGCGTTGCCGCCGTGCCGGGCAGTTCCGCCTGCCCCTCGGGGCGGGCATGGAAGAGGGCCGGGAATTTCCAGTCCGGCTCCTCGCCGCAGAAAAGGTCCAGATAGGGGATGGCGAGCGAGGGGTCCTCGCCCACATTCTCGCGAAAGCTCCACCAGGTGCGCAACTCGTGCAGCACCTCGTTGGGATGTTGTTCGCGGTGGTAGTCGGAGTTCAGCACCAACCCCCGCACGTTCAGGCAGAAGCCGACGTAAAGATAGCCCTCGGGCCAGAAATAGGCGGGGTTGGAACTGTCCGCATGGGCCGGAAGTGCGACGCCGGTCACCGGCTTTTCGCGGATCAACTCGCGCAGCATGAGGCCCGCGGCAAAGCCGACATAGGCCGCGTTCTGCCCCGATTCCGCCGGCTTCTGGCGTTCGAACGCCGCCAGCCACGCGGCGAAGACGGCGGCCAGCCCATCGTCGCTGACATCATAGGTCGTGCCGGTTTCGGCGGTTGTCTCCTGCATTTGCAGGTGAAAGGCCCGGATGAACCAGCGCAGGCGCTGCGCCTCCTTGTGCAGGGGCTGGGCGTCGCTGAAGAGGGAGACGGGTGGTGCCATGGCTTCCCTCACAGATGTTGGGCGAGCATCCGAAGACGCGCGTTCAGCTTGTCGGTATCGGCCGGATCGCCCGGCTCTGCGGGGATGGAACGGCAAAGGGCGGCGGCCATGTCGAGCAGCCGAAGCTCTTCCTCCGCACTGTCCGCCCGCGCCGTCAGCAGCCAGACGATAGCCGCCGTCAGCAGGCTTTCGGGCGTATGGCCGCCCGGCGCCGCCTGCACCACCGGGGCGGCCGGCAGTTCCCCGATCGCGGCCGACGTCAGGACCGCCCGGCAGGCCAGCGCCGGCCGGGTCCCTGCATCGGACGGCAGCTTCCTGAGCGCTGCGACCGCGACCGCCTCGCTGAACATCCAGTGCGGCCGCGCCGCCGCGCGGGCCGACAGGTAATCCCAGGCGAAGCCCATCATCCGCGCGCAGGCATCGGCCCCCTCTGCCGCGCCGTTCACAAAGCCGGAGGCGGCGGCAAGCTGGTCGCGGTCCAGCCGCGACACCACATCGCCGACCGTCGCCTGCTTCATCGCATGAAGCGTGTCCCGGACGGCATGGCGAAACGGCTCCGGCACCATGCGCGCCACCGGCTCAAGCGCCTCTTCCGAAAGGTCGGCAACACCCGAAAGCGCCCGCAGCGCATCGCGCAGGGGGGCCTTCAGGCTTCGCGGGATCGGGGGCAGGTTGGCTTGTTTCATCGCTTCGCCGCTGTCATCTGCCCCAAGCTTAGCCGCGGGTGGGGCAAGTTTCCATAAACTTCAGCGTCTCTTCCAGCGAAGAGATCACCGCCTGCGAGCCAAGCCCAAGCGCGTTCTGCGCCGATGAGGCCTGGGCCAAGCGGATGCATTCCTCCATGTCGCGCCCAAGGTGCAGTCCGGTCGCGAAACCCGCATTGAAGCAATCGCCGCAACCGCAGGAACAGACCACCTCGATCCGGTAGGCCGGAAGGTCGATCCGCCCGCCCTTCTGGTCGCGATACATCGCCCCGTCCGCGCCAAGCGTCAGGATCACCGCCCCCGCGCCCTGATCGAGAAGGAAGGACGCGATGTCCTCAAGATCGGTCAGACCCGACAGCGCCATCGCCTCTTCCTGCGAGGGCAGGAAGAAATCGGTATGCGGCAGAAGTGGCCGGATCAGCGGAAAATCGTCCTGGGTGGAGGCGAAGACATCAAGCGTGGTCGTGATGCCGCGCGCCTTGGCCTCGGCCAGAACCTCGGCGTTGCGGCCCTTGTCCATCGCATCCATCAGGCCGACCCCGCCGATATGCAGGATGCGGGTATCAAGCACCCGGTCGATCTGGTCGTCATCGACATAAAAGGCGCCGGTCGCGCCCAGCTTGTGCAACGCCGGGCGCTGCCCGTCAGGCCGCGTGGTCACGATGGAGGAAGAGGTCGCCACCCCCTTGCAGTGCTGCATCAATTCCGTGTCGATGCCGAAATCGCCCAGCCTTCGGCGGACCCAGTCGCCCATCAGGTCATCGCCCAGCCCGCCCACGGCCTGCACGTTCAGTCCGTGCTTTGCGGCCACGATCGCCGCACAGCCCGCCGCGCCGGAGACCGCGATGGCGAAATCCTCGACGAAGAAGGTATTACCACCCGGCGGGATCGCGGTGACAGGGCGGCACAGCGCGTCGAAGGTGTAAAACCCCATCGAGGTATAGTCGAAACTCATCCGTTCCTCCCCTTCCGGCGTGTGACGCGGCCTAGCGCAGGCGCTGACCGGAGCCGGTTTCGAATAGATATATCCGGTCGGGATCGAAACGCACGCTCTCCCCCTGCCCCAGTGCCGCGCGATAGGCCCGGTCGGCTTTCACCTCGACAAGGCTCTCCCCCACCTTCAGCGTCAGATAGGTCACGTCGCCCGTGGGTTCCACACCGTAGACATCGCCCCCCAGATGCGCACCCTCGGCGGTGACCCGGCAATCCTCGGGGCGCACGCCCAGCGTGACCTGCCCGTCATGCGCACCGGGCAACCCCTCGACCCGGATGCCCGGCGCCTCGAAGGTCCCCCCCGACAGCCGCCCCTCGATCAGGTTCATGGGTGGCGCGCCGATGAAGCTGGCGACGAAGGTATTGGCCGGATCGTTGTAGATCTCATCCGGCGTGCCGATCTGCTGGATCGCGCCCGATTGCATGATCACGATCCGGTCGGCCAGCGTCATCGCCTCGATCTGGTCGTGGGTGACATAGACGGTGGTGATCTTCAGCTCGCGCTGGATATGCTTGATCTGCACCCGCATCGCCTGACGCAGCTTCGCGTCAAGGTTCGATAGCGGCTCATCCATCAGGAAGACCTGCGGCTGGCGGACGATGGCGCGGGCCAGGGCCGCGCGCTGGCGTTGACCGCCCGACAGCGCGCCGGGCTTGCGGTCCAGATAGTCGGTCAGTTCCACCAGCTCCGCCGCACGGCGCACGGCGGCGTCCTGTTCGGCCTTCGGCACCCCCCGCATCCTGAGGGGGAAGCGGATATTCTCATAGATCGACATGTTGGGATAAAGCGCGTAGCCCTGAAACACCATCGCCACGTCCCGGTCGCGGGCGTCGATGTCGTTCATCACCTCGCCGTCCATGCGGATCTCCCCCTCGCTGGGGTTTTCCAGCCCGGCGATCATCCGCATCGTCGTCGTCTTGCCGCAGCCGGACGGCCCGAGGAAGACGATGAACTCTTCATCCGCGATGTCGATATTAACGTCCCGGACCCCCCAGAACGCGCCCCATTTCTTCTGGATATTGGAAAGTTCGATACGAGCCACGTCGGTTATCCTTTGACTGCGCCCATCGTCAGCCCGCGCGACAGGTGCTTCTGGATCGCGACGACGACCACGAAGACCGGAAGAAAGGCGAGAAAGGCGACAAGGGCGATTGCATTGTAGATGATCCCGTCCGACCCGCCGGTGAAATTGGCCAGCGCGACGGACATCGTATAGGCATTGGGGGTTGAGGCGATCAGCAGCGTGAACAGGAATTCGTTGATCGCGAAGATCATGGCGATGACCGAGGCGGTGATGATCCCCGGAAGGATCGCGGGAATGATGATCTCCCACAGGATGCGCAACTCTCCCGCGCCGTCGGTCTTGGCCGCGTCCTCAAGCTCTTTCGGGATGTCGAGCATGTAGGACCGGATGATCCAGGTCACGAAGGACAGGTTGATCGCGGCATAGATCAGCATCAGCGCCCAGATCGTGTCCAGAAGGCCAAGGTTGCGGAACAGGAAAAAGATCGGCACGGCGACGATCGCGGGCGCCATCATCCGGGTCGACAGGATGTAGAACCCGATGTCTTCACGCCCCCGGTATTGGAAGCGCGACAGCGAATAGGCCGCCGGGATGGCAAGGATCAGGTCGATGATGACCGACCCGAAGATCGCCGCGACCGAGTTGCGGAGGTATTTCCCCATCGGCCAGTCTTCCCAGATCATGTGCCAGGCATCGAGAGAGAAGGTCGGGAAATAGATCGGCGTCGGCGTGATGATCTCGGTCCGCGGTCTCAGCCCGATGGACAGGAACCACAGGACCGGCACGACACAGAACAGCGCCCAGCCACACAGGATCAGATAGCGCAGGACAAGGTTCTCGCCGCGGGATTTCTTGCGTTTCGCAGCCATGGCTCAGCTCCTTGCCGAAACGAATGCGCGTTTCACCACCATCTGCGCGATCACGATGGTCAGGATCAGCATGATCACCGAGGCGGCAGAGGCATAGCCGAAGTTGAAGAACTTGAAGCCTGTCCGGTAGATGAAATAGCTGATCGTTTCGGTCCCGAAGGCAGGCCCGCCCTTGGTGACGATGAAGACATTGGTGAACATGGTGGTGATGTCGATGGCCCGCAGGATCAGCGCGACCGCGATCACCGGCTTCATCATCGGCAGCGAGATGTTGAAGAAGATCGCGGGCCAGGACGCGCCGTCCAGCCGGGCGGCTTCCTCCACCTCTTCGTCCTGGCCCTGAAGCGCGGCGACGAAGATGATGAACAGGAACGGCGTCCACTGCCAGACATCGGCCAGGATCAGCAGCGCCCGGCTCATCCAGGTCGAGGACTGGATCGCGAGGTTGGCGTCGATCAGGCCGATGCGGATCAGGATGTCGGAAAAGATCCGCCCGTCCAGGAAGACAAGCTTGAAGATGAAGGCCACCGCCGAGGGCATGAACAGCATCGGCACAAGGAAGATGATGCGCCAGCCTTTGACCCATGGGTCGCGATAGGCGTGAAAGGCCAGCGCAAGCGCGATCACGCATTGCAGGACAAGCGCGATCGACCCCATGACAAGCGTGTTCCAGAGTGCGCCCCAGAACTGATAGTCGCCGAAAAGCTTCTGGTAATTGGCAAAGCCCACCGGCTTCCACGGGCCGAACTTGACCTCATGAAAGCTCTGGATGATCGCGTAGACCCCCGGATAGAGGGTGATCATCAGAAGGTAGATCACCGCGGGCGCGACAAGAAGATAGGGCAATGCGGCCTTCAGACGCTTGCTGCGCCTCTTGAAGCTGCGCGGCGCCGGGCGTGCCGGGACGGCTTGCGCCATCCCGGCCCCCGACAGGGGGGAGTTGCTCATACCAAGACCTTTTGCTTTGGCGGCCCTGCCGGGCCGCCCTGTCAGAAGGGAAGGGCCTTGCCTTCACCGACGTAAAGACCCGGCGCGGTTTCCGCGTAGTTTACCGGGTCGTTGCCCTGATAGAAGCCATTGCTTTCCATGATCGACTTGACCGCGGCGGCAGCGTTGTCCAGCGCTTCCTTGGCGCTGATCTGGCCGACGACGGCGCGGTTGATCTCATTCCCGATGGCCTGCTCGATCGGGAAAGCCCCCGGCAGGCGCGGCGAACACCAGGCATGTTCAAGCGAGTCGCCCCAGACCTTCGCGGGCTGCGACACCTCCTGAAGGTTCGGGTTCTGAAGCACCGACTTGTAACCGGGCGCCACACCGTTCGCATTCGCCTCGTTCATCGCCATGATGGACGAGGTGGTCAGGAAGGCCAGCATCAGGAACGCCCCTTCGGGGTTCTGCGCTGAGGCCGCCACGCAAGAGGTGGAGCCCGCGACGTTCGGCGGCGCGAACCGCCCGCCCGCGATGCGCGGTTCGTAGATCGTGACGAAATCGCCGACGATCTGCGACTGGTCGGGGCGCATCGCCTGCGTGCCGCTGTCCTGCCAGGAGATATTGGTCGCGACCTGCCCGCCCAGCCAGGCGGCGCGGTTCTCCGGCCAGCCGGCACCGGCCATACCTTCGTTGGCGTTTTTCGACAGGGCCAGCAGAATCTCCATCCCCTTCATGCCCGCGTCGCCGTTGAAGATCGGCTCCCAGTTCTCATCGAACAGCATCATCCCGGCCTGGGCGGAGATATGTTCCCAGGTATAGGTCGACCAGAAGCCCGGCGCGGCCATGATCCCGATCCCGGACACCCCCGGCTCAACCTTGTTCAACTCACCCGAGAGGCGGATCAGTTCGTCATAGGTCGGCACCGAATTGGCCTTGTCGATCGGACCGCCCAGCACCTTCTCGACATAGCCCTTGCGCAGGTGGACCATCTGGATGTCGCAGTCGAACGGGATACCGTACATCTGGCCGTTGAAATAGCCGTAGTTCAGCCGGTAGGTGTCATAGAAGTCGTCCAGCGGCAGCTTCCACTTGTCGGCGAATTCCTGCAACGGATGCAGGAAGCCGGGTGCCGCGAAATCGCCCAGCCAGGGCGAGAAGAACTGAAGCGCGTCGAATGAGGCGTTGCCGGAAATGAACTCGGCCAGCGCCTTGTCGTAGAAGCTGTCATCCGGGATCGGCACCAGTTCCACCTTGATGCCCGACAGCGCCTCGAACGGCGCCAGCCCTTCGGCCGCCGATTCGGCATCCGCCGCGCCGACCGCGAAACGCACGGTCGTCCCGGCAAGCTGGGCGCGCACGGCGTCCCAGTCGACGGTGCGGATCCAGTCCTTGCTGCTGTCCCAGATCGGCTTGTCGTCCGACATGTTGTAAAGCTTGCGATAGTCCTCGCGGACGTATTGCGAGATCGAGATCTGATCCAGCACGCTCTGCGGGTCCGGCAAATCCGTGGCCGCAAGCAGTTTGCCGCCCCAGACCGACCCGCATGACGCGACGCCGAGGGCCGAGCTGCCGCGCATGAATGAGCGGCGCGAAAGTCTTCCGGTGAATGCCATCTGGTTTCCTCCCTTGATGGTTCCAGGACCGCCCCCTCCCCGCCACCTCCGGCACCGTGATCGTCGGCGCCCCCTCTCATGGCGAAGTCGGGAACATTTTTTTGTCCGACGATACTCTTGTTCTCAAATCCGCTCTACGTCAAGGGTCACGAGCCATGTATGGAACATTTTTATTGACCACCTATCAAAAGTTCATCTAAATATTCTCAACCCAATCCAGGAAAGCGCCCCCATGTCTTCGAACATCGCCCTCACCGGACTCGCCAAGGATCTCGCCGCCCGTGCCGCTTCGGGCAAACCCGTGCGCATCGGCCTGATCGGCTCGGGCGAGATGGGGACGGACATCGTCACCCGCGCGGCGATGATGGACGGGGTAGAGGTCGCGGCGATCTCGGAACTCAACATCCCGAACGCCCACAGGGCGGTGTCGATCTCCCATCAGGAAGACGGCCACAGCACCGACGCCGCGACCACGGACGCGATCAATGCCGCCATCGAAAGCGGCAAGACCGCGATCACCGACAATACCGACGCGCTGATCGATTCGGGCCTGATCGACGTGGTCATCGACGCGACCGGCGTTCCGGCGGTGGGGGCCGAGATCGGCCTGCGCGCGATGGAACGGGGCAAGCATCTGGTGATGATGAACGTCGAGGCCGACGTCACCATCGGGTCCTACCTGCGGCGCGAGGCAGAGCGGCTGGGCGTCATCTACAGCCTCGGCGCCGGGGACGAACCATCCTCCTGCATGGAGTTGATCGAATTCGTCTCGGCCATGGGCCACAAGATCGTCTGCGCGGGCAAGGGCAAGAACAATCCGCTGAACATCGACGCCACGCCCGATGCCTATGAAGCCGAGGCCAAGGCACGCCACATGAACCCGCGCCTTCTGGTCGAATTCGTCGATGGCTCGAAGACGGCGGTGGAAATGGCGGCCATCGGCAACGCCACCGGCCTGATCCCCGATGTCGATGGGATGCACGGCCCCGCCGCTGGGCCGAAAGAGCTTGCCAAGGTGCTGATCCCCGAAAAGGACGGCGGCATCCTGTCCGGCATCGGCCGGGTCGACTATTCCATCGGCAAGGGCGTCTCTCCGGGCGTTTTCGTGATCGCCGAGGCGGAACACCCGCGCATCCACGAACGCATGGCCGACCTCAAGATGGGCGACGGGCCGTATTACGAATTCATCCGCCCCTATCACCTGACCTCGCTGGAAGTGCCGCTGACCTGCGCCCGCGCCGTCCTTTACGGCAAGGCCGACATGGTCCCGCTCGACAAGCCGGTGGTCGAGGTCTGCGCGGTCGCCAAGCGCGACCTGAAGCCGGGCGAAACGCTCGACCAGATCGGCGAATACACCTACCGCGCCTGGGCGATGGAAGTGTCGCGCGCCCAGGCCGCCAGGGCGCTGCCCGCCGGGATGCTGACCGGCGCGACGGTCACTGCCCCGATCAGGAAGGGGGAGCTTGTCACCGGGCTGAACGCAAAACTTCCGAACACCCGCATCGTCGAACTGCGCAAGCGGCAGGACGAAATGATCTACGGGAAGGACCTTATCAATGGCTGACGCGGCCACCGACACCAACACGCCCTACGCGATCCGCACCTACAGCCCCCAGCGGCTCAAGGATGCGCTGCACAAGATGTTCCTGATCCGCAAGTTCGAGGAAGGCGCAGAGGACAGCTATACCCGCGGCCTGATCCACGGCACGATGCACCTGTCCATCGGGCAGGAGGCCTCGGCCGTCGGATCCTGCATGTCGCTGAGCGATGAGGACAAGATCACCTCCACCCATCGCGGCCATGGTCACTGCGTCGCCAAGGACGCCGATCTGGGCAAGATGTTCGCCGAGTTCTTCGGCAAGGAGACCGGCTATTGCAAGGGGCGCGGCGGGTCGATGCATATCGCGGACCCGTCGAGGGGCAACCTCGGCGCCAACGGCATCGTCGGCGGCGGCCTGCCCATCGCGGTCGGCGCGGCCCTGTCGGCCAAGCGGCTTGGCACCGGGGCGGTCACCGTCTGCTTCTTCGGCGACGGCGCCAATAACGAAGGCGCGTTCCATGAATCGCTGAACATGGCGGCGGTCTGGAAATTGCCGGTCGTCTTCGTCTGCGAAAACAACCGCTACGGCATGTCCACCTCCACCGCCCGGTCCACGGCCGTGAAGCAGATCGCCGAACGCGCGGCGGCCTATTCCATGCCCGGCGTCACCGTCGACGGCAACGATTTCTCCGCCGTGACCGAGGCAGTCGATGCCGCCGTCGCCCGCGCCCGCCGGGGCGAGGGGCCGAGCCTGGTGGAGAACATGACCTATCGCTGGCGTGGCCATTCCAAGTCCGACCGCAACCGCTATCGCACCAAGGAAGAGATCGCCGAGTGGATGGAGCGTGACCCGATCGTGGCCATGTCCAAATTGCTGGTCGATCACAAGATCCTGACCGAGGCCGAGGTCGGCGCGCTTGAAGAAGACGCCGCCCGCATCATCAGGGAGGCCATCGACTTCGCCGCCGCCAGCCCGGACCCGAAGATCGAGGAAGCCACCCGCGACGTCTATACCGAAGGGGCCGCGGCATGAACGCCCAGACCAGGACCGAGATGCGCGAACTTTCCTACGCCGAGGCGATCCGCGAGGCGATGGACATCGCGCTTGCCAGCGACGACCGCGTCATCCTGATGGGCGAGGATATCGGCGTCTATGGCGGTGCCTTCCAGGTGACCGGCGATCTGGTCGAGAAATACGGGACCGACCGCGTGATGGACACCCCGATTTCCGAGCTTGGCGGCGCCGGTGTCGCCGTCGGCGCGGCGCTGACCGGCCTGAAACCGATCTTTGAATTTCAGTTCTCCGACTTCGCCGCCCTGGCGATGGAGCAGATCGTCAATCAGGCCGCCAAGGTGCGTTACATGCTGGGCGGGTCGGTCTCTGTCCCCCTTGTCATGCGCTTTCCTGCCGGGTCCGGCACGGGTGCTGCCGCCCAGCATTCGCAAAGCATCGAGGCCTGGCTGGGCCATGTCCCAGGCCTGAAGGTGGTGCAGCCCTCGACCCCCGAAGACGTCAAGGGCATGTTGCTGGCCGCGCTGGAAGACCCCGATCCGGTGATGATCTTCGAACACAAGATCCTTTACAAGATGAAGGGTCACGTCCCCGAAGGCCACTACACCACCCCGATCGGCAAGGCCGCGATCCGGCGCGCGGGCAAGGACCTGACCATCGTCGCGACCTCGCTGATGGTCCACAAGGCGCTGGCCGCCGCCGAAACGCTCGGCCCCGAGGGCATCGACGTTGAGGTCATCGACCTGCGTACCATCCGCCCGATGGATCGCGAGACGGTGCTGGCCTCGGTCCGCAAGACAGGTCGGCTGATCTGTGTCTATGAGGGCGTGAAAACCCTTGGCGTGGGCGCAGAGATTTCGGCCATGGTCGCCGAAAGCGATGCCTTCGATTTCCTTGATGCGCCCATCGTGCGCCTCGGCGGCGCCGAATGCCCGATCCCCTATAACCCTGAGCTTGAAAAGGCCGTCGTCCCGCAGGTTCCCGACATTCTCGACGCCGCGCGCAATCTTGCCGAGGGGCGCATCTGATGCCCATCGAAGTCATCATGCCCAAGGTCGACATGGACATGGCCAAGGGCAAGATCGTCACCTGGCATGTCTCCGAGGGCGATACCGTCACCAAGGGCGAACCGCTGTTCGACATCGAGACCGACAAGGCCGCGATGGAGGTCGAGGCCGCCGACAGCGGCATCCTGCATCACGCCGTCCCCGAAGGCACAGACGTGCCAATCGGCAAACCCGTCGCCTGGCTCTATGCCGAGGGCGAAGAGGTGGGCGACCCGCCCGCAGGCCTTGCCCCGGCGGAACCGGATGCGCCCGCCGTGAAGGACGATCCGGCCCCAAGGGCGGATGCCCCCCGCCCCGGTGCCACGCGCCGCGAACCGGACGCGGGCGAAAAGCAGCGCGCGACGCCCCGCGCCCGCGCGCTGGCGCGCGACGGCGGGGTCGACATCGACGCCATCGCAGGCACCGGCCCCCGTGGCCGGGTTCAGGCCGGGGATGTCGCGGCCCTTCTCGACCGCGGTCCGGCCCAGCTTGGCGCCGCCACCTTCCGCGCCGAAACCGGGCCGCTTTCCGTCACCCGCAGCAAGGGCGGCACCGGAACGCCCGTCGTGATGATCCACGGCTTCGCCAGCGATGCCACCTCCTGGGCGCCGCTTGAGGCGCATCTGAAGCATCGCCCGGTCATCCGCATCGACCTGCCGGGCCATGGCAAATCGCCGAAACTGAAAGTCGCGAGTTTCGCCGCGCTCCTGCAAGAGGTCCGCCGCACCTTCGACGACCTGAACCTCGACCAAGCCCACCTGATCGGCCACAGCCTTGGCGGGGCGCTGGCGCTTGGCATCGCCGATACACGCGCGCGGGGCATCGCCTCTCTGACGCTGATCGCGCCGGCGGGTCTTGGCCCCGATATCGACGGCGCCGCCCTGTCGGGCATCTGCCGCGCCAGCCGTGCCGAAAGCCTCGGCCCCTGGCTGCGCAGGCTGGTCGCCGATGAAGACATCATCACCGACAGCTATGTGCGCCTTGCCATGGCCGGGCGCAGCGACCCGAACCTGCGCGCCGCCCAAAGCGCGATGGCAGACACCCTTTTCCCCGACGGGGTGCAGGCCGTCGATCTGCGGGCCGCGCTTGACCGCCTCACCCCGCCCGCGCGGATCATCTGGGGCAAGCGCGACGCGATCATCCCCTGGCGCCACGCCCTGCGCGCGCCGGGCCGCGTCGCACTGCATCTTTTCGACGGCATCGGCCATATGCCGCAGATCGAATGCGCCGAAGAGGTTGGAGTGCTGCTTCGATCGCAGATATAGTCGCCCGGAGGTTACGGGGCGGAAAGATGGCGATGCCGAAGGACAACAAGACCAGGGCGGCGGAGACGGGCGGGGAACGGAAATCCCCCGGCTCAAGCGACACCCTTCGGGTGCGCGCCGCCTGGCTTTACTATATCGAGGGCATGACCCAGTCGGACGTGGCCGAAAAGCTTGGCGTCAACCGGGTGATGATCACGCGGCTTCTGTCCGAAGCCAAGAAGCGCGGCGAGGTGGTGATCCGCATCATGTCGCCGCTGGCGCCCCTGATCGAGTTGCAGAACAAGCTGGAAAACCGCTTCGGCCTTGAACGCGCAATCGTCGCGCCGCTTGAGGATGAAAACGACGCCCCGACCCGCGTCATCGCATCGGCCGCCGGGGTCTATGTGACCGAGACGATGCACAACAACATGACCGTGGGCGTGGGCTGGGGCCAGACCATGCACACGATGCTGCAATTCATCGAGGGCCGCCCTCTGGAAGGTGTGCGCGTGGTCTCCCTTCTGGGTGGCATCGCGCAGGCCCGCCGGTCGAACCCGGCGGAGTTCGCCTGGCAGTTTGCCGAATTGTTCGATGCCGAGGGCTTCCTGATCTCCGCCCCCGCGCTGGTCGATTCGATCCAGACCCGCCACGCGCTTCTGGAACATTGCGGCCTTGAGCAGATCCTGCAAATGGCCGATTACTGCGATGTCGCGCTGTTGTCCTGCGGCGGCATCTCGACGCTGACCACCTCCTACCGGCTCGGCCATGTCTCCGAGGCAGAGCGTCAGTCGCTGATCGAGGCGGGGGCGGTGGGTGATCTGCTTTACAACTTCCTCGACAAGAACGGCGTGCCGGTGGACCACCCCGTCAACGACCGGTCCATCTCCATGTCCATCGACCGGTTGAAGCGCATCCCCAACAAGGTGCTGATCTCCGGCGGCGCCGAGAAGATCGAGATCATGCAGGCGATCCTGAGCGCCGTGAAGCCAAGCGTCCTCATCACCGATGAGGCGACGGCAAAGCGCCTTCTCGACACCGCCCCGGCCTGAGATCCGGGTCGCTGTCGGCGACCCCAGGCGGGGCGGCTGTCGCGGGCGCCGGACCATTCCCCTCATCCGGGTCGTAGCGCCATCGGCGCCAGTGATCTTCCGAGTTGACAATGGTTAACCAAATGGTAACAGATACACCAACTGGTTTGATTGATTTGATTATAGGAATTTCTCGCTGTGATAGTATCAGCCGCCGCCCCTGAATTTCAGCGGTCCGTCGACCTGTCCCGCGCGACGGTCGAATCGCGTGTCCTGGGTGAAATCCTGAAAATCGACTTCGCGGTGCTTCTGAAGGCCATCGCCCCGGCGATGGCGCCGGTCGATTTCGGCAAGGAAGGGATCTCGGGCAAGATGCGCCTGGCGGGTGCGGCCTTGCGCGATCACCTGGGGGCCGATGGGCTTCGGACGCTGCAAACCCATGTCAGCGACACGGTGCGGGGGCTGGCGATCTATGGTCTCGCGGTCGATCTCGACACCGCGGACATTCCCGCCGTTCTCGACACTGTCCGCCCGTTTGCCGCCGACAGCCATTTCGGCGTCCGGGAATGGGCCTGGCTTGCGGTGCGGCCGCGTCTGGTGCGCGACCTCGACCAGAGCATTGCCGCGCTTGCGCCATGGACGCTTGAGCGTAACCCCCTTCTGCGCCGTTTCGCGGTCGAGGCGCTGCGCCCGCGCGGTGTCTGGTGCAAGGCCATCGCCGAGCTGCGCACCGCGCCCGAACGCGGGCTACCGCTTTTGCAGCCGATGCGCGCGGAGCCGGAGAAATACCCACAGGATTCCGTGGCGAACTGGCTGAATGACGCGGCCAAGGATCGGCCTGACTGGGTCGAGGATCTGTGCCGGTCCTGGCTGCATCACAGCGATGGCGCCAGAAGCACGGCGCGGATCGTCGCGCGCGCCACCCGGTCGTTCAAGGTGCCGCTCAAAGCCTGATGCCACCACTGTTCTTTTCCCGGACCGCCCGGCCCGGCAGGTGAGGTTTGAAGATGAAAGACCAGGTTCGAAAGTGGAAGAACGCACATCTGAACGTCGTGCCGAAGCCGGTGATCCGCCATGTTGCCCTGAAGCGGATGGCCGCGCGCGATTTCTCCACGCCGGGCATCCGCTACAAGATCGCCTCTACCCAGGAAGAACTCAGGCACGCCTTCGCGCTTCTGGAACGGTCCTATGTCGAACGCGGCATCGCCGGTTCCGGGCAGATACGGATGAAGATCCTGAACATCCTTCCGACGACGACCACCTTCATCGCCCTGCGCGGTGACGCCGTCGTCGGGACCGTGTCGCTGATCGAGGATTCCGAACTGGGCCTGCCGATCGAACAGGTTCACGCCGAGGATGTGGCCCGGGTGCGCAACAGGCACCGCAAACTGGCCGAGGTCGGCGCGCTGGCGCTTGAAAAGACAGAGCGCCGCTCTGCCATCTCCATCATGTTGTTCAACATGCTGTATCGCTGGGCGCGCAACTGGCGCCGGGTCGATGACCTTCTGATCGGCATCCATCCTTCGGCACGGCATTTCTACGACGCCGTACTTCAGTTCCGCCGGATCGGCGCCACCCGTTCGTATGAGACGCTGAACGGCGCCGCCTCGGTCCCGATGGTGCTGGATGCGGCCGGGGCGCAGATGCGGTTTCACCGGCTCTATTCCGGCAAGATCATAGATCGGGGCGCCGGGCTGTCCTTCTACGATCTGTTCTGCGCGCCCAGCGACCGCTTCGATTTCTCCTGCCACCCGGATTTCAGAGCCCTCTCTGCCGCGACCAGCCCGCTTCAGCAGGGCGATGTCAGCGCGATGGTCAGCGATCTGGCGCGTCTGGAAGGCGGGCTTGCCGAAACGGAGATCCGCGTCCTGCAAAAGTACTTCCCGAAGCTCAACCTCACCCTGACCGACGCCACGCGGCAGCCGGAGACCTCCCATGCTTGGTGATATTCCCCGCGCGCTTTGGTATGAGGCCACCGCACGTGACCCGCTGCCCCGCCAGCCGGAGCATGAGCTGGTCATGAACGATGCCGGCACCGTGTCCGACTATACGTCCTGCGGGACGGAAGGCGGCGCGCTTTTTGGTCCCTATCTTTACAATGCCGCGCAGGTCTCTGCGCGGGTACGCACCGGGGATCTGGTGCTGGACCTCGGCTGCGGGTCGGGTCAGCTCCTCAACCTCATTGCTCGATGGAATCCGGCGACGCGGTTTCGCGGGATCGATCTTGCGCCCAACATGCTGGCCGAAGGGCGCGCGGCCGCCGCGGCCGCCGGTCTGTCCAACGTCGATTTCGTCGAGGGCGATTTTTCCACGCTTGACGGTATTGCGGACGGATCGGTGGATGCGGTGATCTCGTCCATGGCGCTGCACCATCTGCCGGACCGCGGCGCGCTGACCCGCTGCTTTGACGCCATCGGAAGGGTGCTGCGTCCGGGCGGCGCGCTTTACCTGATGGATTTCGGACGGCTGCGCAGCGACAGATCGCTTGAGATCTTTGTCGCCAAGGTTGCCGTGTCCGAGACAAAGGCCCTGACGCAGGACTATCGCGCAAGCCTGCACGCCGCCTTCACGCCCGGCGATTTCCAGACCGAGATCGCACGGCTGTCCCGACGGAATGTCGCGTTCTACCGGACGCCCCTTGCGCCCCTGGCCATGGTCGCGGCGACGCCTGCACGCAACATGGTGCCGGGCGGGAATGCCCTGTTTCATCAGGCGGTGCGCCGGTTAAGCCGGACGCGCCGGGCGGAACTGGCGCAGTTGCGCATGTTCCTTGGCCTCGGCGGCCTCAGGTTCCCGCGATGAACCAGCACGCTTCGACCTGCCCCCGCCCGACAGCCAGGGACGATGTCCGGCGAAAGCTTGAAGACGCGCTGCGCGGCTGCACCCAGAGCGGCCGGCTTGTCGGTGCGGACGAAGCCGCCGCGCGGATGCAGGACACCTGCGTTCACACTCGCGAGGGGCGGCCGCTGGTCCTGGCCATTCGCGACAGCGAAGAGATAGCGCACGCGCTGGCCCATGCCCGCGCCGCCGGGGCAACGGTTCATCCGGTGTCCAGCGGGCGCAACTGGGGCTACGGCACCGCGCGGCCGGGCCGGGGCGTGGCCGATCTGATCCTCGATCTGTCGCAGATGAACAGGATCCTGTCCTTCGATGACGACCTCGGCATCGTGCGGGTCGAACCCGGCGTGACCCAGGGCCAGTTGGCGGCCTTTCTGGCAAGGAAGGGCGCGCGGTTCATGGTACCGACGACCGGCGCCGGACCCGATTGCAGCCTGATGGGCAACGCGCTTGAGCGGGGCTATGGCATGACCCCGATCTCGGACCATTTCCAGGCCGTTCTTGGCCTTGCCGCGATCACCGCAGAGGGCCGCCCCTACCGCTCGGCGCTTCAGCAGGGCGATGCCCCCGGCCCCTATCGGTGGGGTGTCGGCCCCTATCTCGACGGTATTTTCAGCCAGTCCGGCGGGGCCGTGGTGACGGAGATGGTGCTGCAACTCAAACCCCGCCCCGAGCGGGTCGAGATGTTCGTCTTCTGGCTGTCCAGGGACAGCGGGCTCGGCGAGACAGTTGAGGCGATGCGCGCGCTTTGCACAAGGTCCGGGCTTGAAATCGGCGGCATCAACCTGATGAACGCCGCGCGGATCGAGGCGATGGCGGGCGCCTCGGCCACGCGCGGCTGTCCCTGGGTAGGGACCGGCGTGGTGTTCGGCCGGCGCCGGGTGGTCCGGGCGGGGCGGGGCGTGATCCGGCAGGCGCTGCGCGGAAAGGTCCGGGCGCTGCGCTTCGTCAATGAGGATACGCTGCGCCTTGCCCGCCGCGCGACCGGCCTGCGGCCCCTGGCCCGGCTGATCCCCGCGGCGCTGCATGACATGGTCAGCTCTGTCGGGGCGGCGCATGAGGTACTTTCCGGCCACCCCAATGCCTTCGCGCTGCAACTGGCCTATGCCGGATCGGACCGGCCCTTCCCCAAGGCGGGCATCGGCGCCGACCCGGCGCAGGACGGCTGCGGCCTGCTGTGGTACGCGCCGATCGTGCCGATGCGCGGCGATGCGGCCCGCACCTATGTGGACTTTGTGACCCGCACCTGTGCCACGCACGGCTTCGTGCCGCCGATCACCTTCTCGACACTGTCGTCCTCGGCGTTCGACAGCACGGTGCCGCTGCTTTTCCCACGCGACGCGGAAAACAGCGAGCGCGCCATGTCCTGCCTGCGCGCCCTGATCGCCCAGGGCCGGGCGCTGGGGTTCGAGCCCTATCGCTTCCACGCCGACCTGATGGATGAGGCAACCTCTGCCGCCCCCGATCACTGGTGGCTGGCCGAGCGTGTGCGCGCCGCGCTCGATCCCGACCGCGTGATCTCACCCGGCCGGTATGCGCCGCCGACCGACGTCTTTGGCCTGAACGCGGATTTCATCGAGGGACGATCACAGTGACTTCCATCGCACTCCTTGGCGGCGGGCTGGCTGGAAAGCTGGCCGCGCTCTACCTCGCCCGCAGCATCCCGGACGCGCGCATCACGCTTGTCGACCCGGAACGGGACGGGCTGCCCGTCGTCGGGGAAAGCACGGTCGAGGTGACGGTGCAGTTCTTCAAGGCTCTCGGGCTGGGGACCTATCTTGAAGAAGAACATCTGCACAAATACGGCCTGACCTACTATTTCCGCCTGCCGCCGGGCGCGGCGGGCGCGCCGACCCCCGACTATGTGCAGCATGAGGCGCCGGGCGTCATCCGGCTGCCATCCTACAACCTCAACCGCCATACGTTCGACCGTGAGCTTGAGGCGCGCATCGCCCCGCAGGTGACGCGCATCGCGGGCAAGGTGCAGTCGGTCGACCTCGACTCCGGCCCCGCGCCCCAGGTCCATATCCAGCGCAACGACGGCACGGCCGAGGTGCTGGCCGCCGATCACGTCATCGACTGCTCTGGCCGCGCGCGCCTGCTGGCACGGCAGCTCGACCTGCACAAGGCGCCGCCCTGTCAGCGCAATTCCTACTGGTTCCGGCTGAAGGGCTTCGATCGCGCGATCCTTGAAGGGATGGCCCTCGCGAAGCTGCGCCAGCATTGCTTCGGCTCCTACTACGTCACTCACCATTTCTACGGCGACGGCTACTGGATCTGGATCATCCCCATGCGCGCCCCGGAAGGCGGCGACATGGTAAGCATGGGCATCACCTATCGCGGCGATGTGTCCGGTGAACAGGCCATGGGCCTGGACAGGTTCTGCGCGATCCTCGACCGGGATCACCCGGCGCTGGCGCGGCTTGTCCGGTCGGGCGAGATGGTCGATCAGTCGCGCTACTTCAACTACATGTACGAGGCGTCATCCTATTATTGCCGCAAGGGGCGGTGGTTCCTTCTCGGCGACAGCGGCTTTACCTTCGACCCGGCCAACAGCGCGGGGATCGCCTATCTCGGCCATCAGATCCCGCAGATCGCCTCGATGATCCTCAAGGCGCGCGCGGGGGCGCTGACGCCCTGCTATGTCGAAGCGCTTGAAGGCCATCTGACGGCACAGCTGGCGCTTCAGGACCAGTGGTCGCACTGGTATCACATCATGGATGACCCGGTGCGCATGGCCTGGACGCTGCTCCTGGCCAATATGGGGTATTTCCACCTCGTCGTACCCAATTACATGTCCGGCCGGTTCCTGAACGCGGGCGTGGCGCGACAGGTGGCGGGCCTGCTGCGACGACATTGCCCCAAGACCCAGCCGCCGGTTGAGCCCTTCCCCCGGATCATGGTGCATCTGGCCGAAACCTCCGATACCGAAGAGATCGTCGCCCGCATCCCGGCGCTTTACGAAAGGACAATCCCGTTTTCCTACTACCGTCCCGACAACATCGCGCGCGGACGGCTGATCGCCCGCTATTTCAAAAAGCGCGCGATGCTGCGGATGGTGGCGCTTGGGATGCTGTCACCGCTCCGCCGCCCCGCGCTTTGGCCGCTTGCCCTGGTCGAAACCGGGGCCGCCCTGGGCGATCTGGCGAAGGCCGCCACGATCGGGCTTGTCCCGTGGATCTACGAACGCGCGGAAAGAACGGGGGCGGCGGATGCCAGCGCGTTCCAGCCGCCGCAGGCCTTCCTGTTCCCGCAGGGGGATCACGAAAGGGGATCACCGGCAGCGGCGCCGATTTGCCCCGTGTCCGGGACGCCGCAGACGGGGCAGCCTTCCTTGCCAGACCGACAGATGGCAGGGGCGCAGTCGTGATGATTGCCCCGACGCGACAGCACGGCGCCCCGGTGGCGGGGCCGCCCGCGACCGCGCGCATCGCGCCACAAAGCGCGCTGATCGCCGCCGGGCGCGCCACGTCAGAGGCGCTGACCCGCGAGGCGCTGGACCGCCTGGCCGTCGCGGGGCCGCGTCTTCGCGCGCTAAGCCACAGCAATGCCGACACCGCGCTGACCGATGCGCGGCGCGCTGACGCCATCGCACGCAGGCTTGGGCAGGCCGCCCTTGACGACATGCCGCTTCTCGGGCTGCCGATGACAGTGAAAGAGGGGCTGAAATGCGCGGGCGCGCCCTGGACAATGGGCAGCAGCGTCTTCCGTGGCCGGATCGCGACCGAAGACGGGACCGCCGTCGCACGGCTGCGCGCGGCGGGTGCCGTGATCGTCGGCCAGGGCAGCATGGCCGAGATGGCGCTTTGGACCGAGACGACGAACCGGCTGACCGGGCGCGCCTGTCACCCGCTTGACCCGTCGCGCAGCCCCGGCGGCAGCAGCGGCGGGGACGCCGCGCTGGTCGCCGCAGGCGCGGTAAGCGCCGCGCTTGGGGCGGATGGCGGCGGCTCGGTGCGTATCCCGGCGGCGTGGTGCGGCCTTTATGCCCACAAGCCCAGCATGGGTCTGGTCCCGCTGACCGGGCATTTCCCCATGGACCGGGGGCCAAAGGCCGAAGGCGCGGCACTCGCCCGCTATTTTGCCCCTGGCCCGATGTGCCGCGCTGCCGGGGATCTGTGGCCGATCCTGAAAGCCATCATGGGGCCGGACGGGGTGCAGCCCGGGATCGAAAGCCCGCTTGCCGGTCCGACCCCCGACCCCGCCCTGATCGACGGGACGGACATCTGGGTCCTGTCGGCCCCGACGTTGCGCCTTGGCTCTGCGGTCGAGGCTGCCCAGCGATGGGCAGTGTCGAGGGCGGCAGAGATCCTCCAGCGCCGGGGCGCGCGTCTTCGTATGGCGCCGGTGCGGCTGCTTGAGCGGGGCTTTGAGCTGTGGATGGCCCGGCTGATGACGGCGGAGGAGCGCCCTGTCGATCTTTCGCGCCTGCTGGGCGGCGGCACCAGGGTTCCGCTCCTGCGCGAGGCGGGTCGGCAAATCCTTGGGCGCGGGCGTCACAGCTTTCCGGCCTTCGTGCTGGCGGCCCTGTCGCGGGCCGACCCGCGCCCTGCGGGACACTGGCACAAGCTGGCGCACGCGGCCGACCGTCTTGAGGCCGAGGTCACAGATATGCTCGGCCCCGGCGGCCTGTTGCTTTGCCCGCCGGTCACCGGCCCCGCCCCGCGTCACGGCAAGACCCTGATGCGTCCCTTCGACATCGCGCTTTCGGCCATTTTCAACGCCCTTGGCCTGCCTGCCACCGTCGCCCCGGTCGCGCCTGGGCAGGACGGCCTGCCCCGCGCCGTCCAGATCGTCGCGCCGCGCCGTGCCGATCACCTGTCGATCTCGGCAGCCCTCTGTCTGGCGCAGGACGCCTGACCGATCCCCGAAACCTTTCCAACCACCACTCAATGGAGACTACCATGACCAAATCCCTGCTTTTCCTGACCTTCTCGCCCCGCAGCGACTCGACCTCTTCGGCGCTGGCGCGGGCGTTCGTCGATCAATGGGCGGCCGCCAACCCGGATGCGCCGGTCGTCGAGCATGACCTGGGCCAAACCCCGATCGCCGGTCCCGATCAGCCGTGGATCGAGGCGAACATGACGCCGAAGGACCAGCGCAGCACGGCCCATCACGCGGCCCTCGCCGCCAGCGACAAGGCGATTGCCGAGCTTCATGCCGCCACGCATGTCGTGCTGGCCACGCCAATGTTCAACTTCTCCGCGCCCTGGCAGCTTAAGGGGTACATTGACAACCTCGTTCGCGTGAACGAGACCTTCGGCTTCGACCCCAAGACCGGCCCGACCCCGCTGCTTGATCCGAAGAAGAAGATGAAGGTGATCTGGAGTTCGGCCTTCGATTATACCGCAGGGACAGACATGAACGCGCTGGATCAGTTGACGCCCTATATCTCCACCATCTTCGGCTTCATGGGGCTGCGCGACATCTCCTTCGTCGCCTCCGGCAATGCCTGGGCTCCCGCCGAGGTCGCCCAGCAATTCCGTTGCAAGGCCCAGACCGAGCTTGGTAATGCCGCCGCGGCCTGGTGACGGCGCTTCGGGGCGGGCGGTGGCGAGGTTCGCCGCCCGTCCCTTCGACGCGGCGCGGCTGGGGCTGGCGGCGCTGCTGCTGGTCCTGTTCGCGCAGGGACCGGGCCTCAGCGGGCTTGTGGAACAATGGTGGCTTGTCCTCGTCGGTCTTGGCGGCGCGCTGGTCGCAAACTCCACCGGGATCGGCGGCGGGGTCGTCTTTGTCCCCGCCTTCGACGTTCTGGCGCTGCCGGAAGACCGGATCGTCGGCACCAGCCTGCTGATCCAGTGCTTCGGGATGAGCATGGGCGCCCTGACCTATCTCTCGCGCGGCAGCATCCCTGCCCTGCCCAGGCTTGAAGACGGCGGCACGGCGCGCCTGTCATCGGCCGGGATCGTCCTGACCGTCCTGCCCGCCGCCCTCGTCGGGTATTGGCTGGCCACCCTGGGCGGGTTTCGCCCCGACTGGCCGCTTGCGCTGATCTTCAAGGTTCTGTCCCTCGGCCTTCTGGCGGCACTGCTGGCCACGCAATTCGCCCGTGTCCTGACCCACCGGCCCCTCGCCATGGGGACGGATGGCGCCATGTTGTGCCTTGTGGGCCTGATCGGCGGCGCCTTTGTGGGCTGGATTTCGATTGGTGTCGGCGAGTTGCTCGCGATATACCTGATGTTGCGCGGCCTGCGCGCGGTCGAGGCCGTCGGCCTTGCCGTTATCGTGACGGCGCTTTGCGTCGTATTGGCGCGTATCGGTTTGCCGGGGTCGCAGGGCGTTGAGGTTGACGTCGCGCTCCTCGTGGCACCAGGCGCGCTTTTGGGTGGTTTCCTTGCGCCATTTCTGCTCGACTATGTCGGTGAAACCCGTGTGAAATGGTTCTGTGCCTTTTGGATAGTGGTATCACCGATGTTCATGTGACCTTCAGGAAAGACGCTCTGCGATGGAACGCGACGGCGAAAAGACACGGAAATTCGACGGTGTCGATCAACGTTTCGCCGTGGCGACACATGCAATGTGCGTTCTGGCGGTCCGCGGGCAGGCAGTATCCAGCGCGCAGTTCATTTCGGAAAACATCTCGGTCAGCGCGATCATCATCAAGCGTGTCATGCGCCCGATCGTTCTGGCCGGCTATGTCGAGGCGGTCGTCGGCGCCGTGGGCGGCTATCGCCTGATCCGCGACCCCGAGGAGATCAACCTTTGGCAATTGCTTGAGGCGATCCAGGGCAGCGGTCCGTTTTCCAAGCGCTTCGGGATGCCGCAGTCCAATTGCGACGAGGGGCGCGCCATAGACCGGGTCGTCTATGACCTTTATTCCTCGCTCGACGCGATGATCGAAGAGCGGTTGCGGGCGGTATCCCTGGCCTCCATCCTGCAATCGGCCATGTCGCTGCTTCCGCCCCCCGAATAGCGCCCCGACGACCGAAGGGCGCCCCGCGCGAAAGCGCCCTTGCAGAGCGGCGGCGACACCGTCGGGAAAGCGTTGACGGGGCAACGGATACATGTTCATGTCCCCTTCGTTGACGTGATTCATTTCGGAGAATTTATTGTGGCCAGTGTGGACTTTACCGGCATTTATCTTGCCGCGGCCGATGATTTTGTCTGGGGCCTTGGCGGCGTCTATGACGAGGCGGTTGACGTTACCTTCAGCGGGATCATGGCGATTGATGCGCCCTCGGCGCTGGCCGTCGCGGCGGTCTCCCTGTTCGATGCGACGGTGGATGTGACCGGCATCATTCTCAGCACCGCCGACGCCGGGGCGATGGTGGATCTGCCCCTTCCCGTAGCGGAAGGCGAAGCACCCCTTTCCGGTCCCGTGGATGAGCTGATCGCGGCGGGCTCTCTGCTTGGCGATGCGCGGATCACCTTCGACGGCATCGTTCAGTCCGAAATCGCGGGCGGCGGGGCGATCGGCGCGTTTTCCGGGATGGGGGATGCGCTGGTCGAGACGGGCGGGATCGTGTCCTCGGCCAACGGGTTTGCCATTCGAACCCAGGCCGGGCTGGGCGTCGCCACAACCCAGACCGTTGGCCTCGTTCTGGCCGGTGCGGGGGAATGCGCGGTCATGAATGAAGGCGGAGTGGACGGGCTGGTCACCAATCTTGGACTGATCCATGCCTATGGCAGCGACATGGCAGGCATCCTTGCCACGGCCCGGATCGACTTCACCTTCTCCGGCAACCGCCAACCTGCCCTCGCAGGCTCCTCCGCCGAGGTCGTCAATCACGGAACGGTCCTCGCCTCCGGCGACGGCGTGCGGGTCGAGGTTCAGGGCGACGCCAGCGTCACCAATGCCGGGACGATTTCCGGCGGCACGGCGGGCATCCGGGTCATCGATATGGATGGCAGCGACGGCAGCGGCCTGGCCGAGATCATGAGCAGCGGCACCATCCTGTCCCAGGGTACGGCGATTGCGGTCGAGGGCGATTTCGCGCGCGCCGAGATCACGCTCAGCGGGCAGGTCCTCTCCGGGACCGGAACGGCGATCCACACCGGGACGTCAGACGACGTGATCTCGGTTCAGAACGGCGCCTGCGTGATCGGCGATATTGCCACCGGCGATGGCGATGACATCGTCCTTTTCGAAGACGCCGTGACCTTCTGCGGCGTTGTTTCAACCGCGGGCGGCGATGACGAGGTCCACCTTGGCGCCGCCGGTGGCACGGTGATCGGCGGGGACGGCAACGACCTGCTTTTCGCCGGGTCCGGCATCGACCACTTCGTCTTTTCCTTCACCGAGATGGGAACGGACCATGTCTATGGCTTCGACCCGACGGTCGACAGGCTGGTGTTCGACACCACCCAGTTCTCGTCAGTCGTGGTGGGCGACGACCTTCTCATCACCCTTGGCGCGACCGAGATCGTCTTGCATGACACGACCACCCTGGCGGCGGACACGCTGCTTCTGGTGGGCTGAGCCCGGACCACGCCGGATCACGTCAACGCCTTGGCGAACAGCCCCTCGACCTCCCGCTGAACCGCGTCGGTCAGCCTGCCGGAAATCGCGATGTCGGTGCGCCGCCGGATCAAATCCTCGGCGCTTCCGACCCGCTCGTTTCGGATCAGCCAGAGAAGCTCTTCGCGGCTGTAATCCGGCAGGCTTTCCAGGGGCCGGTCGGCCCCCAGCCCGGCGGCCACAAGCCCGGCCCGCGTGCCATAGCGCGCCAGCAAGACCCCGGCCCGCGCCACGTCGATCCCCGCCCGTTCCGCACAGGCGGCGACCCATTCCGCGCGGCCTTCGGCGCCGGGGAAGTCCTTGCCGCCGCCAATCTGCATGTCTTCGGTGCCAACCCTGCGCACATGCCCCAGCCGTCGCAGGATGTCGTCCGTGACCAATGCGCCAAACGCGCGGAATGTTGTCCATTTTCCGCCGATCAGGCACAGGACAGGCACCCCCGAGGGCAGCGATTTTTCGGCAACGGAATGGTCGCGCGTCACAAGGCCGATGTCCCCATCGGCCCGCGGCAGGGGCCGGACGCCGGAAAAGCGGAACAGGATCTGGTCCTCCGTCACCGGGATCGCCGGGAAAATCTCCGCCACGACGGCGCGCAGATAGTCGGCCTCACCCTCATCACAGACCGCCGCATCCGGGTCTTCGATCTTGATATCGGTCGATCCGATCAGGACCCGGCCCATGAACGGGTAGACCAGATTCACCCGCCCGTCGGCCGTCCCGAAATAGACCATATGCCCGTTCAGCGCCTTCAACAGCGCGGCATTCTCCACCACCAGATGCGCGCCCTTGGAGCCGCCCATCAGCTGCGTCGGAATGCCCAGGGCCGCATTGACCCGGTCGATCCAGGCCCCCCCGGCATTGACGATGATCCGGGGCCGCACCCTCTGTTGCCGCCCCTCATGCAGATAGGTCACGACACCGTCGGACTGCCCTTCGACCATGACGTGATTCAGCGCCCGTGAGGACGGGTTCAGCACCTCACCATCCAGCACCAGTTCAAGGCCCAGGCGTTCCGCATGGCTGATCTGGCCTTCGTAATAAAGCCCGGCACCGATGATCGCGGGATCAAGGCCCGGCACCGTACCATCTAGCGCGGCGCGCGACAGCATCCGGTGCTTCGGCATCCTGGCGAAGCTGCGGCCGTAGATATCGTAAAGCGTCAGCCCAAGATGGGTGATCCAGCCGCCCCGGTCCGCCATCTTCGCCTTGATCCGAAAGAACCGCAGGATCGAGGGCAGGATGCCGCCATATCGGCTCCGCAGGGGCAGGATCGACGGCAGCGGCCGGACGTAATGCGCAGCGTTGGAAAGCAGGCGGTTCCTCTCCTCCGCGCTTTCCCGGACCAGACGAAACTCCCCCGTCTCAAGGTATTTCAGCCCGCCATGCATCAGCCGCGACGACCCGGCCGAGGCGCCCGCGCAAAAGTCGGCACGCTCCAGCAACAGGCAGTCCACACCTTGCGCGCAGAGATCGCGAAACGTGCCGCAGCCGTTGATGCCACCGCCAAGGATCAGGACATCGACGTCCCGCACCTCAGCCATCGCGCAGCGCCACCTTGATCGCCGCGCCGCTTTCGGCAACGGCCAGCGCGTCGGCGATGGCGTCAAGCGGATAGCTGTGGGTGATCATCGACTTCAGGTTCAGCCTGCCGGTGGCAACCATGTCGAAGCACTGGTCGAAATCGCGGCGCGACAGGCCGAAGGCGCCGGTGACGGTCAGCTCGCGATAGTGGATCGCGTTCACGTCCATCTCGGCAACTTCCCCCTTCGCGAAACCCGCGAAAAGACTGATGCGCCCGCCAAAGGCGGCAAGGTCGGTGGCCTGACGCGCCAGCGCAGGCACGCCGATGGCGCAGATCACGACGTCCGCGCCCCGCCCCCCGGTTTCCGCGCGGATACGGAGGGCGACATCCTCGGCCGTGGGGTCGATGGTGGCGTCGGCCCCGGCGGCAAGTGCGGCATCGCGCCGGTGGCCGTTCGGGTCCGAGACGATGATGCGTTTCGCGCCCCGATGGCGGGCGATGTGGACATGCATCAGCCCGATCGGACCGGCGCCAAGGATCGCGACGCTGTCGGCCGAGGAAACGCCGACCTTGTTCTGCCCGTTGACGACGCAGGACAAGGGCTCCACCAGCGCAGCCTCTTCGAAGGACATATGGTCGGGCAGATGCCGCAGGTTGCCGGCCGCGACCGCCTGGGCCGGGATCCGAATCAACTCGGCAAACGCGCCGTCGATCTCGTACCCGACCGCGCTGCCCTGGGTGCAAAGGTTCTCTCGCCCGGTCTTGCAGAGGTCGCAATGCCCGCAGGCGATGAAGGGGCAAAGCCCGACGCGGTCACCGACCGAGAGGCCCGCATGACCACCCGTCTCGACCACCTCACCCGAGAATTCATGCCCCAGAACAGAGGGATAGCGTACCCCGGTGGTCTTGCGCCCGCGATAGATCCGAATGTCGGTTCCGCAGATCGTCGCCGCGCGCACCCGAATCACCACATCGCCGCTTCCGGCCTTGGGGGTGTCGATCTCTTCCAGGGAAATTTCGTTCGGGGCCTTGAGAACAGCGGCTTTCACGATCGCGCTCCACGTCAAACAGTTGTCGCAGTCAGGTTACTATAGTTTGTACAAATGTTGCCAGAAGAAAGCGTTAGTTCGCATAAAAATTCTCTATACTGGCATGATAACCCTATCATTCAGGGAATCCGGCGCATGAAGCCGCAACATTTATGTTGACAGAGCAGCTTATGTTCACTCACTCTTCTGACAAGACGAGGGAGGAGATCAACAAAGTGTCTTGTGACTATACATCTGTTGGATTTTACACCTTCGACTGCCTCGGCTGGCCGTTCAGCGTCGTCCCGCCCGGCGGCGGCACCGTCCTTCTTGATGAGGTTGCCCTTGCCGTGTCCGGCGCGGCCGGGACCTCGGCCATCGTCGGCGCCAAGCTTGGCCTGACGACCCGCGCGGTCGGGGGGATCGGCGCGGACATGATGGGCGACTGGGTGCAACAACGCATCGCCGCGTTCGGCATCGACCAGACAGACCTGCGCCGCTATCCCGGCGTGCCGACGTCAAGCTCCATCGTGCTGACCCGCGCCGACGGCTCGCGCCCGGCGCTGCACGTCAAGGGCGCGACCGGCGCCTTCGTGGTTGAGCCTGAGCGTTTCGATGCCGTCACCGACACGAAGATCTTTCACCTTGGCGGCGTCGGCCTGATGGACGCGATGGACGGCGCACGCAACGCCGCCCTGATGGAGCACGCGAAGGCGCGCGGCTGCATCACCACCGTCGATGTCTTCGCAGGCTCGCAGGACGACCTGCCCGATGTGAAGGCGGTGCTGCCCCATACCGACTATTTCATCCCCTCGATCGAAGAGGCCGAGGCGCTGACCGGCCTGAAGGACCGGGCAGAGATTGCGCGGTTCTTCCTCGACCTCGGCGCGCAATGCTGCGTCTTCACGCTGGGCGCAGAGGGCGCCTACTACCACCACAGAAACGGCACGGTTTTCGAGGTGCCGGCCTTCCGCATCGACCTCAAATGCACCTGCGGCTGCGGCGATGTCTTCAACGCGGGCTTTGCCGCCGGTCTGATCCGCGGCATGACCCCGGAAGAGACGGTGCGCTTCGCGCAGGCCTGCTCCGCGCTCAACGCGACGGGCCTCGGCTCACAGGCCGGGATCGTCGATTTCGACCAGGTCCAAGCCTTCATGTCCACCGCCGCGACCCTCACGGCGGGGACGGAGAACGTGGCGCGCTGAAAGGCCGCCGCCCCAACCGGCACGCTCGTGCCTCAAGCCAGTTAACAGGAGGAGAGTAAAATGAAATCGAAGGTGAAACTCGGGATTGCCGCGGCCTGCATGGCGGCGCTGTCCCTGCCGATGGCCGCGTCCGCGCAAGACCAGGCCGACCTCATCACGCCCATCGACAAGAAGTTGACCTTTGTCTTCGTCCCGAAGGTCATCCACCCCTGGTATGACGTCGTCGCCGAGGGCGCGGCCTTTGCGGCCGAGGAATTCAAGCAGCGCGGCATCGATATCGACGTGATCTGGGACCAGCCGCCGCAGGCCGACGTCGTCGATCAGAACCAGCGGATCGAGGCGAATATCGGCCGCCATCCCGATGGCCTTGCCATTGCCTGCCTCGACCGGGCGACCAACGTGCAACTGATGAACGAGGCCGTCGAGGCCGGGATCAACGTGGTCAACTTCAACTCCTTCTGCGATGACGCCTTCCCCTTCATCGGCCCGAAAAGCAGCGTCCAGGACGGCTATGACCTGGGTGAGCGTCTGGCCGAGATCCTCGGCGGCAAGGGCAAGATCGCGATCCTGTCGGGCAGCCTGACCGCATCCGACCATGTCGAGCGTATCCAGGGCTTCAAGGACGCGCTGTCCAAGCACCCGGAGATGGAGATCGTCTTCGAACAGCCCGATGACGACATCCTCGAAAAGGCCGTCGAGCTGACCGAAAACGTCCTGTCGGCGCATCCCGACCTTGACGGGATCTTCGGCTCCAACGCCTCCAACCCGATCGGCGCCGCGCGGGCGGTTCAGAACGCGGGCAAGGCGGGTCAGGTTCATATCGTCGGCATGGATGACCTGCCCGAGGCCGTGGATTTCGTCTGCTCCGGCGTGATCGACGCGCTGAAGGCGCAGCGTCAGTGGGACATGGGCTACTGGGCCGTGACCTACCTTGTCGCGATGAACGAAAACCACACCTACCCGATGTTCCACGACACCGGCTCGCGCTTCCTGACCAAGGAAGACTGCAAGTAAGGTTCCTCCCGACCGGGTCGCGCCAGACGCGGCCCGGCCTACCATGGCTTCGGGCCGACACCCGGCCCGAAGCGCACCGGAAAGGTTTCCCCGCGATGAACACCCCCGCCCCCGTTTTCGAGGCCCGCCGCGTCTCAAAGTCCTTTGGACCCGTGAGCGCGCTGAAGGATGTGTCGATCACCCTTTTCCCGGGTGAGGTTCATTCCATCATCGGTGAAAACGGCGCCGGGAAATCTACCCTGATGAACATCATCTGCGGCCGTTTCCAACCGACCGAAGGCCAGCTTTTCGTCGACGGGAAGGAGGTCCATTTCCACCTTCCGAAAGACGCGCAGGCCCATGGCATCGCCATCGCGCCGCAGGAGATCAGCCTTGTCCCGCACCTGAGCGTGGCCGAGAACATCATGCTCGGCGCCCATTGCGGCCCGGCCCTTTCGATCGACTGGCGCAAGACCCGTGCCGAGGCCACGCGGCATCTGCATGAGGTCGACAATTCCATCGACCCGGCGGCCCGCGTCTCCTCCCTCTCGAAGGCCCAGCAGCAACTGGTGCAGATCGCCCGCGCCGCCGCGACCGAGGCCCGCGTCCTGATCTTCGATGAGCCCACCGCAACCCTGACCTACCGCGAGGAAGAAACGCTGATGTCCTATATCGAGGCATTGGCGCGTGAGGGGCGATCGGCCTTTTACATTTCCCACCGCCTTGACGAGGTGCGCCGCCTGTCCCACCGCATCACCGTCCTGCGCGACGGCGTCCATGTGGGCGAACTTGCGCCAGAAGAGGCCAGCCGCGAGCGTATGGTCACGATGATGGCGGGACGGCCGCCAAAGGCCGGGGCGCAGCCCCTGCGCGATCTTCCCTCGACCGACACCGTGTTGAAGGTCGAGGGGCTGACCCGCGCGCATGAATTCCGCGACCTGTCCTTCAGCCTGCGCAAGGGAGAGATCCTTGGCGTCTCGGGCCTTGTCGGTTCCGGTCGCACCGAAATGGCCAAATGCATCTTCGGTGCAACCCGCGCCGATGCCGGGCGGATCGAGCTGAACGGCAAGCCGGTCAGCTTTCGCGGTCCGCTTGAGGCGATCCGGGCCGGGGTCATCTACCTGCCCGAGGAACGCAAGCAGGAAGGGATCTTCCCGCTTCTTTCCATCGCCGAGAATACCGGCCTGCCGACGCTGGACCGCTTCACCGGCCTTCTGCACCTGCGCAATCGAGACATGATGGCCGAGGTGGAAAAGCTCGCCGGTCAGATGAAGGCCAAGTTCAATTCATTGCGCGACCCGATCACCAGCCTGTCGGGCGGCAACCAGCAGAAATTCATCATCGCCCGCTGGCTGATGCGGGACGCCCATGTGCTGATCATGGATGAACCGACCCGCGGCATCGACGTGAACGCCAAGTTCGAGATCCAGTCCGTCCTGCGCAAGCTGACCGAGGAACGGGGGCTGTCGATCATCGTCATCTCCTCCGAGATGGAAGAGCTTCTGGATGTCGCGGACCGCATCATGGTGATGCACGAAGGCAAGGTGAAGGGTGCAATCGACCGACGGGAGGCCTCGCAGGAGGGGCTTCTCCAGATGGCGATGAGCTGAGCGAAAGAGGAAACGAGACCATGGCAAGCGCCAACACTTCCGAACTGTCGACACCGGCGCCGCGCAGGCAGGCATCGCTTCTGTCTCGTTTCTGGGCCTGGGAAGGCAGCGGCGTCCTTGTCGCGCTGGTGGCGCTCACGGCGGCCCTGACGCTTGCGACCGACAACTTCCTGTCGGCCTACAACGTCTCGGTCGTGCTGCGGCAGGCCGCCTTCGTCGGTCTTGTGGCGCTTGGCCAGACGCTTGTCCTTCTGGTGGGCGGCATCGACCTGTCTGTCGGCGCGGCGGCCGGGCTATCCTCGATCGTCGGGGCGATTGCGCTGACGCAATGGGGCATCCACCCGTACCTCATCATTCCCTTCACGATGTTCTTCGGCTTTGCCCTTGGCGCGCTGAACGGGGTCTTCGTGGCGGGACTGAGGCTTAACCCCTTCATCGTGACGCTGGCGACGTGGGAGATTTTCGCGGGCCTGACCCTTGTCATCACCAAGGGCTATCCGATCCGGCCGCTGGGCGATCAGTTCGGCATTTTCGGCAAGGGAGAGATCTGGGGCATTCCGGTGCCGGTCATCATCTTCTTCGCCTCGGCCATCTTCCTGATCTGGATGCTTCGACAGACCCGTTTCGGCCGCAACATCTTTGCCGTCGGCGGCAACCGTGACGCCGCGATCCTTGCCGGTATCCGGGTGCGCCTTGTGGAATTCACGGCCTTCGGCATGGCCGGCATGTTCGCGGCACTCGCCGGTATCCTCTTTGCCAGCCGGATGGATGCGGGCCAACCCTCGGTCGGCGAAGGCTGGCTGATGGGTGCGATCACGGCTGCGATCCTTGGCGGGACGTCGCTGCGCGGCGGTCAGGGCTCCATCGTCGGCACCGTGCTTGGCGCGCTTCTTCTGGCGGTGCTGGGCAACGGGACCGTGCTTCTGAACGTCTCCGGTTTCTGGCAAAGGGTGATCGTCGGCGGTGTGGTTCTTGTCGCCGTTCTGGTTGACCTCTTGCGCAGAAAGGACTGAACTCTGCCCGGCAGGATGGCATGACCCGTTCCGCACACGCTATGAACAGGCAAACCGGCACGAAGAGGCGAGGCAGAGTGAGCGACACGGACGTCAACGACGACCTCAAGACGCGGATCGCATGGCTTTACTATGTGGAAGGCATGACGCAGGACGAGGTCGCCCAAAGCGTCGGCCTGACCCGCGCCCGCGTTCTCCGCATCCTGGCCAATGCCCGTGGCGACGGCAGCGTCCAGATCCGCGTGACGACAAAGCTGTCGGGCTGTGTGGAGCTTGAGCGGAGGCTGGAGGATGTCTGGGGCCTTGACCGCGCCATCGTCGTGCCGACGCCCGAGGATGCGGGCAAGATCAACCGGATCGTCGGGTCGGAAGTGGCGCAATACCTCAACACCTCGCTGCGGCCCGACATGTCGATCGGCCTTGGCTGGGGATCGACCCTGACGGCTGGTGTGCCGCTGATCGAACAGAAGCCCGCCAACGGCACCAAGGTGATCTCCCTGCTGGGTGGGCTGACGCGGGTGTCGCAGGTCAACCCTTCGGAATTCGCCTGGCGCGTGGCCGACCGGCTGTCGGCGGAATGCTTCCTGATGGCAGGCCCCGTCTTCGCCCCCGATGCCAAGACGCGCGACGCGCTGATGGCCCATGGCGGCATCGTCGAACTGGCGGAACGGGCGCGGTCGCTGGACATGGCGTTCCTGTCGCTGGGCGACCTGACACCGCATTCGATCTTCGTGAAATACGGCCTTCTCTCCCAGGAAGAGATCGTCTCTCTCGAACGCGCCGGGGCGGTGGGCGACGTGTTGTGCCGTTTTGTCAATGCCGAGGGGGAGATCGTCGATCACCCCGTCAACGACCGCGTTTTCGCCGTCCACCCGCACGACCTGCGCCGGGCGCGAAAGCTGGTCCTCGCCTCGGGCGGGTGGAACAAGGTCACCATCATCCGCGCCGCGATCAGGATGCTGCGCCCGTCCGTCCTTATCACCGATGAGGATGTCGCGCGGCGGCTGTGCGAGGTGCCGGGGGCCTGACGGCGCGCAAGGCCCGCCGATGCCGGGACAAGCGAGGCCCGTTTGGCGCGGACAGATCCGGGATGTCCGGGCAGAATGCTGATTATCAACAACAAATTTGGCGCGGCAGGCGAAACTTATGGCGCGGCAGCCAGAGACGGCAGCAGGGACCCTCCCCCATCCTCTGCATGACCCCGGCAAGACGTCGGCGATGCGGGAGGATATCATGGACTACAGGATGCTCATCAACGGACAGCTGGTGTCGGGCGACCATATGCTCGACGTCATCAATCCGGCGACCGAAGAGGTTTTCGCGCGCGTCCCCCACGCGACCGAGGCGCAGCTGGACGAGGCCGTCACCGCCGCGACCGCCGCGCAGAAGGCATGGGCCGGGACCAGCATGGCCGAGCGCCGCGCGAAGATCGGGGAACTGGCGGCGGCGATCGGCGCGAAAGCCGCCGATCTGGCCCGCACGATCACCATGGAACAGGGCAAGCCCCTGCCCGAAGCCACGGGCGAGGTCGAATGGAGCCAGGGCTATCTTCTGCACACTGCGCAGCTGGACCTGCCCGATCGGGTCATCCAGGACGATGCGCAGTTCCGAATCGAAACCCGGCACAAGCCCCTGGGCGTGGTCGGCGCCATCGTGGCGTGGAATTTCCCGCTGCTGCTGGCCTGCTGGAAGATCGGGCCGGCCCTGATGGCAGGCAATGCGATCATCCTGAAACCCGCGCCGACGACGCCGGTCACCGCACTGATGCTCGGCGAGATCTGCGCACGGGTTTTCCCAGCGGGCCTCGTCAACATCCTGACCGACAACAACGACCTTGGCCCGAAGATGACCGCCCATCCGGGCATCGCCAAGATCGGCTTCACCGGGTCCTCTGCAACCGGCAAGCGCATCATGGCCAGCGCCGCCGACACGATGAAGCGCGTCACGCTTGAGATGGGCGGCAACGACCCGACCATCGTCCTGCCCGACGTGGACGTGCGCGCGACCGCCGAGAAGGTCTATGGCGGCGCCTTCTTCAACGCCGGTCAGGTCTGCCTCGCCATCAAGCGCGCCTATGTCCATGATGCGATCTACGATGAATTCTGCGATGCCCTTGCCGATATTGCCAGCCAGGCGGTGGTCGACGACGGGATGAAGCAGGGGACCACGGTCGGCCCGATCCAGAACAAGGCGCAGTTCGAGAAGGTGAAGGGCTACCTTGAAGATGCCCGCACCAGCGGCCGGATCATCGCTGGCGGCGAGGTGAAGGGCGGCAAGGGCTATTTCATCAGCCCGACCATCGTCCGCGACGTGACCGACGGCCACAAGATCGTGGACGAGGAGCAGTTCGGCCCGATCCTGCCGGTCATCCGCTTCGACGATGTCAACGACGTGATCGCGCGCGCCAATGCCTCGGACTACGGACTTGGCGGGTCGGTGCATTCGGCGGATGTCGACAAGGCGACGGAGATCGCGGGGCGCATCGACTCCGGTACCATCTGGGTGAACCAGCAGTTGAACATCGGGCCGCATATCCCGATGGCCGGTTTCAAGGGATCGGGCCTGGGCGTGGAGCAATCGGTCGAGGGACTTGCGGAATACACGCAGATGCAGGTCATCAACGTCGCCCGCGGCTAGGGTCGCGACAAAGCTGCGTCAGCCGTTCCGGTGCCGACAGCAATACCCGCGGCGAACCGGCATGGCGTTTCAGGGAGGAGACCCCCATGTCCCACGCAATGGCCGCCAGCGCGGCACCCCGGGATGGCCTGTCGCATGTGACAGGCCCAACCGAACCGCCGCTGAAGAACGCCACGATACCGCAATTGCTGCGCGAGGCGGTCGCGTCCCATGGCGACAGCGAGGCGCTGGTCTTCCGCGAAAGCGGCGACCGGCTGAGTTACCGTGACTTCGCCCGCCAGGTGGACCGATGCGCGGCAGGGTTTCTGGCGCTCGGGATCGGCAAGGGTGATCGCGTCGGCGTCTGGTCGCCCAACCGTCTTGAATGGGTGATCACGCAATTCGCCACCGCCCGGATCGGCGCGATCCTCGTCAACATCAACCCCGCCTATCGCCTGTCAGAACTCGACTACGCGCTGAACAAGGTAGGGTGCCGGGCGCTGGTCACGGCGCAAGCCTTCAAGACGTCGGACTATGTCGGCATGATAAACGAGCTTGCGCCCGAACTGGCCGGGTCGGGCGACGGGCCGCTCAGCTCCGCGCGGCTGCCCGACTTGCGCCATGTCGTCGTGATGGGCGCAAAAGCCGGGCCGGGCATGATCCCGTTCGAAGGCCTGCTTGCCATGGCGACGCCCGCGCTGATCGAGGATCTCGACCGCATCGACGCCACGCTGACCCCGCGTGACCCGATCAATATACAGTTCACCTCCGGCACGACCGGGATGCCCAAGGGCGCGACGCTGTCGCATTTCAACATCGTCAACAACGCGCGATTCGTGACCGACCGGATCAACCTGACGGCCGGGGACCGGCTGGTCATTCCGGTGCCGCTTTATCACTGCTTCGGCATGGTGATGGGTGTGCTTGGCGCGGTCAGCAAGGGCGCGAAGATGATCTTCCCCGGCGAAGCCTTTACCCCGGTCCAGACCCTCGACGCAATCGCGGCCGAGCGCGCGACAGTCTGCTACGGCGTGCCGACCATGTTCGTCGCCATGTTGCAGGAGCTTGACCGGCAACACCGCGACCTGTCGAGCCTCAGGACCGGGATCATGGCCGGAGCGCTCTGCCCGATCGAGGTGATGAAGCGGGTCAATCGCGACATGCACATGCATGAGGTCACGATCTGCTACGGCATGACCGAAACCTCGCCCGTCTCGTTCCAGAGCTTCACCGACGACCCGACCGAAAAGCGATGCGAGACGGTGGGCCGCATCCACCCGCATCTTGAGGTGAAGGTCGTCGATGCCGACGGCAATATCGTGCCCGTGGGCGGGAAGGGGGAGCTTTGCACCCGCGGCTATTCCGTGATGGCGGGATATTGGGGCGATAAGGCCGCGACGGCCGCCGCCGTGACCGATGGCTGGATGCATACCGGCGATCTCGGCGTTCTGGACGCAGAGGGCTTCTGTTCCATCGTCGGCCGGGTGAAGGACATGATCATCCGCGGCGGCGAGAACATCTATCCGCGCGAGATCGAGGAATTCCTGATCCGCCATCCCGATGTCAGCGATGTCCAGGTCTTCGGCATCCCCGACAAGACCTTTGGCGAGCAGGTCTGCGCCTGGATCGTGGCCAGGCCCGGCAGCAGCATCGCGCCCGAGGCGCTGCGGGACTACTGCAAGGGCCAGATTGCGCATTTCAAGGTCCCGCACCATGTGCGCATCGTGACCGACCTGCCGATGACGGCAACAGGCAAGCCGCAAAAGTTCGTGATGCGCGACCGGATGGTCGAAATGCTCAGGGCCGAGGCCGCTCAGAACCCGTGATCGTCCAGATGGCAGGCAATGCAACGCCGGGTCGGCCCGGCGGGTCGGCCCGCCGCGTGTTCCGCCACATGGCAGGACTGGCAGAGGCCGTGGAACTGCGCCTCAAGGAACGGGGCGGCCTTCGGATCGGTGACATGGCAGGCCATGCAGGTCTGGCCCGTCCTGTGATCGGCGAATTCATGATGGCAGGTCGCGCAGGGCTGGCCGAAATGCGACTCATGCGTGAAGGTCATCGGCAGGACGGCGAGGCCGCCCCCGAAGCGTGGCGCCCGGTCAGGTTGCGGCCCGGCCACGGGCAGACCGGCGACAACCAGCCATGCCCCCGCAAGAAAGAGCGCGCCCAGCAACCACTTCATGGCGTCCCGTCCCGGATCAGAAGAAACAGCACGCACGCCATCGCGCCAATGATCAGATAGCCGCTGACCGATGCGGCGGGCGCATGGGCAAGCCGCGCCCAGTACCGTCGGCCCGACACGCAGGCAACCAGCACCCCGGCAAGCACTCCCGCCTGCCACCACGCCGGAAGATAAAAGCCGCTCAAAACGACATGCAGGGCTGCCATCCCGACGGTGACGAAGCCCAGGATCCGGTGCGCCTTGCGGAACTGGCGATAGTGCCGGTGTACCCGTAGCCGGTCAGGCATCCGCGCCAGAACGCTTAGCACCGCAAGCGCGATCAGCCCCGCAAGGCCAAGCCACATGTGGGCAGGGCCGCCGGGAAGAAGATAGAAGCGAACCGTCCCATCGCCCGCCAGAAACCAGAACGCATGCAGGATCGCGGTGCCAAGCACCCAGTATCCCAAAACCTCGTGCCGCCGCACCGACCGTTTGCGCGGGACGGGTATCATCTGGAAGAGAAGGCCCGCGAAGGCCAGAAGACCAAGCGCATTGCCCAGGTCCCAGAACCAGCCGCCGCCCCGGAACGGTTCGGCAAGGAAGGACGTCGCGAAAACCGCGGCGATGACGCCCGCAAGAACAGCTCCGCGAAAGCCGGTCACCACGGCCGTTTCCCGCCGGTCACGGCCAGGGATAGGTGGCGATTTCGATGCCCGACTTGCGAAGCTCCGCAACCACCTGACGGCGATAGGCCACCAGATCGCCGATCGGTTCCGCCCGCCGCCGGGTGACCTCCTCTGCCGTGAAATGCGCGCCGTTCTCGGACCACTGGTCGAGGATGTAGTTCATCACCTCGGCGATCTGCGCGTCGGTCATGCTGTTGGCGACGACGCCCGGCACATGCATCACATAGGTTCGGCCGATCTCTGTCCCGACGATATGCCCGACCGAATCGGGAAATCCCGGAATGCCGCCCTCAACCGTGCCGAGCCCCTGCATGCCGTGGCAGCCGGAACAGTGCAGGATGTAATTCGCGCGCGGCGAGGTCGCGGTATTGCCCGCATGGCCCGGCGTTGCCGTCGCGGCCGCAAGGAGCAGGGGGAACAGCAGAGAATACCTCATCATCCGTCTCACTCCGTCGGCGGGCGCAGCGCGGAAAGGTCGCCATGGGTCGTTCCGCTTGCCCGCATTTCGGCGATCTGATCGGCGGAAACCGCCTGATCCACGCCGCCAAGCTCGGCCAGAACCCAGCTTGTGATCGTGGCGAGGTCCGCATCCGATGTCCCGGCGACAGGCGGCATCACCAGCCCCATGTAGCGCTGGCCCCGCACCTTGATGGGCTTGGTGAACCCCTTGGTGACGATCCCGCTGATATAGGTCGGCGCATCGTCCCCCAGCGCCTGCCAGAACTCCGGCCGGTCAAGGGGCGGGGCAAGGCCGGGGGTCCCGGTCCCGCCCGTGTTGTGGCACGCCGAACAATGCGCCTCGAACAGGTCCGCCCCGTCGCTGCCCGCATCCTGCGCGAATGCGGGGGCGCAAAGCAGAGCGGCCAGACAGGCGAAAAGCCCCGGCCGCATCAATCGGCCGTACCGACGACAACCGACACCGTGCAGTGATAGCCCTTGTCGGTATTTGCGGTACACCAGTTGATATCGTTGTAAAGACCCATCTGATAGCCCGGCCGCTCGCCCTTGTTGTTGTTGCAGAAGGTCGCGGTCGGGATGAACGGCTTGCCGCAGCAGTCGTTGTAGCTGATCAGGTAGTTCTTGCCGTCGTCGGGATTGGCGCAGGTGCCGACCCAGGACACGGCCGAAACGCTGCTGCCCGGCGGGCAGGACGTCAGAGAGCCGCCCGAATCCTCGCAGAGAAAGCCGTCGATGGCACAGTGGCGCCAGTAGGTACACGGATCATCCGCGCCGCCACCCTCGGAGGCAAAGGCGCGCCGGTCGAAGGGCAGAACCGGCGAGATGGCGGCGCCCATCAGAGCAAGGCCGGTTCTGGCCAGGAACGACCGCCGGCCGTTGCGGCGGGCCGAAGACCGGATATTCGCCTCGGTCGCGCCGTCGAGGCGCTTGAGGAAGCTGTCGATGAAACGGGTCATGATAGGTTTCCTTCCTTGTGTCACGATATGTCAGGATGTCATCCCGGCCACGGCGGCCTGGTACGAGGGGATGCCGGTTTCCGAAGCGGTAAACAGGCTTTCGAGTTGTTCGCGGCTGTTCACGAGGCCCTTGGTCACGACCTTGCCGTCCTTGTCGATCAGCACGGCGAAGGGCAGCTTCGAGACCTTGAAGCTCATCCCCAGTTCCGAGGACAGGACATAGGGAAAGGCGCCGAGCTTTTCCGTCTCGATCAACCGGCGGTGCAGTTGTTCGCGCCCGTCCGAGGCAAGGATCACGTCCAGCCAGGACTGTTCGTCGGTGCGGATGGATTTCAGCGCGGGCAGAAGTGCCTTGCAGATCGGGCAGCTCGTGGACAGGAAGAAGATCAGCTGCGACCGTCCCCCCGCCTGGCCCAGCGTCAGGCCGGGGCCGTTCAGGTTGGGCAGTTCGAGGGCTGCAACCTTGTCGCCAAGGGCCGGACCCGCGTCCGAGATCATCGCGCCGACGGGCGACACACGCTCGAACAGGATGCCGATCTGGCGGGCCAGGGCAAAGATCACCCCAAGCTGGACCAGCACGACGACCCACAGCAGGATGTTGGAGAAGGTCAGGAGGGTCATGTCAGATGTCTCCCTGCCGGATATAGGGCAGATGCGAGGCGAGCCTTTCGATGATGGCGTAGATTGCCGCAAGGACGAGCGCACCGGCAATGGCGACGGCAACCTCCGGCCTTGGCAGGGCCACCGCGGGCAGGATTGCCACGGACAGCGCCATCCCGGTCAGAACCGCGTTGCGCCCCAGCGTGAAGGCCGAGACGATTTGCGGCAGCCCGCCACAGCCGCAGTCGATCCGGTCCCGGCCCCGCGCCAGCGCGGCCGCCATGATCGCGCCGTAACCGGCGAAAAGCCCCGCGGCGAGAAGCCCGCCCGCCCCGCGCCATGACGGCACCATCAGCGCCACGATCGCGGCGGTTTCGGCGACCGTCAGCGCCCGGACGATCAGGGCGGCCCAGGCATCCGGCACCAACCCGTAGCCCTGCGCGAAACCCACGGTTTCAAGGAACCGATCGACCTTGTGCCAGACGGCCCGGGCCAGCACGATCACCAGAAAACTGGTGATCGTCACCGAAAGAAGCGGGGCGAGCGACGCCATATCAGTAGTCGGTCGCGATCATGGTCGCGAAGAAGGCAACGCCTTCGCGCGCCACGCGCTCGGTCGCGCTGACGGTGTCGCCAAGCGTCACGTCGTAAAGATGCACACCGCCCAGATGATCGACACCGGCCAGCTGCGGCATGTCGCCCCCGCTGATCGCGATATTCGATTCACCGTGCGCCGCGATCCGGCCCACGACCGTGTCGGTGGCCATGTTGATCGCCCAGATCTCCTCGGCCGGGCTTTTGTGCGACCCGTCGGCGGCGTTGGAATGCATCATGACGAAGAGGGTCTTGGACGCCTCATGATAGGCCATCAGGTTATAGCCCCCCGGCGCCCAGCCATCGGCGGCGAAGTCCACCGTCTTGCTCAGGACCGGCGCGGCGCCGCTGTCATCGACCAAAAGAAGCTGGCCGCCATAGGAGACATAGGTCAGCAGACCGTCGACCCGCACCGCATTGCCGAAGATCGGTGAGGTATCGGCGTCGAAGACCTTGTCGGATTTCGCGGGCTCACCCACCGCGCCGTCGGCGGAAACGCTGTATTTCACCAGCGTGCCGTCGCCGCAGATCGTGGTGAAGGCCAGCCCTTCGGGCGCCGGATAGGCCGTCCAGCAGCCCGGCGTCGGCACTTCGGCCAGGTCCGCACCGGCGGCGAGGTCGACGATATTGACCGAGGTCGCGGGCGTCGCGTTCTGCACGATCAGATAGTTGCCGTCCGCCGACAGGTTCAGCGCGCCGCGCTGGCTTAACGTCTGGGCCATCTTTTCGGATACGACGATCTCTCGCTTGACGTTCAGCGTGGCAGGATCGAACTCCTCCACCACAGCCTCGATCGGGCCACGGGTGAAACGCTTCATGTAGACCGAGCCGGTAAAAAGCGACGTGGCGCCCGGCGTCATCAGCATCTGGCTGAACGTGCCCGACCCCATGTTGCCTTCGAGCGAAAGATCGTCGGCGTTCAGCACCGAGATCGAGCTGGGGCCGGAGATACCCATATCCATCAGATAGATATGGTTCCCTTCCGAGATACGCGCCTCGACCGCCAGGGTTTCCGGCTGAAGGTCGGTTTCCTGTGCAAGCACCTGGGCGCCCGAAGCGGCCAGGACCGAAAGTGAAAGGATGAGATGGTGTTTCATTGGCAACCTGCTGAAGTGAGTTGACGATTCATGCGGCGGTGCGAATTCACCGGTAGTCTGCAACAAGCGGAGAGACGGATTTCCCGCGCAAGCCTAGAGCGCGCCACGGTGCGCGGTGGATGCAGTCCGGCCGATGCCAGGCTTGCGGCTTTGTTCACGCGTGACCGCCTCCCCTCGGTCTTGGATCAAGAAAAGATCATAGTGCCTCTGCCGGGGTCTTGGACGACCGCGCCACAGACCTTGCGATGCGCGCCAAAAAAAGCATTGCGATTCAATGCCCTTGAAGGGAGCGAAGGCATTCCTCGTAATATCCGCCGGGCGACACATCGTAGAGTTGGCGGAAGCTGCGATTGAAATGCGACAGGTCGCTGAACCCCGCGCGATAGGCCAGATCGGAGATCGCCGGGCGAAGCTTCAGCCCCGCGGCACGGCGTAGATGGCTGACCACCAGCTTCATGCGCCGCTCGCACAGCACGCGGGTGAAGGTCGTGCCGTTGTCACGGAAATCGCGCTGCAATTGCCGACGCGACATATGCACCAGCCCGGCAAGCCGCTCGACCGTGAAGTCGCTGTCGGCCACATGCCGTTCGATGGTGTCGCAGATATAGCGGAACCTGCCATGCCGGTTGCGGAACCCGGTGACGTCACCGCTACGGTCTTCCGCACGAAACATCATCGCGATGAAGTCGAACAGGTAATCGGCATGGGCCTCGTCCGGCCCCTCGCCGTCGATCAAGGCCGAAAGACTTGCCCTGAGCGGATGCGCACGCGCGATCCGCCGCCCCGTGGCCGGATCGCGGGTTCCCCCTTCAAGGCACAGGCTGCGCGGCAGATGCACCGACAGGAACGATGCCGCGCGGCCGTTGAAGTTCAGCTCTGCCGTCCGGGTCGAATCCATCAGCAGGCTGTCACCGGGCGTCAGCACCTCTTCCCGGCCATTATGTACCACGTTCATCTCGCCCGATTTCGGCATCAGCAGGAACAGGTATTCGTGGTCATCCCGGCGGATGCCGACGCGCTGCCGCTCGATCTGGTCGATCTCGCATTGCATCTCGGCGATATCCACACCGTGACGGCGGCGAAGCTGGAAATATCCAACGTTCTTGCGCGCGTGTTTCAGTGGCGTGCTGTAGTAATGCCCGCAATTGGACAGGATACAGTTGTTCCACTCCTCAAAACACATCATGGCCTTTCCCTCCCAAAAAAGGCGACATGCAGCTTTGCTTCCTGACTGATCCCCGCCGTCCTCCCGACGGCTGGGCCTGCTGTCCAGTCAGGCTGCGCAGATGCGGGCAATACTGCGCCGCGGCTGCCATTCGATCAATAGCGCATCGGGCATTATCTTCCGATACCGCCGCGGCGCCCTGGGCCTATTCCCGCGCACGGGTGGCAAACATCGGCCCGCCGCGCCAGCGCGGAAAGCCGTAGCCGTGAATCTCGACCAGGTCGATATCAGCGGCGGCAGAGGCAATCCCCTCTGTCAGGATGGCCTGCCCTTCCGCCGCCATTTCGGCGATCAGCGCCGGTGCGATCTCTGCCCGCTCCATCCCCCGCCCGGGCGTGATCCATGCCCCGATCAAGCCGGCCACCACGGACGAGGGCCGGGCTGCGCGATCGTCCGCCGCATAGTCATACCAGCCGCCCCCGGTCTTCTGCCCCTTGCGCCCCGCGCGCACGAGGATGTCGCCAAGCGTCTCCGGCACGGCCTGCCCCGCCGCCCGCGCGCCCTCGCGTTGGAGGTAGGCGATGTCGAGCCCGCCCAGATCCTGCGCCTCGAACGGACCCATCGCAAAACCGTAATCGCGCATCGCCGCGTCGATGTCGGCAATCGCCACGCCGCGCCGCACCAGCGCTTCGGCCGCCATCCGGTAGCGTTTGAGGATGCGGTTGCCGATGAAACCCTCGCAGATCCCGGCCTTCACCGGCATCTTTCCAAGCAGCCGCGCCAGCGCAAAGCCGGTGGCAAGCGTCTGGTCGGAGGTCTCGGGGACCGGCACGATCTCAAGCAGTTTCATCACGTTGGCCGGGCTGAAGAAATGCAGTCCCAGAAACCGCGCGGCCTGCGGCAGGCCCTCGGCAATCAGCCGCGGGTCGAGGTAGGAGGTGTTGGTCGCCAGCACCGCATCGGCGCGGCAGTGCCGCCCCAGTTCGGCAAAGACCGCGCGCTTCACGCCGATCTCCTCGAACACCGCCTCGATCACGAGGTCCACATCGGACAGGGCCGCGTAATCGGTCGTCCCGGTCACACCGTCGGTCAGCGCCTGCGCCTGTGTCGCGGTCAGCTTGCCGCGCTTGACGGCGCCGTCGAAGGTCCGCGCGACATTGGCAAGGCCGCGCGCCACGGCCTCCTCGTCACGTTCGATCAGGATCACGGGCAGGCCCGCACCGCGCAGGGCCGCGATGATCCCTGCCCCCATCGTGCCGCCGCCGATGACGGCGGTGGAGCGGAGCGGCAGCGGCGCGACCTGACGCAGGGCGGCCGGTCGCGGGGCGGCACGCTCGGCGAAGAAGACATGCCGCAACGCCGCCGCCTGTTCCGACCCGCGCAGGTCAAGAAAGGTCGCACGCTCCTGCGCCATCGCCTCGTCAAAGGGCATCTCCGCCGCCTTGCGCAAACAGTCCAGCGCGCGAAGCGGCGCGATGGCGCCCTTTGCGGTCCTGGCGACGGCTTTCTCCCTCGCGGCCCAGAAAGCCGCATCGGGCGCCACGACCGGACGGGCCGAAACCGGCATGGGCAAAGGCTTTGAAAGCGCCACGCGCGCGAAGGTCACGGCGCCGTCCCGCAAATCCCCCTCGACGACCGCGTCGATCAGCCCGGCGGCGCGGGCCTTTTCGGCGCGGATCGGCTTGCCCGACGTGACCAGATCGACCGCCGCCTCAACGCCTGCCAGCCGGGGCGTCCGCACCGTACCGCCCGCCCCCGGCACGATGCCCAGCGTGACCTCAGGCAAACCGACCGACGCCCCGGGCACGGCAACCCGGAACCGGCAGCCCATGGCAACCTCGAACCCGCCGCCAAGCGCCGAGCCATGGATCGCGGCGACCCATGGCTTTGCCGCGCCCTCGATCCGCGCGACAAGATCGGGCAGATGCGGTTCCATCGGCGGCTTGCCGAATTCGGCCACATCGGCCCCGGCGATGAAGGTACGGCCCGAACAGATCAACACCACCGCCTTCACCTGCGGATCGGCGTCGAGCGCCCCGACGGCGTCCCACAAACCTTGACGCAGCGCCTGGCTCAGCGCGTTGACCGGCGGGTTGTCGATGCTGACCAGGGCGATGTCGCCCTCGTAGGTGGTGGTGACGACGGGCATTTCAGATCCCCAGATAGGCCTCACGGATACGCGGATCGGCGATCAACTCTGCCGCCGGTCCCTGCATCGTGATCTGGCCGGTTTCCATGACATAGCCCCGGTCGGCGATCTTGAGCGCGCCAAAGGCGTTCTGCTCGACCAGAAGCACGGTGACGCCAAGCGCCTTGAGGCTTTTGACCACATCGAAGATCTGCGCCACGATGATCGGCGCGAGACCCATCGAGGGTTCGTCGAGCAACAGGCACGACGGCCGCCCCATCAGCGCGCGCGCCATCGCCAGCATCTGCTGCTGACCGCCCGACAACCCGCCCGCCGCAAGGTTGCGCTTTTCGCGCAGGATCGGGAACATCTGGAAGGCGTCTTCCATGTCCTTCCCGACCCGTTCGTCGCTGTAAAGGAAAGCGCCAAGGCGCAGGTTTTCCTCGACGGAAAGATTGGTGAAGATCTGCCGCCCCTCGGGCGATTGCGCCAGGCCGCGGGCAAGGCGTCTGTGGGCGGGAACCGTGGTCATCGCCTCGCCCCGGAAGGTAATCGTGCCGGACGAAACCGGCTGCACCCCCGAAAGGCAGCGCAGGAGCGTGGTCTTGCCCGCGCCATTCGCGCCGACCACGGTGACGATCTCACCGCTGTCGACATGCAGGTCGATGCCGTGCAGCACCTCGATGCGCCCGTAGCGCGACCGCAGCCCCTCAACCGTCAGCATGCTCAGCCTCCGTTCCCAGATAAGCGGCGATCACGTCGGGGTTGCGGCTGACCTCGGCGGGCGCGCCTTCGGCGATTTTCTCTCCGTGGTCGAGGACGACGATATGGTTCGAGATACGCATCACCATCTTCATGTCATGCTCGACAAGAAGGATGGCGACACCGGACGCCGCAACCTCGGCAATGAGATGGTCGATCTCCTCGGTCTCCACCGCATTGCAACCGGCGGCGGGTTCGTCCAGCAGCAGCACCTTCGGCTGCATTGCCAGCGCCCGCGCAATCTCAAGCCGTTTCAGCGACCCGTAGGACAGGCTGCCCGCCTCGCGGTCGGCCGCGCGTTCCAGACCGACCCGCGCCAGCAGTGCGCGTGCGCCCTCCTCGGCCTGCCGCGCCCGGCGCCGCGATCCGGGCAGGTTGAACAGATCGGCCAGCACCGGGCCGCGCTCCTGCAAATGGAACCCGGTAACCGCGTTTTCCAGCACCGTCATGTTCTGGAAGATTTGCAGGTTCTGGAAGGTGCGCGACAGGCCGCGCTGCGCCAGGCGGAAGGGCTCCATCCCCGTCACCGGCTCGCCCGAAAGCGCCACGCTTCCGGCGCCGGGCTGATAAACCCCCGAGATCATGTTGAAAAGCGTGGTCTTGCCCGCGCCGTTCGGCCCGATGACCGAAACGATCTCACCCTGTTTGACCGAAAAGCTCACATCATTGACGGCACGAACGCCGCCAAAGCTGATGCCAAGGCCCTGAATCTCAAGCAGGCTCATTCGTCCCTCCCCCGAAGTCGGCGCAGGATCGAGGGTACAAGGCCCTCGGGCAGGAAGATCATGACAAGCATCATCACAAGGCCGAGGATAAGTTGCTCATACTCGGCGAAGACCGTCAGAACCTGCGGCAGAAGCGTCAGGACCCCGGCCCCGAGGATCGCGCCGGGTACGGAACTGACCCCACCCAGGACCGCCATCGTCACCATCTCGACCGAATGCAGGAAACCCGCGACATCGGGGGTGATGAACTTGTTCTGCAACGCCAGGAGCGATCCCGCGACCGAAGCGTAGATGGCCGAGATGACGAAGGCCTGCAACTTGACCCGCGCGACGTCGATGCCGACGGTCCCGGCCGCCACCTCGGACCCGTGCAGCGCCCGCAGCGCGCGGCCGGTCGGGCTTGAATGCAGGTTCAGCGCGATCCAGGCGCCGATCAGCAGGCAGATCCCCGTCACGACATACCAGAATTCGCCATTCGTCAGGTTCAGGCCCCAGTCTTTCAGCAACCCGCGGAGCCCGAGATCAGGCACCTCGATCCCGTCCGGCCCCCTCGTCAGCGCGCGTTCGTTGTTCAGTACCATCGCCACGAGGATGCCGAAGCCAAGCGAGGCGACGCCAAGGTAATACCCCTTGAGCCGCAGGATCGGCCGCCCGACCAGATAGGCCAGCACACCCGAAACCGCCGCGCCCAGCACGACCGCCAGCGCGGGCGGCACGCCCCAGTGGACCGGGGCAAGCGCGCAGGCATAGCCGCCGATCCCCGCGAACCCGGCATGGCCAAGACTGATCTGCCCGGCATAGCCGGTCAGGATCACGATGCCCGTGACCGCAAGCCCGTTGACGAACAGAAGCGAGCCTACGCGGAAATAGTAGCCGGAAGGAAAGAAGAAGGGCGTCACCGCGATCAATGCGGCGAGAAACAGGAGGGTCCAGTATTTCGTGGAAATCCGCATGGTCACACCCGATCCGTGGATTTGCGTCCGAACAGGCCCTGCGGCATGAAGAACAGAACGGCCAGAATGATGATGAAGGCCGCCGCATCCTTGTACTGCGACGAAAGATACCCCGCCGTCAGCGCCTCTAGCAGGCCCAGGAGAAGACCGCCGACAAAGGCCCCTTTGGGGTTGCCCATCCCGCCCAGCATCGCCGCCGCAAACCCCTTCAGCGCCAGCGCAAGGCCCACGTCATATGAGGTCAGCGTGATCGGCGTCACCAGCACGCCGCCAAGCGCCCCGATCGCCGCCGAAAGCGCGAAAGAGAGCGTCATCACGAATTTCGTATTGATGCCGACAAGCTGCGCGGCCAGACGATTGTTCGACGTGGCCAGCACCGCGCGACCAAGAAGCGTCTTGGTGAAGAAAAGCCACAGCCCGACAAAGATCGCGATCGCGCCCCCGATCACCCAAAGGCTTTGCGTCAGGATGGTCGCGCCCAGCACATGAATCGGATCGTCGCCCGAGAAGGCCGGAAAACTGTGGATCTGCTTGTCGAAGACAAGCTGCGACGCGCCCCGGATAAAGATCGAGGCACCGATGGTGATGATGATAAGCGACACGACGGGCGCTCCGCGGGCGGGTTCGATCGCCAGACGGTTCAGCGCGACGCCCACCGCCGCCGTGACCGCGACCGCGATCAGCGCCGCAAGTGGCAGCGGCAGCCCTGAGGCATGGGCAAAGACGGTGATCATGCCGCCCAGCATGACAAATTCGCCCTGCGCGAAATTCACCACACCCGAGGCGTTGAAGATAATCGTGAAGCCCAGGGCGACAAGCGCGTAGACCGCGCCCACCGTCATCCCTGAAAACACGAATTGCAGAAGTTCGGACATGCCGCGCCCTCCCGGCGGATGGCTGGCCCCCGAAGGGGCCAGACGCTTACTCGACGATGGTCCAGCCGCCGTCCTTGACCTCAAGCATTCGGAAGGCCGACAGGTCGAGACCAAGGTGGTCTTCGGGCGACATCGTGTAGATGCCGGTGGTCCCGACAAGGCCGCTCGTCGCTTCCAGCGCATCGCGGATCGCGGCAGGCTCGGCCGAACCGGCGCGGGTGATCGCGTCGACGACCAGCGCGAGACCGTCATGCGCGTAGCCGCCGAAGGTGCTGACGGGTTGGTTGTATTTCGCCTCGTAGGCGGCCTTGTACTCGGTCACGACGGGCTTTTGCGGGTCGCTCTCGGGCAGCAGGCCCGCAACCAGAAGCGCGGTACCCGGCAGGCGCACGCCCTCGGCGGCGTCCTTGCCCGCAAGTTCGATGAAGCTGTCCGAGGCCACGCCATGCGACTGGTAAAGCGGCAGTTCGATCCCCAACTGGCGATAGTTGCGCGTCACGATGGCCGGGCCTTGCCCGAAGCCCGGATTCAGCACCGCCTGCACGCCGTCGGCGTTCTTGATCTTGGTCAGCTGCGCCGTCATGTCGGCGTCTTTCGGATCATAGGTTTCGTCCGCGACGATCTCGATCCCGTAATCACCCACCACGTCCTTGCACTGGGCCTGCATCGACGCGCCGAAGCCGTCGGTGCCAGAGATCAGGCCAACCTTGGTGAAGCCGCGCGCCTGCATGTCGGTAAAGATCTTCTGGCAGGCCATACGGTCGGTATGGGGCGTCTTGAAGGTAAAGGTCTTGACCGGCTGGATGATGTCGATCGCACCGGCGAGCGAGACGAAGGGGATCTCCGCATCCTCGGCCACCGACAGGATCGCCATCGTCGTCCCGGTGGTCGAGCCGCCGACGATCGCCTGCACTTCGTCATCCTCGATCAGCCGGGTGGCGAAGGTGCGCGCCTTGTTGGCGTCGCCGCCGTCGTCATAAAGGACAAGCTCCACCTGTTCGCCATTGATGCCGCCCTTGGCGTTCAGGTCCTCGACCATCATCTCAAGGGTCTTCGCCTCGGGGTCGCCAAGGAAGGCCGCCGGGCCGGTGGACGAAACCGAGGCCCCGATCCTGATCTCGGCCTGCGCCGCGGTGGCAAGGCCGAGCGCGACAAGCGCTGCGGGAACGGTCGTGGTCAGTGTCTTCTTCATCAGTCTTCTCCTCCCAGTGAGTGTAGTGAAATCAGTGAACGGGTCGGCGCCACATCACCCGGCGGAAGCGCGGAGTGACAAAGGCGGTGTCGGTCAGGCTGGCATTGCCCGCAGGGTTGGCCCCGGTGACGTGAAAGTCGCTGAAGGCTGCGGACTGGTTGACGTAGATCGCGCCGGTCAGGTTGATCGAAAGGTTCACCCCGGCCTGTGTGAACGCGGCGATGGCACGGGTGATGCGCGCCTCGTCGGTGTCGTAAAGCGCGGCGGTGATCGCGCCCTTCCGGCGCGCAAGATCGGCCGCGCGGGCAATGCCTGTGTCGGCATCCTTCACCGCCACGATGAAGGAAACCGGCCCGAAGCATTCATCCCCGCAGGCCGCATCGTCCTCCGTCAGGGCAAGGATCAGCGGCGAGGCGATCCGCCCCTCCCCCGCCGTATCGCGCAGCACCCGGCCAAGCCCGCGCGCCCTGGCAAGACGGTCCAGCGTGGCAGGATTTGCGATCGCGCCAAGCACCCCCGCCGCCCGCGCCGGATCGGCCAGCAGGTCATCGACGGCGGCGACGATGGCGCTTGCCACCTCGTCGAAACCCTTGTGTCCCTGATCGGTGTCGATCCCGCCCTCGGGGACATAGATATTCTGCGGCGCGGTACACATCTGCCCGGAATAGAGCGCCAGCGAAAAGGCGATGTTCGCGCACATCCCGTCAAAGTCGTCGCTGGCCGCGATGGTGATGGTGTTGACGCCCGTCTCTTCGGTGAAAAGCCGCGCCTGTGTCGCGTTCGCCCGTAGCCACGCGCCGAAGCTGCTCGATCCGGTATAGTCGATCAGCTTCACCTCGGGGCGTGTCGCCAGATCCTGTGTGATCTCGGCACCCGGCGCATCGACGGCCAGCAGAACGGCATCACTGGGCAGCCCCGCCTCGGCCAGCACTCCGCGCAGGACGCGGACCGTCAGGGCCAGCGGAAGGATCGCGGCGGGATGCGGCTTCACGATCACCGGGTTGCCGGTGGCAAGGCTTGCGAAGATGCCGGAATAGGAATTCCACGTCGGGAAGGTATTGCAGCCGATCGCCAGCGACAGCCCGACCGGCACGATCGCCCAGTGCTTTTCCAGAACGATCGGCGCCGCCTTGCCTTGCGGCTTCTCCCAGCGCGCATCGGCAGCAAAGCGCGTCATCTCGTCCCACGCCATCGCGACCGCCTCAAGACCGCGATCCTGTGCATGGGGGCCGCCCGCCTGAAAGGCCATCGCAAAAGCCTGGCCGGTGGTGTGCATCACCGCATTGGCCATCTCGAAGCTGATCTTGTTGAGGCGGGAAAGCGCCTCAAGGCAGACGCCCACCCTTGCCTGCGGCCCTGCGGCCGCGAAGGCCGGGCGCGCCGCCTCTGCCGCCGCGATCAGCCCCCCGACGGGGGCTGCCGGATAGGTGATTCCCAGGTCGCCGCCGAAGGGAGAGACCTCGGCGCCAAGCCGGTGCGTCTCGGGGTGGCCCGGCAGATCGAAGGGCTTGTCCTTCAGCGCGGCAAAGCCCGCCGCCCCCTCCTCACGCGCGCAATCTCCGTATATCTTGCCGCTGGGGATCTCGGGAAAGGGCGACCAGCATTCGCGCAGCCGCAGCGCCGCGACGGCGGCGTCAAGCATCGGCTGGTGGCGCCCGAACTGCGCTGGCATGGTGTCCTCCCTGAACTTGAGTTTATCATTGACCGGCCGGTCGGTTTATGCAACGAAAATCTTCGAGGGGTCCCGAAAACCCGGAGGGAGGGAGGTCAGAATGACAAAAACGGTGCTGAGCGTGCTGACCGGGGGCGTCTTGAGGGTGACGCTCAACCGCCCGGAAAAGCTCAATTCCTTCAACGAGGAAATGCACCTGGACCTGCGTGCCTGCGTGCAGCGGGCGCATGACGATCCCGAGGTGCGCGCGGTCCTGTTGACCGGCGCCGGGCGGGGATTCTGCGCCGGTCAGGACCTGGGCGACCGCGACCCCCGCAAGGGCGGCCCCGCCCCCGATCTGGGCCACACGATCGCGACCTTCTACAACCCCACGCTGCGGCTGATCCGGGCGCTTGAAAAGCCGGTGGTCTGCGCGGTGAACGGCGTGGCCGCGGGCGCGGGCGCCAATATTGCCTTCGCCTGCGACATCGTGCTGGCGGCGAAATCCGCGAAGTTCATCCAGGCCTTCTCCAAGATCGGCCTCGTCCCGGACGCCGGCGGAAGCTGGAGCCTTGCGCGCATTCTGGGCGAACCGCGCGCGAAGGCGCTTGCGATGACGGCCGAACCGCTGATGGCCGAGAAAGCGGCCGAGTGGGGCCTGATCTGGAAGGCGCTCGACGATGAAACCCTGATGCCCGAGGCAGAGGCGCTTGCCGCCGCGCTCGCCGCCGGACCGACGCTGGGCCTTGGCCTGACCAAACGCCTGATCCAGAGCGCCGCGACCAACAGTCTCGAGACCCAGCTGGACCTCGAACGCGATTGTCAGCAGCAGGCCGGGCGCAGTGCCGATTATGCCGAGGGCGTCACCGCCTTCCTCGAAAAACGCAAGCCGGAGTTCCGCGGCCAATGAAACCGATATCCCAGATGACCCCGCAAGAGATCGCCGAAGCCTCGGCCCGCGCCATGTGGAACGACGACTCCGCCAGTCAGCGTCTGGACATGGCCCTCGACCACATCGCGCCGGGCGAGGCGACGCTGTCGATGACCGTCACCGACGCGATGTCGAACGGTCATGGCAACTGCCACGGCGGCTTTATCTTCACGCTCGCCGACAGCGCCTTCGCCTTTGCCTGCAACAGCTACAATCAGGTCACCGTGGCGCAGCACTGTTCCGTGACCTACCTGATTCCCGGCCGGATCGGCGACCGGCTTACCGCCATGGCAAGAGAGGTGTCGCGCCGCGCCCGCTCGGGGATCTACGACATCCGCATCACCAACCAGAACGGTGAGCATGTGGCCGAATTCCGTGGCCATTCGCGGACCGTGAAAGGCACGCATCTTCCGGTCGAAAACTGACCGGACCCGCATGATCAGGGAGGAAACCATGCAAGAACTGTCCCCCAATCCCAAAGACCTCGACCCGATCGAAACCGCCTCGCGCGATGAGATCGAGGCATTGCAGTTCCACCGCATGAAGCGCTCGCTCAAGCACGCTTTCGAGAATTCGCCCTTCTACCGCAAGCGCTTCATCGAACACGATGTCCACCCGGAAGAGCTGAAATCGCTGGGGGACATCGCGAAGTTCCCCTTCACCTACAAGCAGGACCTGCGCGAGACCTATCCCTTCGGCATGTTCGCCGTGCCACAATCAAGGCTGGTGCGCATTCACGGCTCTTCCGGGACGACGGGCAAGCCGACCGTCGTCGGCTATACCGCGAACGACATCGAGGTTTGGGCCAACCTGATCGCGCGGTCGATCCGGGCGGCCGGCGGGCGGCCGGGCGACATGCTGCACAACGCCTATGGCTACGGCCTTTTCACCGGCGGCCTCGGCGCGCATTACGGGGCCGAGAAGCTCGGCTGTACCGTGGTGCCGATCTCGGGCGGCATGACAGAGCGGCAGGTGACGCTCATCGACGATTTCAAGCCGCGCATCATCATGGTGACGCCGTCCTACATGCTCTCGATCCTCGATGAGTTCCGCCGCCAGGGCCTCGACCCGCGCGAGAGTTCGCTGGAAATCGGCATCTTCGGCGCCGAACCCTGGACCAATGCGATGCGCGAGGAGATCGAGCAGGCATTCAACATGCAGGCCGTCGACATCTACGGGCTGAGCGAGGTGATGGGTCCCGGCGTGGCGCAGGAATGCGTGGAGACCAAGGACGGGCTGCATATCTGGGAAGATCACTTCTATCCCGAAATCATCGACCCGGTGACGGGCGAGGTGCTGCCTGACGGCCAGATGGGGGAACTTGTGTTCACCACGCTGACCAAGGAAGGGCTGCCGATGGTGCGCTACCGCACCCGCGACCTGACCCGCCTGCTGCCCGGCACCGCACGTTCGATGCGTCGGATCGAGAAGATCACCGGCCGCTCGGACGACATGATCATCCTGCGCGGCGTCAACGTCTTCCCGACCCAGATCGAGGAACAGATCCTGAAATGCGCGGGCCTCGCGCCACATTTCCAGATCGAGCTGACACGCTCGGGCCGGATGGACAGCATGACCGTCCATGTCGAATGCACCCCCGACCGGGCCGACACGGCGGCCCGCGCGGCCTCGGCCAAGGAACTTTCCCATCACATCAAGAGCGTGGTCGGCGTTTCGACCAGCATCGAGGTCAGGGATCCGAACGCCATTGCCCGTTCGGAGGGCAAGGCAAAGCGGGTTCTCGACAACAGACCGAAGGAATGACCCGCCAATCGGCCGTCAGACGGTGACACTCCACCGCGACGGGGTTAAACGACCGGGGGCAGCTGCCCCCCAATCTCTTCCGCCCAGGCTTTCAGTTCCGCCTAGCGGACATGACAGGAACGGCTTGAAGGGACACCATGGCCCGCACAAGAGCAACGGATTTCGACGAGAAGCGGCGCGGCCTTCTGGAGCATGCGGCGACGGTCTTTGCCGAGCAGGGCATGGAAAAGGCCTCCATGGCGCAGATCGCGGCGCATGGGCAGGTCTCCAAGGCGCTGCTCTACCACTACTACCCCAGCAAGGACGCGCTGATCTTCGCGATCATCATCACCCACCTGGAGGAACTCGATACCGCGATCGAGGCTGCCCATGATCCGGCCCTGCCGCCGCAGCAACGCCTGCGCAAGCTGGTCGGAGCAGTGCTGGAAAACTACAGGGGCGCCGACAACGAACACAAGGTCCAGCTGAACGCGACCTCGGCGCTGTCCGACGAACAGAAAGCCGCGATCCTCTCGATCGAACGCAGGATCGTCCGCCGTTTCGCGATCGTCCTGAAAGAGATCAACCCCAATCTCGACAATCCCGAACGCCCGCTGCTGACGCCTGTCACCATGTCGCTCTTCGGTATGATGAACTGGGTCTACATGTGGTTCAGGGATGGCGGCCGGATCAGCCGTGAAGACTATGCCGACGTGGCGACGACACTGATCCTTGAGGGGATCAAGGCCGTCCACTGACGCCCCGGCCCGGCACTTGCCGGGGCGGGGCGGGGTCGGCAATGAAGCCGGCGCAGGCACGGCTCATTCGGCAGCCTCCGCCGGGCGCAGGGGCCAGCGCTTTGCCACCATCGTCAGCACGTCATACTGCGCGACGACCTCGCCCTTCTGGTTGGTGACCTGACAGTCCCATCGCACCTCGCCATGCTCGGCGTTTTCGCGCGGGTTGATCTCCTTGCAGGTCAGGCGCACTTGCAGGCTGTCGCCGAAATAGACCGGCGTCAGGAACCGCAGGTTGTCGACGCCGTAATTGGCCAGAACCGGGCCGGGGTTCGGCTCGACGAACAGCCCCGCCGCGAAGCTGGCGATCAGGTAGCCATGCGCCACCCGGTCGTCGAAGAACGGATTGGCCTTCGCGGCGGCGCTGTCCATATGGGCATAGAACGTGTCGCCCGTGAACCGGGCGAAATGCTCCACGTCCTCCTGGGTGACGGTGCGCACCGCCGTGACAAGCTGATCGCCGATCCTGAGGTCGGAAAGCGCCTTGCGGAAGGGGTGCGTCCCCTGCGTTGCGGCGGCACCCTCGATCCAGCGCCCGGTGACGGCAGAGAGCATCCGCGGCGCGCCCTGAACCGCGGTGCGCTGCATGTAATGCTTCACCCCACGCATCCCGCCCATTTCCTCGCCCCCGCCCGCGCGGCCCGGACCGCCATGCACCAGCGGCGCCAGAGGCGATCCATGCCCGGTCGAGGTCTTGGCCGATGCGCGGTTGCCGATCAGCACACGGCCATGGAACGGCGCGAGACCCAGCACCGCCTCTTCGGCCACGCGGGCATCGTCGGTGAACACCGACGAAACAAGCGACCCCTTGCCCATCTGCGCCAGCGCCACCGCTTCGTCGAGCGTGTCGTAGGGCATCACGGTCGATACCGGGCCGAAGGCCTCGACATCATGTACCGCCGTCGCGGCGAAGGGCGTATCGCAATACATCAGGACCGGGTTCAGGAAGGCCCCCTTTGCGGCATCGCCCGAGGTCACGCGCACCTCGTCGGGGTTGCCCGCGACAATCTCGGCATCGGCCTGAAGCTCGCGGATGCGCGCGCGGACCTCCTCTCGCTGGTCAAGCGAGGCGAGCGCGCCCATCCGCGTCCCCGCATCGCCCGGCAGACCAAGGGCGGTCTTGCCCAGCCGGTCGCGCAGCGCCGCGATCAGCGCCTCAACCTGTCCGCGCGGCGCGATCACCCGGCGGATGGCGGTGCATTTCTGCCCCGCCTTCGCCGTCATCTCGCGCGCGACTTCCTTGACGAAAAGATCGAACTCCTCCGTACCCGCCACCGCGTCCGGCCCAAGGATCGTGGCATTCAGGCTGTCGGCCTCCATCGTGAAGCGCACGGAATTGGCGATGATCGCGGGGTGTGTCTTCAGCTTGCGCCCGGTCGAGGCCGAGCCGGTGAAGGTGACGGCGTCCTGCCCGCCGACATGATCCAGAAGATCGCCGACCGACCCGCAGATCAGTTGCAGCGCGCCCTCCGGCAGAAGGCCCGTATCGACGATGCGGCGCACCATCAGTTCGGTCAAATAGGCGGTCTGGCTGGCAGGTTTGACCACGCAGGGAACCCCGGCCAGCAGCGTCGGCGCGATCTTTTCCAGCATCCCCCAGATCGGAAAGTTGAATGCGTTGATATGAATGGCCACGCCGTGCAGCGGCGTCAGGATGTGCTGGGCGCTGAAGCTCTGACCCTTCGACAGCGGCTCCACCTCGCCGTCGGTCAGGACGCGGGTATTGGGAAGTTCCCGCCGCGCCTTCGAGGCGAAGGTCAGCATCGTGCCGATGCCACCCTCGATGTCGATCCAGCCATCGGGCCGGGTGGCGCCGGTGTGCAGGCTTTCGGCGTAAAAGACCTCTTTCTGTTCCATCAGCGCAAGGCCAAGCGCCTTGAGCATCCCTGCCCGTTCATGGAACGACATGGCGCGCAGTTTCGGCCCGGCAACCCGGCGGCCGTGATCAAGGACGGCGGCAAAATCGAGCCCGCGTGAATCGATCGTGGCCACCGGCACGCCGGTCGCGGCGTCAAGCAGGGTCTGCCCGTCGCCGCTGCCGGGGGTCCAGCCTCCGCAGACATAGCTTTCAAGGCGGCGCGGCGCGGCGGTCATGGGCGTTTCCTTCGCAAAATGGGCGCGGGGCCTGTTCCCGCGCCGGATGGGTCAAAGGCCGATAGCGGCGAGTTGGTCGGAGACGAGCGTCTCCCACCGGGCAAGAAGCTGTTCGTTCGGCGTGTGGCGCAGGCCGAACTTTGCCAGCGTATCGAAGCGGGCCGACCCCGCCACGCCGAAGCCGGCCGCAACGCGCGGGCGCCAGTAGTCCAGCGCCGCGCGCACATCCCCGGACGCACCCAGCTTCGTCAGGCCCTCAAGCCCCAGTTCGGCATGGCGTGCCTCACGCGGGGCAATCTCGCGGAAGACCTCGGCGAGCGGACCATAGGAAACGCGCGTCAACTCGGTCATCTGCACGCCGGTCGCCAGACCCTGCAAGACATTCATCACCACCGCATCGGTCCAGCCGGTGATCGGGTAATGGAACACCGACAGGCGCATGTCCCCGGCCTGCCGGGCGGTGCCAAGATCGGCATCGCGCGCGACGCGGGCGGCCCAGTCGTGGCTGGCCTGGTAGCGCGCGGCATCGGTGCCGAAACTTTCCATCACGCCCAGAACACGTTCCGCGTGGTCGGCCTTCTCCAGCGTGATCCGGCTTGCCGCGATCCGCTCCTTGATGCCGGGCGCGAAGTTGATGGCATTGGCGAACCCGGCCGAGGCCGCAAGCTCACTGTCGACGAAGCTCGACATCAGCCGCATCAGCTCACCCCGGTAACGGGCGAGAACGTTGCCGGGCGCGGTCAGGACGCCGCCCTGGGCCAGGTAGTCTTCGATGTTCATGGTATCAGACATGTCTGCCCTCATTCGTCATAGGTCACGACAACGCGGTCGCTGAGCGGATGCGCCTGGCAGGACAGGACGTAACCCGCACGGACCTCGTAGTCTTCGAGTGCATGGTTGATGAGCATCTCCACCTCGCCCTCCAGCACCTTGCAGCGGCAGGTGGAACAGATACCGCCCTTGCAGGAATAGGGCGCGTCAAGATCGGCGGCCAACGCGGCCTCAAGGATCGACTGCCCCTGGCGCGGCATCTCGAAACTGCGGGTAGTGCCGTCCAGCGTCACGGTCGCCTGCGCCCCGCTGCCCGGCGCGACGGCGGTTTGCGAAACCGCCTTGACCTTGGCGCGGCCCGGCTGGCCCGAGGCGAACAGTTCGAACTTGATCTGCGCATCGCTCAGCCCGTGTTCGCGCAGGCTGGCGGCGATGGCCAGCATCATCGGCTCAGGCCCGCAGATAAACGCGGTATCGACGGCCTTGGCGTCGATCCAGTGGGTGAACAGCGCCTTCATCTTCCCGGCATCGACAAGGCCGGTGAACAGGTCAATCTCCTGCCCTTCCTGTTCAAGAACATGGATCACCGAGAACCGGCCAAGATAGCTGTTCTTCAGATCCTCCAGTTCCTCGCGGAACATGATCGAACTGATCTGGCGGTTCGCATAGACCAGCGTGAACTGCGATTTCGGCTCGCGCGACAGGACGGTGCGGATGATCGACAGGACCGGCGTGATCCCCGACCCGCCCGCAAAGCCGAGGTATTGCCGCGCCGCCGCCGGGTCGAGGTCGGTGTGGAACCGGCCCATCGGCGGCATCGCCTCGATCTCGTCACCGGGGGCGAGGTTTTCGTTCGCCCAGGTCGAGAAGGCACCGCCATCGACACGCTTGATGCCGACCTTCAGGCAGCCGTCATCCAGCCCCGCGCAGATCGAGTAGCTGCGGCGCAATTCCTCGCCGTCAAAATCGCGGCGAAAGGTCAGGTACTGGCCCTGCCTGAAGTCGAAAAGCGCGCGATCCTCGTCGCGCGGGGAAAGGGTGACGACCACGGCGTCGCGGGTTTCGCGGCGGATCTCGGTGACTTTGAGCGGATGGAAGCGTGCCATTGAAGTTCGTTCCTGTCAGGTCGGGGCATCGTCAGATGCATTTGAAGTAGTCGAAGGGCTCAAGGCAGTCCTTGCAGCGATAGCTTGCCTTGCACGGGGTCGAGCCGAACTGGCTGATCTTCTCGGTATGGGTCGATCCGCAGCGCGGGCAGGCGATGGTCAGGTTCGTGCGCCCCGAAAGCCGCGCGACACGTCCGGCGAGAACACCATCGGCGGCGGTGCCGTCGACAGGTGGCGCGATGCCATAGGCGCGCAGCTTCTCGCGCCCGTCCGCCGTCACCCAATCCGTCGTCCAGGGCGGCGAGAGACGGCGTTCCAGCCGCAGCTTCTCGATCCCCCGCTCGCGCAGCGCCGCCTCGATGTCGAGGTTGATCACGCTCGTCGCCGGGCAGCCGGAATAGGTCGGCGTCACGGTGACGACCAGGGTATCGCCCTGCCACTCGACATCGCGGATGATGCCCAGATCGGTCAGGCTGATGACCGGGATCTCCGGGTCGGGTACCTCCGACAGCCAGTCCCAGACCTGTTCTACACGCGCGGCCGACATGGCGTCACCAGGTCGCATCCGGGTAGGCGCGTTGCAGGAACTGCATCTCGGCCAGAATATAGCCCAGATGTTCCGAATGAACGCCCTGCTTGCCACCCCCCGTCCGGCCGACCCCGTGCTGCCAGGTCTGTCCCGGCATGTCGAGTGTCGCTTCGGCGAGGACGGCATCGACCGTCGCCTCCCACGCGGCACGAAGGCTTGACGGCAGGGGCGCGATCCCTGCCTCGGCCATCGCACGGTCCACGTCGTCATCGGCGAAAAGCTCACCCGTATAGGGCCAGAGCGCCGTCAGCGCCGCCGCCATCCGGGCGTGACTTTCCCCGGTTCCGTCACCAAGCCGGATCACCAGATCGGCCGAGCGTTCCAGGTGATAGGCCGCTTCCTTCTCGGCCTTCGCCGCGATCTCCGCGACCCGCGTATCGGAGGACTCCTTGAGCGCGCGCAGAAGCTCGATATGGAAGGCGTCGAACAGGAACTGGCGCATCAGCGTATGGCCAAAATCGCCATTGGGACGTTCCAGAAGCAGCGCGTTGCGAAACGCCGCCGCGTCGCGCCGATAGGCGAGGTGATCGGCGGTATTGCCCTTGCCCTCCACCTCGGCCGCATATTCAAGCCAGAGCGCGCATTGCCCGATCAGGTCAAGCGCCTGGTTGGCCAGCGCGATATCCTCTTCCAGCACAGGCGAATGCCCGCACCATTCCGACACCCGGTGGCCAAGGATGAGCGCGTTGTCGCCAACCCGTTCCAGCCACTCCAAAAATGCGGCCTTGTCGGCCGCTTTCACCGCGGCGCCCATCACATATGCCCCACTTCTTCGGGAATGTCGAAGAAGGTCGGATGACGATAGACCTTGCTGTTCGACGGCTCGAACAGCGGACCCTTGTCCGAGGGCGCCGATGCGGTGATGTCGTTCGACTTCACCACCCAGATCGAAACGCCCTCATTGCGGCGGGTATAGACGTCGCGGGCATTGCGGATCGCCATCTCGGCGTCCGGCGCGTGCAGGCTGCCCACATGACGATGGTTAAGGCCGTGCTGACCACGGATGAAGACTTCCCAAAGGGGCCATTCACTGGACATGAGTTCCTCCCAGAAAAGAGATTTGGCGGTGACGGGCCGACCGGCCCGCCGGATCATTCTGCGGCGACGGCTGTGCGCGCGGCGTGCTTTTCGGCATGGGCCATCAGCCCGTCGCGGAACCAGGCGCCGTCCTCCCAGGCCTTGACCCTTGCGCCAAGGCGTTCCTCGTTGCACGGGCCGTTGCCCGCGATCACCTCGAAGAACTCCGACCAGTCGGGTTCCGAAAAATCGTAGCCGCCCTTCTCCTCGTTCCATGCGAGGTTGTCGTCGGGGATGGTCAGGCCAAGGTATTTTGCCTGCGGAACCGTCTGGTCGACGAATTTCTGCCGCAGCTCGTCATTGGTGTTGATCTTGATCTTCCACTGCATCGACTGCGCGGAATGGACCGAGTCCTTGTCGGACGGGCCGAACATCATCAGCGCCGGATACCAGAAGCGGTTCATCGCATCCTGCGCCATGGCCTTCTGCGCATCCGTCCCCTTCAGGCACATCTTCAGAAGGATGTCGTAGCCCTGGCGCTGGTGAAAGCTCTCTTCCTTGCAGATGCGGATCATCGCACGGCTGTAGGGACCGTAGGAGGTTTTCTGCAACTGCACCTGGTTCATGATCGCGGCGCCATCGACCAGCCAGCCCACCGCGCCGATATCGGCCCAATTCAGGGTCGGATAGTTGAAGATCGACGAATATTTCATCTTGCCCGAATGCAGCAGCGCCAGCAGGTCGTCACGGCTGACCCCAAGCGTCTCGGCCGCGGAATACAGGTAAAGCCCGTGCCCCGCCTCATCCTGCACCTTGGCAAGCAGGATCGCCTTACGCTCAAGCGTCGGCGCGCGGGTGATCCAGTTGCCTTCAGGCAACTGACCCACGATCTCGGAATGCGCGTGCTGCCCGATCTGGCGGATCAGCGTCTTGCGATAGGCCTCCGGCATCCACTCCTTCGGCTCGATCTTCTCGCCCCGGTCGATGCGGTCCTGAAAGGCGATCTCTTCGGGCGACATCTCCTCGCGCGATTTCATCCCCTCGGATTTGACCATCTGTGCATACATGGCGGCTCCTCCCCTGCTCAGACGCGTTCGATGATGATCGCGATGCCCTGCCCCACCCCGATGCACATCGTGCAAAGCGCATAGCGCCCGCCTGTGCGGTGAAGCTGATACATCGCGGTGGTGACAAGCCTGGCCCCCGACATGCCAAGCGGATGGCCAAGCGCGATCGCGCCGCCATTCGGGTTCACATGGGCCGCGTCGTCGGGCAGGCCGAGATCACGCAGCGTGGCAAGCGACTGGCTCGCGAAGGCCTCGTTCAGTTCGATGACATCCATCTGGCCGATGGTCATACCCGCGCGCGCCAACACCTTCTTTGCCGCCGGCGCCGGGCCGATGCCCATGATCCGCGGCTCGACCCCGGCCGCCGCCATCGCGATGATGCGCGCCCTGGGCGTCAGTCCGTGCCGTTCCGCCGCCGCGCCCGACAGGATCGCAAGCGCCGCGGCGCCATCGTTGACGCCGCTCGCATTGCCCGCCGTGACCGACAGGTCCGGGCCGTTCACGCCCTTCAGCTTCGCCAGCGTTTCCGCCGTCGTGCCGGGGCGCGGATGTTCGTCGGTATCGACGACGACAGGGGCGCCCTTGCGCTGCGGGATCGTCACCGGAACGATCTCATCGGCGAAGACCCCGGCCGCCTGCGCCGCGGCCCAACGGGTCTGGCTGCGGGCGGCGAAGGCATCCTGATCGGCGCGCGAGATGTTGAAATCGGCCGCCACGTTGTCGGCCGTCTGCGGCATGGAATCGGTACCGAACCCGGCCTTCATCTTCGGATTGACGAAGCGCCAGCCGATCGTCGTGTCATAAACCGCGTTGGCCCGCGAAAAGGCCGCATCGGCCTTCGGCATCACGAAGGGCGCGCGGCTCATGCTTTCGACACCGCCCGCGATGACGAAATCGCAGTCGCCCGCCTTGATCGCCCGCGCCGCCATGCCGACAGCGTCCATACCCGACCCGCAAAGCCGGTTCACCGTCGTGCCGGGAACGCCGATCGGCAGGCCTGCCAGCAGCACCGCCATCCGGCCGACGTTGCGATTGTCCTCGCCCGCCTGGTTGGCACAGCCGTAGATCAGGTCATCGACCGCCGACCAGTCCACGCCGGGATTGCGCTCCATCAGCGCCTTCAGGGGGATCGCAGCAAGATCGTCCGCCCGGACCGAGGCCAGCGCCCCGCCGTAACGGCCAATGGGCGTGCGCACCGCGTCACAGATGAAGGCGTCCTGCATGCCATTCCTCCCTTGTGAAATTCGGGGTGGCCGATGATTCTCCCAATTCATAGACCGACTGGTCGGTTTATATATTCTGTAACATCACAAGAAAAGCAAAAAATAGCCGCCTCGTGTGATGTTTTGTTGCGCCCATGTTCACACCCCGCAAATCAGTGCGTGTCTCACGACAGGCTTTGAAGGCGTCCGATGCTGATCGGGGTCTGGTCCGGCAACCTGCCCCCGGCACCTTCGAACCGCGCCCCGATCCAGCCTTCGGCAGGCGGCGTCAGGCGCAAGTATAGCATACGGAAAAGGCTGCGAGCGGCATGTCCCTTCCAGTCGGGCGGAAGCGCCACCGCTGGCAATCTCGGGTCGCGCAACACCACGCCGCGGAACGCATGCACAAGAAGAAGCCGCAGCACCAAGGAGCATTCGTCAGAAAGCCGGCCCGCCGCGGCGACAGGGCTGAATCGTGACAGGAAATCCGCATATCTCGCGTCAAGCGCGGTCAGGTCCCAGAACTGCGCGACCTGCGCGACATCCGCCGGGTCGTCCGCGTGAAAGCACATGGCCCCGTCGGGCGGCGTCTGGCCGCGATCAGGGCGAATGAAGACGGAACCGCCCATATGCCCCATCCGCTGCCGCCAGGCATCGTCCGGCGAAAGCCCCGGCGCATGAAGGATCTGCCAGCCGGAACCGGGAACCTCAGGCGCGTAAAGCAATCCGGCCGCCTGATCGAACTCGCGCTGCGCCGAGGCATCAAGCCGGTAATAGCTGTGCCGCCCGACCCGCTCTCCGCGAAGCCGGTTCGCGGCGACGAGGCGCGAGACGGCCGTGCGCACCAGGGATTCGTTGATGCCGACCCGATCGCAAATCTCGATCAGCGTCCCGGTCCAAAGAACGCCGCCGCGCGGCACGACCACGTCGCCATAGATCGTGACGATGAAAGACGCCGCCCTGACGTCCAGGTCCTTCAGAACCGCCGTGACAAGTGGTTCTTCCGCCATGACCTGCCCCCGCTGCTCAATGTTCTCATGCGATGATGAATGGCAATAAGGCATGGAACAGGGTTGCGCCACAAAGGATCGCCCCGCAGGTTCCCCGCCGCACCGGAAGGGCCTTGATCTTCCCGCCATCCAGAAATGTTTGCGACGGAACCCTTGACCGATGGGCCATCAGGCCTTCTGATAGGCGGCACATATCTGGCAGTCAGGCCCCGATTCCCGATGCGCGCAACGGCGTGGCGACGGGAATGCGGGGCTTTCTTGCTTTTGGGGTGGTATGAAACGGCGCATTGACCTTGGGCTTCTCTATTCCCGCTACGGCAGCTACTCGCTGATGTCCGAGGCGTGCCGGACCGGCGTGTTGACCGCCGTGGCCGAGGTGAACGGCGATCCGGCGATGGACATCCGCTTTGTCCCGGTCGAACGCGACCCCGGCGGCAATATCGACCGTTATGCCCCCCTTTGCGATGAGATCCTGAACGAAAGCGGCGCCCGGCACGTCCTGGGCTGCGTCACCTCCTGGAGCCGGAAAGAGGTCATCCCGACGCTGGAACGGGCGCGCGCGACGCTTTGGTATGTCGTCCCCTATGAGGGGTTCGAGGCCTCGGACCATGTCGTCTACACCCATGCCTGCCCGAACCAGCACCTTCTGCCGCTTCTGGGCTGGACCTTCGGCCAATACGGCAAGCGCGGCTATCTGACCGGGTCGAACTACATCTGGGGCTGGGAGATGAACCGCCTTGCCCGCGAGGTCATCACCGAGGCTGGCGGCGAAGTCATGGGCGAACGCTACCTGCCCATCGGGTCAACCGACATCCGCCGGATGATCGAGGAGATCCGCGCCGCGCGGCCGGATTTCATCCTCAACAACCTGATCGGCCAGACACAGTACCTGTTCCTTCAGGCCTATGCGGACCTTGGGCGCGAGGACCCGCATTTCGGCCCCGCGACCTGCCCCATCCTGTCCTGCAACCTGACCGAATGCGAACTGCCCGCCATCGGCCCCGCCGCCGAAGGGCTGATCGCGGCGGGTCCCTATTTCCGCGGCGGCACGGATGGCGCGCAGCCGGGGCGCTTCGGCTCCTCGCATGAGGCGGCAGGCCATGCGGCGGTCTGGATGCTGGCGCGGCTTCTCAACCAGCAGCCGGGGGCCGAAACGCTGCCCGTCTCGGCACTTCTTGCCAACCACGGCACCGCCGAAACCGGTATCGACCCGCGCACGCATCACACCGTCCTGCCGGTCCTGATCGGCCAGGTGCATGACGGCCGCTTCAAGGTCAGAAAGGATTTCGGCCGGGTGGCGGGCGATCCCTACCTGACACGCGGCCGCGATCACGCCATGGCCGCGCCGAAACTGCGGGTGGCGAAATGAAGCGCCGGATCCGCAGCCAGAACCTTGGTGGCGCGCGCGCGATCGTGCTGCACCGGCCCCACCCCACGGTTCAGGCGCTGGAACGCCAATTGGGCGCGATCGGCCTTGTGGTCGAACAACACTGGCCGGACCTGCCGCCCTCGGCCATTGCGGCGGATTTCATCTTCTTCGACGCCGATCTCGGCCATGATCAGCAATTCCCGTGGGAGGACGGCAATCCACCGATGCCGATGATCGCGTTGATCGGGTCCGAGGCACCCGGTCGGATCGAATGGGCGCTGAACGCGGGGGCGGATGCGCAGCTTCTCAAGCCCGTGGGCGATGGCGGAGCCTTCTCGGCCCTTCTGACCGCGCGCGCCGCCTTCGAGGCGCGCCAGGCGCTTGCCGATGAGATCGAGGCGCTGCGCCGAAGGCTCGATCAGCGCCAGACCGTCGTGCGGGCGGTCGCGATGATGATGAGCCTTGGCAAGACCGAGGATGAAGCCTATGGCCAGCTGCGCCAGATGGCCATGGCCTGGCGGATCAGCTTCGAGGCGGCAGCGGAACGGCTGGTCGCGGCGCAGGGCGGGCCGCGCGCGGTGGATGCGGCGGATGACTGACGCGGCTGTCCCCATCGCGCGCCCCGCGACGGCGCTGGCGCGGCTGATGCGGCGCAAGCTGGCGCTTATCGGCCTCGCGATCATCCTGATCGTCACGCTTGGCGCGGTTTTCGCACCCTGGATCGCCCCCTATTCGCCCGACGAACAGCTTTTCGACGGGCTGACGATCGAAGGCGCCCCCCTTGCGCCGAATGGCAGCTTCCTGTTCGGGACCGACCTTCTGGGCCGCGATCTTCTCAGCCGTATCCTGTACGGCGCGCGCACCTCGCTTATCATCGGGGTGGTGGCCAATGGTGCGGCGCTCATCATCGGCACGGTGATCGGGGTCACGGCGGGGTTTTTCCGGGGCTGGGTCGGCGCAATCCTGATGCGCTTTACCGACCTGATGATGGCCTTCCCGGCGCTTCTGCTGGCGATCTGCCTTGCCGCGATCTTCACGCCCTCGCTCTGGATCGTGGCCATGGTGATCGCGCTGGTGAACTGGGTCCAGACCGCGCGGGTGATCTTTACCGAAACCACGGCGCTGTCCGAGCGGGAGTTCATCGCCGCCGAACGCAGCCTTGGCGCCTCGACCCCGCGTATCCTCTTCCGTCATATCCTGCCGCATCTGGTGCCGATGATCATCGTCTGGGGGACACTCGGGATTTCGACCACCGTGCTGCTTGAGGCGACGCTCAGCTATCTTGGCGTGGGCGTGCAGCCGCCGACCCCAAGCTGGGGCAACATCATCTTCGAGAACCAGACCTATTTTCAGGCCGCGCCCTGGCTGGTCTTCATCCCCGGCGCGGCGATCCTGCTGCTGGCGCTGGCCTTCAACCTTGTGGGTGACGCGCTGCGCGACGTGCTGGACCCGACGCAGCGGGGGGCAGAGTGATGGTCGCCTACCTGATCCGCCGTCTTGTCGCCGCCTTCCTGATCCTTCTCGGCGTCGCCGCGATCACCTTCTTCCTGCTCTACGTCCTGCCTGCCGACCCGGTGCGCCAGATCGCGGGCCGGTCGGCCACCGCCCAGACGGTCGAGAACATCCGCCATCAGCTTGGCCTCGACCAGCCGTTCCTGGTGCAGTTCGGCCGCTATCTGGCGGGCCTGACACAGGGCGATCTTGGTCATTCCTACCTGCAAAAAACCGATGTCGGGACGCTGATCGGGGCGCGGCTGCCGGCCTCTCTTCTCCTGATGGCGGGCGGCATCTTCTGCGAACTGGTGATCGGGCTGACGCTGGGTGTCATCGCCGCGCTGCGCCGGGGGTCGGCGCTTGATCAGGGGCTGATGGTGGGCAGTTTCGTCGCCGTCTCGGCCCCGCAATTCGTCGTCGGTCTGCTGTTGCTTTACATCTTCGCCGTCAAGCTCGACTGGTTCCCGATCTCGGGCTATGGCAGCTTTTCCAACCTCGTCCTGCCGTCGGTCACGCTCGGCATTCTCGGATCGGGCTGGTACAGCCGGATGATGCGTTCGTCGATGATCGACGTCCTGCGCGCCGACTATATCCGCACCGCCCGCGCCAAGGGCCTTGGCCGCGCCCGCGTCGTGCTGCGCCATGCCCTGCCGAACGCGATCCTGCCCATCATCGCGATGATCGGGATCGACATCGGCATCTTCATGGGCGGCATCGTCGTGGTGGAAAGCGTCTTTGGCTGGCCCGGCATCGGCCAACTGGCCTGGCAGGCGATCCAGCGCGTCGACATCCCGATCATCATGGGCGTCACTCTTGTTTCCGCCACCGCGATCGTGCTGGGCAACCTTCTGGCCGACCTCATCACCCCGTTCATCGACCCACGCATCCGCTTGCGATGAACCCCGCCACCACAAACCAACAAGAACCGAACCAACAGGAGAGAGAACATGAAGAAATGGCTTGCCGGCACCGCGATTGCCCTGACGCTCGCGCTTCCCGCCGTCGCGCAGGATGACACCCTCGACCCGAACGCCAGACCGGGCGGCGGGATCATCATCACCTACAAGGACGATGTTGCCACGCTTGACCCCGCCATCGGCTACGACTGGCAGAACTGGTCGATGATCAAGTCGCTTTTCGACGGGCTGATGGACTATGCCCCCGGCACGACCGAACTGCGCCCCGGTCTGGCGGAAAGCTATGACCTGTCCGAAGACGGGCTGACCTACACCTTCCATCTGCGCCAGGGCGTCAAATTCCACAACGGACGCGAGATGACGGCAGATGACGTCAAATATTCGCTCGACCGGGTGACCGATCCCGCGACGCAATCGCCGGGCGCGGGGTTCTTCGGCTCCATCCTCGGCTATGACGCGGCTGCCGACGGCTCCGCCAAGGGGCTTGAGGGCGTGAAGGTCATCGACCCGGCGACGGTGCAGATCACCCTGTCGCGCCCCGACGCGACCTTCCTTCACGTCATGGCACTGAACTTCGCCTCGGTCGTGCCGCAAGAGGCGGTCGATGCCGCGGGCGGCGATTTCGGCAAGCAGCCCGTCGGGACCGGCGCCTTCAAGCTGGCCGACTGGACCATCGGGCAAAAGCTGGTCTTCGAGAAGAACGCCGATTACTGGCGCGAAGGCATCCCCTATCTCGACACCGTGACCTTCGAGGTCGGGCAAGAGCCGATCGTGGCGCTGCTGCGTCTCCAGAAGGGGGAGGTGGACGTCCCCGGCGACGGCATTCCGCCCGCGAAGTTCACCGAGGTGATGGGCGACCCGGCGCAGGCCGCGCGGGTCGTGGAAGGCGGCCAGCTTCACACCGGCTACATCACGCTGAACGTGACGACCCCGCCGCTCGACAAGCTTGAGGTGCGTCAGGCGATCAACATGGCGATCAACAAGGACCGCATCGTCCAGATCATCAACGGCCGCGCCAAGCCCGCGAACCAGCCGCTGCCACCGTCGATGCCGGGCTATTCGACCGATTACAAGGGCTACGCCTATGATGTCGAAGGCGCGAAGAAACTGCTGGCGGATGCGGGCCTCGCCGACGGGTTCGAGACCGAGCTTTACGTCATGAACACCGACCCGAACCCGCGCATCGCCCAGGCGATCCAGCAGGACCTGTCGGAAATCGGCATCAAGGCGTCGATCAAGTCGCTGGCCCAGGCCAATGTGATCGAGGCCGGCGGCGCCGGAACCGCGCCGATGATCTGGTCGGGCGGCATGGCCTGGATCGCGGACTTCCCCGATCCGTCGAACTTCTACGGCCCGATCCTTGGCTGCGCGGGCGCGGTCGAGGGCGGCTGGAACTGGTCGAAATACTGCAATGAGGCGGTCGATGCCGACGCGGTCAAGGCCGACAGCTTCAATGACCCCGCCGATCCCGCGCGCCTCGCGCTGTGGTCCGAGGTCTACCAGAAGGTCATGGAGGATGCCCCCTGGGTCCCGGTCTTCAACGAGGAGCGCTATACGATGAAATCCGAACGCATGGGCGGTGCGGATAACCTTTACGTCGATCCCGTCTCCATCCCCGTCAACTACGACTACGTCTACGTCACCGAGTAAGACCATGTGCAAGGCCTGCAACTACACGATCCACGCGGCGCAACACCATTTCGGCTGGGACAATTCCATCGCCCCGGTCGAAAGGGTCGCGCCAGGATCGACGATCCTTTTCAACTGTCATGACAGCTCTGCGGGCCAGCTTGGCCCGCGGTCCACGGTCGCCGATGTCACCGCGCTCGACTTCGGCAAGATCAACCCGGTCTCCGGCCCGATCTGGATCGAGGGGGCCGAACCCGGCGACGCGGTGAAGGTCACCTTCGAAAGCTTCGCCCCGCAGGCGCGCGACGGGCGAGGCTGGGGCTGGACGGCGAATATTCCGGGCTTCGGCCTGCTTGCCGACCAGTTCACCGAAGCGGCGCTGATCACCTGGTCCTTCGATCCCGGCACGATGGCGCCCGCCATGTGGTCGAAGGAGGGGCGCGTGCCGCTGAAGCCCTTCACCGGGACGATCGGCAATGCGCTGGCCGAACCGGGCGCACATTCCATCGTGCCGCCGCGCCGTGTCGGGGGCAACATGGACATCCGCGACCTCGCCGCCGGCGCAACGCTCTGGCTGCCGGTAGAGGTGGCGGGCGCGCTCTTCTCCGTCGGCGACACCCATGCGGCGCAGGGCGATGGCGAGGTTTGCGGAACCGCCATCGAAAGCCCGATGGACGTGGTGCTGACGCTTGACCTTGTGAAGGGCGCGAACCTGCCCCGGCCCCGGTTCGAAACCCCCGGCCCGGTCACCACGCACCTTGATGCCAAGGGCTATGAGGTGACGACGGGTATCGGGCCGGACCTGATGTCGGCGGCTCGCGACGCGGTGGCCTATATGGTCGATCACCTTTGCGCCACGCGCGGCATGACGGCGGTCGATGCCTATATGCTCGTCTCCACCTGTGGCGATCTTCGCATCTCGGAAATCGTCGACATGCCGAACTGGGTGGTCAGCTTCTATTTCCCGCGCGTCGTCTTCGAATGAGCGCTGCGGAGGATATACCGCCGGGGGCGGCCACCGCCCCTGACACCCCGGTCCTGTCGGTCGAGGGGCTGACCGTCTCGGTCCGCGCGAACGGCGCCGAACGACCGTTGGTGGAGGACCTGTCCTTCACCCTCAGGCGGGGCGAAACGCTGGCCATCGCGGGCGAAAGCGGGTCGGGCAAGTCGATCACCTCGCTGGCCATCATGGGCCTGTTGCCGCCGCCCGCCGTGCGCGCTTCGGCCGGGCGGGTGATCTTCGGGTCAAGCGACCTGCTCGCCCTTGGCGAGGCCGGGATGCGCCGCATCCGGGGCGACCGGATCGCGATGATCTTTCAGGAGCCGATGACCTCGCTGAACCCGGTGATGACCATCGGCGCGCAACTGGTCGAGGCGCTGCGCGAACATGAGGCGATATCAAGGGCCGAGGCGCGGGCGCAGGCGCTTGCCGCGCTGAAATCGGTCCGCATCGCCCAGCCGGAGCGGCGGCTTGACCAGTATCCGCACGAACTTTCCGGCGGCATGCGCCAGCGGGTTATGATCGCCATGGCGCTGGCGCTGAAACCCGACGTGCTGATCGCGGACGAACCCACGACCGCGCTTGACGTGACCGTGCAGCGCGAGGTGCTGGACCTTTTGCGCGATCTGCAACGCGACATGGGGACGGCGATCATCCTCATCACGCATGACATGGGCGTCGTGGCCGAAATGGCCGAACGGGTCATCGTGATGCGCAACGGCCGGATGGTCGAACAGGGCGCCGTCAGCCAGATCTTCGGCACCCCGCAAGAGGCCTATACGCAGGAACTTCTGGCCGCGGTGCCGCGCATGGGCGACGGCGCGACACGGCCCGGCCAACCCGCGTCAGACACCACCCCGCCCCCGGTCGCGCGTCTGGACCGGGTCGATGTGCGCTTTGACATCAGGGGCGGGCTTCTGGGCCGCGTTACCCACCGCGTCCATGCCGTCGAACATGTCAGCTTCGACATTCGCGCGGGCGAAACCTTCGCGCTTGTCGGCGAATCCGGTTGCGGCAAGTCCACCATCGCCCGCGCCATCGCGGGGCTTGTGCCGCATGAGGGTCATCTGGAAGTCGCGGGCCGGGTGCTGAAAGGGCTGGATGCCGCCGGGCGCAAGGCGATCCGGCGCGATGTCCAGATGGTGTTTCAGGACCCGATGGCAGCGCTTGACCCGCGGATGCGGGTCGGCGCGGCGGTGGCCGAACCGCTGGTGATCCACGGCATCGGCACCGAAGACGAACGCCGCGCCCGCGCCGCCGATCTGTTCGCCCGCGTCGGCCTGCCGCCGGAGGCGGTGGAGCGTTACCCGCACGAGTTTTCCGGCGGCCAGCGGCAACGGATCTGCATCGCCCGCGCGCTGGCGCTGAATCCCAAGCTCATCATCTGCGACGAAAGCACCTCGGCGCTGGATGTGTCGGTGCAGGCACGGGTCCTCGACCTGCTCGAAGCGCTGAAGCGCGAATTCGGCATCGCCTATCTCTTCATCAGTCACGACATGGCGGTGGTGGAAAACATCGCCGACCGCCTGGCCGTGATGTATCTTGGCCAGATCGTCGAGATGGGCAGCCGTGCCCAGATCTTCGGCAACCCCCAGCATCCCTATACCCGCCGCCTGATCGAGGCGGTTCCGGTCCCGGACCCCGGCCATGTCCGCGCCCCCGCCCCCCGCCTGTCCGGCGAGGTGCCAAGCCCGATCCACCCCGTCGGCAGCGGCCCCCGTCGCCTTGACCTTTGCGACATCGGCGGTGGGCATCTGGTGGCCGGGGACAGGGCGGCCAAGGAGGCCGCGGCATGACAGGGCGAAGCCTTCCAGCCTCTGACCCGACGGGAGCGTTCTGATGCGCCGTTACCGTTTCGTCCTCTTCCGCCCGTTTCAGTTCATCCCGGTCCTGTTCGGCATCTCGATCATCACCTTCATCCTCGTCCGGCTGATCCCCGGCGATCCCGCCCGCATCCTGCTGGGTACGCGCGCGACCCCGACCGCCATCGCCAACATCCGCGCCCAGTACGGCCTCGATGAGCCGATGTGGGTGCAGTACCTCTATTTCCTGAAGAACCTCGCCGCGGGCGAGATGGGCAAGTCGACGCTGTACAAGATCGACACGCTGAAACTGATCGTCACGCGGATCGAACCGACGCTGGCGCTGGTGGTCGCGGGGGTGGTGCTGGCGCTGGTGATCGCAGTTCCCTTCGCCGCGATTTCGGCGCGGCGGCAGGGGACGGCGGCGGATCACGCGATCCGCATCGTCTCAACCGCCGGGATCGGCTTTCCCTCCTTCTGGCTGGGGGCGATGCTGATCATCCTCTTCGCCGTGCGGCTCGACTGGCTGCCGGTCTCGGGCTATGGCAACAGCCTTGGCGACAAGCTTTTGCACCTGATCCTGCCCGGCCTGACCATTGCGCTTTCTCTCTCGGCGGTGATCGCCCGGTCGCTGCGCGCCGGGATGATCGCGGGGCTGTCCTCTGACGTGGCGGTGGCGGCGCGGGCGCGCGGGATGCCCGAAAGCGTGGTCTTCTGGCGCCATGTCGTGCCAAACGCGCTGGTGCCGACGGTGAACCTTCTGGCGGTCAATATCGGCTGGCTGATCGGCGGCACGGTCGTGGTCGAAAGCGTCTTCGCGGTGCCGGGTCTGGGGCAGCTTATGGTCCGGGGCATCTTCAGCCGCGACTACATGGTGGTGCAGGGCGTGGCGCTGACCTTCGCGGTGGCGACGGTCCTTATCAACTTCCTCGCCGATATCGTCACCGTCGCGCTGGACCCGAGGGTGGAGCTATGAGCGCGATCCCCCTCTCCCCCCGCTGGAGCGCGCGGTTCGGGCGCCAGCCGATGCTGTTGACGGGGCTGGCGATCCTTGGCGCCTTCGTTGCGATGGCGCTTCTCGCCCCCCTCATCGCCCCCTATGACCCGATCTATCAGGACGCCGCCGTCAAGCTGCAACCGCCCTCGCTCGCGCATCCGTTCGGCACCGACAATTTCGGCCGCGACGTGCTGTCCCGCGTGATCTGGGGCGCGCGGATCGACCTTCAGATCGCGGTGATCGGGGTGATCTTTCCTTTCCTGATCGGTACCGCCATCGGCACCATGGCGGGCTTTTTCGGCGGCTGGGTCGATGCGCTGTTCATGCGCATCATCGACGTGGTTCTGGCCTTTCCCTTCCTCGTCCTGATGCTGTCGATCATCGCCATCCTCGGCCCCGGTCTGGGCAGTTTCTACATCGCCATGGCGCTGGTCGGCTGGGTCAGCTACGCGCGCCTGATCCGGGCGCAGATCCTTGTCCTGAAGACACAGGATTTCGCCGTCGCGGCCGCGAGCCTGGGCTTTTCGCGCCTGCGGATCATGTTCCGCCATCTGCTTCCGAATGCGCTGGCGGGCTCTCTCGTCTTTGTCATGTCGGACGCGGTGCTGGTCCTCCTGAACGGCGCCGCGATCAGCTATCTTGGACTTGGCGTGCAGCCCCCCGTCGCGGAGTGGGGCGTGATGGTTGCCGAGGCGCAGGGCTTTATCACACAGGCCTGGTGGATCACGCTGTTCCCCGGCCTTGCCATCGTGACGCTGGCCTTCGGCTTTTCGCTGACCGGCGACGCGCTGGCCGACCTTCTGGGGGTGCATGAATGACCGCGCATCTCGACATCGACGGGCTTTCGGTCACCTTCCGGGATCATGATGAGGAGCGGCCGCTGCTTGAAGACGTCTCGCTGTCGCTGACGCGCGGAGAGATCCTTGGGCTGGTGGGGGAAAGCGGGTCGGGCAAAAGCCTGCTGTGCCGCACGGTGATCGGCCTGATGCCCTCGCGCAAGCTCTATGTCACCGGGGGCAGCGTCCGGCTTGACGGGACAGAGATCCTTGGCCGCGACATGGGCGCCATCCGGGGCCGACGGATCGGGATGATCTTTCAGAACCCGACAAGCCATCTCGACCCCGTGATGACAATCGGCAACCAGATCCGCGAAGGGCTGAGCCGTCACAAGGGCCTTGACGATCGCACTGCGAAGGCCGAGGCGATCGCCCTTCTCACGCAGGTCGGCTTCCCCGACCCGCCGCGTGCCTTCGCCTCCTACGCGCACCAGTTTTCCGGCGGCATGCGCCAGCGCGCGATGATCGCCGTTGCCCTTGCCTGCGACCCCGAAATCCTGATCGCGGATGAACCGACCACGGCGCTTGACGTGACGGTGCAGGCCCAGATCCTGCGCCTGTTGATGGAGCTGCGCGACCGGCGCGGGCTGTCGATCATCCTCATCACCCACGACCTTGGCGTCGTGGCCCAGACCTGCGACCGGATCGCGGTCATGCGTCACGGCAAGGTGGTGGAGACGGGTGAGAAACGCGCGCTGCTGGCCGATCCGCAGCATCCCTACACAAGCGAACTCATCGCCTCGCACCCTTCGATGCCGCATCCCGAGGATACAGTCACCGCCCACCCGCATGACCGGAGCCCGGTTTTCGAGATCGACGATCTGGATGTCAGCTTTCCGGTCGGCGGCGGTTTCCTGACCGGAAAGCGCGAGGTCCGCGCGGTCAAGGGCGTCAGCCTGCGCATCTGGCCGGGGGAAACGGTGGGCATCGTCGGGGAAAGCGGATCAGGCAAAAGCACGCTTGCCCGCGCGATGCTGGGTCTGACGCGGGTCAGCGCGGGCGAGATCACCTTTGACGGCAAGGTGCTGACGAAAGAGCGGGACAAAACGCTCAGGGCCTTGCGCAGCGATGCGGCGATGGTGTTTCAGGACCCGTTCAATTCGCTCAACCCGCGCCTGACCATCGGCCAGACCCTGGCCGAGGTCCTGAAGACGCAAGGCGAAACGCCGCCCGACCAGATCCCCGCACGGATCGGCGACCTCCTCGACCTCGTGGGGCTGGATCGCGGCTTTGCCAGACGCCGCCCCCGCAGCCTGTCGGGCGGGCAGTGCCAGCGGGCCGGGATCGCGCGGGCGCTGGCGGTCAATCCGCGCGTCATCATCGCCGACGAATGCGTCGCGGCGCTGGACGTGACGATCCAGGCGCAGATCGTCGACCTGTTCCGCGACCTGACGGCGCGCACCGGGCTGACGCTGGTCTTCATCGCCCATGACCTCGCCATCGTCCGCAACCTCTGCGAGCGGGTGATCGTCATGCATCATGGCGAGGTCGTCGAGGACGGGCCGTCGGCCCGCGTCTTCCACCGGCCCGAACGCCCCTACACCGCCGCACTGATCGCGGCCATTCCCGACATAAACCCGGATCGCCCCCTCAACGGCGGCCAACCCTTAACCCGACAGGAGTATGCGACATGATGAAAAACCTCACCCGCGCGGCCATCCTTGGGCTCGCCATGACAACCGGGCTTGTCTCCATCGCCGAGGCGCAGGGCGTGCTGACCATCGGCCGGCGCGAGGACAGTTCCACCTTCGACCCGATCGCCACGGCGCAAAACATCGACTTCTGGGTGTTTTCCAACGTCTTCGACGTGCTGGTGCGCGTGGACAACGCCGGCCAGAAACTGCTGCCCGGCCTTGCCGAAAGCTGGGACGTGTCGGACGACGCGCTGACCTATACGTTCCACCTGCGCGACGCGAAATTCTCGGACGGTACGCCAGTCACATCCGAGGATGTCGCCTATTCGCTGACCCGCATCCGCGACAGCGAACTGTCGCTCTGGTCGGACAGCTACAAGATCATCAAGGACATGCAGACACCGGACGCCGCGACCCTGGTCGTCACCCTCGACGGCCCCTCGGCACCGTTCCTGTCGACCCTTGCCATGCCCGGCGCCTCGATCATCTCGAAGGCGGCGATGGAAAGCATGGGGGAAGAGGCGTTTGCCGAAAAGCCCGTCGGTTCGGGCGCCTTCACCGTGGACGAATGGCGCCGCGGTGACCGGGTGATCCTGAAGAAGAACCCCAATTACTGGGATGCCGCCAATGTCAGCCTCGACGGGGTCGAATGGATCTCCATGCCCGACGACAACACGCGGATGCTGGCCGTGCAGGCGGGCGAGCTTGACGCCGCGATCTACGTCCCCTTCTCGCGCGTGGCCGAGCTGAAGCAGGACGCGAACCTGACCGTAGTCGTCGATCCCTCGACCCGCGAGGATCACCTGCTGATGAACCAGGAACACGCGCCGCTGGACAACGTGAAGGTGCGCGAGGCGATCGACTATGCCATCGACAAGGCCGCGATCGTCGACACCGTGACCTTCGGCATCGGCGAGGTGGCGAATTCCTACATTCCGAAGGGCGCGCTTTATCACAGCGACGACAACGGCGCGCGCGGCTTCGACCCGGAAAAGGCCAAGGCGCTTCTGGCCGAGGCGGCCGCCGGGGAGATCAGCCTCGACTATGTCGTGAACGCCGGGAACGAGGTTGATGAGCAGATCGCCATCCTGCTGCAACAGCAACTGGGCAATGTCGGGATCACCCTCAACCTTCAGAAGATGGACCCGAGCCAGACCTGGGACATGCTGATCAACGGCGAATACGATCTGTCGGTGATGTACTGGACCAACGACATCCTCGACCCCGACCAGAAGACGACCTTCGTCCTGGGCCATGACGTCAACATGAACTACATGACCCGCTACCAGAACGACGAGGTCAAGCAACTGGTCGCCGACGCCCGGCTTGAGATGGACCCGGCAAAGCGCGAGGCGATGTATGCGCAGATCCAGAAGCTCGCCAAGGCCGATGTCCACTGGATCGACCTCTACTACAGCCCCTACATCAGCGTGACCCGCAAGGGGGTTGAGAACTTCGGCCAGAACCCGCTGGGGCGCTTCTTCCTGGAAGAGACGAAAAAAACCTACTGAGCAGCGCGCGGTGGCCCCCTTCGCGGGCCGCCGCCTTCCCCCTGTCTTGAGAGGATATGCGAGATGACCGAGATCGACCTTCCCGCGCTTGAAACCGCGCTCGATGCGCTGCCCAAGCGCCACCCCGGCCCCGGCGGCGTCGCCGGCGTCGTCAAGGACGGCAAGGTGGTCGCGACCCGCGCCTGGGGCTATGCGAACCTTGATACCGCCGCGCCGATGACGGCCGCGACGCGGTTGCCGATCTGCTCGATCTCGAAGCAGTTCACCTGTCAGGTGCTGCTGGCCTCGGTCGACGATCCCGCGCGGCTGGATGGCCGGATCGCGGATTTCCTGCCGAACTTCACCGGCCCCTTGCCCAGCCTGCGCCAGCTTTGCGACAACCAGTCGGGCCTGCGCGACTACTGGGCGCTGACCGTGCTGCAAGGAGGCAAGGCGGAGCAGGTCTTCGCGCGCGAGGATGCGCTGCCGCTGATCGCGCGGATGAAGACCGGGCATTTTCCGCCCGGCACCGCCTATTCCTACTGCAACTGCAACTATCGCATCGTCTCGGAACTGATCGAGGCAGAGACGGGCGAGGATCTCGAAACCCTCTACCGCCGCCATGTCTGGGGTCCGGCGGGGATGAAGACCGCTGTCCTGACCTCGGACACCCGTTATCCCGAGGATGGCGTGGTGGGCTATGAAGGCAGCGATGCGACGGGCTTCTTCCCGGCCGACAATGCGATCTTCTGGATCGGGGACGCGGGGATTTCCGCCTCTCTCGACGACATGCTGGCCTATGAACGCTGGATCGACGCCACCCGCGACGATGAAAGCAGCCTGTACCGCCGCGTCTCCGTCCCGCCAACCTATGCCGACGGGTCACCCGCGACCTATGGCTATGGCCTCGCCCGGCATGAGGTCGCGGGGCATGACTTCACCGGCCACGCCGGGGCGCTGCGCGGCTTTCGGGCGCAACGCCTGAACGCGCGCGACGCCCGCCTGTCGGTGGTGGTGATCTTCAACCACGAAGGCGACACCTACGGCGCGGCGCAGGGCCTGATTGAGGCGGCACTTGGCTACAAGGCGCCTGAACCCGCGCCGATCCCCGACGGCTGGGACGGCCAGTGGCTTGCCGATGACGGCCTGCTGGTCCAGATCGCAAGCGGCCGCCGCAGCGCGACGCTGGCCTATGCGACCGGGGGAGAGACGGTCACGCTGGCGCCCGACGGCACGCTGGGCGCCCCCGGCGCGATCCTTTCGCGCCAGGGTGACGCGCTGAGCATGTCGCGCCCGCGCGACAACACCGCGCCGAAGCTGACCCCCTTGTCAGCCACGGAGACGGGCGACGGCATCGAAATTGCGGGCCGGTACACGTCCGCCGAACTCGGTGCCGATATGGTCATCGAGGCCAGGGACGGCGCCGCCTTTGCCCGCTTCGAGGGCCTGCTTGGGCAAGGCCGGATGGAGCGGATGGAACCCGCGGGCAAGGATGTCTGGGCCGTCGCCACCCGACGCTCGATGGACGCCCCGGCGCCCGGCGACTGGACAGCGATCATCCGGCGCGACGGGACGGGCAAGGCCAAGGGCCTGACCCTTGGCTGCTGGCTCGCCCGCGGGGTAGAGTATGTAAGGCGCGATTAGACAACCCGGTCGGGACGCGTCGTAAGGATTTGGGTCGGAGAGGGGCGCCCGGAACCGGCCCGGTGTTGCACCGCGACCAAACTTGTGGCCGCCATTGACAGCGATCCGCGACAAGGGCAGCTTTGGCTATCAAAGCTTGCCCTCCACGTTCAGACATGACTCATTTCTTTGCGCATTCCGGCGATCCTGCCGACCTTGGCACCTGGCAGACTCTGCCCGACCATCTTGACCAGACCGCGGGCCTTGCCGCGGCCGCCGCCCAAACGGCAGGGCTTTCGCGTTGCGCGGAACTTGCCGCGCGGTTTCACGATTTCGGCAAATACGACCCCGCGTTCCAGCGGCGCCTGCACGGCGACCCCACGCCGGTCGACCACTCGACCGCCGGGGCCAGCCTGCTTCTTGATCGCGCGCCAGCCGGTCCGCAACGGCTTGTGGCCGAGGTTCTGGCCGATGCGATACTCGGCCACCACGCGGGCCTGCCCGACACCAACGGTTCCGATGCCGCCCGCGCCCGGCGCATCGGCCGCTTTCGCCAAAGCGATCCTGTCCCCGCCGATATAACCGCCGCAACCCAGATCGACCTTGCGCCAGCGGTTGCCGAGATCATCGGCAAGATACGGCCGGGCGATGGCTTTGACCTCTCGGTCGCCGGGCGCATGGTGTTTTCCTGCCTCGTCGATGCCGATTTCCGCGATACCGAGGCCTTTTACGCCAGCCTCGAAGGGCGCGACATTCCCGCACGCGACTGGGCAGGGCTGCAAGACCTGCTGCCCGCGCTTACCGGCGCATTCGACACGCGCATGGCGGGCTTCGGGGCCAGCGACCTGAACCGGCTGCGCAGCGAAGTGCTGCGCCACATCCGCGCCCAGGCCGCGCTGGCACCCGGCCTCTTCACGCTGACGGTCCCCACCGGCGGCGGCAAGACGCTGGCGTCGCTTGGCTTCGCGCTCGACCATGCGGCGCGGCACGGGCATCGGCGTATCATCTACGCGATCCCCTACACCTCGATCATCGATCAGACGGCGGCGACCTTCAAAGACCTCTTCGCGGGTCTGGGCGATGTCGTGCTGGAACATCATTCCGCGATCGAGGCCGAACAGCCCGGCGCCGAGGGGCGCGACAAGGCCCGCCTGGCGATGGAGGACTGGGCGGCCCCGGTCGTGGTGACAACGAATGTGCAACTGTTCGAAAGCCTGTTTGCCGCGCGGCCGGGGCGGGCGCGCAAATTGCACAACATCGCAGGCTCGGTGATCGTGCTTGACGAGGCGCAGTGCCTGCCGCGCAAATTGCTGCTGCCAGCGCTGCGGATGATCGAGGTGCTGGCCCACCACTACCATTGCACCGTCGTGCTATGCACCGCCACCCAGCCTGCCTTCGACAGCGCGCAGCTCAGGCAGGGCGGGCTGCCACTGGCGGGGCGCGAACTGGCCCCGAACCCCGAGACGCTGGCGCAAGATCTGCGCCGCGCACGGATCGTCCAGGGCGGGCCGATGACGGATAGCGATCTGGTCGCGGCCCTCGGCGCCAGCCATCAGGCCATGGTGATCGTGAACAGCCGCAGGCACGCGCTGTCCCTGTTCGAGGCGGCGCGGAGCGAAGGGATCGACGGGCTGATCCATCTGACCACCCGCCAGTACCCCACGCACCGCCGCCGTATCCTCGCCGACATACGCGACAGGCTGAAGGACGGCGCGCCCTGTCGGCTGATCGCCACCAGCCTGATCGAAGCCGGCGTGGACCTGGACTTTCCGCGCGGCTGGCGTGCGGAGGCCGGGCTTGACAGCATCGTGCAGGCGGCGGGCCGCGTGAACCGCGAAGGCCGACGGGCGATCGAAGACAGCACCCTGACGGTCTTCGAGGCGGTCGACGACCCTGTCGGCGGAGAGATCGCGCAGCTGGCGAAGGCGATGCGCGCGGTTGCCCGTACCCGCAACGATCTCCTGGCGCCCGAGGCGATCCGGGACTGGTTCGATGAGGTCTATTGGCGCGTCGGGCCGGAACGGCTCGGCCAGCCGATGGTCGATGCCTTCGGCCTGTCGCGAAGCGGCACCGATCTGCCCTATCGCACGACAGCGGAACAATTTCGGATGGTTGAGGATCGGATGGTTCCGGTCATCGTCGCACTGGAGGGCGCGGCACGTGCCGAGGTCGCGCGGCTGGACGTCGCGGAAATCTCCTCCGGCAAGCTTGCCCGTGCGTTGCAACCCTTTACCGTACAAATACCCGCAAAGGACCGCGACACGCTGATCCGAAACGGCCATGCGGACTACCGCCGTGCCGATCTGCGCGGCGACCAGTTCTGTGTGCTGCAAACCCCCTCGCTCTACCGCGCCGAAAGCGGGCTGTGGTGGGAGGGGGCGGATTATCTGGGCGACGACGCGCTACAGACATTCATGTCGTAAACAAACAAATCCTAGGAACTTGACAAAAGACCTCCCGCTTCCTACCTTCTGGCGAGGCGTCCTGGAGGTAAACATGAGAGTCTTCCCCCCCAAGCCATCGCGTATGCTTGAAATCGGGCTTGAATGCCTCGCGCTCGCCCTGCGCCTTGTCCTGAAACTCCTGCCGTAAGAAGCGGCAAGCAGGCGAGCGAAAGGTCATCCAATACGGATGCGGGTAGAAACCTAGGTTTTGTGTGTTGAACCAGTAGGCCCTCACCATTCGTGGTGAGGGCGCAACCTGCGGCAATATTTCGCTTGCGCAACTCGCACGTCGGGATAGCCTCACCGCATTGGGAGAAAGTCATGGCTTACGGTATTCGTCTGCACGTCTGGGGCAATTATGCCCTGTTCACACGCCCCGAACTCAAGGTCGAGCGGCAAAGCTACGACGTCATGACACCCTCGGCGGCGCGGGGCATCCTTGAGGCGATCCACTGGAAGCCGCAGATCAGGTGGGTGATCGACCGGATCCATGTGCTGACCCCGATCCGTTTCCAGCAGATTCGCCGCAATGAGGTGGGCCACAAGGCGCCGGCGGGCAAGATCAGGCAGGCGATGAACCGGGGCGATCTGGAAGGCTTGCAACTGCTGGTGGACGAGGATCGCCAGCAACGCGCCGCAACCGTTCTGGTCCAGCCCGCCTATGTGATCGAGGCGCATTTCGTGCTGACGTCCCGTGCCGATGCCTCGGACAGCGAAGGCAAGCATCTGGACATCTTCAACCGCCGCGCCGCGCGCGGGCAGTGCTTTCACCAACCCTGTCTGGGAACGCGCGAGTTTGCCGCGCATTTCGCGCTGATCGAACCGGGCGCCCCCTTGCCTGCGCGCGCGCCCGAGGCCGAGACGGCAGAGCTGGGCTTTGGCACGCCGCGCGACCTTGGCTTCATGCTTTGGGACATCGACCATGCCGCACCGGGGCGGCCGTCCCTGCTGTTTCGCGCCGGTCTGCGCGACGGCGTGCTGGAGGTGCCTGCGCCCGGCAGCCCGGAGGTAAGGCGATGAGCATGCTGGCCGCGCTGGCGCAGGCCTATGACCGTCTGCCCGACGCCCCGCCCTTCGGGTATTCGGCCGAAAAGATCGGGTTTTGCGTGGTCCTGAACGCGGATGGGTCGGTCGCCGACGTGGTGGACCTGCGCGACACGGACAAGAAGCGCAGCGCGAAGATCGTCATGGTGCCGCAAGCGAAGAAGCGCACCGTCGGCATCGACCCGAACGTTCTGTGGGACAAGACCGCCTATGTTCTGGGCGTGACGGGCGGGACGGGCAAACGTACCGCCGAGGAACACGCAAGGTTCCGGGACCAGCATCTTGAATGGCTGGCCGGTTCCGATGACGAGGGCCTCACCGCGCTTGCAAGGTTCCTGGAAAGCTGGACGCCGGATCGGTTCGTCGCGCCGCTCTGGCCCGAAGAGATGCGCGACCAGAACGTCGTGTTCCGGCTGGTCTCCGGGTTCGAATTCCTGCACGAGAGACCCGCCGCAAAGGCACTTTGGGCGCGCATCGCGGCCGAGGGCGCGTCCGAACCGCAAATCTGTCTGCTGACCGGCGCGTCAGGACCTGTGGCGCGGCTGCATCCCTCGATCAAGGGCGTCTGGGGCGCACAGAGTTCGGGCGCGAGCCTGGTCTCGTTCAACCTCGATGCCTTCACGTCCTACAACCACGAACAGGGCGACAACGCGCCGGTCTCTGAGGCGGCGGCCTTTGCCTATACCACCGCGCTCAACCGCTTTCTGTCGGACCCGAAACACCGGCTTCAGATCGGCGATGCCTCGACCGTGTTCTGGGCCGATTGCGCGGATATGGACACCGCCGCCGAGGCCGAGGACATCTTCGCCGCGATGTTCGGACGCGATACGACCAACGACGATGGGGTCAACACGGCAAAGGTCAGGGAACAGCTCGTCCAGATCCGCGAGGGGCGACGGCTTGCAGAGATCATGCCAAAGCTTGACGAGGGCGTGCGCTTCTTCGTCCTGGGCCTTGCCCCCAACGCCGCACGGCTTTCGGTGCGCTTCTGGTGGGAAGGCAGCTTTGGCACGCTGGCCGCCAACTACCAGCGCTTCATCGACGACACCGCCCTTGACCCGGCCCCGCGCACTGGATGGCCGCCGCTCTGGCGCTACCTGATCGAGCTGGCCGTGCAGGGCAAGCGCGAGAATGTGCCACCGCTGATCGCGGGCGAATGGATGCGCGCGATCCTTTCTGGCACGCGCTACCCGCTTACGCTGCTGTCGGCCACGCTGATGCGCATCCGCGCCGATGGCGAGGTGAACGCCCTGCGCGCCGCAATCCTGAAATCCGTCCTGATCCGCAACCTATCCTGGGAGGTTCCCGTGGCGCTCGATTCCGCCAACACGAACCGGGGCTATGTCCTCGGCAGGCTCTTCGCCGTCTATGAAGAGGTCCAGCGCGCAGCCCTCGGCGGCAGCGTCAACGCGACCATCAAGGACAAGTTCTACGGCGCCGCCTCGGCCAGCCCGCAAAAGGTGTTCCGCACCCTGGATTCCGGCGCACAGAACCACTTCTCCAAGCTGCGCAAGCTCAGCCCCGGCCGCGCGGTGAACCTCGAAAAGCTGATCGGCTCCATCACCGAACTGATGGATCCGGGCGCCGACCCGATCCCCGCCACGCTGAGTTCGGCCGAACAGGCGCTGTTCGGCATCGGCTATTACCACCAGCGAAGCGACTTCTTCCGCAAACACGATGACAAAAGCCCCGAGGTAACCGAATGACCACGCTTTCCCGCCGCCATGATTTCGTGCTGATCTTCGATGTCGCAAATGGAAATCCGAACGGGGACCCCGACGCGGGTAACCTGCCCCGGCTTGATCCCGAAACCAGCCACGGGCTGGTCACCGATGTCAGCCTCAAGCGCAAGATCCGCAATTATGTGGAGCTTGCCCATGCGGGTGAGGACGGGCTGCACATCTATGTCGAAGAAGGCGCGATCCTCAACGAAAAGCACCGCAAGGCCTATGTCGCGCTGCGCGGGGACGAAAAGTCGAAGAAAGACGCCAAGCTCAATCCCAAGGATGACGCCGAAGCGACCGCGCTGCGCGATTTCATGTGCGCCAACTTCTTCGACGTGCGCACCTTCGGCGCCGTGATGTCGACCGGCATCAACTGCGGCCAGGTCAAGGGGCCGGTGCAGATGACATTCGCCAGTTCCATCGAGCCGATCCTGCCGGTGGAGATTTCGATCACCCGTATGGCCGCGACCAACGAGGCCGAACAGAAGAAGCGGGCCGAAGGCGCCGAAGAGGGGGACGCGCGCACCGACAATCGCACCATGGGCCGCAAGCATATCGTACCCTATGGGCTTTACGTCGCGCACGGGTTCATCTCGGCCAAGTTTGCCGAACGCACGGGGTTCTCCGAGGCGGACCTCGATCTGCTGTTTCAGGCGCTGACCAACATGTTCGAACATGACCGTTCCGCCGCGCGGGGCGAAATGACGACACGCAAGCTGATCGTCTTCCGCCACGAAAACGCACTTGGCAATGCGCCCGCCCATGCCCTGTTCGATCGCGTGAAGGTCGGACGCAACGTCGATGGCGCGTTCCGGGCGCCCGATGACAAGGGGCTGGGCAACCTCGCCCCGGCGCGCAAGTTCGCGGACTATATCGTCGAGATCGACCGCGACGGCCTGCCCGACGGGGTCGAGATCCTGGAGCTTGTGTAAGCCATGCCCGCCGAGAGCGAACCGATCCCGCTCTCGGCGGTGCAGCATGCGGTCTATTGCCAGCGCCAGGCGGCGCTTATCCATCTTGAGCGGCTCTGGGCCGACAACCGTTTCACGGCCGAAGGGGATGTGCTTCATGCCGTCGCCGACAAGGGCGGTTCGCGCCGTGGCCGCGGTGCGCGGCGCGTGATGTCGCTGCCGATCGGGTCGGCGCGGCTGAACCTGGTGGGCGTGGCCGACCTTGTGGAGTTCACGCCCGGCCCTGACGGCGAACGCGCCTTCCCCGTCGAATACAAGCGCGGGCGCCCCAAGCTTCACCGCGCTGACGAGGCGCAGCTTTGCGCCCAGGCGCTTTGCCTTGAAGAGATGACGGGCCGCCCGGTACCCGAAGGCGCGCTATACTACGCGCAGACGAAACGCCGCGTCGCCGTGCCGTTCGACACGGGTCTGCGGGCGCTGACCGAAGCGGCCATTGCCGACCTCGCCGCCGCGCTCGCCTCGGGCGTCACGCCGCCGCCCACGCCGCACCGCGCGCGCTGCAAGGCCTGCTCGCTGCACGACCTTTGCCGTCCCGAGACCGTCGCGCGCCCGGTTCTTGCCTGGCGCGACCGAATGATCGCCCGATCCCTGGAGGGCTTGTGAAAAAGCTGCTCAATACCGTCTATGTCACCACCGAAGGGGCCGCGCTTAAGAAGGATGGCGAGGCCCTCGTCGCCGAAATCGAAGGCGCCGAGCGCGCCCGCGTCCCCATGCACATGCTGTCTTCGGTCGTGACCTTCGGCCCGATCCTGATCTCACCCGCCCTGATCGGCGCCTGCGCGGAACGCGGCATAGCCATGGCTCTGCTGGCCCGCAACGGCCGGTTTCAGGCGCGCATCGAGGGGCCGGTCACCGGAAACGTGCTGCTGCGTCGCGCGCAATACGCCCGCGCCGGGACGGGCGCGGAAATCGTGCGCTCGATCGTGCTGGGAAAGGTCTCGAACCAGCGGGCCGTGATCCGGCGGGCCTTGCGCGACTACGGCGATGAGATGAAAACCGGGACCCGTACCACATTGGAAACGGTGACGGACCGGCTGGCGCAGATCCTGCGCCGGGTGCAGCTGCGCGACGCTACGGTCGATGAGATGCGCGGTTCCGAGGGGGAGGCCGCGAACCTCTACTTCGGCGCCTTCGACCACCTGATCCGCTCGCCCGATCCCGAATTGCGCTGGACTGCCCGCTCGCGTCGCCCCCCGCGCGATGCGATGAATGCGCTTCTCTCCTTCCTCTATACCCTGCTCACCCACGATTGCCGGTCGGCCTGTGAAGCGGTCGGCCTTGACCCGGCGGTGGGCTTCCTGCATCGCGACCGCCCCGGCCGCCCAAGCCTCGCGCTTGACCTGATGGAGGAGCTGCGCGCCCCGCTGGCCGATCGTCTCGCGCTGTCGCTCGTCAACCGCCGTCAGCTGCGGGCCGGAGATTTCAAGGCCCAGGACGGCGGTGCCGTGCTGCTGACGGACGAAGGACGCAAGACCGTTCTGACCACCTGGCAGGAGCGCAAGAAGGAAGAGCGTCTGCATCCCTTCCTGCAGGAAAAGGCCCCCTTCGGTCTGGTACCCTTCCTTCAGGCGCAACTGCTTGCGCGACATCTGCGCGGCGATCTCGAAGCCTATCCGCCGTGGTTCTGGAGTTGAGATGCTGGTGCTCGTGACATATGATGTGAACACGCTCGAAGAGGGTGGAAAGAAGCGGCTGCGACGGGTCGCGAAGGCCTGCGAGGACTGGGGCCAGCGGGTCCAGTTCTCGGTCTTCGAGATTGAGGTGGACCCCGCCCAATGGACCAAACTTCGCGCACGGCTTGAGGCGATCATCGCGCCGGAACATGACAGCCTGCGCTACTACTTCCTCGGCGCGAACTGGACCCGCCGTGTGGAGCATGTGGGCGCCAAGCCCGCAACCGACCTCAACGGTCCCCTGATCGTCTGAGCCTGCGAACCCCAAGCGTGCCGCATCCCCCCTTGGGTTCGCAACACGCCCGCTCTTTGAAATCGTGGACTTTTCTTGCGAACGCGACGGCCCCGCCCCGCCCGCGATCGCAATCTTGCGCACCTTCGCAATTACAAACCGATTTACCCGGACATTCCCATGCCTTACGACCCAGACAGTCGCCCCCACCCGGGGGCGCGGATCGAAACATCC
>NZ_PVEP01000013.1 GCF_002973535.1 Albidovulum denitrificans
CGGAACAAAAACGAAACCCTGTAAACCGCTCTGTAAACCAGAAATAGAGCATTGATAATAAACGAGAAAATCGGAAGATGGCGGCCCCGGCAGGATTCGAACCTGCGACCTACCGCTTAGGAGGCGGTCGCTCTATCCCCTGAGCTACGGGGCCGCACCTTCCGCGATCTTCGATAGAGGCGATGCAACTGCATTGCAAGCGCGGGCCATGCGCCCTTGCCGCGACGGGGCTTTCTTGCCAGAGACAGGGCATGGGCGGGAAGGACGCGATGACAGCGACAGACAGCATCGACGCGCTGGTGATCGGCGCCGGTCCTGCCGGGCTGATGGCGGCGGGCGAACTCGCGCGCGCGGGACGTTCCGTGACGGTTATGGAGGCAAAGCCAAGCCCGGCGCGCAAGTTCCTGATGGCGGGGAAATCGGGGCTGAACATCACGCGGGATGAAGACCCGGCGCTGTTCCTGTCGCGCTACGACGCGCCGCAACTGGCGCCGATGATCGAAGCGTTCGGACCCGTCGATGTGATGGAGTTCGCGCGCGGGCTTGGGGTCGATCTGTTCACCGGCTCCACCGGCCGGGTGTTTCCGGTCGGGATGAAGGCCTCGCCGCTGCTCCGGGCCTGGCTGGCGCAGTTGGACGGGCTGGGGGTGGTGCTGCGCCGCCGCTGGCGCTGGACGGGGTTCGCGGGGGGCGGTTTTGCCTTCGACACGCCCGACGGCCCGCGGCGGATCGTGGCGCGCAGGGTGATCCTCGCCACCGGCGGGGCAAGCTGGCCGCGTCTTGGATCGGACGCCGCCTGGGTGCCGTGGCTGGCCGAAAAGGGCGTGGCGATCACGCCTTTCGCCCCCTCCAATGTCGGCTGGCGCATCGACTGGTCGGCGCATATGGCGCGTCATTTCGGCCAGCCTCTGAAATCGGTCGCGCTGAGCGCGGGCGGTCAGGTAACGCGGGGGGAGTTAGTGCTGTCCCAGCAGGGGTTTGAAGGCGGCGGCATCTATACGCTCGGCCCGGCGCTGCGGGCGGGGGCGGCGCTGACCCTCGATCTGGCGCCCGATCTGGCGGCGGAGGAGGTTGCCCGGCGCCTAAAACGAAGCAGCGCCAAGGACACGCTCGCCAACCGGCTTCGCAAGGCCGTGGGCCTTGGCCCGGTGCAGATCGCGCTGTTGCAGGAATGGGCGCGTCCCCTGCCCGCCGATCCCGCGGCACTGGCCGCGATCCTCAAGGCGCTGCGCGTTCCCCTGACCGGCCCGCGACCGCTGGAGGAGGCGATTTCTTCCGCCGGGGGGATCGCCTGGGACGCGCTGACGCCGGATCTGGAACTGCGCGCCCTGCCGGGCGTCTTTGCCTGCGGCGAGATGCTGGATTGGGACGCGCCGACCGGCGGCTACCTGCTGACCGCCTGCCTTGCCACCGGCCGCTGGGCCGGGCGCGCGGCCGCCTATAGCATTTCGTGTTTACACTGAATCGGAGTTCGAACTTATTTCGTTCGAATTCCGATACTTACCTTCTCAACGTAAACCCAATACGCTTTAGCGTGCCATGGCGCGAATGAAGGCCGGGCGGGCGCGCATCCGGGTGAGGTATTCGGTCAGGCGATGTTCGACGATGGGGAATTTCGCCGCCAGCGCCCAGTTGCCGCAATGGGTCAGGATGATGTCCGGCACCGTCATCCGGTCGCCCATGATGAACGGCCCCTCGCCCATCCTGTGAACCAGCGTCTTCTGGCTTTGCTCGAACTCCCAGCGCAGCGTGTTCTTGATGGCGGAATGGCGCAACTCCTCGGGCAGGACGAAGCTGTGGCGCGCGGCGGTCCAGAGGTTTGCGTCGAACTCATCCAGCAGGAACTGCGTCAGGCTGTCCTGCCGCGCCCGCTGCAAGGTCCCGGCGGGATGGGTCAGTTGGCCGTGCTTGTCGGCAAGGTACTGGATGATCGCGGTGGAATCGGTGATCGGCGTGCCGTCCTCGATCAGGACTGGGACCTTTCCGGCCGGGTTGAAGGCGGTGACGCCTTCGGATCGCGGCGGGGCGGGGACGTGTTCGAAGGGAAGCTCAAGCTCCTCAAGCATCCACAGCACCCGCGCGGCGCGGCTTTTGACGGTTCCGATCACGGTATACACGGCGCTCAACTCCCGCTGCCTACCAAACAACGAAGCCACCTGGCGCGCGAAGGTGCAAGCCCCAACTGCGCGGGCGGGCGCCCTATCGCCGGCCCAGCATCGCCAGACGGATCAGCGCCCGTTCCATCACCGCCATCGCCGGCGCGCGGGAGGAGGAGCGGAGTTGCAGGTCGGTATCGGTCAGCAGGCCCAGCGCCTGTTCAAGCCGGTGCATCCCCCAGCCCTGCGCCTGCCGCAGCATCCGGTCGCGGCGCGGGCCGAAGATCGGCGGGCGCAGCCGCGCGATGCCTTCGGCCGCGCCACCGGGGGCGGCGGCGGCGGCATGCAGCGCGCGGAAATGGCGCGTCGCACCGATGCAAAGCGTGACCGGCGCCACGCCCTGCCCTTCCAGCCGCCGCATCAGGGGGCCGATCTCGGCCGTGCGTGCCTCGGCCGCCGCGTTCAGCACGTCATCGACCGCCGCCTCGATCGTGGCTGGGGCGACGGCGGCGATGTCGGCAGGGGTCACCGGCGTCGTGTCGCCGAACTTGTAAAGCGCAAGCTTCTCGACCGTCTGGCGGAAGTCGCCGGGGTCAAGCTCGCGCGCAAGGGCCAGAAGGTCCGTCATCGCCTCACCTGGCACCTGGGTGATACCGGCCTTCGACAGGGTCGCCTCAATCTCCTCCCGCCCCGGCGGGTCGTCATAGATCGCGACGGCATAGGCGTTGGGATGATCCTCGAAGGCCTTCTTCAACGCCGAGGCCTTGGTCAGCGTCCCGGCGGTGACGATCAGCATCGCGTCGCCGGGTGTCCAGTCGGCCAGCGCGTTTTTCAGGACCGGGGCGATGCCGTCGCCCGCCTCTTCGACGAAGGCCACCCGCGCGCCGGGAAAGAACCCCTGCGCCCTGAGCGCATCGCTGACCAGTGCCGGGTCCTTGCGCAGATCGCCGCCCGACATGCGGGTCAGGCGCATCTCGGCCTCGCCCTCCGGGCCGATCAGGGCCGCGATCACCTCTTGCCGCCGCAACGCCACCCGCATCGCATCGCTGCCGTGGATCAGAAGCCCGGCGCGGTCCGTCTCGGGCCTGGCGAAGAACTTCAGCGCGGCGGCACCGCCAAGCTTCATGGGGTGTTCCAGCGGCCGGAGGTGGCGATCAAGTCGGTCACGATCCGGTCGGCAAGGATCTGCATCAGCCGCAGCCCGGCATCCGCGCGTGAGGCTTTCGATTCGACCCGGTTCCCGATGGCAGAGAAGGCAGTGAACCCGTCGACGCGGCCCTTGGTCAGGACGGCGCCCGTCGCCGCATCGCGCATCGTGTAATCGGCAGAGCCGAAAAGCTGATAGCGCGTGATGGAGTTGTCGGGCGCGATCGCCTGCCCCTGTTCACGGGTGGAAATCTCATAGGACAGCAGGAAGACGGGCGTCCGGGTCCGGCCCAGCCGTTCTTCAAGCCTCGCGACCAGATCGAAGCTCAGCTTGTCGTCAGGATCGTCCACCCGCACCCGGCCCAGAAGCCCCCGCGCCGGACCCGAGGGGCCATAGGCGGGCGTAAAGCCGCAAGCCGCAAGCGGCAGCGCGGCCAGAAGGGACAGGAAGATGCGGCGGTCAGATGACGACATTGACGATGCGCCCCGGCACGACGATGAGCTTTTTCGGCGCGGCCCCGGCCAGCGCCTTGACCACAGCTTCGTCGGCCAGCACGATCTTTTCAACCTCTGCCGGCGGCATATCTTTCGGAACGCTGATTTCCGCGCGCCGCTTGCCGTTGATCTGGATCGGCAGGGTCACGTTATCCTCGGCCAGCATCGCCTCATCCGCCCTGGGCCACGGCGCCTTGGCGACCAGCCCTTCGCCGCCCGTCATCGCCCAGATATCCTCGGCCAGGTGCGGGACCATGGGCGACATGAGTTGCGCGAGCGTGCGCATCGCCTGACGCCGGGCGTCTTGCGAGGCATTGGATTTCGCGAAGGTGTTGGTGAATTCGTAAAGCTTCGCCACCGCCTTGTTGAAGGCAAAGCCCTCGATCCCCTGCGTCACGTCGGCAATGGCGCGGTGCATGGCCTTCAGAAGTGCTTCGTCCTCGGCGGCGGCGCCGGGCTTTTCGCCGATTTCCGAGGCAAGGCGCCAGACCCGGGCAAGGTGCTTCTGCGTGGCGTCGGCCCCGGCGGCGGTCCATTCCACGTCACGTTCCGGGGGGCTGTCGGACATCACGAACCAGCGCGCGGTATCGGCGCCATAGCGGGCGATGATGTCCATCGGGTCGACGACGTTCTTTTTCGACTTCGACATCTTGGTCGGCGGCCGAACTTCAACTCGCGTGTGCTTCTGTGAAGTCTTGAAGTTGATCAATGCGTCGGGATTTAACTTATCGATTCCCGCAGCATCCACTTCGCTTCTGAGCAGCGCGTGGCGCGCGCCGTCATAGGTGAAGACCACTACTTCCTCAGGGTACAAATATCGGTATCGCGTCGGGATATCGGAGTTTATCGGCGAGTGTCCGAGGACCTCTCGACCATCAACGATGTGATATGGAACTTCGTAGATCTCATGCGTCACCATGCCTTGCGTAAAGAGCGCGTCGAAAGGCTCGATCGCTCCGGCGGGCAGGTGGCCGCAGATATGCATCGCGCGGGCGAAGAAGCGGGAATAAAGCAGGTGCAGGATCGCGTGTTCGATGCCGCCGATATACTGATCGACGTTCATCCAGTATTTCGCCTCATCCATATCCGTCGGCGTCTTGGCGTGCGGCGCGGTGAAGCGGGCGTAGTACCAGGACGAATCGACGAAGGTGTCCATCGTGTCCGTCTCACGCTTCGCGGGCTTGCCGCAGGCGGGGCAGGCCACCTCGCGCCAGGTCGGGTGACGGTCAAGCGGGTTGCCGGGCTTGTCGAAACTCACATCGTCGGGCAGTTCGACGGGCAGGTTTTCCTTCTTCTCCGGCACCACGCCGCAGGCCTCGCAATGGACGACCGGGATCGGGCAGCCCCAGTAGCGCTGGCGGCTAAGGCCCCAGTCGCGCAGGCGGAACTTGGTGACGCCGGTGCCGTAGCCCGCCGCCTCGGCATGGGCGATGGCGGCATCGACGGCCGCGTCGCCGGTCTGCACCTCATCCCCCGCGAAGCCGCGCGTGTAGCGGACACCCTCCGATTTCAGCGGCACGAAGGGTTCCGCGCCGATGTCCCAATCGCCTTCCATCGGCAGGAAGGTATCGACGATGGGCAGCCCGTATTTGCGGCAGAAATCGTGGTCCCTCTGATCATGGCCGGGGCAGCCGAAGATCGCGCCGGTGCCGTAATCCATCAGGATGAAATTCGCGATCCAGACCGGGATTTCCCAAGTCGGATCAAGCGGATGCTTCACCGTCAGCCCGGTGTCGAAGCCCAGCTTCTCGGCCGTTTCGACGGCCTCTTCCGTCGTGCCGCCCTTGCGCGCCTCGGCGCAGAAGGCCGCGACCTCGGGCCGCTCGGCCTCAAGCGCGCGGGCCAGCGGGTGGTCGGGAGAGATGCCAAGGAAGGACGCCCCCATCAGCGTGTCGGGCCGCGTCGTATAGACCTCGATCCGATCAAAGCCGCCATGCGGAGCGGTCAGGTCCCAGCCCATCTGGAGGCCCCGGCTCTTGCCGATCCAGTTGCGCTGCATGGTGCGGACCTTCTCGGGCCACTTGTCCAGCCCGTCGATCGCCTCAAGCAGATCCTCGGCGAAGTCCGAGATCTTGAAGAACCACTGCGTAAGCTCGCGCCGCTCAACCTCGGCGCCTGAACGCCAGCCCTTGCCGTCGATCACCTGTTCGTTCGCCAACACCGTCATGTCGACAGGGTCCCAGTTCACCACGGCGTTCTTGCGGTAGACGAGGCCCTTTTCCATGAAGTCGATGAACATCGACTGCTGCTGGCCGTAATAGTCCGGGTCGCAGGTGGCGAATTCGCGGCTCCAGTCGATCGACAGGCCCAAGGGCTTCATCTGGTCGCGCATCACCGCGATGTTGCCGTAGGTCCAGTCCTTCGGATGGCCGCCGCGTTCCATCGCCGCGTTTTCGGCGGGCATCCCGAAGGCGTCCCAGCCCATCGGATGCAGGACCGAAAACCCGCATGAGGATTTGTAGCGCGCCACGACGTCGCCCATCGTGTAGTTGCGCACATGGCCGATATGGATGCGCCCCGAGGGGTAGGGAAACATCTCAAGCACATAGTATTTCGGCCGGTTCGGATCGTGGCGGACGGTGAAGCACCCGGCCTTGTCCCAGGCCTTCTGCCATTTCGGTTCGATCACGGCGGGGTCGTAACGCGACATCATTCATCCCTCGGGCGGTGGCCCGGTGGTTATACAGAGGCCTTCCGCCGCGTCCAGCCCGGAGCGACGGCGCCGGATGGATCAGAGATTGGCGTCCTGAACGCGCAACTGCCGGGCGCGGGTCAGGATCGCGTCCTCGACCGCGCGCTGGGTAGCGGCATCGACCGGCCCGCCCTTTGTGGCCAGCGCGACCTTCAGCGATCGCGCGTCCAGCGCCGGATCGGTGACATAGACGGTGGCGCGATAGGCGCGCCCGCCGCCCGGCGGCGTGCCGTAGCCCGTGACCAGCACGCCCGAGAACGGATCGACCGACTGCACCGGCAGGAAGTTCAACACTTCCTTCGACGCCTGCCAGAGGTACTTGTTGACCGCCACGGTTTCATTGGCATCGGGCGAGGTGAACAGCTCCCAGATCCTGCTCTTGCCGCGCTGGTCGCGCATTTCGCGGGTCCCGGCGTATTTCGACTGATCCTGTTCCTGGAACTGGGTCGCGCTCGTCGTGCGGTTCTTGCGCCCGAACAGGCCGCTGTCGCCCGAGCCGATTCCGCCGCAACCGGAAAGCAAGGCGACAAGACCGCCCAAGATTGCGCCGCGCACGATCGTCCGAACCTTCATGCCCATAGTCCCCCGTTGCCTCTTCCGCTGTCTAGCCGAGCGCCCCGAGGCGGACAAGGTTTTTTGCCGCGCGCGCGTATTGCGCGTATGGGGCGGTCCGTGAGGCGCCATGCGGACTGTGGCAAGAACGCACCATCATGGGCGATCTTCCCGAAGCACCGGCCGTTTCCGTTGCATTGCGCGGTCGGCAGATGGAAATAGAGGGCCATACCCAATTCGGATTCCCCTGAGTTGGGCCTACCTTTGACACAACGAGGGAAAACGAAATGAAAAAGCTCCTTCTCGCTTCCACCGCGCTGATCGGCCTCGCCGGCGCTGCGGCTGCGGACGTTACCGTTTCCGGCTACGGCCGCTTCGGTCTGAACTACAACGACGGCGCCGCCGTCGGCATGAGCAAGACCACCGTCGACATGCGTATGCGCCTGAACATCGACGGTTCGGTCGAAACCGATTCGGGCGTCACCTTCGGTGGCCGCGTCCGTCTTCAGTACGACGAAGGCAACGCGACGACCAACACCGCCCCGGCGATGCTCTACGTTTCGTATGAAGGGATCCGCGTCGAAGTCGGTAACTCCAACACCGCCTATGACTCGGCCGCTCTGATGTACAACTCGGAAATCGGCTACACCGACCGTGGCGCCGGCGACCCGCAGGGTGCGTTCCTGGCCTACAATTCGGGCCCCTACGGCGACGGCATCGACTGCTCCACCGGCACCTGCCTCTACACCCCCGCGAACGACGAATCCAACCGTATGGGCATCATGGCGTCCTACTCGGTTGGCGACTTCAACGTTCGTCTGTCGTACATCAACCCCGACCAGACCGTGAAAAGCTCCACGCTGCCGGTTGGTGTGAAGGCTGAAACCGGCATCTCGCTCGACTACACCTTCGGTCAGATCACCGTGTCGGCCGCTGCCGTTCAGAACGGTGCCTATGTTGACGGCAACGATCAGTACTTCCTCGGTGCCGAATACGCGATCAACTCGGACGCCAATGTCGGTATCCTGTACTTCGACAACGGCGACTTCACCAACGGCACCGGCCTGGATGAAGGCGAGCAGGTCACCCTGTACGGCAACTACACCCAGGGTGCGATCACCTACAAAGCCTACGTCTCCAACTGGGACAACCCGAACTTCGGCGCCGGCATGACCGACACCGCGTACGGTCTGGGCCTTGACTACGATCTGGGTGGCGCCCGCCTCGCGGCCGACATCCACCGCACCTACGCCAAAGACACCGTCGCTGGCCTCGGTGTTCGCTTCGACTTCTGATCTTTCGATCAAGGTCCAGGGAAAGAGCGGGCGAAAGCCCGCTCTTTTCTTTTTGGCCCGCCTCCGTCTATGTCTGACGGGCAAGAGCAGGAGGGGACCATGCCGCTTGACGATATTCTCGCCCGGATACGCAGGGCCGAACAGGATGCCGGGCGCGCGGGCGGCTCCGTCACGCTGATCGCCGTCTCAAAGGTGCAGCCGTTGCCACGGGTCGAGGCGGTTCTGGAACAGGGTCAGCGGGTGTTCGGCGAAAACTATGTGCAGGAAGCCGCCGGGAAATGGCCCGCGCTACGGGAACGGTTCGGCAAGGTCGAACTGCACATGATCGGCCCCTTGCAGACCAACAAGGCCAAGGTGGCCGTCGATCTTTTCGACGCGATCCATACGCTCGACCGCCCCTCGCTGGCCGAAAAGCTCGCCCGCCTTGCCGACACGCGCGGGACCTGCCCGGAGCTGTTCGTTCAGGTCAACACCGGGGAAGAGCCGCAAAAGGCCGGTGTCCTGCCTGCCGACACGGATGCCTTCATCGCAACCTGCCGCAGCCTGGGCCTGCCGCTGGCCGGGCTGATGTGCATCCCGCCGGAAGGGGAAGACTCCGCCCCGCATTTCGCCATGCTGTCCGGGATCGCCGCACGCAACGGCCTGGCCGGCCTGTCGATGGGGATGAGCGCGGATTTCGAGGTCGCCATCGCCCATGGTGCGACCCATGTCCGCGTGGGGTCCGCCATCTTCGGGGCGCGCGATTACGGCTAAAGCGTTTCGGGTTTTCGTTGAGAGTGCAAGTATCAGAATTCGAACGAAACAAGTTCAAACCCGAAATGCCATAAGGGCCGATCAGGGCGTGGCCCCGGTCACAGCAGATGCCCAGACTTCGCGGCCTTCGTCGCCAGATAGCCCGCGTTATGCGCCGTCTTGCCGACCTTGAGGGGGACACGCTCCGCCACCTCGATCCCGTTCGCCTCCATCATACGGATCTTGGCCGGGTTGTTGGTCAGAAGCCGGACGGCGCCGAACCCCATCCGTCGCAGGATCGCGGCACCCAGACGAAAGTCACGTTCATCATCCTCGAAGCCCAGCCGGTGGTTCGCCTCGACCGTGTCGAAACCCTGATCCTGAAGCGAATAGGCCCGCATCTTGTTGGCAAGCCCGATCCCGCGCCCCTCCTGGTTGAGGTACAGCAGCACCCCCGCCCCCTCCGCCGCCATCTGCGCCAGCGCGCCGCGCAGTTGCGGGCCGCAGTCGCATTTCAGGCTGCCGAGCAGGTCGCCCGTGAAACAGGCCGAATGCAGCCGCGCCAGCACCGGGCGGTCGCGCGCGGGCTGGCCGATTTCGACGGCATAGTGTTCCTCGCCCCCGTCCTCGGGGCGGAAGACATGCAGCCGCCCGGCCTCTGAGACCGACATCGGCAGGCGGGCATGGACGACCGGATGCAGGGCCACGGGCGCGCCCAGCGCCGCCAGAACCTCTGGCCCCGACAGCACCGTCAGCCCTTCGGTCATGGCAAGGGCCAGCGCACCCTCATGCGGCAGGATCACGGCGGCGGGTAGAAGGCGGGCGGATTTGACCAGCCCGATCGCCGCCCGCGCCACTGCCGCGCTGCCGGTCCTGACATGGCGAAACGGCCCCTTCATCGGCGCGTCAAGGTCGCTGGCCGGGTCGGCAACGGCGCGGACCCAGCCCGCGCCGGCACCCGCCGGAACCGCGACCCGCGCCAGATCGCCGTCATAGGCGGGGGTCCTCAGCGTCTCGGCCCGGCGGTTGGTGATGGCAAGGATCAGCGGCCCGATCCCCTCGGCCGTCGTCAGGCGCCCCGGACCGACCGTCTCGGCCGCGAAGACCAGCGCATCGCCCGCCGGATCGGTCAGCACGACAGGCACGCCCGCGCGCAGGTCGGCCCTGGCCCGGTTCATACGTTCGGCAATGTCCGGTCCAAGTGTCATCGTGGTCCCCGCGCGGTTGAGGCATTAAATAGCGGCGGGCGAAGCAAATTGAAACATTCCCCGCAAATCCGACACGTCGGCGTGAACGCAAGGTCACATCTCTTGCCGCTTCCGCGATCCGATCACATGTCCGCCACAGGAACGGAGGCAGATGTTATGGCCAACCTTAAGAAAATCCTGCTTGTCGACGACGACGCGGACCTGCGCGAGGCGTTGGCGGAGCAACTCGTCCTGACCGAGGATTTCGATGTGTTCGAGGCCGGGGACGGCCATGAGGGGATCGACAAGGTGAAGGCAGGGGTCTTCGACCTTGTCATTCTCGATGTCGGCCTGCCGGACATGGACGGGCGCGAGCTGTGCAAGAAGATGCGCAAGCAGGGCGTGAAATGCCCGGTCCTGATGCTGACCGGCCATGACAGCGACGCCGACACGATCCTTGGCCTTGATGCCGGGGCGAACGACTATATCTCAAAACCCTTCAAGTTCCCGGTGCTTCTGGCCCGCATCCGCGCGCAGCTTCGCACCCATGAACAGTCCGAGGACGCTATCTTTCAGCTTGGCCCCTATACGTTCAAGCCCGCGATGAAGATGCTGATCGACGAAAAGGAACGGAAAATCCGGCTGACGGAGAAGGAGACGAATATCCTCAAGTTCCTTTACCGCGCGTCGGAAGGCGTGGTGCCGCGCGATGTGCTGCTGCATGAGGTCTGGGGCTATAACGCCGGTGTCACGACCCACACGCTTGAGACGCATATCTACCGGCTTCGCCAGAAAATAGAACCGGATCCGTCCAATGCCCGCCTTCTTGTGACCGAATCGGGCGGCTATCGTCTGGTGGCATAGGGACAGAATCCCCTTGCCGCGCCGGGGTCATGACGCGGCATCCTCCCTGTTGGACTGGCCGGGCCTCGCGCCCGGCCTTTTTTTCATTTGACGGGGGAGCTGGCGGCCGACGGGAAGTTGATCTCCGTCAGGAACGGATAGGCGATCGCGGCCAGCTTCTTGCTTTGCGGCCCCTCGACGCGCAGGAAATACCACTGCCCGCCTTCATGCAGCGACAGAAGCGGCTGCCAGTTCTGCGTCGCCTTGCCGTCCGTTTCGGTGACAAAGCTGGTCTTCAGGATCGCCCAGACCACCTCGGTCCCGTCGTCCAGCGTCGCGTCGCCCGCATCCGGCACCTCGCCCGAGGCGGCGACATTGCGAAAGCTCGTCGCCTTCATCAGTTGCGCGGTCTGTTCGACCAGCGTCTTGTTCAGCTTGCCCGCCTCGATCCCGGCGGCGGCGCCGAAGACGGTCAGGATGCGCGGCGGCAGGGCGGCGACGATCCTTTCCGCGTCGCCACGTTCCACCGCACGCAGGTAAGAGGACGCGGCCTTGTCAAGCGATGCCGCCTCTTCCGCGGCAAGCGGGCGGGCATCGGCGGCGGCGACGTGACCCATGGGCAGGGCAAGGCCGATGGACAGGACAAGGGGGCGCAGAAAACGGCTCATCATGACTGATCCTTGAAGACGTGGCTTCGTTCAGACATAGCGATCTTGGGTCGGGACTGCCACATGCTTGATCCCCACGCTTGTGTGATGGGCGCGTTGCCGCCACAGGTCCAAGGGGCTATGGTCCCGCCTCATCAAGGAGAACCGGCATGGCATTCACGATCGCGACCTGGAACATCAACTCTGTCCGCCTGCGCGAAGGGCTGGTGCAACGGCTGATGAGCGAGGAAGCGCCCGACGTGCTGTGCCTTCAGGAATGCAAATCGCCGGTGGAAAAGATCCCGGTGGAGGGCTTTCGCGCGCTTGGCTATCCCCACATGGTGGCGCGCGGGCAGAAGGGCTATAACGGCGTTGCGATCCTGTCGAAGCTGCCGATGGAAGAGGTGGCCGCGCATGATTTCGTCGATCTCGGCCATGCCCGTCACGTTGCCGGGCGGCTTGGGAACGGCGTCACCATCCACAATTTCTATGTCCCGGCGGGCGGCGACATTCCCGACCGCGACCAGAACGTGAAGTTCGGCCAGAAGCTTGATTACCTTACCGCCATGCGCGACCATTTCCACGCGGAACGCCCGGAACGCGCGATCCTTGTGGGCGATCTGAACATCGCCCCGCGCGAGGATGACGTCTGGAGCCACAAGCAGCTTCTGAAGATCGTCAGCCACACGCCGGTAGAGGTCGAACATCTCGGCCAGACGCAAGAGGCCGGGCGCTGGGTGGACATCACCCGCAAGGACATTCCCGAGGGGTTGCTTTACAGCTGGTGGTCCTACCGTGCCGCCGACTGGGACGCGGCGGACAAGGGGCGGCGGCTGGACCATGTCTGGGCGACGCCGGACATCGCCAATGCGGGCCATGGCAGCCGCGTGTTGCGCGCGGCGCGGGGGTGGGAACAGCCCTCCGACCACGCGCCGGTTTTCGCGACCTTCGACCTCTGAGCCCTCAGTGCGCGACCGGGGCGTTGCGCCCGGCGCGCTGGCGGTTCAGGTGGGCAATCTCATAGGGCGCGAGGATACGCGCCCGGCGGGGTTGCGTACCGGTCGGGCGCGCGATCGCCGTCAGGTCGGGGCAGACCGACAGCGCCGCGAAAGAGGGCTGACGCATAAGGCCGGCGGTTGGCAGGCTTTCGACCCAGAGGCCCGAGGCATTGAAGGCCGCAGGTTCGCTCAGGATCACGGAATGCGCATGCAGCGTCGCGGTGCGCACCGGATCTTCGACCACGCTTTCACCGTCGATCAGGTCGCGCGCGCGCACAAGAATGCGGTCGCGCGCGAAGGGTTGGTCGACCGCCTCCCCACCGATCTGGATCAACTGGTCGGGCAAGGTGACAAGGTCATGGTCAAGGCCGTGATAGGGCGCCCGCAGCCGCACGGGCCGAAGCCCCGGCACGACGGGCAGTTCCGCCCGCCCCTGCCACAGGACCGGGGTCCAGCGCCCGTCGGCGGTCAGGACCGGGTCACCGGGGCGCAGCGTCTCGATCGAGCGCGGCCCTTCGGGGGCCGCGACCAGCGAACCGGCCAGAAGGCCGGGCATCGGGCCGACCGGCATCAGGTGATCGGCCAGCGCCATGGCCCGGATCGCCGGGTGACGCAGAACCCCGTGGCGTGAGGTAAAGAGCGCCGCGATCTGGTCGGCGCCGATGGCAGGCACCGGGCCATGGCCGTGACGGCGCACGATGCGCCCCTCGCCCGACAGCGTCGCCAGGATCGCGGTTTCGGTATCGCAGCGCCAGAGATAGGCAAGGATCGTGGTCCCGCCGCTGCCGCGCGGGACGGTGGAGATATGGCTGACCTCGGCCCCGTCGCAGATCAAAAGCGACAGGTCCCCGTCGCGGCGCCGGTCGATGGCGAAGATCCGCTTCGGCTCAAGCCGCGGGCCGACGCGCAGGATCGGCCCATAGGCCCCTTCCAGCGCCCCGGTATCGAAAGACAGCAGAAGCGTCCCCTGACGCAGCTGCCCCTCGGGCGCCGCGCCGATCCGGCGGGCGGCGCCATCGGCATCGCGAAAGGCCCGCCAACTCATCCGGCGTCCCCCGGCAGCCGCCCGGCCGCAGTTCCGCGGTTGCGTGTCATCATCTCTGCCCCCGACCGTGGGAGGCCTGCAAAGCGCAGGAAGCGGCACGATGGCCGCCCCTTTCCTGCCTTCCCGGTCGCGCCCCGTTTTCGGGGTCGTCCCGTCTTTGCCTGCCTCGGTTCTTGTTGGGGGGGAGTCTAGATCGCCCCGGTCGCGGCTGTTAAGCCTTTCCCGCACCCCCGGCCCCATCCGCGCCCGAAAGGGTGGCGCGCGCGCAACAGCCCTTGCGCCGATTGCGGGCGGGCGGCGAAGCCTGTAACGCTGACCCCAACCGGCCCAAGGAGACCCGCGTGACCAAACCCGTCGATCCCGTCGCCCTGACCGCCGATCTGATCCGCTGCCAAAGCGTCACCCCTGACGAGGGCGGGGCGCTGGTGCTGCTGGAGGGTCTTCTTTCGTCCGCCGGGTTCGACTGCCACCGCGCGGACCGTGGCGGGGTGTCCAACCTTTTTGCCCGCTGGGGCGCGAAAGGTGCCGCGCGCAGCTTCGGCTTCAACGGACATACAGATGTCGTGCCGGTGGGCGATGCGGCGGCCTGGTCGCACGATCCCTTCGGCGGCGCGATCGAGGGTGGCATCCTTTGGGGGCGCGGCGCGACAGACATGAAATCCGGCGTCGCGGCCTTTGCCGCCGCCGCCGTCGATTTCGTCCGCATGACACCGCCCGATGGCGCGGTGATCCTGACCGTCACCGGGGATGAGGAAGGCCCCGGCCGCGACGGCACCCGCGCGATCCTCGACTGGATGGCAAACCACGGCGAAGCGATGAGCGTCTGCCTGGTGGGGGAGCCGACCTGCCCCGAGACGATGGGCGAGATGATGAAGATCGGCCGACGCGGGTCGATGACCGCCTATGTCGAGGCGACCGGCATGCAGGGCCATTCCGCCTATCCGCACCGGGCGAAGAACCCGCTTCACGCGCTGGTCGACTGGCTCGCCCGCCTGACGGCGGAACCGCTGGATGACGGGACCGCGCATTTCGACCCCTCGACGCTTGCCATCACCGGGATCGACTGCGCCAACACGGCCAATAACGTGATCCCCGCCAAGGCCCGCGCCATGGTCAATATCCGCTTCAACGATGCCCATAGCTCTGCCAGCCTTATCGACTGGCTGAGGGCCGAGGCAGGGGGCGTCACCGCCGCGACCGGCGTCACCTTCACCTTCGACATGCAGGTGTCGGGGGAAAGCTTCGTGACCCCGCCCGGCCCCTTTGTCGACCTCGTCGCGGGCGCGGTGAAGGCGGAAACGGGTGTGGCGCCGGTCCTGTCCACCTCGGGCGGCACCTCGGATGCCCGCTTCGTCAAGGATCACTGCCCGGTGGTGGAATTCGGCCTTGTCGGGCGGACCATGCATCAGGTGGATGAATGCGTCGAGGTGGCGCAGATCGAACAGCTGAAGGCGGTCTACGCCCGCATCCTGAAGGACTATTTCGCATGAGCGTCGAGATTGCCGTCACCGAAGACCTTGCAACCTGTCAGGCGCTTCGCCGCACCGTCTTTATCGAGGAACAGAACGTCCCCGAAGCGGATGAGGTTGACGGCCGCGACGCGGGCGCGGTGCATCTGCTGGCAAGGGTCGATGGCCGGGCGGTCGGAACGGCGCGACTGCTGGTCAGTGGCGACAGCGGCAAGATCGGCCGCGTCTGCGTGCTGGCCGAGATGCGCGGCAAGGGCATCGGCGCGCGGCTGATCGAGGCGGCGGTGCGGGAATTCGCGGCGAACCCGGCAATCGGCAAGGTCAAGCTGAGCGCCCAGATCAACGCGCTCTCTTTCTACGAACGGCTGGGTTTCACCGCCGAGGGGGATGAATACCTTGACGCAGGCATCGTGCATCGCGACATGTTCAGGACGCTCTGACACGTTATCGGGATGACGGCCCCCGCGCCCCATGATACGGATCGGCCATGGCGCGCATTCCCTCAAAAACCGAAATCCTCGACTGGATCGCCGACAATCCCGGCCTGACCGCCAAGCGCGACATCGCCAAGGCCTTCGGGATCAAGGGCGCGGACCGGATCGAGTTGAAGCGCGTGTTGAAGGAGCTTGAGGGCGAAGGCACGCTGGAACGTCGCCGCAAGTCCTACCGCGACCCCGAAAAGCTGCCCCCCGTGACGATCCTGATGATCCTGCCGCCCGACCGGAGCGGCGATCAGTTCGCCCGCCCGATGGAATGGCAGGGCGAGGCGCCGGAACCGCGTGTCCTTTTCCAGCCGCGCAAGGCCGATGCCCCGGTGGCGGAAGGCGACCGCATCCTTGCCCGCGTCAACGAGGTCAGGGGCGAGGATTACCAGTATGAGGCGCGGCTGATCCGCAAGATCGGCACCAACCCGCACAAGATCCTCGGCATCTTCCGCAAGGCGACGGAGGGCGGGCGGATCGTGCCGATCGACAAGGGTGCGGACAAGGAATGGCAGGTCGCCGGTGACGCGACGCTGGGCGCCAAGGACGGGGAACTGGTCGAGGCCGAGCAGGCCGGGCCGAAGGGCCGCATGGGCCTGCCAAAGGCGCGGATCATGGAGCGGCTGGGCGATCCCTCCGCCCCCAAAGCCGTCTCGCTGATCGCGATCCATCAGCACGGCATCCCCGACGATTTCCCCGATGACGTGATCGCCGAATCCGACGCGATGAAGCCCGCGGGACTGGAGCAGCGCGAGGATCTGCGCGCGATGCCCTTCGTCACCATCGACCCCGCCGATGCGCGCGACCATGACGACGCCTGCTATGCCCAGCCCGACGACGACCCGAAGAATGAGGGCGGCCATATCGTCTGGGTCGCCATCGCCGATGTGGCCCATTACGTCACCCCCGGTTCGGCGCTGGACCGCGAGGCGCGGCACCGGGGCAATTCCACCTATTTCCCAGACCGTGTCGTGCCGATGCTGCCCGACCGGCTGTCGGGCGACCTTTGTTCGCTGCACGAAGGCGTGGCGCGGGCGGTGATCGCCGTGCGGATGAAGCTTGATGCCAAGGGCCGCAAGATGTCCCACCGCTTCACGCGGGCGATGATCAAATCGGTCGCCAGCCTGAATTACACCGAGGTGCAGGAGGCGCAGGACGGCCGCCCGAACGACCGCTGCGCCGCGATCATGGAGGACGTGATCGCCCCGCTTTACGCCGCCTATGAGGCGACGAAGACCGAACGCGTGATGCGCCAGCCGCTTGACCTCGACCTGCCCGAACGGCGGATCGAGCTGACCGAGGACGGGCGGGTGAAATCCGTGGCCTTCCGCGACCGGCTGGACGCGCACCGCCTGATCGAGGAATTCATGATCCTCGCCAATGTCGCGGCGGCCGAGGAACTCGTGCGCCTGCGCCGCCCGCTTCTGTTCCGCGTGCATGAGGAGCCGAGCCCCGAAAAGCTTGACGCGCTGCGCGAGGTGGCGGAGGCATCGGGCTTTACGCTCGCCAAGGGGCAGGTCCTTCGCACCGAACACCTCAACCGGCTGCTGGCGCAGGCCGAGGGGACCGATTTCGATGAGTTGATGAACGTCACCACCCTGCGGTCCATGACGCAGGCCTATTACGCGCCGGAGAATTTCGGCCATTTCGGCCTTGCGCTGAAGAACTACGCCCATTTCACCTCGCCCATCCGTCGCTATTCCGACCTGATCGTGCATCGCGCACTGATTTCGGGCCACGACTGGGGCAAGGACGGGCTGTCGGCGCAGGATACCCAGACGCTGAAGGAAACCGCCGAACATATCTCGGAAACCGAGCGGCGGTCGATGGCGGCGGAACGCGATACGACCGACCGCTATCTGGCCGCCTATCTCGCCGACCGGGTCGGCAACGAATTCGCAGGGAGGATCAGCGGCGTCACGCGCTTTGGCTGCTTCGTGCGGCTGGATGAGACGGGGGCGGATGGTCTGATCCCGATCCGCACGCTGGGGCGGGAGTTCTTTCATTACGACGCCCGCACGCAAACCCTTATGGGGGCCGATACCGGCATGACGCTGTCGGTCGGGCAGCGGGTGACCGTGCGGCTGGCCGAGGCTGTGCCGGTGACCGGCGGGCTGATGCTGGAACTGCTGGAGGTGGAGGGCGGACCGATGCCCGGCGGCGCCTCGGCCCGGCGCGGCGGCCCGGTCCGGCGCAAGCCGGGGCAGTCGCGTGCCAGGTCGGGCAAGGTCAAGCGCAAGGTGGAACGCCGCCGCAAGGGCAAGTAGCATTTCATTGCCGACGCCCAAGGCGGTCCTTCCCGGATCGCGCCATCGCCGCTAGTCTTGCGGAAAAAGACGAAGGCAACCGGGCATGAAGAAGACCATCCTTTTCCTCGCCGCCGCCCTGCCGGTCTCGGCGCTGGCGGCGGGCGACACATCCGAACCGGACCACCGGTCCAGCGCAGCAGGGGCCGTGATCCAGGTGACCGCCAATCAGGGTTTCGACCAGTGGATCAAGGGCTTTCGCGCCCGTGCCATCGCCGAAGGCATCCGCGCGGACACCCTTGACGCCGCCTTCCGCGATGCCAGCTACAGCACCACCGCGATCGAGCGGGACCGCCATCAGAACGAATTCACAAAGACGATCTGGGACTATCTCGACAGCGCCGCCTCCGAGGTTCGCGTGGCCAATGGGAAGGCCGCGCTGGCAAAGCACCGCGCGCTTCTGGAAAAGATCGAGCAGACCTATGGCGTCGAAAAGGAAATCGTCACCGCCATCTGGGGGCTTGAAAGCGCCTATGGCACATTTCGCGGGTCGGACCCGCTGATCTCCTCGCTGGCAACGCTGGCCTATGACGGGCGGCGCGGTGCGTTCTTCGAGGGGCAGTTGATCGACGCGCTGAAGATCCTTCAGGCGGGCGATACCGATGCGCGCCACATGACCGGAAGCTGGGCCGGGGCGATGGGGCATACGCAGTTCATGCCCTCTTCCTACCTCGCCTATGCGGTCGATTTCACCGGCGACGGCAAGCGCGACATCTGGTCGGACGATCCCGCCGACGCGCTGGCCTCGACCGCCGCCTATCTGGCGCATTTCGGCTGGACCAAGGGCCAGCCCTGGGGGGTGGAGGTCCGGGTGCCAGAGGGGTTCGACTATGCCCTGACGGGCGAGCGGGTGACAAAATCCGCCGCCGGTTGGGCCGCGCTTGGCATCCGCGACATGGACGGGGGGCGGGTCGGTGATCATGGCCCGGCCTCGATCCTGATGCCCGCGGGGGCGCGCGGCGCGGCCTTCATGATCTTCGAGAACTTCCACGTCCTCGAACGCTACAACACCGCCGATGCCTATGTGATCGGCGTCGGCCACCTTGCCGACCGGATCGCGGGCGGCCCGCCGATCAAGGCCGAGTGGCCGCGCGAGGACCGCGCGCTTCTACTGGCTGAACGGCAGGAGTTGCAGGACCGCCTGACCCGCGCCGGTTTCGACACGCAGGGCGTGGACGGCAAGATCGGCCCCAACACCATCGCCGCCGTCCGCGCCTTTCAACGCGCCAAGGGCCTTGTGCCGGACGGCTATGCGAGCCTCGATATTCTGAAACGATTGCGGTGAGGGGGCGTCCCGGACCTGATCCGGGACCCCTCACTCCGGCGGCGGAGGTCCCGGATCAAGTCCGGGACGGGAAGATATGTCCCTTACCGCGCGGCGCGGATCGACTCTTCCAGCTTGCCCAGCGCCTCGGTGAAGACCGCATCCTGAATGGTGATCGGCGAGAGGAAGCGGATCACGTTGCCGTGGACGCCGCAGGTCAGCAGGAGAAGGCCGCGCTTCAGCGCCTCGGCCCGGACCTTGTTCGCGAAATCGGCCGAAGGCTTGCCGCCAAGGTTGAACTCCACCGCGTTCATGAAGCCGGGGCCGCGTATGTCCACGATTTCCGGCACATCGTCACGCAGGCTGGACAGGTGCTGTTTCAGCCGCGCGCCAAGCTGGTTGGCGCGGTCGCACAGCCCCTCTTCCTCGATCACGTCGAGAACGGCATTGGCCGCCGCGATGCCCAGCGGGCTGCCGCCGTAGGTGCCGCCAAGACCGCCCGGCGCGGGGGCGTCCATGATCTCGGCCCGGCCGGTGACGGCGGCAAGCGGGAAGCCCCCGGCCAGCGATTTGGCCATGGTCGTCAGGTCCGGTGCGACCTCATGGTGGTCCATGGCGAACATCTTGCCGGTACGGGCAAAGCCGGTCTGCACCTCATCCGCGATCAGCAGGATGCCGTGTTCGTCGCAGATCGCGCGAAGCTGTTTCATGAATTCGCGCGGCGCCTCATAGAACCCACCCTCGCCCTGCACGGGTTCAAGGATGATCGCGGCGACGCGCTTGGGATCGACATCGGCCTTGAAGAGGTAGTTCAGCGCGTCGATGGATTTCTCCGTCGTCATGCCGTGCAGTTCGACCGGGAAGGGAACGTGGAAGACATCGTTCGGCATCGCGCCAAAGCCGACCTTGTAGGGCACGACCTTGCCGGTCAGCGCCATGCCCATGAAGGTGCGGCCGTGGAAGGCGCCGGTGAAGGCGACGACCGCCTGACGCCCGGTCGCGGCGCGGGCGATCTTGATCGCGTTTTCCACCGCCTCGGCGCCGGTGGTGACGAAGATCGACTTCTTCTCCCCCTTGCCGGGCACCATGCCGTTCAGACGCTCGGCCAGGCGGACGTAGTTTTCGTAAGGCACGACCTGGTGGCAGGTATGGGTGAAGTGGTCGATCTGGTCCTTGACGGCCGCGATCACCTTGGGGTGCCGGTGGCCGGTGTTCAGAACCGCGATGCCCGACGCGAAGTCGATATAACGGTTGCCCTCCTTGTCCCAGATCTCGGAATTCTCGGCCCGGTCGGCATAAATCTGGGTCATCACGCCCACGCCGCGTGACATGGCGGCCTGACGGCGTTTTTCGATCTCGGCGTTCTGCATGGACATACTCCCGTTCAGCAAGGCGCGGCAGCAGGGCCGCGAGAACCCCGGTCCTCATCCGCGAGTCAGGGCGTCGCGCGCAAAATATGATCAAAATCCGCCGTGTGGAAGGGACCTGTTGGGGGATGTAGGCGGTTTCCGGGGGGCCTGCCCGCGCTATTCAAGGCGGTCGACAAGAGCCGCCAGCATCCGGTCGCAGGCGGCAAGCTGATCCTCGGCGATGAACTCATCCGCGCGGTGACCCTGATCCATCGAGCCCGGCCCGCAAACGACGGTGGGAATGCCCTTCTCGGCGAAGAACCCGGCCTCGGTCCCGAAGGCGACCTTCGTGATGCCAGACGTCCCGGCGAGGGCAGAGACGGTGGCGACGACCTCCGCACCCGGCGGCGTGGACAGGCCGGGATAGCGGTTGGTCTCATCAATCCCGATCCCCGCGCCGGGGTGGCGCATGGCCAGCGCCACGCCTTCCGCCGCGCGGCCTATCCGGTCGATGATCCCCTCCACCGGCTCTTCGGCCAGATGGCGGATCTCAAAATCGACCGTGGCGCGGTCCGGCACGATGTTCAGCGCCGCGCCCCCGGACATCAGGCCCGCATGGACGGTGCTGCATGGCACGTCGTAGGCCGGGTCCTGCGCGCCCTCGTCGGCCAGATACGCCTGTTCCGCCCGCAGGACACCGACGAAATCCGCCGCCAGATGCAGCGCATTGACAAAGCGCGGCGCCAGCGCCGAATGGCCCGCGACGCCGTGGCAGGTCGCGCGATAAACAGCCTTGCCCTTGTGGCCAACCGCCACGCGCATCCCCGTCGGTTCCCCCACGATGCAGAATTCCGGGCGGCCGAGGGCCGGGATCACATGGTCGATGATCCCCCGAATGCCAAGACAGCCGACCTCCTCGTCATAGGACAGCGCCAGCAGAAGCGGCCGGGTAAGGTCCCGTTGCGCAGCCATCCCCGCCACCGCGAGCGCCGAGGCGAGGAAGCCCTTCATATCGGCCGTCCCGCGCCCGTAAAGCCGCCCCACGGCCCGCCGCAGACGAAAGGGATCGCCCTGCCATGCCTGCCCCGCGACCGGCACGACATCGCTATGGGCGGACAACAGCGCGCCGCCATCGCCCGCAGGCCCGATCCGCGCCAGAAGCGCGGCCTTGGTCCCATCCGGGCTGTCGATCCGGGTGACAGCGGCGCCGAGGCCGTCCAGATATTCGGCCACGAAGCCGATCAGCGGCAGGTTGCTGGCCGAACTGATGGTCGGGAAGCCGATCAGCCGCTCCAGCAGATCAGGGGTGGACAGCGCCCCGGTCATGCCAGCGCCGTCACTTCGCGCCGGAAAGGCAGCGCATCGCCGATGTCGGGCATGTCAAGCGCACGCGCATAGCGATGCCCGGCATAGGTCGCCCAGGCGATCGGTCCCGGCGCATTGGCATCGCCGATCACCTTGACCGAGGCGATGCCCGCATCGGCCCAGTCCGCCTGCCGCGCCATCAGGTCGCGGAAAAGCGCATCGTCGGGCAGGCGTGACGCGACCATGACAACCGCGCCGCAGCCGATATGGCCCGCCGCACCCGTGTAGCTGCACGCCGTCTGAACCCCGTCCGCACGGATCGCCGCAACCCCGGTGTTCAGCACGATCCGCACCCCGGCCTCCACCAGCCGCCGGTGGATCGCGGCCTGTTCCAGCGTGTTCAGCGTCCAGTCAGAGACATAGGCGGATGTGGTGACGAAGGTGACCTTGCACCCCTTCCGCGCCAGAAGCTCGGCGATCACGCCGCCCATATAGTAATGGTCGTCGTCAAACAGCACGACCTCACCCCCCGGCAGCCGTCCGGCCATGATGTCGTCGGGCGTGAAGACGGGCATCGCCGGATCGGCCGGGATCGGCACGACATGCAGCCGCGCCACGCCATCGGCCCGCCAGTGCGATCCGGTCGCGACGCAGATATGCTGAAACCCGAAATCGAGGATCTGGCCCGCATCAAGCCTGCTGTCGAAATAGCTCTCAACATTCGGCCGCTGCGACAGTTGATAGGCACGGTAATCCGCGACCCGGCCCCAGGCCGACAGGCCGGGCAGCAACCGCTCCCGCGCGACACGACCGCCAAGGTCGGTCCCCGCCTCGGCCAGCGCCACGTCATAGCCGCGCAGCGACAGGGCGCGCGCCGCCTCAAGCCCCGCTGGTCCCGCGCCGACGATCAGCACCGACTGGCTCTCCCCCTTCGTATTCATCCGCTCCGGGTGCCAGCCCTTGCGCCATTCCTCCATGAAGGTGGGGTTCTGCGTACAGCGGGAGATCGACATGGTCATGTCGCCGGTGATGCAGATGTTGCAGCCGATGCATTCGCGGATGTCCTCGACCCTGCCCTCCTCCACCTTCTTCGGCAGGAAGGGATCGGCGATCGAGGGGCGCGCGCAGCCGATGAAGTCCAGCACCCCCTGCCGCACCAGCCGCGCCATCAGGTCGGGCGAGGTAAAACGGCCGACACCCACGACCGGTTTCGCGGTCAGTTCGCGAATGCCGGTGACAAGGGTTTCCTGCGCGGCCTCCTCCTTGAAGCGGCTCGGGCCGGAGCAGTCCTCCCACGTTCCCTGCGCAAGGTCCCAAAGGTCCGGCAGATCGCGGTTCATCTCGATGAAATCCCTGACCTCGGCATTGGAAAAGCCAAGATCACCAATGGTCTCGTCCAGGCTTACCCGCAGCGTGATCGCCATCGTGTCGCCGACCGCCTCGCGCATGTCGGCCACCACCTCATTGACGAAGCGCGCCCGGTTTTCGAGGCTGCCGCCGTATTCATCCGTCCGCTGGTTGGTGGCGCGCGACAGGAAATGCTGAAACACGCCGAAGCCATGCGCGCCGTAAAGGCAGATCAGATCGAACCCCGCCGCCTTCGACCGCTTCGCCGCGTTCACGAACCAGCGGCGCAGGTTGCGAATGTCGGTCCTGTCCATCGCGCGGGCCTGTACCGGATCGTTGGTGAAGGTGCGGATCGGCCCGGCAGAGGGGGCCAGCGGCACCTCCTTGGTGTAGAAATTCGGCCCGTTGATGCCGGAATAGGCCAGCTGGATCCCCGCCAGCGCGCCATGGCTTTTCATCGCCTCGGACATGCGCCGCAAAGCCGGAATGTCGGCATCGTCCCAAAGCCGCAACTCGATGAAGGGCGTGATTTCGGAGGTATGGTGCATCTCCGTCTGCTCGGTAAAGATGACGCCCCAGCCGCCTTCCGCCTTCACCCCCCGCATCGCCGCCACGGCCGAGGGGTCGCGATAGCCGCCGCCATTGCAATGCGGCACCTGATAGAAACGGTTCTTCGCTGTCAGCGGGCCGATCCTGACCTGCTCGAACAGAATATCATGTCCGGGATCGCGCATCCGGTCTTCCCCCTATTCGTCGCCCGGCACACCGTAGGACGGCGCCTCGACCGGGTTCAGCGCGCGGGTCACATAGGCATCGGCCTGCGGCGCGTAGACGTCCCAGGCCCGCGCGATGGCCTCGATCGGGCAGCCCTCGTCGATCCAGTCGCAGCGCAGTTCGGCATAGGGCCAGGCCTCGCGCCCGACGATCAGCATCCCGGCCGAATGCACCGGCCCCGCCTCGCCCCCCGCCGCGACGCCGGCGCGCATCGCGGCGATCAACCGGTCGCCCAGCGGCCCCGCCGCCGCGCCGAAGGCCGCCACCATGGCCGCCGGGACGCCGTCATTGGCCAGAAGGTTGCCCCCCGCCGCGCAGTCCGGCCCCGCGGCCTGCGTCCAGATGCCCAGCGCCCTGGCGCCGGAATGGATGGCGGGCGCCCCGGTCGCACCGATGGCCAGCACCTGCCGATAATCAGGAAACCGCTCCACCGCCAGCGCCGCCGCGATGGCATCGGCCCCTTCGCCCAGCGCCGCCAGCATCGCCGGCCCCAGCGCCGGGTTGGTCACGTTCTGCGACGCCGCCGCCCCCGCGCCCGCCTTCGCAAAGGCGCACCGCGCCGCGACCGCAGGCGAGGATGAGGAAATCGCCACCCCGAACTGCCCGCTGGTCCCGCACCGCGCCACGATGGAAAAGGTCATGCCACGCCCCCCCCCTTCTTCGTTGCCAAAATACTCTCGGGGGTCCGGGGGGTGAACCCCCCGGTCCCGCCCTCAATCCGGGATCACCGCCGTCGCGTCGATCTCCACCAGCCAGGAAGGCCGCGCCAGCGCCGTCACCACCACCCCGGTCGATACCGGATGCACACCCTTGATGTATTCGCCCATCACCCGATAGACCGCCTCGCGGTGGCGCACATCGGTCAGGTAGACGACGACCTTGCAGAGATGCTCCATCCGCCCGCCCGCCTCCTCGATCAGCTGGCGGATGTTCTGCATCACCTTGTGGGTCTGCTCCGCCGCGTCATGGCTGCCGATATCGGCGGCGGTGTCGAGGTCCTGCGGACATTGGCCGCGCAGGAAGATCATCGTGCCGCGCGCGACGACCGCCTGGCAGAGATCGTTGTCGAGCTTCTGTTCGGGATAAGTGTCCTTGGTATTGAACTTGCGGATACGGGTATGGGCCATCAGGCGTTCCCTTCGCTGGCAGGGGTGTAGTGCAGGTAGTTTCGCTGCTTCTCGATATGGTCGGCGACATATTTGGCGTCGTACCAGACGCCCCAGATGAAGGACGATCCGCGCCGTGTCTGCCAGGGCAGGCCAAGAAAATAGACCCCCGGTTCGCGCGCCGCGCCACGCTGATGCAGGGGGGCGCCGCGTTCGTCGAAACTGTCGATCTTCAGCCAGCCGAAATCGAAGGCAAAGCCCGTGGCCCAGATGATCGAGGTCACGTTCGCGGCCTTCAGGTCCAGCTCCCGCAAGGGGTGGGCCACGCAATCGGGATCGGGTCCGATCACCCGCGCCGCCGGCTCCTCCGGCAGGGTCAGGCCATTGCGCGCGGCAAAGGCGTCCGCCTCATCGAGAAGGGCAAGGTAATAGGCGTCGCCCCGCGCGATATTGCCCGCGAGGTCGGGCGCGAATTGCAGCACACCGCCCCGGAAGCTTTCGGTCCGGCCGGTCAGCACGATACCTTCCCCGGCCAGACGGCGGAAATCCATCGTCCTGCCGCCATAGGCGCCGCTGACCGCGATGGTGACGTGATCGGCGCCCGGCACCGCCTCCATGTCCCATTTGTTCAGGACACCCAGCCACCAGACGAAATCGCGCCCGCGATAGGCGCGCGGCGGCCGTTCATGCGGCCCGACCGACAGATAGACCTTGCGCCCGGCGCGGTTGAGTTCATCGGCGATCTGCGACCCCGACGATCCCGCCCCGACGACAAGGACCGCCCCTTCGGGCAACTGGTCCGGGTTGCGGTAGCCGGTCGAATGCATCTGCACGATGCCCGCGCTTTCGGGGACGATCTGCGGGATCACCGGCCTCTGGAACGGCCCGGTCGCGGCGACGACATAATCGGCCTCGACCACGCCCGCGCTGGTCTCGGCGCGAAAGCCCGGCCGGTCCTTCAGCCGCGTGAGTGATGTCACCTCAACCCCGCAGCGCACCGGGGCGCCGATCTTGCCCGCGAAGGCCGCCATGTAATCGGCGACCTCTTCCTTGCCCGGAAACGCCTCGGGCGGGCAGGAAAATTCCATCCCCGGAAAGCGGTCATGCCAGGCAGGACCATTCGCGACCAGCGAATCCCAGCGCTCGGATCGCCAGCGTTCGGCGATGCGCGCGCGTTCAAGAACAAGGTGCGGGATACCCGCCGCGCCCAGATGCGCGCTCATCGCGATACCGGCCTGACCGGCCCCGACGACGAGGACCCCGGTCTTTTCGGGCAGGGGTGTATCTTGCAAATCCAGCCTCCTCTTCTTCTCCCGCGGCATTATTGGAACGGCCCGCGCGGGAAGACGAGTCCTATTCGACCCGCCGCCTCAGCCCAGCGGATAGGAGGCGAGCAGTTCGTAAAACGGCCCCTCCTCCGTCAGGATCGACTCGTAAAGGCCAAAGCCGGTGATCCGCGCGGGCGGCAGGCGCAGGTCGCCATGGGCGGCAAGGAAGCGGCCAAGGCGGCCGACCTCATCCGGGGTGGCGCCCTTGCCGAAACGGGCCAGCGTCACATGCGGGGCAAAGCGCCGCCTCTCCCCCGCAAGGCCGATCCCGTGCAGGCGGCTGCGGACCCGGCTTTGCAGGTCGATCAGGGCGGGCGATGCCTCTACCCCGGCATGCAGCGACAGCGGCGGATCGCCGAAGGCCGCCAGCCCCGAAAGCGTCAGGTCGAACGCCTTCAGGCGAAGGGTTTCCAGCGCAAAATGCACCTCTTCCAGCATCGCCTCGCTTTGATCGCCAAGGAAGGTCAGCGTCAGGTGCAGGTTTTCCGGCGCCACGATCCGCCCGACCGGGATCGCGGCCTGAAGCCGGGCAAGGTCGCGCACCACCGGCGCGGGCATCTCGATCGCCACGAAACTGCGCATGGGTTGCCTGCCCTTTCCTTGCCTCTGGCGCGATCAGATCACGAATGCGCGGCCTTGCACAGGGCAGGTTTATCGCGCAGGGTCCAGCCCGCGAACGGGGCTTCAGGCAGACAGGTGAACAGGTGCGGGCAGGTATTGCGTTTCTGGTGGCCGGCTATGTGCTGAGCCAGTTCTACCGCGCCTTTCTGGCCGTTCTGGCCCCGGTCCTGAAGGCCGAGATCGGGGCGACGGCCTCGGACCTCGCGCTGTCCTCGGGCATCTGGTTTTCGATCTTCGCGCTGATGCAGATCCCGGTGGGCATCGCGCTGGACCGGATCGGGCCGCGCCTGACCGTGTCGGTTCTGCTGGCGCTTGGTGGCGGCGGCGGGGCGCTGGTCTTTGCGCTGGCCGGGGGACCTTGGGCGATCCACCTGTCCATGGCGCTGATCGGAATCGGCTGTTCGCCCGTCCTGATGGCCGCCTACTACATCTTCGCGCGCATCTATTCGCCCGCCGTCTTCGGAACGCTGGCGGGCGCGGTGATCGGCTTTGGCTCGCTCGGCAACATCCTTGGCGCCGCGCCCTTGGCCGCGCTGGTCGGGGCGGTGGGCTGGCGCGAGACGCTTTTCGGCCTGACCGCCGTGACCCTTGGCGTCGCGCTGGCCTTGTTCGTCTTCGTCAAGAACCCGCCCAGGGCCGACATGCCATCGACAGGGAGCGGGTCGCTTCTTGATCTGCTGCGGGTGCCGGGGCTTTGGGCAATCCTGCCGCTGATGGCGGTGGCCTATGCGCCCGCCGCCTCGATCCGGGGGCTTTGGGCCGGCCCCTATCTTTCGCAGGTCTTCGGGGCGGACGCCGCGCAGATCGGCACCTCGACGCTGGTCATGGCGCTGGCGATGGTGGCGGGGAACTTCGCCTACGGGCCGCTGGACAGGCTGTTCGGCACCCAGAAATGGGTGGTCTTCACCGGCAACCTGCTGTCGGCCGCGATGCTGGGCCTTCTTGCCGCCTTTCCGGCGACGGGCGTCTGGGGCGCGACCGCGCTTCTGGCCGCGCTTGGCCTTTTCGGCGCCTCCTTCCCCGCGATCATGGCCCATGGGCGCAGCTTCTTTCCGCCCCACCTTGTCGGGCGCGGGGTGACCTTCCTGAACATGTTCGGCATCGGCGGCGCGGGCATCCTGCAATTCTCCTCGGGCGGGTTCGAGCGCTGGGTGCAAGGGGGCGGCGCGACGCCTGCGGCCAGCTTCTCGGCGCTTTTCCTCTTCTTCCTGATCCCGCTGCTGGCGGGCCTTGTGCTTTATCTCTTCAGCCGCGACGCGCCCGCTGCGCCATGACCCTGCGGCAACATGGCGGGGCCGCGCCGAAAACAGCGCTTTTCATGGCTTTGGCGATGGGCTAAGGGGCCTCGTCCTTTTACTTGAGGAGACCCCAGATGGGCTACAAGGTCGTTGTCGCCGGCGCCACGGGGAATGTGGGCCGCGAAATGCTGAACATCCTCGCCGAGCGGGAATTCCCCGTCGACGAGATCGCCGCGCTTGCCAGCCGCAAGTCGCTTGGCACCGAAGTTTCGTTTGGCGACAAGACCCTGAAGACCCAGGACCTCGATACCTTCGACTTCACCGGCTGGGACATGGCGCTCTTTGCCGTCGGCTCCGACGCGACGAAGATCTATGCGCCGAAAGCCGCCAGGGCCGGTTGCGTCGTGATCGACAACTCCTCGCTCTACCGCTACGACCCGGAGGTTCCGCTGGTCGTGCCCGAGGTGAACGCCGAGGCCGTCGACGGCTACGCGAAGAAGAACATCATCGCCAACCCCAACTGTTCGACCGCGCAGATGGTCGTGGCGCTGAAGCCCCTGCATGAACGCGCGAAGATCAAGCGCGTGGTCGTGTCGACCTATCAATCGGTGTCGGGCGCGGGCAAGGCCGGGATTGATGAGCTTTGGGACCAGACCAAGGGCATGTATGTGCCGGGCCAGGAAGTTGACCCGAAGAAGTTCACCAAGCAGATCGCCTTCAACGTCATCCCCCATATCGACGTCTTCATGGAGGACGGTTCCACCAAGGAAGAGTGGAAGATGGTGGCCGAGACCAAGAAGATCCTCGACAAGTCGATCAAGGTCACCGCGACCTGCGTTCGCGTGCCGGTCTTCGTCGGCCATTCAGAGGCGATCAACATCGAGTTCGAGGATTTCCTTGATGAGGATGAAGCCCGCGACATCCTGCGCGAGGCGCCCGGCGTCATGGTCATCGACAAGCGCGAGAACGGCGGCTACGTCACGCCGGTCGAATGCGTGGGCGATTATGCCACCTTCATCAGCCGCATCCGGCAGGACGGGACGATCGACAACGGCCTGAACCTTTGGTGCGTCAGCGACAACCTGCGCAAGGGCGCGGCGCTGAACGCGGTGCAGATCGCGGAAACACTGGGCAACCGCTGCCTGAAGAAGGGGTAAGGCCGGGCGTGACGAGACGAAGAGGGGCGCCTTTCGGGGCGCCCTTTGCATTTCGGCGGCGCGCGGCGCCGGGCCACGGCGCGGCGATCCGACCTTGCTGCATCGCGATTTATGCCAGCCAGGTGCCTCCGACATCGATGTTTTGCGGGGCATTGGCCAATCGCCGGGCCGGGGGGTGGCCCGGCGATGCGCGGCGGCGCCTTGCGCCGCTGTTTCGCGCGGGGTGTCTTCATCGACTCCCGCCACAGGTCGACGCGGTCGTCCATCGCTCCGGCCCCCTGCCCCTTTCCACTGGACAAACCTCTCGCCGCCCCTAGTGTCGGCGAACCTTCCGGTGCCTGCCCTGGCAGGAGAATCGGGAACGCGGTGCAAGCCCGCGACGTGCCCAACGCTGTAAGGGGGACCGTCGGACGAAAGCCACTGGCCATCCCGGCCGGGAAGGTGTCCGGGCGGGGCGAACCCAAGTCAGAAGACCGGCCGGAAGGGATGGCGCCTGCCGCGCGGACGGTGGCGGGCGCGGGACCATCCAAGGGGACTCCGATGGCCGATATCACCTGCGCGCCCGCCGCGCATCACGCCTATGACACCGCCGACCGGCGCGCGCTTTACCGCACGATCTTCGAACGCCGGGACATCCGCCGCGACTTCCTGCCCGACCCGATCGCGCCCGAGGTGCTTAGCCGGGTGCTTCTGGCCGCCCATCACGCGCCCTCGGTCGGGTTCATGCAGCCCTGGGACTTCATCCTGCTGCGCGACCCTGCGGTCCGGGCGCGGGTTCACGCGCTTTTCGCCAGGGCCAATGCCGAGGCCGCGATGATGTTCGAGGGCGCGCGGCGCGACAGCTACCGCGCGCTGAAGCTTGAAGGGATCATGGAGGCGCCGCTGAACATCTGCGTCACCTGCGACCGCAGCCGTGGCGGCCCGGTGGTGCTGGGCCGGACGCATATTCCGGCGACCGACCTTTTCTCCTCCGTCTGCGCGGTGCAGAACCTCTGGCTTGCCGCGCGGGCCGAGGGGCTTGGCGTCGGCTGGGTCTCCATCCTCGACAACGATGCGCTGAAGGCGGCGCTTGGCCTGCCGGAGGCGGTCGTGCCGGTGGCCTATCTCTGCATCGGCCATGTCGACCAGTTCCGCCAGCGGCCGGAGCTTGAGACGGCGGGCTGGCGGAAACGGCTTCCGCTGGCGGGTCTTGTGCATCTGGATGGCTGGGGCGCGACCGGGGCCGAACCGGAGCTGGCCGAACGCCTGAGCCGCGATCAGGCGGCGGGGGAGGACGGCCGGTTCCTGCAAGACCGGCTTGGCTGACAGACCGCGCGCGCCGCGTGGGGCAAGGCCCTGCGGCGCGCGCCTTGGTGTCAGTAGCTATAGGCGCCGTAGATGCGCGTCAGATCGCCGTTCCAGTCGCCGTTGTAATGCTCCAGAAGCTCATCCGCCGGGACCGATCCGCTGTCCACGCTTTCCTGTAGCGCGTTAAGGAAGTGCGTCTCATCCGGCACCATCCCGCCTGCGCCCGGCATGGCGCGCGCCTTCAGCCCCGCCTCGGCGATCGCCAGAACCTCGCGCGCCAGGTCGTGCATCCTGACGCCCCCCGCCTCGGCCTGAAGCGCGGACACAGACGCCGCGACGCGCAACCCCTCGCGCGTCTCGGCGTCCCAGCCCTTCACCAGATCCCAGGCGGCATCCAGCGCCGACTGGTCGTACAGCAGCCCCACCCACAGGGCGGGCAGCGCGCAAAGCCGCCGCCACGGGCCGCCATCCGCCCCGCGCATCTCGATGAACTTCTTCAGCCGCGCTTCGGGGAAGATCGTCGTCAGGTGGTCGGCCCAGTCCGACAGGGTCGGCTTTTCGCCCGGCAGCGCAGGCAATTCGCCCTTCATGAAGTCGCGGAAGGACTGACCCAGCGCGTCGATATACTTGCCGTCGCGGTAGACGAAATACATCGGCACATCGAGCGCGTAATCGACATAGCGTTCAAAGCCCATGCCGTCCTCAAACGCGAAGGGCAGCATCCCGGTCCGCGCCGCGTCCAGATCGCGCCAGATCCGGCTGCGCCAGCTTTTGAAGCCGTTGACCTTGCCGTCGAAGAAGGGCGAATTCGCGAACAGCGCGGTGGCAACAGGTTGCAGCGCCAGCGCCACGCGGAACTTCTGCACCATGTCGGCCTCGGACGCGAAGTCGAGGTTCACCTGCACGGTGCAGGTCCGGTACATCATCTGCGTGCCATGGGTGCCGACGCGGCCCATGTAATCCGTCATCAGCCGGTAGCGCCCCTTGGGCATCATCGGCATCTGTTCGTGGCTCCAGATCGGGGCGGCGCCAAGGCCGATGAAGCCTGCGCCGATCTCATCCGCGATGGTGTGAACCTCACGCAGGTGTTCGTTCACCTCATCGCAGGTCTGGTGGATCGTGGCCAGCGGTGCGCCGGACAGTTCCAGCTGGCCGCCCGGTTCCAGGCTGACATTGGCGCCGTCCTTGACAAGGCCGATGATGTGGCCCTGCTCTTCGATCGGGTCCCATCCGTAACGGTCGCGCAGCCCTTCGAGCATCGCCTTGATCGAACGCGGCCCGTCATAGGGCAGGGGCAGAAGCGTATCCTTGCAGTAGCCGAATTTCTCATGCTCCGTGCCGATGCGCCAGTCGTCCTTCGGCTTGCAGCCTTCGGCGAGATATTCGGCCAGTTGCTCGTACCGTTCGATCGGGCCGCCGCCCTGCTGTGGAATGGACATCTTCTCTCTCGGCCTGATCGGTCTATGGGAGCGATACAGGTGCCGGTCAGGCGCGGGCGAGTCAAGCCCGCGCCGTCCCATTGGTGGCGCGCGTGACATGACAATTCGTGATCGCTCAGCCCGGCAGGCGCGGCGCGGCGCGGGTCCAGAGCGGCAGGGTGGACGCCCCCCGGTTCAGTGCCGCCGACAGCGCCGCCATGTCGATACCGGGCAGCGTGGCGAAGGCATCGAAAAGCTTTTCGGCCCCGGTCGCGTCGATGGGGATCAGAAGAACCTCAGCCGAACGGGTCCTCAGCCGCCACTGGCGCGCGCCGTGAAAGTCGGTCAGCCGCAGTTCGGTGACATCGTCCAGCGCAACAAATCCGCCAAAGGTCGGCCCGAAATAACCGACCTGCCCTTCGATCACCTCGACCACGCCGGGCGCCGCGACCGGGCGCTGAAAGCTGAGACGGCGAAGCGCATTCAGAAGCCAGCCAAGCGACAGCAGCGTCAGAAGCGCCCCGACCGGCAGGAACAGGAAGCCGCCCATCCGCATCAGAAGCGTGCCGACCAACGCGGCGCCCACGGCGGCGGCGACCTCGCTCCAGCGTTCGATTTCGCGCCGGGCCTTGGGGCGAATAAAGCTCATGCGATCCTCGTGCCGGGGGCGAAGAGGATCATCGCCATACGGCCCGCAGGGCGGAACCCGATGGCGGAATAGGCGCGGGCGGCGGCGTCGCTGGCGGCGAAAAGGACGGCGCGGGGTATGCCGGTCCGGCGCGCCTGATCCAGATGCAGCGCGACGGCGGCGCGGGCATAGCCCCGGCCGCGCATTCCTGGCGGCGTATAGACCCCGCCGACCTGCACCGCCTCGGGCAGTTCGGCGTTGAAGCCGGTCATGGCGACGGGCGTTCCGTCGCACAAAAGCAGCCGGTGGCTGTCCCGCGCGATATAGGTGTCGATGTCCCCGGCCGCGATGGCGCGGCTGCGGGCGGGCGGGGTTCCCATGACCTCTTCCCGGTAGCGCGCCCGCCAGTCGAGCGCGAGCGGGCGGCGGGCATCTGTCAGCGGGGCAAGGGCCAGCGACGGGTCGGCGGGCAGGATCAGGCGGGCCAGGTCGAGGGCAAAGCCCGGCTCATCCGCGCGGTGATCGACCGGGGCGCTGGTCAGGCCCAGCGCGGATTGCAGCGGTGCGGCCCAGTCGACCGGCCCGATGATCCCTTCGACGGCCTCCCCCGCCAGCATGTCGCGCAGGGGGCGCAGATCGCCCTCCCCCTGCCCCGGCAGGACCGGCAGCACCATGCCCATCGCGCTGAGGCCAAGGGTGGCGACGATCCGCCCCCCGGCCTCGCGCAGCCAGAACCGCATCTGGTAGCGCCCCTCGCGGCCCATGCCGTGATGGGTCAGGTTCGACAGCGGGAACATCGCCTGATCGAGGTAAAGGCGCAGGAAGGCCGCGATGGCGGCGCCCTCCCCCCCGGTCGCGGCCCGAAAGCTCATCGCCAATCCCCGAGCGTTGCCTGCCAGAGCGTCAGCGCGGCGATGGCGGCGGTTTCGGCGCGCAGGATGCGGGGGCCGAGGGAGACGGGCGTGACGAAGGGCAGCGACCGCAAACGGTCCCGTTCGGCTTGCGAAAAGCCGCCTTCGGGGCCGATCAGGATCGCCCACGGGTCGGGCGCGGCCTTGCCGAGCGGCGCAAGGGGGCCGCCCGGCGGCGCGCTTTCGTCGGCCCAAAGGATGCGGCGCCCCGCGGGCCAGTCGGACAGAAGCCGCGCCAGCGGTGCCATATCGGCGACCTCTGGCAGGGTCAGCGCGCCGCATTGTTCGGCAGCCTCGCGTACATGCGCCTCGGCCTTGTCGCGGCGCAGGCGTTCGGAATTGGTGTAGTCGGTGGCAACGGGCAGCAGCCGTGCCGCCCCAAGCTCCACCGCCTTCTCGACGATCATATCCGTCCGGGCCTTCTTCACCGGCGCGAAGAGAAGCCAGAGATCGGCCAGCCCGGTCTGCGGCCGGGTCTGTTCCAGACAGGCCAGCACACCCTTGCGCTTGCCCGCCTCCGTCACCTCGGCCAGCCATTCCCCGTCACGGCCGTTGAACAGCAGGACCCGCGCGCCCTGCCCTTCGCGCATGACGCCGAAAAGGTAATGCGCCTGCCCCTCCTCCAAGGGAAGCGATTGCCCCGGCCCAAGCGGGTGGTCTACATAAAGCCTGATCTTTGCCAGCGACATGAGGCAGACCATATGTGCGCGACCCGCCAAACGCCAGATGCCGGAGGCCAGGTTGCCGACGCGGTCCGGGGCAACTGGGTGGACCGTCTGGCCCCCGAGGCGGCGCGGCCCTATCTGCGCCTGTCGCGCGCCGACCGGCCGATCGGGACCTGGCTTCTGTTGATCCCCTGCTGGTGGGGTGTCGCGCTGGCGGCGTCGGTCGATGGCTGGCGGATCGGCGATCTCTGGATCGTGATCGGCTGCGCGCTGGGGGCCTGGCTGATGCGGGGTGCGGGCTGCACCTGGAACGACATCACCGACCGCGATTTCGACGCCGCCGTCGCGCGCACAAGGTCGCGGCCGATCCCCTCGGGCCAGGTCAGCGTAAGGCAGGCCGTCGTCTGGATGTTCGCGCAGATGGCGCTGGCGGGGCTGATCCTGTTCACCTTCAACGGGATCACCATCGCGCTTGGCCTTGCCTCGCTGGGCCTTGTCGCGATCTACCCCTTCGCCAAGCGCTTCACCTGGTGGCCGCAGGTCTTCCTTGGCCTCGCCTTCAACTGGGGCGCTGTGCTGGCCTATGCCGCCCATTCCGGGACGGTTACACCCGCGGCTGTCCTGCTTTATGCCTCGGGCATTGCCTGGACGCTGTTTTACGACACGATCTATGCCCATCAGGACAAGGAGGATGACGTCCTGATCGGCGTCAAATCGACCGCGCGCCTGTTCGGGGCGGCGACGGGCAAATGGCTTGGCCTTTTCCTGATCTTCACCGTGGGGCTGATGACGCTGGCGATCCTGACGGCCCTTCTGCCCGTTGCCGGGCCGGTAAAGCTGGGCCTTGCGCTGATCGCGCCCTGGGCGATGGGCTGGCACCTTCTGTGGCAGATGCGGCGGCTGGACATCGACGCGCCGGACACCTGCCTGTTCCTGTTCCGCAAGAACCGCGATACCGGGCTGATCGCTGCGCTGTTTATTGCCGCCGCCGCGTTCCTTTGATTGATCCCGCCCCCTTCGCCGCTTAGGTACGGGGGGTTCCTTATCCGAAGAAAGAAGCCCTGCCGATGCGTCCTTCGATGCGGTTCCTTGAAAAACTTCGTCTGCCCCGATCCGCCAATGGCCGCCTCCCTCTCAGGGTCCTGACCGCGCTCAGCTTTCTTGGCGCGGCGCTTCTGAGCGTGATGGGCGCGGCCTGGGCCGCGATGGTGATCGAAAGCCGCTCGGCCGAGGGGATCGACGCGGCGTTGAAGGCGGCGGGCTACGACTGGGCCGGGGTGGCGACGGACGGGCTTCAGGTCACGCTCAGCGGCACCGCCCCGACCGAGGCCGCGCGCTTCCGGGCGCTGTCGGTCGCGGGAACGGTGGTCGACGCCGACCGCGTGACCGACGCGATGGACGTGGTCGATGCCGCCGCGCTGAAGGCCCCCGATTTCAAGATCGAGATCCTGCGCAACGGCGACGGCATTTCCCTGATCGGGCTGATCCCGTCAGACGCGGATCACGACCGGATCGTCGAGGATCTGAAGGACATCGCCGGGTCCGGCACGCTGACCGACATGCTGGAAACCGCCCAGCATCCGGTGCCGAAGGGCTGGGACGCGGCGGTCAGCTACGGGATTGCCGCGCTGAAGAACCTGCCGCGCGCCAAGATTTCCGTCGCCGCCGACAAGGTCTCGGTCACCGCGATTTCCGACAGCGCGGCCGAGAAGGCCAAGCTTGAATCCAACCTGTCGCGCAAACGGCCCGAGGGGCTGCGCGTCACGCTTGACATTTCCGCCCCGCGCCCGGTCATCACGCCCTTTACGCTGCGCTTCCTGATCGACGGCGAGGGCGCGCGGTTTGATGCCTGCTCGGCCGAAAACGAAACCTCGCGCGACCGGATCGTTGCCGCGGCCGTGGCCGCCGGCGCGCAGGGCAAGCAGCGCTGCACCATCGGCCTTGGCGTGCCGACGCCGACCTGGTCGGATGCGGTGACGATGGCGCTGGCCGCGATGAAGGAACTTGGCGCAGGCTCCATCACCTTCTCGGACGCCGATATTTCGCTGATCGCCGCCGACAGCGTCAGCCAGGCCGATTTCGACCGCGTCGTGGGCGAGCTGGAATCGAACCTGCCGGAGGTGTTTTCCCTACACGCCGTCCTGACGCCCAAGCCCGAGCAGACCGCAGAGGTGATCGTCCCCGAATTCACCGCGACGCTTGGTCCGAAAGGCAAGCTTGAGATGCGCGGGCGGCTGGGCGACGAACAATCGCGCGACGCGGTGCAGAATTACGCGCTGTCACGCTTTGGCACCCAGATGGTCCATACCGCGACGCGGATCACGCCGGACATGCCGCAGGGCTGGCCGATTCGGGTTCTTGCCGCGCTTGAGGCGCTGGGGGAACTGGCCGAGGGGCAGGTCACGGTCCGCGCCGACAGCATCGCGGTCCGGGGCAAGACAGGGTCCACCGACGCGCGCGATACGGTGGCGCGGATCCTGTCCTCGAAGCTTGGCGAGGGGCAGCGCTTCGATCTGAACATCACCTATGACGAAAAGCTCGACCCGCTTCTCGGCCTGCCGACGCCCGAGGAATGCGTAGCCTCTGTCAATGAGGTGATGGCGAGCGAGAAGATCAATTTCGAACCGGGTTCGGCCCATATCACCAAGGAAGGCGGGGCGATCCTCGACAAGATCGCCGAGATCGTGAAGACCTGCCCCGACGTGCCGATGGAGATCGGCGGCCATACCGACAGCCAGGGGCGCGAGGAAATGAACCTCGCGCTTAGCGAGGACCGGGCGGAGGCGGTGCTTGCCGGGCTGATGGACAGGCGTATCCTGACCTCGCACCTGACGGCGATGGGGTATGGGGAAACCGTCCCCATCGCCGATAACGGGACCGAAGCCGGGCGCGAGGCGAACCGCCGGATCGAATTCCGGCTGGTGACGCCGCCGGGGCAGGAAACGGCGACCGAGGACACCGCCGCCGCGACCGAAGGCGATGGCGCAGCACCGCAGGACACGGCGACCAGCGACGGTGGCGGCACCGATGCGGCGCAGGACACCGCCGGGACCGACGGCGACGGTACGAACGCTGCGCAGGATGCGGCCGCGCCCGAACCGACCGTCGAGGCGCAGCAGGCGACCGAGGAAACGCCGCATCCGAAGGTTCGCCCCGAGAGTGGCGGCAACTGACACGCGGCACGGCAGCACTTGACCGCCGCCGGTCTGGGGGGCAAAGCATCGGGACATGAACAGAACCGAATTCATCATCGCAACGGCGATCATCCTTTTCGTGGCCTTCGGCCTTGGCTGGTTCGCCTGCTGGCTTATCAACCGCCTGTCGCGCGTCACCCAGGCCGAGATGGGCGAGCTTGAGCAGATGGCCCGCGACCTGCACGAGGCGGAAGAAACGCGCGATCAGGCGATCACCTATCTGGAAACGCGCGAGGCGGAGCTTATCAACCAGCTCAACCAGTCGAACGCCGAGCTGCGCGCCGCCATGGACGGGCTGCGCGACGCCCGGCATGAGGCACAGGAACTGCGCACCTATATCGAGCGGATGAGCGCGGGATAGCGCCGGGGTCCGCGACACACCCTTGGCAGGCGCGGCATAACGCGCGGGAACCGGAGCAAGCTTTCATGTCGACCAGCAAACGTATCGTCCTTTCCAGCGATCACGCCGCCATCCCCCTCAGGCAGGCGATCGCGACCCATGTCGCGGCACGGGGGTGGGAGGTGGTCGATATCGGCCCGGTGACGCCCGAAAGCACCCATTACCCCGACCACGGCGCGGCGGCGGCACGGCGGGTCGCCTCCGGCGATTGCGGGCTGGGCATCATCCTGTGCGGAACCGGCCAGGGCATCATGATGGCCGCGAACAAGATCAAGGGCATCCGCTGCGGCGTCTGCTCCGACGCCTTCTCGGCCCGGATGATCCGCCAGCATAACGACGCCAACATGCTGTCCATCGGCGCCCGCGTGGTGGGCGAGGGCCTTGCGCTCGACATCGTGGACGCCTTCCTGAACGCCACGTTCGAAGGCGGACGGCACGGCACGCGGGTGGACATGATCACGGCGCTGGAAGGCTGACGCCCGCTACCAGCGGCCCAGCGCGTCCTCGTCCTCATCTTTCGCGGCGACCCATTCGGCGCCGTCGGGGCCGAATTCCTTCTTCCAGAAGGGCGCGCGGGATTTGAGGTAATCCATCAGGAATTCCGCCGCCTCGAAGGCCGCAACGCGGTGGCGGGCGGCGGTGGCGACCATCATGATCGCCTCACCGGGGTGCAGCGCCCCGTGGCGGTGAATGACCAGCACATCGGCCAACGCCCAGCGCAGCCGCGCCTTATCGACGATGGCGGCGATCGCCTTTTCGGTCATGCCGGGATAATGCTCGATCTCCATCCGCTGCAAGGTGCCGCTGTCGTCGCGCACCACGCCAAGGAAGGTGACAACCGCGCCCACATCGCGCCCGCCCTGCCCGAAGCCCGCGCATTCCGCGCCGTAGTCGAAAGGCCCTGCCTGCACGCGGACCTGCATCGGCTCAGCCCCCCGTCATCGGCGGAAAGAAGGCGACCTCGCGCACGCCTGCCAGCGGCGCGGCGAAATCCGACAATTCCTGATCCAGCGCGACGCGCAGTGCGGTGACATCGGCGAAGGCCAGAGCGTAACGCTCTTCGCGCGCTTTCAGCTCTTCCACCAGATCGGCGACCGTCACGGCATCCGTTTCCACCCGCTCGCGCGGGAGGCCGATGCGTTCGCGCAGCCATGCGAAATACAGAACCTCGATCACTTTTCGTCCTTCAGGAAAGGCAGCGCCTTTCGGAAATAGTCCCACCCCGTCAGAAAGGTGAGGATTGCAGCGATCCAGATCAAGGTCAGCCCGACCATCGTCGCATAGGACGAACAGCCGCGCGGCCCGCAGGACCGGATCGGATCGGCGAGGCCCTGGCTGACGAGACTGGCGTATTGTTCCGGCGTCATGCCGCGCCGCGCGATCCCTTCAAGATGTTCAAGCCCGGTGCCAAGGAACAGGACCGCGATGGCGACCATCTGCGCGGTGGTCTTCCACTTCGCCAGCTTCGTCACCTTCAGCGTTCCCGCCTTGGCGCCCAGAAACTCGCGCAGGCCGGACACGAAGACCTCGCGGAACAGGATCACCGTGGCGGGCAGGATCAGCCAGGGGTTCATGCCGGAATAGCCGGTGATGACCATGATCGCGATCACCACCATCGCCTTATCGGCGATCGGGTCCAGCATCGCGCCGAATTTGGATTCCTGCTTCCAGAGCCGGGCGAGGTAGCCGTCGAAATAGTCGGTGATCGCGGCGCTGATGAACAGCGCCAGCGCCAGCCAGTCCGCCCAGGGCCGGTGGAAGTAGAGGAACATGACCGCCACGCCGGGGGCGGCGAGCAATCTCAGCACGGTCAGGGTGTTCGGGATCGTCCAGCGCATGACGGCACCCTAGCGGGGAGCGGGGGCGACTGAAAGGGGGGTCGCGGTGCTATGGCTGATCGCGCAGCGCGCCGTCGATGGCGGCCCACAGCGCCTCGGCCGGTTCGCAGCCGATGGCGAGACGGACGAAGCCGGGCGCGACCGCATCGCCCCAGCGGTCGCGGCGTTCGGCAGAGCTGTGGACGCCGCCGAAGGAGGTCGCGGGCCGAAGGTAGGGGCAGGCGGCGATGAAGCGCTCCGCCTCTTCCGCCGAGCCAAGCGTCAGGCCGATCAGGAAGCCCGAGGCGGCCATCTGCCTGCGGGCGAGGTTATGGGCCGGGTCGGTCGGCAGGCCGGGATAGCGAACCCGCGTCGCTGCAGGATGGTCGGCAAGGCGCGCGGCGATCAGGCCCGCCGTGCGGCACATGCGCTCGAAGCGCAGTTCAAGCGTTTCAAGGCTGCGGTGCAGAAGCCAGGCCTCGAACGGACCCGGAATGGTGCCTGAGATCTTGCGCCAGTCCCGCAGCGCCGCAATCTGGCCCGCGTCGCGGCCTGAGACATGGCCCATCAGGATGTCCGAATGCCCGCCCGGCGCCTTGGTATCGGAGGCGACGACGATATCGGCGCCAAGGTCCAGCGGGCGCTGGCCAAACGGCGTCATCGTGGTGTTGTCGACGACGCTGATCCCGCCCGCCGCGCGAACCGCCCCGGCAATCGCCGCGATGTCACACAGGTCGAGACCGGGGTTCGAGGGGGATTCGATGAAGACGAGGCGATAACCGTCAAAGCCCCCCTCATCGAAGCGGGCGGTCGGGCGCTGATCGAAGCTTACCCCAAGCTTGGAAAGGAAACGGTCGGCGAGAAGCCGGGTGGTGTAATAGCCATCCGAGGGCAGAAGGACGCGGTCGCCTGCATTCAGGAAGGTGAAGAAGGGCGCGGCGATGGCCGCCATGCCGGAGGGGAAGAGCAGCGTTTCGGCGGCTTCGAGATGGGCCAGCGCCTCTTCCACCGCCTCCCATGTCGGGTTTTCGGCGCGGCCATAGCCGGGGAACCCCGCCGGATCGCCGGGCAGGTGGTACATGGAGCTAAGCGTCAGGGGCAGCGCCAGCGGCTCCCCCTTGCGAAGCGTCCGGCCCCTGAGGTGAAGAAGCTCTGCGGCGGAGGGGGGGGTGGTCTCGCTCATTTCTGGCCTGCCTTCGGGTAATCCGGCAGGCAGGTTAGCCAGAGCCGCCCGGACAGGGAAGAGCGGATCGCCCCGTCAGGTCATCGGCACCCCTTGCGGCGCGACCGTATCTTCGGGTTCGGGGTCATCAACCTCGTCCGGTTCGGCCGGGCGGGTGTCGCCAAGGAAGTTGCCGAACTTCTCCAGCGCCGGGATATGCTCGCTTAGCACCCGGATCACCACCAGCATCGGCACCGCGACGATCATCCCGATGATCGACCAGAGCCAGGCCCAGAGCGCGACCGACAGGAACACGACCACGGTATTCATCCGCAACCGGCGCGAGACAAAGTAGGGCGTGATGATCTGCCCCTCGACCGAGTTCATGAAGACATAGCTGCCCGCCGCGATCAGGGCCGGGTAATAGCCATCGAAGCTGACCAGCGCGACGGCGGTGATGATGGTCACGCCGATCATCATGCCGATATAGGGGATGAAGTTCAGAAGGAACGCCAGCGCCCCGAACATGGCGGGCGAGGGCATCCCGATCAGATACATTGCGGTGCCGATGGCAAGGCCGAGGCAGATGTTGATAAGCGTGATGGCGCCAAGGTAATTGCCAATCCGGTCCTCGATCTCGCGCAGCGCAAGATAGGCGCGGCGCTTGTCGCGCATGCTGTCGAAGCTTTGCACGATCTTGAGGTAGAGCAGATCGCCCGAGGCCAGCAGGAAGAAAAGCAGAAGCAGCGTGAAGAGAAGCTGCGAGAAGAAGCCCGGCACATAGGTTGTCAGCGTGCCGATCATCCCGCCGCTGTCCTCCTTGGTCACAATCGAGGGGCCGGAGGAGGACGCGCTTTCGGAAATCTCGTCGATCTTGTCCGCCGCGTGTTTCAGGGCGGTCAGCGAATCGCGCAGGTCGCGCAGCTTGTCCTCAAGCTCCGCGCTGATGCGCGGCATGTCGGTGATAAGGTCGCGCGCGGGCTGAACCAGAAGCGTCCCCATGACGGCGACGAAGACGACCAGAAGCAGGGTCACGCCGCTTGCCGTCACGACCGGGGGAATGCCCTTGCGCCACAGCCAGCGGCGCACCGGCACGAAGACCAGAAACAGCAGGATCGCCAGCGTGACCGGCATCAGGAAATTGCGCGCCTGGGCGATGGCCGCGCCGAAAAGGATGATGAAAATCCCGATCACCGCCCATGAATGGGAGGACCGTTGCGTCTTCGCGTCACCGCGCGACGGGAACATGTGAACCATTGCACCCCCCTTAGGGCCGGACCGCCTGGGCCGTGCTTCTTTGCAGGCACAATCCGCAAAGGGGGCGGCCGGTTCCGGCCGGGCGCGAAAATACCGGCCGCGTCTGGAGACGCGGCCGGGCGCGCGTCAGGCGAAATCGACCGCGCGGTCGCCCTGCGCATCCTTGACCCGCGTCGGCAGGCCGATGCGGTTCAGGAGGCTGATGAAGGGCTTGGGGTCCAGATCCTCGACATTGGCCATGTGGCCCACATCCCATGTGCCCTTCGCGATCAGGATCGCGGCGGCGACCGGCGGCACGCCTGCGGTATAGGAAATGCCCTGACTTCCCACCTCTTCGAAGGCTTCCTTGTGATCGGCGACGTTGTAGATGAAGACCTCGGCGGGTTTGCCGTCCTTTGTCCCTTTCACCAGATCGCCGATGCAGGTCTTGCCGGTATAGCCGGGCGCAAGGCTCGCCGGATCGGGCAGCACGGCCTTGACGAGCTTCAGCGGCACGACCTCCAACCCCTCGGCCGTGGTCACCGGCTGTTCCGACAGAAGCCCGATGGATTTCAGCACCGTGAAGACGTTGATGTAGTGATCGCCAAAGCCCATCCAGAAGCGCACATCGGCGTCCTTGTAGCGGGCCGACAGCGAATGCACCTCATCATGGCCGGACATATAGGCCTTTTGCTTGCCGACCACGGGCAGGTCCCATTCGCGGCCCACCTCGAACATCCGGTTCTCGCGCCATTCGCCGCCCTGCCAGGAATAGACCGTGCCGGTGAATTCGCGAAAGTTGATCTCAGGGTCGAAGTTGGTGGCGAAATACTTGCCGTGGCTGCCTGCGTTGATATCGACGATGTCGATGCTTTCGATCGTGTCGAGATACTGATCCTCGGCCAGCCGCGCATAGGCGTTCACGACGCCGGGATCGAAGCCGACGCCAAGGATCGCGGTCACGCCCGCCTTGGCGCAGGCGTCGCGCTTTTTCCATTCGTAATTGGCATACCAGGGCGGGGTTTCGCAGATCTTGTCCGGCTCTTCATGGATCGCGGTGTCCATATAGGCCACACCCGTCGCGATACAGGCATCGAGAACGGACATGTTGACGTAAGGCGTGCCGACGTTGATCACGATCTGGCTGCCGGTCTTGCGGATCAGATCGGCCACCGCATCGCTATCCTTGGCGTTCAGCTCATGCGCGTCGAACGTGCCTGCGAGCTTCATCGCGCCCTTGGCATGGACGCCCGCGATGATGTCGTCGCATTTCGACTTCGTGCGGCTGGCGATATGCAGATCGCCCAGAACGTCGTTGTGTTGCGCGCATTTATGCGCCACGACCTGCGCGACACCGCCCGCCCCGATGATAAGCACGTTCTTTTTCACTTCGGCTGTCTCCTTTTCCCAGAGGCCAGTGGAAGGGGAGCGTGTAACACGCTCACGACAGGCTAGAGGCGTAGTCCTCGTAGCCAAACTCGCGGACCAGACGGATGGAGCCGTCAAGGTCCCTGATGGCGATGGACGGCATGTTCACGCCGTTGAACCAGTTCTTCTTGACCATCGTGTAACCGGCGGCGTCCTGCACCGAAATGCGGTCGCCGACATTCAGCGGCTGTTCGAACCGCGCATCGCCGAAGATGTCCCCGGCCAGGCAGGACTTGCCGCAGATCTGGTATTCGTGATCGCCCTGCTGCGGCAGCTTGGCCTTTTCGCGGTAGATCAAGAGGTCGAGCATGTGCGCCTCGATCGAACTGTCCACGATGGCAAGGTCCTTACCGTTGTTCAGAAGGTCCAGCACCGTCACCTCAAGCGTTGTCGAATTGGTGATCGCGGCTTCCCCCGGTTCCAGATAGACCTGCACGCCGAACTTTTCCGAAAATGCCTTCAGCCGCGCGGCGAGGTCATCCACAGGATAGCCTTCGCCGGTAAAATGGATGCCGCCGCCGAGGCTGACCCATTCCACCTTCTCCAGAAGCCGCGCGAATTCGGTCTCGATCCGGCCAAGCTGCTGGTCGAAAAGGTCGAAGTCGCGGTTTTCACAGTTGTAGTGGATCATGAAGCCGGAAACGCGGTCGATGACTTCGGCGATCTTCGCCGCGTCCCATTCGCCGAGGCGCGAGAACGGCCGCGCCGGGTCGGCCAGATCGAAGCCGGAGGTCGAGAAACGCGGGTTCAGGCGCAGCCCGCGTTCGATATGGGCGGACTGGTTGCCGAAACGCTCAAGCTGACCGATGGAGTTGAAGATGATCTTGTCGGCGTAACCGACCGCCTCTTCGATCTCATGCCCGGCCCAGGCGACGGAATAGGCGTGGGTTTCCTTGCCGAACTTCTCCCGCCCCAGACGCAACTCATATAGCGAAGATGAGGTCGTGCCATCCATGTGATCGCGCATGAAGTCGAAGACGGACCAGGTGGCGAAGCATTTCAGCGCCAGCAGCGCCTTCGCGCCGGACCCCGCGCGCAGCCGGTCGATAATCTCCATGTTGCGAAGAAGCTTCGCCCTGTCGATCAGATAGAAGGGTGTCTGAATCATCCAAGCGCCCCCCGGCCGGCAAATGAGGGGCCGATATAGGACCCCCTGCCCCGTCACGCAAGGCCCGCTCAGATCATGCGGATGGCATCCTTGTCGACCGACAGCATATAGCCGCGCCGGGCGATGTTCTTGACCAGAAGCTCCGCCACCATCTGATTGCCGAGCGCGTCGCGCAGCCGCTTGATCCGCATGGCGCCCGAGGCCTCATCGCAATCGGCGGCGTTCTTGCCGGAGATCACCGCCTCAAGCTCTGCCCCCGACATCACGTCGTCATCCATCCGCGCCTCGGCCAGAACCGACAGCGTCTCGATCGCGGCGGGGGTCAGGGTAAAGGCCATGTCGTTCAGCACGACCGCATTTTCCCCCCGGCTGATCAAGAGCGAGGTGACCTGAATGCCCTGTTTGCGGATCTCGTTCATGCGGCGGTTCAGGGTGACGATCATCACAAGAAAGACCAGCGCCGCGATCAGCAGGGCGGTGGCAAAGACCAGAAGCACGAAGATGATTGACCGATAGCTGGCCAGCACGGCGGAAAAGGCAGTGCCGGACTGCGCGAGGATCTCAAGCAGCTTGATCTGGTCGCCGGTCGTCAGCGCGTCGTTTTCCACGAAGATGCGTTCGACGCGGGCGTTGAAGGCGTTCGCGTCGGGCAGGTTCAGGAACAGAAGCAGCGCCGCCAGCGCAAGGATGGCGACGATTGCGACGATGCCGATCACGACAACCCGGTTGCCGGTCTTCAGCGCGTCAATTGCCGTTGGAGCCTGATCCGCCACCACCGTTCCCCTGACCGTTCGATCCACCGCCAAGGATGGAGACAATGGACAACAGCGTCCAGCCTTCGCGTGCAAGCTTTGGCGCAAGCGCCGCCGCCGCCGCCTGTTTGGAGCTACAGGCCGCATCAGGCAAGTCCGCCGTGCCGAATTCCAGCTTCAGCGGATTGTCGCGCTTGGCCTTGTATTCCACGCGGCACCCGGCCGCTGCCGGAAGGGCCGTCAGCGCAAGGGTCAGGGATATGAGAACGGTACGGATCATGGGCCGACCATCGGCAAACTTCCCGCGCTAATCAATAACAAACCGGCGAAATCCCGCCGTTATCGGGTAGCAGCCCCCGGTTATTGCCTGTCTTCGGGCAACGGGCCGACAGTCGGGCCATGACGCCGGCCCTGCTGCCAGGACCGGGCCGCCGGCAAGAAAGGAACCACGCCATGACCAAGTTCAAACCCCGCCTCGTCGCCCTCATCTCCGCCGCCGCCATCGCGTTTGGCGCCACGACCCCCGCCTTCGCCCTGAATGAGAGGGAGCAGAACGCGCTGGCCCTGATCCTTGGCGCCGCCGCCGTTGGCGTCATCATCAATGAGGCGAACAAGGACAAGAACCGCAAGCGCGCGGCCGATGTCACACGCTATCAGGACCACCCCTGGGGCCAGGATATGCGCGGGGACCGCCGCTGGGACCGCGATGACGACGACAACCGCGGCTTCCGCCGTCCCCGCGCCACGATCCCGGCGCAATGCGTCTTCCCGATCCGGGGCGGCCATGGCCCGCGCACGGTCGTGTCCTCGCGCTGCGTGAACCAGTTCGGCATCGCCCGCAAGCTGCCGCGCGACTGCGCATTCGACGTGCGGATCGGGCGTGACCGCGAGCGTGTCTACGGCGCGCAATGCCTGGAACAGAACGGCTTCCGCGTCGCCGGCCGCCGCTGAAGGCAAAAGGTTTCGAGCAGTCGGCCGCGATCTCCCCAAATTTCTGCGGCCGGTGTCGGGGCGGGTGGCACCAAGACCACCCGCCCCGTTTTTTCTTGCACCGCCCCGGCGTTCGCGCGACGAGAGGGCATGACGGACGCACCCGATTTCAGTTTCGAAACCCGCGCGATGGCGGGCGGCGCGGGCCGCGTGGCGGGCGTCGATGAGGTCGGGCGCGGGCCGCTCTGCGGGCCTGTGGTCGCGGCCGCCGTCCGGCTGGACCCCGCCCGCATCCCCGAGGGGCTGAACGATTCCAAGAAGCTTAGCCCCGCGCGGCGCGAGGCGCTTTACGATCTGCTGATGGCAACCGCCGACGTGGCCATCGGCGCCGCCAGCGTCGAGGAGATCGACGCCATCAACATCCTTCAGGCGTCCCACCTGGCGATGATCCGCGCGGTGGCGGGGCTGCGCGCGCGGCCCGATCACCTGCTGATCGACGGCAACCGCCTGCCGCGCGACCTGACGATCCCGGCCGAGGCCATCGTGAAGGGCGACGCGCGGTCGGTCTCCATCGCCGCCGCCTCGGTCGTCGCGAAAGTGTGGCGCGATCGCATCATGGTGGATTTGGCGCAACAGCACCCCGGCTATGGCTGGGAGCGTAACGCCGGTTATCCGACGAAAGACCATCTTGAGGCGCTCCGAAATCTCGGTCCGACCCCACACCATAGGCGTTCGTTCCGCCCCGTCCACAATATCTTGTGCCAAGACAAAACTGTAAGTACTTGATTCAAAAAAGAATTTGACGGCGAATCGCCTCTGACTCATCTTGTGGACAACAAGAACGGCACAAATCGCCGGAATGAGGCAGAGATGACGAAGACCAGGACAGAGGGCGCCGCGGCGCTTCCGCTCAACACGATTCTCGACGGCGATTGCATCGAACGGATGCTGGCGCTGCCGGAGGAGAGCGTCGATCTGATCTTCGCCGACCCGCCCTATAACCTTCAGCTTCGCGGCGACCTGCACCGGCCCGACAATTCCAAGGTGGATGCTGTCGACGACCACTGGGACCAGTTCGAAAGCTTCAAGGTCTATGACGACTTCACCCGCGACTGGCTGGCCGCCGCGCGGCGGCTGTTGAAGCCGAACGGCGCGATCTGGGTCATCGGGTCCTATCACAACGTCTTCCGCATGGGGGCGGAGTTGCAGAACCAGGGCTTCTGGATCCTCAACGACGTCGTGTGGCGCAAGTCGAACCCGATGCCGAATTTCCGGGGCAAGCGCCTGACCAACGCGCATGAGACGCTGATCTGGGCGTCGAAGTCCGAAAGCGCGAAATACACCTTCAACTATGAGGCGCTGAAGGCCCTGAACGAAGGCATCCAGATGCGCTCGGACTGGGTGATCCCGCTTTGCACCGGAGGGGAACGTCTGAAGGACGACGCGGGCGACAAGGCCCACCCGACGCAAAAGCCCGAGGCGCTGCTGCACCGCGTCCTTCTGGGAACGACCAATCCGGGCGACGTGGTCCTCGACCCGTTCTTCGGGACCGGCACCACGGGTGCCGTCGCCAAGATGCTGGGCCGCGAATATATCGGCATCGAACGCGAGGCCGCCTATCGCGAGGCCGCCACCAAGCGCCTGTCGAAGATCCGCAAGTTCGACCGCGAGGCGCTTGAGACGACCACCTCCAAACGCGCCGAACCGCGCGTCCCCTTCGGCCAGATCGTCGAACGCGGGATGCTGCGGCCGGGGGAAGAGCTTTATTCGATCGGCAACCGCTACAAGGCCAAGGTTCGCGCCGACGGCACGCTGATCGGCAATGACGTCAAGGGCTCCATCCACCAGGTGGGCGCGCATCTGGAAGGCGCGCCGTCCTGCAACGGCTGGACCTACTGGCATTTCAAGCGTGACGGCAAACTCGTCTCCATCGACATCCTGCGCCAGCAGGTCCGCGCCGAGATGGATGAAAGCCGCCCGCACTGACACGGTTTACCGCCGGTGCCTGTGGCGCCCGCCACGGCACGAACTTGACCCCGCCGGATTGCACCCCCGGCGGGGCTTTTTTTCGCCCGGTTGGTCCCGCCGTCAGAGAATAGGCGCAAAGAGCCGCGCGAAGGGCGCGGTGTAGCGGATCAGACGGTGCGGGATGTCGTTGAAGTCGGTCTCATAAAGCTCTGACATTTCAAGGTCGTCCTCGAACATCGTCGCGACCTCGGCGGCAAAACCCGGATCGAAGACCAGCGCCGTCGCCTCGAAGTTCAGCCGGCAGGAGCGGTTGTCGAGGTTCACGGTCCCGACCGAACCCATCCAGTCATCCACGACAAGCGTCTTGGAATGCATGAACCCGTCGAGGTAGCGGTAGACCTTCACCCCGGCCGGGCGCACTTCGTCAAAATAGGAGAACGCGGCAAGCCAGACCAGCCAGTGATCGCGCTTGTCCGGCACCAGAAGGCGCACATCGACCCCGCGCAATGCGGCGAGTTTCAGGGCGTTCACGATGTCCACGTCCGGCACGAAATAGGGCGTCGCGATCCAGAGGCGGTTTGAGGCCGCGTTGATGGCGTTGAGAAAGTAAAGGCTGCCCGTTTCCACCGCATCCGATGGGCCGGTCGACAGGATCAGGCAATCGCGCCCGCCCTCCTGCCGCGCGGGGCGCCAGTTCAGTTCCGGCGTCTCGCCCGTGGCCCAGTGCCAGTCCTCGGCAAAGGCAAGCTGAAGCTGCGCCACGGCGGGGCCGTCGATGCGCATATGCGTGTCGCGCCAGTGTCCGAACTTCCGCGACCGGCCCATATATTCGTCGCCGACATTCAGCCCGCCGATAAAGCCGGTCTCTCCATCCACCACGACGATCTTGCGATGGTTGCGGAAGTTGATCTGAAAGCGGTTCCGGCTGCGCCTTTGGGCGTGGAAGTTGGAGATCTGCACCCCGGCGTTGCGCAGGTTGGCCAGATAGGCCGAAGGCAGCCCGACGCTGCCGATCCCGTCATAGATCACCCGCACCTTCACCCCGCGCCGGGCGCAGTCGATCAGGTGGCGGGCAAGGTCGCGGCCAAGCTCATCATCGCGAAGCGTGTAGAATTCGACCAGCACATAGGTTTCGGCGGCGTCGATGGCCGCAAATATCCCGCCAAAGGCGGCGGGGCCGTCGATCAGAAGGGTGGTCAGGTTGCCGGACAGGACCTTTTGCGTCGCCAGCGCCTCGAACGCGCGCACATCCTCTTGCCGGGGGCCAAGCCGGGCAAGGTCGGCGGGGGCGTTCCGGGTGATCTGCCGCGTCACCTGCGCGATAGCCTCGCGCATGTCGCGGCGCATCGCGACATAGCCCGACAGCCGCTTGTGGCCCAGAAACAGGAAGACCGGCACCGCCAGATGCGGCGCGGCAAGCAGGAAAACCACCCAGCCGACGGCGCCCTGCGGCGTGCGCGCGTGGCGCATCGCGCGAAAGGCGAAGATCACGGCGACGATCTGAAACCCCGTGACGCCGAGAAGGACGAAGATGGTTTGCCAGCTCATCGCTCAGGACCCGCGCGGCAGGGGGTTGGTTGCCTTGTTATAGGCGCCCCATTCCGTGACATCGGGGTAGAACTGCCGCCGCCATGCCCGCACGCGCGGGTTCATCCGCCGCCGCCAGAGCGGCGGGATCATCGCAAGCGCGGTCATCGCCGGATAGCCCAGCGGGAGTTGCGGGGCCTCATCGGCGGCGTAGGTCTGAAGCAGCGGGAAGCGGCGGTCGGGTTTGTAGTGGTGATCGGAATGGCGTTGCAGGTTGATAAGCAGCCAGTTCGTCACCTTGTGATCGGCGTTCCAGGAATGGTGCGGGCGAACCGGCTCATACCTGCCGTCGCCCAGATAGCGGCGGGTCAGGCCGTAATGTTCGACGTAGTTCACCAGTTCCAGATGCCAGACCGCGATCAGCGCCTGCCAGAGGAACAGCGCCAGCCCCTGCCAGCCGCCGATCCCGAAGGCCAGCGCCAGCATGGCGATCTGAAGCGCACCGTAGCGCCAGAACGGGTTGGACGGATGCCCCACCCCGCGCCCGGCCCGCGCCAGCAGCAGCTTTTCGGCCCGCCAGGCCGAGGCCGGCCCCTTGCTCAGCACGCGAAAGAACATCCGGTGGAAGCCCTCGTTATAGCGCGCGGTCACCGCGTCGCGCGGCGTGCCGACATAGCGGTGGTGGACCAGAAGATGTTCCGTCCGAAAATGGCCGTAAAGAACCATCGCCAGCAGAAGATCGCCCAGCCAGCGTTCGAGCCGGTTCTTCTGGTGCATGAGTTCGTGGGAATAGTTGATGCCGATGGCGCCCGTCATCATCCCCACGCCGAAGAAGAGCACGATCCGTTCCCACAGCACCAGATCCGCGCCATGCGTGACATACCAGATCAGGCCAAAGACCGTGACGAACTGGATCGGGAACCAGATCAGCGTGATGAACCGATACCAGAAAAGATTGCCCTCGGGCGTCTCGGGATCGGGATTGTCGCGGTTGAGACCAAGAAGCTTGTCGAGAAGCGTGGTCAGAAGTTCCGCGTAGACCGGCAGCAGGAACAGGGTCCAGCCGCCCCGGATCGCGCCGACCCAGGCCAGCGGCACGAAGACAAGCGACAGCCAGAAGGGCAGTGCTGAGGTGAGACGGGGCGAAAGGGGCGCACGGGGCATGAGGCACTCCGGGGGTTGCTGGCGCCAGACTAGCCGCCTGTCGGGCCTGCCTCAATCACCCGAAGGCGGCAATGATGCCGCATCATGGACCTTGCGCATCACCGTCGGCAGGCTGGCGGGGCGGAAATCCCCGCGCGCGACGAAACTGCCGCGCCCCGGCGCGGTCCCGCCCGCGACCCTGGCCGTCATCACCGTCAGGGTCAGGTGGAAATGGGTGAAGGTATGGCGGACCGTCCGCGCGGCTTCCTGCCAGTCGGCCGGGACCGGTGGCGAAGGCTCGGGCAGCACCTCGGCCCAGTCGGTGCCGGGCCAGCCCAGCATCCCGCCCAGAAGGCCCTTTTCCGGCCGCCGTTCCAGCAGCACCGCGCCGTCGTCGCGGGTGGCGACATAGGCGATGCCCTGACGCTCCGGCTTCACCGCCTTGGCGGATTTGCGCGGCAGCGAGGGCGCGATGCCCGCGGCCCGCGCGCGGCACAGGTCCATCAGCGGGCAGATGCCGCAGGCCGGGTTACGGGGCGTGCAGATCGTGGCGCCAAGGTCCATCATCGCCTGCGCGAAATCGCCCGGCCGTTCGGTCGGGGTCAGGCGGGCTGCACGTTCCGCAAGCTTCGACTTGGCGCCGGGCAGCGGGTCTTCGACGGCGAACAGGCGCGCAACGACCCGTTCGACATTGCCATCGACCACCGTCGCCGCCTCATCGAAGGCAATCGCGGCGATGGCGGCGGCGGTATAGGGGCCGATGCCCGGCAGGCTGCGCAATGCCGTACTATCGCCGGGAAAGACGCCGCCATGATCAGCCACGACCGCGCGGGCGCATTTCAGAAGGTTGCGCGCGCGGGCGTAGTATCCAAGCCCCGCCCATTCGGCCATGACCGCGCCATCCTCCGCCGCCGCCAGTTCCCCGACGGTCGGCCAGCGCGCGGTAAAGCGGCGGAAATAGTCGCGCACGGCGGCCACCGTGGTCTGCTGCAACATCACCTCGGACAGCCAGACGCGATAGGGATCGGGGCGGATCCCGGCCCGGCGTTCCTGCGGCCCGACGCGCCATGGCATGACGCGGGCATGGGCATCGTACCAGCCCAGAAGCGGGAGGCTGACATCTGCGTCACACAAACTTTATTCCTCCGCCTCGCATCCCGATGGGCAATCCGCCCGCCAGCCTCTAACATAGGGTGCAGGAGATGAAAGGACAGGGATGGCGAAGAAGCCGGAGCAGTTTCGCAGGCACGCGCGCGGGTTCGAATCCGCCGCCGGGCTGCTGAAGCAGCGCATCCGCGCGGCGGGCGAAACGCGCGGTTTCGCCGTCTCGCGGCTTCTGACCCATTGGCCCGAGGTGGTGGGCGCGGACATCGCCGCGATGGCCCTGCCGGTGAAGATCGGCTATGGCCGCGACGGTCTGGGCGCGACGCTGACGCTTCTGACCACCGGCGCCTCGGCCCCGCTTCTTCAGATGCAATTGCCGAAGATCCGCGAGAAGGTGAACGCCTGCTACGGCTATAACGCGATTGCCAGGGTCGTGGTGACACAGACCGCCCCCACCGGCTTTGCCGAGGGCCAGGTGGCGTTCACCCCGGCCCCGAAACCCGCGCCCGCCCCGGCCGATCCCGTCACCCGCGCCAAGGCGCATGCGGTGTCGGACGGGGTACGCGACGAAACCTTGCGCGCAGCGCTTGAAGCTTTGGGCGAAAGAGTCTTAGCTCGCCCCCGACAAACGAAAGGCTGATCCATGAAACCGACCTATCTTCTTGCCGGCGCTGTGGCGCTTGTCGCCCTTGGCGGGGTTTGGGGGATGTCCCGCACCGCGACCGACCCGATCACCCTGATCGCAAGCCCGGCCATGGCGCAGGAGGCCAGCGTCAGCTCTGAAGCCGCACGGGTGCCGGACATGGTCCTGGGCCAGGAGGACGCGCCGGTCACGATGATCGAATATGCCTCATTCACCTGCTCGCATTGCGCGAATTTCCATGATGAGGCCTTCGCCAAGCTGAAGTCCGACTATATCGACACCGGCAAGGTGAAGTTCGTCTATCGTGAGGTCTATTTCGACCGCTACGGCCTTCTTGCCGCGATGATCGCGCGGGATGGCGGGCCGGAGAAGTACTTCAAGATCTCCGACGTCCTTTATGAGACCCAGCGCGACTGGATCTCGGCGGGCGACGACAAGGGGATCATCGACAACCTGCGCAAGATCGGTCTGAAGGCCGGGATCGACAAGGACAAGATCGAGGCGACGATCGCCGCGTTCGACACCTGCACCGCCGATATCAAGGCCTGCATGGAAACCGACAACATCGCCGGGGCGATGGTCGCGACCTATCAGGCGAACGCGACCGCGGACAACATCAAGGGAACACCCACGATCATCATCAACGGTGAAACGCATTCCGGCGAGATGAGCTATGAGGACCTGTCCAAGATCATCGACGCAAAGCTGGGCAACTAGGCGATGACGCCCCTTGCCGGTGTGAAGGTCGTCGAACTGGCGCGCATCCTGGCCGGCCCCTGGGCCGGTCAGACGCTTGCCGATCTGGGGGCCGAGGTGATCAAGGTCGAGGCGCCCGAGGGCGACGATACCCGCCGCTGGGGTCCGCCCTTCGTAGAGCGTGACGGCGACCGCGCGGCGGCCTATTTCCATGCCACCAACCGGGGCAAGAAATCCGTCACCGCCGATTTCCGCAAGCCCGAGGATCAGGACTTCGTCCGCGACCTGATCCGCGACGCGGATATCCTGATCGAGAATTTCAAGCTGGGCGGGTTGGCGAAATACGGGCTGGACTATGCCAGCCTGTCCGCGATCAACCCGCGCCTGATCTATTGTTCGATCACCGGCTTCGGTCAGGACGGGCCTTATGCCCATCGTGCCGGGTATGACTATATCATCCAGGGCATGTCGGGCCTGATGAGCGTGACGGGTGAACCCGACGGCCAGCCGCAGAAGGTGGGCGTCGCGGTCACCGACATCTTCACCGGCGTCTACGCGACAACCGCGATCCTTGCCGCGCTGCATCAAAGGGCGACAACGGGCAAAGGTCAGCACATCGACATGGCGCTCTTTGACGTCGCCACCTCGATCATGGCCAATCAGGCGATGAACTACCTCGCCTCTGGCACCGCGCCGATGCGGATGGGCAATGCCCACCCCAATATCGTACCCTATTCCGTCTTCGACTGCGCCGATGGCTGGATCATCATCGCGACCGGCAATGACGGGCAATACCGCAGGCTTTGCGCCGTCCTCGACCTCGACGCGCTGGCCGAGGCGCCGGAGTACCTGACCAATGCCGACCGGATCGCCAACCGCGCCGCCCTGACGGCGGCAATCAGCAAACGGACGCGGCAGTGGAACAAGGCCGACCTGCTGTCGGCCTGCGAAAAGCAGGGTGTGCCTGCCGGGCCGATCAACGACATGGCAGAGGTCTTTGACGACCCGCAGATCATGGCGCGGGGGATGCGGATCACCTGCGACGGGGTTCCGGGAGTGCGGTCGCCCATGACCTTCTCGGGCGCGGAGCTGGCAACCGGCGCGCCGTCACCGAAGCTGGGGGAGCATGACGCGGAGATCCGGGGGCGGCGGGGCAAGGGTTAGGACAAACCGCCAGTTCGGGCGGGTTGGCGATGAGCCCCTGCCCGGAACCAAGGCGCGTCCCGCGCCGCCGGGCATCGCCCGACCGCCCCACCGGGCGGGCGATATTGTGCCGTCACGACCCGAATAGCCGTTGGATGCAGGCCGCACCATAAAGCGCTACCGAACATCCCGTTTGACGCCCACCCGCGGTCGGGCAATACCCGGCTTTCCAAGCTTCAGCATGGTCCGCACAGCCGACAGCCCCGATCAAAGCCCAAGCGCCGCAAGCCTCGTATCAAGCGGCGCCCAGTCATCCAATTCCAGCCGCACCGGCACCGTCAGGACATTGGCGCGCATCGTATCGGGCAGGCGCACGGCGTCCTTCTCGGTGGTGACAAGCTGCGCCCCAAGGCTGGCGGCTTCGTTTTCGATCCGGTGCAGCAGCGCCGTCGTCAGCGGCTGGTGATCGTCCAGCGGGACCGAGCGCAGCACCTCTGCCCCCAACTCGCGGAGCGTGCGAAAGAACTTTTCCGGGTGGCCGATCCCTGCGAAGGCCAGAACGCGCAGGCCCTGCCAATCCATCCCCGTCGCCAGCGGCGCCAGCGCGCCGGTCAGCCTTGGCACCGTGACGGCCCTGCCCCAGACCTCGCCGAACCGTTCCTGCGCGGCGGCGTCACCGATGGTCAGGCAGAAATCGGCGCGGGACAGGCCCGTCGCAACCGGCTCTCGCAGTGGACCGGCGGGCAGGCAGAGGCCGTTGCCAAAACCCTTCTCGGCATCGGCGACGACGATCGACAGGTCCTTGGCCAGTGCCGGGTTTTGAAACCCGTCATCCATCAGGATCACCCGCGCGCCTGCGGCAACGGCCGCCCGCGCCCCGGCGGCGCGGTCGCGCGCGATCCATGTCGGCGTGAACCCGGCGAGCAATAGCGGTTCATCCCCGCAATCGGCGGCGCTGTGCTTGCGTTCATCGACCCGTACCGGCCCTTCCAGCGCCCCGCCATGGCCCCGGCTGACGATATGGGCGGTGACGCCCCGCGCGGCCAACCGCTGCGCCAGGGCAATGACGGTCGGCGTCTTGCCGGTCCCGCCCGCGTTCAGGTTGCCGACGCAGATCACCGGCACGCCGGGATGGAACGGCATACCCGCCGCCAGACGGCGCGCGGTTCCGGCGGCATAAAGACGGCCAAGCGGCGCCAGCAGCCTTGCGGCAAGGCCGGGATGGTCGGGCGGGTTGTCCCAGAACTTTGGCGGTCGCATCACGCCCCTGCATCGGTGATCGACGGCGCCCGGTCAAGACAGGACAGGATGATGCGCGCGATCCGTTCCGTCACCTCTGCCCCGCCAGAGGACGCGACCCAGGCGTTATGCGCCAGAAGGGCGGCCTTGTCCGGGGCGATCAGGTCCGCCACCGCCCCGCTCAGCCCCGCGCCGTCGGCGACACGCCGCGCCGCCCCGGCCTCGGCCAGACGGGTATAGGCGTCGGGATAGGGGCCGGGTTCGGGACCGTGCAGGATGGCCGAGCCTAGGGCCGCGGGTTCATAGGGGTTGCGTCCGCCGCCTCCGGGCAGAAGCGTTCCGCCCATGAAAGACACCGGGGCGAGGCGATACCAAAGGCCCATGTCGGCCTCACCATCGGTCACCAGAACCTGCACCTCGTCATCGGGCGCCTCATCCTCGGCCCAGCGCGCGACGCCCCAGCCTTCGGCCTGACAGCGCGCGGCCAGCACCCCGGCGCGCTGCGCGTCGGCGGGCGACAGGATCAGCAGCATCCGGTGCGCCAGTCGCAGCGCATGGGCATGGGCGGCCAGCACCGCCGTCTCTTCCGCCTCGGGGCAGGCGGCGACCAGCCAGACCGGCCGCGCCCGCAATATCTCGGCCAATTCAGCGCGCTCCCCCTCATTGCAGGTCAAGGGGTCGCTGCTTTCCTCGATCCGCCCGGCCACCTCGACCTGCGCGCCCGCGCCAATGATCTTGTGCAACCGCCGCGCGCTGTCGCCGTCCTGCGCCAGAATACGGGTGAACCGCGAGAGGAGAGAGGCAACCATGCCGCGACGAAAGAAGCCCGACCAGTCGCTTTGCGCCGGCACGCGGGCATCGGCGAGGATCGCGGGAATGTCCCGGTCATGCAGGGCGACGATGGTCACCGGCGGAAGCGTGGACCCGGTCAGAAGGAAAAGATCGGGCTGCCAATGGTCAAGGAAGCCCTGCACATCCGCCTTCTGATCGGCGGGGGGCGCATCGGTCAGCACCGTTTCGGGGAAGGCGTCGGGGTCCAGCGGACCCTCCGACGTCACCAGGATCGACAGGTCGGGACGATCGCGCGCGATGCGGTCAAGAAGCTGGCCCAGGCTGCGGGCCGAAGCACCGCCCCCCGCATGCGCCCAGACCAGCGACCCACCGGGCCGCGACGGGCGCAGGGCCGCCGGGGCGCCGTCACCGCGCCCGGCAGTCCGCAGGTAAAGCGAAAGGGCAAGGGACCGCTTCATTCCCGCAGGGGATCACCCGCCAAGTTCTTCGGTCGGCCCGCTTTCCGCCTTCTCATCCCGCAGGCGGTGGATATGGGCGATGAAATAGCGGGTATGGGCGTCATCGACGGTGCGCTGCGCCTCGGCCTTCCAGGCGTTATAGGCGCTGGCATAGTCGGGAAAGACACCGACGACGTGGATCTTGGACGGGTCCTTGAAAACCGTCTTGGTCGGCGTGACAAGCTCGCCTCCGAAGACAAGGTGCAGGCGCTGGGTCATCGTTCCCTCCGGGCTTAGCCTGTTGCGGGCGCCACCCTATGCCAAGGCGTGCCGCGTCTCAAGGCACCGCGCGGGGTGGCGGGGGGTTAAATACGGAAATTACAAGGTTTTTCGAAGCGTCGGCGGCTGACTTCCCGGCGTGGCAAGGCCGCCTTGCAGCACCTGCCACAGCGCGCCGCCCGCCGCGATCACCCCGTCGGCGCGCGGATCGGGTCGATTGAAGCGCAGGCCAGCGCCGCTCCGGTCGGTCACGGTGGCCCCCGCCCGACGCGCGATCAGGTCGCCCGCCGCGATGTCCCATTCCCAGCTTGGCCGCAGCGTCAGCGTCGCGTCGAACCGCCCCTCGGCCACAAGGCAAAGCCGCCAGGCGAAAGAGGCGCGGAACACCCGCCGCACCGGGGGCGGCGTGCGGCCCGCCCAATGCTCCGGTGCCAGGGTCGACGCCGAAGTCAGGACCGTGGCCCCCCCGGCATGGTCGGGCTGGGCGGCGGCGATGGGCTTGCCGTTCAGCGTGGCCGGGCCATCCTCGGTCGCGGCGTAAAGCGCGTCACGTTCGGGCAGGTAGACGACGGCAGCGGTCACCCGCCCGCGCTCGGCAACGGCAAGGGCATGGGCGAAACTGGTGTCCCCCTCGATAAAGGCGCGGGTGCCGTCGATGGGATCGACGATGAAGCAGCGGTCATGGGCCAGCCGGGCGGGGTCGTCCGGGGTTTCTTCGGACAGCCAGCCGTAATCGGGCCGGGCGGCGCGAAGTTCCTCCTTCAGCATCCGGTCCACGGCCAGGTCGGCGGCGGTCACCGGACCGGCCCCGCCCGGCTTGTCCCAGGTCTCGGGGCTTTGACGCCAGAAGCCATGCGCGATCCGCCCCGCGGCGCGCGCGGCGTCGATCAGAAGGTCGAGATCACGCCCCGGCAAGCGTCAGACCTTCGACCAGCAGGCTTGGCACCACATGGGCCAGATAGGGCCGCGCGTCGTTCGCGGGCGTGATCCGCATCAGCATGTCGCGCAGGTTTCCGGCCACGGTGCATTCGTTGACGGGATAGGCGATCTCCCCCCCCTCGACCCAGAAGCCGGAGGCGCCACGCGAATAATCCCCCGTCGTCGGGTTGATGGAGGAGCCGATCATCGAGGTGATAAGAAGCCCGGTCCCCATCTGCCCAAGCAGGTCCTTGCGCGTCAGCACCCCCTGGCTGAGCGAGATGTTGGAATTCGACGGCGAGGGTGGCGAAGAAATGCCACGCGCCGCCGAGGCGGTGGAGGTCATGCCCAGCTTGCGCGCCGTGCCAAGATCAAGCGTCCAGCCGGTCAGGATGCCGTCCTCGACAATGGCGCGGGGCGCGGCGGGCAGCCCTTCGGCGTCGAAGGGGCGCGACCCGGAAATGCGCGGGCGGCGCGGGTCGTCGATCACCGAAAGCCCCTTGGGCAGCACCTGCTCCCCCAGCTTGTCGCGCAGCCACGACGCGCCGCGCGCCACCGAAAGACCGTTTGCCGCTCCCAGAAGATGCCCGATCAGCCCGGCGGCGATGCGTTCGTCGAAGAGGACCGGGTAGGCGCCGGTCTTCGGCTTGCGCGCGCCCAGCCGTTCCACCGCACGTTGCCCGGCCAGCGCGCCGATGCTTTCGGCGCCCGGCAGATCGTCCTGGTAGACGCGGGATTCCGCGGCCCAGTCACGCTCCATCCCCAGCCCCTCGCCCGCGACGGCGACGGCCGAGGTGGCGCGCGAGGTGCGCGTGTAGCCGCCGGAAAATCCGTTGGTCGCGGCAAGGTGGATCATGCGCCGCGAATAGCTGGCCGAGGCCGCCTGACATTGCGCCACGCCCTTGACGGCCAGCGCCGCCGCCTCGGCCTGACGCGCGTCGGCTTCCAGTGCGGCCGCCTCGGGTTCCGGGGCCGGGTCGGCAAGGTCGTACTCCGCAGGCTCCCACCCGGTGATGAGGTCGGCGGGATCGGCAAGGCCTATCGTCGCGTCCTCGGGCGCCTCGCGCGCCATGGCGACGGCGCGTTCGGCCATCTCGCCGATGGTCCGTTCGGAAATGTCCGAGGCGGAAACGCAGGCCTGCCGCTGCCCGACAAGGACGCGCAGCCCGATCTCGATCCCCTCTGCCCGCTCGGCCTGTTCAAGCTGTCCGGCACGGACATCGACGCTGATTGCAGCACCGGACACGGCAAGCGCATCGGCGGCATCGGCACCCGCCTTGCGGGCGGAGCGCAACAGCGCCTCGGTCAACGGGGCAAGGCGGTCATCGGTCATGGTCTTTTCCGGTTCGGGATACCGCAAGACAGGTAGTCCGCCTGCCGCCGACGCTCAACCCCCCAATGGGTTTCAGGGGTTCGGAAACCGGTAAAGCACCTGCCCGTTGACGCGGACATCGCCACCCTGATCCGCCTCGATATGCGAGGTCACGCCATCCGCCCCCTTCGGCACGGTGAAAAGCGCAAGGCCCAGCCGCAGCCCGGTCGCCTGTTCCTGCGACATCAGTTGCATCGCCACCAGCCGGTCAAGAAGCACGTTGGCGCCGGTGATCTCCACATCCGCCGTCCCGACCGGGCGCGGCTCTGGCCCGTCGTTCAGGAACCGCGCCGTCCCCGAACCGGCCACATCAACGCCGACAGCCGACAGCTTCAGCGCGTTCAGCGAGGCGGTTTCGACCTCAACCGGCGGTCGGGTGGCGGTTACCTTCCCCCCGCCCAGCGCCCGCCCGATCAGGCGTAGCGTTCCGGTCAGGTCAAGATGCAGGGACATCGGGTCATGGGGCAGGGTCTGCGACGGGTCGGCCATGGCCCAGAGGCCTTCGGAAAAGGTCACCTTGTCCAGCGTGGTCCCCAGTTCGAAAGGTGCCGCACGGGGCGCGGGCAGCATCGGTCCCGCAAGGGCGATGCGTACCCCATCAAGGCCGATCTCTGCCGGGACCGGCAGGCTTGGCACCTGGATCACCGCCCGCGACGGACCCGAGGCCAGCAGGACCCGGCTGCCATCGGGGGCGACGCGGCTTGCGATCTCCCCCTCCGCCAGCCCGGCCTGCACCGTGGTCGTCTCCTTGCCGCCGAACAGGTCGGCGGTGATATTGCCCGAGGCGAATTGCAGCCGATATTCGGCGCGAAAGCCCGCCTTCAGCATCGCCTCGACCGTGTCGGGCAGGGACCCGGCGGGGGTCTGGATGCCGGTCGTCAGCGTGACGCCGTTCAGCGTCCCCTTGGCCTTGAAATCCCGCTGCGCGCCGCCCGGCGTGGCGATGTCGAAGGTGGCGCTGTCGAAGGTGGCGCTGGTATCCTTGATCGTCACGCCCGATGTGGTCACCCGGCTTTGCCCGGCCCCGCCCGCAAGCCGGATCGTGGCCCGCGCAGGCACGTCCCGCCCGATCAGCTTCGGCGCAGAGAGTGCGGCCGTCATCTCTGGCGCGACGAAATCCAGCGTCAGGTCGCCCGGCACGCCCGAGGCGGTGACGCGCAACCCCGACTGGACAAGGCGGACCTGCGAGGTCGCGCCCTTCACCTTGCCCCGCAGGCTCCAGAACGCGGCGTCGATCTGGTCTGCCAGTGTCAGTTCGACCCTTCCGTCGCCAAGGTCGCGAAAGCGCATAAGGGGTATCTCGACCTGCCCGCCCCAGCTTGTCGCCGCCCAGGACAGCGTCGCGCCGGTGACGACCAGCGCATCGGGCGTCCGGGTCGTGCCTTCGACCTGCGCGTCCATGCCCGACTGCGCGTAACCGTCCCGCATGGTCTGCCACAGATCCTCGGGCGTCAGATCGGCCCGCGCGGTGCTGGCGGCGAACCCGATGACAAGGCCGGTGACGACGCTTTGAACGATCCGCTTCATGGTCCTCCCTTCCCGGCCCCAAGACCGCTGGAACTTGCGCCGCCGATGCTGATAGACCGGGGGCAACAGCAAAGCCGGGGCGAGGGGCGCATGATCAGGGTGGCACGAAACGAGGACCTGTGGAAGATCACTCTGGATCGGCCGGAAAAGGCCAATTCCCTGACCGGCGCCATGCTGGCCCAGATCCGCGACACGGTGCGCGATGCCTCGGGCCAGGCCAAGGCGCTGATCCTGACCGGCACCGGCAAGGTCTTTTCCGCAGGCGCCGATCTGGATGAGGCGCGCGCGGGCCTTGCGACTTCTCCGCTTTGGGAGGAGCTTTCGGGCGCGCTGGCCACCGCCCCCTGCCTGACCATCGCGGCGCTGAACGGCACACTTGCGGGCGGGGCCTTCGGCATGGCGCTGGCCTGCGACCTGCGCATCGCGGTGCCTGAGGCGCGGTTCTTCTATCCGGTCATGCGGCTTGGCTTCCTGCCACAGCCTTCGGACCCGGCGCGAATGGCCGCGCTGATCGGCCCGGCGCGGGCGAAGATGATCCTGATGGCGGGCCAGAAGATCCCCGCGGATGAGGCGCTGTCCTGGGGGCTGATCGACCGGATCGTCCCGCAGGCCGACCTTCTGGCGCACTCAGAGGAGATGGCGCAAGACGCGCTGGCCGCCGGGCGCGATCATATCGGGGGCATCAAGGCGCTGATCCCGCGGGGGTGAGCGGTTCCCACGTCGCGGGGGCCTTGCAAGGCGCGTTACGGCAGGTCGATGTCCACCCAGACCATCCGATGACGTGAGGCGGCCGTGGCCTCTGCCGCGCCGTCTTGCCCTTCGGCGGGCCAGAAAACCCCGGCGCCGGTCAGGGTAAGGTCGGCCGAGGGCAGGACGTAGTCGACGCGCCGGTTCCCCGGCCCGTCCTCGGGCCAGTCGGCGGTGTCAAGCGCCGGGTCGCCCTGCTGTGCGGCATTCACGCCGCCTTGTCGCGCCGATGCCTCCGGTCCGCCCGCGCTTTTCGGCGCCGGGTCCCGCAGTCGGCCATCTGCCAGAAGGGCAGACAGCGCTGCGGCGCGGCCGTCGCCATCCGTGGGGTCAAGATTGGCGTCCCCGGCGATGACGAAGGGCGCTTTGGGCGCGGCGAAGGGCAGATCGCCATCCAGAAGCCGGGTCCAGAAGGCTGTTTCGTCGTGATTGCGGTGGCCGTTGCGATCCTCCGGCCCGTCGAAGACCGGCGGCGTGGCGTGAAAGGCAAGGATCGTCAGGCGGCGACCGTCCTCCGGCAATTCGACCGGCACCGCCCAATGCCCGACCGAGGACAGGCGCTGCACCTCCACAGCATCAGGCGACAGCCCCGCCCCGTCGATCAGCGCTTGCGGCAGATCGCGCCAGAGGAAGGCGGAGAAGTCCCGCGCCGCATCCCCGTCAACCGGCAGGCGCGACAGGATCGCCATGCCGCCCTGCCCCGAGAACATGCCGAAACCCTGCGCGTCGCCGGGGCCGCCCAGCCGCCCGTCGCCGTCAAGGTCAATGCCACTGGCCATGCCGCTGTTCGGGCGGCGGGCGTAAAGATGGGCGTAGTCCGGCCCCCCGGCTGCCGCCACAAGGGCTGCCAATTCCGACAGCGCCCGCAGGTCATGGTCATAGTCGATGCCGGTCAGGACGAGGATGTCGGGGTGGGTGCGCGCAATGACCGCCACGACGGCCGCCACCTGCGCATCCTTGCCCGCGCGGATGTCGCGCAGAAGAAGCCCCGGCCCCTCGCGGCTCAGGTCGGCGTTCCAGGTCGCGATCCGCAGCGTTTCGGCCGACAGCGGCAGCGCCAGCAGCGCCGCCGCAAGCGTCAGGCCGGCAGCAGCTCCGCCTCGGCGGCAAGGTTGTTCTGACGCCGCTTCTCGGCGATCATGCCGGCGATACGGCCCATCGCGATACCGCGCATCAGAAGGCTGGCGGGAAGGAAGGCCCATGCGGTCATCGTCCAGATCAGGGTTTGCGGGCTTTCCAGCGTCACCGGCTGGAAAGCGATCGCGGCGACCTTGACGGCGGCCGGGATCAGGAAGGGCAGCAGGAAGCCCAGCGCGATGTTGAAGCGCGCGTCGCGTTCCAGCCGTTCGACCACGTCCCCGCCGGTCGTCGGATCGAAGGTCGGCAGGTTGATCCAGACATTGAAGCTTCCCATCCGGCTCGGCCAGCCGAGGATCCGCATGGTGATGACGAAGACGATGATCGTGGAGAGGGAGATCAGGTAGCTGAGACCTGCGGTACTGCGCACAAGGATCAGGTGACGCAGGCTCATATCCTCGGGCAGCATCAGGACGACAAGGCGGACCGGGCTGTAGGGGACGTCGATCACGCCGCCAAGCTTGTTGCCCAGCGCGCCGATGAAATTGGTCAGCGTCGTCGGTTCCGTCTGGCCACGCACGATGGTGGAGAGCAGCAGGACCGTCACGAAAAGCGACAGGAACCGGACCCGGTTGAAGGGCGGGGCATCGCGGAATTCGACGAGGCCGGGATAGGTCGAGGCATATTCGAAGAAGGTCAGGGCGGCCGCGAAGAGGGCGACCAGCGCCACGATCTGCGTGGTATCGGAGGTGACCGAGGGCAACATGAGGGAAGGCGTCGCGATCAACACCATTACCAACAACGCGCGCACGAATGCGCCTGTGATCTGCGAAATCACGTCCTAGCCCCTCAACCTGGCGGGGACGGATACGGTGCCGCGCCCCTCTTCCACATTGAATCCGCCATCTGTGACGGACTGCCTCATTTTTGCCTTTATTTTGCCCACTTCCAGCTCCCCTTCAACGTTCCTCCCGTTTAAGCGGGTCTTTGGGGCGTTTTCGTGGAAGAAGTGGTGCGGCATTGCATCAATTCACAAGCAAGAATCCGCCGACATTCGCGCAAGAATAAGGCCGCCCCCAAGGGGCGGCCCAAGATGTTGTGGTTAAGGGGTTTTCAGACCCAAGGACGCGCCTGGGCGGCGGTTTTCTCGAATGTGTCGATGGCCGACACTTTCTCAAGCGTGAGGCCGATATCGTCCAGACCGTTCAGAAGGCAGTGCTTGCGGAAGGCATCGACCTCAAAGGCAAAGCTCTGCCCGTCGGATGTCGTGACGGTCTGGTTTTCCAGATCGACGGTCATGCGCGCATTGGCGCCCTTGCGGGCGTCGTCCATCAGGACATCGACCACCTCTTGCGGCATCACGATCGGCAGGATGCCGTTCTTGAAGCAGTTGTTGAAGAAGATGTCGGCGAAGCTGGTGGAGATCACGCAGCGGATGCCGAAATCAAGAAGCGCCCAGGGCGCGTGTTCGCGCGACGACCCGCAGCCGAAGTTGTCGCCCGCGACGATGATCTCCGCCTGGCGGTAGGCGGGCTGGTTCAGGACGAATTCCGCAATCTCTTCGCCGTCCTGCGTGAACCGCATCTCATCGAAAAGGTTCTTGCCCAGCCCCGACCGCTTGATCGTCTTCAGGAACTGCTTGGGGATGATCATGTCGGTGTCGATATTGACCAGCGGCATGGGCGCCGCGATGCCGGTCAGCTTGGTGAACTTGTCCATCGTGATGGTCCTTGCTTGGGGCCGCGGCCCCGGATGATGTCAGCGCTGGCGCGAGATGAGGCCAAGCGCGATGAGGGCGGCGCCTTCGAACAGAAGCTGGATGCCCAGAAGCAGACCCAGGATCGAGGTCGCGGCGGTCGCGATATTGCCGAGGATCAGAAGGCCGATCAGGGCCGACAGCGCGCCCGAGACGAGAAGCAGCCAGAAATAGCGGCTGTCCCGCATCCGAAACGCGATGCCCAGCCTGGCACCGCCGCTCATCACGAACAGAAGTCCGACGATCAGCGTCAGCGACAGGGTGCCAGCCACGGGATTGGCCAGAAGCATGACGCCGATCACCAGCGTCAGCAGGCCCAGCGCCCCGTGCCAGAGGCGGTGGTCGTCCTCGGGGGTGGACCAGGCAGCCCAAAGCTGCCCGATCCCGGCGACAAGGAAGAAGATCCCGACCAGTGTCGTGACGGCGATCGACGCGGCGAAGGGATTGGCAAGGGCAAGAAGCCCGCCGATCGCCATGAACGCGCCAAGAACGATGAACACGAGCGGGAGTTTCATTCCAGTCTCCTTATATGAGGTCACGCACGTCGGTCAGATGCCCTGTCACCGCCGCCGCCGCCGCCATTGCGGGCGACATCAGGTGGGTGCGTCCGCCGCGGCCCTGACGGCCCTCGAAGTTGCGGTTGGAGGTCGCGGCACAACGCTCACCAGGGGACAATTGATCCGGGTTCATGGCAAGACACATCGAACACCCGGCCAGGCGCCATTCGAAACCGGCCTCCTTGAAGATCTCGGCCAGCCCCTCTTCCTCGGCCTGCGCACGCACAAGGCCGGATCCCGGCACGACCATCGCGCGCATGCCCGGCGCGATCTTCTTGCCCTTCAGGATCGCGGCGGCGGCGCGCAGGTCCTCGATCCTGCCGTTGGTGCAGGAGCCGATGAAGACGGTGTCGATCTTGATCTCGCTCAGCGGCGTGCCGGGTTTCAGGCCCATATAGTCAAGCGAGCGTTGCGCCGCCTCGACCTTGCCACCCTTGAAGTCGCCCGCCGCCGGAACCACGCCGGTGATCGGCAGAACGTCCTCGGGCGAGGTTCCCCAGGTGACGACAGGGGCGATATCCTCGCCCTTCAGGGTAACGACCTTGTCCCAATGGGCGTCGTCGTCGGATTTCAGCGTCTTCCACCAGGTCAGCGCAGCTTCCCATTGCGCGCCCTTCGGCGCGTGGGGGCGGCCCTTGACGTAGTCGAAGGTCACCTCGTCCGGCGCGATCAGGCCCGCGCGCGCGCCGCCCTCGATCGCCATGTTGCAGACAGTCATGCGGCCTTCCATGGAAAGATCGCGGATCGCCTCGCCACAATATTCGATGACATAGCCGGTGCCGCCGGCGGTCCCCGTGGCGCCGATCACCGAAAGCGTGATGTCCTTGGCGGTCACACCGGGGCGCAGCTTGCCGGTGATCTCGACCTTCATGTTCTTCGACTTCTTCTGGATCAGCGTCTGGGTGGCCAGAACATGCTCAACCTCCGACGTGCCGATCCCGTGCGCCAGCGCCCCAAAGGCGCCGTGAGTGGCGGTGTGGCTGTCACCGCAGACCACCGTCATGCCCGGCAAGGTCCAGCCCTGCTCCGGCCCGACGATATGGACGATACCCTGACGGATGTCGGACACCGGGTAATAGTTGATGCCGAAGTCCTTGGCGTTCTTGTCCAGCGCCGCGACCTGGATCGCGCTGTCCTCGGTCATGTTCTTCGGGTCTTCGCGGCCCGGCGTGGTGGGGACGTTGTGATCCGGCACCGCGATGGTCTTTTCCGGCGCACGTACCTTGCGGCCGGTCATGCGCAGACCTTCGAAGGCCTGGGGTGATGTCACCTCATGCACCAGGTGCCGGTCGATATAGAGCAGGCAGGTGCCGTCGTCCTGGGTATCGACGACATGGGCGTCCCAGATCTTGTCATAGAGTGTTTTGCCAGCCATGGCAGTATCTCACATTTAAGGAATGGATATAGGCGTCGCGCGCGGCCGAACCACGCAAGGCAGCATCAAAGTCGCGCGAGGACGGAACGGCTTTCGCCGTGAAAGCGCCACGGCAGCCGGGCGCGGTCATCCATGTCGAAATAGCGCTTCATGGGATCAGCGGATACACCTTCCGCCCTTGTCCCGCAAGAGAGGCCGAAGCGCCCTGCACCGCCGCCAACCTTGCCTAGAGGCCCGCAATCCTGCCTAATGGTCCCGACGGAGGGCGTCTATGGAGTTCGAGTTTCAGCAGATCGTTGCCTGGCTGACCGGCATCTGGGCCGAGGTGCAGCGCAACGCCAAGCTTATGGTCCTGCCCTATCAGCTTTTGCAGATCGCGGTGATCGTCGGCTGCATCGTCGTGGCGTGGATCGTTGCCCGGACGCTCGGCCCCCGGCTTGAGGGCTGGGCGCTGTCGAAATCGGGGCGGCCGAAATGGCAGTTGCGCTGGATCGTGATTCTGCGGCGCCGGATGCAGCTTGGCATCTTCGCGCTGCTGGCCTGGGCGGCGACGGGGGGCTTTGCGCTGCTCTACACCTTTCCGTCGCGGCGCTACCTGCTTGCGCTGGCCGCCACCATCGCAACCGCATGGTTCTTCATCGGGATCGCGACTCAGGTGGTCAGGAACCGTTTCCTGCGCAAGATCATCGGCTGGGGCCTGACGGCCTATGCGACGCTTTACTACGTCGGCTATCTGGATGAGGCGACGGGTTTCCTCGACCGGGTCGCGATCAGTTTCGGCGATTTCAACCTGTCCCTGCTGGCGCTTCTCAAGGCGGCCGTCGTCACCGGCCTTCTCTTCTATGCCGCGCGCCTTCTGTCGACCACCGCCGCCGCGCGCATCCGCGCGAATGAAGACATCAGCCCGTCGATGCGGGTTCTGACGGTCAAGTTCCTTCAGATCACGCTCTATTCCGCCGCCTTCTTCATCGGGTTGAAGGCGGTGGGCTTCGATCTGACGGGTCTTGCCGTCCTGTCCGGCGCCATCGGTGTCGGCCTTGGCTTTGGCCTGCAAAAGGTGGTGTCTAACCTCGTCTCGGGCATCATCATCCTGCTGGACAAGTCGGTGAAGCCGGGCGACGTGATCTCGCTGGGCGATACGTTCGGCTGGATCGAGTCGCTGGGCGCGCGCTATGTCTCGGTCGTTACGCGGGACGGCAAGGAATACCTGATCCCAAATGAGGACCTCATCACCGGGCAGGTCGTCAACTGGTCGCATTCGCATGAATTCGTGCGGATCGACCTGCATTTCGGCACCTCGTACCACGACGACCCGCACCTTGTCCGCAAGCTCGCCGTCGAGGCGGCGCTGGGTGCCAACCGGGTGCTTCAGAATCGTCCCGCCGTCTGCCACATCACCGGCTTTGGCGACAGTTCGGTCGATTACATCCTGCGCTTCTGGATCCGCGACCCGGTCGAGGGGCTGACCAACGTGCGCGGCGCGGTCTATCTGGCGCTGTGGGATACGTTCAAGGAACACGGCATCTCGATCCCCTTCCCGCAGCGCGAGGTCAAGGTGCTGGACGGGTCGGTTCTGGCCATGCGCGGGGGGGCGGAAAGTGGCAGTTCCTGACCCGCGCCAATCGTCGCCTGCCCAAATTCGGGTCACATTGAGATTTTACATTTGCGATGTTACCTTGAAGACAGGCCCTGCGTCGGGGCAACCATGCGACGCGCAACCCAGGAGGACGATGTCCTGTTTCACTCTGAAAAGTCGGCCCCAGTCGCGGCCGCAGGGCGGGTGCCGATGACGGCGACGCCCACCGAGATCACGAGCGATGCGCTGCTCGCCCGGATTCTCTCTTCCCTCGATGACGACAAGGCCGAGGACGTGGTGACGATCGACCTGCGCGGTCGGTCCTCCGTGGCCGATTTCATGGTCGTCTGTTCAGGCCGGTCGTCGCGTCAGGTCGCCGCGATCGCCGAAAAGCTGATCGAACGGCTGAAGGCCGATCTGGGCCGCACCTGCAAGGTCGAAGGCAAGGAACAGGGCGACTGGGTCCTGATCGACGCGACCGATGTCGTCGTCCATGTCTTCCGCCCCGAAGTGCGGGACTTCTACCAGCTTGAGAAGATGTGGATGCCCTCGGGCGCCGCAGTCGGGGCGCAAACGAACTGATGCGCCTGCACCTATGCGCCGTGGGCCGGCTCAGGGCCGGTCCCGAGCGCAGCCTGGTGGATGATTACCTCAAACGCTTCGACCGCAGCGGGCGGGCGCTTGGCCTTGGCCCGGTGACCGAGCATGAGGTCGAGGACCGCAAGGGCGGCGGGATGGCCGCCGAGGCGGGCCTGCTGGCCAAAGCGATCCCGCAGGGCGCCGCGACGATCCTGCTGGACGAACGCGGGCGCATGATGACCTCACCCGATTTCGCCGATCTTCTGGCACGGTTCCGCGACACCGGCAGACAGGATGCCGCGCTGGTGATCGGCGGCGCCGACGGTCTGTCGCCTGATCTGCGCGACGGTGCCGATGCGGTCCTGTCCTTCGGCCCGATGGTCTGGCCGCATATGCTGGTCCGCGTGATGGTCGCCGAGCAGCTGTACCGCGCCGCCTCGATCCTGGCAGGCGCGCCCTATCACCGGGTCTAGGGCGCCGAACCCGGTTGCCGAGGACGCGCCACGCGACTAGAGGAAGAGCGCCGGAACGGAGGAAGCCATGACCCATCCGAAACCCGTAGTTCTCTGCATTCTCGACGGCTGGGGCCTGAGGGAAGAGACCCAGGGCAATGCCGTCGCGCTGGCCGATACGCCGAATTTCGACCGGATCATGCGGGACTGCCCCCATGCCCAGCTTGTGACCCACGGGCGCGATGTCGGGCTGCCCACCGGGCAGATGGGCAATTCCGAGGTTGGCCACACCAATATCGGCGCGGGCCGTGTCGTGGCGATGGACCTTGGCCAGATCGACCTGGCCATCGAGGACCGGAGCTTTTTCTCGAACGCCGCGATGGGGGCCTTCATCCAGACGATGAAGGCCGATGGCGGCACCGCGCATCTGATGGGCGTTGTCTCTGACGGCGGCGTCCATGGCCATATCGACCACGTCCTTGCGGCCTGTGAGGCGGTGACGGCGGCAGGCGTCCCGGTCGCGCTTCATGCGGTGACGGACGGGCGCGACGTGGCGCCGAAATCCGCCGACCGCTTCATTGCCGACCTGGCAAAGCGCCTGCCCACGGGCGCGACGGTCGCCACGGTGACGGGGCGCTACTTTGCCATGGACCGCGACAACCGCTGGGACCGGGTCAGCCGCGCCTATGAGGCGATGGTGCAGGGCAAGGGGCTGACCGCCCCCTCCCCCGCCGATGCGGTCAGCGAGGCCTATGCGCGTGGCGAGACCGACGAATTCATTCAGCCGACCGTGATCGGCGGCTTTACCGGCGCCAAGGATGGCGACGGTTTCTTCTGCCTCAACTTCCGCGCCGACCGCGCGCGGGAGATCCTGCTGGCGGTGGGCGAGGACAGTTTCGCAGGCTTCGAACGCGGGTCCCGCCCGCACTGGGCGGCGCTTCTGGGCATGGTCGATTATTCCAAGACGCATGACGCCTTCATGGCCGCCGCCTATCCCAAGCGCCCGGTGACCAATACGCTAGGCGCCTGGGTCGCCGCCAAGGGGCTGACCCAGTTCCACTGCGCCGAGACCGAGAAATATCCCCATGTCACCTTCTTCCTGAACGGCGGCAAGGAAGCCCCCGAAGCGGGCGAGGATCGCTATATGGCCCCCTCCCCCAAGGTCGCGACCTATGACCTTCAGCCGGAAATGTCGGCGCCCGAGGTGTCGGACCATTTCGTCGAGGCGATCGGGAAGGGCTATGACCTGATCGTGGTGAACTACGCCAACCCCGACATGGTCGGCCATACCGGCGTGGTTGCCGCCGGGATCGCCGCCGTGGAGGAGGTCGACCGCGGGCTGGGCCGTGTTCTGGCGGCGCTGGAACAGGTGGGCGGGGCGATGATCGTCACCGCCGACCACGGCAATTGCGAAACCATGATCGACCCGGAAACCGGCGGGCCGCATACGGCGCATACGACCAACCCGGTGCCGGTGATCCTTGTCGGCGGCCCCGAAGGTGTTCGCCTGCGCAACGGACGGCTGGCCGACCTTGCGCCGACGCTTCTGGACCTCATGGGCCTTGACCTGCCCCCGGAAATGACCGGCAAGACCCTGATCGAGCGCGGCTGATGCGGCGCTGGGCGGGGGTTCTTGGCCTGGCGCTTCTGTGCCTTGGCGCGCCGGGTGGCGCCGCCACGACCGATCCTTCGATCCCCGCCGCCGAAGAGGCCGCGCAAAGCCTGCGTGAGGCGGTCACCGCGCTGAAGGACGCGCGCGGCGCCTCGAACCGGGTCAAGGCGCTGACCCGCACGATCATGGCCTATGAAGACGGGCTGGCCGCGCTGCGCGATGCGATCCGCCGCGCTTCGGTCCGCGAAGCGGAGATCGAGGCGGGGTTTCAGGCCCGGCGCGGCCGTATCGGCGAACTTCTCAGCGTCATGCTGACGATGGAACGCGATCCCGCGCCCCTGCTGCTTTTGCACCCCAACGGGCCGGAGGGGACCGCGCGGGCGGGCATGATCCTGTCCGCCGTCGCCCCCGCGCTTCAGGCCGAGGCGGAGGCGTTGCGCGGGCAGCTTGAGGACCTCAAGCGCCTGCGCGCGCTGCAAGCGGATACCAAGGACACGCTGTCGCGCGGCCTCGTCGCCGCGCAGGAGGCGCGCGCGGCCCTCAGCCAGGCGGTGCAGGACCGCACCGACCTGCCGACCCGCTTCCTCGACATGCCCGAAGAGCTTAGCGCGCTGCTGACCAGCGCCGACAGCCTTGATGCCTTCGCGGCCGGTCTGGCCGGGATCGAAACCGACATCGGCGCCCCGATGGAGGATTTCGAAGGCGCCAAGGGGACGTTGCCCCTGCCGGTCCACGGCACGCTTTTGCGCACGGCGGGCGAGGCCGACGCGGCCGGTATCCGCCGCCCCGGTATCCTGATCGCCACACGCCCGGCCGCGCTGGTCACCGCGCCCTGGCCCGCGACGATCCGCTATCGCGGCCCGCTTCTCGACTACGGAAATGTGATGATCGTTGAGCCTTCGGCAGGCTATCTTCTGGTTCTTGCAGGGATAGAGACGGTATATGGCGAAACCGGAGACGTGATCGAGGCGGGCGCGCCCCTTGGCCTGATGGGCGGTCAGGAAGACAGTGGAACGCTTCTTCCCGCCGAAGGGCAAGAAGGCGGTGGCACAGGGCGCACGGAAACGCTTTATATAGAGCTGAGACATGGAAAGGAGCCTGTGGACCCCGGTCCCTGGTTCGCGGAAACGAAGGAAAACTGAGCGATGAAGAAATTCGCGATGGCTGCGCTGGGCGGGACGGTCGCCGGGGTTCTGCTGACCACCCAGATCGCCGGGCCGCTTCTGGCCGAGGAGGCGAAGAAGGGCGGGTCGGTCTACGAACAGCTTGACCTCTTCGGGGACATCTTCGAACGCATCCGCTCGCAATATGTCGAGCCGGTGGACGAGGGCAAGATGATCGAGGCCGCGATCAACGGCATGCTGACCTCTCTCGACCCGCATTCCAGCTACATGTCGGCCGACGCCTTCGCCGACATGCGCGTCCAGACGCGCGGCGAATTCGGTGGCCTCGGGATCGAGGTCACGCAGCAGGACGGTTTCATCAAGGTCGTTTCGCCCATCGACGGCACCCCTGCGGACAAGGCCGGGATCAAGGCCGGCGATTTCATCACCCATGTGGATGGCGAAAGCGTCCTTGGCCTGACGCTTGATCAGGCGGTCGACAAGATGCGCGGGCCGGTCGGGTCCGAGATCGTCGTGACCATCGGCCGCGAAGGGACGGACGAACCCTTCGACGTGTCGATCATCCGCGACACGATCAAGCTGACCGCCGCCAAGTCGCGGGTCGAGGGCCACAGCGTCGTCCTGCGCGTCACCACCTTCAACGACCAGACCTATGACAACCTCGAAAGCAGCATGAAGAAGGCGATCGAGGATGCGGGCGGGATGGACAAGATCAACGGCTTCGTCCTTGACCTGCGCAACAACCCCGGCGGCCTTCTGACGCAGGCGATCGCGGTCTCGGACGCCTTCCTCGACAAGGGGGAAATCGTGTCGACCCGCGGCCGCAACCCGCAGGACAGCGAACGTTTCAACGCCGAGACGGGCGATCTGGCGCAAGGCAAGCCGATGGTCGTGCTGATCAACGGCGGCTCTGCCTCGGCGTCGGAGATCGTGACCGGCGCGCTTCAGGATCATCACCGCGCCATCGTCGTCGGCACCAAGAGCTTTGGCAAGGGTTCGGTCCAGACGGTGATCCCGCTGCGGGGCGAGGGCGCTATGCGCCTGACCACGGCGCGCTATTACACGCCGTCGGGCCGGTCGATCCAGTCGCTTGGCATCTCGCCCGACATCGTGGTCGAACAGCCCGAGGTGAAGCCCGAGGACAAGGCCGAGGATGAGGCCGCCTCGGCCGCCAAGCGGATGCGGTCCGAGGCCGACCTGCGCGGCGCCATCTCCAACGACTCGATGACCGAGGATGAGAAGAAGGTGCTGGAGGAAGAACAGCAGAAGGCCGAGGAGGCGGCGAAGCTGCGCAGCGAGGACTATCAGCTTGCCTATGCAATCGACATCCTCAAGGGCCTGTCCGCGATTCAGCCCGACGCGGCGGAATTGCAGGCGGCGAAGCAATAGGAAGGCGGGGCCGGGCAACCGGCCCTTTTTCATTGATGACCAGCACCGATGCCTCTTCCCTGCCCTACCGCCCCTGCGCGGGGGTCATGCTTCTGAACCCCAAGGGCCTGATCTTCGCCGGTCAGCGCAAGGACAACCCGGTTTCCGCCTGGCAGATGCCCCAAGGCGGGATTGACGCGGGCGAAAAGCCCCGCGCCGCGGCGCTGCGCGAGCTTTGGGAGGAAACCGGCGTCACCGCCGATCTGGTGGAATTCATCGCCAAGTCCCCTGACTGGCTGACCTACGACCTGCCGGAAGAGCTTCTGGGAAGGGTCTGGGGCGGCAAGTTCCGGGGCCAGCGGCAACGCTGGTTCCTGTTCCGCTTCCTCGGCCGCGACGACCAGATCGACATCGCCACCGAGCATCCCGAATTCTCAGAATGGCGCTGGGTCACGGCCGATGAGATGCTGGCCTCCATCGTCCCCTTCAAGCGCGCGGTCTACGCCGAGGTCGTCCGCGCCTTCCGCGACCACCTCGCCTGACCCGTCCCCCCCGAATATCCGCTTGCTCCGCCCCGGCCCAACCATTAAACGGGCAGGCGGAGTGGTGGCCGAGTGGTCGAAGGCACACCCCTGCTAAGGGTGCAGGCGGGAAACCGTCTCGAGGGTTCGAATCCCTTCCACTCCGCCACCACATAAGTCATTGATTTTAAATAATTTTGCGCCTCGCGTATTGTGGCGTGATTTCCGCGGCTTGCCAGGCGTTGCGCTCCCTAGAGACTTGAAATTGCAGGCTAAATATCCACCCAAAATGGCCTGAGTCTCTGTTTGGCATTTGGCGCGGTACGGTTTTCAGGTGGCGCGTCCGGCGCTGGACTTGACTTCTCGCGGATTGGAAGCTGGCGCGCCTTATGCGTTGTCCTGTCATCTGTCCTGAACGGCTTCGCTGCGGAAAGATCAGGGTGTGAGGGACCTATCTTGGCGCATGCCATTTCATGACCTTTCTATTTCGGGCAGACCGATGCAGCGACACGACTTCAATCATATTGATAACTTCTGTCCGAACGCTGCTCTGGTGGGGTCACCTGGTCGCGTTCGAATGTCCTCAGGATCGCGGAATGGACAAGCGCCCCGAGAGGTCGATGAATTCGTCTGCATTCTCGATGGCGGTGATGGCAGGGTGAACCGAGACCGAGCGAATGTGATGCAGCATCTTGAGCGCTGCCCCTTTTGTCCCCGTTGCCAGTTTGTCCCGTGCTCGTTCATAAGCCTCTGCCTGCACATCTGGCATCACCCGTGGATGCAATATCCGTGTCTTCAAGGGCAGTTCCTTGGCCACGTCCTCTTTCAGGCGCCGCAACGCCATCGGAGGCAAGCCCTGGTTCACTTCAAATACGAAGTCGTAGAGCGCTTTTAGGCGGCCTTCCTCGGGCGTGCTGTAGAGCTTCCTAAACTCCGTGAGCGGCACCAGACGACCAGGCGCGAGCTGTTCCAGAATGGCCCAGAGGTCGGTCGTGGAGTTCTCGATGGGTGTGGTAATGGGCGCACAGCGCCTCGTAGCGTGTCGTAAGGTCAGCCCACGCATCGCTGTCGAGATTGCGGAAAGCCGCCGACAGGCTGTCGCTGCGATGATAATGCGGCGCAGCCCCCACCGACCAGAGTGCATTCTGAAGCCCTTCCGCCAGGGCGACGAAGCTCTCGCCTCCGAGGATGACATGGGCATGTTCAAAGCCCGACCACGGCAGGCGGAAATGGTAGAGCAGATGAACAAGGGGCTGGCCTGCAATCGTTACGCCGAGCGGACCCGTATCGGTGAAATCCGACAGGCCGAGCCGGCCGGGCTCGTGAACCTGCCGGAAGATCACCTCCTGATCTTCGCCATGTTCGGCCCGCCAGGCCCGAATCCGGCGCTCCAGCGTCCGGCGAATACCCGGGGACAATTCCGGGTGGCGGCGCAACATCTCCTCGTAAACAGCCACCGGACGGATACCCGGCGCGGATTGCAGCAAGGGAACAACCTCGACGTCGAAGATTTGCTGCAACGGGTCGGGCCGCCGCCGTCCCCGAGGCTGCGCTTTCTGCGACGGCAATTGCGGATCCTGCACGATACGATAGCCCGTCGCACGGCTCATCCCCGCCTTGGCCGCGGCGGTTCCGATGGGGTGGTTTTGTCTCAACTTCATGAAAAGTCTCATCTGATGATCGGTTACATGGCGCCCCGGCACAAAGGTGGGTCTCCCTTCCTGGAAACCGCCAGTGTAGCAGGCCGGCCGCGATCACAGACCCCGTAACCGGGCGAAGCGGCGGGTGTGTGCCTCCGGTCGGGCTACGCCCTCCCTCCGACACACACCCGCCGCAGCGTCTCATCCTGATTGACGCGGAATCTCACCCTGATTGTCGCGCCGCA
>NZ_PVEP01000014.1 GCF_002973535.1 Albidovulum denitrificans
CAGAAGTTTTTTCCGAGCATCTCTTTCAGTGTCGCCACATCCATCATCTGCTCGGCCAACATCTTCTTGAGCTTCGTGTTCTCGGCTTCGAGCGCCTTCAGCCGCTTCGCATCGGCGACCTCCATGCCGCCATACTTGCGCCGCCAGTTGTAGAAAGTCGCGTCGCTGATCCCGTGCTTGCGGCACAGATCCGGCGCGCTCATGCCCGCCTGATGCTCCTTCAGAATACCAATGATCTGCGCTTCGCTGAACCGTGATCTCTTCATCGTCTGTCTCCTCAGTTGGAGAACAGGCTAACCTCAAATCGAGGACTTTTCAGGGGAGCAGGTCACTCTTGATATTCATACTGGCTCATTGGAATGAGAATCTCATTTCTTGCCGCAGATCTTACAACATCCAAAATGCTATCTGATCTATAGTCGGATGGTTCCAGGTGGAGAAAGTGACCGTTTTCTCCAAATACACGAAAAACTGCAATTTGATCGCTCAAATACGGAGAAGAAACAACGGCAATTCTTTTAAGTTTTTCTGGCTCCAGATTCTGCAACGCCTCTTGGATTATAGCTGCAAAATAACCGTTATCCATTTTGCGCGCTCGCTCTTCTGCATTGGAAGGTAAAGACAACGCCATACAGAGAGACAAAAAGATTGTCTCTATCATTTTTCTGCATAACCAAGTTGACCGCATCATCTGGAACTTTCGGATTTCTTTTGTAAGGGATACCTGAGGGAGGTGGTGCCAAGGTAGCCGGAGCCGTCGGAATGCTAACTGGTGAAAAGGGGTTTAAACGAACTGCTCGCGCGTCAGCCTTTCCTCAAGCCCGTGGCCAGGATCGAAGAGGATGCGGTGGCGGATGCGATCCTCGGAACTCACCTCGACCCAAAGGATGTCTCGCGCCGACCGCCCATCGGCATCGGCCATGACCGGGCGTTTACCGGCGTCCAGCACGTCGAACCGCACCTTCGCCGTCTTCGGCAGCAACGCCCCGCGCCAGCGCCGGGGCCGGAAGGCGGCCATCGCGGTCAGGGCCAGAACCTCGGCCCCGATGGGCAGGATCGGGCCATGGGCGGAATAATTATAGGCCGTCGATCCCGCCGGGGTGGACACCAGCGCCCCGTCGCAGACCAGTTCCTCCATCCGCACCTTGCCATCGACGCTGATGCGCAGCTTCGCCGCCTGCGGCCCCGCGCGCAAAAGCGACACCTCATTGATCGCCAGCGCGCGGTGTTCCTTGCCATCGACGCTGATCGCGAGCATCGCCAGCGGGTTGACCACCTCTTCCTCCGCCACGCCCAGCCGCTCGGGCAGGTCCTCCTCACCGTATTCGTTCATCAGAAAACCGATGGTGCCGCAGTTCATACCATAGACCGGCACGTCAAGATGTTCGGTCGCATGAAGGGTCTGAAGCATGAAGCCGTCCCCCCCCAGCGCGACGATCACATCGGCCTTGTCCATCGCGGAATTGCCATAGCGCCCGACCATCCGCTGAAGGGCGGATTGCGCGACCTCGGTCTCGCTCGCGGTGAAGCAGATCTTCTGCATCCTGGCCCTTTCGGTTGTCGTTGCGCGCAATCATCCACCCCCGGCACGGGAAGGCAACCCCCTGCCCCTTCCGCGCCCGTTCGGGGCCGGATGCAAAGAGGTCGGATTCATCCTTTCCGCAAGGGACGCGCTGGGATAAAGAGCCAGCAAGCCTGATCCTGAGGAGATGCCCATGAACGCCCCGCAGCGCGATGCCGGATTTTTCACCGAAGACCTGTCCAGCCGCGACCCCGAACTTTTCGGCACCATCACCGATGAGCTGGGCCGCCAGCGCGACGAGATCGAGCTGATCGCCTCGGAAAACATCGTGTCCCTTGCCGTGCTTCAGGCGCAGGGGTCGGTCCTGACCAACAAATATGCCGAAGGCTATCCGGGCAAGCGCTACTATGGCGGCTGCCAGTTCGTCGATGTGGCCGAAACGCTGGCGATCGAACGGGCGAAAGAGCTTTTCGGCTGCAACTTCGCCAACGTCCAGCCGAACTCTGGCAGCCAGATGAACCAGGCGGTGTTCCTGGCGCTTCTGAAGCCCGGCGACACCTTCATGGGTCTTGACCTGAACTCCGGCGGTCACCTGACCCATGGCTCGCCCGTCAACATGTCGGGCAAGTGGTTCAACGTGGTGTCCTACGGCGTGCGCCAGCAGGATCAGCGGCTGGACATGGAAGACGTCCGCGCCAAGGCGCTTGAGCATAAGCCGAAGCTGATCCTTGCGGGCGGCACCGCCTATAGCCGCGAATGGGACTGGGCCGCGTTCCGCGCCATCGCGGACGAAATCGGCGCCTATCTTCATGTGGATATGGCCCATATCGCGGGCCTGGTGGCGGGCGGCGTCCATGCCTCCCCCCTGCCCCATGCGCATGTCGTGACGACCACCACGCACAAATCGCTCCGCGGTCCGCGCGGCGGCATGATCCTTTGCAATGACGAGGACATCGCGAAGAAGATCAACTCTGCCGTCTTCCCCGGCCTTCAGGGTGGCCCCTTGATGCATGTCATCGCCGCCAAGGCCGTCGCCTTTGGCGAGGCGCTGCGGCCGGGGTTCAAGACCTATGCGGCACAGGTGAAGAAGAACGCCGCCGCCATGGCGGATGAGCTGATGAAGGGCGGCATCGACATCGTGTCGGGCGGCACCGACAACCACCTCTGCCTGGCCGACCTGCGGCCGAAGAAGGTGACCGGCAAGGCCGCCGAGGCCGCCCTTGGCCGCGCCCATATCACCTGCAACAAGAACGGCGTGCCTTTCGACCCGGAAAAGCCCTTCGTGACCTCCGGCATCCGCCTGGGTTCCCCCGCCGGGACCACGCGCGGGTTTGGCGAGGAGGAATTCCGCCAGATCGCCCGCTGGATCGTCGAGGTCGTCGACGGCCTTGCGGCCAACGGTGAGGATGGCAACGGCGCCGTCGAGGAGAAGGTCAAGGGCGAGGTTGCGGCCCTCTGCGCCCGCTTCCCGCTTTACCCCGGCCTTTAAGGTCGAGGACCTGCTGACGAAAGGCCCGGACCGCCCCCGCGCGTCCGGGCTTTTCCTTGCCTAGAGCATGTTGCACAAAAGCGGGAACCGGTTTTGTGCTTCTCGAACATGCGACACGATCTAGACGTAGCCGCGCCAAGCCAGGACCAGGATCACCAGAAGCCCGGTCATGAAGACCGCCGCCCCGACGCCGGTCAACACCTGCAAGGCCAGCGCACGGCGCCGTTCGGACGCGCCGATGGGGCGCAGGTAGCGCAGGCAGGCGTCATAGGCATGGGCGGCGCGGGCGTGGTCGATCTGGACCATCAGCCGGGGGATCTGCGCCTGCTGGGCGACCTCGGCCAGATAGGCGGCCTCGCGCCGGACCCTGCGCGGCAGGCGCCGCCCGCCCCGGCGCAGCTTTTCGGCCAGCGTCCGCCCGCCGACATTCAGCCGCGCCTCGAACAGTTCGGCGACACGGGCCGCCATCTGCTGCACATTCACCGCGCTCATTCACCCCTCCAGACCCCACGGGCCAAGTCTAGCCGCCAAAGCCCCTGCCCCGCAACGCACTGGAAAAGCGGATCGGCCTGCTTTACGCAGCAAGCTATGTTGAATGTCATCGAATACGGCACTTCGGGCGCGCTGCCGACGCTTCTGATCGTTCACGGGCTTTACGGCTCGGCCCGGAACTGGGGCGCCATCGCCCGGCGCATGGCCGATTCCCGGCGCGTGGTCAGCGTCGACATGCGCAATCACGGCGACAGTTTCCGCGCCGACAGCCAGACCTATCCCGACATGGCGGGCGATCTGGCCGAGGTCATCCGCTGGATCGGCGGGCCGGTCGATGTGGTGGGGCATTCGATGGGCGGCAAGGCGTCGATGCAACTGGCGCTGACAGAGGGCGCGCTGGTCAACCGGCTGGTGGTCGCCGATATCGCCCCGGTCGCCTATGGCCATTCGCAGGCCCATCTGGCGCAGGCGATGCGCGATCTGGACCTGACCGGGCTGACCCTGCGATCGGACGCGGATGCGCGGCTGTCAGCACGGGTCAAAGACGCCTCGGTCCGCGCCTTCCTGCTTCAGTCGCTGGACCTGAAGCAGCAGCCGCCGCGCTGGCGTCTGAACCTTGACGTGCTGGAGCGCGACATGGACCTTATCACCGGCTGGCCGGGGACCGAGGGGCGTTATGACGGGCCGGTGCTGTTCCTGTCGGGCGCGGCGTCGGACTACGTGAAATCCGACGACCGGGCGCGGATCAAGGCGCTGTTCCCGAACGCGCGGATGGCGAAGATCCCCGGCGCGGGCCATTGGCTTCACGCCGAGAAACCGCGTGAGTTCGAGGCCGCGCTACGCGCCTTCCTGACCTGATCAGGCGTCCGAAAGCTGCTTGGCGACGACCCAGGCGACCGGAATGGCCACCAGCGCGCCAAGGGCGGCGGCCACGATGATCGAATAGGTATCGAAGCGGTTCATCGTCAGCGCGGCGACCACGGCCGATCCGGCCAGCGTGGAGCCGGCGAGCGTGTAGATGATCAAGAAAAGACGAAACATCGGAAGTCCCCTGTCCGGTCGTGATGCGGTTCCTGCCGCCCAACTATCAGACCGGAAAGGTGAAATCCTTGATCTGGATCATCCGGGGCAGTTCAGGTCGAACCGCGCCACGCCGGTATCGCCGGGGATCTTAGTCGTCATGGAGCCGGGGACGACCGGGCAGCCCGTCGCCTCTTCCACCGCCTCGGCCATCAGGCGCGGGACCGCGGCGCGGGCGGGGCGCGAGAGATAGCCCATGCGCACCACCTCAACCTCCGCGCCGGAGCGATAGATGACGAAACGGATGCCGCCGCGCGTGACCTCCTGCCGCTCTGCCCCGAAGAAATCCGGGGCGGGCGACACGCAGGCGGCCAGCAGGAGAAGCGGGAAAAGGGGGATAAGGCGCAACATCCCCGGACTTTGCGCGGGGAATGGTAAAGGATGTCTTAACGGAACCGGGCCTGCCCCACGGGCGTTACAAGCAGGCAAGACATGCCTGACAGGAGAGATCGACCATGACCCGCATTGCCGTTCTGCTGACCGCCCTTCTCGCGCTTGGCGCCTGTGAAACCATCAAGGGCGCGGGCCAGGACATCGAAAGCGCCGGTCAGGTGATCCAGGATGAGGCGGCCGAGACCCAGGCCGATATGTAACCCGGCCCCCTGAGACGCAAAACGGCCCCCGAGGGGGCCGTTTGCTTGACTAGGTATCGCTCGCTCAGCGCGACGAAATTCCCATGTGATCGCCCATGGCGACCATGTCGGCCAGAAGCTTTGTCGCATCGTCGACAACGTCGTGGCTGCCGTTTTCCTTGGCGGCGCGCAGTTGTTCTTCCGCCCGCGCGACATAGCCCTTCACGATCTCCGGGGTGACCTCGGACACGTGCAGCGACTCTTCCGCCAGAAGCGAAACGCCCGCCTCGGAAATCTCGGCAAAGCCGCCGGTGACGGCGTAGTCGTCCGTCGCGCCGTCGGCCTTGACGATATGAAGGATGCCCGGCCGCAGCGTGGTGATGAGGGGCGCATGCCCCGGCATCGCCGTCAGGTCGCCATCGGCGCCCGGAATGCGCACCTCGCGCGCCTGAACGGAGGCAAGCCGCCGTTCAGGGCTGACGAGGTCGAATTGCATCGTATCGGCCATATCGCCCCCTTACGCCGCTTCCGCGGCCAGACGCTGCGCCTTGGCTTTCACTTCCTCGATGCCGCCGACCATGTAGAAGGCCGCTTCCGGCAGATGGTCGTATTCACCGGCAACCACCGCCTTGAACGAGGAGATGGTTTCCTCCAGCGGCACCTGAACGCCGTCAGAGCCGGTGAAGACCTTCGCCACGTCGAAGGGCTGCGACAGGAAACGCTGGATCTTCCGGGCGCGGGCCACGGTCAGCTTGTCCTCTTCGCTCAGTTCGTCCATGCCGAGAATGGCGATGATGTCCTGAAGCGACTTGTAGCGCTGAAGGATGCCCTGCACGTCACGGGCGACCTGGTAATGCTCTTCGCCCACCACGGCCGGATCGAGGATACGGCTGGTGGAGTCGAGCGGGTCAACCGCCGGGTAGATGCCAAGTTCGGAAATCGCACGCGACAGAACCGTCGTGGCGTCGAGGTGCGCAAACGAGGTCGCCGGCGCCGGGTCGGTCAGGTCGTCGGCCGGAACGTAGATGGCCTGAACGCTCGTGATCGAGCCGGCCTTGGTCGAGGTGATGCGTTCCTGAAGCGCGCCCATGTCGGTCGCCAGCGTCGGCTGGTAGCCCACGGCCGAAGGAATACGGCCGAGAAGCGCGGACACTTCCGAACCCGCCTGCGTGAAGCGGAAGATGTTGTCGACGAAGAACAGAACGTCGGTCCCCGACTGGTCGCGGAACTGTTCGGCCAGCGTCAGGCCGGTCAGCGCGACGCGGGCGCGCGCCCCCGGCGGTTCGTTCATCTGGCCGTAGACCAGCGCCACCTGCGATTTTTCCAGCTCGTCCGGCTTGATGACGCCCGATTCGATCATCTCGTGGTACAGGTCGTTGCCCTCACGGGTCCGCTCACCAACCCCCGCGAACACCGAGAAGCCCGAGTGGACCTTGGCGATGTTGTTGATGAGTTCCATGATGAGAACGGTCTTGCCCACACCGGCGCCGCCGAAGAGGCCGATCTTGCCGCCCTTCGAATAGGGCGCCAGCAGGTCGATGACCTTGATGCCGGTGACGAGAATCTCGGACGAGGTCGCCTGTTCGGAAAACTCCGGCGCGGGCTGGTGGATGGCGCGGGTTTCCTTGGCCGAGACGGCACCCTTTTCGTCCACCGGCTCGCCGATGACGTTGAGGATACGGCCCAGCGTCGCGTTGCCGACCGGAACCGAGATCGGGTGGCCGGTATCGGTCACCTTGGCGCCGCGGACAAGACCCTCGGTCGCGTCCATGGCGATGGTCCGCACGGTGTTCTCACCAAGGTGCTGGGCAACTTCCAGAACCAGACGCTTGCCGTTGTTCTCGGTTTCGAGCGCGTTCAGAATTGCGGGAAGGTGTTCGTCGAACTGAACGTCCACGACGGCGCCGATGACCTGGGTCACCTTGCCGGTAGCGGCGGCAGTTTTCGGTGCTCTTGCCATGTGCTTTCTCCGGTTCCGTTAGAGCGCCTCGGCGCCCGAAATGATTTCGATGAGTTCCTTGGTGATCGCGGCCTGACGCGAGCGGTTGTACTCGATGGTCAGGCGGTCGATCATCTCGCCCGCGTTGCGCGTCGCGTTGTCCATGGCGGACATCCGCGCCCCTTGCTCCGACGCGCCGTTTTCCAAGAGCGCGGTGAAGATCTGGGTGGCAACGCCGCGCGGCAAGAGATCGGCAAGGATGCCTTCTTCCGACGGCTCATACTCATAGAGCGTCGAAGCGGCGTCGGCCTCACCCGCGTCGAAACTCGCCGGGATGATCTGCTGCGCGGTCGGGATCTGGCTGATCACCGACTGGAAGCGGTTGAAGAAGATCGTGGCGACGTCGAACTCACCCGCATCGTAGCGGCGCAGCAGGTCCCGCGCGATGGATTGCGCGTTCTCATAGCCGACCCGCTTGACCTCGGAGAGATCGACATGGGCGACGAAGAGGTCGGCGTAGTCACGCTTCAACTGCTCGCGGCCTTTCTTGCCGACGGTCAGGATCTTCACCGTCTTGCCTTTGGCGATCAGCTCCTGAATCCGCGCGCGGGCAAGCCGCACGATGGTGGAGTTGAAGCCGCCGCAAAGGCCGCGTTCGGCGGTCATCACGACCAGCAGATGGGTCTTGTCCGACCCGGTTCCGGCCAGAAGGCGCGGCGCCGAATCCGACCCGCCGACCGAGGCGGCAAGGCCCGACATGACGGCCGTCATCCGCTCGGCATAGGGCCGGGCGGCTTCGGCCGCTTCCTGGGCGCGGCGGAGCTTGGCCGCCGCGACCATCTGCATGGCCTTGGTGATCTTCCGCGTCGACTTGACGCTTCCGATCCGGTTTTTCAGGTCCTTAAGGCTGGGCATATCGCTTTTCCCCTCCCCCGCTTACGCGAAGGTCTTGGCGAATTCGTCGATCGCGGCCTTGAGCTTGTCCTCGGCATCACCCTTGATCTTGGGATCGTCGTTGGTGATCCAGTCGAGGATGTCCTTGCGGTTCGAGCGCAGGTGCTTGAGAAGACCGGCCTCGAAGCGGCCGACTTCGCGCACCGGCAGCTTGTCGAGGTAGCCCTTGATGCCGGCGAAGATGACCGCGACGATTTCCGCGTTGGTCAGCGGCGAATACTGGGCCTGCTTCATCAGCTCGGTCAGGCGCGCGCCACGGTTCAAAAGCCGCTGCGTCGCCGCGTCGAGGTCGGAACCGAACTGCGCGAAAGCCGCCATTTCGCGGTACTGCGCCAGCTCCAGCTTGACCGAACCCGCGACCGATTTCATCGCGTTGGTCTGCGCGGACGAACCGACGCGCGACACCGAAAGGCCGGTGTTCACGGCCGGGCGGATGCCCTGGTAGAACAGTTCCGTCTCAAGGAAGATCTGGCCGTCGGTGATCGAGATCACGTTGGTCGGAATAAAGGCCGACACGTCGCCGCCCTGGGTTTCGATGATCGGCAGCGCCGTCAGCGAGCCCGCGCCATGATCCTCGTTCAGCTTCGCCGAACGCTCCAGCAGGCGGCTGTGCAGGTAGAAAACGTCGCCCGGATAGGCTTCACGCCCCGGCGGGCGGCGCAGAAGCAGCGACATCTGGCGATAGGCCACGGCCTGCTTCGACAGGTCATCATAGACGATCAGCGCGGCGCGGCCGTTGTCGCGGAAATATTCCGCGATGGCGGTCGCCGAATAGGGCGCGAGGAACTGCATCGGCGCCGGGTCCGACGCGGTCGCGGCGACGACGATGGAATAGGCCATCGCGCCGGTTTCTTCTAGCTTCTTCACCAGCTGGGCGACGGTGGACCGCTTCTGGCCGATGGCGACATAGACGCAGTAAAGCTTCTTCGCCTCGTTGTCGCCCGCGGCTTCGTTGTAGGATTTCTGGTTCAGGATCGCGTCGAGCGCGACGGCGGTCTTGCCGGTCTGGCGGTCGCCGATGATAAGTTCCCGCTGGCCACGGCCGATCGGGATCATCGAGTCGATGGCCTTGAGGCCGGTCGCCATCGGTTCATGCACCGATTTGCGCGGGATGATGCCCGGCGCCTTCACGTCGGCGATGGCGCGCTTCTTGGTCTTGATCGGGCCCTTGCCGTCGATCGGGTTGCCAAGGCCGTCCACGACCCGGCCCAGCAACTCGTCGCCCACCGGCACGTCCACGATGGACTTGGTTCGCTTGACGGTGTCGCCTTCCTTGATGTCCTGGTCCGAACCGAAGATAACGACACCGACGTTGTCGACCTCAAGGTTCAGCGCCATCCCGCGGATGCCGCCGGGGAATTCGACCATCTCACCGGCCTGGACGTTGTCCAGCCCGTAGACGCGCGCGATACCGTCACCGACGGACAGCACGCGGCCGACTTCGGTCACTTCTGCTTCCTGACCGAAGTTCTTGATCTGCTCCTTAAGGATCGCAGAGATCTCGGCTGCCTGGATTCCCATTATCCGACCTCTTTCATAGCATTCTGGAGGGAGGCGAGCTTCGAGCGGATCGAGGTGTCGATCATCTTCGAGCCAACCTTGACGATAAGACCACCGATAAGGCTGTCATCGACGGTCGTATTAAGCTTCACGGTCTTGCCGACCGAAGCGGAGAGCGATTTCGCAAGCCGGTCGGCCTGTGTCTTTGTCAGCGCCTCGGCCGCGGTCACGTCGGCGGTCACTTCGCCCTTCTCTTCCGCGATCATCGCCTGAAGGGCGGCGATCAGCTGCGGCAGGACGAACAGGCGGCGCCCCTGCGCCATCAGGCCAAGCGTGTTGGACAGCGTCTGCGACAGGCCCATCTTGGTGGCCAGCGCGCCGATCGCCCTGGTCTGCTGATCGCGCGTGTAGATCGGCGAGGAGATCAGCGCGCGCAGGTCGGCGCTGTCCTTCACGGCCCCTTCCAGCGCGGCCACATCGGCCTCAAGCGCCTTCAGCCCTTTCGCTTCCTTGACAAGTTCGAAGACGGCCGTCGCATAGCGACCGGCAATGCCTGCTGAAATCGAAGCTGGTTCGGACACGTCGATCCTTCCGATTTGTTGTACCCCGCGCCCCTTGGTTCAGGTCAGGGGCTACCCTTAGGGTGCGCTGGCGCGCACTCTTGATCGCGGCGGGGTGTAGCAGAGGTCCCCGCCCCTCGCAACTGCCTAGGTCAACAGAAAGTGAATGCTTTGGCCCATAATCCGGGCCGTTTACGGTATCAGTCGGAAAATGTTCCGGCGTGGTCGGGCGTGAAGCCACGCCCAGGGCCGGACCGGGCGTGTTGCGGCGGCAGAGATTCGGGCGCTGCGGCGCGGCATGGCGCGGCGGCGCGGTCAGGCCGGTTCGGCATTGGGCGTCGGCGCGGGCAGCGCGTCCAGCACGCGCATCGGGCGGCGCACCGTCGCGGCAAGCCCCGGCCGCTGCGGGGCATGGACCTGTTTCGACACTTCCAGCATCAGGACACCCCCGGCCACGACGCTGGACACCCGCAGGCCGAAGCGTTCCCACATCGGCGCCGTGCGCAGCCAGAAACGCTGCGTCGAGGGCGGCGCGAACAGCGCCGATTGCTGCCGTTCGGCGGCGAAGTTGTGCTTGCGAAGCTGCGCCTCAAGCTGGCTCATCGAATAGGGGCGGCCAAAGCCGAAGGGCGTCTTGTCCGACCGCGACCAGAGGCCCGAGCGGTTCGGCACGATGAACAGCGCCCTGCCCCCCGGCCCCAGCACACGCCAGCATTCGTCCAGAAGCGCCGTCGCGCTGTCCGAGGTTTCAAGCCCGTGCAACAGCACCAAACGGTCCACCATGCCGGTGTCGATGGGCCAGGCCGTTTCTTCGCACAGGACGGAAACATTGTCGCCCCCGGCGGGCCAGGGCATCACCCCCTGCGGCCCCGGCATCAGGCCGATCACACGGCGGGCCTGGTCCAGATAGGGGCGCAAAAGCGGCACCGCAAAGCCGTATCCGGCGACCGTCTGGCCCTTGACGTCGGGCCAGAGCGCCACGACCTGTTCGCGGATCGCGCGCTGCGCCACGCGGCCCAACTGGGTGCGATAGTAGAAATTCCGCAGATCGAGAACATCAAGATGCATTGCGCTGGGGCCAAGCTTGGGCAAAAGTCGCGATGACAATAAGCGAACAGAACCGAAAAGCCATGCCCCTGGAGATCGTTACCGTCCCCTGCCTGTCGGACAACTACGCCTACCTCGCCAATGACCCGGCCACCGGCGCGACCATGGTCGTGGACGTGCCAGAGGCGGCGGCGATCCTGAATGCGCTGGCCGAACGCGAATGGCACGCGAGCCACATCCTTATCACCCATCACCATGACGACCATATCGCGGGCGTCCGGGCGCTGGCCGCCGCGACCGGCGCGCGGGTGATCGGGGCCGCCGCCGACGCCCACCGCCTGCCCCATCTGGATGAGGCAGTCGCCCCCGGCGACACGATCCGCATCGGCATGTTCGAAGGCCGGGTGATCGACGTCTCGGGCCACACGATCGGCCATGTCGCCTATTATTTCCCCGATGCGGGGGCCGTCTTTACCGCCGACAGCCTGATGGCGCTTGGCTGTGGGCGGGTGTTCGAAGGCACGCCCGCGATGATGTGGGACAGCCTGTCGCGCCTTGCCGCCCTGCCGCCCGAAACGCTGGTCTATTCCGGCCACGAATACGCCCAGTCGAACGCCCGTTTCGCGCTGACCATTGAACCGGACAATCCCGCGCTTATATCCCGTGCGAACGCAATCGCCGAAGCCCGGAACGCCGGGCGGCCCACAGTCCCCACAACCCTCTCGCACGAACTTGCCACCAACCCCTTCCTGCGCGCCAACCTTCCCGGCGTGAAGGAGTTGATCGGAATGCCCGGCGCCAGCGACGCCGAGGCCTTTGCCGAAATCCGCGGCCGCAAGGATCGTTTCTGAACGATCCCGCAATCCTTCGGATTTCCGACAATCCTGTCGCACCACCATCACAGGTGCCGTCAATCCGATCACAATTTGGGCTCTGCCCCGCGAACGGGCAATTAATTGCGAGAAAAGACTTGCAGCCGCCCCAATTCCACCGATCTTTAAAGGTATGAGGCGACGGTGGACCGGGGCCACGCGGCCCTTCCGCCCGAAGGAAAGGAGCACGCAGGTGCCGTCATTTTCGAACACGCTCGAACAGGCAATCCACGCCGCGCTGGCGCTCGCCAATGCGCGCAGACACGAACTCGCGACGCTGGAACACCTGCTGCTCGCGCTGCTGGACGAACCGGACGCGACCAAGGTGATGCGCGCCTGTTCGGTCAATATCGAGGAGTTGCGGCAAACGCTGGTCGATTTCATCGACGATGACCTCTCGACCCTGGTGACCACTGTCGAGGGGTCCGAAGCGGTGCCGACCGCCGCTTTCCAGCGCGTGATCCAGCGCGCGGCGATCCATGTCCAGTCCTCCGGCCGGACCGAGGTGACCGGCGCCAACGTTCTTGTCGCGATCTTTGCCGAACGCGAAAGCAACGCCGCCTATTTCCTTCAGGAACAGGACATGACGCGCTATGACGCGGTGAATTTCATCGCCCATGGCGTCGCCAAGGACCCGTCCTTCGGCGAAAGCCGCCCGGTTTCCGGCGCGCCGGAGCAAGAGGACCATCAGGCCGCCGAGACGCATGGCGAGGCCAAGGAAAGCGCGCTTGCGAAATATTGCGTCGACCTGAACGCCAAGTCGCTGAAAGGCGATGTCGACCCCCTGATCGGACGTGAGTCGGAGATCGAGCGCTGCATTCAGGTCCTTTGCCGTCGGCGCAAGAACAACCCGCTTCTGGTCGGTGATCCCGGCGTCGGCAAGACCGCCATCGCCGAGGGTCTCGCGCTGAAGATCACGCGGGGCGAGACGCCCGAGGTACTGAAAGGCTCCACCATCTATTCGCTCGACATGGGCGCGCTTCTGGCCGGAACCCGCTATCGCGGCGATTTCGAGGAACGGCTGAAAGCCGTCGTGAAAGAGCTTGAGGATCACGAGGACGCGGTCCTCTTCATTGATGAGATCCACACCGTCATCGGCGCGGGCGCCACCTCGGGCGGGGCGATGGATGCATCGAACCTGCTGAAACCCGCGCTTCAGGGCGGCAAGCTGCGCTGCATGGGATCGACCACGTATAAAGAGTTCCGCCAGCATTTCGAAAAGGACCGCGCGCTTTCCCGCCGGTTCCAGAAGATCGACGTGAACGAGCCTTCGGTGGACGACACGATCAAGATCCTGATGGGCCTCAAGCCCTATTTCGAAAAGCACCACGACCTGCGCTATACCCATGACGCGATCAAGTCGGCGGTGGAACTGTCGGCGCGCTACATCCACGACCGCAAGCTGCCCGACAAGGCCATCGACGTGATTGATGAGGCGGGCGCGGCGCAGCATCTGGTCGCCGAAAGCAAGCGCCGCAAGACCATCGGCCCGAAAGAGATCGAGGCGGTGGTGGCCAAGATCGCCCGCATCCCGCCGAAGAACGTGTCCAAGGACGATGCCGAGGTGCTGAAGGATCTGGAAAGGACCCTCAAGCGCGTCGTCTTCGGTCAGGACAAGGCGATCGAGGCGCTGTCATCCGCCATCAAGCTGGCCCGCGCGGGCCTGCGCGAACCGGAAAAGCCGATCGGCAACTACCTGTTCGCCGGGCCGACCGGCGTCGGCAAGACCGAGGTGGCAAAGCAACTGGCCGACAGCCTCGGCGTGGAACTGCTGCGCTTCGACATGTCGGAATACATGGAAAAGCACGCGGTTTCCCGCCTGATCGGCGCGCCTCCGGGCTATGTCGGCTTTGACCAGGGCGGCATGCTGACCGACGGCATCGACCAGCACCCCCATTGCGTCCTGCTGCTGGACGAGATCGAGAAGGCGCACCCGGATGTCTACAACATCCTGTTGCAGATCATGGACCACGGCAAGCTGACCGACCATAACGGGCGGCAGGTGGATTTCCGCAACGTGATCCTGATCATGACGTCGAATGCCGGCGCCGCCGACATGGCCAAGGCCGCCATCGGCTTTGGCCGCGACCGGCGCGAGGGCGAGGATACGGCAGCCATCGAACGCATGTTCACACCGGAGTTCCGCAACCGGCTGGACGCGGTCATCTCGTTCGCGCCCCTGTCGCGCGACGTGATCCTTCAGGTCGTCGACAAGTTCGTCCTGCAACTCGAAGCGCAGCTTCTGGACCGCAACGTCCATATCGAGCTGACGCCCGAGGCGGCGAGCTGGCTGGCCGAGAAGGGCTACGACGACAAGATGGGCGCACGTCCCCTTGGCCGCGTGATCCAGGAGCATATCAAGAAGCCGCTGGCGGAAGAACTGCTCTTTGGCAAGCTGACCAAAGGCGGCGTGGTCAAGGTCACCCTCAAGGACGACCAGATCGCACTTGAGGTCGAGGAACCGCAAAAGCCGCGCCTGACCGGATCGAAGCCGCCCCTGCTGACGGCGGACTGACCGGCAAAACGGCCCCCGCCCGCCGGGGGCCGCCCTTTCCCCTGCGACAAAAAATCTCCGCCCGAGAGGGGCGGAGAGTTTTGACACGAGGGACTTGGTCGTTTCTTGCGGCTGGCTACTTCGCCAGCCGGAAATAGGCCGCCTGATAGGTATTGCCCAACCCGTCGCCTCCGCAGAAGCCGAACGTGCCGTTCGAGGTCACGTCAAGCTGACCGCCGGACACGATCGACGCGCCTTCCATGCCATCAGCGTTGGAGGTAACGGACACATCGCCCACGGCAAGGATCTGGCTGCCGTAAAGGCCAAGGCCAGAGGGGAAGGACACGCCGCCCAGCGTAATCAGCGTCGATCCGCCACCTTCAGCGCAATGGTCGTCGCGGCCAATCGTGATGTTCGCAGAACCATTCAGCGCCGCCACATCGGTGTTGGTCGAAACGATGATGCTGTCCTCGATGACCGTCCCGGACGAAAAAGTCAGAATACAGTCCGAGACGATGACGGTGTCATGGATCTCGAACCCGTCAGCGAAGGTCTTGTGCTGGTTATCGTTCTTGCAGGTCATGTAGTTGACCTGGCCCGTCTTGAAGTAATTGGGGTCCAGGTTCGTCTTGCCCCTGGCTTTCACCTGGTTGACCGTCGCATTGGTGATGTAGGGCCGGTAATAGGGCGAGGTCGGCGTCATGATCCCGTAAAGCGGGTCAGTCGGGTTTTCGATGCCTGCGATGATATCCTTGATGCGCCCGATGATCTTGATCTGGCGCTGCCCGGCCAGAAGCGCGTCGGCAAGACCCGTGTTCGACTCGAGACCCGAGCTGGGCAGTTCCACATCGGCCAGCCGCGGCATCGAGACGACCGATCCCGTCTCGAACGTATTGCCGGAGTTGAACGAGGCGTAATGTTCGGAATGGATGCAGAAGCCCGAGGCAAAGAGGTTATTTGACTGGATTTCAACGCGCTCCTGCGCCACCAGCCCTTCCTTGAAACAGGTCGGGTAATAGGTTTCGAACACCGAGCCTGCATTGACGTCCAACTGCTCGCGCCCGGCAAGCCGCATCAGGAAGGTCACGACGCCGTTGCCGTTCGCCTGGGTCCGGTGGGTCTGCACCATGACCGCGTCTTTCAGGGTCGGGTCGATGGTAAAGACCTGGGCATCACGGTCCCAGCTTCCGAAATTGACATCGCTGGCCGTCATCACGTTGCCGTACTTGCCGGCAGGCATGTTCAGCGCGCCAATCTTCACCGCCTCCTCGGCGGATGCATCCGCCGAATGGAACTCGCGCGTCACGAGGGCGGCATGGGCCGTCGCGTCGGCAGCGACCTGCAACCTAGTCTGCGCGCTCATCCCGTTGCCGAAATCGACGGCAAGCGCGCCGATGGCGCAGGTGGCCAGGAACATCTGAAGGCTGAGCGCCGTGATCGCGCCGTCTTCGTCGCGCAGGAAGTCTGTGATCTTGGCAGCCATCCCTCACATCTCCTTGAGCTGATCGGCCTGAACGCGCATTTGGCCGTTGCGGAAGATGCCCGCGACACCGAAGAGGTCCAGATCATCCATCGGAACCGTCGCAACCGTCGTGATGATGCCATCGGCCGACACGGTGGTGACGGCGCTGACATTCTTGCTGAGCGGCTGAACGCGGCTGATGACATAGTCCTGCGTCTCGGTCGTCGTGGTGAAGCGGCCGATCGACATGGTCCGGTTCGCGTCCTGCACGATCCGCAGAAGGCGCGACTGGTTGAAGAACACCATCGACACATCGGCGAGCGCGCCGAAGAGCATGAAGAAGAAAGGAAGCCAAAGCACGGCTTCAATCGTGGCGGCCCCGTCTTCCTTCGACCTGAAGCGGTTCAGAGGCCTCAGAACATATCCAAAGCAACGCATGTCGAGTTCCGTTTCCCTTCGATCACCGTTGACCGGCAATCTGTTTCCCACCCCCATATGGGTTGCCCAAATGTGTCCAAAATGCGGCGACTGCGCCCGGATCCGTGTAAAATCCCTTTATTTCATTAGGATTGGCGCTTCTGTTAATGGTGGGTTCATGTTCAGGATAGGGCGTTAATCTGGCGTTCATCTTGCGACGGATCGCGTTCATGGAGCGTTCACCACGGCGTTCCAGCAGATTCGGGGGCGATTCGCGGCCTATGCGTTACCCTGTGAGGGTGCGCAATCAGAGGTTGCGTCCCTCGCCCCCCACCCCGCCGGGTGTCAGCGTGTTGGGGACCATGATGCGGACGGACAGGCCGCCAAGCACCTCCGCCACGCCAAGCTCCACCGTCCCGCCATAGGCCGAGACGAGGTCGTTGACGATCGTCAGGCCAAGCCCCGAGCCGGGCATAGAGACATCCAGCCGCGCGCCGGGGCGCAGGGCCTCCTCCCGCGCCGCCTTCGCGATGCCGGGGCCGTCATCCTCAACGCTCAGCATGACCCCGTTCGGAACCGGCACGGCACGGACCCGCACCTTCTTTCGCGACCACTTGAAGGCGTTTTCAAAGAGGTTGCCGAGGATCTCCTCCAGGTCCTGCTGATCCATGCGCACCCGCAACCCCTCCGGCACGTCAACCTCAAGCTGCCGCCCCTCTGCACCGGTCGCACGGAACAGCCGCGCCATCCGGTCGGCGGACACGCGCAGGTCGGTCTGAAGCCGCGCATCCGCCCCGCTCGCCGCCGCGCGGACGCGCGCCAGCGAGCGCATGATCTGCGCATCGACCCGGCCCAGCGCGATCTCTGCATCCGCCACGTCCACGCCCTGCCCCGCCAGCGCCTCAAGCTCATTGCGCAGGATGGCCGAAGGCGTCTTCAGCGCATGGGCCAGATCGGCCGCCTGCCGCCGCCCGCGCTCGACAATATCGCGGTTGCGATCCAGAAGCGTGCGGATATCGGCCACCAGCGGCGCCACCTCCACCGGATAGCCGCCGGGGTCCAGCGCCTCCGCATCCTCCCACCTCTTGGTGACCTCATGGCGCAGCCGGTTCAGCGGGCGGACGACGAAACTCGCCTGCACGACCGTCGCGGCGATCCCCAGCGCCCCGATCAGAAGCAGCGTCGTCAGAAGGCTGCGGCGGATCTGCGCCCGGTCGTCGCTAAGCGAGGCGACGGATTCGGCAACCGACACCGTCCAGCGCTCCCCGCCCTCCATCACGACCGGCCCGGTGATCCCCCGGACGGCCCCGTCCGGCCCGGCCCCTTGCCAGGTCGCAGGCTCTTGCAACGGCACGGCGGGCGCGGGCAGCAAGGCATCGAACAGAGAGCGCGACACGATCTGCCCCCCGTCCGGCCCGGTGATCTGCCAGTAATGGCCGGAATAGGGCCGCTGATAGAGCGGATCGGTCAGATAGCTTTCCAGCGCGTCACTGTCGCCGCCGCTGCTGCCCAGCGCGGCAACCACCCGCAGGTAGCGGGCCGACAGCGTTTCGTCAAAACGGCGCAAGGTCAGGCTGTCGAGGACGAAGAACAGCGCGACCCCGCCCAGCACGATGGCGATTCCGGCCCAGATCATACCGCCGAGAATCGCGCGCCCGCGCAGGGACCGGATCATTCCGCGTCGATCATGTAGCCGCGCCCGCGCACCGTCTGGATGAAATCGGCGCCAAGCTTCTTGCGCAGCCGCGTCACGAAGACCGCGATGGTGTTGGAATCGCGGTCGCCGTCATACTGGTAGATGTGTTCGGACAGTTCGGAGCGTGAGATCAGCCGCCCCGCATTATGGATCAGATAGCTTAGCACCGCGCATTCCTGCGCCGTGATCTCGACCGGGAAACCATCGACGACAACACGGTTGGTGCGGGTGTCGAACTCCACCGGCCCCTTGGCGAAGACCGGGTTGCTCATCCCCGACCGGCGCCGCAGAAGCGCCCGGATCCGCGCGCCGAGTTCGGCCATGTGGAAGGGTTTCGACATGTAGTCGTCGGCACCGGCATCCAGCCCGTCGACACGCTGGCTCCACCCGTCGCGGGCGGTCAGGATCAGGACCGGCACCTCAACCCCCGCCGCGCGCCATTCCTTCAGGACGGTGATGCCGTCCTTCTTCGGCAGGCCGATGTCGAGGATGACCGCGTCATAGGGTTCGGTGGACCCGAGGAACCCGGCCTCTTCACCGTCATGGGCTACGTCCACGGCATGACCCTCAGAGGCCAGCGCCTTCTGGATCTGGCCACTCAGGAGGGTTTCGTCTTCGGCGATCAGAATTCTCATTGGCGCCTATCATGCAACAATCTTTGGGAAACGCCAGTCCTATAGCATTTCGGGTTTGCACTGGATCAGAACTTGAACTTATTTCGTTCGAATTCAGACACTTACTTTATCAACGCAAACCCGAAACGGTTTAGTTCCGGCCATTCCCGCCGCCGTTGCCGCCGCCATTCCCACCGCCACCGCCATTGCCACCGCCGCCGCCATTGCCGCCGGAATTCCCGCCGCCATTGCCTTTGCCGTTGCCACCGGCGTTGCTGTTGCCCTTGCCCTGGCTCTTGCCGTTCGACACGCCAGAGGCGGAAGAGCTTCCGCCCCGCGCCGCGTTGCGCACGGCTTTCGCCTGGCTCGACCCGTTCGAGGCGATCCGCCCCGTCGCCGCATCGACGACGACACTGACAAGCTGCCCGGTCGGGCGCATGACAAGGACATGGAAATAGACCGAGCCCATTTCGAAGGCGCGCACATCGACCGCCTCGCCCGGCACCGCCCGCGCGACGCCCTTCATGACGTCAGACAGGCTCATGCTCTTGCCCGCGGCGATGTTCTGACGAAGCTCCTTCTGGCTCAACTCATGCAGCGCCGCAGGGAACGCCGGACCCGCCGCCAGGGCGACCAGAACTGCCAAACCAGGAAAAATACGCGTCATCATGCCTCTTTCCTTAGCGGCAACAGGGTGAATGCAGGATGAACACCCTGTTGTCGGGGCGTTCAAGTCACCTGTGCCAGGTTCCGGGTCAAGGGATCTACCGGCGCCGATTCCCCGCGACCAGACGCGCGGCTGCCGGAAAAGCGGATCATTACGAAACACGACCTCGGAAAGGCTGACGACCATGACCACTCGGACCAGGACATTCTTCAAGGCGGCGTGCTTCGGCATCGCCCTTCTCGGCGGCACCGCCATCGCCACAACCGTGATGCTGCCGGATACCGCCTATGCCAACAACGGCAATGGCGGTGGAAATGGCGGCGGCAACGGCGGTGGCAATGGGGGCGGCAACGGCGGTGGAAACGGCGGCGGCGGCGGTAAAGGCAATGGCGGCAGCCATGCCGGGTCCAGCCAGAAGGGCGGCAAGTCCAGCGCCAAGGCCACCCAGACCCGCACGAAGACCCAGAAGGCCACCAAAACCGCGGCGCAGGTGAAGACGCAGGCGAAGGTGAAGACCCAGACCAAAGCCAAGGTCGCGGCGACCGATGATCTCGCCCCCAACCTCAAGGGCAAGTGGAACGCCTCGAACGCCAATCAGGCCGCGCTCGACGCCCATATCCGCAACCAGAACTTCAACGGCACCATCGGCGCGCTGGCGCAGATGCAGCTTGCCGCCAAGGCCGCCGCCGGTGAACCGCTCAGCGACGCGGAACTCGCCGCGCTCGAGTCCTTCATCGGCAGCGAGGAGATGGCCGTCGACGATAGCGCGCTGGCCGATCTCCTGAACGCCGACGCGGTCGACACCGATCCGGTCTACAGCGTCGAGGACGGCGTCGTCAGCTGCACCGCAAACTGCGACAATGCCGATGTCGAGGCCGCGCAAGCGACCGCCGATGCCGAGGCGGAGCGGCTTCAGGAAGAGGCGCAGCAAGCCGCGCTCGACGGGTTCCTGGCGGACTCCGAGGCCCGGATCGTGGACGAATCGAACAAGACCCTGTCGCCGGATCAGACAGAAACGCTTCTCGACGGCATCGCCGCCGACCTGGGCGTGACGCGCGCCAGCGCCACCGACGAAGATACGGCAGCCGACGAGACGGCCGAAGACACCAGTGTCGAGGATACCGGCGCCGACGGATAAGTTTGGCCACCACTCCGGCGGATAACGGTAACCTGGGCTCTACCCGGCACTTCGGTGTCGGGTATGAGCTTTTCTGGCCCCACGCGACCGACACCGCGCCCCGCACCTCATTTCATCTTGCCAGAAACACCTCTGCCCCGACCGCGCAACACACGCGCGGCCATGGTCATGCCCCGCCGGGGCGGGCCGCAACATCGCGTCATTCAAGAGGTTTGGTGGAGCAGAGGGGGATCGAACCCCTGACCTCGTCATTGCGAACGACGCGCTCTCCCAACTGAGCTACTGCCCCGCACCGGCGCGGTATCTGGGGCAAATCGGCAGCGGTGTCAAGAAGGGTCTTGCCATTCATTGCGGATTTCGCGGAACCTGACCGGACCCTTGGTCCTCAACAGGTTACACGCGGATGAAACCCCGCAGGTTCGTCTCAACTTCGCTTTTCCGGCTCCGCAAGGTACTGCGCCGGATGTGGGTGCGCACGACGGCCTTCGCGGTACTGGCGCTGGTCGCGGCGGCGCTCAGCCGCATCATCGCACCGCTTCTGCCGGACGCGCTGGTGAAGGTCGTCCATGTCGATGCGGTGCTGGACATCCTCACGGTGCTGTCCTCCTCGATGCTGGCGGTCACGACCTTTTCGCTCGGCGTCGTCATGTCGGCCCGGCAGGCGATCAGCAGCAACATCACCCCCCGCGCGCATCAGTTCGTGGCCGAGGATCAGACGATCCAGCGGGTGCTGGCGACCTTCATGGGCGCCTTCACCTATGCGCTGACGGCGCAAGTCCTGCTTCGAACCGGGTTCTACGCCCAGGCCTCCTCGGCGGTGATCCTGATCGTAACCGTGCTGGTGCTGATCCTCGTCATCATCGCCATGCTCGCCTGGATCGAACATCTGACCCAGATCGGCAGCATCCCCGACACAGTGGCAGAGCTTGAGGCCTCAATGACCGGCGCCATCTCCGACTGGAAAAGCCGCCCCGCGCTTGGCGCCTGCCCCTCGCCCTCCGACGCGCCACTGCCCGCCGGGGCGACCACCGCCGTCACGGCGGAAGGCTCGGGCTATGTGCAGTATATCGACGTCTCCGCCCTCGACCGTCTCGCCAGGGACGCGGGCGGGCAGGTTTATGTCGAGGCAGCGGTCGGCGCCCATGTCATCGCGGGCGGCACGCTCTGCCACCACAGCGGCACCATCGACGCAGAGACCCTGCGCGACGCCTTCACCATCGACAGCGGCCGCACCTACGAACAGGATGTCCGCTTCGGCATCATCGTTCTGTCGGAGATCGCGCAACGCGCGCTCTCCCCCGCCGTCAACGATCCCGGCACCGCGATCTTCATCATCGACCGGATCACGGCACTTCTGGGCAGTGGCGGACAGCCAGCCAAGGCCGAGGCCCCCGACTACCCCAATGTCTTCATACCCGCCGTCACCAGCGCCGATCTGGTGATGGACGGCTACGCCCCCATCGCCCGCGACGGTGCCGCCATGGTTGAGATCCAGACCCGCCTGCAAAAGGCCTTCGCCGCGCTGGCGGGGCTGGGCGATGCCGCGATGCAGGACGCGGCCCTGACCGCCTCAACCCGCGCCGCCGCTCTGGCCGAAGCCGCGCTGACGCTGGAGGAGGACCGCGCCCGCATCGCTACCCTCGCGGACCGGGTCAAACGCGCCGCCTTAAAGGTGTGAGCGGACAAAGCCCTCGATCTCGGCCGCGGGCCGCGCGCCGGGCAGCCGCGCAATCTCACGCCCGCCCTTCCACAGCACCAAAAGCGGGATACCGCGTATGCCCATCTTCTGCGACACGGCCGGGAAATCGTCGGTGTTGATCTTGGCAAAGCGCGCCTTGCCCTTCAGCGCCCCCGCCGCCCTGGCGAATTCCGGCGCCATCATCCGGCAGGGGCCGCACCAGGGCGCCCAGTAATCGACGATCAGCGGCATCTCATCGCCCTTCGTCGCCTTGTCATGCGTCGGCGCGTCGAGTTCCGCCACCTTGCCGGTGACCAGCGGATCGCCGCAGCTTCCGCATTTCGGCCCCTCGGACAACCGCACGACCGGCACCCGGTTCGCCTGCCCGCAGGTCTCGCAGATCAGTTTGACGGCATCGGCCATCGTCATCGCCCCTTATATATTCGCGTTACGGAATATATCTGTCGCGCCCGCCCCGCTTTCAAGGCCCCGGCCGGGCGTCAGAGCAGGTCTTCCTCCTCGCCCGACACGTCGATCTCCAGCGCCTCCAGCCCCGCCTCAAGGTTCTCGGCCAGATGCGGCATCCCCATCAGGTAATCCTCGGTCGGTGTCGTCGCCTCGGCGATGGCGGTCGCGACCGCCTCGTCGAATTCCTCGGCCTCGAAGGCGCCGCGCCCGATCCAGGCAATCGCCGTCAGCTGCGGCTTTTCCTCCTCGTTCAGCCCGGCAATGAATTCATGCAACTGCGCGCCGCTTTGCGGCAGGTCGCGCGCCAGCAGGATGACCTGCACGACGCTGGCCGGTGTGATGTCCATCATGGTCGCGTTCCCTCGCTCATCTGTCCTCAGGACAGCATGAAGGATAGCACCCCGCCTTGTCCTTGATCAAAGCATGAAGCGCGTGGATCAGCCGCGCAGGAACGGCACCGGAAACCCGAAGGCCAGCGCAAGCAGGATGAAGTTCAGCCCCAGCACCACGATGGCCCCGCCCCCCGCCAGCACCCTGACCAGCGGCCCGGCGACAAAGGCCCCCATGATGTCGCGGCGCGAAACGAAGTACAGCAGCGCCAGCATCGGCACCGGCAGGGCGATGGACAACACCACCTGGCTCAGCACCAGCGCCTCGGTCGCATTCACGCCCATGGCGACGACCGCGAAGGCGGGCAGCATCGTCACCAGACGACGCAGCCAGATCGGCACCCGGACCCGCAGGAAGCCCTGCATGATCATCTGCCCCGCCATCGTGCCCACGACCGAGCTTGAGATGCCCGAGGCGATCAGTGAGGTCAGGAAGATCGCCGCCGCCGCCGCGCCCAGAAGCGGGGTCAGCGTGTGATAGGCGGTCTCGATCTCCGCCACATCGGCGTGACCACGGTAAAAGGCCGAGGCCGCCATCATCACCATCGCAATATTGACCATCCCGGCAACCGCCAGCGCCACCACCACCTCGATATTGGAAAAGCGCAGGACCTTGCGCCGCTCGCCCTCGGTGGTGATCCGCGCGCGCGATTGCGTCAGGCCGGAATGCAGATAGATCGCATGGGGCATCACGGTGGCGCCGATGATTCCGACCGCGATCATAAGCGCGGTGCCGTCCGGCAGGGCGGGCGTCATCAACCCGCGCGCCGCACTGCCCCACTCGACCGGGGCGATCACCACCTCGGCCAGATAACTCAGCCCGATCACCAGAACCAGCGCGCCGATGATCAACTCCATCGGCCGGAACCCCTGCCGCTCGAAGATCAGGATCGCATAGGTGACGACGGCGGTAATCGCCATGCCGACCATCAGCGGCAACCCGAAAAGCAGCGACAAGCCGATTGCACCGCCGAGGAACTCCGCCAGGTCGGTCGCCATTGCCGCGACCTCGCTGATCGCCCACATGACCCAGACCAGAGGCCGGGGCAGGTTGTCGCGGCTCAGCTCCGCCAGGTTCTTGCCGGTCACGATCCCCAGCCGCGCCGAGAGCGCCTGAAACAGCATCGCGATCAGGTTGGCCAGCAGCACGACCCAAAGCAGCGTATAGCCATAGCCCGCCCCCGCCTGGATGTTCGTCGCATAGTTGCCGGGATCCATATAGGCGACCGAGGCGATGATCGCCGGCCCCGCGAAGGCAAGCCTCCGCTTCCAGTCGCCCTGCCCCGCAAGCACGGCGGACATGCTGGCCTGTGTCCGGTCGCTAAGCGTCGTCATCGCGGTCCTTCCCTTTTCGCCTCAAAATATAGCCCAAGCTATATTTATTACAAGTGGCGATACAATCGCGATCAGGCTATCTCGCCCCGGGCGTTTTGTCTGGCCCCGCACCAAAGCCCCGGCTATACAGCATTCCTTGGCAGATCTGATCGAAAGACGCCCCGATGACCGATGCCCCGCCCAGCGACGCCGACCGTTTCGCCCGCGCCCGGCGCAAGCAATCCGTGGCGCTTCTGGAGGATTACGTCGAACTCATCGGCGACCTGATCGCGGAAACCGGCGAGGCGCGCGTGGCCGACATCGCCGACCGCATGGGCGTGGCGCAACCGACCGCGACCAAGACCGTGGCGCGGCTCAAACGCGAAGGCCTCGCCACCTCGCGCCCCTATCGTGGCGTCTTCCTGACCGAGGCCGGTGCCGCACTGGCTGACCGCGTCCGCGCCCGCCACCGCACCGTCGTGGCGCTTCTGATCGCCGTCGGTGTCCCGCAAGAGGCCGCCGAACTCGACGCCGAGGGGATCGAACACCACGTCTCTGACCGCTCCCTCGCCGCGTTCGAGGCCTTCCTGAAACGCGACTGAACCGACGCGCGCGCGCCGGTTTCTTCCCCCGGCTTCTTCGTTGTCAAAATACTCTCGGGGGGTCCGGGGGGCAGACCGCCCCCCGGCTGTCGCGCCAGACTACTCGGCAGCCTCCGCATAGCTCTCGACCGGCGGGCAGATGCAGACAAGGTGGCGGTCGCCATAGACGTTGTCCACCCGCCCGACCGGCGGCCAGTACTTGTCGACACGGAAGGAGGCGGGCGGGAAGCAGCCCTGCTCGCGGCTATAGGGCCGGTCCCAGTCACCGATCAGCGCATTGACCGTATGGGGCGCGTGTTTCAGCGGATTGTTCTCCGCATCCATCTCGCCCCTTTCGATCGCCGCGATCTCTTCCCGGATCGACAGCATGGCGGTGACGAAACGGTCAAGCTCCGCCTTGGTCTCCGATTCCGTCGGCTCCACCATCAGCGTTCCGGCCACCGGCCAGCTCATCGTCGGCGCGTGAAAGCCGTTGTCGATCAGCCGCTTGGCGATGTCGTCAACGGTCACATGGGCGCTGTCGGCGAAGGGCCGCGTGTCAAGGATGCATTCATGCGCCACGCGCCCGTTCCGGCCGTTGAAAAGGACGCCGTAAGCCCCTTCCAGCCGCTTCGCGATATAGTTGGCGTTCAGGATCGCGACCTTGGTCGCCTGCGTCAGCCCCTCGCCGCCCATCATCAGGACATAGGCCCATGAGATCGGCAGAATCGCGGCCGATCCCCAGGGCGCGGCGCTGACCGGCCCTTCCTGCCCGCCGGTCGCCGGATGGCCCGGCAGATAGGGCGCCAGATGCGCCTTGACGCCGATCGGCCCCATGCCCGGCCCGCCGCCGCCATGCGGGATGCAGAAGGTCTTGTGCAGGTTCAGGTGGCTGACATCGCCGCCCAGATCGCCCGGCCGCACCAGCCCCACCATCGCGTTCATGTTGGCGCCGTCGATATAGACCTGACCGCCCTGCCGATGGGTGATCTCGCAGACCTCGCGCACCGTCTCCTCGAACACGCCGTGGGTCGAGGGGTAGGTGATCATGCAGGCCGCCAGCTTTTCGCCCGCCGCTTCCGCCTTGGCACGGAAATCCTCGACGTCGATATCGCCGTTTTCGGCCGCCTTCACGACCACGACCTTCATCCCCGCCATCTGCGCCGAGGCCGGGTTGGTGCCATGGGCCGAGGTCGGGATCAGGCAGACATCCCGATGCCCCTCGCCCCGCGCCCGGTGATAGGCCTGGATCGTCAGAAGCCCGGCATATTCCCCCTGCGCGCCGGAATTGGGCTGCAAGCTCATCGCGTCGTACCCCGTGATGACGCACAGCTTTTCCGACAGGTCGCGGAACATGTCGGCATAGCCCTGCGCCTGATCGGCGGGGGCGAAGGGATGCATGTTGGCGAATTCCGGCCAGGTGATCGGCATCATCTCCGCCGCCGCGTTCAGCTTCATCGTGCAGGAGCCGAGCGGGATCATCGCCCGGTCCAGCGCAAGGTCCCGGTCGGCAAGACGGCGCATGTAGCGCATCATCTCGGTCTCGGCCCGGTTCATGTGGAAGACCGGGTGGGTGAGGTAGGCGCTTTCCCGCAACAACCCCTCGGGGATGCGGAAAAAGGCCGCCTCACCATCCGCCGCACCCTCGATCCCGAAGGCGCGGCACAGGCGTTCCACCGTCTCGGACCGTGTGGTTTCGTCCAGAGAGATACCGACCTGCGTCGTCCCGACCTTGCGCAGGTTGATCCGTTCCTCCCGCGCGGCGCGCAGGATTGCGCCCTGAAGCGGGCCGACATCCACCGTCAGCGTGTCGAAGAAATACTCGGGCGCGACGGTATAGCCCGCCTCTGCCAGCACCTCGGCCAGCCTTGCGGTACGCCGGTGGATGCGCTGCGCGATGGCCTTCAGACCCTCCGGCCCGTGGAACACCGCGTAGAACGAGGCCATGTTGGCCAAAAGCGCCTGCGCCGTGCAGACATTCGACGTCGCCTTCTCGCGCCGGATATGCTGCTCGCGGGTCTGGAGCGACAGGCGATACGCCTTGCCCCCCTGCGCGTCGATCGAGACGCCAATGATCCGGCCCGGCATCTGGCGTTTATGCGCGTCCTTGCAGGCCATATAGGCCGCCGACGGCCCGCCATAGCCCATCGGCACCCCGAAACGCTGGGTCGAGCCGACGGCGATATCCGCCCCCATGGCGCCCGGTTCCTTGAGGATACAGAGCGCCAGCGGATCGGCGATCAGGATGCCGACCGCGCCCGCCTCATGCAGTTTTGCGATATGCGGGCCGAAATCCGTCAACCCGCCATAGGTGCCGGGATACTGGAAGATCGCCCCGAAAACCGTTGACGGATCAAGCTTTTCCGGGTCGCCCACGACGATCTCGATGCCCAGCGGCTCGGCGCGGGTTTGCATAACCGCGATATTTTGCGGGTGGCAGTTTTCGTCAACGAAGAACGCGGTCGCCTTCGACTTCGCCACCCGCTGCGCCATGGTCATGGCTTCCGCCGCCGCCGTCGCCTCATCCAGAAGCGAGGCATTGGCCATCTCAAGCCCGGTCAGGTCGCAGATCATCGTCTGGTAGTTCAAAAGCGCCTCAAGCCGACCTTGCGAAATCTCCGGCTGATAGGGCGTGTAGGCCGTGTACCAGGCGGGATTTTCAAGGATATTCCGCTGGATAGCGGGCGGCGTTACAGTGCCGTAGAAACCCTGCCCGATCATCGTGGTGAAGACCTGGTTCTTCTTCGCCACCTGTCGCATGTACCACAACAGCTCGCGTTCCGACTTCGGCGCGCCGAAATCCAGCGGCGCGTCCTGACGCAGGCTTTTCGGCACGGTCTGGTCGATCAGCTCGTCCAGATCCTTCACCCCCAGCACCTCGAACATCTCCGCCATCTCGGCGGGCGATGGCCCGATGTGACGGCGGTTGGCGAAATCGTAGGGATCGTAGTCGGTGGGGGTGAAGGGCATGGCTGTCGTCCTTATCCGATCAGGTCGTTATAGGCGGCCTCGTCCATCAGCCCGTCGAGCTTGGACATATCCGCCACCTTCATCTTGAAGAACCACGCCGTGCCGGTCGGGTCCTCGTTCACAAGGCCCGGATTGTCGACGATGGCGTCATTGACCGCGACGATCTCGCCGTCCAGCGGCGCGCGGATGTCGGACGCCGCCTTGACGCTTTCGATCACGCAGATCTCATCGCCGGTGGACACGGCCTTGCCCGGCTCGGGCAGTTCGACAAAGACGACATCGCCCAGTTGCTCCGAGGCGTGCGCCGTGATGCCGACGACGACCACGTCGCCCTCGGTCTTCAGCCATTCATGGTCTTCGGTATATTTCATGGGTCTCTTCCCTGATGGTTAACGCTTGTAAGTCGTCGGCTGGAACGGCATCGGCGCGATGGTGGCGGGCAGCCGCTTGCCACGCACCTCGCCATAAACCGTCGCCCCCTCGGCCAGATCGGCGGGCAGGTAGGCCATCGCCATCGGCGCCTCGATCGACGGGCCGAACCCGCCAGAGGTCACGGCACCGATCGGCGCGCCGCCCTCGGGTCCGGCGAAAATCTCCGTCCCCTCGCGCATCGGCGCACGCCCTTCGGGGCGCAGACCGACACGGCGGCGGGCCGGGCCGTCGGCAAGGTCCTTCAGGATACGCGCCGCGCCGGGAAAGCCGCCCGCGCGCGCGCCGCCCGCCCGGCGGGCCTTCTGGATCGCCCAGGTCAGGTTGCCCTCGACCGGGGTCGTCCCCTCGTCAATATCATGGCCGTAAAGGCACATCCCGGCCTCAAGCCGCAGGCTGTCGCGGGCGCCAAGCCCGATGGGCGCCACCTCTTCCATCGCCAGCAGCTTGCGCGCGAAAGCCTCGGCAAAGGCGTTCGGGACCGAGATTTCGAACCCGTCCTCGCCGGTATAGCCAGAGCGGGAAATCCAAAGCTCCGCCGTGTCCCATTGCCGGATCGCAACATCCATGAACCTCATGTCCACCACATCCGGCACCAGCCGCGCCAGCGCCGCCTCGGCCGCCGGTCCTTGCAGCGCCAGAAGCGCGCGGTCGGTGACCATGCCCAGATCGCAATCGGGCAGACCGGCGGTCAGATGGGCGAAATCGGCCTCCTTACAGGCGGCATTGACCACCAGGAACAGGTGGTCGCCCCGGTTCGCGACCATCAGGTCGTCGAGGATGCCGCCCGCATCATTGGTGAAAAACGCATAGCGCTGCCGCCCCTCGGCCAGCCCCGCCACGTCCACCGGCACCAGCCGTTCCAGCGCCAGCGCCGCGTCCTCGACCCGGCCCGATTTGGCGGTCAGCAGGATCTGGCCCATATGGCTGACATCGAACAACCCCGCCTGCGCGCGGGTGTGCAGATGTTCCTTCAACACCCCCATCGGGTATTGCACGGGCATCTGATAGCCTGCGAAGGGGACCATCTTCGCGCCAAGCTCCAGATGCAGATCGTAAAGAACCGTTCGTTTCAGGTCGGCCATCGCCGTCCTCCCCTGTCTCGCCGGTTCAATGGGTCCGGCATCGCCTCCGGGCAAAATCCGCCCGCACCGATGCCCCCTCTGTCCCTTCGCCTGAGATCGTTATCCCTTCGGCGCCCCGGCGCGAAGCCGAGATCTCTCCAGAGTTTTCGTGGCCAGGCCGGTCCTTGCGCCTGAGAGATTACCGGGGCGGTTGCTCCTTCGGCACCGGCGCGGGGGGTGACCCCGACCGGATTCTCCCGGACCTGACGCCTCTCGTTACCCCGGATCGCCTGCGTTCGGCAAGAGGGTATGCCATGGGATACGACACTTCGGCGCAAGTTAGCGACACCCTTGCGCCACCCCGCGCGGCCGGGTCATATCGCGCCATGACCGACCGCCACCCCGCCTTCTTTGGCTATGGATCGCTCGTCAACCGGGCGACGCATGACTATGCGCCCGCCACCCCCGCCCGGCTCTCTGGCTGGCGCCGGGTCTGGCGGCACACCCGGCTGCGCGACTGGCCCTATCTGTCCGCCGAACCCGCCGAGGCGGAGATCGACGGGCTGATCGCCGCCGTTCCGGGCGACGACTGGGCCACCCTCGACCTGCGCGAGGCCGCCTATCGCCGCCATCCCCTCTCCCATGACCGTCTCACCACCGCGCCCGGCTGGGCGCAGCGGATCGAGATCTACGCCGTGGATGAAGCACATGGCCTGCCGCCCAATGCCCACCCGATCCTGCTAAGCTATCTCGATACCGTGGTGCAGGGCTTCCTGCGCGAATTCGGGCCGGCCGGCGTCGCGGGCTTTTTCGCCACCACCGCCGGATGGTGCGCGCTTCTCGACGACCGCGCCGCGCCGCATTACCCGCGCAGTCAGCCCACCACCACCGCCGAACGCCGCCTTGTCGATGACCATGCCGAGGCACTTGGCCTGACGCGGCTGCCATCCTGATCCCCGGAGACCCCGATGCGAACCGATTTCGACGCCGAGCTTGAAGAGCGCCTTCTGCGCTACACCGCCATCGACACCCAAAGCGATGAGGCATCCGACAGCCAGCCCAGCACGGCGATCCAGCTGAACCTTTCGCGCCTGCTGGAACAGGAACTGACGGCGATCGGGGCGAAGGACGTGCGCCTGACCGATTACGGCGCGGTGCTTGCCACGATCCCCGCCACCGCACCGGACGCGCCGACCATCGGCTTTCTCGCCCATGTCGATACCGCCCCGCAGTTCAACGCCACCGGCGTCAAGCCGCGCGTTCACCGCGCCTGGGACGGCAGCGCCATCACCTACCCCGACGCCCCCGACCTGGTGCTGTCGCCCGAGACCTCCGCCTATCTTGGCACCAAGACCGGGGACGACATCGTCACCGCCAGCGGCGCGACGCTTCTGGGGGCCGACGACAAGGCCGGGGTCGCGATCGTCATGACCGCCGCCCGGCACCTTCTGGCAAACCCCGCGATCCCGCATGGCAAGATCCGCATCGCCTTCACGCCGGACGAAGAGGTCGGGCGCGGCGTCGATCCCCGGCTGCCAAAGGACCTTGACGCCGATTTCGCCTATACGCTCGACGGCGGAAAACTGGGGGAGATCGAATACGAAAGCTTCTCCGCCGACGGGGCCACGGTCACGATCAAGGGCGTCTCGATCCACCCCGGCTGGGCCAAAGGCAAGCTGGTGAACGCCCTGCATCTGGCTGCGAAGATCGTCCAGACCCTGCCGCAGGCCACCATGACGCCCGAGACGACAGAGGGCCGCGAGGGGTTCCTCCATGTCTATGAGATGTCGGGCGGCGCGGCCGAGGCGCGGATCAAGCTGATCCTGCGCGACTTCGAACTCGACAGCCTCGCCGCGAAGGGCGCGCTTCTGCAACAGGTCTGCGCGGCCGTCCAGGCAGGCGAACCCCGCGCGCAGATCGCCTGCGAGATCAGGCCGCAATACCGCAACATGCGCTACTGGCTGGAAAAGGACATGACGCCCGTCGACCTCGCCCGTGCCGCCTGCCGCGAGATCGGGGTTGATCCCGTCTCGGTCCCCATTCGTGGCGGCACCGACGGTTCGCGCCTGACCGAGATGGGCGTGCCCTGCCCCAACGTCTTCACCGGCATGCAGGAAATTCACGGGCCCCTGGAATGGATCAGCGTGCAGGACATGGCGGCTGCCACCAAGGTCTGCCTCAGGCTCATGGAACTCGCCGCCCCGTAGGATGGGCGATATCGCCCATTCTGGTGGAACTGGTTACCCGGTCGGATGGGCATATTGCCCATCCTACACTGGTGGAACTGGAGGCACTGTAGGATGGGCAATATGCCCATCCCATATTCGGCGCCTACCCCCGCGCGCGGACCTTTTGCAAAAGCGGCATCAGTTCGCCCATGTCCGGCCCCTGCGCCTCGCCCGTGACGGCAAGCCTCAGCGGCATGAAAAGCCCCTTGCCCTTGCGGCCGGTCTTGTCCTTCACCGCCGCGGTCCACTCGGCCCAGGTCGTGTCGGAATAGGGCGGCGGCGGCAGAAGCGCCATCGCCTCCTTCACGAACGCCGCATCCTCTGCCGCGACGACCGGCTCCGCCCCGTCGCGGCACAGCGTCCACCAGTGGCCAAGGTCATCCAGCCGGGTGATGTTCTGCGAGGCGACGCGCCAGAACCGCTCCGCCATCCCGTCCGGCACGCCCAGCGCCGCGATTCTGTCCTTCACCGTCTCGAAGGGCAGCGCATGGTTGCGCGCGCGGGTCAGCGGCCAGAGGTCTTCGGCGTCGAACTTCGTCGGCGCCGCGCCGAATTGCGACAGCTCAAACCCGTCCGCAATCTCGTCCAGCGACATCATCAGTTCCACCGGCTGCGAGGAGCCGAGCCGCGCCATCAGGCTCAAGAGCGCCTCTTTCGCCACGCCCTCTGCCCGCAGGTCACGCAAGCTCAGCGTGCCAAGGCGTTTCGACAGCCCTTCACCCTGCGGCCCGGTCAGCAGCGAATGGTGCGCGAAGGCGGGGGGCGTGCCACCGATGGCGCGCATGATCTGCACCTGCGTCGCGGTATTGGTCACATGGTCCGCACCACGCACGATATGGGTGATGCCCATGTCCACGTCATCGACCGAAGACGCGAAGGTATAAAGCACCTGCCCGTCGGCGCGGATCAGGACCGGGTCCGATACGCTGGCGGTGTCGATGGAGACCGGCCCGAGGATCCCATCCGTCCATTCCGTCCGCTGCTGGTCCAGCTTGAAGCGCCAATAGGGGTCCTTTTCGGCCCGCAGCTTGTCCTTTTCCGCCGTCGACAGGTCCAACCCGGCGCGGTCATAGACCGGCGGCTTGCCCATGTTCAGCAGTTTCTTGCGCTTCAGGTCCAGTTCGGTCGGGGTCTCGAACACCTCGTAAAGATCGCCCGAGGCGCGCAGCCCGTCGGCCACCTCGGCGTAGCGGTCCAGCCGCTTCGACTGCTGCTCGATCCGGTCCCAGTGCAGGCCCAGCCAGTCGAGATCCTGCTTGATCCCGTCCATATACTCCTGCTTCGAGCGTTCCTGGTCGGTATCGTCCAGACGCAGGATGAACGTGCCGCCGGTCTTGCGGGCGATCAGGTAGTTCATCAGCGCGGTGCGCAGGTTGCCCACATGGATATAGCCGGTGGGCGACGGGGCGAAACGGGTCACGGTCATGGGTTGTCTCCTGTCCGCCCCCCTCTTTCACAGGACGCGGATTTTGTCCATATGAAGCCCTGGAACCGCAAGGACGGACGCATGAATGACTGGCTGGGGCGTGTCGCGCCCGATCTTGAGACGATCGAGCAGATGGCGCTGAACACCATCGCGGCGCTGCCGCCGAAATTCGCAGGCCCGGCGCGCGGCGTCATCGTGCGGGTTGAGGACTTCGCCCCCGATGAGGTTCTCGACGATATGGAGATCGAGAACCCCTTTGAGCTGACGGGCATCTATGACGGGATTCCGCTGACCGAAAAGTCGGTGATGGACGTGATCGACCGGCCCGACATGATCTGGCTGTTCCGCCGCCCGATCCTTGACGAATGGGCCGAACGCGGCGACGTGAGCCTTGGCCAGCTGGTCGCGCATGTGATGATCCACGAGCTTGCCCACCATTTCGGCTGGTCCGACGAGGAAATCGCCACAATCGACAGGTGGTGGGAGTGAGGTGCGCCCGGACGATCTTCCAGTGGAAGATCGTCAGCACCGAACGCCCGAGGTGAAAACCGAGGGCCAACGGGATCAGAAATCGTCCAGTGGACGATTTCCCCGTCGAACGCCCGAGGCCTCTGCCGAGGGCAAGCGCCCCCGGCGCCCCCCCCCCCAACGCCCCACTTGGCAGCGCCCCCGCCCCGGCCTAGCCTTGGCCGCGATCCCAGCCGGAGGCGACCGATGATCCAGCCCCTTCTCGCCCTTCTCGCCTGCCAGCTTGGCGGTGAGGCCGCCGCCCGCGTGCTTGCCGTACCGCTTCCCGGCCCGGTGATCGGGATGCTCCTCATGCTCGCGCTCCTTCTCACCCTGCCGCGCTTCGTCACCCTGATGCGCCCGCTGGCGGAGGGGATCCTTGCCCATCTATCGCTTCTCTTCGTTCCGGCGGGGGTGGGGGTGGTCGGCCATGTCGCCACGCTCGGCACGCAGGCGGTGGCCCTTCTGGTCGCGGTCGTCGTCTCGACCGTTCTGGCGATCGCAGCCGGGGCGCTGACCTTCGTCGCGGTGGCGCGGCTGACGGGGGCGGGCGATGACTGATCTCGCGACCTTCTGGTCCTACCTTTCGGAGGGGCCGCTTCTGTGGCTGACGCTGACGCTTGCGGCCTACCTCGTCGGTGACGCGGCCTATCGCCGGTCGGGGCGGAAGCCTTACGTCAACACCGTCCTCGTCGCCGTGGCGATCCTGGCGCTGATCCTCTGGGCGACCGGCACACCCTACGGCACCTATTTCGAGGGCGCGCAATTCGTCCACTTCCTGCTTGGCCCCGCCACCGTCGCGCTGGCGCTGCCGCTTTACGACAACCTCGCGCGCCTGCGCCGCGCCGCGCTGCCGGTCGTGGCAGCGGTGATCGTCGGGTCCAGCGTCGCCGCAGGTTCGGCTGTCGGCATCGCCGCTCTCATGGGCGCCGGGGATCAGGCGTTGGCCTCGCTCGCCCCGAAATCGGCCACCGCCCCGGTCGCCATCGGCATTGCCGAACAGATCGGCGGCGCGCCGACGCTGACCGCCGTCCTCGTGATCCTGACTGGCATCACCGGCGCGGTGATCGCAACGCCGCTTCTGAACGCGCTCGGCATTCGCGACTGGCGCGCGCGGGGCCTGTCGGTAGGGGTGGCCGCCCATGGTATCGGCACCGCCCGCGCCTTTCAGGTCAACCCCACGGCAGGCGCCTTTTCCGGCCTCGGCATGGCGCTGAATGCCGTTGCCACCGCCTTTGTCGCGCCGCTGGTCCTTGATCTGTTCCGATAAGACGACACGGGATTGTGATCCGCCCGCACGCCCCGCGCCGCTACCCTTGAGACTTTACCCCAAGGGAGAGACGACATGTTTTCAGGTCCGAAGCTGAGCCGCCGCCACGCCCTTCTTGCCGGGGCCGCCGCCCCCCTCGTGGCGCTTTCCGCACGCCCGGCCGTCGCCAAGGCCGACATGATGGGCATGGCCACCCCCGGTTTCAGCCGCTTCAAGCACGGCGATTTCGAGGTCACCACCCTTCTGGCCGGAACCCGCCCGGTCCCCGACCCGCACACGATCTTCGGCCTGAACGCCGATGACGCCGCCTTTGCGGAAACCTCCGCCGCCGCGCATCTGCCGACCGATGTCGCGCAGTTCTTCTTCACCCCGACCCTCATCAACACCGGCGCCGAACTGATCCTTTTCGACACCGGCCTTGCGCCGGAAGGCATCACCGCAGCCCTTCAGGGTGCGGGCTACAGCGCCGATCAGGTCGATACCGTGGTCCTGACCCATATGCATGGCGATCATATCGGCGGCATGGCCGGGGATGGCGGCGCCACCTTCGCCAATGCCCGCTACGTCACCGGGCAGGTCGAATACGACCACTGGGCGGCGGCTGGGAATGAAGGCTTCGACACCAAGGTCCGCCCCTTCGCCGAAAAGTTCACCTTCCTGGATGACGGCGGCAGCGTTGCGCCCGGCATCACCGCCATCGCCGCCTTTGGCCACACGCCCGGCCATATGGGGTATATGGTGGAAAGCGGCGGCAAGGGCCTTGTCCTCATCGCCGACACGGCGAACCATTACGTCTGGTCGCTCGCCCGCCCGGACTGGGAGGTGAAGTTCGACATGGACAAGGCGATGGCGGCAGAGACCCGGCGCCGTGTCCTTGGCATGATCGCCGCCGACCGGCTGCCCTTCATCGGCTATCACATGCCCTTCCCCGCTACCGGCTTCATCGACGCCGACGGCGACGGGTTCCGCTATGTGCCGTCCTCCTACCAGCTGATGCTTGGCTGATCCGGGCGCGGGGCCTTCACGGCCCCCGCCTTTCCTGCCAGTCTGGGGGCAGGCAGATAACCCGGAGCGGCCATGACCCCGATTGTCACCGTCACGCTCAACCCCGCGCTCGACGTTTCCACCGCGACCGAGACAGTCGCCCCCGGCCGCAAACTGCGGTGCGAGGCGCCGCGCATCGACCCCGGCGGCGGCGGCATCAATGTCAGCCGGGTGATCCGGCGGCTGGGCGGCCACAGCCTTGCTCTCGTGGCGCTGGCCGGTGCGACGGGGGAGCGGCTGAAACAGGCGCTTGAGGCCGACGGCATCGCCGCCCGCTACCTGCGTGCGCCCGGCGAGACGCGCGAAAGCCTGTCGGTGATCGACCGCACTACGGGCGAACAGTACCGCTTCGTCCTGCCCGGCACACAGTGGGGCGTCGATGACGGCGAAGCGGCGCTGGATGCCGTCGCGGTCGCCACGCCCCCCGGTGCGCTGGTGGTGATGTCGGGCAGCCAGCCGCCCGGCCTTGCGCCCGACCTGCCCGCCGAACTGGCCCGCCGCCTCGCCCCGAAGGGCGCGCACCTCATCCTCGACACCTCGGGCGCCGCGCTTGCAGCCGCGCGCCATTCCCCCCATCCCGCCCATGTCCTCAGGATGGATGAGGTCGAGGCAGAGGCACTGGCGGGCCGCCCCCTGCCCGAACGCACCCACACCGCCGATTTCGCGGAAGAGCTGATCCGCGACGGCGCGGCGCAGATCGTCATCATCGCCCGCGGCGCGGACGGCTCCGTCCTTGCCACCCAAGGCGCGCGCCATTTCTGCCGCGCGGCCCAGGTGCCGGTGAACAGCAAGACCGGCGCGGGCGACAGTTTCCTTGCCGCCTTCACCCTGGCGCTTGCGCAAGAGGCCGACCACCCGACGGCCCTGACCGCCGCCGTCGCCGCCGCCAGCGCCGCCGTGATGACCGAGGCGACAGAGTTGTGCCGCGCCGAGGATGCGCTGCGGCTGATCGCCGATTGCCCCTCGACGCAGCTTTGAAGCGTTCCGGGTTTTCGTTGAGAACGTAAGTGTCAGAATTCGAACGAAATAAGCTCGAATTCTGAGTCAGTGCAAACCCGAAATGCTATAACCGCTTACCCGCGCAGCTTCTTCGTCATCTCGACCAGACGCTTCGCCTGATGCGCGACCGCCGCCCGGCCCTTGTCGTCGAACTGGCCCGCATTGGCGGAATAGCCATAGGGGTTGCCGCCGGCGTCAGAAACCACCTGATCGGTATAGCCCGGCGGCACCAGCACCGCGCCCCAATGCATCGCGCTGGTGTAAAGCGACAGCAGCGTCGCCTCCTGCCCGCCATGCGCGTTGCCCGCGCTCGTCGTCGCGGTAAAGGTCTTGTCGGTCAGCCCGCCCTTTTGCCAAAGCGGGCCAAGCGTGTCGATGAAGGCGCGCATCTGGCTTGCCACCACCCCATAGCGCGTGGGGCCAGAGAAGAAATAGCCATCGGCCCAGCCCATGTCCTCGGGCGTGGCATGCTCGACATGGGCGGTCTTCTCGGCATGGGCCTTCCAGGCATCCTGCCCTTTCACGACCTCGTCCGGCGCGGTCTCACGCACCTTGCGGAGCCGCACCTCGGCGCCCGCCTCTTCGGCGGCCTTCGCGGCGGCCTCGGCGATGGCGTGGTTGGTGCCATAGGTGGAATAGTAGACAACGGCGATCTTCGGCTTGGACATGGAACCCTCCTTTCGGGATTGTTCCAGTCTAACGCAAAGCAGCTGATCCGGTTCTCCGCCACCGCCCACAGCCGCTGTGCGCGGTCGCACAATTCCGGCACCCGTCGCGACGAAAACCCTACGGATACCCTACAGAAATCCTACAAAAAACCCACAGGGGTTTCTTGTAAAGTCAAAGGGTTACGACCCACTCGTCAGCCCTCATCGCGCCAGCGGTTGACGATCGGATAGCGCCGGTCAAGCCAGAAGGCCATCGTCGTCAGCCGCGTTCCCGGCGCCGACTGGAACCGCTTGTGTTCCGAGATATAAAGAAGATGTTCGACCTTCTTGACGGTCGCCCGGTCAAAGCCCGCCGCGACGATCTCTGCCACCGACTGCTCGCCCTCGATCAGCCGTTCAAGGATCGCGTCCAGCACTTCATAGGGCGGCAGGCTGTCCTGATCCTTCTGGTTGTCCCGCAGTTCGGCCGAGGGCGGCTTGTCGATGACGCGGGGCGGAATGACCTCGCCCGCCGGCCCCATCATCCAGTCGCGGTGATTGCGGTTGCGCCAGCGGCAGGTTTCGAAGACGCGCGTTTTATACAGGTCTTTCAGCGGGTTATACCCCCCCGCCATGTCGCCGTAGATGGTGCAGTAACCCACCGCGACCTCGGACTTGTTGCCGGTGGTCAGCAACATACCCCCGAACTTGTTGGAGATCGCCATCAGGATCAGTCCGCGCAAACGCGACTGGATATTTTCCTCCGCGATGCCGGGTTTGGTCCCGGCGAAAAGTCCGCCCAGCGCCGTCTCGACCGCATCGCGCGGCCCCTCGATCGGCACCGTATCATAGGGGCAGCCAAGCGCATTGGCGACCGCCGCCGCATCCTCAAGCGAATGGGCAGAGGTGTATTCCGACGGCAGCATCACGCAGCGCACGTTTTCCGGCCCGATCGCGTCCGAGGCGATGGTGGCCACCAGCGCGGAATCGATCCCGCCCGACAGGCCAAGCAGCACCTTTCCGAAGCCACTTTTGCGCAAATAATCCCGCAAGGACAAGACCATGGCGTGGTAGTCCTGTTCCCAGTCATCGGGCTGCGGCGCCATTTCGCCCGGCAGGATACGCCAGCCGTCAGCGCCATTCTCAAGGTCCAGATGGGTGATCGCCTCGACCATCGGCGGCAGTTGCATCATCAGCTTGCCACCGGGGTTCAGCGCGAAACTCGCCCCGTCGAAGACCTGATCGTCCTGCGCGCCGACCGTATTCAGGTAGATCAGCGGCAACCCCGTCTCCACCACCCGCGCGACCATATGCTGCATCCGCAGGTCGATCTTGCGGCGCCGATAGGGGGAGCCGTTGGGGATGAACAGCACCTCGGCCCCGGTTTCCTCAAGCGTCTCTGCCACGTCCTCATGCCAGGCATCCTCGCAGACAGGCGTGCCAAGGCGCAGCGGACCGATCCGGTAAGGCCCTGAAATCGGGCCGGAATCGAAGATGCGCACCTCATCGAACACATCCTCGTTCGGAAGGTGATGCTTCAGCATCTTCGCCTCGATCCGCCCGCCCCGCAGGATGAAATAGGCGTTGTAAAGCCTGCCACCCTCTGCCCATGGCCCGCCGATGCCCAACGCGGGGCCATCCGTTACCGTGGCCGCCAGCGCCTCGACCGCCGCCATCGCGTCGCGGCGGAAGGCCGGGCGGCGCACCAGATCCTGCGTCTGATAGCCGGTCACGAACATTTCAGGCAGCGCGACAATGTCGGTCCCTGCCGCCTTGCCGTCCTCCCACGCGGCGCGTGCCTTGGCGATGTTGTCGGCGATCGCGCCCACGGTGGGGTTAAGCTGTGCCAGGGTCAGGCGGAATCTCTCGGCCATCGGGGTCTCCCGCAGTCTTGGTTTCCCCCTCTCTTAGCAGAGTTGCCGGGCGGCGAAAGCCTGCACGGCCATCGCGGCCAATGTCTTGCCACTGCAAGGCGCTGGCTTTAGGTTTCTTCCCCGTGGGTAAGGTCGGTCCGGGCGGCGGGTTTCAATGCGCCGCGGACCGGGAACAAGAAGCAGAAGAGGTGGTCGGGTATGGGTCTGAAAGGCAGCATGGCGTTCCGGGGGCTGATCGCGGCGGCGATGATTCTGCCCCCCCTCGGCGCGCTCGCGCAGGATGTCGTCACCAAGGAATATGACGACGGCGGGATCTATGAAGGCACCTTCAAGGACGGCAAGCAACACGGTCAGGGCAGCTACAAGCTTCCCAACGGCTACGAATATACCGGCGACTGGGTCGAGGGGGAGATCCTCGGCCAGGGCATCGCGCATTATCCCAACGGTTCGGTCTATACCGGCGCTTTCGTGAAGGGCAAACCGGAAGGCAAGGGCAAGATCACCTTTGCCGATGGCGGCACCTACGAAGGCGACTGGGTGAACGGTGAGATCGAGGGCCAGGGGACCGCGCATTACGCCAATGGCGTGACCTATACCGGCGGCTTCACCAAGGCGCTGCACAACGGCACCGGCAAGATGGAAAGCCCCGGCGGCTACACCTATGAGGGCGACTGGGTGATGGGCGTCAAGGAGGGCAAGGGCAAGATCACCTATCCCGACGGCGCGGTCTATGAAGGCGACATGCTGCGCGGCCAGCGCGCCGGTCAGGGCAAGCTGACGCTGGCCGACGGGCTGACCTATGACGGCGCCTGGGTCGATGGCCAGATGAACGGACAGGGCAAGCTGACCCAGCCCAACGGCGATGTGTATGAGGGCGATTTCGCCGCCGGAAAACGCGACGGTCAGGGCAAGCTGACCTATGCCTCCGGCGATGTCTATGAGGGCAGCTTTGCCGCCGACAAGCGTCAGGGCAAGGGCGTCTTTCGCGGCACCGACGGCTATATCTATGACGGCGACTGGGTCGAGGGCCGGATCGAAGGGGCGGGCAAGGTCACCTATCCCGATGGCTCGGTCTATGAGGGGCAGTTCGCCCGCGATCTGGCCAACGGCAAGGGCAAGATCACCTATGCAGACGGCGCCACCTATGAAGGCGACTGGAAGGACGGCGTGATCGAGGGCGCGGGCATCGCCACCTATGCCAACGGCCTTGTTTATGAAGGCGCGTTCAAGGCCGGCAAGAACGACGGCAAGGGCAAGATGACCTATCACGACGGCTATACCTATGACGGCGACTGGAAAGCGGGCCAGCGCGCGGGTCAGGGTGTCGCGACCTATGCCGACGGCACGGTCTATACCGGCGGCTTCGCCAACGGTCAGCGCGAGGGTCAGGGCGAGATCGTGATGCCCGACGGCTTCAAATATTCCGGCGCATGGAAGGCGGGCGAGATCGACGGCAAGGGCATTGCGACCTATGCCAATGGCGACGTCTATGAGGGCAATTTCGTCAAGGGCAAGCGGCAGGGCCAGGGCGTCATGCGCTATGCCACGGGCGAGACGGAATCCGGCACCTGGACCGAGGGCGCGCTGACCGAAGAGGCGCCGGTCACCGATCCCGCCGCCCCCGATGCCGCCGCGACCGGCGAAAGTGTTGCGCCGCCCGCCGACGCGACCCCGCCGCAGGACGGCACCACCCCGCCCCCGGCCAACTGACCCGGCGGAAACGGCAAAAACCCAAGGCAGGGCGGGAAGCGATTTTTCCGTCTTTCCTTTTCCGAATCCCTGCCTATAGTCGCAGCCCATGACACGAAGCCTGCATATCGCATCTCTCGCCCGCGCGCCCCGCGCGGCGTCGCTTCGTGGACTGCTCCTCCTTAGCCGCCTCTGAGCGTGCCTTTCGGCGCGACCGCTCAGAGGTGACACCGCGCCACAGATGCTAAGGACAGAACGAGAGATCAGGACCATGACAACCAAACCCGAAAATGACCGCGTCGTAATCTTCGACACGACCCTGCGCGATGGCGAACAGTCGCCCGGCGCGACCATGACCCATGACGAAAAGCTCGAAATCGCCGAGATGCTGGACGAGATGGGCGTGGACATCATCGAGGCGGGCTTTCCCATCGCCTCCGAAGGGGACTTCGAGGCGGTTTCTGACATCGCGAAACAGGCGAAGAACGCGGTGATCTGCGGGCTGGCGCGCGCGCAGTTCAAGGATATCGACCGCTGCTGGGAGGCGGTGAAACACGCGAAACGCCCGCGCATTCACACCTTCATCGGCACCTCGCCGCTCCACCGCGCTATCCCCAATCTGGACATGGACCAGATGGCGGAGCGTATTCACGACACCGTCAGCCATGCCCGCAACCTCTGCGACAACGTCCAGTGGTCGCCGATGGACGCGACCCGGACGGAACACGACTATCTCTGCCGCGTGGTGGAGATTGCGATCAAGGCGGGCGCGACGACGATCAACATCCCCGACACCGTGGGCTACACCGCCCCGCGCGAGTCGGCCGACCTGATCCGCATGCTGATCGAAAAAGTGCCGGGCGCGGATGAGGTGGTCTTTGCCACCCACTGCCACAACGATCTCGGCATGGCGACGGCGAACTCTCTGGCCGCCGTCGAGGCGGGCGCGCGCCAGATCGAATGCACGATCAACGGTCTGGGCGAACGCGCGGGCAACACCGCGCTTGAGGAAGTGGTGATGGCGCTGAAGGTACGCCATGACATCATGCCCTATTCGACCGCCATCGACACGACGAAGATCATGAACATCTCCCGCCGCGTCGCCGCCGTGTCGGGCTTTCCGGTGCAGTTCAACAAGGCCATCGTCGGCAAGAACGCCTTTGCCCATGAAAGCGGCATCCATCAGGACGGGATGCTGAAGAACTCAGAGACGTTCGAGATCATGCGCCCGCAGGACATCGGCCTTGCCGGGACCTCGCTGCCCTTGGGCAAGCATTCGGGGCGCGCCGCGCTGCGCGCGAAGCTGAACGATCTGGGCTTTGACCTTGCGGACAACCAGCTCAACGACGTTTTCGTGCGGTTCAAGGCGCTCGCCGACCGCAAGAAAGAGGTCTATGACGACGATCTGGTCGCCCTGATGGCCGACAGCGCCTCCGAGGAAAACGACCGCATCCAGGTCAAGTTCCTGCGCGTGATCTGCGGCACCGAGGCGCCGCAATCGGCCGACCTGATCCTGACCATCGACGGCACCGATCATCAGGTGACGGCGCAGGGCGACGGGCCTGTGGACGCGACGTTCAACGCGGTCAAGCGGCTTTTCCCGCATACCGCGCGGCTGGCGCTTTATCAGGTTCATGCGGTGACCGAAGGCACCGACGCGCAGGCCACCGTTTCGGTGCGTCTGGAAGAGGACGGCAAGATCGTCACCGGCCAGTCTTCGGACACCGATACGGTCGTCGCCAGCGCCAAGGCCTATGTCAGCGCGCTCAACAACCTCATCGTTCGGCGTGCCAAGACCAAGCCCGCGGAAGAGCTGAAGTCGGCTTAGTGACATTCCACGGGGTGGTGGCACCCTGCCCCGCCCCGTGGATGTTCGATATTGAAAAGCAGGCGAAATCCTGCGTGAGCGGCTGACCAGCCCCTTTCGCTGATGGGTCCCGACGCCTATAACAACCCCCGGCCCGCGCACCCTGAGTCGCGGGCCGTGGATTTTACGGAGCGGACGGATCATGGCAGGATTTGGCGGGCTGTTTTCACAGGACATGGCGATCGACCTCGGCACGGCGAACACGCTGGTCTATGTGCGCGGCAAGGGTATCGTGCTGAACGAACCCTCGGTCGTGGCCTACCACGTCAAGGACGGCAAGAAGCAGGTGCTGGCCGTGGGCGAGGATGCCAAGCTGATGCTCGGCCGCACCCCCGGCTCTATCGAGGCGATCCGGCCGATGCGCGAGGGCGTCATCGCCGATTTCGACACCGCCGAGGAGATGATCAAGCACTTCATCCGCAAGGTCCATCGCCGCTCCACCTTCTCCAAGCCGAAGATCATCGTCTGCGTCCCCCATGGCGCGACCCCGGTTGAAAAGCGCGCGATCCGCCAGTCGGTCATTTCCGCTGGCGCCCGCAAGGCCGGGCTGATCGCCGAACCCATCGCTGCCGCCATCGGCGCGGGGATGCCGATCACCGATCCGACCGGGTCCATGGTCGTCGACATCGGCGGCGGCACCACCGAGGTCGCGGTGCTGTCGCTGGGTGACATCGTCTATGCCCGTTCCGTTCGTGTCGGCGGCGACCGCATGGATGAGGCCATCGTCAGCCACCTGCGCCGCCAGCAGAACCTGTTGATCGGCGAAAGCACGGCCGAGCGGATCAAGACCTCCATCGGCACCGCGCGGATGCCCGATGACGGGCGCGGCGCCTCGATGCAGATCCGTGGCCGTGACCTTCTGAACGGCGTCCCGAAGGAGATTGAGATCAACCAGGCACAGGTCGCCGAGGCGCTGGCCGAACCCGTCCAGCAGATCTGCGAGGCGGTGATGACCGCGCTTGAGGCGACGCCCCCCGACCTTGCCGCCGACATCGTCGATCGCGGCGTCATGCTGACCGGCGGCGGCGCGCTTCTGGGGGAACTTGATCTGGCGCTGCGTGAACAGACGGGGCTTTCGATCTCTATCGCCGACCAGTCACTGAATTGTGTGGCGCTGGGGACCGGCAAGGCTCTGGAGTATGAAAAACAGCTCCGGCATGTCATAGATTACGACAGCTGAGCCAAGGCGCCCAGCGCCCGTAAACGAGGCCGCGCGTGGCAAGAGACCGCAACGCTGATTACGATTTCCGAACCCCGGTTCGCCGCATCCTGATCGGGGTGGTCGGTTTCCTGTTGCTGGTCATCTTCCTGATCTGGCGCATCGACAGCCCGCGCGTCGAACGGTTCCGCACCGCCTTTATCGACCGCGTGGTGCCGAACATGGACTGGGCCATGGCGCCGGTGACGAAACTTGCCGACATGGTCGGCGGGTTTCAGTCCTATGCAAGCCTTTACGAACAGAATCAGGAGCTGCGGCGCGAGTTGCAGCGGATGAAGTCGTGGAAAGAGGCGGCGGTTCAGCTGGAACAGCAAAACGCCAAGCTTCTGGCGCAGAATCAGGTCCGGCTTGATCCAAAGCTGACTTCGGTTTCGGGCGTCGTGCTGGCCGACAGCGGATCGCCCTTCCGCCAGTCGGTGCTGCTGAACGTGGGCGCGCGCGACGGGATCGTGGATGGCTGGGCGACGATGGACGGGCTTGGCCTTGTCGGCCGCATCTCGGGCGTGGGCGAACGCACCGCCCGCGTGATCCTTCTGACCGACGCCTCCAGCCGCATTCCGGTGACGATCCAGCCTTCCGGCCAGCGCGCGATGCTGGTGGGCGACAACACCCCCGCCCCGCCGGTTGAATTCCTTGAAACGCCCGAACAGGTCCGCCCCGGCGACCGGGTGATTTCCTCGGGCGATGGCGGCATCTTCCCCGCCGGGCTTCTGGTCGGCGTGGTAGAGGCCGACAGCGAACGGCGCCTGCGGGTGCGGCTGGCGGCCGATTACGAACGGCTCAGCTTTCTGCGCGTCCTGCGCAGCCACCCGGCGGAAGAGATCAACGAGGCGGGCAGCCTGATCCTGCCCGCCTTCCCGCCGATCCAGCCTGCGGTCACGCTGCCGGAAAACGCGCCCCCCGCAACGGTGGAGCCGGGCGATGGTTGATCCCGCCACCGCCGCCCGCCTCAGCCACCGGCTGCTTTTCGTGGCGCTCGCCGCGCTGCTGATCTTCCTGCGCCTCTTGCCGCTAAGCTCCATGCCGGTGCGCTGGCCGGGGCCGGACCTGTTGACCTGCCTGACCTTCGCCTGGCTGATGCGGCGGCCCGACTATGTTCCGGCCCTGATCGTCGTCGCGGTGTTCTTTATCGACGATCTGCTGACCATGCGCCCGCCCGGCCTCTGGCCGCTGCTTGTCCTGATGGCGACCGAATTCCTGCGCTCTCGCGAGGTGTTCCTGCGCGACCTGCCCTTCGCGCTGGAATGGGCGGTCTTCGCGGCGATGGTGATGGTGATGACGGTGGTGGACCGGCTGGTCCTGACGCTGTTCATGGTGCCGCAGACCGGGTTTGACCTTATCATCCTTCAGGTGCTGTCGACGCTGGCGGCCTATCCGCTGGTCGTGCTGGCCAATATCTGGCTGTTCGGCCTGCGGCGGCTGCCCTCCGGTCAGCCCGACACGGCGCGGGGGCGGGCATGAGACGGTCGCCGAAGGACAATCTGGAAAGCCATCGCAAGATCAGCCGCCGGGGGCTGATGCTGGGCGGGATACAGGCGGCGGCGGTGCTGACGCTGACCTACCGCATGCGCCACCTTCAGGTCGATCAGGCCGACCAGTTCAAGCTTCTGGCCGAAGAGAACTCGATCAAGATCCGCCTTCTGCCACCGGCGCGGGGGCTGATCTTCGACCGTAGCGGCGCGGTCATCGCCGGGAACGAACAGAATTACCGGATCACGATCACGCCCGAGGATGCGGGCGACCCGGAGATGGTGCTTGAGCGTCTGCAAGCGCTGATCCCCTTGTCGCCCGAGGATCTCGACCGGACGCGGCGGGAGATCGCGCGGCGCAGCCCGACCCTGCCCATCTCCATCGCCGACCGGCTGAGCTGGGAGCAGTTCAGCCTTGTCGCCGTCAACGCCCCCGCCCTGCCCGGCGTGACGACCGAGGTCGGCCTGAGCCGGGTCTACCCGCAAGGCCCCGATTTCGCGCATGTTCTGGGCTATGTCGGCCCGGTCAGCGATTACGACCTGTCAAAGCTGGAAGACCCCGACCCGCTGTTGCAGATCCCGCGCTTCCAGATCGGCAAGCTCGGCGTCGAGGCAAAGCTTGAGGACGCGCTGCGCGGCAAGGCCGGGACGCGGCGGATCGAGGTGAATTCCAGCGGCCGCGTGATGCGGGAGCTTGGCCGGAAAGAGGGCGACGCTGGCGCCAACGTGCAACTGACCATCGACCGGCGCCTGCAGAATTACGTTCAGGCGCGTCTTGGCGTCGACAGCGCTGCCGCCGTGGTCATCGACACCCTGACCGGCGACATCCTTGCCATCAGCTCGGCCCCCAGCTTCGATCCCAACCTCTTCGTGCGCGGCATCTCCTCGGCCGATTACCGGGAACTGACCGAGAATGACCACCGCCCGCTGGCCGACAAATCGGTGCAGGGCGCCTATCCGCCCGGCTCTACCTTCAAGGTCGTCACCGCGCTGGCCGCACTTGAGGCCGGGGTGGTGGGCCTTGACGAAACCGTCTGGTGTCCCGGCTTCCTGAAACTGGGCGACCGGCGCTTTCACTGCTGGAAACGGGCGGGCCACGGCCATGTTCACCTGACCCAAAGCCTCGAACAGTCCTGCGACGTCTATTACTACGACATCGCCCAGCGCGTCGGCATCGACAAGATCGCCGCCATGGCGCGGCGTCTTGGCGTGGGGGAAGAGTTTGACCTGCCCATGTCCGCGATCAGCGGCGGGCTGGCGCCCGACAAGGATTGGAAGAAACGGACCTATGGCAAGGACTGGCTGATCGGCGATACGCTGAACGCCGGGATCGGGCAGGGCTTTGTCCTCGCCTCGCCCCTGCAACTCGCGGTGATGAGCGCACGGGTCGCCTCGGGGCGGAACGTGATGCCGCGGCTGATCCGGGCCATCGGGGGTGAGGAAACGCCCGTCGCAGAACCGGCAGAGCTTGGCATCAACCCGGCCCATCTGGCGGCCGTCCGCCGGGGCATGTTCGACGTGACGAACGCGCGCCGTGGCACGGCCTATAGCGCGCGCGTGGTCGATGACACGATGCGGATCGCGGGCAAGACCGGCACCAGCCAGGTCCGCAACATCACCGCCGCCGAACGCGCGCGCGGCGTCATCTCGAATGACGACCTGCCCTGGAACCGGCGCGACCATGCGCTGTTCGTCTGTTTCGGCCCGACCGATGCGCCGCGTATCGCGGTGTCTGTCGTGGTCGAACATGGCGGTGGCGGGTCCGCCGTGGCGGCGCCCATCGCGCGCGACATCATCCTTCAGGCGATGGCGGGCGGCACCCCGCCCCTGACCGCCTATCCAGAAAGCCAGCGCAACCGGATCGAGTCCGAACGCAATGAGCTGCAACTGATGGAGCTGCCGCCCCCCGACGGCAAGGGGCAAAGCCGCGCATGAGCTATCTGGAATATAACGTCAAGACGGTCCCCTCGGGCCTGCGCAAGGTCCTCTTCGTCAACTGGCCGCTGGCGCTTTTGCTGGCCGCCGTCGCCTGCCTTGGCTTCCTGATGCTCTATTCGGTCGCGGGCGGGCGGCTGGAGGTCTGGGCCGAACCGCAGATGAAGCGCTTCGTCGTGGGGATGCTGGCGATGTTCATCGTCGGTTTCATCCCGATCTGGTTCTGGCGCAACGTCTCTGCCGTGGTCTATCTCGGCGCGCTTGTGCTGCTGGTGGCGGTGGAGCTTTTCGGTGATGTCGGCAAGGGCGCGCAGCGCTGGCTCGACCTCGGGCCGATCCGGCTGCAACCGTCCGAGATGATGAAGATCGCCCTCGTGATGTTCCTGGCCGCCTATTACGACTGGCTGGATGTCAAGAAGGTCTCGCGCCCGCTTTGGGTGCTGATACCGCTGATCTTCATCTTGGTGCCGACCTTCCTGGTGCTGAAACAGCCCGACCTTGGCACCGCGATCCTGCTGGTCGCGGGGGGCGGGATCGTGATGTTCGCGGCCGGGGTCAGCCTTTGGTATTTCGGTACCGTCCTTGCGCTGGTCGTCGCACTGGTTTTCGCCGTTTTCGAAAGCCGTGGCACCGACTGGCAGTTGATCGAGGATTATCAGTTCAAGCGGATCGACACCTTCCTCGATCCCGGCTCCGATCCGCTTGGCGCGGGTTACAACATCACCCAGGCGCAGATCGCGCTGGGGTCCGGCGGCTGGGCGGGCAAGGGCTATATGCAAGGTACGCAGTCGCGGCTGAACTTCCTGCCCGAAAAGCACACCGACTTTATCTTCACCACGCTGGCCGAGGAATTCGGCTTTGTCGGCGCCTTTTCCCTGCTGATCCTTTACGCGCTGATCGTCGGGTTCTGCATCTTCTCCGGGCTGACGAACCGCGACCGATACGCCTCTCTCCTGACCTACGGGATCGCGGGGACGTTCTTTTTGTTCTTCATGGTCAACATGTCGATGGTGACCGGACTGATGCCCGTCGTCGGCGTGCCCTTGCCGCTGGTCTCCTATGGCGGGACCGCGATGATCGTGTTGCTTGCCGCCTTCGGGCTGGTACAAAGTGCGCATATCCACCGCCCGCGCTAAAGCGTTTCGGGTTTCCGTTGAGAAAGCAAGTATCAGAATTCGAACGAAATAAGTTCGAATTCTGAGTCAGTGTAAACCCGAAATGCTATAGGAGCCCAGATGACCCTTCGCATCTATTTCAGCGCCCCCGCCGCTGACTGGCCGGAATATGGCCCGCACCTGACATCCGCCTTCGCAGAAGCCGGGATCGCGGCGGAGCTGTCACCCGAACTGGGTGACCCGGCGAAGGTCGACTACATCGTCTATGCGCCGAACCCGGATCTGACCGATTTCACGCCTTTCACCCGCTGCAAGGCGGTGCTGAGCCTTTGGGCGGGGGTAGAGCGGATCGTGACCGACCCGACACTGACCCAGCCGCTCTGCCGGATGGTGGATCCCGGCATGACCGAAAGCATGGTCGAATACGTCACCGGCCATGTGCTGCGCCATCACCTTGGGATGGATACACATATTCTTGGCAAGGACGGCGTCTGGCGGCACGACAGCAAGCCGCCCTTGGCCCGCGAACGGCCGGTGGCCATGCTGGGCCTGGGGCAGCTTGGCCAGGCCTGCGCGGCGTCCCTGCGCGCGCTGCGCTTTCCGGTGCTGGGCTGGAGCCGGACGGCCAAGGACATTGCGGGCGTGGAGTGTCACGCAGGCGAAAGCGGGCTGCGCGCGGTCCTCAGCCGGGCACAGATCGCGGTCCTTCTGATGCCGCTGACGGAAGGCACGCGGGACCTGATGAATGCGGACCGTCTGGCGCTGATGCCGAAGGGCGCGGTGATCGTGAACCCCGGACGCGGGCCGCTGATCGATGACGCAGCCCTTCTGGCGGCGCTTGACAGCGGCCAGATCGGCCATGCCACGCTCGACGTCTTTCGGACCGAACCGCTGCCCCCCGATCACCGCTTCTGGTCCCATCCGCGCGTGACGGTGACGCCGCATATCGCCGCCGACACCAAGGCGGTCACGGCAACGCGGGTCATCGCGGAAAACATCCGCCGCGCCGAGGCGGCGGAGCCGCTCTTGCACCTCGTCGACCGGCAGCGGGGGTATTAACGCAGCTTCGGCGGCCGGTCCGGGTCCATGCCGGGCGCGGCGGGGCCGCCGATGATCTGGGCGGTTTCGCGCGCAGGTTCGGGCAGGTCGAAGCGCAGCCCTCGTGCGGCGATGGCCGCCCATGCGGGGCTGTCTTCGGTCAGGAAAGTCACGTCCAGTTCCCCCGCATCGAGGCCGGAGAAGACCAGCGCCTCGGACACCGCCTTGGCCAGCGCCGCCTCGGCCCCGCTGACATGGCCCGCGAAGGCCAGCAGATGCCCGCGCCGCCCGTCGGCATAGTCCACCCCCGCCAGTACGGCCACCCGCGCCAGCCCGGCCAGACGCGCCAGCTTTTCGTCAAGCGCACTCAGAAGCGCCTCTGGCAGCCCCCCCGGCCGGTGAAATGCCACCGGCCGCGCCTCGGCCGATGCGGGGCCGGTGCCAAGCGTCTTCCCCAGCCAGTCGAGTGCCTCGGTCGGCAAGAGCATGGCCGAGGGCGCCACCCCGATGTTGAAGCCCAAGCCCAGCCCCGCCGCCGCCAGTTCGCGCGCAACGATCCGGCCCGGCAGCGCGGCATAGGGCGCGGGCGCGTCGGAGAAGGTCGCCAGACGCTCCTCCCGGTCGAAGGCCATGGCGAAGTCGCCCTCTTCCAGCCGGAAGACCGCCGGGCGGATCGTGCCGCCATCGCTTTCGTCCGCCAGCAGCAGGTAAAGCTCTGCATCCGCCAGACGTTCGTAGAACCGCAACCGCAGCGCATCGCTGTCCGGCGCGGCCTCCATCAGCGCGTGGGCCTGATCGAGCGGGGTCTGGTCAGTCACCGGAAAGCACATCCCTAAGCTGCTGGCGCGCGGCGGGCAGAAGATCGGCCTCGAACCAGGGGTTTTTCTTCAGCCATGCCGTATTGCGCCACGAGGGGTGAGGCAAGGGGAAGATCGCGGGTGCATGATCGCGCCAGGCGGCCACGGTGCGCGTCACGCCCCCCTTGGCGGCGCGGCCCAGATGCCACAGCTGGGCATGGCCGCCGACAAGGAAGGTCACGCGGATGTCGGGAAGCAGCGCCAGCGCCCTTGCCCGCCACGTCGCGGCGCAGCGCTTTGGCGGCGGCAGATCGGACCCGGCGGCATCATAGCCCGGAAAGCAGAAGGCCATCGGCAGGATCGCCACGCGGTCACGGTCGTAAAACAGCCCCTCATCCATCCCCAGCCAGTCGCGCAGCCGGTCGCCCGAAGGGTCGGTGAAAGGCCGGCCCGAGGCATGGACCCGCGCGCCCGGCGCCTGCCCCGCGATCAGAACCCGCGCCGTGGGCCGCACCCAGAAGACCGGGCGCGGGTCATGCGCGGTCGCGGTGGCGGCGAAATCATCGGCACAAAGCCTGCACGCCCCCACGCGGCGCACCAGATCCTGCCAGTCCTGCGGCTCGGCTACGGTCGTCATGGGCCAAGGATAGGCCCCGCCCGCCCTTCCGGCAATCGTGACCGGGCCTTTCCCTTGCCCGTCCCGCCCCTATCCTCTATCGAAAGGGTATCAGGAGGGGGGACCGCATGTATCGCGTTTGGAACTACGTCACCAATTACTCGCTTCTCCTGATCGCCGGTGCGCTGATCGCGCTGGTCTGGGCCAATATCGACGCCAACAGCTATCACCACTTCATCCACTGGGTGATCGCCGAGGATTTCCTGATCGGTGAGGCCCATGCCGAAGGCGGCGGTGTCACACGAACCCTGACGCTGCATTTCCTTGTCAACGACGTCCTCATGGCCTTCTTCTTCGCCATCGCCGCGAAAGAGGTGTGGGAGGCGGTGATCCTCGAAAACGGCTCGCTGCGCGGCAAGAAGGCGATGACGCCTCTGATCGCCACGGCAGGCGGGATGCTGGGGCCGGTCGTCGTCTATCTCGGCCTTGCCGCCGCCCTTGGCATCTTCGACAGCGTCCATCGCGGCTGGGCGATTCCGACGGCGACCGACATCGCGTTTTCCTACCTCGTCGGACGGCTGGTCTTCGGCGCGGGCCACCCGGCGATCCGCTTCCTGCTGCTTCTGGCCATCGCCGACGACGCGGCGGGGCTTATCATCCTGGCGATCTTCTACCCATCCGGCGAACTGGCCCCGCTCTGGCTGCTTTTGTCCTTCGGCGCGGCGCTGGCGGTCTTTCTGCTCTGCAACTGGCTGCCCCGCCATCTGGACCGTGGCGATCAGGTCCGCCCCAACTCCACCTGGGTGCGCCAGAAGCTGTCGTTCTGGCCCTACCTGATCGCTGGCTGCCTAAGCTGGTTCGGCTTTCAGGAGGCGGGCATTCACCCCGCGCTTGGCCTTCTGCCCATCGTGCCGACGATCCCCCATGCCGACCGCGCCTTCGGCATCTTCGCCGAGGCCGAGCAATACCTGACCGACCTTCTGAACTGGATCGAGCATCACCTGAAATACCCGGTGGAGATCATCCTCTTCTTCTTCGGCCTGATGAATGCCGGGGTGGAGTTCAGTGCGATTTCCGCCCCGACCTGGCTGGTCCTTCTTGGCCTTATCATCGGCAAGCCGCTGGGCATCTTCATCATGGGCTGGATCGCCGCCAAACCGATGCGGCTGGGCCTGCCCGAAGGGATGCGGATGGCCGATCTGGTGGTCGTGGGCTTTGTCGCGGCGATCGGCTTTACCGTCGCGCTGTTCGTGGCCTCGGTCGCCTTCGATGCCGGGCCGGTTCAGGACGCGGCGAAGATGGGCGCGCTCTTCAGCTTTGGCGCCGGTGCGCTGGCGATCGTCGCGGGGATCGTGGCGCGGGTCCAGAAGGTTCGCGACTGACGGACACGGGGCTGTGACGTTGTCAACAAGGGCCGCGCCGGTCATAATTCCGGCGCGGTTTTCGGGTACCGCGATTTGTTAACCGTGCGACGATAAGACAAGACGCGGCGCAATAATCGGGCAAGGCGAGAGTTCCGGGTGCTTGAGTTTGAGAATGTCAGCAAGTCCTTCTGGACGGGCAAGCAGCGCAAGGTGATCCTTGACCGCGCCAGCTTTCGCGTGGAGATCGGGCGCTCGCTGGGCATTCTCGCGCCGAACGGCACCGGCAAGACCACGATCATCCGCATGATGGCGGGCCTTGAAAAGCCCGATGAGGGGACGATCCGCAAGACCAGCCGCGTGTCCTTCCCGCTGGGCTTCATGGGCGGCGTGGTGGCAAAGCATTCGGGGCGCGAAAACGCGCGCTTCATCGCCCGGCTCTACGGCCTTGACCCTGACTATGTCGAAGCGTTCAGCCGCTGGCTCTGCGGGATCGAGGAATATTTCGACATGCCGGTCGGCGTCTACAGTTCCGGCATGAAGTCGCGTTTCACCTTCTCGCTGCTCCTCGCGCTGGAATTCGACATCTACCTGATCGACGAGGGCATGCCTTCGACCACCGATGTCGATTTCAACCGCAAGGCCGGGTCGATCCTGCGCGACCGGCTGAGAAGTTCCACCGTCGTCATCGTCTCTCACCAGCCCACCACGATCGAGAAATTCTGTAGCCAGGCCGCCGTTCTCAGGGATGGGCGGCTGCATATGTTCGAGACCCTCGAAGAAGCGAAGCGCATGTATGACTACGCCTCCTAAAGCCCCGAAGTTTCGCATCCGCCGCCCTTCAGGCAATGCCGCGGCGGCCGGAAAGGCCGCCAGCGCGGCGGATGGCGACATGCCCTTTGCGCCGGGGTCGAATGACGACGGGTTCGGCGACATGTCGTTCCGTCCCGATGCCGGGGGCGGCAAGCCCGCCCGCCCGCTGACCGAAGAGGTCGCGGCGGTGCGCGAAGAAGGGCTGTCGGCCCGCCAATTGCGCACCGCGCGGCGTCTTGCGGTGAAGAACGGCATCACCGCCGCCGACGATTTCGAGGCGGTGGCCCTTCTGCGCCGCAAGGGGATCGACCCGTTCAACGCCTCTTCCCCCGCCCTCTCGCTGGTCAAGGGAACGCCCGACGATGCGGGGGACGAGGCGCGCGTCCAGCTTCCCCAGACCGTCCGCAAGGGCGAACAACTGCCCGCCCCGCAAACCTATGGCGAGGCGCAGCGGGCGCAGGAAATCATCCGCATCCAGCAGGACATCGTCCGCCGCAGGCGGCGCAACTTCATGATGCTGATGGCCCGGCTGGCGGTCTTCGTGATCCTGCCGACCATCGTCGCGGGCTATTACTATTTTGCCGTCGCGACGCCGATGTATGCCACCCGCAGCGAATTCGTGATCCAGCAGGCCGAAGGGCAGTCCGGTGGTCTCGGCTCCCTCTTCCGGGGGACGCAATTCGCCACCTCGCAGGATTCGATCACGGTCCAATCCTACCTTCAGTCCCGCGACGCGATGCTGCGGCTGGATCAGGACCTTGGTTTCAAGGCGCATTTCAGCGAACCCGACATCGACCCGATCCAGCGGCTTGACCCCGGCGCCACGAATGAAGAGGCCTACCGGCTTTACAAGAAGACGGTGAAGATCGGCTATGACCCGACCGAAGGCATCATCAAGATGGAGGTGATCGCCCCCGACCCCGCGATCAGCGAGGCGTTCTCCCAGGCGCTGCTGCGCTATGCCGAGGATCAGGTGGACAACCTTACCCAGCGGCTGCGCGCCGACCAGATGACCGGCGCGCGCGACAGCTTTACCGATGCCGAGGCCAAGGTGACGGCGGCGCAGACCCGTATCCTTGACCTGCAACAGCAACTGGGCGTGCTTGACCCGATGTCGGAAAGCAGTTCGGCCATGGGGCAGATTTCCACTTTCGAGGTGGAGTTGCAGAAGAAGCGGCTTGAGCTTCAGCAACTTCTCGACAACGCCCGCCCGAACACGGCGCGTGTCGAGGGGACCAAGGGCGACATCGCCCGGCTTGAAACGCTGATCGGCGACCTCAGGAACCGGCTGACCGTCGGCAGCGAGGATGCCGCCTCCCTCGCCCAGATCACCGGGCAATTGCGGATCGCGGAGAGTGAGCTTGAGACGCGCCAGCAACTCCTCGCCCAGGCCATGGCGCAGCTTGAAACCGCCCGGATCGAGGCCAACCGCCAGGTGCGCTACCTCTCGCTTGGCGTCAGCCCGGTCGCGCCGGATGAGGCGACTTATCCCAAGGCGTTCCAGAACACGCTGCTTGCCTTCCTGATCTTCGCCGGTATTTACCTGATGCTGTCGCTTACCGCCTCGATCCTGCGAGAGCAGGTGACGGCCTGAACCGGGGTCAGAGATGACGATGAAAGACGTGACATTCGGCGGGCTGACCGTCGGCAATGACCGGGGCCTGACCGTGATCGCCGGGCCATGCCAGCTTGAAAGCGCCGATCACGCGCAGATGATCGCGGGCCGCATGGCCGAGATCTGTGCGAAAGCGGGCGCGCAATACGTCTTCAAGGCAAGCTATGACAAGGCCAACCGCACCTCGCTGAAGGGCAGGCGCGGGCTGGGCATCGACGCCGGGCTGAAGGTGCTGGACGGGGTGCGGCGCGATATGGGCCTGCCAGTCCTGACCGACATCCATGACGGCGAACAGGCAAAGATCGCGGCCGAAGTCGTCGATGTGATCCAGATCCCGGCCTTCCTCTGCCGCCAGACCGACCTTCTGGTCGCGGCCGGGGAAACCGGCGCCGTCGTGAACATCAAGAAGGGGCAGTTTCTGGCCCCCTGGGACATGGCCAACGTCGCCGAAAAGGTCGCCAGCACCGGCAATGACCGCATCCTGCTGACCGAACGGGGCGTCTCATTCGGGTACAACACGCTGGTTGCCGACATGCGCGCGCTGCCGACGATGGCGCGGACCGGCTACCCGGTCATCATGGATGCGACCCATTCGGTGCAGCAACCGGGCGGTCAGGGCGGTTCCTCCGGCGGGCAGCGCGAATTCGCCCCCGCGATGGCGCGCGCCGCCGTCAGCCTTGGCATCGCGGGCGTGTTCATCGAAACGCATGAGGCGCCCGACACGGCCCCCTCCGACGGCCCCAACATGATCCCGCTGGATCAGATGGCGCGCCTGATCGACACGCTGATGGCGCTGGACCGGATCGCCAAGGCCGATCCCGTGCGGGTGTAACCTCGCTCTCACACAAGACCGCGCAGCAGATAGACCGCCGCCACCCCCGCGACCATGGTCAGGGGCAGGTTCCGCGACAGGAGCGCGACGGCCAGCGACACCGCCGCCGCGCCCCATTCGGCCGGCCCCGCCTGCACAAGGATCGTCGCCAGAAGCGCCGCGATCAGGCAGCCCGGCAAGGCGCGCAACACCCGCTCCCACGGGCCGGTGGCGGGCATGCGCGCGCCAAGAAGATAGCCCCCAAGGCGGATCGCGAAGGTGCCAAGCGCGAGGCCCGCGATGGTGACGGCCTGTTCATCCATCGCGCCGCAGCCCCGCAACCCCGGCCCCCGCCACGGCGCCCGCGATCAGGCCCCAGGACGGATCGACCGGCAGGACCAGGACGCATCCCGCCGCGACCCCGGCCGAAACGATCCAGGGCGGCAGGCTCCGCCGCCCCTGCCAGAGGCTTGTCAGCAGCAGGATGAAGGCGGCGGCAAAGGCGAAATCCATGCCGCTCGCCCCCAGATCGGGCAGAGCGCGGGCAAAACCCGCCCCAAGCGCCGTCGCGGCGACCCAGACCGCAATCAGGCTGACCCCGCCGCCAACAAGATACCAGTACCCGGCGGCCCACCCCTTGGTCCGCGTCGCATGCATCAGCACCCAGTTTTCGTCCGAGGTCAGATGGACACCCAGCACGACCTGCCACAGCGGGCGGCCGGACAGCTCGCGCCGCAGCGAGGCGGTCATCAGCAGGATGCGCAGGTTCAGCGCCAGCCCCGCGATCACCGCCAGCACCGCGCCGGAGCCTGCGGCCAACCGCTCCACCGCGACGATCTGCGCCGATCCGGCAAAGACCGTGGCCCCCATCAGTCCGGTGGCCAGCGCCCCCATCCCCTGCCCCGCCGCCAGAAGCCCGAAGGCCAGCCCATAGACGGCGACGCCGAAGGACAGGGGCGTGATGTCACGCAACCCGGCGCGGAATTCCTGAGCAGCGTTGGAAGGTTCAGGCGCGTCTGGCATTCCGGCAACCGTGCGTTATATCGAACGTCGTTCGGTGTAACGGAAAGCAAAATCGTTCGTCAAGCCGAACGAAAGGATGTTATACGGACCCATGACACCGACCGCCATCATCGCCGCCGCCATTCGTCGCGAACGGGAGCTTGCGCAGATCAGCCTGTCGGCGCTGGCCGCGAAAGCGGGGCTGGCCAAATCCACCCTCTCTCAGCTTGAGGGCGGCAAGGGGAACCCCAATGTCGAAACGCTCTGGGCGCTGGCCACGGCGCTTGGCATCCCCTTCAGCTCACTGTTCGAGGCGGCCTCGGCCCATGGGGCGCTGATCCGCGCGGCGGAAGGGGTCAGCATCGCCTCAAGCCAGTCCGATTTCACCGCCGTTCTCTTGGACAAATGCCCGCCCGACCGGCGGCGTGACCTCTATCGCGTCTTGCTGAAACCGGGGGCGGCGCGGCAGTCCGACGCACATCCGCGCGGGACGGTCGAACATGCCTTCCTGTGCAGCGGGCGGGTGCGCCTTGGCCCCCTCGATGCGGTGGAGGATATCGGGCCGGGCGACTACTACCGCTATTCCGGCGATGCCGCCCATATCTATGAGGCGCTGGCGGGCGAGGCGCTGCTGCTTCTGGTGATGGACAGCCCGCGCTAAAACGTTTCGGGTTCTCGTTGAGAAACTATGCATCAGAATTCGAACGAAATAAGTTCGAATTCTGAGTCAGTATAAACCCGAAACGCTATAGGCGGTCACACCGCCTGCCCCGCCGCCCAGCCCGACGCCCAGGCCCATTGGAAGTTGTATCCGCCAAGCCAGCCGGTCACATCCACCGCCTCACCGATGACGAACAGCCCCGGACAGGCCCGCGCCTCCATCGTCTGTGACGACAGGCCCGCCGTATCCACCCCGCCCAGCGTCACCTCGGCGGTCCGGTAGCCTTCGGTCCCGACCGGGCGGACCTGCCAGTCATGCACCGCCGCCCCGAGGTGATCGGCCTGCGCGTTCGACAGATCGGCCAGCCGCGCCCCCGGCGCCATCCCCGCCCGGGCGAGGACATGCTGCGCCAGCTTCTCAGGCATCACCGCCGCCAGCGTCCGAAGAAGCGTCATCCGCCCGTTCGCCGCCCGCCCTGCCCGCAAGTAGGGGCCGAGCGCGGTCCCCGGCAGCAAATCGACCGTCACCGGCTGCCCCTCGCGCCAGTAGGAGCTGATCTGAAGGATGGACGGGCCGGAGAGGCCACGATGCGTGAAGAGGAACCCCTCCTCGAACGCGATCCGCCCGCAGCCGACCCGCGCCGCGACCGATACGCCCGCAAGGTCGCGCAACGTGGCCAGTTCCTGCTCCGCGAAGGTCAGCGGCACCAGACCCGGCCGCGTGTCAGTCACCTCAAGGCCGAACTGTTCCGCGATCCGGTAGGCAAGCCCCGTCGCCCCCATCTTGGGGATCGACTTGCCGCCCGTGGCCAGCACCAGCCGCGCCGCGCGCACCGGGCCGCGCGCGGTCTGGATCACGAAATCACCGTCCTGCTCAACCACCTCGATAGCCGTCGACAGCCACAGCTCCGCCCCCGCCTCGGCCATCTGCCCGGTGAGCATCGCCACGATCTGCTTGGCGCTGCCATCGCAGAAAAGCTGGCCCAGAGTCTTTTCATGCCAGGCGATCCCGGCGCGGTCGACGCGGGCGATAAAGGCGGAGGGCGGAAAGCGCCGCAAGGCGGAGATCGCAAAGCGCGGATTGACGGACAGGAAGCGTTCCGGCGGCGCCTCGAGATTGGTGAAGTTGCACCGCCCGCCGCCCGAGATGCGGATCTTCTCCCCCGGCGCGGCATTGTGGTCGATGACCAGGACCGAGCGCCCCCGGCGTCCCGCCTCGACCGCGCACATCATGCCCGCGGCCCCCGCCCCCAGAATTGCGACCTCAACCCGTTTCATGCCCCCCCGACTAGGGTGCTTTGCCACGCGCGACAACGCGATTTTTTCGCGATACCATCTTGCGGCTCCGCGCCGCCTTGGGTAAGAACCCGCACCGTTGGGGCGTAGCCAAGTGGTAAGGCACCGGTTTTTGGTACCGCGCACCGTAGGTTCGAATCCTACCGCCCCAGCCACCCAGCCCTAAGTATTTGATATAAAACAGAAAACATAAAATTGCGCCCGTATTTCCGGGGCTTTGCAGGTCCAACTACATCCCTACCGGGTCTGTCGATACGAGTTCTCGCCCGAAATAGAGGCCCAGTCTCAGAAGGCCATTTCCGCGATAGCAGTTTGACCTTGGCCGATGGTCCCCCCATCCTTCCCTGCATCTCAATCAAGCTCCACCAAGGCTCGCAGCAGGACGATCGCGCCTCACAAAGAGCCGCTATCCCGTGAGCCTAAAAATCATGCAAAATCAGAGACTTATGCCCAAAGTGAAGCCGCAAATTGTATCGACATTTCAAAGGGTTAGAAACAACCTCGTACTGAGAGAATGAATCATACTCGCCCAGCCACCGACTTCCGCAAATCGAGACGGTGCGAGGTTTGTCTCGGATAGTCTCGCGTTTTCCGCGACTTGCGCGGCGGGTGTGTTTGCACAGACTGCCAATGCAGCGCGATCCGGCGCGCAAATGCGCGGAAGTCTGCGCGGGGCATTTTCGCGATACGAGGTGTGGGAGGGGTCAATCAGAGCGAAGCGAGCAACGTCCGCTGCTCTGACCAATCGGACGGAAGCGGATGCCGCAGACACCAGTCGGAGGTAAATCCGATCGGCTGCTTGCCGTTGGACTTGCCCTGAAAAAGTGGAGAGCACCAACTGAGGAACCAGGAGGTGTTCTATGGGAAACGGAAGCAGACCGACGCCGGAGTTCCGGCGTGAAGCGGTTCGGTTGGCGCTGACCAGCGGCCGGACACGGCGCGAGATCGCGGAAGATCTGGGGATTGGGCTTTCGACGCTGACGCGATGGCTCAGTCGCGAACGGGATACCGGTGAGCCGGTTGAGGCATCGGTCGATCTGCATGCCGAGTTGAAGCGGTTGCGACGCGAGAACGCTGTTCTGAAGCAGGAGCGCGACATTCTAAAAAAGGCCG
>NZ_PVEP01000015.1 GCF_002973535.1 Albidovulum denitrificans
GAATCTTTGCGGTTCTTTCACTCCTGCCGGGGCCGCCATCTTCCGATTTTCTCGTTTATTATCAATGCTCTATTTCTGGTTTACAGAGCGGTTTACAGGGTTTCGTTTTTGTTCCGTTCCCAAAAGCACCTTCCGGCGGTCTGCTTCGCGGGTGTAGCCCTCGGCCTCGGACAGGGTTTTGTGGCCGCCCCATGTCATGATTGCATGCGCCGGGCCGCCCGATTCCGCGATCAGGGTTAGGCGGGTGGCGCGCAGGCCGTGGGCGGTCTTGCCGATGATCTTCGCATCCTCGGCCGCGCGGCTGATGAGGTTCGACAGGCCCTTGAACGATCGGACGCGGCCGTTGACCTCCAGGAAAGTGAAGCCGCGCACCTCGGCGAGGCACTGATGCAGGATCTTGCGATCCGCCTCCATCCATTCCGCCCAGGCGGGCAGGGCGCTAGTCCATGGCACCAGCGCGTCGTGGCCCGTCTTTGACTGGCGGAACCGCAGAAGGCCGTCGCTGGATACCATCGAGGGCGTCAGTCGCACCGCGTCGTTCGTTCGCGCGCCGGTCCAGTACAGCAGTTCAAAGCAGAGCCGTTGCGGGGTGCCGATGGCCCATTTCGCCCGATAGCGCGCGACCTCCCGCTCATCCCAGGGCGCGCGCTTCTGGACTGGCGCTGCCTTCGGCTTTGTCACGCCATCGGTGGCGACGATCCGCGTCATGTTGGCCTCGCGCGCATGGGCGCAGATCAGCCGCCATGTCTTCAGGCGCGCGATGGCGGGATGCGCGTCGAGCTTTTCCAGGTCCTTCCTGATGTGATAGTCGCGCAGGTCGGCCATCGGCGCCTTGCCGTAGAGCGTGGCGATGGCATCGCCATGACGCACCACCTGCGCGCGGTAGACGGCGCTGTAGCCCCGGAACGCGGCCGTAGCCTTCAGGCCCTCCCATGCCGCGCCGATGGTGCCTTTCGTGGCGCGTGACCGGTCCGGTGCCTTCTTCGCCTCCTCGGCGTTCCAGGCGGCGATGAAATCGGGGTGATCCTCGGGGATATCGGTGGGCAGAGGCGCGCGGGTGACGCGGTGCCATTTGTAGAGCGTCCCGCCCTTCGTCATGCGATGGACGCGGGGCTGTTTCACCCGCTCGCTCCGAAGATGTCGTCGCATCCGTTCGCGCCCCCCGCTGATTCTCCCTCATAGGGAAGATCGGACGCGAAGCGGTCGAGGTCCAGCCGGTCATAGAGACGCTTCGCGCCCAGCGGCTTGCGGGGGATATCGAGCTGGCGCAGCATCGAGGGGCTGACGCCGAGGTAGTGCGCGGCCTCATCGGCTGGCATCAGTCGCGGCGCGAAAGCGTGGTCGATGCGGGCGCGCGGGGCGGTCATGTCACCTCCGGGAAAGCATCATGCGTCACCCCATCGAGGAGGCGGCCCGCGCGCTTCTTGCCGACGCGATATAGGTCAGGTTCATCATGCCAATCGGCCTCCGGGTCGGCCATGTTCGTTGTGCCGAATAGCCACTGGTTGTCCCACCACGTCGCGTTGGCGCGGTAGCCGCTGATGACATCGCCTGCGTTTTCGCCTGGCGTCCATTCACCCCACTGCTTGAACAGGAACGGGACGCCTGCCGCCGCGCACTGGTCACGAAGATCACGCGCCCAATCCGGGTGCATCGGCCGCGCGCCGGGGCCGCTCTCGCCTCCGGCGATGATCCAGCGGAGACGGCGGCATAGATCGACATATGTCCGATCTCCTACGGTGGCGCGCGGGTCAATCGGCCAATCCGGTGCGCCTTTTGGCATCCAGATGCGCCCCGAAAGGGCGTCCATGAAGCTGGGGGCGTTCCCAATGGGATTGCCGTAGGGGATTTTCGTCAGGTCAAGCTGTCCAAGCAGCGGCTCACATGACGAAAAATGAACCTTCGCCGGAATGCTCAGAAGGCGAGGTATTCGCCGATCCGCCTCGGTCTGGTTCTCGACCGTGGTGCCGAGCCAGACGTTATCCCAGCCGTTGCCCCATGCCGGGGCGCCATATCCATCGGGCAGCATCTTCCCGATGTTCTGGGGGCGCTTGGTCAGGAGGAGCCAGTCGAGGTGCGGGGTCCGCGCGATCAGGTGCCAGAGGTCGCCGCGCCAGCCGCTTGTGATAGAGCCGTGGTTATCGAATACATCGGCCAGCGAGGCGCAGAACACGCGGTAGCGGATACCCTTCGCGCGTGCCTCGGCGTTCCATTTCTCCGGCCCCTTCCAGTACGCGGGCGATGTGCGTCGCCGCGACCCATGCGGCCCCCATTCGACATGACCGCTCCGCTTCGCCCAGCCCTCGGCGTAGCAATGATCGCAAGCCGGGCTGACCTTGGTGCAGCCGGTCCATGGGTTGAACGTCTTGTCGCACCACTCGATTGCGGTCTGGTTAGCCATTCGCGGCCTCCATCATGGTCTCGGCATGTCCGCCCCACTGGTCAGCGGCGGCGGCCATCATTTTCGGGAAGGACCGGCTGCGCAGGCGGGCGCGCTCCGGTCCGGGTGGCATCCGATGGATGCGGCACCAGCGTTTCCATTCTGCGCTGAGGCGTTCCGGTTCGGGCAGCATGTCGGTCGGTTCCAGTTCCGGCAGGCCGCGCAGGTACCAGCCGGTCGCCTTGTAGGCCGGTTCGCCGAACCAGAAGGGCTGCACCATCTGCGGCGTGGGCAGGTCGCCCGGCATCCTGTCGCGGGCGAGGTCGTTCATTTCCGGGTTCTCGATTGCGACGCGCTCGATCGGGGCTGTCCAGCAGGCGGTGAAGACCGACACGCCAGTATCGAATTCGTCGCGCATGTCGGCCCATGTGCGCCCGGCGGGGAGCTTCTTTGGCTGCGTCCACTTCCCCGGTCCGCTCATCCAGCGGCGCCCCGACCGGCAGAGCCGGGTGCAGGGCGGATGCATCACGGCCAGCAGGTCCCAGCCGTCGTTCAGGATGCCGTCACGGATATCGCAGACGACGTGGCGGTTCGATCCATCCTCGGCCGGGAGCATGTCGCAGGACCACACGTCATGGCCCCGCGCCGCGAAGGCCCGGCGGGCGATGCCGCTCGTCTCGCAGCCGATCAGGACCTTGGCCATGGGGTGCCTCTGGGGGTGATTAGGTGGACTGGCCTGACGGGGCTTCACCCTCCCAGCCGATCGGCATCTGGAAGCCCGCCGCGTTCTTGTGGCCGCCGCCGCCGTAGTTGGCGGCGATCTCCGCAACATCGAGGCCGCCTTCCCCGCGCGATCGCAGCGAGAACACGCGTGCATCTGCGCGGTCGAAGTAGCAGGCGGCAAAGGGTGCGTCTTCGGCCATGGCACCGGCAGCATCGCTGGCCATGGTGTAGGGCAGGTTCGCGACCGGGACGCGGTGACCGCCGATCACCATTTCGCGGCGGGTGATCTTCAGAAGCTCACCAATGTCTTTGTGGTGCTTGCGCTCGATTGCGGCACCTTCTGCGGCGGCAGCGTTTCGCCCGGCGCCAGTTTCAAGCGTCGAGGCAAGATCGCTCCAAACCCTGAAGTCATAGGGGTGGCTGAAATACCATGCCGCAATGTCACGCGAGCGTGTCTCGCTGAATTTCCACAGATCTCGGTCAGCAACATAGTCCACAAGTGCAGGGCGCTGCTCACCCGGATGGAAGAAGTCCCATGCGATCTGGGCGCCGGAGCGGTCCATGTCGAAAATGACATAGCTGGAAGCGTAGGGGATACCTTCACAAATATCCTGCGCCACATTCATGGTGTGGCGCTTCCATCCGAATGGCGGTGTCCACGCACTCATGTCGACGCCGAACCCCTTAAGGTCGGCTTCCGCTGTCTTGTGATGATCGAGGATCAGGATCGAACGGGCGGCTTTGGCCATCTGGTCCAGCACCGGGCGCTTGTAGCTGAAATCGACCATGATCACGTCGGCGCCGTTCACGTCCGGCGCCGGCGCACCATAGGTGCCGGGCACATATTCGACCTGGTCGCCAAGCGCCTTTCGAACCGCCCAGGCGGCGGTGAACCCATCGGCGCAGTTGCCGTGATATATGCAAATGGTCTTGGTCATCATTCCCTCCGGGGTGGTCAGGTGGACTACCGCGAGTGCGGGCAGTCCCAATCGCAATGTTCGGTTCCGGCGAGCATGCAGGTGCCGTCGGAGGTCATCCCGCATTCGTCGAACCCGCCGTCGTCCTGGTTATCCCATTCATCGGGGTGGCCATCGTCTTGGTCGCGGTCGATCCTGCCCGTCTTCAGATCGACGTATCCGCTGAAACTGCAATCGGCCTGGACGCACCAGCAGTTGATTCCGTCATCGCGCATCTGCGCTTTGCAGTCAGGGCAGTGTCTCGGCACCGTCGTGTCCTCCGTGATTAGGTGGGCTTTCAGTCAGCAAGAAACCTGTAGTCGATCGCGCCGGGGCCGAGCGACGTTAGCGCCTTCAGTTCGGCTTCGAACGCTCGGAGTCGATCCTCATCGTGGGTTTGCGGCGACAACGTTCTGACCCACACTTTGACGGGAGTTCCATTTTCATCAACGCCCTCCCAGATCCTGCATGGCGCACCTTCGATCATCGTCAGTTGTTTTGTTGGTTCGATCGTCAGTTTCATCGTTACCTCCGGGGGGTGTCAGGTGGATTCGTATTCCCAGCAGTCGATGTCGGCCTCGGCGCAAGCCTCTGGGCCTTCCTCGCGCTGGTAGTCTTCGGCGTAGTAGAGGGGAGCCGTCTCACGGGCGTACTCAGCAACGCTTGATCCATCCGCGAAGGTCTCACCGCCGAGGCGGACCATCTCTTTGACAAACCGCTCTGTGAATTCTTCTAGTTCCATCGCGATGTTCCCTCCGGGGGTCATTTTCTGGACTGGTCTGGCGGTCAGAGACCGCCCTTGCCCTGCCGGTCCCGCCAGCGGTCGTACCCTTCGGGGTCGGTGCGGCTGTCGGGTTCGCGGTCGGGGGTTTGGGTTTCGGGTCGCGCAGGCCTTGCCTTGGCTTCGCCGCGGCGGTCGGCCTGATCGCGGATCGAGGCGGTCGGGCGGTCGCAAAGGCAGCGGCCGGTTTCCGGGTTTGCGATGCACTGCCGCGTTGCCGGGTCGATGACCATCACGCAGCGGTCGCCCATGGCGGCGGCAGGTGTGGCAAAGCCGATGGCCAGAAGCGGCAGGGCCGGGATGATACGATACAGGGTCATTGCACTCTCCATGCGGTTGGGTCCCCACCCAAATCGGAAAACTGTCAGAAGAGGCGGCCAGCGATGGCGGCCGCGATCAGAAGGGCGACGGTCGCGCCCCATGCCAGAGCGGCGATGCGCGCGGTCATCCGCGCGGCTCATCGGCGCCGTCGATGATTTCGCTCATCTCGGCCGCCAGCCAGATGCCGCCGATGACGATGACGGCGATCAGCAGCATCGTGGCGCACAGGCCCGCGAAGAATGCCCCCCAGCACATGTCAGGACCCCGACGCGATGCGGGCGGCGTTGTGATCGGTCCACGCGGCCTCGGCCAGCTGGGCCACCACGATGCTGGCGACGAAGGCGGCGGTCAGGATGAAAAGGCGGCGGCGCTGTTCGGCCTGCCTGCGGCGAATGTTGTGAAGCGCGGGTTTCATGCTGCATCCCCGCCGGTCGAGGGCCGGGTGACCCGGCGCGGGCGGATCTGGCTGACGGTCGTGCCCCGCGCGCTGGTCAGGGTCAGCCAGGCAAGGTTGCGGACGCTTTGCCCGACCTTCTGGGCGAATTCAGGGTCAGTGACAATGCGCAAGGCATCCTGCACCGCCTGGGTCTTCGGGAAGATGGGCATGTCGGCCTCCATCGGTTTCGATGAAGGATATATTGCGAATATCGCAACAGAAGGTCAACTATAAATTTGCGATATTCGCAATTAGTTTGACGTGCCGATCTGCGCGATGCTCCAGTCGAAGCTTGTGTAGCCGTTAATTCGTAGGCTTGACGGGTCGATTTCGGCGATGTCGTCTCCGTCTCTTACCGGCCCGGTGCATACTGCGGCTCCTGCAATTGATGCACCGAAGCTGTTGGCGGCCTCATACCGTATCCCCAGCCTCACGAGCTTATAGTTGCCGGATTCCCAAAGCCTCTTCGACAGGTCCATCGAATGCTTCGCTTCGGAATTGCGCGACATGAAGGCTTCATCATGCTTCTTCCGTTCTTCAAAGTTCCATCCTTGAGACTCTTCCCAGGTGGCGCTCGATACGGTCGGGCCAATCAATTCTGTGCGGCGATAGCTTGATGGCGACTTCAATCGCTCGGAGAGGACCTGTTCGCAAGCCTCGGCAAGCTTCTCTTCGGACGATTTGAAAGGCCACCAAGCCAGTGCTGGCTGACTGCCGGCAACTGTAATTAATACCGAAACAACGGCACATATTGATTTCGAATCACATATTTTCAACATCTGGTAGTTTTTCCACTGAGCCAGTCGCGCAGCACGACATCTGGCGTATGGTTAATCGAGCGTGTTCGATATATGTTCTCAGAACGCTGTAGGGATATGGGGCATGGATCTGGCAGACATTGTCGAGGTCACGGAGCGGCTTCGTCAAATCACTTCTCTTCCGCCTGGCGCTGAGCGAGAAGCGCTCGTGCAGAGGTTAGCAGAAAATCCCGCTCTTTGGGTTCTAGCTGTTGTGCTACCTCAATCAGGTCTCGTAGCTCAGTCGGGACGATCGCTCCCTCACCGAAAAATTCGAGTATCCTTGGGTGCTCGGCCGGTTGGACCTGCCTTTCGCCAGTGATGATCTTCGTCAGCTGGTCGGGTCGGATGCCAATATGATCCGCGAGGCGCTTCTTTTCGCCCCGCGCGCCCGTCAGTCGGGCTGATATCCAGTTTCCATCAACGATTTCCATGGTTTACATATTTGCCGAAATCGCAATTTTCGTTTAGCCGCGAAAATCGCAAGAAACGGGCTTGCCAAACGTTGCGATAATCGCAATATTTGTGGCCATGCTTCTTGAACCAGCAAATACAGTCATCACGATCTGCGGGGGTGTCACGGAAGTGGCGCGCATCACCGGGCGCAGCGAAATTCGCGTGCGTCGGTGGGGTTATCCGAAAAGCAGGGGTGGTTCTGACGGGTTGATCCCTTCGGATATCCAGCAGGTCCTGATGGACTTCGCTCGCGAGAACGATGTTCCGCTTCAGGCGGAACACTTCTTTCGCAAAAAGCAGCCGCAGGGAGACGCCGCATGACCCGGCGTCCCTCATCTGAACCGCCAGCGGCCTGCGACGCAGGCGCGGCGGTGCCTCCGGCGGCCGAAGCCGGTTTCCGTGTTTCCGTTCTGAGTACGAGGGGCAAATGACATCTCCGAAACCTTTCCTGATCTGTTCGCAGCCCAAGCCTGCCAGCGATTCAGGTCAAAAGTCTTGGTCGAATGTTTTTGAGGGGCGGGGCCGGTCGCGGGATGCCTATCGGCGCACCTATCACCGCCCGGACCCGGCCGCCTATCGCAGCACCTTCCTGCCGCGCTGGTCGCGGCTGGTGGAATGCGTCTTCGGGACACGCGACCGCTGCGCGACCGAGATGGGCGTGACCTTGCAGACCGCCTGCAACTGGTTCGACGGGCTGTCGCGCCCGACCGGCGACAAGGTGGCGATGCTGGCCTTCATGCACCCCGACGCCTTCGGCCGGATCATGGGGGGCAGCGAATGACCATCGTGCGGACGTCAGTGCGATCACCGGCGCGCGTCAAGCGGGCCGATCATCATCGCCTCTGGCGGCTGGTCGAGGGTGCGGTGCTGGATGCCTTTGCCAACCACCCCGAATACCTGACCGAGGCTGGCAAGAAGCTGGCCGTCCAGTCGGTCACGAAACGTGTCGTGGGCCAGATCGTCGGCCACGCGATGGAAGCGCAAGCGCGCGGGTCCTTCGGGACCTCTCGCCCGTCATTGGTTGCTAGACCGGTGTCGGGGGCGGATGCGGCGGCACCTACCGCATCTGCGGGCGACACCCCTTGCAAGGGGGTGCGCTGATGGCCCTGCCGGTTACCGCATCACAGCCAGGTCACACCCCCCAAAGGAGACCCGCGGCAACCGGCAGGCCTTACCTCCCTGTTGGACTTCGGGCGGGATATGCCTTGGCATCCCGCCCGCCTTTTCCGCAGGGTCAAGAATTTTTGACCATCCGCCCCGGCGCTGCCGTCCTCGCGGCATGTCTCGGCGCTGGCGGATCACTGGCGCGGGCGATTCATCCCGTTTCGTCCGCGCCCTTTTCTTTGGCGCGTGTCACTCACGGACGCCGGACCAGCGCCCTGGGCGGGGAGATTTCGGCATGACACTGGGCCGGACGCCCGCCTGGGGCGCGTTGATGAATGTCAGGGACTGGGGCAAGGACCCGCTGATCCATTTCGGCCAGACGCCGGAGATGGTCGCGCGTAAGGCTGCTGGCCTGATCTATGTCGCGACGCCCTACACCAAGCTTGCGGTCGATGATGCCGGGCGATGGTCACAGGTTGAATCGCTGGTGGCGGCAGAGCGTGCCGCGCGGGCCAGCTGCCGCCTTACCGCGCTTGGCCTGACCGCGATTTCGCCGATCGTGCAGGCGGCTGCCATGTGCCACGCCAGCGCGGCGCTGGACCCGCTCGATGTCGTGTTCTGGACGCGCTGGTGCGCGCCGCTTCTGTCGCGGTCTTCGGCCGTCGTCATTCCCGATCTTCCAGGCTGGGACCAGAGCGATGGCATCTGGCACGAGGCCCGCGAAGCGGTCGGCATGAACAAGCCCGTCTTTGTCTATGCGAGGGGAGAGGTATGAGCGCGCTTCGCAAGGTCGATATCGGCAACACGGCCATCCTGCCGCCCGATGAGGTTCGTGCGGGCGCGGTGCCTGAGTTGCGCTGGGTCGAGATTGACGATCTGCGCATCGATGACAGCTACCAGCGCCCGCTTGCCGCGGCGAATTGGACCGCGATCCGCAAGATCGCGGCGCAGTTCAGCTGGTCCATGTTTGCGCCGATCGTCGCGGCCCCCATCGTCGGCGGACAGTATGCCTTGATCGACGGGCAGCACCGGACCCATGCCGCGAAGATCTGCGGTTTCGACCGGGTTCCGGCGATGATCGTCATGACGGCCGAGGTCGGCCAGGCCGCCGCATTTGCCGCAATCAACGGCAACGTGGTGCGCATGTCGGCCTTCCATGTCTACAAGGCCGCACTGGCCGCCCGCGTCGATTGGGCCGTCGCGGCCGAGGCCGCGGTTTCGGCCGCGGGCTGCCGCCTGATGACCTACAATCCCGGCAGCGGCATCAAGCCCGGCGACATCGCCTCGGTCAATGAGGTGCGCAGGTATATCGAGGGGGGATATGGGCATCTGGTGACGCTGGCCTTGGAGGCACTGCGGCAGATGGAGCATCAGCGCACCGACCTGTATGCCGCGTCGGTCCTTGTCCCGTGGTTTTCCGTGCTGCGCGAGTTGGGCGCGGCGGCGCGGGATGCGGACCTTGTCGCGTTTTGCGCCCGGCAAGATTTGGCAAAGCTGCAAGGCCAATGTCTCGCCCTGTCGCAGACCGACGACTATCGCGGGCGGCGCCCGGCGGAAATCTTCCGCACCGCCCTGATGGCGATCGCCCGGAAAGAGCTTTGCACCAACGCGCCCGTCCCGCAGCTGAGCGGCGAGGCCGCGATGGGCGCGCGCATGGCTGAAGTCGCGGCGAAGGAGCGCAAGGCGATGAGGGCGGTGACATGAGCGCGCCATCCTCAAGATCGCTGTTCCGCGCCACGAAGGCCAAGCCGGTCGCCGACGCGCGGCAGGGCGCATTGCATGGCGATGACTGGCCTGAGCATGTCGCGCCGCGCGAGGATGTGCGCCGGGCGGACGATTTCTACCCCACGGGCCAGCCCGAGGCGATCCGGGCGCTGCTGGCGCGGGACGGTGCGCGGATCATGCCGCTGGGCAAGGTGTGGGAGCCATGCGTCGGCGCGGGCGATATGGCCCGGCCGATGGTCGATGCGGGATTGACGGTCCTCGGGTCGGATATCGTGGATCGGGGCTGGCCGGATACTGCCATCGAGAGTTTCTACGATTTCGCCGCCGCCCCGGCCCCCGCGATCATCACCAACCCGCCCTATGCGGAAATCAACGCGCGTGACGGTCACGGTCGCTGGCTGCGTCACACGCTGGACCTGCCGGAGTGGGAATACTGCGCGTTGCTCCTGTCCTGGGACTGGCCGGCGGCGCGGGCGAACGGGTTGGGCGCGCTCCTCGATGCGCATCCGTTTTCCTACTGCTACCTGATGCGCTGGAAGCTCGATTTCACGGGCGAGGGGTCACCGCCGCAGCGCAATGCCTGGTTCGTTTGGGACCGGCGGTGGGCGGGCGTGGAACCGGCGTTTCGCTGGATGGACCGGGACGATGACCGGCAGGCGGCGCTTGATCTGGCCGACCATATCAAACCGCTGGAGCCGGATGCCGGGGAATGACAGCCGCGCCGCACATATCCGGTGGACGGGCCGAACCGACGATGGGACCGGCCGATGCCGCGTTCGTTTCGGGGCTGACGGCCTATCTGCTGCCGGTGGTGCGGGATGCGGCGCGCGAACAGCTGCTGTTGTCGGCGCTGAAGGACCTGCGTCCGCGCCTGTCGCAGGTGCCGCAGATCATGGGGATGGCGCTCTGCTTCGACGCGCTTTGCGGCCTGACGCCGTGGTCCGAGGGCTGGCGGCATGAATACGAGGATCTGCGCGGGCGCATTGTCCGATTCAACGAATGGCGGCTTGGCCGCGCACAAGAGGCGCTGAGGCGCCAGCAGGACTGACCGAGGGATGGCTTACGACAGCGATTATCGCCTGGCCGATGCGAAGGCCAAGCCGATCAAGGATGTTTCCGACCTGCTTGGCATATCGGGCCTTAAGCGCGCGGGGCGCGAGTGGACCGGCCCGTGCCCCGGCATCGGCTGCGGCGGTCGGGACCGCTTTTCGCTGAACGCCGCGAAGAACCTCTTCAACTGCCGGATCTGCGGGGCCAAGGGCGACCAGGTGCATCTGGTGATGTTCGTGCGCGGGGTGGAGTTCAAGGCGGCGCTGGACTGGCTTTGCGGCCCCAAGGCCGAGCTGACCCCGGCAGAACGCGCGGAGATGGATCGCCGCGCCGAGGAAAACCGCGCAAGGCAGGCGCGTGACGCGGCGAAATACCGCGCCGACGCGATCGCCGCCGCGCGCGAGATATGGCTGGCATCGGTCCCGGCCGAGGACACGCCCGTGCGCGATTACCTCGCCCTGCGGGGCATTCCGCGCGAGAGGTATCCGGCGCTGCCGAACTGCCTGCGGTTTCATCCCGCCTGCCGATACATGGTCAAGGGCCAGACGGGCTGGCGCGAGGTCCATTGCGGCCCGGCGATGATTGCGTCCATCCAGGCGGCCGACGGCAAGGGAACTGCCGTCCATCGGACATGGATCGACCTGTCGCAGCCGAAGGGCAAGGCCCTGATCACCGATCCGCTGACCGGCGAGGTCCTGAAATCCAAGAAGACGCTGGGCGCGAAGAAGGGCGGCGCGATCCGCCTTTCCGGCCCCTGGGCGCGGTCTGAGACCATGGTCATGGGTGAGGGGATCGAGACGACGCTGTCCGCGCTGGCGGCTGGTGTCCCGGCGGGTGCAGTCTATTGGTGCGGCATCGATCTTGGCAACATCTCGGGCGCGCGGATCATGGGGCAAGGCAAGAAATATGCCGGCATCCCCGACATGACCGATGCCGAGGCCTTCGTGCCGCCTGAATGGGTCCGCGACCTGATCCTGATCCAGGACGGCGATTCCGAGCCGAAATCGACCCACGCCAAGCTTCTGTCCGGTGCCCGCCGCGCGATGGCCCGCCGCCCCGGCCTGTCGGCGCGGATCGTGCCGGTGCCGGAGGGCCAAGACCTGAACGACGTGCTGATGGGGGCAAGCGATGCCTGACATCACCCTTCACGGCAACGGCGAGGATTGCCCCGCCTGCGCGCTGCGCCGCGACGATCTGCGGGCTGCGGGGGCGATGGATCAGGTCGTTCCCTGCAACTTCTGCGGCGGGACAGGCCGCGTGGGCCGCGCCGTTGCCGAGATCATCCGCGAGGCCTGCGCCTGGGCCGTCGAGAACTACTGGCCCGCCCGTGAAGAGGCGTGGCGCCAAGAAAACGAAGGGGTGGGTCATGTCAGGCATTGACCAGGTGAAGGAGCTGATGGGCGCGGCCGAAGAGGTCGACCTGCCGGAAGAAATGCAGGCAGCGGGTGGCGGGTCCACCCCGCCGATCGACCCGCCGCATGATGCGCCCGTCGATGACGGTGGCGACGATGATGGGCAGATGCCGCCCGTTGACCCGGACCTGATCTGGCGCGCCGCGCGCTTTCCGCAGAACGACATCGGCAACGGTGACCGATTTTCGCTCTATTTCGGCGAGGATGTCCTGTGGGTGCCGCGCGTGGGTTGGTTCGTGTGGAACGGCCGTCTCTGGTCGCCCGATGACGACAAGATCGAGGTGCGTCGCCGCGCGCAGAAGGTATCCGGCCTGATCGAAAAGGAGGTTCATCATCTCACCCTGCCCGAGTTCCAGATGGAGCTGATCGCGAAAGAGGCGGCGCTGGAGCGTGAGCGGCACGATCTGGCCCTGAAAACCGATGAGGCCGGGAAGATCGAGGCAGAGGCGCAGGTCAGGATCGACGCGATCGACGCCGACCTGCGCCGCATCGCGCCCCTGAAAAAGACGCTGTCCGACCTGCGCCGTGCGCATCGCAACTTCGCCAAGACAACGGGCAACACCGGGCGCATCGACGCGATGGTGACAGAGGCAGGTGTGGGCCTGTCGAAGCGTCTGGAGGATCTGGATTCCGGCGCGCTTGATGTGAACACGCAAAGCTGTGTGCTTCGGTTTTCGGTCACGGGCGCCTCGGACGATGGCATGTCGCGGGTCGCCAAGGTCGACCTGGTCCCGCATGACCGCGCGCAGCTTTTGACGAAGTCGGTTGCGCCGCCGCATGACCCGGCCGCGACATGCCCCGGCTTCGATGCCTTCCTTGAACGGGTGATGCCCGCGGCCGAGATGCGGCGATTCCTGCAACGCTGGTTCGGGCTGTCGATGACCGCGCTGACCGGGGAACAGAAGCTTGTCTTCCTTTACGGGATGGGAGCGAACGGGAAATCTGTTCTGGTCGACCTGATGTCGCGCATCCTGGGCGACTATGCCGCGACGGCGAAGATCGAAAGCCTGATCGGCAAGAATCGCCGGTCCGGCGCCGATGCGACGCCAGACATGATCCCGCTCGTGAATGCCCGTTTCGTGCGCGCATCTGAGCCGGAAGAGGGCGAGCGCCTTCAGGAGGCGAAGATCAAGGAGCTGACCGGCGGCGAGCCGATGCTGGTGCGCGGTCTGAACGCCGATTTCTTCGAGTTCCTGCCGGTCTTCAAACTGACGATCAGCGGCAACCACAAGCCCGATATTCGCGGCACGGATGATGGCATCTGGCGGCGGCTTCTGCTGGTGCCGTTCGACGTTCAGATCCCCAAGGAAGAGCGTGACCCGCTTCTGGTCCAGAAGCTGTTCGAGGAGCGGGCCGGTATTCTGAACTGGGCGATCGAGGGGCTACTGGATTACCTCGAAAACGGGCTGCAAGAGCCGGACATGGTGCTGGCGGCAACGCAGGAATATCGCGATGAAAGCGATCCGGTCGGCACGATGCTGGCCGAATGTGCCGTCGTGACCGGGTCCGAACAGGACTTCATGCCTGCCAAGGACCTGATCGAGGCCTTCCAGTTCTGGCTGGAGGAAAAGGGCGAGACGCGCTGGGGCAACCGCACCGTGTCGCTGAGGATGAAGGACAAGGCCCAGAAGTGGCGCCATCCGGCCACCGGAAAGGCCTTCATCCCCGGCAAGAGCGGCGTGACCGGATATCGCGGCATTCGCCTCACAGACACGTTCCAGCGCCGTTTCGATGACAGGCCGCAAGGCGGGCGGGGTGGATCGTCGCAGCAAGGGGGCGCGGAATGGGATCTGTAAGGGTCTGCGCCGCACCCGGCTGCGGCAGGGTGCTGAACGAACGCAACAAGTCCGGCGTCTGCGCGAACCATTCACACAGCCAGTGGTGCGCCTGTACCCAGTGCGCATCCCATACCCGCGTGCCAAGGGCGGTCGCCACAGGCCCCCTGATGCGCAACATCCACCCGCAGCTGGTCGATATCGGACCGCCGCCTGTGGATACCGTGCCATCCCTGCCGCCGCACCTGCGCACCGTCGAGGTGGCAGAGGTCATGACGGGCACGAACGGCATCCGGTTCAACCGGATCACCCTGCCGCGCGAGCCGTGGGAGGGTGCAGCATGACCTCCCCGCACCCCACCATATCCTTCTTCGAAGACGGAACGCGCCGTCAGGCCCGTCACGCCCGCCACCTGAATTTGGGTCCGATGGGCCTGAGATTGCACCTGTTGGGCCGGAGATGTGTGGAAGGGGGTTCGGGGGAAGGTGTTTTACGTCAATGGCTTAGGCGGCGATTTGGGCCCGACGGGCTTGACGGGCCCGAGATTCCCGCCCGCGCGCGCGAGCGTGTTCATGGAAGGTGCGGAAGGGGAGGAAGTCGATTTCTGCGCGGGGGTAGAAATCTCAAGCCCGTCAAGCCCGTCGGGCCCAAATTCGCGTCTATGTCTTTGTTTTCGTTATATTCTTCGAACGATAATCTTTATCAATCTCAAGCCCAACTGAAACAGTTTCAAGCCCATCAAGCCCAACCGAAGAAACCACGAAATCAACATGAGGCAGATCAATGACGAGGGCGCACAATATGTTGGGAAATCGGCAGGTCGGATCGTCAAAAGTATTTGACCATCGCCCTGCGGTCGTGGCCTGCCGGGAAAAAAAGGCTGTCGGGGTGCAGCAAATCCTCGAATGGGCCTTCGGCCGGGAATGTGCCCAGATCAGGACCGATCCCCATGCCCGGCTTGAGGGGGAAACGCGGCCTGGCGTGGATATGATCTGGATCATGGCCAAGCGGGCTGAGCTTGGCGGGGTGCGGATCGACACGTCGATCGGCAGGTCCTATCCGCATGATGATGCCGAGATCGTGGCGGCCATCGTCGAAAACCTGCCTTCGAACCGGGGTGGCATCGGCATGGCGATCCGTATCGCCGAGCTGGCCCGCGCCGGGATCACCCCGGATTGGATGCCGGGGGCGCGGCCAAGGGTGGTGCCGCTCTTGGGGTGGCGGGACAGCAAGCATGGAGAGTTCGCCAGGACGCAGGTGTGCGAGGTGATCGAGTGGAAGCACCGCGGCCGGAAGATGAGGCGCGAGGTTCGGTGCTGCCCGGTAACCTATGCGCCCTCCGCCCAGCAGATCGCCGCCGCAAGGCGTGGGTATCTCGACTGGTGGGGCGCGCTGCAAGAGCTGTCGGTCAACCTGCGCTGCGTCAGCCTGCGCGATCATATGGTGACCGATCATCTGCCACCCCGCACCCCTTGGGAGAGGCGGCAAGCGAAAGGGTGTTGACAGGCGAGAATGTCAACGGCTAGACAAGATACCAGCAACCGAACTGCGCCCGGAGGGATCACCCCGCCGGGCGCTTCGCATTTCAGGGGGGGCCGCATGCTGAAGATCACCTTCGACATTCGTGCCTTTGAGAAAGCCCTGACCGATCTTGAGCGTCGTCAGCTGCCCTTCGCGGTAGCGATGGCGCTGAACGACACGGCGCAGGATGCATCGGTCGCCGAGACGGCAGCATTGTCGCAGCACCTTGATCGTCCGACGCCGTTCACGAAGCGGGCTTACCAGATAGAGCGGGCGACAAAGTCGAAGCCCTATGCAATCGTGAAGGCTCGCCCGATCCAGGGGGCCTATCTTCAGTATCAGGTCTTCGGTGGCCGTAGGTCCCCAAAGGGGCAGGCGCTGGTCGTACCGTCGGGTGCCAAGCTCAACGCCTATGGCAACCTACCCAAGGGCGCGGTCAAGCGGGCACTTAGCCAGAAGAATACCTTCGCGACCAAGCGGGGCAGTCGAAAGGCAAAGCACCTTGGCCGTGGTGTCTATCGTCGTGTGCGAGGCGGAGGATTGAAGAAGCTGATGGCCTTCGAACCGATGGCGAAGTATCGGGTGCGGCTACCCTTCGGTCGGGCCGCGCGCCAGTCTGCCGAAAGCGTCTTCGCCATGCACTTCGAGCGCCGCTTCACGGCAGCGCTGGCATCCGCTCGCTAGGCCTTGGGTCCTTCCGGGCACAAACGCCACGCGGGTAATTCGCACCGCGTTTTGTTTACTGGGGCGAATTTGGTTCGGGGTTGGCGATAGCGTTGCTGTTGTTGTTGGAAACACAGGAGAAATAGGAACGTGGCCTTCGAGATAGAGGAAGCGCTACGGCGGTTTCCTCTGCCCGATGGGCTTTCGGATGCCGTCGTGAACCGCGCGCAACTGGCGACGGCGCTGGGTGTGTCAGAAAACACGATCACCAAGTACGTCACTCAGGGCATTCCAGTGATTACGGCCGGGGCGAACGGGCAGTCCTATGAGTTCCAGTTGTCGGAGTGCTACGCCTGGCGCATGTGGCGCGATGATGAGGTCCGCGCGATCAAGGCGGCCGGTGATGCAGCCGCCCGTCAAATGGCGATGCTGTTTCGCAACAGCGACGATGATGACGACGATCAGCCGTTCATGTCGGCCCGCCAGATCCAGGAGGAGGCCGATGCCGACTATCGACGCCAGCGCGCGGCGGAATTGCGTGGCGAGCTGGTGCGCGCCTCGAAAATGCGTGTGCTTCTGGAAGACATCCTGATGGAGTTCAGGACCTCGATCACGACGCTGGTCGATTACTGCGAGATCGAGTTCGGGCTGAAGCCGGACCAGACCGACAAGCTGCAACGGCGCTGCGACCAGGCGCTTGTGCAGTCACGGGTCAGGATGTCGGAGGAACTTTGCGCCCCGGCCGGAGAGATGGCCGAGTTTGGCGGTGATCGCCAAGAGACGATGATCTGATGGTGGTGCTTTCGGATGCGAGGATCGGGCAGAGGCTGTCATTCGCGCCGTTGCCGCCGCATACCACACCGGAGAGCATCCTGGCGGATGCCCTGCCGATCCTTGATCCGCCGAGCCGGATATCGGTAACCGAGGCGGCGGAGCGATTTGTACGGGTCGAGGCGCAGGGGGCATGGTCATCAATCGATCGGATGACGACGCCCTACATGGTCGAGCCTGCCGACATGACATCGTCGCGTCGGTTCAAGGCGGTCGGGTTCGTGGGGCCGTCGCAGTCCGGCAAGACGATGCTGTTGCAGACGACGGTGCTGCACCGGGTCAAGTGCGATCCGATGCCGGTACAGGTCATTCACATGTCGCGGCCGGAACGCGATAAATGGGTCGAACACAAGCTAGACCCGATCATCAGGAACAGCCCGGAGATCTGGGATATCGCGGGGAAGGCGCGAGACGACAGCACATTCAGCCGTAAGCGCTTCCGCGGCATGCGGATCGAGATCGGGTATCCGACCGCACAACAGCTGTCTGGCGGGACCTATGGCCTTGTGGCTCTGACAGACTTCGACCATTTCCCGTCCGTCCTCGGACCGAAGGACAGCCCAGAAGGGACGCCGTACCGGATGGCGCGGCAACGGACGAAGACATTCCTGTCGCGGGGCTGCGTCCTGGTAGAAAGTACCCCGGCGCATCCGTGGGCCGATCCGAGCTGGCATCCGTCCGAGGCGGCGCCACATCAGTTGCCGCCAGTCCTGCACGGGATTGTCTCGATCTACAACGAAGGGACGCGCGGACGGTGGTACTGGGAATGCCCGGATTGCGAGGCGAAATTCGAGCCGAGCTTTGAGCGGCTGCATTTCGATGACAGCCTTGACCCTGGCGAGGCAGGCGACAAGGCTGCGATGATCTGCCCGGACTGCGGGTCGATCATCGAGCATCGTCACAAGGTCGAGCTGAACCGTCGCGCCCTGCGTGGTCATGGTGGATGGCTGCACGAGGGTGCGGCGCTTGACGACGACGGCCATCGCGTCCTCTGCGGCATTGGCGATGAGGGGCTGAGAGCGACCGATGTCGCGAGTTACGCACTGGATGGCGCGGCCGCGACATTCGCAAACTGGTCGGAGATCGTCGCGAACTATCTGTCGGCGAAACGAAAGGCAGATGAACTGGGCGACGAAACCGAGTTGTCCGGCGTCTACTATACCGAGATCGGAAAGCCATACCGTCCGCGCCACATGGACCGGGCGGATGAGGTCGGTTTGCAGTTCCTGCGCGATCATCAGCAGGAGGCAGAGCGCGGCGTGGCGCCATCTTGGGCGCGGTTTATCACCGTCACGATGGACGTGCAGGCCAACCGTTTTCCGGTGCTTGTCATGGCGTGGGGCGAGGGCGGTCGTTGCCAGATCGTCGATCGCTACGACCTAGCGACGCCGCCTGATGGCGCACCGAACATGGAGGCTGAGCGGGCGCTTAGCCCAGCGAAGTACATAGAAGACTGGGATGTACTGGCGGGCCTAGAGGACAAAGTCTGGCCAGTGAAAGGCGAGACCTTTGGCTTGCAGGCCATGGCGCTGGTCGTGGACTTTCAGGGCGAGGCCGGTGTTTCGGACAATGCCGAGGCTTTCTGGAAGGCGCGCAAGAGGGCCGGGACCGGGGGGCGCTGGTTCGTCAGCCGCGGTCACGGCGGCTGGAAGGTGCCGCGGCGGGTCTGGCATGAGCGCCCCGAGGGGGCGTCGAAGGGTAAGAAGGCGCGGTCGATCAAGATCCTGAACTTCGCATCAGATCGAATGAAGGACACGGTTTCAGCCGCCATCGCGAAGTCGGACGGCGGCGCGGGTGGCCTTTATGTTCCGTCATGGCTTGGCGATGATCATAGGTCGGAGCTGATCGGTGAGATCAGAGGCGAGAAAGGCTGGGAAAAGCGCACGTCTCAGACCCGGAACGAAACGCTGGACCTCTGCGTCCAGGCGCGGGCGGTGGCGGAACATAAGGGCATGTTGTCGATCGACTGGGCGCATCCGCCTGTCTGGGCGGTCCTTTCGGATGGCAACCCATTCGCCGTCGCGAGCGGCGACTGCGCTGAGGAAAGCATTGCCGTTGATCGCCGCGCCGCCCCGTCGCGGGCGTCAGGATCGACGATCAAATGGCTTAGGAAAAACTGAGAATGGCATACACACAGGCCGATATCGACGCCCTTCGCCGCAACATCGCGAAGGGCGTGAAAAAGCTGCGCCTTGGTAACGGCGAAGAAATCGAATTCGACAGCTACGGCGAAATGCGCCGGCGTCTGGCCGACATGGAGGCAGAGGTCGCCGGGACGACAAAAGCGGGATTCGCAGTCGGATATGTGACGACAGGGCGGGGTCTTTGAGGTGAGCTGGTTCGGAAAGGGGCTGGACAAGATCATCGGCGAGATCAGCCCGTCGGCCGGCATGCGCCGAACGCAGGCCCGCAATGCGATGTCGTTGATGATGAACTACGATGGCGCGTCGAAGGGGCGGCGCACCTATGGATGGAAAGCTCCGTCAACCGATGCTGACGCCGCCGCCTATGGCGTTCGCGCGCCGCTTCGCCAACTGTCCAGGGAGTTTCTGCGGAACCGGCCTTACGCCGTCAGAGCGCAATCCGTTGTCACCTCGAACGTCGTCGGGACCGGAGTGGTGCCTGCGGTGAAACATGACAATCCTGAAGTTCAGCGAGGAATCGCGGATGCCGTTCTTGGGCATCTGCTTTCGCCATGGCTGGATGCGTTGGGGGAGCTGAACCTTTACGCCATGCAGGAGGTCGTGATGAACACGGTCTTCGCGGATGGCGAGGTGCTGGCCCGCCGCCGCCTGAGAACGGGACGTTATGCGCAGGGTTTGAGGCTTGGCTTTCAGATCGAGCTGCTTGAGGTCGATCACCTTGACACGACGATCACCAGCAACGGCAAAAACGAGGTCTGCGAAGGGATCGAGTATAGCCCCATCGGGGATGTCGAGGCCTACCACGTTTTCCCGCGCCATCCCGGCAACGCGCGCCTTCTGGGAGATCGTGTCAGATCCGAGCGCGTGTCATGGGCCGACATCATCCATGTGCGGCGCTTCGACCGTCCGGGCCAGCTGCGGGGTGTGCCGTGGCTGGCGCCCGTGATGCTGGCGATGGGCGAGTTGAGCGATTACCAGGAGGCGCAGATCCTGAAGCAGAAGATGGCGGCGCTGATGGCTGCCATCGTCGCCTATGACAAGGATAGCATGCCGGGCGATCCTGCTGACCGGTTGAAAGGCCTGTCAGAGCTTGAGCCGGGCGCCATCATCGGGGTGCCTGATGGTGCGGAGGTGTCGTTCACGCAGCCGCCGAAAGTCGATGCATATTCGGAATTCATGCGCGAGGGCCTCGGCGCCATCGCAATGGGGATCGGTATCACGCGGGAGTCGCTGACGGGCGATCTCAGCGGGGTCAATTTCAGCTCCGGCAGGATGGGCCGGATGGAGATGGACCGCAATGTCGAGAGGTGGCAGCAGCTCTTGATGATCGGTCAGTTTTGTGCGGGCGTGGAGCGCTGGGTACGCGAGGCGTTTCCGATGACGCGCATTCATCCGGGCGAGGCGTTCGCGATGACATGGACGGCCCCGCGTCGCCCGCTGATCGACCCGAACGATGAGGTCGATGCAATGCTGAAGCAGGTCGCGGGCGGATTGAACAGCCGCCAGTCCGTTCAGCGCACCCTTGGGCTGGACCCGGATCGCGTCCGGCGCGAACGCGCCGAGGATCGGCAGCAGGATGAAACACTGCAACTCGATGAGCCTGTCGCGGTGGATACCCCGACCGCGCGCGTATCGAGGGCAGAAAAGCAGGCGAAACAGGTGGAGACAGGGCAATGAGGCACGGGCGCGATCTTATCACTGGTGGGCAGGTCATCCTGTCCGGCTATGTCATGTCGGACGAAAGCGCCGGTTGGGCCTGGGAAGACGAGGTCTATTTCTGCCCGCAGATGGTGCGCGAGGCCTTGGCCGATCTTGGCAACGGCGAGGTGACGGTCAGGCTGAATTCCGAAGGCGGCGACCCGGTTGCGGGTGAGGCGATCCGCTCCATCCTCGCGGGTCATCCGGGCGGTGTCAGGATCGTCGTGGAAGGTGTTGCGGCGTCGGCGGCATCGCTGTTGCTGATGGGGGGTGCGCGCCGCGAAATGACATCGGGCAGCTGGATCATGATCCATGATCCCTCGGCGATGATCTGGGGGACCGCAGAGGAAATGCGGGCGGGGGCGGATTACCTCGACAAGATCGCGTCGATCTATGGATCCGTTTATGCGCAGGCGAGCGGACAGACGGCAGATCACATCGCCGCGATGATGAAGGCGGAGACCTATCTGTCGCCGCAAGAGGCGGTGGATATGGGGTTTGTGCATGAGGTCGTTGACAGCGTGGCACCCGCCGCGTCCGCGCCGTCCGCGCCTGTCGTCGTCCCGGCCGATCGTGCCGCCGCCGAAGGCGCCATGCGCGCGTCCCTTAACACCTATGCCGCGCTGATGCGCAGCAAGAAACCGGGGCCGACCGCCGCGCGGCGCCCCCGGAACGTCACCGCCGCAGAGCGCGGTATCCCGGCCCAAGAGGCCACATCAACGGAGGGTCACATGCCCCAAGAAGATCTGATGCCCGCGCCGGGGCAAATTCCGGCGACCCCGCCCGCAGAGGTCAATGACGATCCTGCGGCCACCAGCGCCGATGCGGTGATGCAGGAGCGCCGTCGCGCCACCGGCATTCGCCAGATGGCGCAGCCCTTCATGGTGGCCGGGCGCCTGACCGATGAGGATGTGCAGGTGCTGATCGACGATGGCACCTCGGTTGACGCCGCCGGTGCGCGCCTGATGGCGACCATGGCGGCGCGTGAGCCGATCGGGTCCAGCATCTCGGTGACGCCGCGCGGGCGCGATGAAACCGAGACGCGACGCATGGCGATGGAAGATGCGCTGACGATGCGTCTTTCGACCGAGCGCGTCGAGGATGCCACCCGTCAGGCGGCCGCGCGCGAGTTCATGGACTATTCGCTGGTCGAGATGGCGGGTCATCGCCTTGGCCGCCAGCGTGTCCCGTCCGGCTTTGCGGCGCGGGAAGAGATGCTGCGGATGGCGTTCCACTCCACCAGCGACTTCCCGGCGTTGTTCGAAAACGCGCTGAACCGCTCGCTGGCGGCGCGCTACGCCTCGGCCCAACCGACCTATCGCCGGATTGCCCGTCAGCGGAGCTACGTCGATTTCCGCGACCACACGACGGTGCGCGTCGGTGATTTCCCGGACCTTCAGCCGGTCGATCCGCAATCGGGTGAGCTGAACGCCGGGACCTTCGGCGAGTCGAAGGAGAAAACGGCGGTCAAGGCCTATGGTGTCCAGGTCCTGCTGTCGCGGCAGATGATGGTTAACGATTCGCTCGGCGGCATCGCGCAGGTCCTTAACGATCGCGGGATGGCGGTCGCGCGCTTCGAGGACAAGACCTTCTACGCGATGATGCTGGGTGGCGCCAATTCGGATGGTCCGACCCTGATCGAGACCGGCCGTCAGGTGTTCAATACCACCGACAAGACCAAGGCCGGGACGGCGGCGGCGATCACGCTCGCCTCGCTCAGCACCGGGCGCGCCGAGATCCGCAAGAAGAAGTCGGTCGATGGGGCCGAGCTGGAGCTTTCGCCGTCCATCCTCCTCTGTGGGCCGGACAAGGAGACCGAGGCGCAGCAGATCGTCGCGCCGATCCAGGCGCAGCAGGCCGGAAACGTGAATCCGTTCGCCGGAACCCTGTCTGTCGCTGTGACCGCCAAAATCACCGGCAACGCGTGGTATCTGTTCGTCTCGCCGGATGAGCTGCCCTGTTTCGAGTGGGGTCTTCTGGACGGCTACAGCGCGCCGCGCTTCCGCATGGAGGACCCGTTCGGCATCCAGGGCACGAAGGTGTCGCTTGAGCATGACTTCGGCTGTGGCGCGACCGACTATCGTGGCGGCTGGAAGAACGCGGGCGCCTGATCCGCGCCATCCCTGATGTGATGGCGGGCGGCGTCCCTGTCGCCCGCTGACCTTCACCAAAAACTTGGAGAAACACGATGAAAAACTATGTCCAGGATGGGGTCCGCGTGACGGTCCCCGCGCCCTATGACGTGCTTTCCGGCGGTGGCCTGCTGGTCGGTACGCTCTTTGGCATCGCCGTCTATGACGCCACGTCCGGCAATGATGTGCTGATCCAGACCACCGGCGTTGTCCAGCATGCGAAGACCTCTGCCCAGGCGTGGACTGTCGGCGCCGCGATCTACTGGGACGATACCAACAAGGTGTTGACCACCACGGCGACGGGCAACACGCTGGTCGGCAAGGCGCTTCAGGCGGCCGTCAACCCGAGTGCCACCGGCATCGTCCGCCTGAACGGCTGACATGACGCTGTTCGACGGTATGGCGGGGCTGCTGAACGACGTGTTTGGCAGCCCTGTCATGATCATCCCGAGATCTGGCGGCAGCTTTAACGTTCAGGCCGTGTTCCGGTCGGAGCCGATCGAAGTGGCCGATGCTGACGGTGGATCGGTCTGGATCGGGGCGCCAACGCTGAAAGTACCAGCCGGTGTTGCTCCGAAGCTTGCGCGTGAGGATCGGATCAGGCCTGGAAACGGGAAGACCTATATCGTGCTGAATCGCGTTCCGGGGGAGTCCCCGGCCGCCGACGGTTTCGTGATGTTCGAGCTTGAGGAACAGGACCATTGACATCGCCGCGCAAAACCATTCGCAACGCGGCCAGATCGACGCTGGTAGTATCGACGCCCACGCGGCACTGGACCTATCTTCCTGCCTGGTCGCAGAGCGTCGATCGTGATGCCCTACCGGTCTATTCGGTCGCGACACCCAGAACCATCACGGTCAAGATCGACAAGGATAGCGATGAAGACCGGATCGACCTGTTGGTGATCTTCAAGATCATCGGTGGCGACGATCTTGAAGATCTGGTCGACGACCATGTTGCCGCTATTGTGGCACTTCTTCTGCCGGCGCTTTCGCCGCTGAGCTTGCAGCCCGAACTGACCCTGACCGAGATAAATATCGATGGCGACGGCGCCCAGCGTGTCGCCACGGCGGTCATCACCATGACCGTGCCCGTTCAGACCCCAGCGATCATCTGATCGCGCAACCCAAAACCTGAAACCAGGAGGCCGAAATGGCAGGAGAGATCGCGGGCCGGAAGGTCCGTATCAAATATGATTCGGACGGTGCCGGTGCCGGTGCGGCGGTCGAGATCGCGCGAGCAAAGGCCGACAGCGGCACGATCAACAATGAGGCGATCGACGCAACCACCAAGGACGATGCGGGTGTTCGGACCTATCTGAACGACATCGGCGTCAAGAGCATGTCGCTGTCCTGTTCGGGCATCCTCAGCGATGGCATCACGACCCTGATCGGCCTTGCCGCCAATGCGGGAGACGGTACCGCTCTGCACTGGTTCGAGCTGGACATCGAAGGGCTGGGCACGTTCCGGGGGCAGTTTTTCATCACCACCTTTACGCCTGGAGGCAACGAGGGCGCCGAGGCCGCCACCTTCGAGATGGCGCTGGAATCGTCCGGCGCGATCGCCTGGAGCTGATCCTGATGGCCTCTTTCTTTCGCGAGATCATGATCGCCTGGAAGGGTGTGGACTATCCCGTCACGGCCAGCATGCGGCTTTTGCAGCGAATCGAAAGCCGCGGCATCTCTCTGCCTTCCATGGTGACGAACATCCTTCGGGGTGAGGCGCAAACCAGCCACATGGCCTATGCACTTTGGGTTCTGCTGGTATCGGCCGGCGCCGATGGCGTGACAGAAGAAGAGATCTATGCCGTCCTGATGGGTGCCTCCCCGGAAGAGATCGGTCCGTTGCGCGATGGGCTTATTTTGGCGCTGTCGCCAGCGGAGATTGACGGAAAAAAGACCGACGCCTCCGACTGAAATGCCATCAGATCGATGGCGAGGCGGAGGAAGTCGATTGGCAGTCGATGTACCTGATCGCGCGCGGTTGGGGGCTGGCCCCGGACGATTTCTGGAACATGACCTTCGCCGAATTCACCCTTGAGTTCGAGCTGCGTCGCCCGCGCGAAGACGACCATGATCTGCCCGGAAGTCTTGTCCGAGCGGATATTGACGACCTGAAAAACTGGAACCCAGAATGATCCCTGCCATCGGTGTCAAAATCGGCGGAGACAGCGCAGCTGGCGAGGCGGCGCTGGCCCGTATCCGCCAGCGCGCAGCCGAGGCTGCGGCCGAGTTCGGGCGATTGGGTCCAGCCGCCAATGCCGCTGCCGTACAGGTCGATCGCGTTGCCGGGTCGAGCGGAGCGCTAGGGCGCGGCGTTCAGAACGCAGCCTATCAGGTGGGCGACTTCGCCGTTCAGGTGGCTGGCGGGACTTCCGCGATGAGGGCGATGTCCATGCAGTTGCCGCAGCTGCTGGGCGGCTTCGGTGTGTTCGGCGCCGTCGCTGGCGCGGCCTTCGCCATCCTGGGGCCGCTGGCCGGGTCATTCTTCGACGCAGCCGACGGTGTTTCGAAACTGACCGATGAAATCGACGCCAACAAGGTCAGCCTCGATTCAGTTCGCGGAACGATTTCGCAGCTGGCGCAGCTGCATGAGACATACAATAAGGCAATCAATGCGACCGGCGGCGCCTCTTCCTCTGCCGCAGCAATCGTCGCTGCCAACTCGAAGAAGGAGTACGAGGCCCGAAAACAGGTCCTTGGTGTCGAACTGGAGCTTCTTCGTATTCGCGGCGGTGAGCTGGCACAGGGTCGTCAGAACCTTGCGGATTCGATCAAGCGCGAGGGCGATGCGGCGATGCGGAATGCCGCCAGCAACCCGACAGATGTCTTGTTCGGTGGCCTCGACGGCATCGTTAATACCGGCGCCCGCAACATGGCGGAGATGGACAAGGCGCTTGGCGGATTCATCGCGCGGAATGAACAGGCGGCGTTGGCGTTGCGTAAGCTCGATGCCGAAATTGCCCTAAACACCTTGGCGGTGGAAGAGGCCAACGCAGCCCTGAACGGAGACTTCACAGTTTCAGAGGGGCTGGACGGTTCGAAGGGGAAATCGAAGGGCGGCGGGGACAGTCTGGCCAAGAAGATGGAGCGCCGGTTGGAGACCCTGACCAATGGTCTGATGACCGAACGTGAGGCGCTGGACAAGTGGCACAGCGAAAGCCTTGACGCGATCAATGCCGCGACCGACGCAGAGCTTGAAGCACTTGGTGGTCGGAATGAGGCCAAGCTGCGCCTGGAAGAGGAGTACCTTCAGCGACTTTCGCAAATCCGCGAGCTTGGCAACCGGGCGGCGCTGACCTCGGTACTCGGGGCTGGCGAAGAGATCCTGTCGGCTCTTGGGGGGATGAATGCGAAGGCCCTGCGGATCGCCAAGGTGTTCGGGGCGGCGCAGGCCCTGATCTCCACCTATCAGGGCGCCGCCGCCGCACTGAAGCTGCCGTTTCCGTACAACCTTTCCGCTGCCGCGGCGATCATCGCCAAGGGCCTTGGGTTTGTCGCGGCTATCAAAGGCGTAAACAGCAGCGGCGGCGGGGGCGCCGCCGGTGGCGGTGGTGGTGGGGCATCATCTGTCGCGCCCGCCGCGGCCGGACCATCACCGCTCGACATTCGTATCTCTGGCCTCGACCCGAACCAGTTCTACAGCGGTGGTGCCGTCGGGAAGCTTCTCGACGCGCTGACGCAAGAGGCTGGCGATCGCGGCTTCAAGTTGGTCTACACGAAATGACCCTGACCATTTCTTCCGCCCGTGCGGCGCTTCTGGCGGCGGCCGGGACGCAGAACAATCCGATCATCGCATGGGAAAACCTTGCTGCGACCGCGACGATCACCACCCCGCTGCGCACGGCGCCCGTGGGTGGAGAGGCGATCAATGCAGTCAGCGGGACGACGTTCGATGCCTGGACACCCGATGCGCTGGCCTCGATCGGCAACGTCATATTCAAGTGCGACATGGGGTCAGCCGTCGCGCCCGATTTCATTGGTGTGATCGGGCATAACGCGGCCGCGCTTGGCGTGACCAGCATTCGGGTTGACCACTCCGTCGATGGATCAACATGGGTCGCCATCGGTGATCCGATCACAGCGGCTAACATGTCCGGCGTCGCGGATGGCAGCTACTTTTCCGGCGCGCCTGCGCGGCAGTACTGGCGTGTCGTTTTCTACGATTTGCCCGCCTTTGCTGACCTCAGCGTCGCGGGGATCTTCATCGGTAATGTCCTGACGGTGCCGGACAGGTTCTACCAGGGGTTCGCGCCTGTGATCACGCCGACCGAGGTCGAGCTGCAATCCAACGTCTCCGCGGGTGGGAACCTTTTGGGGTCCAGCGTCATCAAGCGCGGCAGTCGCATCGGCCTGAACTTCGACCACCTGCCAGAGTCCTTCGTGCGCGGCGCCCAGTGGATGGCCTTCCAGCGCGCGTTCAACGATGGCAACCCTGCCTTCATCGCGTGGCGGCCGACAAAATACGGGCAAGACCTGCACTACATCTGGCGGGATGGTGCGGTGATCCGCCCGTCGAATTCCGGGCCGAAAGACTATATGAGCGCGCAGGTCGAGGCACGGGTGTTCGAGGGGGCCGCCCCATGACGTTGGCCCGCCGCCCGATCAAGATCGTCGAGATCGACCTGCCGCAATGCACCCGGACCTATGGCAGCCTGCCCTGTACGGCGGTGCTGGGCACCACGGGCGCTCGCAAGTGTTTCAACAGCCGGGCAACATGCCAGTCTGTGACCGCGTTTTCGCCCGCGGACATGACGCTGCGCTTCGGTGAAAACGTCTCTGGCGCGCGCCCGGCGAACAACGTCTTCCCGGCGCTGACATCGGTGTCCGCGCGGCCCGGTCGGGTGAACCTGTCGGGCATCGACCCGAAGTCCACCCCGCTTGGGCAGCGGGCACGGGTGACGGTCGTGCTTCAGGATTTCACTTGGCAGGACAGCATACTTGACCCCTACCGCGCGCAGCGCGTGACAGGGGCGGCGCAGGCCGATGGCATCGGCTATGATCCCGCGACGCGCGGCACGTTCTTCACCCGCCTGCATGCGCGCTGGCCCTACTATCTCGGCCGGTCCTTGCGCGTCCTGACCGGGTATGAGGGTGACGCATTGGGGTCGATGCGTGTCGCGCATTACGTCATTACCGAATGGTCTGGGCCGAATGCCGCCGGTGTAGTAACGATCACCGCGCAGGACGTGTTGAACCTGGCCGACCCCGACAAGGCGCAGGCGCCGCGCCCATCGCAGGGCAAGCTGGCGGCCGACATCACTGACACCGCTACCGCCTTCACGCTGACACCGGCAACGATCGGGGATGAATACGATGCAGCGGGCCTGATCGCGGTCGGGCGGGAGCTGATGCGCTTCACGCGGGTCGGCGACGATTTCACGGTCACCGAACGCGGCGTCGCCGAAACCGATGTGAAGGGGCATTCGGCTGGCGACGTAGTGCAGCAGGCGCTGGAATATGTGAACCAGCCTGCCGACGCAATCATCGCCGATCTTCTGGTGACCTTCGCGGGCGTCTCATCCGCATTCATCGACAGCGCGGCCTGGCAGGCAGAGGCGGAGCGATGGCTGGGCGGCATCGTCTTCAGCGCGATCATCGCGAAGCCAGAGGGCGTCGCGACCCTGATCGGGGAGCTTTGTCAGCATGGGATCATGGTCTACTGGGACGAAATCGACCAAGAGCTGAAGTTCTACGTCAACAAGCCGCTGGAAATCTCTCAGACCTATGTGCCTCTGACCGATGGGGCGCAGATCGTCGAAGGGTCGGCTGACATCGAGGATAGCGTGGAGGAGCGCGCGAGCCAGATCCTGTTCTGGCATGGCGTGATCGACCCGACAGATACCGTTACCGATGGCAAGAACTTCAAGCGCCTGCATGTCGCCGCAGACCTGATTGGAGAGGGGCCAGACCTTTACGGCGAGAGCCGCGTGAAGGAGATTTTCAGCCGCTGGTTCGGGACATCCGGTGACGATGCAAATGCCGGTATTCTGGCCGATCGGCTGCTGAACCGATACCGGAACACCCCGCGCACCCTGACCTGCGACATCGATCGCAAGGACCTTGCCTCAATCAATCTGACGACGCTGGTCGAGGTGTCATCGCATCTGGTCCTGGATGATACCGGTGCCGCGCTGCCCTATCCGATGCAGGTCCGCTACCGCGAGGAAACGGCGGGTGAGCGGATCAGGATCGAGGCGCAGACCTTCACCTTCGACGGGCGGTTCGGCTTCATCATGCTGGACACCGCGCCGGACTATGACGCGGCCTCGCCAACCGAAATCGCCGAGGGGTGTTTCATCGTCGACGACACCCTTCTCCAGTTCCCGGACGGAACCGGACCCTACGTTCTTTTTTGAGGCAACATGGCAACGTACACCACCGTCACGGATATCGAGACCGGCCACAAGAAGCCGGTCACAACATCGCTGTTGCGTCGCCTGCGCGACAACCCAATCGCCATGTTCGAGGGCGCATCAGGCGCCCCGCGCCTTGACGTTGACGCCCTTGAAAACCCGACGCTCGGCGACGTGGTGCGGTATAGCGATGCATCGACGTATTCCTCCGGCACGGGGTTTACCTACACGGCGGCCTGGAAATATCTGTTCGTGCAGACCGGCGAGGTGCGGCTGACATTTACCCAAGCCCCGGCAAGCGGCTCCAACTCCGAAACGCAGGTTGTCCTCAACGGATCGGTCCTGACGACCTATTCGACATCCACGACAGCCGCGCGGTCCATCGATCTGACGATTGCCAAGGGCGACGTTCTGGAGCTTCGCCATCGCGCCAACAACGCGTCGAACGCGGCGTCGCTGACCCTGATCCGCCTCAAGACGGCGGGTGAAAACCTGTGGCCATTCAGCCCCTACGCAGCCAAGGACGGGCAGGGCGGCCACAACAGTACATGGGTATTTGGATGAGCTACATTTCGGCATCATACGTTTCGGCGGGCAATGACATGATCGTGGCATCGCGCGGTGACGGCAGCGACCGCGTGATTTCGCAGGCGCGCGACCCCATCGAGTGGGCCGCGATTATGGCATCTGGCGTGACGATCACCGCCTATGCGCCGCCGCCCGCGCCGACGCAGGCAGAGATTGACGCCGCCGCCCGCACCACCATGACGCTTTCCTTCGCCCAGCTCCTGATCGGGCTGGTGGCGGAGGGGTGGATCAGCGAGGCGGAGGGCGATGCGTGGCTGGCGGGAACGCTGCCCGCCGGGGTGCTGGCCCTGATCGCGACCATGCCGCAGGCGGCGCAATTCGCGGCGCGGGCGCGGGCGATCAAGCCGTCCTACATCGTCCGCCTCGATCCGCTGGTCATCCAGCTCGCCCAGGCGCAGGGCAAGAGCGACGCCGAACTCGACACATTCTTCCTGGCCTACGCGCAGGTCTGATCCGGCCCGGACGGGCAACCCCTGAAATCCCGAAACTGAAAGACGCCTGCGGGCGAATTAATGGAGTTTGACCATGAGCAAGGGCAACACGTTCGAGAACGATTTCCTGAAGATGATCTTCAACGCGATCGCCATCGCGAACATCGCCGACAATGCTGGCACGTCTCCGCTGACGAACCTCTATGTCGGCCTGCACACCGCCGATCCCGGCGAGGCTGGCGATCAGACGACCAATGAGTGCGCCTATACCAGCTATGCCCGCGTTGCTGTCGCGCGCACGGCGGTCGGCTGGACGGTGACGAACAATGTCGTCAACCCGGCAGCCGACATCACGTTTCCGGCCGCGACCGGCGGCAGCGAAACGGCCACGCACTTCTCTGTTGGCACAGCCGCCAGCGGGACCGGGAAGATCCTCTACAGCGGTGCGATTTCGCCCACCATCGCGATTTCGACCGGCGTCACGCCGAAGCTCGACACCTCGACCGCTATTACCGAGGACTAAGTCCGGTCCATGACCACGGTCCTCAGCACCACTGGCAGCCCCGGCTATGCCCAGATCACGGATGGCGGGAAGACATGGGACGTGTATACGTTCCTGTCTTCCGGTTCGATCACCTTCGACGTTGGCGGGATCGCGGAGTATTTCATCGTCGGCGGCGGTGCTGGCGGCGGCGGTCGTAACTTTGCGGCGGGCGGCGGCGGCGGGGCTGGCGAAGTTCAGACCGGACAGTGGTCACCGTCTGATGGGCAGACCTTCGACGTTACCGTTGGCGCTGGCGGCGCTGGCGGTAACAACACCGTTGGCTCGAATGGTGGCGACTCCGTTCTCGCGCTGAGCGGCGGTGCGGCAGTAGCGACCGCCCTTGGCGGCGGCTATGGCGACGGCAGTTCGACCGGCGGCACGACCGGCGGTATTGGCGGCTCCGGCGGTGGTGGCCGCTGGGATACGACCGGCGGTGCGGCCTCCGGCAGCGGCAACGCTGGTGGCGACGGGAACAATTCCGGCACGACGCTGAACAGGTCCGGCGGCGGCGGCGGCGGTCAGGGCGGTGCCGGTCAGACTGCCGCGGCGGCGGCCGGTGGTGCTGGCGGCGCCGGTACTTCGACCACCTTCCGAACCGGGGCATCTGAGGATTATGCGGGCGGCGGCGGCGGCGGATCGCGATCGACCGGCGGCGCGGCGACGCATGGCGGGGGTGCTGGTGGCTCGAACGGTGCCGGTGTGGCCGGGACCGCGAACACTGGCGGTGGCGGTGGCGGATCTGGCAACAATACTTCTGGTGGCGCCGGTGGCAGCGGCATTGTCGTGGTGCGGGTCGAGGTTACGACCGGGGGCAGCACGGTCACCGGATCTGGCATCTCCTCTGCCACCGCATCGGTGTCAGGCGTTGGCAAATCCATGGCGGCCGCAAGCGGGTCGTCCGATGGTGCGGCGACGGCCAGCGCCGTTCCGGCATCCGGCACGACTTGGTTCGGTGATCCCGCCTTCTGGATTGATGAAAGCACGACCTGGACCTCTGGTGCCGTCGCTATCGGCAGCGGCGCGGCTTCTGGCGCTGCCTCTGCCGATGGTGTCGGTGCGGCCGATGTTGCAGCCTCCGGCAGCTCGGACGGCGCGGGGTCCGCTATCGGGGCCGGTACATCGTTTGCGACCAGCTCCGGGTCGGTCTCCGGTGCCGGGGCGGCAGATGGCGGTGGGGCGTCCATCGCGAGCGCAAGCGGGTCGGCGGCCGGTGCGGGCGCTGCCGCAGCGTCCGCGCCCGGATTGGGAAGTGGCTCTGGCATATCGGCGGGTTCCTCATCCGCAACGGGCGGGGGCGGATCGATCGTTGCGACGGCCGGAAGCGCTGCTGGAAATTCAACGCCGTCTGGCACCGGAAAGTCTGAGGCGGCTGCGTCGGGCGCCTCTGGGTCTTCGTCATCAGCTGTAGCCGTCGGCCGGTCGGTCATTACGGCAGTCGGGGCATCGTCCGGCGCCGCGAATGTTTCAGGGTCGGCTTCCGGCGCCGGAACCTCATCCGGTAACGCCTATGGCGCGGTCACGGTTCAGGGCGTCGGGAAATCAGTCGCCATCTCGTCTGGCGCGGCAAGCGGCATTTCGACGGCATCTGGCAAGGTGCCGCAGACCATCACATTCATAATCCTCGCGTCCCGCAACCGCCCCGGCGCTCGGGCGATTGGCGGGCGCGGATCAGCAAGAGCAATCGGAGGCGGCCGGTGAATTACGCGCGCATTTGTCAGACGGTCGGAAGCTACGGTCATGCCTGGGGGGTTCAGTTGCTGGACGAGGCCGGGAAGCCGGTCCCCCTGAACGGGGTCTCGAATGTCAAATTCTCGATGAAACTTCGCAATGGAACAGTGCGCAAGGTGGATAATGCTGATGGGTTGGTCGCGAACGGAACCTATACTTTTGAAGATGGATCGTCGCAAACCCTAGGCCCGACCGATGGCATTCTGATCTATCAGCCTGTCGCTGCCGACGTAGATACCGAAGGGGACTATATCGGGCAATTTACCTACGACCTTGCCGGAAAGCCGGTCATCAAGCCCGGCTGCGGTTACGTCGAAATAGAACTTCAGGCAGCGGTCTAAGGGGGCGCGAAATGGTTGAACTGAACAAGACACCAACCCCGGTCGTCATGGATGATTCTGCTGTCGTCGGGCGGTCGGGCGCAAACGAAATGGTCTACCTCACGCGCACCAAGACCAACCGGCAAAGCGGTACGTCCTATGCCATCGTTGCTGGTGATATCGGAGGTCAAGTCATCATGGATGGCGTGTCGCCATCCACGGTAATCCTACCTGCCGACGCAACGTTGACCGTCCCCAATACCTCGCTGGTGCTGATTGGCCGGGCACAAGGCGCCGGGCCGGTCACGGTTGGTGTTGAATCTGGCGACACGCTGAACGGCATTGTCGATGGAACCATCGTCATCGACGAGGCGGCCAAGGTACAGTTCGAAAAATCAGGCGTCGATGCTTGGGAGAGCTGGGGCGGCGGGGTCGCATCGTGACCTTCGCGCTCGCGCTTGCCGCCAGCGTTGCCAGTCATCGCAAGCATGGCGCTGGCGGTGGCCCGACCTTCCTGCCGCAGATCGACACGATGCAGGGCCTGATGGGCAGCACGTCCTATGTCGCGTTGTCGGGCAGCGCCTGGGGCGACAGCATCACGGCCAATGCTCAGGCCAACACCATGCTTGCCTCTGGTGCCGGGTATTCGGAATACGTCAACCTCGCCTACACGCCGACCGATGACGTGATCCGGCACGGCGACTGGCCGGGCGAGGTCGAGACGCTGACGGGCGGCACCTTCGCCAACGAGGGTGGCGGCGGGCAGACATCGGCGCAGATCGTGACGCGGATGGAGGCGGCGGGGCCGGGCGGCGTCGATGTGGTGTCGTGGGGGACCAATGACCTTGGCGCTGGCGGCGGGGCTGTCGCGATCCAGCAAGGCATTCAGGCGAGCGTTGATCGCGCGGCAGCGGCGGGCTTCGACACCGCGACGACGCTGTTTATGCCGTTCGACGCCAACGGGCCAACGGGGGCCAGCTACGGCAGTCTGGACTATGCCCGGTCGCTGGGATTCCACGGCTACAACTGGCATTGCGGGATGCTCAAGCTCGCGCACCGGATGAGCGCGGAAAGCGCGGTCGCGACCCTGCCGACGGAATGGATCGAGGGCGCGGCCCCGGCGGCGTTCATGTCGTCGCCAACCCCGACCGGGGGACTGGACACCACCCACCCCGGCAGCGCGTTTTCCGAGGCGCAGAGCGCGGAGATCGCGGCGATCTGCACGGCGATGGCGGGCGGCGCCCCCTACATGCACATGCAGACGATGGCGGTTGACTGGTCTGTCCCGGCTGGAACGCTGATCGGTCAGCTTGACACCATCGGCACCATCACCGCATCGAACGTCAACAACGATTTCGGCAACACGGGCGCGATCACCCTGTCGGGCCGGAATGTCTATCGTGGGGCAGGGGCTGCGCCCACGGGCGACTGGGCGGAATTCTTCATCGAGGTCCATAACGCGCAGGGATCGAACGTCAATCGGCTGATGCTGGGCCTTGCCACGGGCGGAACCACGTTCCGGCCCTGCACCCCCGTCCTGCAATCGTTCATCGCGGGCAACTCGACCGCCGGGACCATCTCTATCGTGGTGTCCAAGATCAGTTCGGCGACATCGCGGTTCATGAAGGTCGGCAACTGCGAAATCCAGCTGCGCACCAATGGCCAGCTGATGTTCAGCGGACCGTTTTCCTCGAACCTTCTCTTCGGGACGAACGTCACCACGAAACAGCATTTCATGGTCACCTGGGACGCCTCGAACTGCTACACGGTCCTCGGCACCACCTATACCGATCGTGCCGGTATCTATACCGGCGGCAACGTCAACGGGGCGCTGCAACTGTTCGGTGCGACCTCTGGTACGCCCGCGCTAGTGACCGACCGCACGGCGCGGATCGAGCATATCTATGTGTCCGACCAGTACCACGGGCCGGGGTCCGACCTGTCGCCGATCTGGGACGGCACCGATTCCGCGATCACCGGGCCGGGAAGTGTCCTGTCGGGCGACACGCCGCACTATTCGATGCGCGGCGGACCGGGGAAATTTGCATCGGAAAACTACGGCTCTCTCGGGCGGCTCTGCATGTGGCCCGATTGGGATGCCGCCAACGCGCGCCTGCGCAGCTAGGAGATCATCACATGACCCTCGACAAGATCGATCCGCGCTATGAGTACGCGCCCGACGTGGCCCCGTCCGACGGGCTTCGGTCTACCATCTATGACAAGACCCACGGCATCCTCTTCCTGACCTCGGTCGCGCAGATCGAGAGGGTCAAGGAAGGCGACTATCTGGTCACGATGCGCGCCAAGAGCATTGGCGACCTCGATGCAGATGCCCCCGTGCCGGAACCTGTAGATCCGCCGGTGGAGCCGACGCCGGTTGACCCGCCGCCCGATCCCGATCCGGTCCCGACGCCGCCGGTGATCGGCTCGACCGTTGCGATCAACGAAACCGACCTGCGCGACAAGGTGGCGAAGCTGGGCAGCGGCCCTGCGACCATCGGCGTCAAGAACGGGCATTTCGGGGCGATCACGCTGTCCGGCGTCAACCTGGGCGGCCAGCTGACCATCGTGGCCGAGAACCGTCGCGAGGCGAAGTTCGAGAGCATCTTGCTGAAGGGCGGATCGAAGGACGTGCAGCTCTTCGGTCTCGGCACCTGCCCGAAAGGCAATGCCACGGGCGGCGGCACCGGGCCGGAGTTGCAAAACAAGGTCTACGGCATCACGGCTGATGCCTCGACCTCCAAGATCATCGTCATGGATGCCTTCTGCCAGGGTCACCTGGACAGCGCGAACCATGCCTGGTGGACCGAGGCCGAATGGCGTTCTCGGGCGCAAGGCGGTGTCATGATCCAGGGAGCGGACAGCGCGATCATCGACAGCTACGCGGAGGGCGTCCGGTTCGGCTTCAACATGATGGGCGATCGCGGCGTCATGGATAGCCTGCGCGTCTTCGGCGCATCGGGTGACTGCTTCCGGGCGACCGCCCACGACCTCGTCTGCCGCAACCTGCTGGGCTCCGACCTCGTCTACATGAACGACGGCAACCACCCTGACGGCCTGCAATCCTTCCTGCTGGACAGCAACAGGAAGGTCGTCGTCATGCGCAACCTGACCCTCAAGAACATCGCGCTCTTTGACTGGACGGTGCGCCACGACAACCCGATGCGCTTCGCCAGCGAGAACACCAATCCCGCGATGCGGCGCTGGGGCCGGATGCAGGGCCTCGGCCTGCACCAGGCCGGGTTCTCGAACATGTCGATCGAGGATGTCTACATCAAGACGCCGGTTCCGAATGGCCTCCACATCGGCGGCGTCAACGGCCTCTACGGCCGCCGCTGGACCGTGCTGAACAGCGACTATGGCCTGAGCGACATCGACAGCTACGACACCCGCTGGCCGAAGATCAATGTGAACGCCACGGGCATCGTGGACGTCGCCGACACCGAGGCGGAGGACTACGCGGGCAGCCTTGCCGGTCAGATCGTCAATGCCAAGGGCTGTGACTATACGGCGCCCGAACCGGCATGGGTTGCGCCGCTGCGCCAGCTGGCCGCCTGAACTGAAAACGAGGGGCAGAGGAAGGCCGGGCCGCGCGCCCGGCCTTTTGCATACTGGGAATGAGGGGATGGCCATGACGGCGTTGGAATGGCTGCGCGACCACTGGAAGGGCGCGGGAACGATATTGGGCGCGGCCCTCTACATCTGGGTGAACCATAAGGACTTGCCCTTCTGGCCGCGCACGGCGAAGGTCGCCAGTTCGGCGCTGATCGGTCTCGTCGTTGCCCCCGAGATCGTCGAGAAGTGGGGGACCAGCCCATACCTGACACTCGCCTCGGTCATGGTACTGGCGTGGGTCGTGATCGATGGCGCAACCACGATCCTGCGCAATCCGAAAGAGGTCCTGGCCGAAATCCTGCGCCGCTATGGAGGTGGGAAATGAACGACTTTCGCCGCCGCACCCTGCGGCTTCGCATGCTGATCCCAATCATTCTGGCGCTGCTGTACCTCGGGCCGAGTATGGTCATGCCCTATGTCTGGATCGACCTGCGGGCGGTGACCGTCACTGACGCGACCGATGCGATGCGCGCCCGTGTCCATGCCGATCGGGTGACGCACATCGGATTTCCGGGCCGGTTCATCGTCAGTTTCCGTGAGGCTGACGGGGTGCCGGTCTGCGCGCCCTATGTCTCCCCCGTGATCCAGTACAAGGGCGGCCTGTCCGCACCGATCGACAAGCCGCTCTGGTGGTGGGCCGGTGGGCTGCGCACCCTGCGCGACTGCATCGAGGAGGGCCTGGCTGACGGCGTGTTCTACGCCCTGACCTGCCATCAGGCGATGATGTGGTGGACGGTTCCCATCGCGCAGCGCTGCGTCCGGTCGAATGAGTTCAGGCTGGGGGCCGCACGATGAATCGCGCCGCCTTCTACGCGGCCCTCCGCCGCCGCGACAGCGGCGTGTTCGGGACCAGCCTTACCCAGGGCCAGGTTCGGGGCATGGACGCCATCCTGGACGAAGCAGAGGCGCGGGAGACGTCGCTGCGGCACCTCGCATACATCCTCGCCACGCCCTACCTTGAAACCGGCGGACGGATGCAGCCGGTGCGCGAGAGCCTGAACTATTCGGTCGATGCGCTGCTGACCAAATTCGGCCGCCACCGGATCAGCGAGGCCGATGCGCGGCGCTATGGCCGATCCGGCAGCCGCGCGGCCAATCAACAGATGATCGCCAACCTGATCTATGGCGGGGAGTGGGGCCGAGCGAACCTCGGCAATACCACCTATGGCGATGGCTGGCGCTATCGCGGCGGCGGGCTGGCGCAGATCACGGGTCGGGCGAATTTCACAACGTTCGGCATGGCGGCCGATCCGGCCCAATCCGGCGACCTGATCCCGGCTGTCCGCATGATGTTCGACGGCATGGAGCGCGGCCTGTTCACCGGCAAGCGCCTGTCCGATTTCACCGACTATCGCCCGATGCGGCAGATCATCAACAGGATGGACCGCGCCGACGACGTGGCGGGTTATGCCGAGGCGTTCGAGGCGGCGCTGCGGGCGGCGGGTTACGCCGCCAAGGTCGCGCCGCCCACGCCGTCGCCTCTGCCGTCCTCGCCTACTGGTGGCGGCCTCGCATGGGTCATCGGCCTGATCGTCGATGCCTTGAAGTTCGTTTTCGCAAGCATGAAAGGACGCTGACATGAACCGGATGACGGTCAAGCGTGAGATTGATGCCGTGCAGTGGCGCGGCCCCGACCATGAGATGCCGGAAGGGTTTTTCGAATGCTTGCCAGAGGTGCATTGGGCGGCTGGTAGGAACTTTGTCTATTTCACCTATGGCAAACTCGACAGCCGCGATTGGATCGGCGTTGAGAAGCTGCCAGAGGAACCAGGCAAGGCGGCACTCGAAGGGTGGGTCGGGTACACGCCGAAGGGTGAAGCGCCCTACTGGCGCAAGGTTCTGCCGTTCAATTTCTGGTCGGTGAAGTCAGAGGCATCGATGAAAGCGCGCTCTGGTGATGCCGCTTCCCATCACGCCGTCTTTCTGGACCTCGACAATCCCGAAGAGGTGCAGCTTTTCCATGACTATTGCGCCTATGAGCGGTGGCCGAACCCGCTGCCCCGCTTTGCCGAGTTCCGGGTCATCGATGGCAGCTATGGCAGGGGCTATCGCCCGTACTACCTGTCGCCGGGCGACTGGCTTCTTCGCGAGCCGGGAAAAGACCCGACAGTCATCAGCGATGACGACCTTCAGAAGATGATTGCATAGGAGTTCTGACATGCCCCCCATCTTTTTCGCGTGGACCCGGTCCTTCTGGGCCACCGTTGTTGGATTCGCGATCCTGTTCTTCGGCGCCCCGGCCGAGGTGGTGCAGGGCGCGGCGCAGCTCCTCGCTTGGGCGCTGCCGTGGTCGGCCGATGAGATCGGCGCGGCGCTGCTGCGGATCGCGCCCATGGTCCTCTGGGCCTTCGCGATGCAGCAGCGGAGCGGCGCCGCCCGACCGTATACGACCGACCCGAGGGCGCTGCGATGAGCTGGCCCATGGTGCAGCCGGATTGGCGGCTGTCGCTGATCCTCGATGCCATCGCGCGGCGGCTGGGACGATGATCTGCATCCTGATCGGAGCAGGCGCCGGTGTCGTCGCCGCCTATGGCGCGATCATGGCGCTGGCGTGGTGGTATGGCCGGAAATGGAGGGCACCATGGAAGCGGTGATCGCAGGGACGTTCGGGGGCATGGCGATAGGCTTCACGATGGGGCTGATGGGCGCCATGGGATCGCGAGACGGCATCTGGCCGGGTGTATGGGCCGGGCTGATCTTGGCCGGTGGCAGCATAGGTGCCGTGATCGGCGCGATATCGGCCCTGTTCTGAGGGAGGGTGAAGCGATGGGCTTCCTGAAATGGATCTTCGGCTGGCTGGCCTCCGGCCCGCTGGACCGCATCCTGTCCACCGTCGACCGCAAGATCGATGCCGAGACGGATCGCGAGGCGCTGAAGGCCGAGATCATCAAGACCTATTACACGACGCGGGCCGACTTCATGCGTGCCGGGGGCTTCTGGCTGATGCTGATCTTCGCACTGCCGCTGGGCTTCTGGTTCGCGGCCGTCTGCGTCTATTCGGTGTTCTGGTGCGCTGGCTGCGCCTATCCGCAGGACTGGTCCATCGCCGCCCTTCCCGCGCCGCTGAACGACTGGGCGGGTGGCATCGTCATTTCGATCTTCGGGGTGGTCGGGGTGTCGCGGATCAGGCGGTAGTCTCGGCCGCCAGCCCCCGCAGCGCCAGCGCGTAGAGGCGCAGCTTTGGGCTGCTGCCGTCCTCGATGGCCGTGATTGTCCTGAGCGATACACCGAGGGCGACCGCCAGCTCGGCCTGCGTGAGGCCGAGTGCTTTGCGGTAGGTGGCAAATTCTGTGGGGGTCATGGGTCAGGCTTTGATGTACCGAATGGCATCGACGCCGGTGAAGCGGCACCCGTGTTCATCATGCACTCGCGCCGTAAAGTGAACCCCGAGGCGCTTGAGTTTCGTCATCGCTTTATAGGCCGCGCGCTTGTTGGTGAACGATTGGGAGGTGGCTTCGCGCTCATTGCTGATGATGTAGGTCATGTCTCTCTCCATCAATTTTCAGTAGCCAGCATAGGCGCGGTCTTCCCACATGACAGGCTGATCGCCCAGCCCTTGCCCGCTGACCCACTTGGCATAGCAGCCGGGGTTTTCATCTTCGAAGGTCGCAAAGGCAGCATCTGCCTCAGAAACCTTGTTTTCAGGAACGCGAAAGTAGATCACGGTGTTTGCGAAGCCGCGCGAAACTTTCAGGAACTTGTCTGCCATCTTGTCTCTCCGATCCTTGGGGCTATCCCCGTTGCTCATGTAGTATATATACGCAACGGTTGCGCATTCGTCAAGATCAAATGCGCAATTAGTGCGTATTATTTTGGTGTGATCGGCATCGGCGCAGGGCTATCGCGGCTGGGGCGGTGATCGGGTTAGCTGGATGGGTCTGGTGGATCGCCGACATCTCTAGCTTTGCCGGGGCGTCCCCCGGTAGGGAGCCGGACTTGACCGGCGACCCGCCAGACCCATCCTAGTGGGGTTAGCTGGACTGTGTTGCGTAGCGGGCGTGCCGCTCCGCGCGTTCGCGATCCCGGCGAGCTCGGGCTTCGAGCAGCCGGTCGATATGGCGTTGGGCGTAGGCGACGGCCTCGCCCCGATCGGGGAAGGTGACGCCGCGCACCGGGTGGTAGGTTTCGCCGCCGTTGGTGAGCGCCTGCCAGTGCTCGGTGTGACCACGTTTCCCGACAACCTCGGTTCGCCCGCTGTCGTGAATGATCAGCGGCTTGAATTCTCCGAGGCTTTTCCGTGCGCTGGCTTTCATGGGCCCCTCCTGCGGGCGTTTACTGGACTGGTTTCGGTTGGCCCGGCGCGGGGCGATCCGGCCAGACCTCGTGGAAGGTTGCGGGGTCGGTTGCGTAGACCATCTCGCGGTCTTCGCTATCCATGTCGCAGACGTTGAGCAGGCAGTCCTCTTCGCCGCGAATATCGCGGGCCCAGAGGATTTCCCCGGCCCGCTGGCAGGCGAGGTGCGTTTTCCACGTCCATGCATCGCCGCCGTCGACGCAGCGCGCCCGGCGATAGATGGTGCCGGACGCGATCTCGCGCAGGCAGCTGTTGCAGCGATGTGGCTTTCGGGCTGTCGGCGTTTCCGAGCTGATGACGGTGACCATGGTGCCTCCGGGGTTTTCAGGATTGCCCCGCCCGCGCGGCCAGACCGGCATCGCGAGCGGCATTCAGTTCAACGGTCGCGCCGCCAGCTTCGCGGCAGGCGTACTTGTATGCCTCGCGAATCGCCTTCTCCGTCGCATCGTCCTGCACGCCAAGAACCATCCACCAGGATCGCAATGGCGCATCCGACATTGCGCCGGGCGGGGGCAGGGCGGTGAAGCCCTCGAATGCCTGGTCAAGCACCTGACCGGCGCCCCAGCGATCCATGTCGCGCAGCGCCTTGATCGACAGGCCGATAGCCATAATATTCTCGAACGGCAGGCTGTAGGTATCGCAAGACAGGCAGACCAGCCGCTTCTTCCGTGTGAAATAGACAGCAACGCCCGGATCATCGAGAGGATCGTCAAGCGCGTCTGCGTAGGGAGTCCCATCCTTCCGCAGCGGCGCATTCGTGCTGACGACAGGGTTTCCGGCGCCGAAGCGTACCAGCTCATCCATCAGCTCATCGAAGGCCCTGCGCGGCGTCACCTTGAACGATGACGAACCCCGCGCCTTGGTGCGCGGCCTGCCGTGCGGCCATTGCAGGGGGTATGCTTGCGTCATGCTGACTCCACGCCATATGGACTAGGTTTCTGGACTTTACGCCTCGCCCATTGCCTTGTCCAGTTTAATAGTCCAGATTGCTTGCGACATTCTGGCTGAGAGTGCGTAAGAAAGTGGCGTCTGAATCCAGCAACCTGCCTGTTCGCAAGATCGGCTATGCCCGAGTTTCGACGCATGACCAGAACCCCGACATGCAGATCGACGCGCTGCGAAAGTACGGCGTTCCAGAAGATCTGATCTTCGTCGATCGGGCCTCCGGCGGCAGCTTGTCGCGGCCGAACTTCCTGCGCGCGCTGAAGTATGCCCAACATGAGGGGGCCGAGTTCGTCGTATGGAAGCTCGACCGTCTCGGCCGGACGCTGGGCGGTGTCCTAGACACCCTGAAAATCCTCTCCGACCGCAATGTCGCGTTCATCAGCCTGACCGAGCGCGTGGACACGACAGGCCCTATGGGCAAGGCGATGATCCATCTGCTGGCGGTGTTCGCCGAGCTGGAGCGTGACCTGATCCGCGAGCGGACGATCGCCGGAATCAACCGGGCGCGAGAGCGGGGGGAGCAGGGCGGCCGCCCGCGCGCCATGACCGAAGACCGGATCGCCAAGGCGGTCGAGCTGATCGCCGTGGGCGAACGCGGAAACACGGTCTGGAAGGCGATGCAGGCGATGCCGGGGCCGAAGATCAGCCGCGCGGCCTACTACGCCTGGCAGCAGGAATGGGATGCGGAGAACCGATCGCCCGACCAGGTAGGCGAGTGAGTCTGAAAAGGAGCAGTTTACAGCGCTCCGAAAAAACCGTTGCAAATCAACGCACCACACCTCCCCCGGTTTACCGGATAGCGCATTGAATCTTTGCGGTTCTTTCACTCCTGCCGGGGCCGCCAT
>NZ_PVEP01000016.1 GCF_002973535.1 Albidovulum denitrificans
CATCGACTTGCGTCTTTCGCGAAGAAGGCGGCGGCCTTTTTTAGAATGTCGCGCTCCTGCTTCAGAACAGCGTTCTCGCGTCGCAACCGCTTCAACTCGGCATGCAGATCGACCGATGCCTCAACCGGCTCACCGGTATCCCGTTCGCGACTGAGCCATCGCGTCAGCGTCGAAAGCCCAATCCCCAGATCTTCCGCGATCTCGCGCCGTGTCCGGCCGCTGGTCAGCGCCAACCGAACCGCTTCACGCCGGAACTCCGGCGTCGGTCTGCTTCCGTTTCCCATAGAACACCTCCTGGTTCCTCAGTTGGTGCTCTCCACTTTTTCAGGGCAAGTCCAAAGAAGGGCGAGATGGCGATCGAAGCCTAGCGTCTGCTGAAAGGCTGCGGCTGGTTGCCGGAGGTTCTTCGCGGTCCCGATCTGGCAGCACTCGAAGGTGTGGAAGGGCAGGGGGCGTCAGAAGGTGTTTCCGACACCGAACAGGCCGAAGATGTGGACCTGCCCGCCTTCCTTACAACGGACCTGCCGGGTGATGAGGCATCGATGATGGCGGCGGAGTGATTTGAGCCTTCCGGGGGGCGGGGAAATCCGCCCTCAATTGAGTAAAATGTAGTAATATCAATATGATGAATGAGGCTTCACGCATCAAGGATGAGGGATCATGTCTGCGTGGACCAAACGCTGTCTATGGCATTGCATCTGTCGCGCGTGGCTGATGTGTTATGCCTCACGAAGGTTACGTCAGATGGCAAACTTATTGGACATGAGTTAGAGCCGCAAAGCGGGGCGGTTTGCACAGCATATTGTGGACGAAAGCGCCGCGGTGATATAGGTTTGGGGCATGACATTTGCCCTGCCGGATCACATCAGCGACCTCGATACGCTACCCCGGATGCCCGCCTGGGTCACCTCTGCACGCGCTGAAACCCTTGAGGATGTCGCGTTTTTGTCGGGCGCCGCGCTGAGCCATCTGCATCTGGTGTTGGAACGCGCGGACGTGCCCCAAGCCTTGTTGCGGGACCGGCTCGCGTTGCGCGAGGCGGAGGCTTGTGTCGCGTTTTCCGGACGTCCAGAACGGGCCGGGGAGCTGCGCGACGCGGTGCATCTGCTGCGCCCCGGCGATCTGCCCGGCCCGGCCGGTGAAACCTACCTGGCCTGGCGGCACGCGGTCGAGCGGCCGGTGTCGATCAAGGCTCTGGGCCGGGCCTTGCCGAGCCTCGAGCCGGGCCCGATCGCCGCATGGCTCGACGCGGGGCAGGGAGCACCAGTCGCGCGTGCCGCGATGGTGATGGAGGCTGCTCTCGGCGCGGCGCCGCGTCTCGAGGTCGCGGCCCTGATCCTCGCGGGCGCGGCCCTGGCGCGGGCGCTCGGTTGGGATCACCTCGTGCCGCTCATGGCGGCGGGCCTGAAGCGGGCCGATCTGCGCGAGCGCGGCGATGACCTGCGGCTCGCTTGTCATCGCGCACTCGTCTCGTCGGCAGTCGAGGCCGTGCGGCAGGCCGCCGACCTCGCGCGTCGGGCGGCACACCTGAAGGCGGTCGCGCCCAAGCTGCGGGCCAAGGGGGCCAGCGACGCGGTGGCGATGTTTCTGACGCGGGATGCTGTTGCTCCCTCGGCGCTGCCTTTGCCGGATCGCGCCGCGCGGCGGCTCTGTGACCGGCTGGTCGATCTCGGCGCGGTGCGCGAGCTGACCGGGCGCGACACGTTTCGGCTTTACGGGGTGTAGCAATGAGCATGTCCAGCGAAAGTGGGAACCGGGCTCAAAGTTCGGACATGCGACCACCAAAGTCGGCGAAGGATCGCTCTGACCCTGACTTGGATCGCGAGCTGCCCGACCTGCCGCCAGAGTTGCGCTGGCGGGAATGGATGCGCCGGATCGAGGCAGTCCTCTTCGCCTCTGCCGCACCGGTGCCGCGCGAAGATCTCGCCCGCGCAGTGGGGCAGGGGGTGTCGGTCGATCTGCTGGTCGAGGACCTCGCCGCCGATCTGGAGGGGCGGGCCTTCGAGATCGCGCAGGTCGCCGGCGGCTGGATGTTCCGGACGCGGGCCGTCTACGCGCCCGCGATCCGCGCAGTGGCAGATGTCGGGGACCAACTGCTGGACCTGAGCGAGTTCGACGTCGCGGTCCTGGCGGCCATCGCTTACCATCAGCCGATCACCCGCGACGGGCTCAAGGACATCTTCGGCAAGGAGATCAGCCGTGACCTGATCGGTCGGCTGCATGCGCATGGTCTAATCGGGACCGGGCCTCGGTTGCCTCGACGCGGGGCGCCTTATACCTTCGTCACCACTGAGCAGTTCCTGGTCGCATTTGGCTTGGAGAGCCTGCGCGATCTGCCGGACCGGGAGCAGCTGGTGGATGTGGGGGTCGGAGTTGCGTGATCAGGGAGGTGGGTGTTTAGTGGGGCTCCTATAGTGCATATCGTGAAAGTTATAATGGACATCTCGTGATACGTCTGATACGCATTTCGTGAAATGACTGATATCGACGAATACCTTCCACGACACCTGACGCTTGAACTTCAGGAAGCCTTAGCAACTGCACGCGTTGTCAACCTTGTCGGACCACGCCAGGTTGGCAAGACGACCCTTGTTCGTGATCTGTTTAAGCAAGGTCGTTTCATCACGCTGGACGATGCGGCGATCCTGGCGGCTATGGAGGCTGATCCCGAAGGCCAGCTGACAAGCCTTTCGGAAGAGCTGTCCGATGCACCGATTATCATCGACGAGGCTCAAAGGTCTCCGAAGCTTGCCCTCGCCATCAAGAAAATCGTCGATCGCAATCGCCGGAAAGGGCAGTTTGTCCTCACGGGCTCATCCAACGTTTTCACAACGGCGGAGGTCGCCGACTCGCTGGCAGGCCGGATGCAGACGCTCAAACTCTGGCCCCTGACGAGTGCAGAGGTCAATCGGGTGCCAGCCAGCCGACTGATCGATTGGGCGATGCAATCGGCCCCGAAGCTGCCGCAGATCTCGGACCCTGCGCATCTGGGGCGCAAAAACTATGTCGATCTGATCCTCATGGGCGGATACCCCGAAATCCGCGCGCTGCCACTCCGATCCCGGCAGCGGCAATATCGCGACTACATCGATGCGGTAGTAGATCGCGACGTAGCTGACGTCATGCCGGTTCGAAAGCCTGATGCCCTTCGGTTTCTGATCGATCAGATGGCGGCGCGGACCGCACAGGAGATCAACACATCCGAGCTGGCAAAACTGGCAAAGCTCAAGCGCGAGACCGTTGATCAGTACCTCGACATTCTCATGCGGCTTTCATTGGTGACAAAGCTGAGCGCGTGGATGCCGGGGGAGAGCAAACGGGACATCAAGCAACCGAAGTTCCACTTCGTGGATACCGGAATTGCCAGTGCACTTCGCCGACTGAATGACCGATCATTCGATATCGGCAATAGTCCCGAAGCCTTGGGTGGGCTTTTGGAGAGCTTCGTTGTCGGCGAGTTGCAGCGTGCTTTGCCGATGCAGGACGAAGACTACCGCCTCTATCATTGGCGCAGCGCGGACCGTCGAGAGATCGATATTCTGATCGATGGCGGCCATCGGCTGGCCCTGATCGAAGTCAAGGCAGCGACCACGGTTGCCGCCGATGATTTCAAACACCTGAAATGGTTCGCCAACGATGGACCGGGTAAAGGGCGCAGCACCGTGGGGATCGTGTTTTATCTCGGGCAGGAAAAACTGACCATGGGAGAGGGCAACTTCGCCCTGCCGCTCAGCTCGCTCTGGACGGCGGTGGACTGGCGCTAGGCAATTCCCATGGAGCGGCTCCAGTGAAGAATCACGTGGCAGGTCTGGGCCGAGGCTGTGTGGAAACTGCTCTCTGTGTTAGACTTTCGGAGGTCAGGCGGAGGCGGGCATGGCGGGTTTCATCGAGGGCGTTGATCGTGGCCAGTCGGTGCTTTTCCCTGAACGGCTGGACGACTGGATCGGTGAGGACAGCCTCGTTCGCGTCGTCGATTTCTTCGTCGAAGAGCTCGATCTGCAACGTCTTGGGTTCGCCCGTTCGGCCCCCGCGCGGACGGGGCGGCCCGGCTACCGCCCCGCGGCGCTGCTCAAGCTGTTCATCTACGGCTACCTGAACCGCATCCCGTCAAGCCGCAGGCTGGAGCGCGAGGCAGGGCGCAACGTCGAGGTCATGTGGCTGACCGGCAAGCTGGTGCCGGACCACAAGACCATCGCCGACTTCCGGCGCGACAACGGCGCGGGCATCCGCAAGACCTGCGCGCAGTTCGTGGAGCTGTGCCGTCGGATCGGGGTACTGAAGGGCAATTGCGTCGCCATGGACGGCAGCAAATTCAAGGCGGTGAACAACCGCGACCGCAACTTTACCAAGGGCAAGATCGCCAGCCGCCTGGCCCATCTGGAGGCCGATGTCGAACGATACATCCAGGAGATGGTCCGCATCGACCGTCAGGAGGAGGGCGAGGCACGGACCGAGAAGGTCGCACACCTCGCCAGCCGATACGGACGCATCCGGCAGGAGATCGCGCACCTCAAGGCGATGGACGAGGCCTTGGCCGATGCGCCCGACGGACAGATTTCCTTGACCGATCCCGATGCCCGCGCCATGGCGACCAGCGCCCGGATCAGCGGGCTGGTTGGCTACAATGTCCAGAGTGCGGTCGACACCGAGACCCACCTGATCGTGGCCCACGAGGTTACCAATCAGGGCTTCGATCGCGAGCAGCTGAGCCCGATGGCGGCCGCGGCCAAGGCGGTGCTGGGGTGCGAGAAGCTGCATGCCATCGCCGACAAGGGCTACTTCAGCGGCGCCGAGATCCTTGCCTGTGACAAAGCCGGCATCACCGTGACAGTGCCGCGCCCCGAAACCTCCGGCAACCGCGGCAAGGGCATGTTCGTGAAGGCCGACTTCCTCTACGACCCGGAGCGGGATGTCTACCGCTGCCCCGCCGGGAGCGACCTGACTTACCGCTACACGCGGGAGGAAGGCGGCCTGCAGGTCGGCCGCTACTGGACCAACGAGTGTCAGAATTGTCCGGTCCGGCACCGCTGCACCAGCGGCAAGGAGCGCCGCATCACCCGTTGGGAACATGAGCACCTGATCGACGAGATGCGTGGGCGCCTGGGCCGTGATTCCGATCCGATGACCTTGAGGCGCTGCACGGTCGAGCATCCTTTTGGCACGATTAAGGCTTGGATGGGGACGACCCACTTCTTGACACGGCGGCTGAGGAACGTCGGCACGGAAATGGCGCTGAACGTTCTGGCCTACAACATCAAGCGGATGATCTCGCTGATCGGCATTCGGGCGCTGATGGCGGCAATCCCAGGCTGACCGAGGCTGCCTGCCTCATCGCATTCCCTGGAAAGGCTCAGGACCGCAGCTGCCCGCCGACACCTTCGAAGACGGCACATGGACCAGAGTTTCCACACAGCCTCGGCCGTCGGCGGGCATCCTCCGTGCGGGGGGTGGGCTGCGGCGATGGTGGCGGGTTTGCCGCCGCCTCGCCTGGGCGGGATGCGCCGACCGGTGGACGGTTGAAGGGAGGCGGGGGACCAGCCGGGTTGTCACAGGGCAGATAAAGGGTAAGCTGGGACCGGGATTGGGTCTGGCTTTGTCATGTCGAGATTGGCTTCGCTGATATTCGTCGTCTGCGCCGCGTGGGCAGGACAGATGCGTGCGGACAATCCCATGGTCCTATACCGTCAGGCCGAATGCCTGCGCGACCATGCCGATGACTACCTTGCTTTCGTCGATGGGTACACGCTGGTCTTTCCGGGCTTCTGCGAGGACGGGCTTTATAATCCTACGCCCGCCGAGGTCGCCAAGGGGACCTCGCAGAATTCCGGTAGCTCGATTGCAGGATCGAGCATCATCGAATTCACCCCCGAAGACCGGGCCGAGAATGCGCAGCTGTCCAAGCTGTCGCAGAACGCCAAGGCCACGGCGATACTGGTGACACCGGAAATGGTCGATTGCCTGAAGAACCGTTTCGATGACGTAAGCCTGAAGCGCACCTTCCGAACCGCGGATGAAAAGGATGTCGATGTGGCGGAGCTGATCTTTGACCTCTGCCAGTGAGCCGGAGCCCGAAGCCGGGCGCGGATTTCTCGACTGGCTCAACGCGCGCAATGGGCTGTGGAGCGCAATGCAGGCGATTGCGCTCATCGTCGCGGGCGGCTGGGCGATCATCTTGCTGGGCATAGACGATCATAACCGCCGGGTTGATCTCGCGATGGGGCAGGCGGCGGGGTTTGTCGAAGGCAGGCCCGGGGATGCGCGGCGGCTTCTGGACCGGCTTTGGTACAGGATACCGGCGGAGGTGATGGAGCTTTTCCGCGCGGCCCTCGCCCGCCTTCCGGCAGAGGAGGCGCGCAACCAGGCGATCCGCAAATTTGTCGGCGATTACATCCTGCCCGGCGACGAACAGGCCGACCCAGTCGACGTGCAGCTTGCCATTGCCGATGTCGCGGCACAGCTGGACCTGATCGTCACCTGTGCCGGCACGGGCGGCGGGCGGTCCTGGTTCGAGGATCACTTTCTGCCGCCGCGCTGTCACCGCGCCACGACCGAGGTCTATTTCTGCGGTTATACAAAAAGCTTCCATACCCTTTATGGTGGCGTTCTGGAGGATATTCGCCGCACCACGGGCAATCGCGCCCTTGGGTCTGCGTCCCTGGATTTCGCGAAAGGGCAGGGATGCGGTGGGTGATCGGGCTGGTGGCGATCCTCCTTGGCGCGGCGCTTCCCGCCCGTGCCGCCGATGTGTTCCGCGCCGGGCCGATCGCCGGGCCGTTGGTCCGGGCCTTCACCGACACCGTTTTTGGTGACAGCGGGGCAGAGGGGGCGCCTGTCGATTTCTCCTCTGCGCCGCATTTCCGGATCGAAGGCACGATCGTCCCCGGCGATGCCGCGAAGCTTGAGGTATTGCTGCGCAAAGAGCTTCCGGATCCGAATGTCGACTGGTCCAACAACGTGATCGTTTCTTTGAACAGCGACGGCGGCGACTTTTATGAGGGGCTGGCTCTGGCCGATGTGATCACGGGTTTCGGGGTGCCGACCTTCGTTGGCCCCGGCGACCGCTGCCTGTCCTCCTGCGCCATCGCGTTCCTCGGCGGACATATCGTCTATGTTAGACGAACCCGGGGAGAACCCCTGCGCTACGTCCATGACGAGGCGATCGTCGGCTTCCACGCCCCGTTTTCCGAGCTTCCTTCGGCGATCCAGTTGCCTGAAGGTACGCCGCTGACCGACAAGTTGATGACCCAGATCACCCGGCAGTTTTACGGTCAGGCGCAGGCAGCGATCAATGAGATCACAGGGCGCATGGCGGGTTGGGGGCTGTCGTCTGATTTCGTTTTCGCCATGCTGACCAGGGAGAGCTTCGAGGGCGACACGCGCCCGGTTGCTGAACGGTTCCTGCTGATCGACAGCTTCAAGGCCGCGATGGAAACCGGGACGACCGTCCTGACATCGCGCGTGGTCTACCCGCAGATGATCGGGTACCTCGACGCTCGGGCGGCCTGCGATTACCTGATGGAGCGTGCGACAGGGGATTGGACATCCTTCCTTATCGGCCCAAATGCCGATGACTTTCAGACGCCCGAGGTCATCACCGAAACCACCACCCAGCCTTACTTGCAAGGCGGCGAGATGAAGTTCGGCTCGCCCCGGACCAACGGTCAGCGGTTCCCGTCGCTTGAGACGTTCATGGACACGCCCCGCCTCGTACCGGGGGCCGACCCGGAGGCGTTCTATTTCACGGCGCCGAACACGCTGGGTCTCGGCGTCTCGCAATGCAGCGTCTTCCGCTTCGACGATGGCCGCTGGTATGCGAAAGCATTCAATGCGAACGTCTACAGCGCGGCAGCCAAGGGCGAATACCTGGGCAACCTTATCCTCGACGCCGAGGCGCCCGTGCCCGTCAGTCTGCACATCGCGCTTGGGCCGGATGGACGCTGGATCGGGCGCCAACCGATTGCGTTCACCGAGGCGGATGACCTTGTCGGGATGTATCCCGACGAGATCCGGCAGATCGAGACGCCGAGCTTCGACTGCAACGGAACGCTCGATCCGGCGGGCGGGGTCATCTGCGCCGAACCGGCGTTGGGAAAGGCGGATGGGCAGATGGTGGCGCTTTTCAACCTGGCGCGACAGAAAGACCCTGATGGCGTTCTGGCGGCACAGCGCCACTGGATCGCGACCCGCGATCGGGTCTGCCGCCCGGACAGGATAGACCAGACAGTTCCCCAGCTTCGGGAAAGCCTCGCCGTGTGCATCCTGATGTTCATCGAGACCCGGAGCCGGAGTCTGATCCTGGGCAATTGAAAACCCGCTCCATCGACCGAAGGGCGGGCGTTCATCAACGATGTCTTCCTGAATCAGGCAATCATGCAAACAGTCAGCGTTTGGTGTTGGCCGCCCACATATCGCACACGGATGCCGTCGGGCGCGGTTCTCAGTCACATCTTAAGATCCGGGGCGGAGCATGAAAGGCTTATCGCCCTGACATGGACGAACGCCGCAAAAAACGTTCGAAAAGGTCTGGCCCGCCCATCTGGCCACCTTTTAAGATGATCCGCATATTGTTCAAGCGCGCTTCGGGATGAGTCCCGATGCAAAGACTGACGCCAGGGTCGATGTTTTCGAGATAAGAGATCGAGGCAAAACCCAGCTCCGCGCAGATCCGGCTGGACGTATCGCCCCCGGCAAGCCCCAAATACCCGACCTCTACCCGATCCAGAAGACGCTTCACGAACACGCTTGAGGCTGTCGCAAGCACATCGGATGACAGGCCGTAATCCGCTTCGGGTGATAGATGGACCAGAACCGGCTTCCCTTGCCGCAGCAATGCAGCGGCGCTAGAAACGAGAGCGTCTGACCGAAGGGCCGCTGGCGCGAAGGGAAGCTTGCAATACGACCTAGCGTCCTCGACCTGTTTCTGCGTCGTGGCGGACCGACTCCCTGCGAAGATAAGGACGTTGTCTGAGGCGGGCATGGCGGGGGCAGGTGCCTCGACCGGACCCCCGCAGCCTTCGGTGAGGATTTCCGCGACGGAACTGGCGCCGATCAGAAGCTGCCGCCCGCTGGTGGCGCGCAGCGCGGCCGCGATTTTGATATGGTCGTTCACAGATGTGACGTCGAACAGGACCGGACCTTTGCGAAGCGCCTTGGCGACGGCGTCGGTGTCATCAAGCATCGTGAAGGGGACAAGCTCGAGATTGGCAAGCCCCTGCGCCGCAAGATGGATACGCACGTCCGCCTCGGTCATCGGTGTGACCGGATGACGGCGCATGATCGGGTGGCGGTCAATACGGTGAACGGCGCCGTCCGGTCCCCTGGCAAAAAGCGTACCGAAGGCACAGTAACGCCCGAGGCTCGGCTGTCCGCCGATGACCGCGACGACACCCGGCCGGAAGCGGGCGATGAGGTCCGAGGCGGCGGCGCCGATGGAGCCGACCTCCGGTGCGGAATCGAAGGTCGAGCAGACCTTGAAGTGGAGGTATCACTGTACCCTAATTAATCAGAATCTGGCTTGAAATTTTCCAACGATTTCAATGACGAACTGTACCCTTAATTTCCGTATTGTGCCGTTTATTGCAATACTGCACCTTTAATTGCCAGACGGTCGAAACTGTGGAAAACATAGCCGCCTCTTGTGGTGCGCAAACGGGCATTATCATTCTGGGGTAGGCAAAACGTTGAATGTCGTCCTGCAGCGCGACCTGTGGAAATACTGTAATTAAGGGTACAACTTTGCCCCAAATCGCTCTGAAACCGCAGAATCTGATTAATTAGGGTACAGTGACACTTCGCGCAGGCACCGGGCGGCAATCTTGCGGCATTTGGGTATCCGGCGTGCCACTGACCGGGACCGCCATGCGTTGCGAGACGAACTGGCTGAGATCTTTCGGGGAGCCTTCGGGAAGATCGAAGATCAGATCGAGCTTGGATATCGCAAGAGCCGGGCGCGGGGATTTTTCGTGCCGTCGAACAAGATCATGGAGCGGTTGGTTCGCGGGGCTCGGCATGACGCCGTTGAAACCCTGCTTGCGAAGATTGCTGTTGGCTTGTCCTGTGAGACACGCGGGAAACTGGAGGTCAGCCTGGCTGATCCCAAACGCGCGACGGGGTTTCTGAGCTTGAAAGCGGATGCGGGTGCCGCCACGCTGGAAAGCATCCTGGCGGCGGCAACGCGATTGGCATTCGTGAACACGCTCGGTCTGCCGTTCGACACCATGGCCAATGTCGATCCCGCTTTGGTTCAGCGCCTGTCCCGCCGCGTCGATGCTGAGACTGCGGCCGAGATGCGCCGCCACAGCGACACGCGCCGGCTGGGTCTCTTTGCGCTCCATCTCATGCACCGCCGAGCCGAAATGATCGACGCACTGATCGACCTTCTGCTTGAGATCATCCATCGCATGCAAACGCGATCGCGCCGCCGGGTGGTGGGGGCGATCGCGCGGGACATCAAGCGGGTCCATGGCAAGGAGCGCCTGCTGGTCGATATGGCCATCGCCGCCGTGGACGACCCCGAGGGTCGGGTGCTTGAGGTCATTTATCCTGTCGCGAGCGTGGCCAGGCTGAAGGCCGTGATTGAGGAGGACCGCGCAAAGGGTACGCTGGACCGACGAATTCAAACGGTGATGCGCGGCTCCTATGCCAGCCACTACCGTCGAATGGTGCCGCCGCTTCTGGCCGCGCTGCGGTTTCGATCGAACAATGCAAGCTGGCGCCCGATCCTGGATGCGCTCGATTTGATCCGGCGGTGGCGCAAGGATGGACGACGGGTCGTGCCTGCCGATCTGGCACCTCAGGGGTCCATTCCCGCCAAATGGCGTGAGGGCGTCATCGATGCGTCCGGCCGTCTGAACGTGATTACCTTCGAACTCTGCGTCCTGGCGCAGTTGCGTGAGCGGGTGCGCGCAAAGGAAATCTGGGTCGATGGCGGTGACCGCTACCGCAACCCCGATGATGACCTGCCTGCCGATTTCGAGGTGCAGAGGGACACTTATTATCAGGGCCTTGGCCTCTCCTGGGATGCCGGTGCGTTTGTCGCGCAGGTGCGTGATGATCTGACGCGCGAACTACACCTTTTGAACCAGACCCTGCCGGAAAATGACCATGTCCGGCTGCGAACATCCGGAGAGAACCGGATCAGGATCACGCCCTTCGCACCCGCACCTGAGCCGCCGGGGCTGGGTGCTCTCAAGCGCGAAGTCGAACGCGTCTGGCCGATGACGGGCCTGCTCGATGTCCTCAAGGAAACGGCCTTGGACACGGGATTTCTGGACTGCTTCGAGACCTCGGCCAGCCGCGAAGCCGTGCCGCGTGCAGACCGGGACCGGCGGTTGCTGCTGGCGCTCTATGCCGCAGGAACCAATGCCGGGATCAAACGCGTCGCCGCCGGCGTCGGCGACATCAGCTATGACGAACTGCTCCACACCCACCGCCGCTACATCGACCCGAACGCGCTGCGTGCCGCCGCGGCACGCGTGGCCAACGCGACACTGGCAGTACGCAATCCGGCGATGTGGGGTGAGGCAGGCACGGCCTGTGGTTCGGATTCCACCAAGTTCGGCGCCTGGGACCGCAACCTGATGACGGAATGGCACGCGCGCTATGGCGGTCGTGGGGTGATGATCTACTGGCATGTTGAGCGCCAGGCGACCTGTATCTATTCGCAGCTGAAACGCTGCTCGTCATCTGAAGTGGCTGCCATGATCGAAGGGGTACTCCGCCACTGCACCGACATGGAAATCCAGCGCCAGTACGTCGATAGCCATGGCCAGACCGCTGTTGGCTTCGCCTTCTGTCATCTGCTTGGGTTCGAATTGGCACCACGTCTGAAAGCGATTGCCCGCCAGAAGCTGGTTCTTCCCGCCGCGGGCATGCGGGCGCGCCTGCCGAACCTGGCGCCGATCTTGTCGAATGTGGGCGATTGGACCGAGATCGAGCAGCAATATGACGAGATGGTCAAATACGCCGCCGCCATGCAACATGGCACCGCCGACCCCGAGGCGATCCTGCGCCGGTTCGCCCGGACCGACGTGATGCACCCGACCTACAAAGCGCTGGCCGAACTGGGTCGTGCCATCAAGACGATCTTCCTGTGCCGCTATCTGCGGTCGGAAGCCCTTCGCCGGGAAATCCACGAAGGCCTGAACGTCGTCGAGAACTGGAACAGCGCGAACGGGTTCGTGTTCTTCGGCAAGGGCGGTGAGATCGCCTCGAACCGCATCGCCGACCAGGAAATCTCCGCCCTGGCGCTGCAACTGGTCCAGGCGTCGATGGTCTATGTGAACACGCGCATGGTCCAGTCGGTCCTGTCGGACTCGAACTGGCAGGACCGACTGTCGCCTGAGGATTATCGCGGCCTGACCCCGCTGATCTACGCGCACATCACTCCCTATGGCCGCTACGACATCGACCTGTCCACTCGGATTGACTACGAACGCATGGCGGCTTGAGGCGACATTTAGGGTATACTCTTGGTGACAGCGCGCATGAACACTGCACACGGCCAGTTTGGTGTTTATTTTGGGCCCGGTTCGCGATAATGAACAGATCATGTCATAGGCACACCCAAAATGAACAGATCAAGCGCCAAGATCGGCTATGCCCGCGCCTCGACGGTGGATCAGAACCTCGACACCCAGATCGCCGCGCTGACGGACGCCGGCTGCGGCATGGTGCGCCGGGAACAGAAGAGTGGCGCCAGTCTTGAAGACCGCTCCGAATTGAAGACCATCCTCGACTTCATCCATCCCGGCGAGACACTGGTGGTCACCCGCATCGACCGTCTGGCGCGCTCCATGCGCGATCTGCAGATCATCGTCGCGCGACTGAAGGAAAAGGGCGCACATCTCGCCGCGACCGAGCAACCGGTGGATACGTCCACCGCCGCTGGCAAGGCCTTCTTCGACATGCTCGGTGTCTTCGCCGAGTTTGAGACCAACCTGCGCCAGGAGCGGCAGGCCGAAGGCATCGCCGCCGCCAAGCGCCGGGGCGTCTATCGTGGCCGGCCGCCCAGGATCAATATGGCCGCTGTTCAGGCCAGACTGGCCGCGGGTCAGTCCCCCACGGAAATCGCCCGCGACATGGGCATCTCGCGTGGCTCCGTTTACAAGGCAAAGGCTTCGATGTGAGAAAGAGCAGCAGGAAAAAGCCACCCACGACCGCAAAACCCCCGGCGCAGGCAGACACCACCAAGGTGCCGCCGCCACGCAACCTGACCCCGGCGCTCTGCGAACGCCTGCGCCGGGATCTTCTCAAAGCCTGTCGGGCCGTGGCCGAAACCCACGGGCTGACCGTCGAGGGCGGCGAATTGTCCGACATCGACCTGCGCCACGGATTCGGCATCGCGTTCCGCGTCGGCATCCCGATGGCCGATGGGGCGATCTTCTCTCCCGACAAGGCCCTGTTCGAAGCCCTCGCCAGCAGCTTCGGATTGCAGCCCACCGACTATGGCCGGACCTTCAGAACCCAAGGCGAGGCCTTCCGTATCACCGCCATCAACCCGAACCGGCCCAAATACCCCGTCAGCGCAGAACGCCTCGCCGATGGCCGAAGCTACAAGTTCACTGCCGAAAACGTCATTATGTACCTGCGTGCACCAAGCACCTGAGCCGTTCCGCAAACGTTCCTCAAGATGTACAAATATGCACGCTCGGGCCTGTGGGGCCTGGCCTGGAGCGTGGCCGACATGCGTGCATTCTCGGCCTGAAGCGTGGCGATCATCGCCTTCAGAGCGATGGGGTCATCGGTGAGAATGTCGGCCTGTTCGGACATGCCGACAGATACCATGCGGCATCCGGAATGGCCAATAAAACAAGAAGATTCAGCAGGATAAACTACCCCACGCGCGCCGGCGGCGCGCCCCAGTCCGGACGCCGCCAGTCGATCCCCTCCCACAGCATGGCAAGCTGTGCGGAGGTCAGGCGCGCAACCCCGGCCTCGGTGTTGGGCCAGGGAAAACGACCGCGTTCGAGCACCTTGTAATAGAGGCAGAAGCCCTGCCCATCCCAGTAAAGCAGCTTCAAACGATCACCTCGGCGCCCCCGGAATGCGAACACCGCCCCGCTTGCGGGCTTCTGGCGCAGGACATCCTGGGCCATGGCCGAGAGCCCCGCGATGCCCTTCCTCATGTCGGTGGCACCGCAGGCGAGGTAGACCCGGACCCCCGTGCCCGGCCCGATCACGCCGCGTCCACGGCCCGGATCAGCCGGGTCAGCGCCTCTCCGTCGATGCCGCTGTCGAACCTCAGGCAGCGACCGTTGCTCAGCCGCACCTCGACCGGCACAGGCCGCGACGACGCAGGTGCGCCTGCCGGTTCCGGGCACGTCGCAAAATCCACCGGCAGGAAAACGGCACCGCGATCCGGTGACCATAGGCCCTTCTTCTTCAGATCCCGCCGCCAGCCGTATATCTGCGACCGCGTGATCTCGTGGCGCTGTGCGACCTGGGTCACGGTGGCTCCGCCGGCGCTGACCTCCAAAAGGATCTCGAGCTTCTCTTCCTCGCTCCACCGCCGCCGACGCTCGACACCCAGAACTTCGCCCAGCATGGCCGCTCCCCTATAAGACACGTCGCAAACGACGCCGTTATGCACGTGTCTTAGCTCGGAAACCCGCCGCTAGGCAGGCGGCTTCAATCGGGCGGTTACTTTTCACCTTGAGTGCATCGACAGTAAGCTTCTTGCCGACCCCTACGCCGCGACCTTGACGTATTCCGGGTACCCTGCGATCGCAAGAAGGGCAAAGTGGCCGGTTTTTACACCGCCCGCAGCAGGCCTATCCCGCCGCTTCCGTGGCAGACTTTTGCACCGCCGTTCTCATGGACGGCTGTTTGGATGGCTCGGGAGAAGGCTAAGCGGGTCGCATTGAGGTCATTGAGGGTCGCACAGGCCGGCGTCAGCGCAGCAAGGCCGGCTTTTTTGGCTCTGACGGGCGCCGTCCAGTGTCGCCTGCGCTGCCAGCCGTCTGTCTATGAACATCGACGAGGACCGCCTCTGCCGCTGGTCGACCCGAGGCGATAAGGCGGGCCATCTTGACCAGCCTGCTTTCGGCATGCCGAAGGAACATGGTGTAGCTCTCGCAGAAGTAGTTGTGCCCGGCCTCACCGCTTCGGGATGTCGCAAAACGGTGTTTCGGGCATCCTCCGTTGCAGGCGAAGCGAAAGCGGCATTCCTGGCATTGACTGGTCAGCTTGGTTTTTTTGTCATGCCCGAAGTCGACCTGCCGCTCGGTCCAGAGCAATTCGCGCATCGGCGTCTCGGTGATCTTGCCAAGCCGATAGTCCGGGTAGACGTAGTGGTCGCAGGAGAAAAGACTGCCGTCATGTTCAATTGCCAGGGCATTGCCGCAGGTTTCGGCGAACACGCAAAGAGAGGATGGATGGCCCAGCCAAAGTCCAAGCTGCACGTCGAAGTGCTGCACAAAGACCTTGCCAATGTCGTGCTTGAACCAGGTATCAAAGACATCGCAGAGGAACTTGCCGTAGACTTTCGGGCTGACACTCCAGGCCGTGACAAGATTTTCGGGTGCCATATCCACCTGAGGTGCCCCGGCCAGACCCACGCCGGGTGAGCGTTCCACGATCGGTATGAACTGCATGAAGTCAATGCCGAGGCGCCTGAGGAACCTGTAGACTTCCTTGCCCTTCCCGCCGTTGCCATGGTGGACAGTGGTCAGGGCATTATGCGCAACGCCATGCCTGCGCAGCACATCAAGCCCGCGCATCACGGAATCAAAGGTCGGACGGTCAGAGCGCGTTACCCGGTAGCGGTCGTGAATCTTTCTCGGGCCGTCGATGCTGAGTCCGATCAGGAAGTCGTTTGCTGCGAAGAAGGCCCCCCAATCATCATCCAGCAATGTGCCGTTCGTCTGCAGCGTGTTGGTAATCTTGACGTCCCGGGGAGCGTATTTTTGCTGGAGGGTGACGATCTCTTCGAAATAGCCGACGCCCAGCATCGTCGGCTCACCTCCTTGCCAGGCAAATCCCACCTGGTTCAGGCCGGCCTCAAGCGAACATTCGATCGTCTGCCGGACATAGCTCTCAAGCACGTCATGCGACATGCGGAACTTCTTCTCTTCGGGGAACAGCTTTTCCTTCTCGAGGTAGTAGCAATACTTGCAGTCGATGTTGCAGCGCGGCCCGATGGGCTTGGCCATGATGCTGAATGGGGCAGCCTGCGGCATTCCTTGTCCTTTTCGGCTGGATGGCGGGGGAACACGCGCGCGCTGCACTAGGAAGGAAATGATCCGCCGCCGCGGGCGGCGGCGGACTCGTCGTCAGGTCGTTCCGCCAGTATGCATCGGAAAGCCCTGTGTCTTCAATGCGCTATGCACACGCCATTTTAGGATGTCTGAAATCAACCTGTCCCTGAGCGCCCGATGTTCGGGCACATCCCAGAGGTTGTTCACCTCCCGCGGGTCGGCGGCAAGGTCGAATAGAAGCCCCTCGTCATGATCGACGTAATAGACCAGTTTCCAGTCGCCCTCACGCAGCATGATCTGGAATTCAGATGCGTGGACGACCGCGTCGCGGGCAAGCTCGGAATAGACCTGCTTGCGGACTGTACCCTCCGATCCGTCAAAATGCCCCTGAAGCGAAATCGCCTCGAAGAACGCCGGCGTATGCGCGCCCGCAAGGTCGAGGATCGTCGGCGCCCAGTCCATCAAAGAGACGAGACCGTCAACCGTCTTTCCGGCCTGCACCCAAGCCGGACCCCAGATGATCGCCGGAACCTTCACCGCCTGTTCGTACATTGACCACTTCTGCGAAAGGCCGTGGTCGTTGACACAGTCGCCGTGATCCGAGGTGAAGATGACGATGGTCTCTTCCAGGACCCCACGGCGTTCCAGCGCCTTGAATACCTCGCCGACCTGCTCGTCGATCAGGGCGCAATTGGCGTAGTAGGCCGCCCGCTGACGGTGCATTTGCTCGTCGCTCGGATCTTCCAGATGCACGATTGCGTCGAGGACCGAGGCCATGTGCCGTTCCCGAAGCAGCCGGACCGGATTGATGTGGTTGGGGATATCCTCGCGGATCGGCTTGGGCAGATTGTCCTTGGCAAGGTAGTGGTCGAACAACCGTTTGGGCGGGTCATAGGGAGGGTGCGGCCCCGGAATGCCGATCTGGAGGAAGAAGGGCGCGTCGCCATCCCATCGGTCGAGCCATGCGCAGGCAAACTGCGGGACGAAGACATCCGAATGCAGGGCCTCGGGTGGTTCCCACTCGAACGCACCAAGGCTTTGTTTATAGTCGTCACGCAGGCAATAGGTGTCGGTGCCGGGCTTCCTGACGCCGGCCGTCAAAAACGCCTTGTCCCAGTTGTCGAGGTAGAAGGGTACCGTCGGATGGGTGCGGTCCTTGTTCTCGGTCACATGACGTTCGTCAAAGCCGAAGGGGTCTTCGACGGGGTAGGTGTGCATCTTGCCAATATTCACGCAGTGATAGCCTGCTTTCGAAAGCTCCCCGACCCAGGTGTAGACCCAGGGCTCGTCGTTGCGCAGTACGCCGCTGTTGTGCGGATAGACGCCCGAAAAGAGCGAAGCGCGCGACGCGCTGCACACGGGGGAGGGGACGTACATGTCGTTGAAGCTCGTTCCCTCATGCACCATCCGATCAATGTTCGGCGTTTCCATCCAGGGGTGCCCCGTCGCGGCGATCGTATCGACGCGCTGCTGATCGGTGATGATGAAAACGATGTTTGGTCGCTTCTCGCTGGTCATACGCCGAACGAACCTCCTGTCTATATGACGTCCTTCTGCCGGTGGCCAAACCTGTGCGCGGGAACCGCGACGGGAAGGTCTCGGAATAGGGCGTCGCCCCTCGCCGGCCTGAAGTGTGCTGCAAGCGTGCCGGAGAATCCGCTTTGCACCAGGTGAATTCGATGTTAAGTCATCGGACGTCAGAGGTCTGACGTCAGATGTCTGAATACCTATACGAGGTAGGAGAGATGGAAGCAAGCCGTGCAGACAGGGTTACAGCCCAGCTTCGGGAATTGATTGAGGCCGATTTCGAGGATGGAGATCGGCTGCCATCTGAGGCGCAACTCGCTGGAAACCTTGGGGTAAGCCGCTCGACGCTGCGCGAGGCGTTCAGCCGCCTGTGGCAGGATGGCTTGATCGAAAAGAAATGGGGTGTTGGCACGATCGTGCGAAAACCCGATTCGCGCGGGGCCGAGAACGTGATGGTCCTGCTTCCGCTCGCGCATATCCGAAGTGGCGCGGCGTTGATTCGGGAAAGCGGGCATAAGCCGAGCGGCATCAATGTATCAGTGTCGCGCGTCGCAGCAGATTCCAACTTGGCGCAGCTTCTCGATGTCAGCGAGGGCGACGGGGTCTGGCTGGTGGATCGCGTGATGTGCGCGGATGGCGTGCCGGTCCAGAGAATCGTGGACGCTGTGCCAGCGAAGATCGACGGATGCGATTTCGATGCCAGCAGGTTCGATCCGCTGGCCAATACCCTGCACATGATGTTTGAGGCCCAATTGCCCGGTCCGGTTTTCGGCTCTGATGGTCGTTTGTCTGCCGTGCGCGCGCCTGCCGACACGGCCGCCGTGCTGGGTATCCGGGAGGGGGACCCGGCGCTTCTGGTTGAACACACCGCCTATCTTGGCAGCGGGTCGATCGCGACCTACGCGGCCGCATGGTACCACCCCGGCCGTGTCGATGTCCGTTTCGCGTCCGAACGTCATCGCCTGTCGCTGCCGGCTGGAAGCTTTGATCACATCCGCTCAAAGCCGCTGACCCCGGCCGGTGTCAGTTCCTATCTCGACAGGCTTGGCTGACACGCGCGGGCGAGTGCGTCCCGGAAGGAAAAACCAAATCGCCGAGGAGTAGGCCGGACGGGCCCGGCAAGATGGCGAAAATCTGGGCGGGAGGATATGCCCGATGAAAGCGATATCGTTGCTGATAAGCGGCCTGAGTGCCGTTAACAATGCGCTCCTGGAAATCTGCAGGGTGCTTTCCATCGCTCTGGTTGCTGCCATCACCGGCGTCGTGTCGGCCGGTGTCTTCTGGCGATACGTTCTCAACAATTCGCTGTCTTGGTCCGACGAGTTGGCCAAGTTCCTGATGGTCTGGCTTGTCTTCGTCGGCGCGCCCATCGCCATGCGGATGGGCGATCATGTCTCCATCGATATGTTCCCCGATCTCTTTCCGCCGCGTGGTCGCGCGGTGCTGATGGCCATTCTGCTGGCGATCGTGATCTGGTTTTGCGTCGTACTGGGCTATTACAGTCTTCTCTTCGCCTGGAACGGGTGGAAGCAGGTCGCGATTTCCATCGGCCGCGTGCCGCTGTTTTGGATCTTCGTTTCGGTGCCTGTCGGAATGGCGCTAATCCTTCTGGTTGCGCTTCAGCAGTTCCTTGAACAAATCCAGGAATTCCTCGCCCCCGGAACGGGTGAGCGCGATCCATTCCTGGACCGCTACGAAGACCTGCTTCGCGAAGTGGGAGGCGAGTGAAATGGTCCCCGTCCAGTTCCTTTGGCTGCTTCTCGTCCTGATTGCGGTTGGCCTGCCCATCGTGTTCGCGCTTGGTATCGTGCCGCTGATCGCATTCATGATTTCCGACCAGCCTGCCTTCCTGAAAGTTGTTGCGCAGCGGCTTTATGCGGGCATCGACCAATTCCCGCTTCTAGCCATCCCGCTGTTCATCCTTGCTGGCGAGATCATGAATGTCGGCGGAATCACGCAACGCCTCGTCGGGTTCGCGAATACACTTGTCGGGCATCTGCGCGGCGGTCTGGCGCATGTGAATATCGTCTCGTCGATCTTCTTTGCCGGCCTGTCGGGGTCCGCGGTCGCGGATACTTCGGCGCTTGGCTCGATGCTTATCCCGGCGATGGAGAAGCAGGGATACACCCGGCGCTTTGCCGCCGCCGTGACGGCGGCCTCGTCCGTGATCGGCCCGATTATTCCGCCCAGCATCATCATGGTCGTCTACGCCTATGTGATGCAGGTCTCGATCGGTGCGCTGTTCCTTGGCGGCCTGGTGCCGGGTATCTTGACCGGGCTTGGTCTGATGATCGTGACCGCGTTTCTTGCCGAGAAGCGGAACTACCCCCAGGCGCGGCAGCGGGCGACCTTGCCGGAAGTCGGCCGCGCCGGCTGGCAAGCGGGCTTTCCGCTTCTGACCCCTCTCATCATTCTGGGTGGCATCCTCAGCGGGGTCTTCACCCCGACCGAGGCCGCCGCCGCCGCCGTTGTCTATTCGTTGGTCATCAGCCTTTTCGTCATCCGCACCCTGAAGCTCCGTCGGCTTCCCGACCTGTTGCTTCGCACCGCCGTGTCATCATCGGTGATCCTGCTGGTCGTTGGCATGGCCAATGTCTTTGGCTGGGTCGTGACGCTGTCGGGGCTGCCGACCGCATTGGCCAGCGGTATCCTTGGAATTTCCGAGAATCCGTATCTGGTACTGTTCCTGATCAACGTGTTCCTGCTGTTCGTCGGCATGTTCCTTGATGCCGGTCCCGCAATCCTGATCCTGGGACCCATCCTTGCCCCGATCGCGATCAAGCTCGGCGTCGATCCAACGCATTTTGCGATCTTGATGTGTGTGAACCTGACGATCGGGCTGGCCACGCCTCCAATGGGCCTGATCTTGTTCGTCGCCTCGGCGGTAAGCCGCGAACGGGTCGAGGCGATCGTGCGGGACATGCTGCCGTACTATCTCGTGCATCTGCTCATCATCTTGCTCATCACCTACGTCCCGGCAATTTCGCTCACAATTCCGCGTCTGTTCGGATTGGCTCCCTAGACGCGCTGTCGCTCTCCGGGAGAGGAGCCCCGGAAACAACCCCGGCGGCGCAAGCTGCCTGCAAACTGGAGGAACCCGAATGCTAAAGCTCAAGTCCAAACTGTTGGCGGCGTCCGTAGCCGTCGCCAGCCTGTTCGCCGCCGGCGCTGGCGCGCAGGAATACACAATGAAGATCGGCCATGTGGGCGCGCTTGACGGAGACGACCAACAGGGGGCTGCCTTCATCAAAAGTTTCCTCGAAGCCCGATCGAACGGCCGGATCAAGGTCGAGATATATCCGAATGGCCAGATGGGCGACTTCCGCGCCCATATCGAAGCGGTGCAGCTAGGCACACTTGAACTGACTGCCACCACGGGCGGCGGCATCGCGGCCTTTGTGCCGGAAATCCAGGTCACTGACATTCCCTACACCCTGCGCGACGATCTGGTGGCGGAAAAGGTCTCGGACAGCCCCTTCTTCGACGACATGCGCAACCTTGTCCTTGAACGTACCGGCAATGTCCGCCTGCTCTCCGTCTCTAACTCGGGCCGCTGGCGTAGTTTTTTCACCACCAAGAAGCTGATCAAGTCGGTCGATGACCTCAAAGGGGTCAAGATGCGCACAATCAACTCGCCGCTCCAGATCGAGTTCGTCAATGCGCTTGGAGGAAACGCCACCCCGATCGGCTGGGGCGAGCTTTATACCTCACTGCAAACCGGCGTGGTCGAAGGGACCAAGAACGCCGCGACCGATATCGTTCCGGCGAAGCTGGACGAGGTGATCAAGTATGCCTCGCTGGACGAACATGCCTATCTCTTCGGTTTCTGGTGGGTCAATGACGACTGGCTGAAATCCCTGCCCGAAGACCTGCAAAACCTTGTCGTCGACGCAGTGCGTCAGGGAGGCATCATCCAGACCCAGTGGAACAAGGAGCAGGAAGCGGGCATGCTCCAGCAGTTCGTCGAAAATGGCGGGACGGTTTATGTTCCAACTGCCGAGGAACGCGCGACCTTCTACCCGGGCGGTGATGCGGCCAAGGCCTGGTTCTCCAAAGAAGTCAGCGCCGAGTGGCTGGGCAAATGGGAAAGCGCGATTGCCGACGTCGAAGCCGAGATTGACGCCGAACGCGCGCGCACAATCGGCCGCTGAGCTGACCTGCAGGTAGCGAAACGTCGAATTCGGTGTCCCCGGCGGGGATCCGAATTCGGCGCCCCGCGCCCCTGCCGCGGACGCAGGGGCGTGGCAAGCCTGATTGATCATGTCGGGACAGAGATCATGACATTTGACTATACTTCAATGGGCTTCCACACATTCGATGCCCTGTGCCATCCCGTGACAGAGATACCGCCAGGTGGCGGCACCTATTTCGTCGAAGATTTCACGCTGGCGGTTTCGGGCGCCGCGGGATCTGCGGCGATTGTCGCCGCCAAGCACGGTCTGAAGGTCCAGGCCGTCGGCGGCGTGGGGAACGATCTTATGGGTGATTGGGTACTGCGGCGGTTCTCCGATTTCGGCGTGGACACCGAATTGATGCAGCGCGTCCCCGGCATGACGACCTCATCCTCTGTGGTTACCACGCGTCCGGATGGGCAGCGCCCTGCGCTGCACAAGCGCGGGGCGACGGCGGGGTTCTACATCGACGATGCACAGATCGACCGCGTCCTTGATACTCGGATCCTTCATATCGGCGGTGTCGGGCTTATGGATGCGATGGACAAGGCGCGAAATGCCGAACTGCTTGCCGAAGCCCGTTCGCGGGGCATCACGACGACGCTTGATGTCTTCGCCTCGACCGCCGGAGACCTGTCCTTGATCAAACCGCTTTTGCCCAATACCGATTTCTTCATACCCTCCGAAGAAGAGGCGAGGGCGCTGTCCGGGTTGACGGACTATGAGGAGATCGCCGATTTCCTGCTAGATCAGGGCGTCGGCGCAGTCATCCTGACCCTCGGCGCTGATGGTGTGATGTATCGCGACCGGACCGGCAGAAAGATCGACGTGCCGTCCTTTCAGGTTGATGTCGTCTGTACCTGTGGCTGTGGCGATTGCTTCAATGCTGGTTTCGCGACCGGGCTGTATCTGGGGCGCCCGATCGAAGACTGTATCCGCATAGGCCAGGCATCTTCAGCACAAAATGCACTCGGACTCGGGTCTCAGGCCGTTGTGACTTCACTCGAAAATACGCTGACATTCATGGAAAGCACACCGGTGCGGATTTGATTGTGGATCGTGCGGGCCCTAGGCTCCAGACCCATTGATTTCAGGCGTTTGACGTGATTCAGGCTTCGCAAGGAGACCTGATCCATGAGCAATCTTTTCTGGCTGACAGAAGCTGTCACTGTACCCTAATGCGAGATCGACCTGACCTCCGTCCCTTCGGGACTTCGCTCCCCGCCATCTCGAGCGGGAATTCAGATCAGGCAACGGCCTCCTTTGTCCATTGCTAGTCGCAGCTGTTCTTCCAAAGCGTCAGCATCAGAACGGCAATCTTTCGCGCGGTGGCGACGGCGGCCTACCTTTGCTTGACACCGCGCCGTTACGAGTCAGGCGAGATCAGCCGGAACGGCCGCGTCTCGAAGCGCGGCGATGCCTTCACCAGGAAGTGCCTCTTCGAGGCGGCAAACGCGATCTACTGCCGGAAGCTGGGTGGCGGCCGCCTTCGCGACTGGGCCAAGGCAATCGCAGAACGCACCGGACCGCGGAAGGCAAAGGTCGCGTTGGCCAGGAAACTGGCTGTCACGCTGCACGCCATGTGGCGCAACGGCACACCCTTCCGGGAGGATGCCGTCATCTGAACAAGCCAGAACCACAACGCTGACTTCGCCACACCCGAATGCGTCCAGCCGGGACGCGCGGCGAGGGCAAGATCGCTCCCAGAACAGCGGCATTGACCGCGCACACCACTTCGATCTGCCCGACCCTGAACGCAAACATGCGGCGCCCATCGCGGTGATCGCGGAGAGAACCCAAGAGCCCGGCACGCAGAAGGACCTGATGAGATCAGCACTTGACCAAGGCGATTAGAGAACGCCTAGGGACAGCATCGTGGATAGCCTCGGGCTGCCCCCGACACAAACGCTTCAGGCGTAGCTGCGCGGCCGATTGGAGTTGCAGCGAACCGCGTCACGCCGCCCGTCTGCGCCGGAGAAGCGGCACGATCAGCCGCCGATAGCTGAGCGCAAGGCCGGTATAGACCGAGATGGCGGCGGCGAGCGAGGTAAGCCCGGCGAGGGTCTGGCCGATGAGGCCATAGACCTCGCCCGTATGCACGAAGCGCATCCAGATGCGGGCGCGCGTCGCGGGCGTCTGGTCGTCGATACTGCTCACCGAAGTAACCGTTCCGTTGTCCTGCGAAATCCGCAAGGTCTCCTGTTTGGCCGGTTGGCGTCCGCTGCCGGTATCGACCATCGCGGTTATCGTGTCGCTGCTCTGCCCGCGCGGAAGCGTCAGCGTGATCCTGTTCCAGTCCGGGTCATGCGCCATTGCCGTTTCCAGCGCCCCTTGCAGACCGACCCCGCCTTCGGAGACGGCAAGAGCGCCCGAGCCGGCGGCACCGCCCGGCCTGCCGCGACCGGCGGGGGCCTCTTCACCATAGATCGCGTAAAGCGCGTTCGACGCCCAGGGGTAGGAAATCACCACGCCGGAGACCACGATCACGAATAGCGGGATGATCGCCCAGAAAGCGAAGACGTGATGCCAGGCGAAATCGCGCGCCTTGGCGTTGGGATAGCTCCGGCGAAAGAGGATCTTGGTCTTCAGCATTCCCCATTTCCAGATCCGGGGCAGCCAGAGATACACCCCCGTCACCAGAAGGAGCAGGAACACCAGGTTTGACAGGCTGACGAGGGTGCCGCCGATCTCGGTCGATCCGGACAGAGACAACCAGCGATGCAGGGTCGTCACGCTCTGAAAGAAGCTGGCCGCGCCCTCAGACCCCGCGCCGAGCGCCTCGCCGGTATAGGGATCGAGATAGAGCTTCCCCTCGCGGCCGCTGGTGGCCAGAACGGCGGTCGCGGGATCGTTGGTGAAGACCAGCGCGCCGGCCTTGCCCTCCGTCTCGGCGTCCGCAATCTCGGCCAGCCGCTCCGCAGGCAAGGGCGCCCCGCTGGCCGTCACATCGTAGCTGTCGGCCCAGCGGAGAATCTGCACCTCATAGGTCAGCAGTGCCCCCGTGATCGACATCAGAAGAATGAAAATGCCGGCGCTGACACCGGCGACGAGATGCACCCAGAAAAGGCTTTTGCGAAACGTCATCGTTCAATTCCCTGAAACCTGTCACGGCTTCAACGCCAGTGGCAGGGTTTTCCGTCGTTTTATTCTGCCGGGTGCCGGGCACACCCAGTCTCCCGGTGCGGTCGCCTGACCCGGGCAACTCACCTTTCGGTCTTTCGGCGTGCTGACAGGCCGCCATGCGGGCCGGGCCTTTGCGAGGGCTTCGCCCGGCCGACGCCTGCAACATCCGGATGCTGTTCACCCCAAACGCGGATGATATCCCGCGATAGCTGCTTTCGTTCGATCCGGTTCAGATGGCACCGCGCCTCGGCGGCATCGTCGTTGCAAACCAGAAGCGCGCGGCGCCAGGCGCGTAGCGCGGACCGCGCAGACCACGGCAGGACCGCCTGCGCAAGCCAGTGGCGAAGATCTGGCGGCAGCAGGTCATAGGCTGCCATCGGATCGCCGGCCTGCCGACGGCCTTTCAGTGTGCTGCGGGCGTTTCGCCTTCCGCCTGCATATCCCTTCATTCTCCTGCTCCGCGACGTCGATGAGCCCCGTCACGCGGCCCGACGCCAGCCGGGGAACGGGTCGGGCAGGTTTGCCCATTGGCCCGGCCGGAACGAGGTCTCGTTGCCCACAAGCGCGGCATCCAGCGCGGCGGTGATCGCCGCCCTGTCCATGCCCGCGCCGATGAAGACCAGTTCCTGCCGGCGGTCGCCGAAGGGCTCCTGCCAGTGCCGCTTCAGATAGGCGCGTCCCTCCGGGTGGTCGGGCCAGCGCTCCTTCGGCACCGTCGCCCACCACATGCCCATCGGCTTGACGCTGCTCAGCGCGCCCGCCAGCGAGAACTCGGCCAGCCAGTCCGGCCGCGTCGCGATCCAGAAATGCCCCTTGGCACGGATCACCCCCGGCAGCGGCCCGTTCAGCACATCGTGGATCTTCTGCGGGTGGAACGGCCGCCGCGCCCGGTAGACGAAGGAGGAGACGCCGTATTCCTCGGTCTCGGGGATGTGGTCGGCAAAGCCGTAAAGTTCCTTCGCCCACATCGGGTGCAGATGCGCCTTGTCGAAGTCGAAGAGGCCGGTGTCGAAAATCCGCTCCTGCGTGACCTGTCCGAAATCGGTCTCGATGATCTGCGCATCGGGGTTGAGCGCAGCGACGATCTTGCGCGCGGCATCCAGCTTTTGCGGCCCTGCGTCGCTGATCTTGTTCAGCACCACCACATCGGCGAACTCGATCTGATCGACCAGCAGGTCGACCAATGTACGGTCATCCTCGTCACCCAGGGATTCGCCCCGGTCGCGGATGAAATCGTGGCTTGAGTAATCGCCCAGCAGGTTCACGGTATCGACGACAGTGACCATCGTATCCAGCCGGGCCACATCCGACAGGCTGTCGCCGGCCTCGTCGCGGAACTCGAAGGTGGCGGCAACCGGCAGCGGCTCGGCGATGCCCGTGCCCTCGATCAGCAGATAGTCGAAGCGCCCCTCGTCGGCCAGGCGCCGGACCTCTTGCAGAAGGTCGTCGCGCAGGGTGCAGCAGATGCAGCCATTCGACATCTCGACCAGCTTTTCTTCGGTATGGGACAGGTCGGCCCCACCCGCGCGCACCAGATCCGCGTCGATGTTCACCTCGGACATGTCATTTACGATGACCGCGACCCGCCTCCCCTCGCGATTGTTCAGCACACCGTTGAGCAGCGTGGTCTTTCCGGCCCCCAGAAAGCCGGAAAGCACAGTGACTGGCAGGCGCCGATCCGTGGCTTGCATACATACCTCCTTGAGATGTTATATCATAACATATACGAGAGAGTCTGGAACTCCTGCAAGCCGCTTTTCAATCCCGAAACCCGTCAGCCGCGTGTCGAGCGCATTGATGGTCGGGAAAAGAAGAACCCTATGCCGCAAGCCAGACGGCGGTTCGGATCGAATTCCATCGCCGTTCTGATAGCGTCGTCCATCGAGGAAGCATGGCGGGCCGCGTTGCGCGGGCATTGTGACCCGCTATGGCCTTTCATCCGGCGGCGCCCGGAACAGGATCACAGCTTGCCTGTGTCGAGAGAGGATTTCAGGATCTACAGCATTGGACCAGCCGGAGTGCACGTAACCGGGGCGCAGGGTGGCCGATACGATCTGATCGTCGCGCACATCCGCAGTGACCTGCTCCCCTGAAAAGTCCTCGATTTGAGGTTAGCCTGTTCTCCAACTGAGGAGACAGACGATGAAGAGATCACGGTTCAGCGAAGCGCAGATCATTGGTATTCTGAAGGAGCATCAGGCGGGCATGAGCGCGCCGGATCTGTGCCGCAAGCACGGGATCAGCGACGCGACTTTCTACAACTGGCGGCGCAAGTATGGCGGCATGGAGGTCGCCGATGCGAAGCGGCTGAAGGCGCTCGAAGCCGAGAACACGAAGCTCAAGAAGATGTTGGCCGAGCAGATGATGGATGTGGCGACACTGAAAGAGATGCTCGGAAAAAACTTCTGAGGCCCG
>NZ_PVEP01000017.1 GCF_002973535.1 Albidovulum denitrificans
AAACAGCCACCGGACGGATACCCGGCGCGGATTGCAGCAAGGGAACAACCTCGACGTCGAAGATTTGCTGCAACGGGTCGGGCCGCCGCCGTCCCCGAGGCTGCGCTTTCTGCGACGGCAATTGCGGATCCTGCACGATACGATAGCCCGTCGCACGGCTCATCCCCGCCTTGGCCGCGGCGGTTCCGATGGGGTGGTTTTGTCTCAACTTCATGAAAAGTCTCATCTGATGATCGGTTACATGGCGCCCCGGCACAAAGGTGGGTCTCCCTTCCTGGAAACCGCCAGTGTAGCAGGCCGGCCGCGATCACAGACCCCGTAACCGGGCGAAGCGGCGGGTGTGTGCCTCCGGTCGGGCTACGCCCTCCCTCCGACACACACCCGCCGCAGCGTCTCATCCTGATTGACGCGGAATCTCACCCTGATTGTCGCGCCGCAGTCGGGCGCGTGAAGTCTCATTGGCCGAGGCTCAAAAGGTCCTGGACGACATAGACCGTGCCGTCTCTGAACTGTCGCTGGTGTTTCCCGAAGGCATAGATACCAGTTCTCTGAGCGCTCTGCGGCAGGCCGTCAGCACTGCTAGCGGGGTCATGTCTGACAGGGCCAGACGTTCGGACCTTGAGCGCTCTCTGATGTCCCTCCTTGACCTTGAGAGCCTAGAGGATGCCAGAGCCGTATTGTCGGGGGCGACCCAAACCGATTTGCAGGCCGAGCTCGACGAAATCGGCTCTGATCGCGAAGGCATTGAAGGGCTCTACAAGGGCGCGATCGAGGCGCGGACCTCCGCCGCACAAGCGTTGCGCGCCATCGGCGGGGACGCGGATGTTGCGCTCCTGGTCGAGAGAAAGACAACGCTGGAACTCGAAATGCAGGAGGTGGCACTCCGGCATCTCGAACTGAGTCTGGGTCACCGCCTCGCCGAAGCGGCGATCCGTCGGTACCGCGATGCCCACCGCAGCGCGATGATGCAAGCGACGGAAGCGGCGTTTTCGGAGCTGACGAATTGCGCCTATTCGAAACTCCAGACCCAGATCGACGGAGCTGCGGAAACCTTGCTGGCTCTGGATGCGAGCGGCATGGCGAAACAGGCGCAGGACATGTCCAAAGGCACGCGGTTCCAGCTCTATCTCGCCTTGCGCGCTGCGGCCTACGAGCAGCTGGCGGATCAGGGGGCATCGCTGCCGTTCTTTTGCGACGACATTTTCGAGACCTTTGACGAGGAACGCACGCGCTCGGCCTGCCGGGTGATGGAACGGGTTGGCCGGCGCGGACAGGCGATTTACCTCACGCACCATCAACATGTGGTCGATCTTGCACGTGAGGTCTGCGGCGAGAGCGTGCAGATCCACAGTATCGCGGGTTAGCGTAGCACCCGGACTGGAAGCGATAGGGTCGGCCTGGCAGACGTCGTTCAGCCGAAGACCAGTTCCGGCAAGATCGCTTCCCATTCGTCTCGCCGAATAGTGCTGCGGAATTCTTCCTTGTTGTCGCTCTTGCGCCAGCGGACGATCGCGCCGATCTCGCCGCGCAGAAGCTCCAACCCCTCCGGGGCGTTGTAGGCGCGCGCCATGCGGCCGAGCGTCTGGCCCTTGGCGTTGTGGATGATCCAGGCCGCCCCGTCCGCGACCAGCGTCACCGGATCCCCGACTTGGGCCGCGTTAATGGCTGCGAGTGCGGGATGATCGTCATTGAGCCGTCCCGCCCAGGAAAGGTCCACCAGTTTCAGATCCGGCGTCACGTAATGGGGTGGGCGCCCGGCGAGCCCCGCCGGATCAGGCACGACAGCTCGCTTGAGCACCACATCCTGTTGGGGCTTGAGGAATGGATGTGCACCGTTTGCCATGATCGCCAGACTGCGCCGCGCGCGCGTCATGGCGACATAGAAGAGACGACGGGGCGCATCGGCATCCTCTCCACGCGAAGGCTGCTCCCAGCCCCCATCCAGGATCACGACGTAGTCGAATTCCAGCCCTTTGGCCCGGTGGGCCGTTAGCAGCAATAACCCTCGTTGCTCGCCGCGCGTATCCCTCGACCATTCGGCAAACCACTCGACGAGATCTGGAACCGGCATCGCCTTGTCAGCGATCTCGCGCGCGAGCGCCGCAATGCCTTCGGCGATCAGATCGGTCCATCGGTTCCGCGACTGTCCGTTCAGGAGTTCGAGCAGTTCCGCGATGCCGAGAAGTCGCGCAGGGTCTCGTCGTAGCTCGGCCACGAAGCTCTGCATTTCACGCAGGCGCCAGATGTTCGGGAGACTTTCGTTGGCCATCTCGACAGGGATGCCTTGCGCCTCGGCATAGGCTCGCACGGGTCCCAGCCGGCGCCAGTCGCGCGAAATGACGGCCGCACGCGACCAACTCCAATTCGGGTCAAGGCGCGAGAGACGGATAAGCTGATCCACCGCTGCGACGGCTTGAGCGACGTCTCCGGGCGGACAGTGCAGAAGCTCCGCGCGTCCGGCTGCGACCGGGTCATGCTCGGCCATCGCGCCGCCCGGCAGATCCTTCTCGCGCTTCTGGTCTATACTGATGTCGTGCCCGGTCTTCATCCGCTCTGCTGCTGGGGCAATCACGCCGTTGGCGGCATCGATGATATGTCGCGTCGAGCGGTAGTTGTCGGTCAGGAATTCCGGCTTGGCTTTGTAATCCGTCTCGAACTGGCGGATGAAACGGATCGAGGCGCCGGCGAAGGCATAGATGTTCTGGTCATCGTCGCCCACGGCGAAGAGGCTCAGGCGCAGGTCAGGATCATCCAGAGATCGACCAGCGACTGCCGCGATCAAAGCGTATTCCTCTGGTCCGATGTCCTGATACTCATCGACCAGGATCCAACGATAGCCCTGGATCAACGCGTCGCGCTGCGCTTCGGCTTCTGACCTGGTCAGACCTTCGCCATTCAGTTGGCGCACAGCCTCCAGGACGATGCCGTCGAAATCATGAGCATCGCCCGAAGCGCCGGCAAAGCTGGCGCCGACGAGACGCATCGCCAGCGCGTGGCAGGTGGACACGGTGACGCGACTGGCATCGTCGCCGATCAGGTGCCGCAGCCGCGCGCGGATTTCGGCGGCGGCATGCCGGTTGTAGGCAAGGACCAGAATCCCTCGCGGATCTTCACGCCGAACCCGGACCAGATAGGCGATCCGGTGGACAAGAACCCGCGTTTTGCCCGATCCAGGGCCGGCGAGCACTAGCACGTTGGTCTGCTCCCGATCGTCGGCGACAATCTTTTGCTGCACCGGATTGTCGAGCGCTTCGACGATTGCCTTCCAGGATGTCCCGGTGGTCTGGCGCCGGATTTCGGCGCCGCGCCCAGGCATCCAGCGCCGCAGAAAGGCATCGCGATCAAGTACGAAGTAGTCTTCCGAGAGCCGCAGCGCCCGATCCATCGCCTCGAGACCCGCTTCGGCATAGGCCGCCATCACATGGGTCTGGATCGTTTGCTCGCCGTAGTGCTCATCAAGCGGTGTGAAGTCCTTTTGGGTAAAACCACCGCTGCCTGGACGCAGATGCACGGTCATCGCGGGTCGGAAGACGGTGAGCCCCTTGCCGAGTGTCACCACCTCTTGCTCGTGCAGCCATAAGAGGGCGCGCTCCATGAGCTTGTTCATGTCTTGCACAGCGCCACGAAGGAAGGCGTCGCCGCTGAGCGAGGCGAGCAGATCGCCCATCGTGGTTTCGACCTGGAGGTCCTTGCCACGCGTTCCTTTGGTCAGCTTGCCGACCAAGTGGGCGAGCAGGAGTTCCGCGGCTTGCCGGCGGATGGCTGCAGTCTGTTCCAGCACCGGCCACGAGCGTTGCAGGGCGACCATGAGGGTGTTGCGCGAGGCTTTGCGCAGCCGGATGTTGCCGCGCCCGCCATCCTGATCACGCCCGTCCCCCGCAATCCCGCGCAGGAGCTTCTCGAAGATATCTGGGCGTGCGGATGCATGGTCACGGTCGCGCAGCGCCTGACAGGCCTCGGCGAGATGCAGTGGTGACGCCTCATCCCCTTCGATATCGGGGGCCGCCTCGCGCATCAGTGCGATCAGCGCCTCCTCAAGCCGGGAAGCTTGCGCGAGGCGCTGCGATGACTGCCCTTCAACGCCGACATGAATGAAGACAGTTACAACGACATCATTTCGCGCGATGCCGAGGGCTTCGAGATCAGACAGGGCCCTGTTCAGTCCGCCGCCGGTCAAGCCGCTGACACCGGTCAACTCGTCCGTCGAGATACCTTGGTCCGGTGGTGCGTTCATCAGGTGACGCACGATGTCGAGAAGCTGCTGCCGCCGCGTGCCGGTGATGTCGGCCGCTGCGAGAAGTGTCTCAGCTTCCTCCAGCCGCTGGACACGCAGGGAGGAGGGGAAGACCTGAACCCGGTTTTCCTCGCGGGTCAGCAGCTTTGCTTCTTCGAGCCATGACACGGCTGTCTTGACCCGCGTATCGTCGGTTGCGCTGTCGCGCTCGAATTCCAGCTCTTTCTCGGCGCGTACGATCTCGCCGGAGGTTGCAACAACTTCACCGTGCTTCGAGGTTCTGCCGTCGAGTCTGCGCAGCGCTTTCAGGATCGCGCCAATCTCGTGCCGTGCGAGCCTTGAACGGGCGGAGAGCGAGAACTGGCGCTCAACATCATCGCCGGCGAAGAGCAGAACGCAATTTGCGTGCTCCCGATCGCGGCCGGCGCGACCAGCCTCTTGCAGATAGTTTTCCAGAGAGCCGGGAATATCCCCATGGACGACGAGCCGGATATCGGGCTTGTCGATCCCCATGCCAAAGGCATTGGTGGCGGCGATCACTCGGAGCTCTCCGATGCGGAACCGCTCCTGAATGTCCCGCTTCTCGTCCGGCTTCAGTCCCGCATGGAAGTGCTCGGCCGCGAGGCCCTGTTGCTTGAGGAACCCCGCGACCCGTTCTGTCGTGCTGCGCGTCGCGCAATAGACCACGGCACCAGAGGCTCCTTCGCGCGGCAGCTTCCCTTCGATCACGTCGAGGATATCCGCAAGCTTGGTCCCGCGCTGCGTCGGCCGGACTTCGAAGGTCAGGTTGGTACGGACCGCGCCGCCGTCGAGGAGCAAGAGATCAGCTTCAAGTCGCGCCAGGAAATGCTCTCGGATATCGCGGACGACTTCAGGCTTGGCGGTGGCAGTCAGGCATAGGATCGGTGCCGAGGGCGCGTCGCCCGAGAATTCCTTGATGAAGCGTCCGACATAGCGGTAGTCGGGTCGAAAGTCGTGGCCCCATTTCGAAATACAGTGGGCTTCATCCAGCACCCAAAGACCGACCTCGCGCTGCGCCAGGACCGAGCGGACCGAGGTGCTGCGCAGCTGCTCGGGCGAGATTAGAAGCATTGCCGCTTCGCCCATGCGCACTTTGTCGAGGGCATCTTGCCGTTCTGGTAGCGAGAGCATGCCGTTCACTGTGACAGCAGAGGAAATCCCGGCGCGTGCCATCCCTTGCACCTGATCGGACATGAGCGCCACCAAGGGCGAGATAACGACTGTCAGCGCCCCGGTCTTGTCGAATTTGGAGAGAGCCGGGATCTGATAGCAGACCGATTTACCGGTGCCGGTGGGCAGGATGCCGAGAATGCTTTGTCCGTGCATCGCCTCGTCCACGATCCGTTCCTGCAACGGTCGGCCCATGTCATCCACGGGCTGAGGGCGGAACGCCTCGAAGCCGAACCAGCGCGAGAGCGCACGCTTGGGATCATTCTTCTCGCGGCACCAAGCACAGTCGGGGCTGTCACAGGCCGTATCACGCAAATGGCGCACGATGAGCGCGGCCTCGCGGAACTGCATGCGCACCCATGGCGGCATCACGGACTCTCCGCCAGCCACCGAAATCCACGAGAGGGCATAGGCCATCGGCCAGCCGAGCTGCGGACTTGCCAATCGCCCCAGCGTCTGCTCGATGCGCCGGCTACATGCACGGCCTGACAGGAGGCGCCGGATCGCATCTTCTGCCGTTCGCCCCGAGGGAACTGGGGCTGAACGGACAAGACTGAACACGGCATCAAATCCGGCCGAGGCTTCCTGCCGCGTGGCCAGAAAATGATAGGCGGTCAGCGCATCGGCTTCAGCCCGATGGAGATCGCGGAATGCGTTGATCTGGTTTTCCAACACCTGAAACACCAACCGCGCGTCGAGTTCTGGATTGTTCACATGTCCCGCCTGGAGGCGACCGTCATGGTAGTGCTTGACGAGGTGGTGGTATGGGTTGCGCGGAAAGGCCAGCGGGTTGAGCCACAATGTGTCGATCGGCGCGCCGAAGAGCTCCGCCAAGCGCGGCCGCGCCGCAGCGAGGTGGGGCAGATCATGGCGCAGGATGTTGTGGCCGATCAGATGATCGCTGTTGGCCACCACCGTTTCCAGCCGATCAAGTGCACCTTCCAAATCGCCTTTGCGGGAGAGGATCGGAGGCGTTTCGCCACGCTGAACCGCCGCAAAGGCAAAGATCCGAGCGGTTTTGGGATCCACCTCGATGTCGACTGAAACGCACCGCTCGAGAAGCTTGTCTGAAGGTTCATGCATTGCGGGCGATCGGTCCGAGATGGTCTTTCAGTCTAAGATGTCGTCGATCTTCTCCCGGCTTGAAACACAGGGTTCGTGTGCCTTCGAGGGACCTTGAAACAGATACGGCTGAGATGATTGGAAAGCTTTTTGTCACAGTTAGGGCGAGAAGTGGAAATTGGGGCGCATGGCGCGACAATGTTGGCGACCTCAAAATCCTAATCGACAACGGGATAAAATGGCTTGCCCCAATCCTGTTCAGGGTTGTCCATCATCAGGTCTACAAAGACGGGGAGCAGAAACGCTAGAATGGTCGCGCCGTCGCGTACTTGCGCTCTATTCACGCCGCTATTCCAGGTCGCACCGCCGTGGATGAGTTGGTTACGCAAGACGTATAGGCGGTCAAAAACAAAGCTGAGGACGCGTGCGGTATCCCCGGCCTGGAATGCCTGGGTGAAGGATCGGACGGAGGTGTTGAAACGCGCCTCCCAGTCTTCATACCCGTCGATCCCATTGTGGTGCTGCCAAAACGGATTGAACACGTAACGGTTGTCCATGAGCAGGCGGACAGGGCCAGTGAACCTTTGCCACACGGCCTTGTAGACCTTCTTCTCTTTGTCCAGCGCGACAAGCTTGCCGAAGAAATCCAGAAAGGCCGCGCGTTCACCCGGTGCGATCGACTGGAACTCGCGCTCATCGGCGTAGGCCGCATTGAAGGCAATCCAGAGAAACAGGAAGCGCGCGTCGTCGTCCCCGTCACAGGCTTCGGACCTGCCAACCCAACTGATGGCGCGGTGGACGCGCAGGCCCATCGTCTCGGGGAAGCCGGCCCGAATGGCGCGCTGCTTTTCCTTGAGCGCACTGAATTTCAAACTGCCGTCCATCAAATTCCTCCGTCAAAGTCAGCATTCATGGCATCGCCCCGAAGTCGGATCGGCGATATCCATCCACCATCGAGCGCAAACCTTCCGGCGCAACAACCTCGACCTTGTCGCCCCATTGATAGAGGTGCCAGGTCATTTCGAGCCATCCGGCCGCGTGGAAGCGCACGATCAGGTTGCCGTCACCTTGCGGCTCGAGAACCTGATCCGGGTGAAATCGAAAACCCGCCGCGCGGTCGGCCGCCTCCGGCGCAAAACGCCAGACGACCTCTCCATATTGTTCCGGATCTTGCCAGACGCCGAAGGATTGCGCGGCATAGTCCGCAATGGTGAACCCTTCCTTCAGCGCAAAGCTCTCGTCGAGCGTAGTTGCCTCGCGGATGAGATCGATCCGGAAGTTCCGAACCTCATCGGCCTTGGCGGGATCACGGGCAGCAAGATAGGTGCGATGGCCCAGGAGGACGCCATGCGGCTCGAGAACGCGTGTCTCTATATCCGCGTTGTAGCGCACGCGTAGCCGAAAGGGCCCGCGCAGCGCCTCGATGATCGCGTCGAGAATGTCAGGGGAAACGCTGACGCGTGGACCGGGTCGTGTCACCTGGCCCATTGCCGTCAGAACCGCTTCCGCATCGGCTTCGACCCGGGCTGCGCTGCGTGAGGACAGCCTGGCGAGGAGCCCGTCGCGAAGATCGGTGAGAGCCCGTGCGTGTCGAAGGCGTCCATCGGCCTCGGCGCCGCGTGCCGCGATCTCCAGCGCCTCGATCCCGGTCTCTTGGCGCAATTGAAGCCGATCGAGGTGCGGATCTGAGAGGCGCCAGCGACGTTTTCTGTCCTCACCGTCTTCCGCGATGACGTTGCCGAACGTCTCTTCGAGAGCGTCAGTCATGCGCTGTGCTGTTCGGTGTGAAACGTCGAACTCGGCGCAAATGTCTTCGAGGCTGATGCCATACCGCCGTGCTGCTGCCATTTGAGCGAGGCGGATCAGATCCTGGGCTTTCGCGAAAGACATAAGCGCACCGAGCGAGCCTGTCAGAGTTTGACACCCTCGCAGGCTAGGAAGGTTCCTGCGCCCTGTCGAGTGATTCCCTTAGCAGGTGATTTCAGCACGAGTTCCTTGGGTTCGGCGGGGCGCACCAACTTGGCAGAAGGAACTGCAACATGAGCGGACGTGTCATCAGGATTGAACGGATCTCCTCCAGGTGTGGCGTGGTGGAGGAACCGGTCGTCACCACCAAGGGCTATCAACTGGCCGACCCGGCGCATGGCAAGCACAAGCACCATGCCGAACATGCGACCTATGTGAAGACGCTGGACGAGGCGGCGGCGCTGATCGAGCGCGGGTTCTCACTTCGCATGGGCGCCAAAGGCAAGGCCCCTTCGCTGATCGCGCCGAAAAGCCTGCGGACCATACGTGCAAGCTAGACGCGTGATCTCTAAGCACCTAGCATTACGAAGAAATCCGGGTAATGCTTCGTCGCATTCCGTTGCCGCGCAATGTTGTGCGTGACAGTTGTTGACACCCATCTGGGTTATTGAACAAGGTGAAACTCGGGGACAATTCCGCTTCGGGTTGCGCTCATATTTGATTGTAGGAACCCATGCGGGAATTTGGCGACAGTATCCTTTTCTCGGCGACAGACCTTATGCGGTTCATGGGCTGTGCACATGCAACCCATCTCGATCTCTTGCGCATGCGGGGTGAAGGGCCTGAGCCCAGTCAAGACACCGAAGACGCTGCGCTGCTGCAGAAGCAGGGGGATGCGCATGAGGCGGCGCATTTGGCGAAGCTGAAGGCATCCGGTCGGCATGTCATCGAGATCGATCGGGGTGATCTGGCTGCCAACGCGGAAGAAACCAGCGCTGCACTTGCCACCGGGGCCGAGGTGGTGTTCCAGGGCGCGTTTCTCGCGGGCAACTGGGGCGGATGGTCAGACTTCCTGGAACGGGTCGAGCGCCCCTCGGTTCTGGGTCCGTTCAGCTATGAGGTGGCCGATACCAAGCTCAAGCGCCAGCCTCACCCGAAGCACGTGCTGCAACTGGTGCTCTACTCCGACCTTCTGACCGAAATCCAAGGCGTGGCACCCGAATTTGCCCATGTCGAGTTGGGGACAGGCGAGAGGGCGACTCTGCGGATTGCAGACTACGCCCATTACGCGCGGGCCGCTCGCGCTAGACTTGAAGCCTTTGCGGCTGAGCCTGCGACGACGCGGCCTATACCGTGTTCCGATTGCGCTCTCTGTCGGTGGGCGGATCACTGCAGCAGTGTCTGGGATGCCGAGGACAGTCTTTTCAACGTGGCGAACATTGCCAAGGGGCAGGTCAAGAAGCTGGAGGCCGCCGGGATCTCCACGTTGGCGGGTCTGGCGACGCATGCGGGCCCAATCCGTGGCATGGCGAACGAGACACTGGAAAAGCTGCGCACGCAGGCTCGGCTCCAGAATGCCCGCAAAGTGGGTGCTCCCCACTATGAGCTGCGTCCGCCCCAATTCGGGAAGGGATTCGATCTGCTGCCGGCGCCGCAGCCTGGTGACCTCTTTTACGACATCGAGGGGGACCCCCATTACGAAGGCGTGCTCGAATATCTGCATGGCGTCTGGTTCGACGGTGGCTTTCGTGCCTTCTGGGCGCATGACCACAAGGCAGAGGCGCGGGCCCTGTCGGAACTGCTCGACTTCTTCCGGGACCGGCTCGCAAAGTTCCCGCAGGCGCGGATCTATCACTACGCTCCTTACGAAATCACGGCCCTGCGCCGTCTGACCGCGAAGTACGGGATCGGTGAGGCGTTCCTCGACCGGCTGCTTCGGGAGCGCCGCTTTGTGGATCTCTATGCCGTTGTGCGCGGAGGACTGATCTGCTCCGAGCCCAACTATTCGATCAAGTCGCTGGAAGCCTTCTACGGGCTAGAACGCAAGGGCGAGGTCAAAACGGCGGGCGGTTCGGTCGTGGCTTATGAACATTGGCGAGAAACCGGCGAGCAGCAGATCCTCGACGAGATCGAGGACTACAATCGCATCGACTGTGTTTCGACAGAACGCCTCCGCGACTGGTTGGTTGAAATCCGCCCCGAAGGTCCTTGGCCACAGCTCATTGAACCTGCCGATGCGAAGGAAAATGAGGAGGACGTCGAGGCTCAAGCCTTGCGCGCACAGCTCGCGGCGTCACGCCTCCCCGAGGACAGACAGTCGATGCTGTTTGACCTAGGGATGTTTCACAAGCGCGAGGCCAAGCCGGCCTGGTGGGCGATCTTTGACAGTCTGGGCAAGGACGATGAGGATCTGATCGATGATCTCGACGCCTTGGGAGGCCTCGTTGCGACTGGGCCCGCCGAGCCGATCAAGCGCTCAGTGCAGCGCAGCTACCGCTTCCCTGCGCAGGAGAGCAAATTGCGCGGGGGCAAGAAGGCCAGCATTCCGACCCCCGAAGGCTTCACATCGGTGAGCATCGAGGAATTCGATCGAACGCGGCGCACGATTACGCTGAAGATCGGAGCAGCACGGGCGGATCTCCTGGCGGACCGCCTGACACTCCATCCGGACAAGCCGATCAATGCCGAGGTGATCGCGTCGGCGCTTCGTGATGTGATCGATGACCAGTGTGGTCCTCGGAGCTACCGCGCCGTCGATGATCTTCTCTCGCGATCGGCCCCGAGGTTGACGGGCGCGGGCCCCATTCTGCCTGAGGGTGACGTGGTCGCAGGCACCATCGCGGCAGTCGGGCGAATGGATGAAACGGTGATGCCCATTCAGGGCCCTCCTGGGACCGGTAAGACCCATGTCTCGGCGCGTGCAATTCTGTCGCTTGTCCGAGCGGGAAAACGGGTGGGCGTGGCCTCCAATTCCCATGAAGCCATTCGCAACGTCTTGATGGGATGTCTGAAGGCGCTGGAAGACGAAGATCTTCCGATAGACCTGGAGCTCATCCACAAGGTGTCCGGAGATGAGGATGGCTATCCTGAGCACTGCCCGATCCGCCGCACCAACGACAACGCGGAAGCCGCGTCAGGTGGTCAGGTGGTGGGCGGCACGGCCTTCTTCTTTGCCCGCGACGAGAACGTTCAAGCGTTTGACTGGCTATTCGTGGACGAGGCCGGACAGGTGGGGCTCGCCAACATGGCCGCCATGGGCCGGGCCGCGCGCAACATCGTGCTGGTGGGCGACCCTCGCCAGTTGCCGCAGGTGATCCAAGGAGCGCATCCGGCGCCTGCGAACCTGTCCTGTCTGGAATGGATGTTGGGTGACCACGCCACCATTCCGCCGGATCGCGGGATCTTCCTCGGCATCACTCGGCGCATGCATCCTGAGGTCAATCGCTTCATTTCGGATCAGGTCTATGAGGGGCGTCTCGAAAGTCACGCTGATACTGCCCGCCAGGCGGTGACCGGCACGAGTTTTCCGGAGGCCGGCGCCTTTTGGGTGCCGGTGGCACATGAAGGGAACGCACAGGTCGCACCGGAAGAAGTCGAGGCAATCCGAGCTGCCGTCGAGGAACTGCTGACGGGCGCTTGGACGGAGAAGGACGGCGTGACGCGCCCCATTCGTCAATCTGATATTATCGTCGTCGCGCCCTACAACGCTCAGGTTAACGCGCTACGCGAGGCCTTGCCCGAAGCGATCCGGGTAGGCACGGTGGACAAATTCCAAGGGCAGGAAGCACCGGTCTGCCTCGTTTCGATGACGGCATCCTCTGCTGAGGAAACTTCGCGCGGGATGGACTTCCTGTTCTCGCTCAACCGCATCAACGTGGCCGTGTCGCGGGCAAAAGGTTTGGCCCTGGTTTTTGGGGCTCCGCGTCTGCGCGAGGCTAAGTGCGATACGGTGGAACAAATGCAGCTGGTAAATACGCTATGTGCGCTGAGGAGTCTCAGGTGACAAACCTTTCAGAGGACCGCCGACTTGTCTTCTACGATGCTGAAGGCACACCCTACCGACCGGTCCGTGACGGCGGCAGCGGGAGATCTGTTTTCAAGATCAAACCCAAGGGTGCGAGCAACCGCGCCGAGGATGCTATCCACGTGGACGATTGGCTCGAGGTCGCTCGTGCCATGCTGATTGATGGTCTTGCCGCCAGATGCCAGCCGCTTCCTCGAGGACAGGTGAATTATCTGAAATATGGCGCTCAAAAGTTGTTTCGGTATGAGCTCGATCCAGAGCTAGCTCAGATCTTGGGAATTCCCAGCGAGGGCACTTCTGGCGACGATGTCGGTGTAGTTACTCGGGTGACCATCGAAGCGGCGATGGATGCCTACGACAGCTATCGGGCAAACAGATCTCATGCGCATGTATTTGACGCCTTCGGTGAGCCGCGTGACTATTGGGTGCGTTCAACGCGCGAACGCGCAAGTCGCGTTTATCCGACCAAGCCGCTGATTGGCTTCATCCTGAACAAGACAGAACTGAACGGCGGCTGGGGTCAGAAGGTAGATGCTGCCGCACGCCTTCACAATGCTGGGTTCATAATCGTGGATCAGAACGATCAGCCCATCGATCGCCCTGAACGCTATGAGCACCTATTGGAAGGCGCTGACCGGATCAGGCTCTGCGCCCTAAACTATTTCATCGAACCCGCACGGGAAAAGGCCGAGAGAAAGGTTTCAATCCGCGCGGGCGATCTCGCGGCGGCGATGGGGCTGAAGGACGCGTTCCCGAACATCTGCCAGGCCCTTGGCGGTGAAAAGTTCCAGAATCTTGCGCAAGTACCACCGCCCACGAATACCGAACCGAACCCAAGTAGTTCGACCGTTTTCACTTATACGCTCAATTCCGAACCGGAGGCGGACACCGTGATCGACTCTACCTATGCACCTTCGCCTACCGCTGTGAACTTGATCCTCTATGGCCCGCCAGGTACGGGCAAGACGTATAATACGGCATGGGAAGCCGTCCGGCTCTGTTTAGGCGAACAGGCCGCAGCCAGCTTAAAAGGCAGGGCTCAGAGAGCCGCCCTGATGGGCGCGTACCGCAACCTCGTGAGCGAGGGGCGCATTGAATTCGTGACCTTTCACCAATCGATGTCCTACGAGGAGTTCATCGAAGGGTTGCGACCAACCACCGATCAAGCTGAAGATGCCTCTGCAGACACAGGGTTTCGGTTGGAACCCGTCGCCGGGATATTTCGGCGCATTTCCGAACGTGCGGAGAAAGGAGTGCCAGTTACGTCGAACGAGAACGCCCTTTCTCTCGATGGACGGCAGGTCTTCAAAATGTCGATCGCGCGCGCCAATGTCGCGTCAGAGGACTACCTTTTTGACGAGGCAATTTCAGAGGGTCACACGCTTCTCGGCTGGGAGGACATCGATTTCACCGACGACAAATTCTCCGACGTCAACGAGATACTGGAGGCCTGTCGTGAAGAGGGTTCGCGGGAGGGCGAGGTCTCTCTTCAGTCTGGTCAGGTCAGTCAAGTGGACGTGTTCCGCAATCAGCTTGAAATCGGTGACATCATCGTCGTGACAAAGGGGAACAGCCTCTTCCGGGCCATTGGTGAGGTTACTGGCAATTACGAATACCGACAGCGTGACAACCGAAAGTACTGCCATCGTCGGTCCGTGCGTTGGCTCTGGGTGGACAGGGCCGGAGTACCCGCAAGTGAAATTTACGATGGCAACTTCACCATGCGGTCAATTTACTCTCTCAATCGGGCTCGCATGGATGCCGTCGCGCTCGAAAGCTACATGAACAGCGGGGGCAAACCCGTCACACGCGAGGCAAGACCTCACGTCCTCATCATCGACGAGATCAATCGGGCGAACATCTCCAAGGTCTTCGGCGAATTGATCACGCTTCTCGAGCCGGACAAGCGGCTCGGCATGGACGACGAGATCCGCCTGACGCTTCCGTATTCCAAGAAGTCTTTCGGGGTGCCTCAAAACCTGCACGTCATCGGTACGATGAACACGGCCGACCGCTCGATCGCACTCTTGGATACAGCGCTGCGCCGCCGGTTTTCTTTCAAGGAATTGATGCCTGACCCTTTCGTTCTCTCGAACGACGTTGATGGCGTCGATTTGCAGAAGCTTCTTTCCACGATCAACGAGCGCATCGAGTATCTGTTCGACCGGGAACACCAGATCGGGCACGCGTATTTCACCGGCTGCCAGACGCGGTCGGATATCGAGAGAGTCATGCGAGACAAGGTGATCCCGCTGCTGGCAGAATATTTCTACGAGGACTGGTCCAAGGTGGCGGCGGTTTTGGGTGACGCTGCACAAGGTCCGTCTCGCTTCCTTGACGCCAAACGAATTGCCGTACCTGGGGGCATGACCGAAGACGACTTTGCTGGCGAAAAGCTGCGTTGGACTGTCAAAGATGGGTTCGACTTCTCGGAGTTTGCCGACTAATGCCGGCCTACACCCTGCGCGAATGGGAAGCGCTGCCCCATGGCGAAGGGGAAGGCTGCATTCCAGAGCATTTCGCCGAGCGTCTCGCGGCGCTTGCCAGGGCATCTACCTTTGCCGGCAGAGGTGGCGGCGGTGTGCTCGAGGATCGGCGCCATGAACTGCGAGCGCGCGGTGTCGTCGGCGTCTTGGCGACCAATGGGTGCAGTCTGGAGATCCTTCCCAAGATCGATGTCGACGGGCGGGGTGGCGAAGCAAGGCAAAACGCTGCCATTCGCAAACGCCTTGTTCACATGCTCGCAGTCGCGCTCGATCTAAAGATCGAAACGGGCCAGGTCACTGAGCTCGATTGGCAGCGCGAAACGCTCCTGGAAATTCTCATCCGTATTTTCTGCCTCAAACTGACCGATGCCGTTCGTCGCGGCATGCCGCGACGATACATCGTCCAAGAGGACGACCTTGCGGCACTACGCGGGACACTCGATCTGTCTCGTCAATTCACACGCTTCGCTGCAAACCCCTCGCGGCTCGCATGCAAATTCGATGAGTTGTCAGAAGACATCGCGCTCAACCGCATCATGAAAGCGGCGGTTGCGCACCTCTTCAGAATGTCGCGCAACGCCAGCAACCAGCAGCGTTTGCGCGAACTAGCCTTTGTCTATGCCGACATCTCCGATGTCGCTGTTTCCTCGCTGAGATGGGATGAGGTCATCATCGACCGAACCAACCGCGCATGGCAGGAGTTGTTCGGGATGGCGCAACTTTTCCTGCGCAATCGCTACCAAACGACCAGCACCGGTTCAGGGCGGGGGACTGCGCTCCTCTTTGAGATGAATGCGCTATTCGAGGAGTATGTCGGTCGGTTGCTTACGCGTGCCCTAGCAGGAACAGAATATCGGGTGACCCTTCAGGGTGGACGGTTGTACTGCCTGACGTCGCTGGACGATGAGCGTCCAGTATTTCAGACGAAACCCGATATTCTGATCTGGCGCGCGGGACAGGTTGCCCATGTAATCGATACTAAATGGAAACGAATATCGCCACAGATCGACGACCGCAAACAAGGTGTCTCACAAGGCGATGTTTACCAGATGATGGCGTACGCTCAGCTTTATGGCGCGCCACGTCTTACACTTCTCTATCCGCACCACGCGGGTTTAGGTGGAAAGGAACTTGTTCACGCCCGGCATCGCATATCCGGCCACGAAACTATTCTTGAGATGGCAAGCATCGATGTCGCCAACGGTGACGACATGCTCGGTCGACTTCGAAGCCTGATCTTCCTCGACGAGGCCGACGCAACGAGGGCCTTGCTCGCCTGACTGCGAAAAATCAGTCGGCGTGCAGGTTTCCGTCGTGTGACGAATGACGGGGCGCGCTCCAACTTCGATTGCAACAGCCGACTTCCACCAGCCAGGTGGTGACAAGCGTTTCGAACGAAACAAAAGAAATACGGGAGGCCGCGCCTGCTTCGCAGCCTCCCCAGTCTATCATCCACGCGCCGGCAGGACATGCCAGCACGTCGCCGACCATCTGGATCGGCTCGATGGGCCCCGACGGGTTCGCCGTCCTCCCCATCACCACACTCGATCCGCCCCACAGTGCGGCGTCTCCTGTGGTCCCCGCGCTTGTCGGGTCCGGGTCCCCATCGTCTTCAGCCGATCGTTCGATCGGTGCCTTCGCCATCGGAGTCCGTGAGCGAACGGAACTCGCCGAGATATTCGCCGCGGTGCTGTCCCAACCAGGTCACCACCTTCGGATTGCCGAGCAGTTTTCGGATATAGCCGCGCGCCACCGTCAGGTGCAGCGTGTCGACGCCATAGGACTCTTCAAAGGACTTCACCTGGGTCTGCAGGCTCGCCAGTTCGCGCTCCATCTTGGCCATCTGTTCGGTCGAAACCTGACCGTCTCGCTTTGGCGGCTTTCGGCGCGGAACAGCAAGGGCTGCGTCCGGCGTCGCGGCCAGAAGCGCCTTTGCGAACTGAACCGAGTAGTTGTTCTGACCCGCCATGAGCTCGGCCGCTTCCACCTGCCGGATCGGGCCCATGCGTCGCAGGATGTCGAATACCGCCATGGGTGCGGACGTGTCCTTCAGCACCTCTACGGCTTCGGGGCAGATTCCATTGAGGAGCCGCGTGCGCCGAAAGATCGTCTTGATGTCGAGCCCAAGCGCTTCGGCGATTGCCGCTTCCGGCACACCTCGTGCGATCGCGCGCTTGATCATGCTGTGTTCCTGAACCGCTGCCAGCCGGTTGATCCGCTTGTTGTAGGTGTAGGTTTCGTCATCGGTGGAGACGAGGCACTCGACACGCTGGATGCCGAGGTCCTTCAGGGCTTCGATCCGCATATGGCCGTCGAGTAGGAAAAACTTCGCTGCGTCATCAAGGTTGCGCGCCACGACCGGCGCCTCGACCAAGCCGATCGCCTTAATCGAGCCTCGGATCTGCGCGTATTTCTTGCTCTCCTTGGCGCCCGGGCGCAGCACCTTCAGAGGAACAAGCTGTTCGATTGCGAGGTCGATGGTGTCGGGCTCGAAGGCAAGTTTGACGGCATGGGTGCCGCGGCGATCAGAGCTCATCGGACTGGCTCCGGCATCAGACGGTCGGCGAGAGCTCTGGGCATGTCGATGAGGCCTTCATCGCGGAGAAGCTCCGGGAACTCCCCCTGAGAAAGCAGATCCCTCAGGGCTTCGACGATGAAGATCAGCCGGGCCTGGGTCACGTCGGATTTCCGGACCAAGATGCGCTGCTTATCGGCCTCTCGCTGGTAGAGTTTCATCAGATCGGCTTGGGTGAGCTTGCGGCTCCCACCTCGTCGACCCAAGCCACTATCCGGCACAGTCTTCTTTTGCGAGAGCCGCTGGTCCAGTAGACGGCGGATCTTGCCGAGCTTCTTTCCCTTGATCTGGCCAGCTTCATAGGCGTCCATCAGGAGAGTCTGCACGTCGTCGCCTTTCGCGCGGGCGATGTCGACGGCGAGGCTGACAGG
>NZ_PVEP01000018.1 GCF_002973535.1 Albidovulum denitrificans
GCCCCGCACCCGGTCTGGTTCATCACAGCGATCGCGGAAGCCAGTATTGCTCGGTGGACTATCAGGCCGAACTCAGAAAGCGCAGCATCCTGATCTCGATGAGCGGCAAGGGGAACTGCTACGACAACGCGATGGTCGAGACGTTCTTCAAGACCATCAAGTCGGAGCTGGTCTGGCCAGTCGCATGGCAAACACGCCAGCAGGCCGAAAATGCCATCGCCAGATACATCGACGGGTTCTATAACCCCGTCAGACGACATTCATCGCTCGGCTACCAAAGCCCCATCGCCTTCGAGAGAAAGGCCCGTGAAGTGAGCTAAACGCTCTCCACAAAAGCCGGGCAAGTCCAGTCAGCCCCACCATGGGGTCGCTAAGCAGCAGCCCCACTCGCTCCACCAGCGGCCCACCCTGCGGCGCTCTGGGGCAGTGGTAGCGGCCCGGTCTCCAGCGGCCACTAAGGTGCCCTAACGGCCACGAGAATGCCCCAAGGAGTGCCCCAGTTTCGGTGTCCAGTGGCGGTTTTCGATGCCTTTCAACAGGTGGGAGGGAATCCTACCGCCCCAGCCATCTTATCCAAGCGCAAGCTGCATAGGACCCTGAGAGGCTTTCCCGGTCCAAGTGCGCCCCCAAAACCTCACGCGACGGAAACCGCCCTACAACCCCTGATGCCCCTTCAGGAACAGGTCCATGAACGGCCCGATGGCGCGGAAGTCCTTCTTGTCGTGCAGCAGGCGTGACAGCGGCCGCATGACAAGGCCCAGGGGCCGCAACTGCCGCATCCGCCGTTCCGCCAGCGCCCAGATGTTCTTGCGGTCCTGCGCCCGGTAGGCGCGGCAGGCGGCAAGGACGGTCTCATCCACACCGTCGAGTTCCCCGGCGAGGTTGTAGACGAAGACCATCAGGTCCCAGGCGTGGCCTTCGGGCCTGTTGCGTCTGGGGGAGTATTTTTCCAGGTCGATGAAGGTGATGCGGCCATCCTGCCAGCAGATGTCGCGCAGCGCCGGGCGACCATGGCTCACCCCCGCAGAATGCAGCCGGGCAAGCACCTCGCCAGCGTGGCAGACCGCCTCCCGGAACCGCTCCGAGGTCGGCCCTTCCGTTTGCAGGATCGACTTCACCGTCGGCCCTGCATCGGCGATCACGAAATGATCCGCGCCTTCCTCGATGATACTTGGGAACGGCAGGAGGCTTTCGGCGACCGATTTATAGGCCTGACGCTCGGCCTCGAAAAGCTGCCGCGGCTCTCCCTTAAGAAGCCGCCGCCGAAGATCGACATCCTCGATCCGCTTCAACCAACCGGGACGGCCCTGCGCCACCACCCGCTCTACTCTTATCCGTGGAATGCCAAACTCCTAATCCGGGGCGGCCCACACACAGCCGCGACTCAAATTCCTTTGCCCCAGAATAGGTCGTACCGGCGTCATACAAAAGTTACATCTGCTTCATCCGATTGTTACACATGGCGGCTTTGCGCCTAGGTCAGAGCACTACCACCCCGAAACGAAAAGGCCCCCGCCGTTTCCGGCAGGGGCCAATCCCGTAGGATGGGCAATATGCCCACCCGCTTACCAGTCCTCGCGGACCACGACGCGGGTCTTGACCGGCAGCTTCATCGCACCAAGGCGCAGGGCCTCACGCGCGATCACTTCGCTGACGCCGTCGATCTCGAACATCACGCGACCCGGCTTGACCTTGGCCGCCCAGAAATCGACGGAGCCCTTGCCCTTACCCATCCGAACCTCGGTCGGTTTCGAGGTAACCGGGGTATCCGGGAAGATGCGGATCCAGACACGGCCCTGACGCTTCATGTGGCGGGTGATCGCGCGGCGGGCCGCCTCGATCTGCCGCGCGGTGACGCGCTCGGGTTCCGTGGCTTTCAGGCCGAAGCCGCCGAAGTTCAGATCGAACCCGCCCTTGGCTTCCCCGTGGATGCGGCCCTTGAACTGTTTGCGGAACTTTGTCCGTTTCGGTTGCAGCATCTCGTCTACTCCTTACCGGTCGCGGCGGTCATCGCGGCGCGGGCCGCGCGGCGCCGGGCCGTCCTGGGCTTCGGCGGCCTTGCGGTCGCGGGCCTGCGGGTCATGCTCCATGATCTCACCCTTGAAGATCCAGACCTTGATCCCGATGATGCCATAGGGGGTCGTGGCTTCGGCAAGCGCATAGTCGATGTCGGCGCGCAGCGTGTGCAGCGGCACGCGACCTTCGCGGTACCATTCGGTCCGGGCGATCTCGGCGCCGCCGAGACGGCCCGCGACGTTGACCCGGATGCCAAGCGCACCCATCCGCATCGCGTTCTGCACGCCACGCTTCATGGCGCGACGGAACGAAACCCGGCGTTCAAGCTGCTGTGCGATCGACTCGGCCACCAGCGCGGCGTCCAGTTCCGGCTTGCGGACTTCGACGATGTTCAGGTGCAGCTCGCTGTCGGTAAAGTTCGCCAGCTTCTTGCGCAGCGTCTCGATATCCGCGCCCTTCTTGCCGATGATGACACCGGGACGGGCGGTATGGATGGTGACGCGGCACTTCTTGTGCGGACGCTCGATGATGACCTTCGAGACACCGGCCTGCTTGGCGTAGTCATGGATGAACTCGCGCATCTTGAGGTCTTCAAGAAGCAGGTTGCCGTAGTCTTTCTTGTCGGCATACCAGCGGCTGTCCCAGGTGCGGTTGACCTGGAGGCGCATCCCGATGGGGTTAACCTTCTGTCCCATTATGCGGACTCCTCAACTTGACGCACCTTGATGGTCAGTTCGCTGAACGGCTTCATGATCTTGCCGAAACGGCCCCGCGCCCGCGGACGGCCGCGCTTCATCACCAGGTTCTTGCCGACATAGGCTTCGGCGACGACCAGATCGTCGACGTCAAGGCCATGGTTGTTCTCGGCATTGGCGATGGCCGATTGCAGGCACTTCTTCACGTCCTGCGCGATCCGCTTTTTCGAGAAGGTGAGGTCGGCCAGCGCCTTGTCCACCTTCTTGCCGCGGATCAGCGCGGCGACGAGGTTCAGTTTCTGCGGCGAGGTACGAAGCATCTTCGCCTTGGCGAAGGCCTCGTTATCGGCCACGCGGCGCGGATTCTTTTCCTTGCTCATGGCTTACTTCCTCTTGGCTTTCTTGTCGGCCGCGTGACCGTAATAGGTCCGCGTCGGCGAATATTCACCGAACTTCTGGCCGATCATCTCTTCGGTCACGTTGACCGGGATGTGTTTCTGACCGTTGTAGACCCCGAAGGTGAGGCCGACGAACTGCGGCAGGATGGTGGAGCGGCGCGACCAGATCTTGATCACTTCCGACTTGCCCGAGCCTTGAGCCTTTTCCGCTTTCTTCAGCAGATAGGCGTCGACGAAGGGGCCTTTCCAAACAGAACGCGACATGGATTAACGTCCTTTCTTCGCATTGCGCGAACGGACGATGTACTTGTCCGTCGACTTGTTCTTGCGGGTCTTGTTGCCCTTCGTCCCCTTGCCCCACGGGGTCACGGGATGACGGCCACCGGACGTCCGGCCTTCACCACCACCATGCGGGTGGTCGATCGGGTTCATGGCAACGCCGCGAACGGTCGGGCGCACGCCCATGTGCCGCTTGCGCCCGGCCTTGCCGAGGTTCTGGTTCGAGTGGTCGGCGTTCGACACCGCGCCCACGGTCGCCATGCATTCCTGGCGGACCATGCGAAGCTCGCCCGAGGACAGGCGGATCTGCGCGTAGCCACCGTCACGGCCGACGAACTGGGCATAGGTGCCTGCGGCGCGCGCCAGCTGGCCGCCCTTGCCGGGCTTCAGCTCGACGTTGTGGACGATCGTACCGATCGGCATGCCCGAAAACGGCATCGCGTTGCCCGGTTTCACGTCGGTCTTGGCACCGGCGATGACAGAGTCGCCAACGCCCAGGCGCTGCGGCGCGAGGATATAGGCCTGCTCGCCGTCCTGGTATTTCACCAGCGCGATGAAGGCGGTGCGGTTCGGGTCGTATTCGATCCGTTCCACGGTTGCCGGGACGTCAAACTTGCGACGCTTGAAATCCACGATGCGGTAAAGACGCTTCGCGCCCCCGCCCTTGTGCCATGCCGTGACGCGCCCGGTGTTGTTCCGGCCGCCCGTCTTGGTCAGACCCTCGGTGAGGGACTTGACGGGGCGACCTTTCCAAAGCTCCGAACGGTCGATCAGAACCAGCCCACGCTGGCCCGGCGTCGTCGGTTTATACGACTTGAGTGCCATGCTCTCTGTCTTCCGTTGCTTTGGACCTCTCGGTCCGTGGTGTGTAGGGCCCCGAAGGTCCCCGGTTCAGAAAATCGAGCGGCCCCGAAGACCGGGGCCGCAAGATTCGGCGCCTTCTATCAGAGCCCCGAAGTGACGTCGATAGTGTTCCCCTCCTCGAGGGTCACATAGGCTTTCTTCACATCGCTGCGCGACCCGATCTGGCCGCGGAAGCGCTTGGTCTTGCCCTTGGTGACGACGGTGTTGACCGCTTTCACCTTGACGCCGAAGACCGCCTCGACCGCTTCCTTGATCTGCGGCTTGGTGGCCGTCTTCGCAACCTGGAAGACAACCGCGCCGGCCTCGGAGGCCATGGTCGCCTTTTCGGTGACGATCGGCTTGACGATGACGTCGTAATGTTCCGGCTTCACGCTCATTTCAGACGAGCCTCCAGAGCTTCGACACCCGCCTTGGTCAGCACGAGCATGTCGCGCTTGAGGATGTCATAGACATTGGCGCCCATCGACGGCAGCACATCGATACCTTCGATGTTGGCCGCCGCGCGGGCGAAGTTTTGGTCGATCTCGGCGCCGTCGATGATGAGGACACGCTTCCAGCCAAGCTCTTTCGCCGCTTTCGCGAGGATCTTGGTCTTGGCTTCCTTCATCTCCAGCGAGTCGAGGATGACAAGCTGGCCCGAACCGGCCTTGGCCGACAGCGCATGCTTCAGACCGAGCGCCCGGAACTTCTTGGGCAGGTCATGGGCGTGGCTGCGCGGGGTCGGGCCCTTGTAGGTACCGCCGTGACGGAAGATCGGGGCCTTCTTGGACCCGTGGCGGGCGCCGCCGGTGCCTTTCTGGCGATAGATCTTCTTGGTCGAATAGCTGACATCGGACTTGCCCAGCACCGAATGGGTGCCCTGCTGCGCTTTCGCACGCTGCCAGCGCACGACGCGGTGCAGGATGTCGGCGCGCGGCTCGAGCCCGAAGATCTCGTCGGAGAGATCGATCGAGCCAGCCTTCTTGGCGTCGAGCTTGATCACATCGAGTTTCATTCTTTCTCTCCTTCGGGCGCGGCATCGCCGTCTTCGGCAGCGCCTTCCTCAGCGGCATTCGACGCCTCGGCAGCGGCCAGGGCGGCCTCCTGCGCGGCGGCTTCGGCCTCGGCCGCGGCCTTGCGGGCGGCTTCTTCCTCGGCGGCAGCGGCGGCGGCAGCTTCCTCGGCGGCCTTCCTGGCGGCTTCACCAGCCGACTTCAGCGCCGCGGGCAGGATCGCGTTCTCGGGGAACGGTTTCTTGACCGCGTCCTTGATCGTGACCCAGCCACCCTTGGAGCCGGGAACCGAGCCCTTGACCATGATAAGGCCACGGTCGCTGTCGGTGCGGACGACCTGAAGGTTCTGGGTCGTCACGCGAACGGCACCCAGATGGCCGGCCATCTTCTTGCCCTTGAACACCTTGCCGGGGTCCTGGCACTGGCCGGTGGAGCCGTGCGAACGGTGGCTGATCGACACGCCGTGCGAGGCGCGCAGACCGCCGAAGTTGTGCCGCTTCATGGCACCGGCGAAACCCTTACCGATCGAGGTCCCGGCGATGTCCACGAACTGACCTTCGAAGTAGTGGTCAGCGGTGATTTCCTCGCCCACGCCGATCAGGTTTTCCGGCGAAACCCGGAATTCCGCGATCTTGCGCTTCGGCTCCACCTTCGCCTTGGCGAAGTGGCCGCGCATCGCGGCGGTGGTCCGCTTGGCCTTGGCCGTGCCCGCGCCGAGCTGAACGGCCGAATAGCCGTCCTTCTCGGCCGTGCGCTGCGCCACGACCTGCAGGTTGTCCAGTTGCAGGACGGTCACCGGAACCTGCCGGCCGTCCTCGAGAAACAGCCGGGTCATGCCCAGCTTCTTGGCGATCACTCCAGAGCGCAACATTGCCGGTGCCCTCCTCAGTTCAGCTTGATTTCGACGTCGACGCCGGCGGCGAGGTCGAGCTTCATCAGCGCGTCCACGGTCTGCGGGGTCGGGTCGACGATGTCGAGAAGGCGCTTGTGCGTGCGAATCTCCCACTGGTCACGCGACTTCTTGTCGATGTGCGGACCACGGAGAACCGTGAACTTCTCGATCTTGTTGGGAAGCGGAATCGGACCGCGGACCTGGGCGCCCGTGCGCTTGGCCGTGTTGACGATTTCCTGCGTCGAGGCATCCAGGACGCGGTAATCGAAGGCCTTGAGCCGGATGCGGATGTTCTGACTGGACATTCTCTTGCCTCTTTCGGGGCTTTCAGTTGAGAGGCAGACGGGACCTCATGCCCCGCCTGCTTCGAACCCGTTTGACGGGACGGGCTGTGACGCCCGCCCTTGTCTTACTTGATGATTTTCGACACGACGCCCGCGCCGACGGTGCGGCCGCCTTCGCGGATGGCGAAGCGCAGCTTCTCTTCCATCGCGATCGGCGCGATCAGCTCGACCTCGAACTTCAGGTTGTCGCCCGGCATCACCATCTCGGTCCCGGCCGGAAGCGTCACCGTCCCGGTCACGTCCGTCGTGCGGAAGTAGAACTGCGGACGGTAGTTCGCGAAGAACGGCGTGTGGCGGCCACCCTCTTCCTTGGTCAGGATATAGGCTTCGGCCTCGAACTTCGTGTGCGGCGTCACCGAACCCGGCTTGCACAGAACCTGACCACGCTCCACGCCGTCACGGTCCACACCGCGCAGAAGCGCGCCGATGTTGTCGCCCGCCTCACCACGGTCCAGAAGCTTGCGGAACATCTCGACGCCCGTGCAGGTCGTCTTCTTGGTGTCGCGGATGCCCACGATCTCGATCTCGTCGCCGACATTGATGACGCCACGCTCGACCCGGCCGGTCACGACCGTACCGCGGCCCGAGATCGAGAACACGTCCTCGATCGGCATCAGGAACGGCTGGTCCACGGCGCGCTGCGGCGCCGGGATGTAGCTGTCAACCGCTTCCATCAGCGCCTTGATCGAGTTCTCGCCGATCTCCGCGTCGCGCCCTTCCAGAGCCGCAAGCGCCGAGCCCTTGATGATCGGAATGTCGTCGCCCGGATAGTCGTAGGAGGACAGAAGCTCACGCACTTCCATCTCCACCAGCTCCAAGAGCTCCTCGTCATCCACCTGGTCGACCTTGTTCAGGTAGACGACCATGTAGGGAATGCCGACCTGACGGCCGAGAAGGATATGCTCGCGCGTCTGCGGCATCGGGCCGTCGGCCGCGTTCACCACCAGGATCGCGCCGTCCATCTGCGCCGCACCCGTGATCATGTTCTTGACGTAGTCGGCGTGGCCCGGG
>NZ_PVEP01000019.1 GCF_002973535.1 Albidovulum denitrificans
AGGTCGTCTTCGACTTCGGCGGCGGCGATACGCTGACCTTGCAGGGCGTCTCAAGCCTCACCGGCCTCGACAGCCTCGTATTCGCGTATTGAGGGAGAATCGCTGGCAAGCGGGCGGGCGGACGAACGGTCGCGCCGCGTCTACCCGTCCGCGTCCGGCACAAGGCCAAGACGCTGCATGAACCTGTCGTCAAGGCTGGCATAGCCCGCGAGCCGCTCCGCCGATGCCGGGTCTTCGAATGCCTCCAGCAATCTCGGCCAGCGGCGCAGGTTCCGGTCGAGCGGACCGGCGTTCTGCACCACGCCACTGGCCCGGACCGGACGCTTCAACAGAGCGGAGAGATCGCGGTCCAGCGCCTCAAGCCCGGATATCTCATAGATGGCGTCAAGCTCCTCCGCGCCCGAAAGCGCGCGTGACAGCACCTCATCCGGCGTCAGACCGGCCAGATCCCCGCGCCCCCGCATCTTCCGCGTCGCGAAATACGAACAGTAGAAGTTGTCGTAGTGGTCGCGGATGAAGCGCTGCCAGTTTGCGTCGCCGCCGAAGAAATACGCATCGGCTGACCATGTCAGCGCCCGCAATTTTCCAAGGTTTTCGGGGCGCGTCAGATCGGCCTCGCTTAACGCTTCCGCCTCCTTTCGCAGGAAGAAGTAGAAGGAGGCGATCCGCTCCCTCGGGTCGCGCAGGATGGAGAAGACGAACCTGTCGGGTGGCAGATCGCCAAGGCCGGTCCAGTCCAGATGCCCCGAATAAAGACGGTAGCCCGCTGGCATCTGGGCATCCGCCGCCGCCTGGGTATGCACCCGGACCGGCGAGACGGCATCGTGGCCGACGGCCTCGGCCAGCGCGTTATGCACGGTCTGGCCCGCCGTCTTGGGGATGTGCAGGAAGACGATCGTGGTCATGCCGTCACGTCGCGAATATCGACGACCGAGGGGGTGAAGGCCGCGGTTTCCTGCATCTCGAACACGCCCGCGATGAAACGTTCGGGGTTCGCGGTGTCGAGATGGGCAAGCTGCCAGGGCGCGAAGCGCCACCAGTTGCAGCGCAACATCGGTGAGATCAGCCTTTCTGGCAGGCGCAGGCGCTTGATGACGGCGGGATTGCCCGCCACGACGGCAAAGGCGGGGACGTCTTTCGTGACGACCGCATGTGCCGCAACGACAGCGCCGTTTCCGATGCTGACGCCTGCCGCGATATAGGCCCCGTGACCGATCCAGACATCGTTGCCGATGGTCGTGACCTTCAGCTTCGTGGGCGCTTCTGAGTTCTGCGGGCTGTGGGCGTGATAGTCTTCGGCACCTTCAAAGCCATTCGCCAGATCAAAGACGCGGTCGCCGAGGTAGAAGGCCGGGCTGGTGGAGGCCCAGGTCATCGGATGGTTCTGCCGCCCGATCTGCACCTGCTCGCCGAAGGAACAGTAACGGCCGATGCGGGCCGCGAAGCAGTAGCCCGACACCTGGTATGAGAAGGCACCCAGATGCAGCGAATGCTCGAACTCGGTCCATTTCAGGCTGGCGGGCGCTTCGATGCGGGTATCGGGCGGCAACGGAACGGATACGGCGCCCCCCCGCGGCAGGACCTCAACCCCCAGATTTCGAAGTGTCTTGATCGGGACGGGAACCTTGCTCATGCGCGTTCATCCAGTATTGCATCCACCACAGCCTGCGCGCTGTTCCCCGCAAGCTCAAACGGAATCGTGCGGCCGTTGGGCGCGGCCCGCACCGCCTCGGCCTGCGCGCCAAGATCGAAACACACGACGGGAAGGCCGGTGGCAAGCGCCTCATGCGTCGTGTAGGAAAATGTCTCGGGCCAGACCGAGGGGATGAACCAGGTCGTGATCTGGTAGCTTTCGATCAGCTTCGGGATGTCGGCGAGCCGGTATGTCCCGTGCAGTCTCGTCCCCTCGGCCAGATCGTAGGTCGGGTCGATATTGCCGACAAGGACAAGCCGCGCCCTGTCGCCGCCCTGAAGATGGCGCGACATCCCCGCCGCGACGCCCGCCCCCTTCTGCGGCGCGAGATCGCCAAGGATGCCGATGACCGGCGTTTTCGGCGTCGGGCGCGTGACCTTCGGCACCGAGGCCAGAAGCGTGTGCGGCTGGACGCGGATCGACGCGGAAACCTCCGGGTAGGCGGTCAGAAGCAGCTGGCGGCTGTCTTGTGAAAACACGATGATATCGTCAGCGGCGGCCAACAGCCCCCGCCACTGATCGCGCCACTGGGCAAGGGAAACCCGCCGTCCGTTCGGCCCCCGTGTCGTATGAGCCGGGTCCTTCGACGCCGCATCAGGGACGCCACGATAGGTCCCGTCGCTGTCGACAAGCGCATAGGACGGGCTGACCGGGTAATAGTCGTGCAGCAGGACCTCAAGCCTATCGCCGGGCCGTTTCAGCGACAGCAGGTGCTGTGGAAGCGTTGCCGGATCGCGGTCCCCCACGCCGCAGGAATAGACGACCCGGCGCGGGCCGGTCGGATCGAGCATCCGCGTCAGAAGGGCGAAGTCGTCGGTCTGCCCGATATTCACCCCCTCGGCCGAATGACATTCCATCTGCCAGCGCGACGCGCCGCCAACCCTTAGCACCAAGGCGGCGCTGTTCGCGGCAATGTCGGAGCGGATACGCCTTTCAAGGTATTTCTCTGCCCCGCCACCAAGGCTGTGGGCCAGATAGATCGAAAGCGGCGCCGTGGCACGTTCCGCCGCCCAGGCAATCGACAGCGCGAGGCGGGCGGAGGACATCGGATCGTGACGGATGAACTCCTGAACGTCGGCGTTGTAGTCCGGGTATCGTTTTTCGATGATGGCGTTGTTCTGTTCGATCAGCTTTCGCTTTTCGGCGCTGCCAAAGGACATGCCCCCGCGGTGTTCGACAAAAAGACCGGGCAGGCCGATATGCCGCCCGCCGACGCCCCGCGCCCTCTGGCACCAGTCCACCTCTTCGCCATAGCCCTTGCCGAAGCCGGTATCGAGGGTCGGGAACTGGCGCAGATAGTCGATGTTCATGGCCATGCAGAACCCGACGCCGGTCGGCGCGGCGGCAAGGTCGGCCTCGGGATTCAACCGGCGCGCCACGGCGTCGATGCGGTCCGCCTGGCCGGGCTCCAGCGTCGTCCGCTTGCAGATAAGCGGGACGTTGAAGATTTCGGCGTCGTTTGACATGGGCGTCACCGTCGCCACATTCTCATGCGTCAGGATCGGGCGGATAAGGCGCGATGCCCATGCCTCGGGGACCAACGCATCGGAGTTCAGCAACACCACATGGTCGCCGTAGCCGAGAGCCTTTTCCAGCGCGCGGTTGACGCTGCGGATGAAGCCGAGGTTTTCGGCATTTTCCAGAAGGTCCACCTGCGCGCCGGTCTTCTTCGCCGTGTCCTCGGCCCAGCGCCGCAGATAGGGCCGCACGTTTTCGTCGGTTGAACGATCTTCGACGATCACCAGCCGCCAGGGCAGATCGGTATGACGCACCACGCGCTCCAGCGCCTCTTTCAAAAGATCGAAGGCGTTGTAGACCGGCAGGATGATCGTGATGCCCTGCTGTTCGGATGGAACCGCGGCGTCGTCACGGGTGTAAAGGGCCGGGTTGATCTGCGTGATGTGCCGGGTCTCGTTCAGTCCCATCCGGTCGATCAGCGCCGCACGGGCAAGATCGTCGCGGTAAAGCAACCATTTCAGACCTTCCGGCGCGGCCCGCGTCGCGGCGCAGAAGAAGGCGGGCAGGAGGCGAAGTTGCGCGCGGCGCGTCGCAGCCCTGCCGAACCCGGCGACCTCATAGACATGATTGTCGTTGCCCGACCGGCAGATCAGCAGCCATGGCCCCGCCGCCGCCGGCAGGCTGAGCGTGAAGCCCACATTGACGCTGGCCGTCCCGCCATTGACGGCCGACACGTCCGGCCGGGCGATGGCGGGCGTTGTCTCTGCCCGGTGAGGGCCGACGACAAGGGAAACCCTGTCAGACAGGCTCCAGCCATGCAGCTCCAGCCTGCCCCCGGCAAGAGAGATCAGATCGACATAGCCTGTCAGTCGCCCGCTCATGTCATGGAGGGGAAATCCTGTCCGTGACTGTTGGCCGTGGCGACGCCAGTATCGAAGGAAAAGCTGCTTTGCCCTGAAGAACACGTTACCGTCTCAAATCCGTCGAAGTCGCCGCGAAAGCCGGGGGCGGAGGCCCGCTTCCCCGTCGTCTGCCTGCCCAAGCCTGTCGGGCTTTTACAGAGGGCAGGCGGCTCTGTCCATTTGGGAAGCGGGCCAGCCCCGGCGGAAGCGGGGCCGCGCCGCGACCGGATGCGACCGTTACGCATCGGCTTGCTGCGCCCCTGCCGCATCGGTAAAATCCGCGCCAGAACGAGGATCGGGGATTTCCAGACAGTGCAGGACGATTTCGCGGCCGTGACCCTTTCGGCGGAAATCTGTCTAGTCCATTGAACAGAAACCGAAAAATGAGGACGACATGACGACGTACACGTATTCTGGTTTCAAGGTTCAGTATGACGCCCTTGGGAATCCTTCCGCCTTCCTCGGGTCGAGCGATATTTCGCTTGTCTACAATGGCACCATTCCGTCGCTTTTTGTTTACCTTCTGAACGGAACGCCCGTGGCGGGCGAGCTGCCGCTTGTCACCGAGGACACGAATACGGCATCGGATACGATCCTCGACGGCACGTCCTTGAACGTCAACGACTTCGTGAATGACGAAGCGGGCGATGAGATGCGGTTCGGCGAGGTTGTCTGGGACGATGGCCTTGGCAACATCTACACCTCCGTCGTCCTGTCGCTCTACGACGCCGCGACCGCGACCTCTTATTTCTTCGCGATCGGTGGCGATGCGCTGCCGCCGATCACCTCCCTGTCGGAATTCAACACGTTCCTGAGCAGCAGTGTCGTCTCCATGGGGACGGCGGCCAGCCCCTTCGGGCCGGGTGAGGACATCAACCCCTCGACCAGCAACCTTGCCAGTTCGACGATCGACGACCTGATGCAGGGCGGGCCGGGGTTCAACTTCTTCGACGGCGGCACCGGCGCGGACACGATCTATGGCAATGCAGGCGATGACGACCTTTACGGCGGCGCGGGCGCGGACCTGATCTTCGGTGGTGACAACGACGACTATGTGCGCGGCGATACCGGCAACGACACGCTCGACGGCGGCAATGGCATTGACGAGGTGTCCTATGACGGCGCCGGAGCGGCGGTGAATGTCAACCTTGTGACAGGCATCGCAACCGTTGGCGGGACCGAGACGGATACGCTCAGCGGGTTCGAAAACGTCCGTGGTTCGATGTTTGCCGACAGCCTCACGGGGGATGCCGGCGACAATCAGTTCCGCAGCCTTGGCGGCAACGACACCGTAGACGGCGGCGCGGGCAGCGACTGGGTCCTCTATGACCGCGATTCCATCTATAGCCTCAGCACCGGCGTCACGGTTGATCTTGCCCTCGGCACGGCGACCGACGGTTTCGGGGCGACCGATACGCTCATCAGCATCGAGAACGCGCGCGGATCGGGCTATGCCGACACGCTGAACGGCTCTTCGGGCGACAACTTCATCCAGGGCCGGGCCGGGGATGACGTCATCACCGCCGGTGCCGGGAACGATACGATCGAAGCCGGGGTGGGCAACGACACGATCGACGGCGGTACGGGGACCGACCTGCTCGACTACAACAATGATCTGCCGGCGACCGGCGTCGCGGTGACCTTCACCTCCGCCACCGGCGGCACCGCGCAGGACGGGCTGGGCGGCACCGATACATTCACGGGGATCGAGATCATCCGTGGCACCGGTTTTGGCGATACCATGACCGGCTCGACCGGCGCCGTAACCTTCTTTGGCCTTGATGGCGACGACAGTCTGGGTGGCGGCACGGGCAATGACTGGCTTGAAGGCGGTCTTGGGAACGACACGCTTTATGGCGGGGATGGGAACGACACACTGAACGGGGGCGCCGGGGCGGATGCGTTCGACGGCGGGGCGGGGATCGACACGGTGTCCTATCAGGGCTCGGTCGGGTCGCTTCGGGTCGATCTGATGTTCCCCGGCATCAACACCAACCTTGCGGCGGGCGATACCTTCAGCTCGATCGAGAACCTGATCGGCAGCCAGGGTTTCGACAACCTGCGCGGAACGACGGGGGCGAACCTGATCCAGGGCATGGCGAATGTCGATTACA
>NZ_PVEP01000020.1 GCF_002973535.1 Albidovulum denitrificans
AGGTCGTCTTCGACTTCGGCGGCGGCGATACGCTGACCTTGCAGGGCGTCTCAAGCCTCACCGGCCTCGACAGCCTCGTATTCGCGTATTGAGGGGCGCCTCGCGCCCTGCGCATGGGGGCGGGATGCGGGTTTCACGAGGGGAGGGCGGCCTCACGCAGGGGCTGCGCCTGACATCGGCGCCGGTCGGACAGGCCTGGGCCGCTGCCCCGGCCCTCGCCACCAAGGACCCTCAACTGACGCAGTTTGAGGCGAGGCCGCAAAGCCCAACCTTTTCCCTTGCCCCCCACCGCCGCCTCCCTTATAGGGACGCATCCTGCGAGTCCGGGCAACCGGATTCGCTCGGCTATCATTGACTCCACCGGGCTGAAGGCAACCCGTCCACGGGCCTTCCGGTGATGTTGAAAGGGAAAAAGGCGATATGAACGCCCAGGAACTGAAGACCAAGTCGCCCGACCAGCTTCGTGATGAGCTTGTCGCGCTCAAGAAGGAGGCGTTCAACCTCCGCTTCCAGCAGGCCAGCGGCCAGCTTGAGAACACCGCCCGCATGCGCGCCGTCCGCCGTGACGTCGCCCGCATCCAGACGGTCCTGAACCAGAAAGCCGCTGAAGCGGCGGCGAACTGAGGAAACATCCATGCCCAAACGTATCCTGCAAGGCACCGTGACCTCGGACAAGAACGACCAGACGATCACCGTCCTGGTCGAGCGTCGCTTCAAGCACCCGCTTCTGCACAAGACGGTGCGGAAGTCGAAGAAATACCGCGCCCATGACGCGGAGAACAAATTCAAGGTTGGCGACATTGTCCGCATCGAGGAATGCGCGCCGATCTCGAAGACGAAACGCTGGACCGTGGTGACCGACGCAACCGCGTAAGTCACCCCGGACCAGTTCCATCGAAACCCTGGGGCCGCAGAATAGGGCCGGTCCCCAAAGGTCGGGAGAAACCAAATGATCCAGATGCAGACCAATCTGGATGTCGCTGACAACTCCGGTGCCCGGAAAGTTCAGTGCATCAAGGTTCTGGGTGGTTCCCACCGTCGCTATGCCAGCGTCGGCGACATCATCGTGGTGTCGGTCAAGGAAGCCATCCCGCGCGGTCGCGTGAAGAAGGGCGACGTCCGCAAGGCCGTCGTCGTGCGCACCGCCAAGGAAGTCCGTCGCGAGGACGGCACCTCCATCCGCTTCGATCGCAACGCCGCCGTCATCCTGAACAACCAGGGTGAGCCGGTCGGCACGCGTATCTTCGGCCCGGTCGTCCGCGAGCTCCGCGCCAAGAACTTCATGAAGATCATCTCGCTCGCGCCGGAGGTGCTGTGATGGCCGCGAAACTCCGTAAAGGCGACAAGGTCGTCGTCCTTGCCGGCAAGGACAAGGGCAAGCAGGGCGAGATCACGTCCGTCGATCCGAAGGCCGGCAAGGCCGTGGTCGATGGCGTCAATATCGCCATCCGTCACCAGCGCCAGACCCAGTCGAACCAGGGCGGCCGGCAGCCGAAGGCGATGCCGATCGAGCTGTCGAACCTCGCGCTCATGGACAAGAACGGCAAGGCCACCCGCGTCGGCTTCCGCATGGACGGCGACAAGAAGGTGCGTTTCGCCAAGACCACGGGAGACGTGATCTGATGCTGGACGCTGCGACCTATACCCCGCGCCTGAAGGCGCATTACCTCTCGTCCATCCGGGCCGCCCTCAAGGAAGAGTTCGGCTACAAGAACGAGATGCAGATCCCGAAGCTCGACAAGATCGTCCTGAACATGGGCGTCGGCGAGGCCGTGAAGGATACCAAGAAGGTCAAGCAGGCCGCCGAGGAGCTGTCGCTCATCGCCGGTCAGAAGGCCGTCATCAACAAGGCCAAGAAGTCCATCGCGGGCTTCCGCGTGCGTGAAGAGATGCCGCTTGGCACCAAGGTCACGCTGCGCGGCGATCGGATGTACGAATTCCTCGACCGCCTCATCAACATCGCGCTCCCGCGCGTCCGCGACTTCCGCGGCGTCAAGGGTTCGTCGTTCGATGGCCGCGGCAACTACGCGATGGGCCTGAAGGAACACATCGTGTTCCCCGAGATTGAGTTCGACAAGGTCGACGAGGTTCTCGGCATGGACATCATCATCTGCACCACCGCGCCGACCGACGCGGAAGCGAAGGCGCTGTTGAAGCAATTCAACATGCCCTTCACCAGCTGATCCGCGGAGGAACGAGAATATGGCTAAGAAATCCATGGTGAACCGCGAAGTGAAGCGCGCCAAGCTGGTCAAGCAATATGCGGCCAAGCGCGCGGCACTGAAGGCGATCATCGAAGACCAGTCGCTGCCGATGGAAGAGCGTTTCAAGGCGACGCTGAAACTGGCTGAACTGCCCCGCAACTCCTCGGCCACGCGGATCCACAACCGCTGCCAGCTGACGGGCCGTCCGCACGCCTATTACCGCAAACTCAAGCTCAGCCGTATCATGCTGCGCGATCTCGCCTCGATGGGCCAGATCCCCGGCATGGTCAAGTCGAGCTGGTAAGGAGGACCGAGATATGTCGATGAACGATCCTCTCGGCGATATGCTGACCCGCATCCGCAACGCCCAGCTGCGCGGCCGTTCGACCGTCCGCACGCCGGCCTCCAAGCTTCGCGCCTGGGTTCTGGACGTGCTGAAGGACGAAGGCTACATCCGCGGCTACGAGGCCGCGACCTCGGCCGACGGCAAGCCGGAGCTTGAGATCAGCCTGAAATACTTCGAAGGCACGCCGGTGATCCGCGAGATCAAGCGCGTCTCGAAGCCGGGCCGCCGCGTCTATGCCGGCGCGAAAGAAGTGCCGGCGGTCCGTCAGGGCCTCGGTGTCTCCATCGTCTCCACGCCCAAGGGCGTGATGTCGGATGCAGCCGCACGTTCCGCCAATGTTGGCGGCGAAGTGCTCTGCACCGTGTTCTAAGGAGGGTTCGATGTCCCGTATTGGCAAAAGACCCGTCGAAGTCCCGTCCGGCGTTACCGCCACGATCAACGGTCAGCATGTGGAAGTGAAGGGGCCGAAAGGCACCCTCGCGTTCACCGCGACCGACGATGTGACGATCGCGCAGGAAGGCAATGAAATCTCGGTGAAACCGCGTGGCACCTCCAAACGGGCGCGTCAGCAATGGGGCATGTCGCGCTCCATGGTGGCGAACCTGGTTCAGGGCGTGACGCAGGGCTTCAAGAAGGAACTTGAGATCAACGGCGTCGGCTACCGCGCGCAGATGCAGGGCAAGGTCCTGAAACTGTCGCTCGGCTACAGCCACGAAGTGAATTTCGAGGTCCCCGAGGGCGTGACCGTCACGACCCCGAAGCAGACCGAAATCGTTGTGGAAGGCATTGATCCCCAGCTTGTGGGCCAGGTCGCGGCGAATATCCGCGAATGGCGCCAGCCGGAGCCCTACAAGGGCAAGGGCATCAAGTACAAGGATGAGTACATCTTCCGCAAGGAAGGCAAGAAGAAGTAAGGAACGCGAAAATGGCAAACAGCAAACGGGAACTGTTCCTCAAGCGCCGCCTGCGCGTTCGGAACAAGCTGCGGAAACTGGCCGACGGGCGCGCGCGCCTCTCGGTCCACCGCTCGTCCAAGAACATCAGCGTTCAGCTGATCGACGACGTCAAGGGCGTGACGCTCGCCTCGGCCTCCAGCCTCGAGAAGGATCTGGGTGTTGTCGGCAAGAACAACGTCGAAGCGGCGAAGAAGATCGGCGCCGCGATCGCCGAACGGGCGAAGAAGGCCGGTGTCGAGGAATGCTACTTCGACCGTGGCGGCTTTCTTTTCCACGGCAAGATCAAGGCCTTGGCCGATGCCGCGCGTGAAGGCGGGCTGAAGTTCTAAGACCTGAGGGCGGTGCCTTGTGCCGCCCCGATGATCCGGGTCCCCGGTCTGTCCGGGGACACCAGGATCGGCCCCAACGGCGCCAGGCGCGCCACCATTGAAGGAATGCCTGATGGCAGAACGTGATAACCGCCGGGAGCGCCGCGAGCGCGAGGAAACCCCGGAATTCGCCGATCGTCTCGTCGCGATCAACCGCGTGTCCAAGACCGTGAAGGGTGGTAAGCGCTTCGGCTTCGCCGCGCTTGTGGTGGTCGGTGACCAGCGCGGCCGCGTCGGCTTTGGCAAGGGCAAGGCCAAGGAAGTGCCGGAAGCGATCCGCAAGGCGACCGAGCAGGCGAAACGCTCGCTCGTCCGCGTGCCGCTGAAGGATGGCCGCACGCTGCACCACGACATCGAGGGCCGCCACGGTGCGGGCCGTGTGGTGATGCGGACGGCGCCGGCCGGTACCGGGATCATCGCCGGTGGTCCGATGCGCGCCGTGTTCGAGATGCTGGGCGTTCAGGACGTCGTCGCCAAGTCGCTCGGCACCCAGAACCCCTACAACATGATCCGTGCCACGCTGGACGGTCTGAAGCAGGAAGCCAGCCCCCGCATGGTCGCGCAGCGCCGCGGCAAGAAGGTGGCCGACATCCTGAAGAAGCCGGAAACCGAGGCCGCCGCCGAAACGGCGGAAGCGTAAGGAGACCGGACCATGGCCAAAAAAACCATTGTCGTCAAACAGATCGCCTCGCCCGCCCGTCGCCCCGCCATCCAGGCCGCGACGCTGAAGGGCCTTGGCCTTGGCAAGATCAACCGCACCCGCGAGCTTGAGGATACGCCCGCCGTGCGCGGCATGGTCAACAAGATCCCGCATCTGGTGACCATCGTCGAAGAGCGCGGCTGAGCCCGCTGCGAGACCGGAAATCAAACACGCGCCCCGCGATCCGTTCGCGGGGCGTTTTTCTTTGGTTCGGGTGGTCGGGGATGCGTCGGGATGCCGTAGGGCGCGCGTAGGGGCTTTGTCGCTACAGCCGTCGGGCGGGGCGGGCTTCATCCGTCGTTAACCCCTCGGGCGGCAGGCGGTGGTGCGACGCGGCGAGAGAGACGGTTCGGCATCGCCGCATGGGGCGAGCGGCACAAACGAAACCGTCCAGTGGACGGTTTCAGCCGCGAACAGGCGGAGCCTAGGGCAAGATGCCGATCACATCCGGGACGAGGCCGATTTTTCGGCACATGTCCGGTATTGTTGGATCAATCCGGTCAAGCACGGGTTCGTCGGGCGGGCAGTGGATTGGCCGTATTCGTCGGTTCACCATTCGGGGGGGGCGAACCAGAATTGTCGCACGCGTTGACTGACGGGGTGTTGAGTCTTTCTCGCACCATTCAGAGGAAAACTAGCTGCAGGACGGTCGCGAACTGCAATTGTGAATAGCAGAATCTTAGGATCCATCGCATATATAGTCGAACATGGTCGCGCCGAGGCAATCGGTGGATTGAAGCAAAGGAGGCAAGACATGGTGGAAAGAAAATCCGCGCTCAAGCGGGCGCCCGTGCGTCCTGAGTTGGACGCACTTATCGAGAAAGCTAAGCTCCATGTCGTGACGGATGAGGAACTGAAGGCGCAACGTGCTAGTTTCGTTTACGGAAATGCACCAGAGGGTTCACGTATCACTCGTGAATCAGCGGCCGCCTCGGTGGACCGACTAAGGGTCTTGAAGGTTCCTGCCTGAGGGGTGCCGAAAGTGTTCATTCTGGAGGAAGAAAATCCTGACTTGTATGATCGGATTCAGGAGCAGAACCTTAATCGCCAGTATGAACTGTTGACCTGACCTGCTCCCCTGAAAAGTCCTCGATTTGAGGTTAGCCTGTTCTCCAACTGAGGAGACAGACGATGAAGAGATCACGGTTCAGCGAAGCGCAGATCATTGGTATTCTGAAGGAGCATCAGGCGGGCATGAGCGCGCCGGATCTGTGCCGCAAGCACGGGATCAGCGACGCGACTTTCTACAACTGGCGGCGCAAGTATGGCGGCATGGAGGTCGCCGATGCGAAGCGGCTGAAGGCGCTCGAAGCCGAGAACACGAAGCTCAAGAAGATGTTGGCCGAGCAGATGATGGATGTGGCGACACTGAAAGAGATGCTCGG
>NZ_PVEP01000021.1 GCF_002973535.1 Albidovulum denitrificans
GGGCTCACCCCGCGGGAGTATCACAAACGGTCAGAAGAGGACCAAACCCTGAACAGAGCTAACTTATAAACGCGGACTCTAAGGGGAGCAGGTCACGTGCCATGCTGGAGGCGCCGGGGACGGATCTGAAAACATTGCTGCGGGGGTAGAGCCACCCATGAGAGGCGGTTCTCGCGGGCCGCTGTCTGCTGGCCGCAGCTCCAGTTACGTTACATAAATCGGATTACCGGTCGCATGAGCCGCCCAAGGACAACTTCTCTTCTGCGTTGGCAAGCGGAGTCGGACGAATGGCTTCACTGGCCCGCTCAGGCTCGAAACTCCTCAATCACCGTGCTTCGACACTACCCTGCGTCAGACCTTTAGCAGATCGAGCAGCGGGTCGAAGGCGTATAGTGCGGCGCGGCGCCCTGAGGCGGCCTCAATCGTGCGCAGGAGGCCCGCATCGACGAGCCGTCGGGAGAGGGCGCGCGCCGATGATGCCGGAATCCCGGAGCGGTCGACGAAACGGTCGTTGCGGAAGATCGGACTGGCGAAGACAAAATCCAGCGCCTGGTCGTGGAATTGCGAGTTGAGCACGTCGCGGAAGCGTTCCCGCATCTGGCCATGGAGTTGAAAGATCGCGTCTGCCGTCTCGATATTGACCGTTGCCTGCGCATGCATGGCTCGCAGGAAGAAGATGACCCACCCGGTCCAATCCCCGGTTGCCGAAACCGCGCGCATGCGCTCGATATACTCCGACTTGTGGGCCTCGAAATAGCCCGAAACGAAGAAGTTTGGCTGATGGAGGACACCCAGCTTCCAGAGCATCAGGGTGATCAGCATGCGACCGATACGGCCGTTGCCATCTTCGAACGGGTGCAGGGCCTCGAATTCGACATGCGCGATCGCAGTGCGGATCAAGGGCCGCATCGTGCTTTCGTCGATGTAACGCACGAGATCGGCCATCGCCGGGCCGAGGTGTTCCGGCGCGATCGGAACGTAGTGGATCTGTCCGCGCCGCTCGTCCCCGATGTAGTTCTGATCGACCTTGTAACTTCCGGGGCGCTTGCGAGCACCGCGGCCGAACGAAAGGAGCTGCTGGTGGGCGGTGCGGATCAGGTGCTCGCCAAGCGGCGCGCCTTCGGCAAGCGCCTGTTGGGCATTTCGGAGCGCGCGGGAGTAGAGATAGGTCTCGATGTCGTCATTGCGCGCTTCGCGGTAGGGGTCGGCGCTGCCAGCGTCCTCTTCGGCCTCGAGGCGGTAAAGTTCCTCGATGGTCGAGATCGTGCCCTCCATTCGGGAAGATGTGACGGCGTCCTGGCGCCGCAGGGGCGCGAGAAACAGCTCGCTGTTCACCATCCCCGACATCTTGGCATCGTAACGCGCAAGGGAGGCTGCCGCCTCTTCGAGGGGGCCGAGAAGGCGCTCGTAATCGAGCGAGGAGGGAGGAAACTGGCCGGTGTGGTAGGATACGGCGCCCGTCAGATCGAAGGCTTTGGTGACCATTTCGACGCCGATCCTGTTATCAACGGGAGTTGGCGCCAACGTAGCCACACCTAATCCGTTTGACAACAGAATATGTCCACTTTCTATCGCCAAGCCGCATTGATGACAGCCCATTGCCTCCAAGCGCCGTTGGCAAACAGCGCCGGAATTTCGGAGACATCGGGGTTCCATACGCTCCGTCAAAGATTGCCAAAGTCACACCGCAGCAACGGCTCAAACGGGATTCACCTTGTGGAACAAGGGCGTTACACTCGCGAAATGACAACCGCGATCCTGAAAAACGGCCAGGGGGTTCCACTGACCCACGAACAGGGCCGACGGGTGCTTTACGCACTGACAACGCTGGCCGTCACGCCACTTGGCGCCCAGATCAATATCCGGCGCCTTGCTGATGATGGAACGGAACTCTGGCCCTGCCGACCGTCATAGCCCGAACTTTCGGTCGATCCGGCATTCTGCGGGTCCCACGGATGCTGTCATATTCCCCGCTTACAGTATCAGCTTCTGCCGGAAGGCGAGGCCGAGAACGCCGGTGTTGGTCTCAAGCCCGGTACGCTTGCGCACTGATGCCAGTCGCGCCTTGACTGCGGAATTCGACAGGCAGAGATACTGGGCGGCGCCTTCGAGGCTCATGTCATTGGCGAGACATTGTGGACTTGCCCTGAAAAAGTGGAGAGCACCAACTGAGGAACCAGGAGGTGTTCTATGGGAAACGGAAGCAGACCGACGCCGGAGTTCCGGCGTG
>NZ_PVEP01000022.1 GCF_002973535.1 Albidovulum denitrificans
GCCGGTGCCGCAGAGGCCCGGGTAAGGTCGTTCGTCATTCTATGAGTCCCCTTCACGATACCAGATTCCATCGCGTCCGAGGCCGCTCAAATGACACGGAAGGCCTGCATCGGCAGGATCGTGCCGCCGTGACCCAGTTCCCTGCTCGAAGAAGAAATTACCTTGTTCGGCTCGAAAAAGTTCCCTGTTCCTGTGGGTAGGGAAATTTCGGATAAGGCATTGAATAGTCGTCGAGTTTTTCGCCGATCCCAGCATTGATTGCCAGAAAACAGCAGAAATACTCTGTTAATTTCCCTGTTTGCAGGGAATTTTGCAGAGACGGGATAGCTCCAGACTGGCTCCTCCGCCATTTTACAATCCTGCATGGATTCCCCCCCTAACGCTTTGAACGGAAATGATAATTCCGGGGTTCGAAACCCTGTTTCCCGGCTGTATGGCAAGCGCTCTGCAAATGCCAGTCTGAGGACGAGTCGTTGCAGGTCGAAACGACCACTTTCCCAGACTTTCCAAAGGTTTGCCGGAAACTTGATTGCGAGTTCGAACAACTGCTCAAAGGCGGCTCTTGGCTTGCCTGTTGCTTCCGCTTTTTCGGCCAGCAGCAGCTTTTGCTGTTCCAGTTCTCCGATCTTCTTTTCATAGGCTTTGATGACCGTGCTGGTGTCGGCCTCCATGAGCCGGGAGAGTAATGTCTCCACCTGCGCATCGAGTTCGCCGATCCTGTTGGCATAGAGCGCGGCATTTTCACGGGCGCTTTCCTGGCGCTGGTTCCATGCGGCGGAGAACATGCGCTTGGCCAGTGACAGCTTTGCCGGAGACGGTGCAACGTCACGCAACAGGTCTGCGAACTCTCCCTCGATCACGTCACGGCGTATGGATTTCCGATAGGAGCCACAGCCTTTGTTGAAGCACATGTAATAGGGATGCTTGTCCCCGGTTTTGGATTTCTGACCTGCCACTGAACTTTCATCCAGCCGCGACCGGAGCCCGGTTGGTGTTTACGCCGATTGGCGCGGGTTGAGCAATCGCCCGACGCGCGGAGCTTTCATCTCGCGCAGCGGGTCGGGCGATTGCGGTGGTCAGGGTCCGCGCGTAGTCGGCCGGGGTCTGGTAATCCAAAGCCGAGTGCGGACGTTCGGTGTTATAGTCGGCAGCCCAGGCGGCGATCACGACCCGCGCATGGGCCAGGTTGCGGAACATGGTCTCGTTGAGCAACTCATCACGCATCCTGCCATTGAAGCTTTCGACGAAACCGTGTCTCGCATCGGCTTGCCCGGCGCGATGTAGTGCCATTCGATCCGATGCTCGGAACACCACCGCAGGATCGCGTTACTGGTCAGTTCCGTTCCATTATCGCTGACAATCATGCCGGGCTTTCCGCGGCGCTCGATCAGGGTCGTCAGTTCACGCGCGACACGGCGCCCCGAGATCGAGGTGTCAGGGATCGCCGCGAGGCATTCACGGGTGACGTCGTCGACCACGTTGAGCACCCGGAAGCGCTGGCCGCCCGCGAACTGGTCATGGACGAAATCCAGCGACCAGCGTGCATTGGGCCGTGCCTCGACCAGGATCGGTGCCCGCGTTCCGACCGCCTTGCGCCGCGCCTTCCGCTTGCGCACCGTCAGCCCCTCTTCGCGGTAGAGCCGATAGATCCGATTGATCCCCGAGGGCTCGCCCTCGCGGCGCAGCAGCACGAACAGGCGCCGGTAGCCGAACCGCCGACGCTCGTTTGCGGCGCGACAATCAGGGTGAGATTCCGCGTCAATCAGGATGAGACGCTGCGGCGGGTGTGTGTCGGAGGGAGGGCGTAGCCCGACCGGAGGCA
>NZ_PVEP01000023.1 GCF_002973535.1 Albidovulum denitrificans
TGGACTTGCCCTGAAAAAGTGGAGAGCACCAACTGAGGAACCAGGAGGTGTTCTATGGGAAACGGAAGCAGACCGACGCCGGAGTTCCGGCGTGAAGCGGTTCGGTTGGCGCTGACCAGCGGCCGGACACGGCGCGAGATCGCGGAAGATCTGGGGATTGGGCTTTCGACGCTGACGCGATGGCTCAGTCGCGAACGGGATACCGGTGAGCCGGTTGAGGCATCGGTCGATCTGCATGCCGAGTTGAAGCGGTTGCGACGCGAGAACGCTGTTCTGAAGCAGGAGCGCGACATTCTAAAAAAGGCCGCCGCCTTCTTCGCGAAAGACGCAAGTCGATGAGCTTTGCCTTCATCGAAGCGGAGAAGGCGAGCTTCCCCATTCACAGGATGTGCCGGGTCCTGGAGGTCAGCCAGAGTGGGTTCTTCGCCTGGCGCGACCGCCCGGCCTGCCAGCGCCAGCGACAGGACATGGTCCATCTCGCCCACATTCGCACGGTGTTCGCCCTGTCGAACGGCACCTATGGCAGTCCGCGCATGCATCGCGACCTGATCGACGAAGGTCATCAGATCGGGCGGCATCGCACGGCACGCCTGATGCGCGAGAACGGCCTCGTGGCAAGGCAGAAACGGCGATTCAAGCGAACCACGGACAGCGAGCATGCCTGGCCAATTGCGCAGAACCTGATTGCGCAGGACTTCAGCGCCGATGCGCCCGACAAGAAATGGGGAGCTGACATCTCCTACATCTGGACAGCACAGGGCTGGCTTTACCTTGCGGTCGTGCTCGACCTCCACTCGCGGCGGGTCGTCGGCTGGGCAACGAGTGACCGCCTGAAGAGGGGCCTCGCCGTCGAAGCCCTGCGCCGTGCCATTGCGAACAGAAGCCCCGCACCCGGTCTGGTTCATCACAGCGATCGCGGAAGCCAGTATTGCTCGGTGGACTATCAGGCCGAACTCAGAAAGCGCAGCATCCTGATCTCGATGAGCGGCAAGGGGAACTGCTACGACAACGCGATGGTCGAGACGTTCTTCAAGACCATCAAGTCGGAGCTGGTCTGGCCAGTCGCATGGCAAACACGCCAGCAGGCCGAAAATGCCATCGCCAGATACATCGACGGGTTCTATAACCCCGTCAGACGACATTCATCGCTCGGCTACCAAAGCCCCATCGCCTTCGAGAGAAAGGCCCGTGAAGTGAGCTAAACGCTCTCCACAAAAGCCGGG